>PAPM01000024.1 GCA_002708905.1 Pseudomonadales bacterium | reverse complement strand
TGTCATGGCGGGACCGTCCTTGTTTTTTGGCTTAAGCACCTACATTATAAGGGTTAAACGGTTCCGCCTCCTTCTTTTAGTGAAATATCCGGGCTAGGGGTAATGAGTCGGGTCTCCCTGGGTCATACCGGGCGGCCATTGAACTTGCCAAGATTTATCAGCCTGGCTTTCATTCTGATTCAGCTGTGCGCCATTTTGCGGGTGGTGACAGCAGCTGAATGTATTCCATGGCGCGCGGGCATAGTGATGAGCGCTGTACTTTGGACCATCAGCTTTGGCCTGTTTATCTGGCGTTATACTGAAATATTAACGGCCCCGAGGGTAGATGGTCGCCCGGGGTAGCCAGATGAATCAGGATTTGATTATGATCAACAGTATCTAAATAGAACTATCTTAAGATTGTTTTTTACACCGGGAGAGTGATTACATGACAGTTGATTTGGCACAAAAGCAAGCAGAACTGACTGCGAAGCGCGACGAGCTGCTTCAGCGGCTGGAGGCAATCAAAAGAGATTATCGGAGTGGTTTATCGGCTGACTCTGAGGAACAGGCCATTCAACTGGAAAATGCAGAGGTACTGGAAGAAATCAGTCGGGTCACCAATGAAGAGCTTCAAAAGGTCACTCAGGCACTGGAGCGAATTGAACGGGAATTGAAACAATCCTGATCGGCGTTAGTTCGGTACGACTTTGAATCCTAGCAAGTTTACCTCAGTTGCCTTGTCGATGGTCGTACCGATTCCTATCTTGCCAGTGCCCTGCAAGGTGGTTTCCCTGCGGTGGAGCCGCAGCGATACACCATCCCCTTCCCGCTTTCCTCTCTGGCCTTCAACAAAGGTGCCGTTGGTACTGTGATCCACCAACACCACATCACCCCATCGAAATTCAATTTTGGCGTGAGCCCGTGAAGCCAGGTTGCTGTCAATCACAAGATCACAATTGTTGCCACGGCCAATAACAAAGGCATTCTGACCTGCTATCAGATCATACACTTTTCCCTGGTAATAGAGCTGAACGTGGAGTGGAGCCCGCTCAATCTGGGTGATCTGAGTCATCTGGGTCGCGTTGACAAGAGAAGTGGCATCCTCCCGATCCCAGACCACTTCTCGAACCCGAATAGGTTTGGACTTCCCCTTTACCCTCGCGGTCTGGTAGGGTCGCAGTTGAAACTCGGCATCATCCAGGCCACTCAGGGTTTCATCCGTTGCGATAATGCGGCTGGCTTCGCAGAGGGAAGCCACTCGAGCGGCCACATTCACCGTATCACCAAAAGGATGGCCTTCATCATATTCAATTGGCCCAAAATGGTAGCCAATCCGAATCTTGATAAAATGCCCGTTATGAATGGGAATGGAAAAGAAATGTCGCTGTATATCCAAAGCCGCTAACGTGGCATCTTCGACCCTGGCAAACATCAGCATGGCTTCATCGCCGATGGTTTCCACCAAATGTCCGTTATGATGCTGTGCGTGGTGGATAATGCGCTGCAACGATTTCGCTATACATTCATGGGCGTCCGTATCTCCCAGGCGCTCATACAGCTGAGTGCTACCGGATACATCCGCAAACATTATGACAATTTGATCAGGCAAGCTCCCCTGCCCTCGATCCGGCACTGGTTTTGACAAGATATTGGCCCGCATCATTTGATGTACGTTATTATTGCAAGTATACAAAACTATTTGAAACTGTAAAAAATCATGAACCACTTTAAAGAGTTTGAACGAAACGAAGATGGCTTCACCACACCGCTTGAGAACATGCTTGGCTCAATCAAATTTAATGAACAGGGATTGATTCCTGCTATCGCCCAGCAATTTGACAGCAAAGAAGTTCTGATGATGGCCTGGATGAACCTCGAGGCATTAAAAGAAACCCTGAAAACCGGCCGGGTCTGCTATTGGTCCCGTTCACGGGGCGGGTTATGGCGTAAAGGCGAAAGCAGCGGACAGGTACAGGAGCTCAAAAGCCTGGCTTTGGACTGCGACGGGGATACTGTGCTAATGCAAGTGGATCAGACAGGGCCTGCTTGCCATACCGGGCGACGGAACTGCTTCTTCTACGCGGTGGAAGGGGAAAGCGTAAAGATCAGCGGAGAGGTCCTGATCCCCCCCGAAGAGCTGTACAAAAAATAATCTCGCGAGACACCTGTGCAACAAAAAGGGGGGCGACAGCTCCCCTTTTTGTTTTCAAGACCGGACTCAAGCAAGTATCAAGTGTGGTTTTCCGCCAGATAGAACCAGGTATCCAGCACTGAATCGGGATTCAGCGATACACTGTTAATACCAATATCCATTAACCAGCGGGCAAGATCAGGATGATCGGAAGGCCCCTGACCACAGATGCCCACATACTTGTTTGCCTTGATACAAGCCTCAATAGCCTTTTTCAGCAGAGCTTTTACGGCAGGGTCACGCTCGTCAAACAGGTGGGATACGATACCGGAATCCCGGTCAAGACCAAGCGTCAACTGGGTTAAATCATTGGACCCAATAGAGAAGCCGTCGAAATGTTCCAGGAACTCATCAGCCAACAGCGCATTGGTAGGTAATTCGCACATCATGATCACGCGCAAACCGTTCTCTCCACGCTTAAGGCCATTGGCTTCCAGCAGCTTGATAACCTGTTCAGCTTCACCCACGGTGCGTACGAAAGGCACCATCAGCTCCACATTGTCCAGGCCCATTTCCTCGCGCACTTTCTTCATGGCGCGACATTCAAGCTCGAAACAATCGCGAAAACTTTCGGAGATGTAGCGGGAAGCACCGCGGAAGCCCAGCATGGGATTCTCTTCCTCAGGCTCATACAACTTACCGCCGATCAGGTTGGCGTACTCATTGGATTTGAAGTCGGAAAGGCGGACGATGACTTTCTTGGGATAGAAAGATGCCGCCAGTGTGGACACCCCTTCCACCAATTTTTCGATATAGAACTCAACCGGGCCGGGATAGCCTGAGATGCGACGCTGAACCGCTTGTTTCACATCCTTCGGCAGGGTTTCGAAATTCAACAACGCTTTCGGGTGCACGCCGATCATGCGGTTAATAATGAATTCCAGGCGGGCCAGACCAATACCCTCGTTTGGCAGCGCCTGGAAATCGAACGCACGATCAGGATTACCAACGTTCATCATAATTTTGAACGGTAAATCCGGCATGGACTCAATCGAGTTCTTCTGTACATCAAATACCAGCTTGCCATCGTAAACAAGGCCGGTATCCCCTTCCGCACAGGACACTGTGACTTCCTGGCCTTCCTGCAGAATGTCAGTCGCATCACCACATCCCACCACTGCGGGAATACCCAGTTCGCGGGCGATAATCGCAGCATGACAGGTACGGCCACCACGGTTGGTGACGATCGCAGAAGCCCGCTTCATGATCGGCTCCCAATCCGGATCGGTCATATCGGTAACCAGCACGTCTCCGGTTTGAACCTTGTCCATTTCCCGCAGGCTGGTCACTAACTTGACCGCCCCACTTCCGATACGATGGCCAATGGAGCGGCCCTCCACCAGAACTTTACCCTTCTCTTTCAGCAGGTAACGCTCCATAACATTGGTCTGGCGGCTCTTAACCGTTTCAGGACGGGCCTGCACGATGTACAGTTGGCCGTCGTCGCCATCCAGGGCCCATTCCACATCCACCGGATGGTCATAGTGCTTTTCGATGATCATGCACTGTTTGGCCAGTTCCTGGACCTGCTCATCCGTAATGGAGAAACGGGAACGATCCTCTTTCTCCACATCGACCGTTTCAACGGACTTACCAGCTTTCTTGGCACTGCCGTAAATCATTTTTACCGCTTTACTGCCGAGGTTACGCCGCAGAATAGCGGGACGGCCGGCAGCCAATGTAGGCTTGTGGACGTAGAACTCATCGGGGTTAACCTGGCCTTGTACCACGGTTTCACCGAGGCCGTAAGCAGCAGTAATGAACACAACATCGCGAAAACCGGATTCAGTATCCAGGGAGAACATGACACCACTGGACCCGGTTTCACTACGAACCATACGCTGAATACCCGCAGACAGCGCCACATGACGATGTTCAAATCCCTGATGAACACGATAGGAAATGGCGCGATCGTTGAACAGGGAAGCAAACACTTCTTTCACTGCATGGAGAACGTTATCAGCGCCATGGATATTCAGGAAGGTCTCTTGCTGGCCGGCGAAGGACGCATCCGGCAGATCTTCTGCCGTTGCTGAAGAGCGCACAGCAACCGATATGTTGTCGTTGCCATCCTGCAGCTTGGCATAGGCTTCACGAATGGCTTTTTCCAGGGCCGGTTGTAATGGAGTGTTAAGGATGGATTCCCGAATTTCCCTGCCGGCTTCGGCAAGTTGATTCACGTCATTGATATCAAGCTTGTCTAACTGGTCGTGGATTTTTTTATCCAATCCACTTTGTTCAAGGAATTCGCGATAGGCTTCGGCGGTTGTGGCAAAGCCACCTGGCACAGAAACGCCTGCGCCGGAAAGGTTACTGATCATTTCGCCGAGAGAGGCGTTCTTTCCTCCAACCTTCTCAATATCGTTTTTAGATAGATCCTGGAACCAAATTACATAATTGCTCAAGGTCGTTCTCCCTACCTTGTAAAAATGTGGAATCTAGGCACTTGTGGTGCCCGGCCAAAAACAAGCACAGGATAGTACTCGCTTAATGGAGCGTGACTGGGCGTTCACTGCCAAAATTAGGCAGGAATAATGCGATGAAAGGGTACCTTCAACCATTAGCAGCCGCGCGGCATTTCTTTTTTAAGACGCAAGATTCTACTAAAAAAGTCAATAAATTACTCGTTCTAAATGGGGAATCACGTTAAATTATTGAGACAGTTTTACCATGAATAAGAAGCATATATGAAGCGTACGGTTTTTTTCATCTCGGATGGCACGGGCATCACCGCAGAAACCCTGGGCCACTCCCTGTTGGCCCAATTTGATACGGTGGATTTCGATCAGGTGACCATCCCCTACGTGACGGATGAATCCAAATTACGCCAGGCTGTATCCAGGATCAACAAAGCCGCTTTGGAAGATGATTTGCCTCCCCTGGTCTTCAGTACGGTTATCAATGATGAAATCCGCAGCCAGCTTGGACAAAGCAAAGCCTTCATGCTGGATATTTTCTCCAGTTTTCTGAAGCCCCTGGAGGGCGCGCTGGGTGCCGAATCTTCATATTCCGTGGGCAAATCCCACTCCATCGTGGACGACAAAAGCTATCAGGTGCGAATCGATTCGGTCCATTATGCACTGGACAACGATGATGGCGCCCGCACACGGCACTATGATCTGGCCGATGTCATTCTGATCGGAGTATCCCGCAGCGGTAAAACGCCCACCTGCCTGTATCTGGCTTTACAGTTCGGGATCAAGGCCGCCAACTATCCGCTGACTGAGGACGATCTGGATGACCTGAATCTGCCAAGGGCACTCAGGGATCATCGCAGCAAACTGTTTGGCTTGAGTATCGAGCCTGAGCGCCTTGCCGCCATCAGGACGGAGCGCAAACCCAACAGTCGGTATGCATCGATCAACCAGTGCGAGAGCGAAGTGCGCGGTGCAGAAGCGATTTTCAACCGATTTGGGATCCCGTTTGTAAACAGTACCCATGCCTCCATTGAAGAGATCTCAACCAAGGTCATTGAAGCGGCAGGCATCAAGCGAAGACTTGCCTGATAATCAATACCTTAACCAGCATAGTTGTTGTAATTCCAAGACATATCTAGATTATGGGTCTGATATCAAAAGCGCTGCCTTACGGTGAATGCAGCCTGGATCGCTTCTCCCGAGTTCGTGGCCTGGGCAAGGGGCTGCTGCTTGACAGCGGCACGGGCTATCTTGATCACATCGATGTGATGGCGGCAGCCCCGGCGAACACTCTGAGCCTGGCATCAGGTGCTGACCCTGCATCTTCAATTGAACACATAAGGCGCAAGCTTGCACAATACACCAGCCCCATATCAAATGCCCCGATAGCACCGGGCTGGTTCGGTGTCTGGAGCTACAACCTTGGCAGTGCGCTGGAATCAGTCGCAATGTCATCCACGAACCTGCCCTCGATGTGGATGGGTTTCTATCCCGCACTCATCATCACCGACCACGCCCAGCACCACAGCCAACTGCTGTATATCGATGAATTCCACAACCTGGCACAGCAGCTGGAGCGCGCCTATCTTGGGGCAAGCCCCGCTCATGAGCACTTTACGCTGACAGCATCGTTCGAGGGCAATCTCCCCGGCCCGGAATACCGGCAACAATTTGAGAAAACCCAACAATACATTCAGCAAGGCGATTGCTATCAGATAAACCTTTCCAGGGAGTTCTGTGCACCGTATACCGGGTCCGCCTGGCAGGCTTACCGGCAACTGAGGGCCCTGCAATCTGCGCCCATGGGGGGCTATATCGAAGCGGATGACTGGGCGCTGCTAAGCCTTTCTCCTGAACGCTTCCTCCGCTCAGTAGAGCGCCGGGTGGAAACCAAGCCGATCAAAGGCACCCGCCCCCGCAGCAATAATCCAAGAGAGGACCTGACACAGCGTGAAGACCTGATGTCGAGCAAGAAAGACCGGGCGGAAAACCTGATGATCGTTGACCTGCTGCGCAATGACCTGGGTCGCAGCTGCAAGACAGGTTCGGTAAAGGTAGACAAACTGTTTGATATTGAGAGCTTCAGCAACGTGCACCACCTCGTCTCCACCATTTCCGGCCAGCTGGCTGAAGACGTTGACGCCCTGGACCTGTTATTGCGAGCCTTTCCCGGCGGCTCAGTCACCGGCGCCCCCAAGCACCGGGCAATGGAAATCATTGAGGAACTGGAACCCCATTCCCGGGATTTCTATTGCGGCAGCATGCTCTATCTGGATGTGTGCGGACGCATGGATTCCAATATCCTCATTCGCAGCCTGTTGGCCAGCAATGGAACCATTCGCTGTTGGGGGGGAGGCGGTATTGTGGCCGACTCCACCGCAGCAGCTGAGTATCAGGAAATCAACGACAAAATTGGAAAGCTTCTCAAGTCTCTCCAATAAGCTGTTGAATTACAAAGAGAGGTCTCTAATTGAAGCCTTGATGAATTCCTGCTTGAGCTCGTCATAGGTATGCACCGCAGGAAACTGGGGAAATTCTTCAATTACGTTTTTAGGCGCCTTGAACAGGATACCGGCTTCCGCCTCACTCAGCATTGTGGTGTCATTGTAGGAATCGCCGGCAGCAATACAGCGGTAATTCAGAGCATGGAAAGCCTTGACGGAAGAACGCTTGGGATCTTTTTGACGCAGTTTGTAATCAACGATTCGGCCATCTTCAGCCACTTCCAGGCGATGACAGAATAGAGTCGGCCAGCGCAACTGGCGCATAAGAGGCTGCGCAAATTCATAGAAAGTATCAGAGAGAATAACTACCTGAAAACGCTCCCGCAGCCAGTCGACAAACTCCAGCGCACCTTCCATAGGGCCCAGCGAGTCGATTACTTCCTGGATCTCGTTCAATCCCAGCTTGTGCTGGTTCAAAATGGAGAGTCTCTGCTTCATCAGCACGTCGTAGTCGGGAATATCGCGGGTGGTGGCCTTCAATTCTTCAATACCGGTTTTTTCGGCAAAATTGATCCAGATTTCCGGAACCAGGACCCCTTCCAGGTCAAGACATGCAATTTCCACAACATTCTCCACTTATAAATTGATGCGAGACGTAACGCTGGCGCAACTCTAGCGATAATCGTGTTCCGATGCAATCCGTGGTTTTGATGCCGGTTCGCGATTTAAAGGCATCTGCATATTCTGCTGGGTTATATGTCTCGTGCATTCTTGTATTTCGAACCCATATACAACTCTGCTAGAATTCCGGCCCTCTGAAAGGTATGACATACAGAATGCAGTGAGTAGAGAGGCTAGCATGAGTTTAACCCAAGCAGACGCGCAGGCGTGGAACAGCGAACTGGAATCCAAATCTCCCCAGGACATCCTGGCGGCGGCGTTGGACAAATACGACAACCTGGCGATTTCTTTTAGCGGTGCAGAAGACGTGGTTCTGGTGGATATGGCTGCAAAACTGGGTAAGCCTTTCCGTGTATTTACCCTGGATACCGGTCGCTTGCACCCCGAAACCTACCGTTTCCTGGAGAAAGTGCGCACCCATTACGGTATTAAAATTGAGGCTACCTTCCCTGAAGTAGCCCAGATAGAAGCCATGGTGAACGAAAAAGGCCTGTTCAGCTTCTATCAGGATGATCACAAAGAATGCTGTGCAGTACGTAAAGTTGGCCCGCTGCGCCGCAAGCTTTCCACCTTGAGCGCATGGGTTACCGGTCAGCGCAAAGACCAAAGCCCTGGCACCCGTGTGGATATCCCAGTGATTCAGATTGATGGTGCCTTCTCAACTGAAAGCAACCAGTTGATAAAATTCAACCCTCTGGCAAACTGGAGTTCTGAACAGGTTTGGGCTTACATTCGGGCAAACGAAGTTCCCTACAACGAACTGCACGAAAAAGGCTTTATTAGTATTGGCTGCGAGCCCTGCACACGCCCTGTACTGCCAAACCAGCATGAACGCGAAGGCCGCTGGTGGTGGGAAGAAGCGACGGCAAAGGAATGCGGCCTGCACGCCATTAACGTAGACAAGAAATAGAGGGATAACACGATGAAGATCACTCTGGTTAAGAAAATTCTGGCTGACGGATCACCCTGCAAAAAGTGTGGTGATGTTATTGCTCGGCTCGAAGATTCTGGCCAAATGGCACGCATCGACGAGATCCTGGTGGCTGACGAACGGGATCCCACCAGCCCCGGCATGCTGATGGCGGCCGAGCTCCAGGTGGATCGAGCCCCGTTCTTTGTGGTCGAACACGATGACGGTCGCCAGAGTGTCTACACGGTGTATTTCAAGTTTGTGAAAGAAGTGTTGGAGCAGGATACAGAAGAGAAGGATGAGCTGAAGGAAATCCTTCACAACAATCCGGATCTGGATTTCCTGTAAAGAACGCTGATTGAGGTACAAAAAAGCCCCCGATGACAAACCGTCACCGGGGGCTTTTTTGCTGAGGAAACAAGCACTAGCGGGCTTTACAGTACCGGCAGTTGGATATGGCTGAACAGCTCATCAAGCTCTGAACGGGTATGACGCTCAACCGCTTCGTTCACCACTTCTTTGGTCAGGTGCGGAGCAAACAACTCAATGAACTCATACATGAACCCCCTGAGGAAGGTGCCGCGGCGGAAGCCGATCTTGGTGACACTGGGCTCAAACAGATGCGATGCATCCAAAGCAACCAGATCCGGATCGTTATCATCACAGGCCATTTTGGCCACGATACCTACACCCAGTCCGAGCTTGACGTAAGTCTTGATTACGTCGGCATCGGCGGCGGTGAACACAACCTTGGGCGACAACCCTTTGTCCAGGAACGCGTCATCGAGCTTGGACCGCCCCGTAAACCCAAATGTATAAGTAACAATAGGCTGGCGAGCAACTTCCTCCAAAGTGACCTTTGAGGACTGCGCCAAAGGATGATTTCGCGGCACAATAATCGCCCGGTTCCAGCTGTAACAGGGCATCATAATCAGGTCGCCGAACAATTCCAGGGCTTCGGTGGCAATCGCAAAATCCACCGTGCCGTCAGCCGCCATCTCCGAAATTTGGATGGGCGTTCCCTGATGCATATGCAGGGAAACCTCGGGATATTTGTCAATAAAGGTTTCGATTACGCTGGGCAGTGCATAGCGGGCCTGGGTATGGGTAGTTGCCAGCGACAGGCTGCCTTTGGATTCATCACTGAATTCCTGTGCTACCTGCTTGATGCTGTCGACTTTGCGCAGGATTTCACCGGATATTTTAAGGATCGCTTCTCCGGCTGGTGTTACCCGGGTCAGGTGTTTTCCGCTGCGGGAAAAGATCTCTACCCCCAGCTCATCCTCCAAGAGTCGGATTTGCTTGCTGATACCGGGCTGCGATGTATATAGGCTTTGAGCAGTTACTGAGACGTTCAGATCGTGTCGCGCCACTTCCCAGATGTAACGCAATTGCTGAAGTTTCATGGATCTCCCTCCCCCTGCTTTTTATTAGTTGGCTCTCGGGGTTATAACAATATGAAAATATATTCCTTTGCAGAATAGGCCAGAATCTATAAATTTACCAACCACAAAACTTCAGATTGTTAAATTTTTTTCCGTTAGTACTATTTTAACTTAGAAGAGATTGCCGGCGGCGTCTATGGATTTTGTAGTATACATAATGGCTGGGGCTGCTGTCGGTTTCGCCGTTGGCGTAACGGGGGTTGGCGGCGGCTCACTGATGACCCCTCTCCTGCTGTTATTTGGCTTCCCGCCCCATGTGGCCGTAGGTACGGACCTGCTGTACGCCTCCATTACCAAAGCCGGGGGCGTATTCGTCCATAGACGCCAGGGCACCATACGCTGGAATATCGTCTTTTACCTGTTTGCCGGTAGCTTGCCTGCCAGTCTCGCCACCGTTTACGTCCTGCATAACTACTTTCCGGATTCGGAATCCTACTCGCATCTCCTGACCTCAATGCTTGGGGTGATGCTGATTCTGACCTCTCTTGTGCTGCTGATGCGCAAGAAGATCATGGCTGAAAGCCACGATCATAATAAAGGCGGCTTCCTGGCACACCTCCAGGCACATTCGCCCCGCTACACCTGGTTAATGGGCATAGTGCTTGGAATCATGGTGACCTTGTCGTCGGTGGGTGCGGGCGCCTTTGGAGCGGCTATATTGTTGTTGCTTTACCCCAGACTTCCTTCTATTAACGTAGTGGGAACGGACTTGGCACACGCGGTTCCTCTCACGCTGGTGGCAGGTACCGGCCATCTGTTCCTGGGCAATGTTGACTTCATGCTGCTGGGCGCGCTTTTGGTTGGTTCTCTTCCCGCCATCTACGTGGGCACCAAAGTTGCCACGCGGCTGCCCGAAAAGCTGTTACAACCCATGCTCGCAAGCATGCTTCTGGCTCTGGGCGTTAAATACGCGTTTTTCTGAGTTGAAGAGGCTGACCCCTGGTGCTGGCCGCAACGGTGGGTACCAGATATATCGGAATATGAGAAAGCTGCAGCACCTTGGAAGCCACGGACCCTATGGCCGTATTGTGATCTGAATGCCCGCTGTGGCTCCCAAGTACAATAAGATCCGCATCCATACTGCAAGCCGTCTCCAAAATCACCTCACAGGCATCCCCATCCAGAACCAGTACATCCTGTATGCATTCGCGAGATGCGCTCATATCTATGAAGTCCTCTTCGAATGCCTGCCTCACCCTGGCTCGAATGGTGGCCATCACCGCTTCGTACCCATGCAGTTTCAGCGCTGCCTTGTCTTCTTGGGGCACATAGGTTTCCAGGAGCGCGCCGGCAAAAACACTAACGGGTTCGACAGCATGTATTACCGTAACGCGGGCATTATGCTTGGTCGCGAGCTCACATACGTGCTCAAGAACAAACGGGCCAAACAGCCCAAGGTCGGTAGCATAAAGGATGTTTTTTAACATTAATTAACAGAACTTCTACAGCGAAAAGTACAATCTTTGACCATTTTTAAATCATAGCAGGAAGCATAGTAATTGCCCGGATTCATTCACCTAAATAATTGGCCGAAAAGAAATAAATTCAGTTAGGTTCGCAACAGAGATGCCACAAAAAAGGTGATATAGAAAAAGCGCGAAACGCACCACATTCCGGAAATTACAAATTGGTTTAGTTTGAGGATGCTGGCTACTTTTTAATTAACAAAATATTTCCGATTTTATTAACGTATTTAGGTAGTCGTTGCTGTATGAAATCCCTAGGCCTCTGGAAAACAATATTCGCCTGTGCAGGATGCGTTGCCAGCTTTGCCTCCGCCCATGTGGTAGCGGCAGATACGGATTTCCTTAATATAGAACTGACTGAAGAACAAAGCCGCTTACTGAGTGGATACCATCAGCCATCTCAAGCCAACTACAACATTCACAGCCTGTCACACCAAGGTATGGCAATCCCATTGGTCAGCTTTAAGTTCACCGCAGACACCAACCCAATGAAAGGAAACTCCCTGGAACTGGGGGCCAAATACAATGCCTGGAGCATCGATCCGCTTTCAGCAAACATCGATGTCACATCCGTAGGCACTACGTTTACTGTCCAGGCCCCTATCCAAAAAGCCATGGATTTTTCTAAAGCCATCCGTGAGAAAGTCGAACTGTGCCCGGAGAAGATGATCGACAAACTGGTTATCGACGGTGCGGTTGGATTTAACTACAACTGGTAAACCTTAGCCCGCTTTATTGGCAACACCGTGGGGCACATGCCCTGCGGCCACATGCTCACTGGCTGAAACACAGTGGCCTTCCTGGTCATCAAAGAAAACATCCGCGCCAAATGCCTTGAGAAAAGCGCCTTTGTCCAAACCGCCCAAAAACAGTGATTCGTCGATTCGGATGTTCCAGTTGCGCAAGGTTCTAACCACACGCTCGTGCGCAGGAGCTGAACGCGCTGTCACCAAAGCAGTCCGAATTGGACATAGCTCTTCTTCGAACTGGGACTGAAGATTGTGCAGCGCCTGGAGGAAGGGTTTGAAAGGGCCACCGCGCATAGGGGTTTTCGCGGCAGCTCGTTCCGAGGCCGTAAATGCCTCCAGGCCCTGACTCTGATAAATCTGCTCTGACTCATCGGAAAACAAAACCGCATCACCGTCAAAGGCGATTTTCAGTTCAGTTGCCAGGTTTTTCTGCGGTGATTTACTCGGGGAAATAATGCTTGCGGCGGCATAACCCAACTCCAGCGCATTGCGTACGTCCTCGGGATTTGTCGACAAAAACAAATGCGCGCCAAATGCTTCCACATACCGGTAAGGACTCTTGCCACCGGAAAAGGCGGCTCGCGTGATCGGCAATCCCCAATGCTCTATCGCATTGAAGACGCGCAGGCCGGTATCGGCGGAATTGCGGGACAGCAGGATAACCTCAACACCGGCTCCTGGAATCATTTCGTTAATGGCAAGCAGCTTCTTCACCAGCGGATAGGCTTCCCCCGGTTCAAGTGGGGTATCCTCGTTGTCAATCTGGTACTGACGATAGGCATCCAGCCCTTCCTGCTTGAAAATCCGGTCACTTTCGGAGAGATCGAACAGCGCGCTAGAAGAAGTGGCGATGACCAGTTTACCGTCAAAAGTGATGGGCATTCGACCCGCCTCCCTCTTACTTTTTAGAAAATCTATCAGGATAATGAATTTATTTTGCCATTTATATTGACGTACGTATGCAACTGTCACCCTGATTGGGCTAGAATCGGGCCTTGTCCATGATACACCAAAGCTAGATTGAATAGGATTCAAATACGATGTCAGAAAGCAGCGTCGACAACTTGAATGTTGCCTCGCAGGAGTTGCTGGTTACCCCAAACCAGCTAAAAGAAGAAATCCCCCTGTCCGATAAAGCCCGCGAAGTGGTAGTGAAAGGTCGGGAAGATGTACGCAATATTCTTGACCGCAAGGACCATCGTCTGTTTCTGGTGGTAGGGCCCTGCTCCATTCATGACATAGAAGCTGCAAATGACTACGCCCAACGGCTTAACAAGCTGGCTGAAGATGTGTCCGATACCCTGCTGCTGATCATGCGCGTGTATTTTGAGAAGCCCCGCACCACCGTTGGCTGGAAGGGATTAATCAACGACCCTTACCTGAATGATACGTTCAAGATTCAGGATGGTTTGCATATCGCTCGAAAATTACTGGTGGATTTGTCCGAGATTGGCCTTCCTTTGGCCACTGAAGCCCTGGACCCGATCTCCCCACAGTATCTGCAGGATTTAATCAGCTGGTCCGCAATTGGCGCCCGCACAACGGAATCCCAGACCCACCGGGAAATGTCCAGTGGCCTGTCTTCAGCCGTAGGTTTCAAGAATGGCACCGACGGGTCCCTGACCGTTGCAATCAATGCCCTGCACTCGGTATCCAGCCCCCACAGTTTTCTGGGCATTAACCAGGAAGGCCAGGTTGCCATTATCAACACCCGAGGCAATGCCTACGGTCACGTGGTTCTGCGCGGTGGTGGCGGCAAGCCCAACTATGATTCGGTGAGTGTCGCGCTGGCGGAAAAAGAGCTGGCTAAAGAAAACTTATCCCAGAACATCATGGTGGATTGCAGTCACGCCAACTCCAACAAGGATCCTGGTTTGCAGCCACTGGTAATGGAAAATGTCACCAACCAGATTCTGGAAGGCAACAAATCCATCGTTGGCTTGATGGTTGAAAGTCACATCAACTGGGGCAGCCAGAAAATCACCGAAGACCACAGCCAAATGCAATACGGGGTGTCGGTGACGGATGCCTGCATCGACTGGGAAACTACGGAGAAAAGCATCAGGGAAATGCACCAAAAGCTGAAGAACGTGCTGCCCAATCGCTGATTGTTTTCTCCAGGACAACAAAAAAGGCCCGGCTTACCGGGCCTTTTTGCTAACAAGCTCCAACAAACCGCTACGACTTGAAGTACGCGTTTTCGGTGACGCTATGGTCGGTATCATCGGTCACGCGTTTCAATTGAGGGACCTTCTCAAGCAGGGTTTTCTCAATGCCTTCCTTCAGCGTTACATCCACCATGCCACAGCCCTGGCAACCACCGCCGAATTTCAGCACGGCTACGGTGTCGTCCTCTACCAGCCCGATCAGCTGCACGTTGCCACCATGGGCAGCCAGTTGCGGATTGATCTCACTGTAGAGAATGTAATTCACCTTCTGCTCGACGGAGGCATTTTCGTCAATCTGAGGAACCTTCGACTTGGGTGCCCGGAACGTTAGCTGGCCACCCATACGATCTTTCGCATAGTCGATCACGGCATCTTCCAGGAACGGAACGCTTTCCGCATCGATGAAAGCATTAAAGCCTTCCAACTCCAGCTTGGTATCCGTGGGCTCTTCTTCGCCATGAGAACAATAAGCCATACAGCACTCGGCATGGGGTGTGCCTGGACGCTCGACGAAAATTCGCACACCCATTCCCTCGTTGTCCTGCTTGGCCAATAAATCCACCAGGTACTCCTGGGCAGACGGGGTAACAGTAATAAAGCTATTTGCCATGGTTCAACCTTTAATTCGTGGCGCAACAATAGGATAACGGGTCTTCCCACTAAAACCAAGTGCAGCACTCAGGTATTGCTCGGAAATTGAATAATTCCCCGACCAATATGAAAAATAATCAATTTTGTATTGTCGGTGATAGAAGAGGAGTCTGCTACAATGACGCCCCTATTGTCCCATATGAAATATTCTAAGAGTCTGATTTTAAGATGAAAACCCTAGAAGATCGCCTGTCCAGCCTGAACTCCGCCCTCTCCCAACGTATCCTGATTCTGGATGGCGCCATGGGCACAATGATACAAGGCTACCAGCTTCAGGAACAGGACTATCGAGGTGATAGACTGGCAGATCACCATCAGGATCTTAAGGGAAACAACGATTTACTGTCGCTGACGCGCCCCGATGTGATCGCTGCTATCCATAAGGCTTACCTGGATGTGGGCGCCGACATCATCGAGACCAACACCTTCAACTCAACGGCAGTATCCCAGGCCGATTATGATTTGGAGCCCCTGGTCTACGAGTTGAATAAAAGTGGCGCGGAGCTGGCTCGCAAGGTATGCGATGAAAAAACCGCAGAGACGCCGGACAAACCCCGTTTCGTGGCAGGTGTTCTGGGCCCGACCAGTCGCACCTGTTCTATTTCACCGGACGTTAACCGCCCGGAATACCGCAATATCACCTTTGATGAGCTGGTAGAAAACTATACTGAAGCCACGCGCGGGTTGATTGATGGTGGTGCCGACATCATTCTGATCGAAACCGTGTTCGACACCTTGAACTGCCGGGCCGCAATCTTTGCGGTGCGCCGTTACTTCCGGGAATCAGGCGTTGAACTGCCCATTATGATCTCCGGTACGATTACAGATGCCAGCGGTCGAACCTTGTCAGGTCAAACCACCGAGGCGTTTTACAATTCCATTATCCATGCCAAGCCACTGAGCATTGGTTTGAACTGCGCGCTGGGCGCTGAGCAGCTGCGCCCCTATGTGGAAGAGCTGTCCCGGGTAGCCAGTTGCCGAGTGAGTGCGCACCCTAATGCTGGTTTACCAAACGAATTCGGCGCTTATGATCAAACCGCTGAGGAAATGGCGGAGATCGTAAAAGAATTTGCCACCAGCGGTTTCGTCAACATTATCGGTGGCTGTTGCGGAACTTCCCCCGCCCACATCGAAGCCATTGCCAAGGCGATGGACGGTGTTGCCCCCCGCGTTATTCCCGAGATCAAACCCGCCCTGCGGTTGTCCGGCCTGGAGCCGTTCAATGTGGATGAAACCTCTTTGTTCGTTAACGTGGGAGAGCGTACCAACGTCACCGGTTCCGCCAAATTCCGCCGTCTGATTAAAGAGGAAAACTTCGAAGAAGCATTGCAGGTTGCACGGGATCAGGTCGAGAACGGCGCCCAGATCATTGATATCAACATGGACGAAGGGATGCTCGATTCCGAGCAGGCCATGATTACGTTCCTCAACCTGATCGGCTCGGAACCGGAGATCAGCCGGGTTCCCATTATGCTGGATTCTTCCAAGTGGGAAATCATTGAAGCGGGTCTCAAACGCATTCAGGGCAAAGGTATTGTGAACTCCATCAGCTTGAAAGAAGGTGAAAAGGAGTTTCTGGACAAGGCGCACCTGTGCATGGAGTACGGTGCCGCCATCGTGGTAATGGCCTTTGATGAAAGCGGCCAGGCGGACACTGCTGAGCGCAAACGGGAGATTGTGAAACGCTCCTACGATCTGTTGATGACGATTGGTTTTCCGCCTCAGGATATTATTTTCGACCCCAATGTGTTCGCGGTAGCGACCGGGATTGACGAACATAACAATTACGCAGTGGACTTTATTGAGGCCTGTGCGTTCATCAAACAGAACCTCCCACATGCGCTTAGCTCCGGCGGGATCAGTAACGTATCCTTCTCCTTCCGCGGTAACGACCCGGTGCGTGAGGCTATTCACGCAGTCTTTCTCTACCATGCCATCAAAGCCGGGTTGACCATGGGTATTGTGAATGCCGGGCAGCTTGCCATTTATGAGGATATTCCGGCTGAGCTGAAGGAACGGGTTGAGGATGTCATCCTCAACCGGCGGGACGACGCAACCGACCGGCTGCTGGAGATTGCTGAGCAATTTCGTGGCGAGGGCGGCCAAAAGGCAAAAGAAGACGATGCCTGGCGTGAACTCCCCGTGACCAAGCGCCTGGAACATGCGTTGGTGAAAGGTATCACCACCTACATCATCGAAGATACCGAGGAAGCTCGCCTACAGGCCAAGCGCCCCATTGAAGTGATCGAAGGTCCGTTGATGGATGGCATGAATGTGGTGGGCGACCTGTTTGGACAGGGCAAAATGTTCCTGCCCCAGGTAGTGAAAAGTGCCCGGGTGATGAAACAATCCGTAGCGCACTTGATTCCCTTCATTGAAGCGGAAAAGGATGGCAACACCAAAGCCAAAGGTAAAATTCTAATGGCGACGGTTAAAGGCGACGTGCACGACATCGGCAAGAATATCGTGGGCGTAGTGTTGCAGTGTAATAACTTCGAAGTCATCGACCTGGGCGTCATGGTGGCCTGCGACAAAATCCTCGCCGAAGCGAAAAAGCATGAAGTGGACATCATCGGACTGAGCGGCTTAATCACCCCGTCACTGGATGAAATGGTCCATGTTGCCAAGGAAATGCAACGTCTGGACATCAACCTGCCACTGCTGATAGGTGGTGCCACCACATCAAAGGCGCATACTGCGGTAAAAATTGAACCACAGTTTGATAAAGCCCCCGTGGTTTATGTCGCGGACGCATCCCGCTCCGTAAGTATTGCGGCGAATCTTTTAAACACGACACAAAGGGAAGCCTTGCAGGCCAAGATCAGCGAAGAATACAGCGTTATTCGCGAACGCAACGCCAATCGTGGCAATCGCACCAAGCTGTTGAGCTACCAGGATGCTCAGGCCAATGCGATGAAAACAGATTGGGAGTCCTACACGCCACCGGTGCCGACCTTTACCGGTGTGAAGGTATTCGATGACTATCCGTTGCAGGAACTGGTGGACAGAATCGACTGGACGCCCTTCTTCATTTCCTGGGAGCTGTCCGGCAAGTATCCGGCTATCCTGGAGGATAAAGTGGTGGGTACCGAAGCGACCAAGTTATTTGCCGACGCTCAGTCAATGCTGCAAAAAATCATTGATGAGAAGTGGCTACAAGCCCGCGCCGTCATCGGCTTCTGGCCCGCCCAACGCATAGGTAGCGACGACATCGCCCTGCTTAATGAGGACGGTTCTGAACTGGCCTCGCTCCACCATCTTCGCCAGCAAACGGATAAAGCCAACGACCAGCCCAATTTTTGCCTGGCTGACTATGTGGCCCCGGCCGGCACCAAACGGGACTATGTAGGCGGGTTTGTTGTGACAGCAGGACACGGTGTTGATGAGAAGGTGGCCGAGTTCGAAGCCAACCACGACGATTACAATGCCATTCTGCTCAAATCACTGGCAGATCGCCTGGCGGAGGCTCTGGCAGAGCGCATGCATGAGAAAGTTCGCAAAGAGTATTGGGGTTATGCCGATGAGGAGTCCCTGAGTAACGAAGAACTGATCAAAGAGCGCTACAAAGGTATTCGACCCGCCCCCGGCTACCCTGCCTGCCCGGATCACACCGAGAAAGAGACGCTGTTTGACCTATTGGACGCCACGGAAAATACCGGCGTGCAGCTGACTGAGCATTTCGCCATGTACCCAACTGCTGCCGTAAGCGGCTGGTATTTCTCGCACCCTGAATCTCGCTACTATGCGGTAGGCAAGATCAACAAAGACCAGGTGGAAGATTACGCTGCGCGTAAGGATATCAGCGTGGAAGAAGCGGAACGTTGGTTGAGCCCCAACCTGGCCTACGAGCCCTAGACTTAGCGATACGAACATGACTCAATACTGGCCAACCGGGGAACGCTTGCAACAGATCATGATGTTGGCGTTGCCCATTATGGCCGGTATGCTCTCCCAGAGCATTCTCAATATTGTGGATACCTGGATGGTTTCCCACTTGGGCAGTGATGCGCTGGCTGCGGTGGGTATGGCCAGTAACACCAACTATCTGGCATCGGCTATGGTCATCGGTCTGGGCGCAGGCGTACAGGCCATGGTTGCCCGCCGCAGGGGCGAGAATAATATCGAGCAAATGGCTTTCCCACTGAATACCGGCCTAGCCATTGCCATTGTCCTGTCCCTACCGCTGTTTTTAATATTCTACTTCGGGGCTGAACCCATCATGCGGTTCCTGATTGACGACCCCAACGTGTCCCCCATGGCGGCGGATTACTTCGCCATCCGTATCGTGGGTTTGTTTGCCTTAGGTATGAACTTCAGTTTTCGCGGTTACTGGAATGGGGTTAACCGATCTACTGTTTATATGCGAACGCTGATCGTGATGCATATCGCCAACGTGGTGCTCAGCTACGGGTTTATCTTTGGCGCCTTTGGTCTGCCCGAATTGGGTGTTGTGGGAGCCGGTCTGGGAACCACCTTGGCCCTCTACCTGGCGAGTGTACTATACGGGATTCAATGCTGGCTCTTCGCCCGGGTCAACGGATTCCTCCATGGATTGCCAAGCTGGAACCAGATCCAGGACACCCTCAAGCTTGCCCTCCCCAATTCCATCCAGCAGGTATTCTTTGCCGGTGGATTAACCATGCTGTTCTGGATTATTGCCCAAGTGGGCACGCATGAGCTGGCGGTGGGCCATGTTCTGGTGACCATCATTCTATTTCTGATCCTGCCCGCCATGGGATTGGGAATGGCCGCCACCTCTTTGGTGAGCCAGGCATTGGGCAGGCAGGATGCCGAAGATGCCCATCGCTGGGGGGTCAACATAACCCTGGTTGGCATGGCCTTCCTCTGGGCTATCGCTTTACCACTTATCCTGCTGCCGGAATGGGTGCTGGGGCTGTTCTTCCATGAACCCGCCCTGATCGAGCTCGGTCGACTCCCGGTCAGGATTACCGGATTGTTTATTGGCCTGGACGCCTGCGGAATCATCCTGTCACAGGCCTTGCTGGGTGCCGGCGCCAGCAAAGTGGTCATGAAAATCAGTATATTGTTGCAATGGGCCTTCTTTATACCAACCGCATTCCTGGTGGGACCATATCTGGGCTACGGGTTGCTGGGAATCTGGATATTCCAATTGATACAGCGATTGCTACAGGCCATCATAATGGCCAGACAGTGGCGTGGACGCCAATGGGCAAGTATAAAAATTTGAAGGGGCACCGTTTTTTGAAGCAAGGAATCTAAATGTCTGAACAAAAACAGGAAAATCAGCAGCAAAGCCCGGGTGAAACAAAGAGCCGTGGATTTCTAGGCCTGTTACAAAGCACTGTTGCCGCCATCTTCGGCATCCAAAGTGATAAGAATCGTCAGCAGGACTTCAAGCAAGGGGATGCATCTCAGTTCATTATTATGGGGATCATTGCAGCGGTTGCTATCGTCGTCATTATGATTGTTGTGGTGAACAGCGTCATTGACTCCGCTGCAAAGTAAGCAACTTGATTGAGCAAAACACCGACAAGGTAATGCTTGTTATTCATAAATGGATATATTGATATTTCAAAATATTCCTTTTATGAATAAAGCCATACTGGTACCCTGCTCGCCTCAAAATCGCACGATCCTCTGTATTAACCGCCTAAAGCCATGATTTTAATGTGGTTACAGGCCGTGGAACGCAGTAAAACGAACCGAAGTTATGTACGCATATACCGAATACGATCAGCAACTGCTGAATGAACGGGTTGCCCAGTATCGCAATCAGACTGAGCGCTTCCTGGCTGGCAAACTGACCGACGAAGAATTCCTGGCTCTGCGCCTCCAAAACGGACTCTACGTTCAACGTCACGCCCCCATGTTGCGGGTGGCCATCCCCTACGGGATGCTGAACAGCGCGCAAGTGCGCGTGTTGGCGGAAATCTCCCGGGATTTCGACAAAGGCTATGCCCATTTCAGTACCCGTCAGAACATCCAGTACAACTGGCCTGCTCTGGAGTTGGTGCCGGATATTCTGGAAAAGCTGGCATCCGTGCAAATGCATGCCATTCAAACCAGCGGCAACTGTATTCGCAACGTAACCACGGACCAGTTTGCCGGTGTCGCAACGGACGAACTGGAAGATCCCCGCCCCTGGTGTGAAATCATTCGTCAGTGGAGCACGTTCCATCCAGAATTCGCCTATCTACCCCGCAAATTCAAAATCGCCGTCAATGCGTCAGAATCCGATCGTGCGGCCATCAAGTTCCACGATATCGGTGTTGAGATCGTGAAGGATGCAGCGGGTCAAACCGCCTTTGATATCTGGGTTGGCGGCGGTTTGGGCAGAACCCCGATTGTGGCTGAAAAAGTCGCTGAGGCCCTTCCTCCCAAGTACCTGCTGTCCTATCTCGAAGCGGTATTGCGCGTCTACAACCGCTATGGCCGCCGCGACAACAAATACAAGGCCCGCATTAAGATTCTGGTTAAAGCGTTAGGGGTTGAGGCTTTCCGCGAAAAAGTGGAAGCTGAATGGGCCCACATGAAGGATTCCGAAATGGATCTGCCCGAAGCGGAAGTCGCGCGCATGCAGGCCTTCTTCCCCGCTCCGGCCTATGCAACACTGGCCGACAATCCTGCTGAGCTTGTGGAGCAACGGGCTGCCAACCCCGGCTTCGATGCCTGGGTAAAACGCAACTGTACCGCTCACAAACAAGCTGGCTACATGGCCGTTACCCTGTCCCTTAAAGCCACAGCCGTAGCACCGGGAGACGTTACTACCGAAGAATTGTTCGCCATTGCAGACTTGGCTGACCAGTACAGCTTCGGCGAGATTCGCAGCACCCATAAACAGAACGTGGTGTTGGCGGATGTGCGCCAGGACCAGCTGTTCGAGCTCTGGGGTAAATTGAAGGAACTGGGCTTCGCCACCGCCAACATCGGCTGTTTAACCGATGTCATCTGCTGTCCCGGTGGTGATTTCTGCTCCTTGGCCAATGCCAAGTCCATCCCCATTGCCGAGCAGATTCAACGTCAATTCGACGACCTGGACTATTTGTATGACCTGGGTGATATCGAACTGAATATCTCCGGCTGCATGAATGCCTGCGGTCATCACCACATTGGCAACATCGGTATTCTGGGTGTCGACAAAAAAGGCGAAGAGTACTATCAGGTGTCCCTCGGTGGCTGCTCCGGCCGAGATGCCAAGGTGGGTAAGATTATCGGCCCATCTTTCTTTGAAAATGACATCGCCGGTGTAATCACCAAGATCATTGATGTGTATGTTGAGAAACGCATCGAGGGCGAGTCTTTCCTTTCCACTTATGAGCGTGTCGGAATGGATCCCTTCAAGGAGCGAGTCTATGCCGCGTAAAATCATTAAAGACCGAGCCATTGTTGAAGACAGCTTTACGCTGGTGAGCGAACCCGGCCAGTTGCCAGCGAACGGGGATATCCTGGTGGATATCGCCATACTGGATGATCTGCAGTCCGAACTCGCGAATCGTGACGGCAAAGTGGGCATCAAGGTTACCGGCGACGTAGAACCGGAACTGCTCGCGAGCCATCTGGATAACCTAGACCTGATTGCCATCGAGTTTCCTGTATTCCGGGATGGCCGGGGTTATTCTCTGGCACGCATTCTGCGGGATCGCCTGGGCTACCGGGGCGAACTGAGAGCCTGTGGCGACGTGCTGAGGGATCAATTGTTCTATATGCAACGTTGCGGATTTAACAGCTTTGAGCCTCGGGATGATCGCTGTATCGAGGACGCACTCAATGGGCTGTCGGATTTCACCGTTACCTATCAGGCGGATGCTTTAGAGAAACGCCCTATTTACCAACGTCGCCCATAGTCGGGTTGAAAATATAAAATTGTAAAAGCCGCCTCTGTGCGGCTTTTCTTTTGCCTGTGAATAAACAAAAATGCATTCATAGCCGTCACCGCATTCATAGCCATAGTGGAGCAGAATCATGCATGAACAAGTGAAAGATTATTACGGTAAGACATTACAGAGCAGCCAGGACTTGCAGACCAACGCCTGCTGCACAGACGCAAGCTTACCGGATTATCTCAAGCCCATTCTTGCCAAAATCCATGACGAGGTGATGACCCGATACTATGGTTGCGGTTTGATTGCACCAGACCTGCTGTCAGGCATGCGCATTCTGGACCTGGGCAGCGGTTCCGGCCGGGACTGCTACGCACTTTCGGCTCTGGTAGGTGAATCCGGTTTTGTGGTGGGCGTGGACATGACCGATGAGCAGCTTGATATCGCCAATGCTCACATTGACTATCATGCGGAGCAGTTCGGCTACCAAGCGCCCAACGTTCAATTCTTCAAGGGATATATCGAAAAGCTGGATGAACTGGACCTGGCGGATAACTCGTTCGACATTATCGTCTCCAACTGTGTGATTAACCTGTCCCCCGACAAAGAGGCTGTCCTCAAGCAGGCCCACCGTCTGCTGAAACCGGGTGGTGAAATGTACTTTTCCGACGTCTATTCCAGCAAGCGGGTCCCGCAGGAGTTGGTTTCAGACCCACTGCTCTATGGTGAATGTCTTAGCGGAGCGCTGTACTGGAATGACTTCGTCAACCTGGCCAAGACCTGCGGATTTGCAGATCCCCGCCTGGTGGAGGACCGACCGCTTACCATCGACAATCCCGCCATAGAAGCGAGGATCGGGCACATCGAATTTTTCAGCGCCACCTATCGGTTGTTCAAGATTGATGATCTGGAACCCGCCTGTGAAGACTACGGTCAGGCGGTAATCTACAAAGGAACCATTCCCCATCGCCCCAAGCATTTCCTGCTCGACAAACATCATTTCATTGAAACAGGAAAGGTATTTCCTGTCTGTGGAAACACTTACCGCATGCTGAACGAGACCCGATTCAAAGACCATTTTGAATTTATCGGAAGTTGGGATACCCATTACGGGATATTCGAGGGTTGCGGCACATCACTGCCCTATGACCGGGTCTTAACGGAGTCATCCAACGGTGGTGGCAGTTGCTGTTGAAATATCCGCGGAAACTAATTGAATTTGCTAAACTGCATAAAAAGGTTTTAGGGTTGATGCTTAATGGGTTCTGAATCCATAGTTTTTTCAATATTCCTGATCTTCAGCGGCGCTGCGGTCATTTCGTCTTTTGCTCTTTTCACCCGACAGCCACTGATCATCGGTTATATCGTGCTGGGCGGACTGTTTGGCCCCTATGGTTTGGATCTGGTATCAGACAGCAAGACCCTGGAGCAAATCAGCCATATCGGTATCGTATTCCTGCTATTCCTGCTGGGGCTGGATCTGCAACCCCGCAATTTTGGCAAATTAATAGGTCGCAGCGCCCTGGTAACCGTTACCAGCGGCGTGATCCTGTGTATTCTGGGCACCCTCATCTGTCATCAGTTTGGCTTTAGCTGGCTGGAATCCGGCGTGGTCGGAGTATCCCTGATGTTTTCCAGCACTATCATTGGCATCAAGCTACTACCCACCACCATGCTGCATCACAAGCATACCGGGGAAGTGCTGATAGCGATTCTGTTGATCCAGGATATTCTAGCGATCATTACCCTGATTCTATTGTCTGGGACCGATCATATCGGCGATGTGGGTGCCTGGCTACTGGTAGGTATTGCGCTGCCTGGTTTGTTATTGGGCGCCCGCTATTTCGTGCGCTGGGTTATCCTGCCCCTGCTTATGAAGTTTGATCGTTTTCACGAGTACATTTTTCTGTTAGCGATCGGTTGGTGTCTGGGCGTGGCCGAACTCGCTGAAGCACTTGGGCTTTCTCTTGAGATCGGCGCTTTCATTGCAGGTATCAGCCTGGCTAACAGCCCAATCGCCCAGTACATTGCCACTAACTTAAAGCCGTTGCGTGACTTTTTCCTGATTCTGTTTTTCTTCTCCATTGGCGCAGGGTTCAATTTGGGGCTCGTCGGTGAAATCTGGTTACCCAGTTTGTTGATCACTGCTCTGGTATTGGTCCTGAAACCGGTTTTTCACGCCAAGCTTCTGCAGGCAGTAGGTGAATCAAAACATCTTTCATGGGAAGCCGGGTTCCGGCTGGGCCAAACCAGCGAATTCTCATTGTTGATTGCTTTCATCGCGGGGGCGCAGGGGCTGATCGGTGTTGTCGCAGCCCACGTCATTCAGGCCACAGCAATACTTACTTTTTTGATGTCCACCTATATTGTGGTCTTCCGCTACCCCACACCCATTGCGATTTCAGATCGCCTGCGTAGGGATTAGGATCAACGGGTCCGCCGGAGGGTGTACATAACAACGCCGGAAATGGCCAGCAGCAGCAAGAACAAAGCTCCCAGATCCATTAATACCCAGCCCCAACCACCGAACCAGCGACCGGCATGAACATCCAGGAAGAACCGCTCCCAGGTTAGATCATGAACGCGAAATTGCTGCTGAAGCGCTTCCGTAATGGGCTGCGGAACCGGCACCAAAGAAGTAAATTCAACGGCAACCTCTGCCACCGGGTTTACTTCAAGAGAGTTGGGATCCAAAGAATAGTGTTGACCAGGGTATTGTAGTAACAAAACATCACTACCCGCGAGTTTCGCCATCGACTGCAGGTTAGGTTCAGGCAGAACGCTGATCGACTCAAGTAAATCACCTTCCATCGTAAACAGCATGACCTGCTCTCGACAGGCAGCGGCAACCAAATCGCTCATCGCAACCAAGCTATGTAATGGCGTATTACAGCTTGCGATCGGTGATTCATCCAAGAACAATTGATTATCCGAGATAACCCAATAGGACCGATCAAGCTTAATGCCGTGATATTCGGATGGAGCTTGGAAGCCATAACTCCTTAATATCCACTGCGTGGAGATGGGTGAACGATCCCACCCCAGCTGGCTACTGTGATTTAACAATATCCCGGTAATGGAGAGCAAAAGGAGAATCACACAGGCCACCAACCCTAAACGTCGATGCCAGTGCCATAGAGTTCGAATTAATGTAGCGCGTTTCATTAAAAAATCTGCTCGTGAAGATACAATGCCCATTTGGTTACCGTGGTAACCGCATTGACCGACAATGTAGCACCACTGATACCATCGATGTTTCGATCCAGATCAATGTTGTTAATCAGTTGGGCTCCAACGAACTGCTGCTTAAAGAATCCATGCCGTACTTCTCCGCCTCTGGATTCGCGATACACCAGGATTTCTACCTGCTGAACTTCATCGTTTTCAATGATGACACCGATAGTGATGGGTTGCTCTTTCCCAACCTTATCAAGAATCCATGCACTGCGGTCATTCAGAGACCAGTATCTTACCCTGAGCTCTGCAGGGGAATGGCCTAATAATTCTTTTGCCACCTGCTTACGCTGGGAAGTAAGCCATATGACCCCGGATTTAGGCTCAGACGCAGGAAAAGCCAATTGAAGAAAGGATTCTTTACTGAAGTAGACCTGCTCTGAAAGTGCTGGTTCAGCCTGCAACAATACACAGCAAAAGAGTAGATACTTTACAGATTTCATAGACGCAATAGCCCCGGTCAAGAGACCGGGGCAACTTCTAGTAATAGAATGGAAAAGATCAGAAGCTCCAGCCGATTCCCAGGTTGAAGCCTTCTTTCGTGTTACCTGGTTCATTGATTTTCTGTACATCAGCTTTCAACGCTACCGTATCCACCAACCAGTAATTGATACCCACGTCCATTTGCTCGTAGTTGGAATCGACATCGTCATCCGCAGCCTGGTTATCCCACTGGCTATAGCGAGCGAACGCGCCTAACTTCTCAGTTATTTTGTAGGAAGGTTCCACGTACCAACCAGTTTGCTCGCTGGCACCGGCTTTGACATCATCCAAAGCACTATCTATATCCCAGGTTGCATACAGGGCTCGAAAACCTATCGGGCCTTTTTGCATATCCAGATGAGCTTCCAGCAAAGTTGCGTCAACATCCTTCACCGTACCAACCACGTCGCCCTGCAACAGATCCGGATTGTATTGTCCCGTGAAGCCCACTTGGATACCGGGAACACCATTCCAGACAATCCTCGCGGTATAGGCCAGGTCAGTGGCATTGGCTTCACTGACTTTCTGGCGTCCATCCCGCACCTTGAAATCGCCACCAGCGGCATCAAGATAGAGCCCGGAGCTGATTGCAGCATCATAGCTCACCCCAGCGAATAATTCCCCGGAGCCCATCACCCCGCCTTCCCACCAGGTAGTCGGAATAATGTTTTTCTCAACGTTATTGCGCTCAACACCATAGAATGTATCGGGTTCATGCACCTCATTCAGAATACCCACGGGCACCAAAAACACACCGGCTTTGGCACTGTGATTATCTGCATACTGGTATTTAATGAACGCTTGCTCGATCTCTACTTCACCATTTTTTCCTTCTCCAGCAACATTGTGCTCAACTTCCAGTTCAGAAAAAAAGCTGACCTTGTCGGAGAAACGGTGACCAAAGAACAATACGAACCGGTGTAAATCGAGCTCTACCGAATCTTTGGAAGATTTTTGGCTGTTAATATTGTTGTAATGCAATTCAGCATAGCCCCCAAAGCTGGTGTCAGACCACCACCCTTCCCCTGTACCCTGGTTGTTTTCCAGCGCTTCGGTCAAGGCATCCAGTTGGGCCTGCTGCTGCTCCAACTGTTGCTTGAGTTCCTGAATTTCATCTTGAGTGGCGTAGGCAACATTTACTGCCAATGTTGAAGCAACTGCCGCTGCCATAGCGGTCTTGGTCAAATTGGGTCTCACAGTACTCCTCCCCCATATGTGTCTGTATGACGCTTTTATTACAGGGGAGGAATTAAACTCGACCTTAGCCAGAAATGCAAATCAATATCATTTATTTTTACAAAGCTTAGGAGATCTTGACTACAAAACGTCCACAGTGGGTACCATTCAGAACGGATTGAAGGGCATCGGAGAGGTCTTCAAGGCCGACAGCTCGTGTAGTAAGCGATTTAAACTGGCTGAAATCAGGATAAAGCCATTGCTTGCCAATCATTTCCCAAATGTCTTGCTTCACATCCAGAGGCAGCTCAACGGAATCAACGCCCAGCAGATTAATCCCACGCAATATAAACGGGAAAACACTGGTGTTGATTTCAGGTCCGGCCACCATACCGCAGCAGGCGACGCTGCCCCCATACTGAATGGATTTGATTAAGTTGCTGAGCACGGCCCCACCAACCGTATCTACAGCGGCAGCCCACAATGGTTTGTTCATAGGGCGATTGGCATTCTCAAGGAGCGCGTCGCGCTGAATCAGGCGACTGGCGCCAATCTGCTTCAACAACTGCTCCTGATCCATTTTGCCGGTTGAGGCAACCACTTCAAATCCCATGTTACGGAGCAACCACACGGCAATAATTCCGACCCCGCCGGTGGCGCCTGTCACCAATACAGGCCCCTGCTCAGGGGCTATTCCGACCTGCAGTAAGGTATCCACGCACATCGCCGCGGTGAAACCTGCCGTACCAAAGACCATTGCGTCTTCTGCACTCAAACGTTCAGGTCTGTGAATTACCCAGCTGGCAGGAACACGAATTTTTTCGGCGAATCCGCCAGGTGTGTTCATACCAAGGTCATACCCCATCACAATCACTGGGTCACCGGGATGAAAATGAGGGTCTGTCGATGTTGCTACGGTACCAGCCGCATCAATACCGGGGGTGTGGGGATAATTACGGGTAACGCCGCGATTCCCTGAGGCCGAAAGCGCATCTTTGTAGTTGACGGAGGAACACTCAACATTAACAACCACCTCACCGGCGGGCAACTCATCCAGCGAGCGCTCTGTAACGCTATGCTGAAAACCACCCTCTTTCTCCTCAACCCAAAATGCCTTAAAGCGCTCGGACATATGATTTCTCCCTAAACCAGATTTTTTCCTCGAGACTGCAACGTACCCAAAACTCGTGTAATGGCCCGGGTAAGCGCCCCTTCCATGGCGAAGCCCAGACGATCTGCCATGCTTCGCTTAATTTCATAGGAAACTTCGTAAATGTCGCAGTCCTTGCTGACCTCATAGAGATAATCGTCACTGGTCTGGATAGCGTCGACCAGGCCTTTTTCCACACACTGGCTACCGTACCAATGCTCTCCGGTGGATACAGCATCCACATCCAGCTGGGGACGATTTCGTTTGATGAGATCCTTGAACAAGACATGTGTTTCCTCAATTTCTTCAACAAACTTTTTCTTTCCGTCCTCGGTATTTTCACCCAGCATGGTGACCGTGCGCTTAAACTCTCCTGCCGTATAGATATCGTAATCGACGTCATACTTTTTCAGAATACGATTAAAGTTGGGCAATTCAGCCACCACGCCGATGGAGCCCAATATGGCAAAGGGCGCAGCGAGGATTTTATTGGCGGTGCAGGCCATCATGTAACCCCCGCTGGCGGCGACTTTGTCCACACACACTGTCAAGGGGATTTCCTTCTGTCGAAAACGCTCCAACTGAGAGGAAGCCAATCCGTAAGAATGGACCTGGCCACCCGGACTTTCCAGACGCAGCACCACCTCATCCTGCTTTTCGGCCATGGTGAGCACCGCAGTAATTTCATTGGCAAACTCTTCCACGCCGCTAGCTTTAACATCCCCATCAAAGTCCAAAACAAACACCCGCTTTTTACGGGGTTCTTCTTTAAGTTTCTTCTTGGCCTTCTCTTCTTTCTTGTGCGCTTTCTCGATCTCTTTTAATTCGTCTTTATCCAGTATGCTGTGGCGCAGCGCATCTCGTAATTCTTCATAGAATTCATTCAGGGGGATGACCTGGATTTCGCCCTTGTGGTCACGGCGCTGACGTGATTGTGCTGTGGCGGCGGCCACTGAGATGATCATAATTATGGCGACAACGATGGTCACAGCCTTGGCAAGAAACAGGCCGTACTCAGACAGGAATTCGATCACAGATGAACCTCAGGTTGGGAATCCTATTGATAATATGAGGCCATAAGATAACCCAAAGGGGATGGGAATCCCACTATTCCCACTCGCGAATCGCGATGATGGCGCGATCGTTCTCCGGGCGGGCAATAAGCCCATTGCTGGTGAGCTGGATGGTGAACAGGGCGCCGTCCGCCATGGGGAGGAAGGTGGCACTTCCGTATTCGGCATCAAACCAGTGGATATGTTTGGACAACTCGTCAATGGCGCTCCACAGGTCAAAGCCGATATCCGGGTTACTGAGCGCATACACGCTGCGGGGTTTGGATCGCTCATCTTCCAGGGTGAAATAGCGGCCCTGGATTCGATCCAGTTTATAGCCGGGCCGACCACCCAGGCTGGCCAACAATCCTTTCCACTTGATCACCCGGGCATCCACCTGCCACAGATCCCCGCTAATCTCAAACGGCATCTCGGAACCACTGACCGACATCACGACATTGGCTTTGTACACCTGCTCATCCAGTTTATCAAAACTGATGGTGGCAACCGTTACTTCCTTGTCGACAGGACGATAGGCGTTCACATTCAGCGCCGTCAGTCCCATGACAATGGCCAATATCAAAAACACAAAGCCAGTCATCCCTTTAACCCAGCCCAGAAACCAGCCTTTACGCAACAACGTAAACAGGGCGATTGCCAGAAAGATCAACCCGACTATGGCAATTGGTGCAGTTATCCATTGATATTGCATAGTGAAAATCCGTTATGAAATCCCGTTGGCATTCATCTTTTTAAGATAGCCGGCGATAAGCTCATGGGAAATCGAGCCCTGTGGTGGAATCATGGGTAATTGATTTATCGACCACCATCCTGCTTCTTCTATTTCTTCATCTTCCAACACAATGTCACCACCGGCGTATTCAGCGTAGAAGCCGATCATGAGCGAGTGGGGAAACGGCCAGGGTTGGCTCCCCATATACTCCAGATTGCGCACCTTCACTCCCACTTCTTCCTGAATCTCCCGGTGCACAGCCATTTCCAGGGTTTCACCTGGTTCAACAAATCCGGCCAGGGTGGAAAACATGTTCGGTGGAAAGCTCGCTGACCGAGCCAGCAACACTTCATCACCTTTGGTCACCAGAGTAATGATGCAGGGAGAAATTCGGGGGTACTGAGTGTGGCCGCACTCCGGACATAGCTTGGCCCTATCACGGTCATGGGGAATCGTTTTGGTTCCGCAACGGCCGCAAAATTGGTGATTCCGGTCCCAATCCAGCACCTGACGGGCTTTACCGGCAATCATGAACAAAAACGGGTCAACCATCATCGCTACGCGGCGCAAATCATGCAGTACGTAGCTTGGGGGTAATGGCCCGCCTGTCTCCAGGGTCACCGCAAAACAGTGGTTATTTTGCAGTTCACCCAGATAGTGCGGAGTACCATGCGGTATGCCAAGCAATGAAAATTTCTCAATCTGTGGCACCATCAACCCATACTGGTCCTGGACCATCAGCAGTTTGCCTTCAAAGAAAGCAAACCATATGTGATCCCCCTGCAATTCTTCGGGAGCGATTACCCCGGGTACAAATTCCATCATAGCCTACCGTTATGCTGCCTTAACCGGAAAGCCCAGCTCCTGCATGCTTTCTTCCGCCACTTCCATAATACCTTCGCCGATGGGTTTATCGTCTTCCATGCCTTCCAAAAAGTAATCTACGCTGGTGATGGCATCTGCCAACGTTTCCATCAGCGCGGCTGTCGGCGTTTCGGTCCGATCCTTTATCAGTTTCTTCTCAATAAAGGCTTCACAGGCTTCCACCACGGCGGCGGCCCGGTGCAGTTGCAGAAAGATCAAGCCACCCCAGACGGATTTTAAGGTCACAGGAACGTTATTAAGGTGCATGCCGTCCCAGTTGGAATCCATAAAGGAAGTGATAGCGCGTTTGGCCAGGGACAATCCTGCCCGGGCCTCGCCCACTACCACCCGGCGGGCATCATCCAATTGCGTAACGGATATCCCATCATTGATAGCCTCTTCCGCCTTACTGGAATACAGGTTACTGTCAGGGCCGCGGCGGGGCGACAGAGTGGCAATGCTGTTCTCCACGTACAATAGCGCGTCCGCCACTTTATTGAATTCGTCTGACTCAGCGTCAATATCAGCAGCAGTCCAGTTACGCACGATATCGGACTTTTCCTTGAAAACCCCTGCGGCCTTGCTTAACCCGAGCATAATCAGGGTGTTTGACACCTTGCGCATAGATTCAGCAATGGGCTCAAAACCTTCGTCATCGCCGGAGGCGCCTCTTGCCCCCAGATCCAGCGCATCCTTGATGTGATTCAGCTCTTCTGCCAACGCTTCCGCAACCGACCGGATAACAGTGCCACCGGGTCCACGCAAAATCTCGCGCTCATGTCGCAGATTGGCGTCGGTCAATCCACCGGTCTCAAGTTTGAATAATTGGGTCACCTCCCGCAAATGGTCTCCCACAGGTCCAGCCAGAGAGGCGATATAAACGCATTCCTGAACAGTGGCCTTGGAGGGCTCCTTATTCATCGCGCTTTCGCCCATATTCACCACGTTCTTGATCTGGCGATCCACCATGCCAAGCAGGGATTTACGGGCGACATTCAGTTCGACAGCTTCCTGGCCAATGGCTTCCAGCACCGCCAGGGTCAGCCACCAGAGCTTGCTGATGGGCGTATTGCCCGACAAAGAGTCGATCCGGGTAACGGCTCTGGACATCATTTTGGCATTCGCCGAAACACTCTCGTTGCGCAATATGCCTAACAACCCAACTTGATACATGTGACGCAGCCGGCGCCCTGAGCTTTGAATTTGCGCCAGGTCTGGTGTCGGACTCCCATCTTTTGGGGGGCGTGCAGGGTTTTCGCCAAGATCAAAAAACACGCTTTCGGTAATGAGGGAGCGATTCAGGAAAAAGCGAACTTCATTGATGGTCGGAATCAGCAGAACCGGTAATGCCTGTTTTTTAACTTCCACGTATTCAAGATAGTGGATCAATACCATGATGGCATTACTGATGGCAGCCAACTCGCGCTCGTTGTTTTTCTCATGGTGAGCAAGAATCTTGTGTCCGAGCAGCTCAAGCTCCTCGGATAACATGGCGGCACCGGGCAGGTTTATCAGCTTGAACACGCCTTTGATCAGGGCGAACTGCTCAATTGCTGCTTTCAGCCGGGACTCGTTTTCCGGTTCCTCGACGAACTGTTCCAGATTGGATTCTGCGATCCCAAGCGATTCGTCGATCTGCTCTTTGACCAGGTTAAGAGAGGCAGAACCTTCAATTGTTAGCATGCTGACACCGTTCTTGTTCTATGGAAGCGGACTTCTCTGGGTTGTCTGGTGGTCAAGCCATCAAACAACCCAGCCTAACCTAAGAATGTTTATGCAGGGCTTCCTTTCAGTATAGATTCTTTTTCTCGTTTTACTTCAAGGAGATAACCACAGCCCTGCCCACAGGTTAGGGGCGCTCATTAGCGTCTTCATGAGGAATCGGCCCTAACCTATTGTTTAACTGTATCTTTTAATTCAAATTTCGACAACTTTATCTATGGAACCACTGCACATTACGACAATAATGTTATTGCTTGAGCCAGATACAGTTACCTCCGCTGGATTTATCAATTTTCTGGAGTCGCTCATCATGGAGCACCAGCTCATCAGCGGTTGCCGTCACCACCCGTAAACGGGGACGGTCCCCAGCCAGCCTTCGGATCGCTGCCCCGGTCACTCCGCCCTCTTCCTCCTCCCCGCTGGACAGGCTTAAGTTGGTCTGACCACCGGTCATGCCCAGATAGACATCGGCCAGGATCTCAGCATCCAATAGTGCACCGTGCAGCTCCCGATGGGAGTTATCGATCTCATAGCGCTTACACAGTGCATCCAGGCTATTACGCTGACCCGGGTGCATTTTCCGGGCTAGCAGAAGCGTATCGAGGACAGAACAGTGATCCTCCGTCTTACCCAACTGGGGGCCAACCAGTTTAAATTCATGATCAATAAAACCGACGTCGAAGGCGGCGTTATGAATCACCAGTTGAGCGCCTTTGATATAGTCGAGGAATTCCTCTGCAACGTCTTTGAATCTCGGCTTATCTGCCAGGAACTCGTTGGTAATCCCGTGAACTTCAATGGCCCCATCATCAATTTCCCGATCCGGCTGCAGATAGCGGTGGAAGTTGTTACCGGTCAACCGGCGATTCACCATTTCAACACAACCAATCTCGATAATTCTGTGCCCTTCTGAGGGCTCAAGACCGGTTGTTTCAGTATCCAGAACTATTTGTCTCATGCTCTACCGCCCCAACATTTCATCTATGGCGTCATTGGCCAGCTGGTCCACGATTTCATTTTCCCGGTGCCCACTATGCCCTTTCACCCAGTGCCACTCAACGTCGTGCTGTTCCCGGGCGGCATCCAGTGCCTGCCACAGGTCAGCATTTTTAACCGGCTGCTTGCTGGCATTCTTCCAGCCCTTTTTCTTCCAACCATGAATCCACTCGGTAATGCCCTTGCGCACATATTGGGAATCTGTGGTCAGACTCACTTTGCAGGGGCGTTTCAGGCTCTGCAGCGCCTTTACGGCTGCGGTCAACTCCATGCGGTTGTTGGTGGTATCCGGCTCTGCCCCTTTCAAGCTTTTTTCGTGACCTTGGTATCGGAGCAAAACGCCCCAGCCGCCGGGCCCGGGGTTTCCCTTACAGGCGCCATCGGTAAATATCTCAACAAAATCCATTACGACTCCGAACTGCCTCCAGGCGAGAAGGGCTTACGGGTGGAAGGTTTGGCAATTCCGGCGATAGGTATATTCACCAGAGAATCGGTTACCCGTTTGAACCGGGTTTTTATCGGGGTGAGAGTTGAAACCTGTTTGACTGCCACTAAAACATACACACCGCCCCGTTGCTGCCAAATGCGTTGCCCCAGGTAAGCAAGCCAATTGAAAAAATTGCGGGTTCGCTTGTTGGCGGTGGGTAATCCAAAGGCCGTGCTTTCGTAGCCTTCCACCTGGAAATCCAGCAGTTTCAGCCAATCTGAAAGGCGGTATGGGCTGAGGAAATTACCACTCCAGGGCATAGCGGCAGAGTGCATCAGGAAAAAGCGGGCAATTCCCCATAAGCTCCAGGGGTTGAAGCCCACAATCACGATGTGCCCCCCGGGGATCACGGCGCGGGAGATTTCCCGCAGTGCGCGGTGAGGGGAACTGTCGAAGTCCAGACTGTGATGAAGCACGGCCACATCAATGCTTTCCGTTGCCAGGGACAGTTCGTCCAGGCGGCTGCAGACGCAATGGTACTGATCTGATCGTTGGGGTTGTTCACTGACATAGAGCTTGTTGTGGATGGTGCTGGACTCAGCCAGCCACTGGGGTTCGCCAATACCGGTTTGAACCAGGTGGTAACCGAAAATGGATGGCAATACCCGGTCAAGGATGTCTTTTTCCTGCTTGAGCAGCTCCTGTCCCAGCTCAGATTGAAACCAGCTGCTCAAGAGCGGGTGAACCGAAGCGCCATGCACTTGTTGAAAGGGTTTAAACAGTCTGGGTAAACTCATGGTCAGCGGGCTATCCCAATCAGGCTCAACTCAATATTCTGAATCAGGTTATCATATTCCATGCTTACGCTACATCCCATACCGGCATTTACAGATAACTACATATGGTGTCTGCACGACAATCAAAGCGCCTATGTAGTCGACCCCGGCCAGGCAGACCCAGTACTGGATTATCTCCACGACCGATCTTTGGCCTTGAAAGGCATCCTGATTACCCATCACCATTGGGATCATGTCTCGGGGATTGACGCTCTGATGGAGGAATATCCCGGAATACCCGTTTGGGGCCCGGCCAACGAAACCATACCAGGGCGGACTCAAAGCCTCACTGAAGGCGATTTGGTGACGTTGAACTGGGATATTCAATTGCAGGTCTTTGAAGTCCCGGGGCACACCCTGGGGCACATTGCCTACTACGGCGCGGATACGCCCTTGGGGAACCTGCTGTTTTGTGGTGACACCCTGTTTTCTTCCGGATGCGGCCGTTTGTTCGAAGGAACGCCGGAGCAGATGCATCGATCGCTGCAAAAACTGACGGTACTCCCCCCCGACACCAAGGTTTGCTGTACCCACGAATACACGACGTCCAACCTGGCCTTTGCCCAGGCGGTTGAGCCCTATAACCAAGACATCCAGGAGCGGGTCAGTGCCGTCAGCGCTCTTCGTGGACGAAATTTACCCAGTTTACCATCAACCCTGGACCTGGAATTGAAGGTAAATCCCTTTCTGAGAGTTACCGAGTCCACGGTTTTGGAATCTTTACGGGAAAAATGCGGGCAACGTCCAGCCAACGAGGTGGACAGCTTTGCTAAACTTCGGGAATGGAAAGACAGCTTCTAGTGTTTTGAACCAAATTGTCCTAGGTAGATCTTATCCATAGAATGAGGCGCCCTACTCCTCCGCAACAGCGGTATTTTGCTCAGGATTGAAGTGTTGAAATTGAAGTCGTTTGTAATTCGTATTGCTGTGAATATTCTGTGTTTGATCCTGATCTCAGCGTGTAGCGTAAACAGTCCCCAGTCCGGTGACGTGATTACCTATGAAACCGAACCGGCGCCCTTGCTGGCCGACCAGCCCGAAGCAGCTGAACCTGAGGATTACAGCGGCCCGGACTTTTTTATCCCGGGGGTGTTTGACGAGCTTGCCACCGGCACTGACTCAGACGATACCACCGGCGACGCGCCCACCGTGTGGGAAGTGTACCGAAAACACACTATCCTGGACCTTTCGGAAGACAATACCCGTATTAAGCAGCAACGGGACTGGTACGCGAAACATCAGTCCTACCTGGACCGGGTCACGCAACGGGCTGAGCCTTACCTCTATTACATTATTGAAGAGTCCATCAAGCGGGGACTTCCCAGTGAACTGGCATTACTGCCGGTGGTGGAAAGTGCCTATGATCCGTTTGCCTATTCCCATGGCCGGGCCGCTGGAATCTGGCAATTCATTCCCGGAACCGGGAGAGCATTTGGCTTGAAACAAACCTGGTGGTACGAGGGCCGCAGGGATATTGTGGCGGCAACCGACGCGGCCATGGACTATCTTGAGTCCCTCAATCGTCAGTTTGACGGCGACTGGATGTTGGCGTTGGCCTCCTATAATTCCGGTGCGGGCACAGTGCGCAACGCCATCAAGCGGAACCAGCGCAAAGGCAAGCCCACGGATTTCTGGTCCCTGGACCTGCCTAAAGAAACCCGTGCTTATGTTCCCAAGTTGATCGCCATTTCCCAACTATTCGCCGAACCCGAAAAATATGGCATCACGCTGATCGATTACCCCTATCAACCCTTTTTTGAAGCCATTGATATCGGTGGCCAACTGGATCTGGCCATGGCAGCCAAAATGGCAGACCTGCCTATGGAAGAGCTGTATCGGCTCAATCCAGCCTTTAATCGCTGGGCTACTGACCCCAAAGGACCCCACAGGATTCTGGTGCCCGTTGGCAAGGCGGATCAAATGCGGGCCGAAATCGATAAACTACCTATGGAAAAGCGCGTAGCCTGGGCTCGCTACACCATCCAGAGGGGCGACTCCATACTTTCTATCTCCAAGAAGCACAACATTACCCCGGACCTGCTGAAGCAGGTCAATCATCTGAGTAGCAACAACATTCGGGCCGGGAAAACCCTGCTGATTCCCCAATCGTCCGAACCACTGGACCACTATAGTTTGAGCGCAGAACAACGGCTTGCATCCAAACAGAACCGTTCCGTTTCAGGCAAACAGAAAGTGATGCACAAGGTGAAAAACGGTGAGACATTCTGGTCCATCTCCAGACAATATGGGGTACACCACCGTACGCTGGCAAAATGGAATGGTATGGCGCCTACCGATACCCTTTCCGTTGGCAAAACATTGGTAATCTGGACCAACCAGGCACAACCCACCAGTGAAATGCAAAGCCAACGCATGAGGAAGATTCGTTACCGCGCCCGCTCAGGTGACTCCTATGCGGGCATCGCCAACAGGTTTAATGTATCCCTTGGGCAACTGCGGCGCTGGAATGACATCGACATCAAAAAGTACCTGCAACCCGGAGATATGCTGACGCTCTATGTGGATGTGGCAAACGCGCCCTGATCTGCCTTTAGCCTGTTTTCATTTCTGATTGGAGGTCAGGGCTAAACTGGCCTGTTGCGCCAGCATGGTGAATCCGGCGAACTGCTGGTCATTGAGGGGCTGGCGGGAAATCGCTTTATCACCATAGAAGATGCCAATCGGCCGCCGGGACACAATGACCGGTGCAACGAAATACTCCCCATAACCCAACACTTCGTCCAGATGCTTTGTATGCAGGTAAGCCCTGCCCGCCATCATCCTGGACCCCATCCAAAACTGTTGGGACTGGCGAATCGAGTTTGAAAACGTATTCTCCTCCAGCAAATTAATCCTCAACCGGTCTTTGAATTCGAGATCGACTTCACCCTTGAAGAATTTCGGCACCAGCAACTTGCGATCCTTGGAGACCAAAGCCATCACCACTCGATCCAGGCCTATGGCGTCCAGCATGCCCCCCATGACCAAGCCAAGCATCTCGTTCACATCCACGCGCTTGTCCGCAATCAGCATATTCAGCTTCTGCATGACATCCATCTGCATCTGAACATTTTGGACGCCTACCTGGACTCTGGTTTCCGTATCTTCACGGTCCAGGACAGGCTGCTGTCGGTTGCTTCCAGTGAGTGCCATTTCAATCAGGTCTTCGATGCCATCGTCATCCGCCGAAATGAGTGTAGTCGCCCCTCCCTCTTCTGAATGCGAGCTGGATGCGCCTGATTCGATTTGACTGGCATCCTCAGTATGCACAGCTGTCACCACAGACGTGGCAGCGCCACTGACATCGGTTCGGGTATCGGAGTTGGGGATCAGGTGGCGGACCTTGGACGCACCATAATGAACCGCTAGCTCCTGTGCCATATCGGCCATCTGCTTGGCTTCATCCATAGCATCCTTGAAACTGATGTCCCTGAATTTGGCGATTTTCTTGACGACCTTTTTCACCGGCTCCGAGTTCCAGCCTTCCATAGCGACCTGACTAAGCTCATCACCCAGCATTACGGCATGGGCCAATTTGCTGGGAATCTTGGGTTTGTTCAGGGCTTCAATCAGGATATCCCCCAGCTCCCACTGCTTTGCCAGCGCTACCGATATCTGGTCGAAACTGTATCCCAGCACCTCAAGGGCGGCGTCGTTTGCGGTCATTTCATTATCCCGCAACAGCATATTCAGCTTGCGGCTCACCTCATCGTCCCGGGACAACATGGATAACTCCGCAAAATGGAGTAACAAGGTGGAGATGAAAATCTCCTCCTGGTCCGGAGCCTTCGCCGAACGCAGCATTCCCCTGGCCTGCATGGCCGCATGGAACGAGTTGGCGATCTGGGTCATCAGATGCTCTGAGGGGTTCTGCTTAAGAATGTTGTCCAGGATTTGCATGGACAGGGAAATATCCCGGATGGTGGTAAATCCCAGCATGACAATGGCGCGGGTAATGGTTTTGATATTGCCACCCAACCCCTTGTAGACAACGCTATTGGAGACCTGCAGCACCCTTGAGGTAAGGCTGGGGTCTTTCAATATCTGCTCGGTCAGTTGAGAAACACGGGAATCATCATCTGTGGTAAGTTTGCTTAGTTTTTGCACTGTTTCGGCTAACGCCGGCATATGCTCCTTCCCCAGAAAATCCACCCAATCATCTACGGAATTCTTTTGTTCCACCAGCATTCCAACTCGATATCCATAATCACGATTTAACTTTAAGAATAGCTACTTTCACTGGGAGTGCTTGTTTTGTTTGAAGTTATTGTGTTAACCGGTTATAAAGGTTGGGTGTTTTACTCCAGCCCCGACAAACCCATAATAAAACCAATAGGTTACCTTCAATATATGACTGTAAATTCAGTTGCTTACGGTATTTTTCCTGCTTGCTGTGCTAATGGAAAAAACCAGTTCAGCAGTCTGATATTTACGGCTATGACACTGTGTTTTTTTGTAACCTTCAGCCCTGCCGGCATCGCCGATGTGATGGTCTCCCACGCGTTGGCACTCTACGATCAGCCAAAGTATCCAAAGGGCTTCAAACACGTGGATTATGTCAATCCCGATGCGCCAAAGGGCGGCAAGATCACCCTGCCGGCATTAGGTTCTTTCGATACACTGAACCCCTATGTGCTGAAAGGTATCAGCCCCTCCTCCTTTGCCGGACTCTATGGTATTACTGAACTGAATGAACCATTGATGGCAGGCACAAGCTGGTATCTTGAATCAGGCGATGAACCGCAAACCGCGTATTGCCTGGTCTGTGAATGGCTGGAATATCCGGCCGATTACAGTTGGGTTATCTTCCAGTTAAACCCACAGGCCCGATTTCACAACGGCGAACCGATTACCGCTGAAGATGTTGCCCATAGCTATAAATTGCTGATAAGTGACGATGCTCACCCCGCCTTTCATAACAGCTTGATTTCGGTAGCGTCGGTAGACGTTCTGTCAACCCACCGGGTCCGTTTCTCCTTCAAGAACAAAGGTGAACGATCCAACCTGTTGCGGGTCGGCGAACTGCCCGTGATGTCAAAAAAGCACTGGGAAACGCACACTTTTGGCAAATCATCCGGAACCCCTCAACCCCTGAGCGGTCCTTACAGAATAAAGGATTTTGCATTGGGGAATTACATCGTTCTGGAGCGGGTCAAGGATTTCTGGGCCAAGGACCACCCTGTTTATCATGGAATGTTTAATTTCGATGAAGTACGGTTCGATTTTTATCGCGATCGTACAGTGGCATTTGAAGCATTTAAATCAGGAGCGGCGGATCTCTGGATGGAAAACGTCTCCAAAAACTGGGCAACCGCCTATGATTTTCCCGGTATCAAAAATGGAACCATCAAGAAGGTGGAACTGCCCCACTCCATTCCCTCGGGAACCCAGGCTTTCTTCCTGAATATGCGGCGAGAGGTGTTTAAAGACGCCCGGGTAAGGCAAGCCATCTCACTGATGTTTGATTTCCAGTGGACCAACAAGAACATTTTCAGTGACGCCTACACCCGTAGCGAAACCCATTTCCCAAACTCAGTCATGGGTTCAAGGGGCTTACCATCCGAAAAAGAGCGCTTGCTGCTGGAACCCTACCGGGATCAACTGCCAGCTGAATTGTTTACAAAAGAATTTGCCTTCCCTGTGTACGATTCACCCTCAGTGTTACGGCGCAATATGCGTCTGGCGATGAAGCTGCTGAAAGAAGCCGGTTGGGAATACCAGGACCACAGGCTGGTTAATCGTGAAACCGGCAAGCCGCTGACCTTTGAAATCCTGATCAACAGCCCGACTTTCCAACGGGTATTACTGCCGTTTTCAAAAAATCTTTCCAGGATAGGCATAGAAACGGACGTGCGCATAGTGGATCGTGCACAATACAAGGTGCGCCTGGACGACTTTGACTTTGATATGACGGTCTTTGTCTTGCCTCAATCCGCATCACCCGGGCAGGAGCAACGCCTGTACTTTCACAGTAGCCAGGCGGACGTCAGAGGTTCAAAAAACCTGTCCGGCATCGAAGACCCGGTGGTGGATGCGATGATCCAGAAAATCACTTCAGCCGCCACCCATGATGACCTGGTCGCCGCAGTCAGGGCCATGGATCGAGTGCTTTTATGGAACTATTACACAATCCCGCATTGGCACCTGCGGTATCATCGTTTGGCATACAAGAATATTTTTCAGCAGCCGGCGAACCCCGCCACCATGTCTCTCGCATTCCAGACCTGGTGGTTAAAGGATTTGGAAAAGTAAGAACGAAACAGTTAAGGGAAGCCTTTTCAATGTTTGAGATAAAGAAACTCGCAATCACAGCCAGCCTGCTACTGGCCTCCTCGCTCGCCTTTGCGAGTGATGTGATAACAAGCCACGGCATTGCCATGCATGGCGATATGAAATACCCGGCGGACTTTACGCACTTTGAGTATACCAATCCGGATGCTCCCAAGGGGGGATCGGTTACATTAGGCTATTTTGGCACTTTCGATTCATTCAACCCGGATATCATCAAAGGGGATGCAAGTGGCTACGTCAACCTCATATATGACACTCTGATGGTGCCGGCAATGGACGAACCTTTCTCCAACTATGGCCTGGTGGCTGAGAAAGTTGAGTACCCTGAGGACCGCTCCTGGGTGATTTTTCACATCAATCCAAAAGCGCAATTTCATGATGGCCATCCGATAACGGCAGATGACGTGGTATTTACCTTCAATACGCTGGTGGAAAAAGGCTCGCCCCAGTATAGAGCCTATTATGCAGATGTCGTGAAAGTGGAAGCCCTTGATAAGCAGCGAGTCAAATTTACCGCTAGAGATAACAAGAATCGCGAGCTTCCGTTGATTTTGGGACAATTGAAGGTGCTTCCTGAACACTACTGGAAATCGCGAGATTTTGGGTCATCCACTTTAGAACCACCTCTTGGCAGTGGCCCGTATAAGATAGACTCCTTTGACACGGGCAAGACGTTGGTTCTGCAGAGGGTCAATGATTATTGGGCTCAAGACCTCCCCGTACGGCGTGGAACGTTCAACTTTGACAGTATCAAAGTAGATTACTTCAGAGACCAGACAGTGATGCTGGAGGCATTCAAAGGCGGCGCATACGATTATCGTGAAGAAAACCAGTCAAAGCGATGGTCTACAGAATATACCGGTCCAAAGTTTGATGATGGTGAAATTGTAAAAAGAGAAATCAACCATCAGAATCCAACCGGTATGCAGGCTTTCGTTATGAATATTCGTAACGACCTGTTTAAGGACCCAAGGGTTCGGCATGCTTTGGATTTGGCATTTGACTTTGAGTGGACCAACAAACAGTTGTTCTATGGGGCCTATAACCGAACCCAGAGTTTCTTTTCAAACTCAGACCTGGCGTCCACCGGCCTGCCCTCTGAAGCGGAACTCGCGCTTCTGGAGCCATTTCGGGATGATTTACCCCCGGAAGTATTTACTCAGGAATATAAGGCACCCGAGACGGACGGTAGCGGCAACAACCGCAAGAACATCCGGCAGGCCATAAAATTGCTAAGGGAAGCCGGATGGACCTTCAAGGGAACTGACCTGGTGAACGCAGAAACCGGCACTCCCTTCAAATTTGAGATTTTACTGTATTCAAAAGATTTTGAACGGGTCGTACTGCCTTACGTCAAAAACCTTAAAAAGTTGGGTATCGAAGCGAACACCAGACTGGTTGATCAGACCAACTACATCCGCATTGTAAGGGACTTCGAGTTTGACATGATAATTGGGTCCTTCGGACAATCCAACTCCCCCGGTAACGAACAGAGAGACTATTGGTTTTCCAAATTTGCCGACCATAAGGGGAGCCGAAACCTGATCGGGGTTAAAGATCCGGTGGTGGATGTGCTGATCGAGAAAATCATCAGCGCGCACACCCGAGACGAACTGATTGCAGCCTGTCGCGCCCTGGATCGGGTGCTATTATGGAATCACTACGTAATTCCGCAGTGGTATATTAACAAGCATCGGATTGCCTATTGGGACAAGTTTTCCCAACCTGAGGTCGCCCCCAGCTATGGGGATGTTGGCTTTTTCTATTGGTGGTTAAAACAAGCAGAATCAAGTGAGCAGTAAACGCCTATGCTGGCATACATAATACGTCGCCTACTGTTGATCGTTCCTACACTGTTGGGAATTCTCACATTGAATTTTGTTATCATACAGGCCGCTCCCGGTGGGCCTGTTGAACAAATGATTGCCCAACTGGAGGGGATTGAAGGTGGAGCAGCCGCGAGAATCGGGAGCGGCGCCCAGTCAGAAGTCCGTACCAACACCAGCAGCAACTCCAATTACCGAGGTGCCCAGGGACTGGACCCGGAACTGATTGCCAAGATCGAGAAAATGTACGGCTTTGACAAACCAGCCTGGGAGCGATTCCTGATTATGGTAAAAAGCTATTTTACTCTGGATTTTGGCGAAAGCTTCTTCCGGGACAAAAGCGTGGTCGATCTGGTGCTGGAGAAAATGCCGGTCTCCATCTCATTGGGTTTATGGTCAACGCTTTTGGTCTATCTGATTTCCATTCCACTTGGCATCCGGAAAGCCATCAAGAACGGCGAAAGCTTTGACATATGGACCAGCACGATCGTCATCATCGGCAATGCGATACCCTCCTTCCTGTTCGCCATCTTTCTTATTGTGGTTTTTGCCGGAGGCACCTACCTGAACTGGTTCCCCCTCAGAGGCCTTACCTCACCGAACTTTGACGAATTGTCATTGATGGGCAAAATCCTGGATTATTTCTGGCATTTGGCTTTACCCATTACTGCCCTGGTTATCGGCAGCTTCGCTACACTGACCATGCTGACAAAAAACTCTTTTCTGGACGAAATCGGCAAGCAATATGTAGTGACAGCCCGCGCAAAAGGCCTGACAGAAACACAGGTTCTCTATGGTCATGTATTCCGAAATGCAATGCTGATTATCATCGCCGGCATCCCTGGTGCCCTGGTGTCTATATTTTTCACCGGTGCATTCCTGATAGAAGTCATCTTCTCTCTGGACGGCCTTGGTCTTTTGGGTTTTGAATCCATTCTGTCGCGAGATTATCCGGTTATCTTTGGGACCCTGTTTATCTTTACCCTTATCTCCCTGGTGGTGGGATTGATCAGCGATGTCACATACACCCTGGTCGATCCCAGAATTGATTTCGAGTCCAGGGGGTAAACTTGTTCAATTTCACTCCCATCAATCAGCGGCGTTTTCAACGTTTCAAAGCCAACAAACGGGGCTGGTATTCTCTTTGGCTCTTTTTGCTACTCTTTTTCGTCAGTCTTTTTGCAGAACTACTGGCCAATGACAAGCCCCTGCTCATCAAATTTGACGGGCAGTACTACTATCCCGTCCTCTATACCTATTCGGAGCTTGAATTTGGCGGCGACCTGCCCACGGAAGCAGACTATCGGGATGAATATGTGGTCGATCTCATCAACGAGAAAGGCTGGATGATTTATCCGCCGGTGCGCTTTAGCTATGACACGATCAACTATGATCTCACTACTCCTGCACCCTCAGCTCCAGACAGCGTGAACTATCTGGGGACGGATGATCAGGGTCGCGATGTGCTGGCCCGGGTGATTTACGGGTTCAGGATCTCGGTTCTGTTCGGCTTGGTGTTAACCATTTTCAGCTCTGTTGTCGGAATCGTAGCCGGTGCTCTGCAGGGGTATCACGGTGGTAAAACCGATCTGTTCGGACAACGATTTATTGAAATCTGGTCCTCACTGCCCACACTTTTCCTGCTGATCATACTCTCCAGCATCGTCAAACCGAATTTTTGGTGGCTGTTGGGTATCATGCTGCTGTTCAGCTGGATGACTCTGGTACCAGTGGTCCGCGCCGAGTTTCTCAGAGGGCGTAATCTGGAGTATGTAAAAGCGGCAAAAGCGCTAGGCCTTGATGACACCAGCATCATGTTCAAGCATATTTTACCTAACGCCATGGTCGCCACCATTACGTTCATGCCCTTTATCCTGACTGGTTCCATCACCACACTAACCGCCCTGGACTTCCTGGGATTTGGCTTACCACCAGGGTCGCCTTCATTGGGAGAGCTGGTTTCACAGGGCAAATCCAATCTTCAAGCCCCCTGGTTAGGCATCAGCGCCTTTTGTGTGCTCAGCATTATGTTGACCCTGCTGGTCTTCATTGGCGAGGCTTTCCGCGATGCATTTGACCCCCGAGCCAGCTGACAAGGTAGCAAGATGAGCGATAACACTGTTTTGAAAATCGAGTCACTTTCTATCTCCTTTCAGCAAGGCGCACATGAAAACAATGCTGTAAGCGGGGTAAGTTTTGAGCTTAAACAGGGTGAGATGTTTGCTTTAGTGGGCGAGAGCGGATCGGGTAAATCGGTGACGGCGATGGCGATCACTCAGTTGCTGCCCAAGTCGATCACCCATTACAAGTCCGGTCGAATTCTGTTTGAAAACCAGGACCTGCTAAAGAAGACGCCTGATGAAATTCGAAAAATACGTGGCAACCGCATTGGGATGGTATTTCAAGAACCGCTCACGGCCCTGAACCCACTGCACACCGTACAAAAACAAATTGGGGAAGTATTGAAAATACACCGCGGGTTAACGGGGAAAGCGGTTACTGCCAGAATTCTCGAATTACTCAACCTGGTTGGCATACCTGAACCGGAAACAAGACTGAGATCTTATCCTCATCAGTTGTCAGGTGGGCAACGGCAAAGGGTTATGATCGCCATGGCCCTGGCAAATGAGCCCGAGATACTGATCGCTGATGAGCCGACTACAGCGCTGGACGTAACCATCCAGAAGCAAGTGCTCAATCTGTTGAAAGAGTTGCAGCAAAAGCTGGGTATGACCGTCTTGCTCATCACCCACGATTTGGGCATCGTAAAGCGGTATGCTCACCGAGTTGGCGTAATGACCCAGGGCAAGTTGGTGGAGGTAAACGAGACACCGCTGCTTTTCAAAGACCCTAAACATGAATACACCAAATCTCTGTTAGCGGCTGAGCCCAGCGGGTCTCCAGTAGAGACCAGCCAGGACTCCGCCTCCGTTATGGACGTACAGTCCTTACGGGTCTGGTTCCCAATCAAGCGCGGCGTATTCAAGCACACGGTGGGTCATATCAAAGCCGTGGACGACATTAGTTTTACCATCAAAAAAGGCTACACACTGGGTATTGTGGGTGAAAGCGGCTCTGGCAAGACAACCCTGGTTCAGGCTTTACTCAAATTAATCGAGAGCAAAGGCAGCATACGGTTCAATGCGCAGGAGCTGGAGCATCTCAACACTCAACAGGTGCGCCCCCTGAGAAAGCGTATGCAGATCGTTTTTCAGGATCCTTTCAGCAGTTTATCCCCCAGGATGAGCATCGAAGAGATCGTAGCGGAAGGGTTGAACATCCATAATATCGGATCGAAAAAAGAACGCGAAGCCAAAGTCATCAACGCATTGCAGGAAGTGGGATTGGACCCTGAAATGCGACATCGCTTCCCCCATGAGTTTTCCGGCGGTCAACGTCAACGCATCGCCATTGCCCGAGCCTTGATTCTGGAACCGGAATTGATTGTATTGGATGAACCGACATCCGCCCTGGACCGCTCTATTCAAGCGCAGCTGATGGACCTGTTGAGATCGCTGCAGCAAAAACACGGTTTCTCCTACCTGTTTATTAGTCACGACCTGAAAGTCGTGAAGACCATCGCTCATGACGTTTTGGTATTAAAACAAGGCAAGGCTCTGGAATATGGCCCAGCAGATGCTATTTTCAGCTCACCCCAAAATGAATACACGAAAGAGTTAATCAATTCCGCCTTCGCGCTCTAGCACGCGAACGTGATAAACAAAAAAGCCCCGAACTTGGAGAAGTTCGGGGCTTTTTTAAAGTTTAGACTATTTAGCCTAAGTTAACGCATGTCAATTTCAGCACTGTCTTTCAAAGACGCAACATAGTTGTTGAAATCCACGGTGCCAAATTGCTGTGCGGCGGAGGCCTTTGCCTGCAGAGCCTCTGTTTCTCCCAGGTCAAACTGGCCTTCAGACACACTGGTCAGAACCACAATCTCCTGGTCACCGCTCGGCAGCGCAACCTTATCAACGCTGGGCTTTTCTGCAACCGGTTTCGGCATTTCAAAGGCCTTGGAGATGATAGGGCGTGATACTTCTCCACTCTGGCGGGTAACCGCCACATCCTGTTTCCACTCCAAACCAAACTCTTCACCAATGCTACTGAGATCGGCGCCCTCGATCAGCCTGGCAACAATTTGCTCGCCTTTTTCTTTGGCCAACTCTCGTATTTTCTGCTGGGTCAAAGCCGACTTAACCTGCTCTTCCACTTCCTGCAGAGTTTGATCACGGGCCTGTTCGTGCTCAGCCAGTCGCAGTACACCCACAGTATTGTTGGGGAGTTCAACCACATCACTATTGTGACCCTCTTCCAGTACAGGCGCAGAAAAGGCGGCTGCGATGAAGTCGGGGTCAGACGCAACACCGGCACCACCTCTGGCAGTAAAGAAATCAGTGGTTTGCACCGGCTCGCCGTAGGCCTCGGATATCAGCTGCAAATCTCCGGATTCAAATGCCATTCGGCTGATGTCATCAACCGCTTCGTCCAGTTTCTCCCGAGCCAGCTGTTGCTTTAAAGACTGCTCCAGTTCCTGTTTCTTTTCATCGTAGGTCGCCACTTCCGGGGTTTCGATACCCGTCAGCTTAATGATGTGATAACCGAACTCGGTCTTGACCAGTCCAGTCACGTCTCCTTCTTTAGCGAGTCCAAATAAGGCGTCTTCAAAGGCCGGATCAAACAGTCCGCGGCCGGCATAGTCCAGGTCACCACCCGATCCCGCCGTGGCAATGTCATCAGAATACTCTTTCGCCAGATCTTCAAAAACCACCCCAGAATCCAGCTTCTTCTGAGCTTCTTCAATACGAGCTTTCGCCTCTTCATCACTGCGCTCGTCGGTGACTTCCACCAATATATGGGAAGCGCGCCGACGTTCCTGAGAAACCAACTCTTTTCGGTAATCTTCATAAGCGGCGAGGAGATCAGCCTCCTCCACCGTGACATCATCCATAAAGTCTTCCAGCGACACCGCCACATAGTGGACCTTAACCTTCTCCTGGGTACGGTACTGAACCTTGTTCTGCTCGTAGTAGGCCTCAATTTCAGCCGGTGTCAGCTCAATAGAGTCTTTCAGGGGGGCCGCTTTCAGTGTCGCATAACTGATGGTACGGGTCTGGCCGTTCAGCTTAACGATATACTCAAGTTCGGGAGAGGTGATAAAGGCCGTTTTGCCGATCCCGGATTGCAGCTGCTCCAACACCATGCTCTCCTGAACGGCATCAAACAGCCTGGCTTTGCTGAAATTAGCCTGAACCAGCAACGATTCCAGCTTATCGTTGGAGAACTCTCCGGATTCATCCTGGAATTGGGGCAGTGAACGAACGTAGGACTTCACCAAGCTACTGGAAACCGCCAAGCCCTCCTTTTCAGAGGCCTGTCGGATGAGTTCTTTCTGAATCAGACCTTCAACGACGCGAGGGCGTAGCAATTCGTCGGTCAAGAATGAGTCGTCGATGTTGCCTCCCATTTGCTGTTTGAGATTGCGACGCTGGTTCTCGATACCGCGGCTTACCTCAATCTTGGAGATCTCAACGCCGTTAACAACAAAGGCAACATCCTGGCTGCTGTTTGAATTGAAGATCCCTTCTATCCCGAAGAAAGCAAAAGGGAGAATAAAAATAATAAGCAGAAGTTTGCCCAGCCAACCTCTAAGCAAATTACGAAACTGCTGCATGATCTGTTCGCTCCAAAAGGGGATTCCCTAAAAACAAAAAGAGAAGCGTATCATAGATACGCTTCTCTTCAATCTTACTTGAGGCTTCATTCACTGAAAACCGCAAACGACGGTGTTGGCGGAGCGGACGGGGCTCGAACCCGCGACCCCCGGCGTGACAGGCCGGTATTCTAACCAACTGAACTACCGCTCCGGAACTCCGTAAATAATTAAATGATTTAGAATATTTTTTAGCCAAACTGGGATGCTCTAAAGCGACCATGTTCGGTCTATTCAATTATTATTGTTTTCGTTTTCAGTGATGAAACTCGGGGCAACCATTAACAGGTCTTAACCGTTAACCGCGTCTTTAAGCGCTTTACCTGGCTTAAATGTAGGGATTTTGGCGGCAGGAATTTCGATAGGCTGACCAGTTTGTGGATTACGTCCGCTGCGAGCGGCACGATCTTTAACGGCAAAAGTGCCAAAGCCAACCAGAACGACCTGATCATTTTGTTGCAAAGCGCCGGTTACAGTGTCAATAACTGCATCCAGTGCACGACCGGCTTGAGCTTTTGGAATGTCAGCAGAAGCTGCAATGGCGTCGATCAATTCAGATTTGTTCACAAGACTCCCCTTTTAAAAGAATTATGTCTGCGGATTTGACCAAGAATCTTGGCTCTATTTAGGTGAAAAACTTTCGGCCTGTGGACCGTTGAGGCCCCGTCTTTCGCGGTGGAGCAACTTTATACCAACTGCCAAAAAGGGCTGTCAAGCGCACCCCTCAAGCTGCAGATAAATAATTTTTTTCAAGTCATTTTTACGGAATTCTTATCTTATTTTTTAGGATTTGGAAGCAAACTAATAACTCTACTTTGCATGAAAGTAAACGGGCCTGAAAAAATATCCGGCCCGTTTCTTTACTTAGTGAGTACTTAGTCTGTCGTTATCGTCGTCTTCGGCTTCATCGCGAGAGGCTAATTCAACCGAGTCGGTAGTTGCTTTTTCAGGACAGGGTTCAGGCATACTGACCAGCGCAAGCTCCAGAACTTCGTCAATCCATTTAACGCAATGGATATCCAAATCTTCTTTTATGTTGTCTGGAATTTCTTTTAGATCCCGTTCATTTTCCTTTGGAATGATAATCGTTGTGATACCACCGCGGTGGGCCGCCAACAATTTCTCCTTCAGCCCCCCTATTGGTAATACCTGACCACGCAGCGTAATTTCACCCGTCATAGCCACATCAGACCGCACCGGAATATTGGTCAACACCGACACCAAAGCGGTGCACATGCCAATACCTGCACTCGGACCATCTTTCGGTGTAGCCCCTTCAGGAACATGAATATGAATATCGTTTTTATCATGGAATTCGGGGGAAATACCCAGCATATGCGACCGGCTTCTAACCACCGTCAGCGCTGCCTGAATGGATTCCTGCATCACATCGCCCAATGACCCGGTTCGAATCTGGCGCCCTTTACCCGGGACCGCAGCCGCTTCAATGGTGAGCAATTCGCCCCCAACTGAGGTCCAGGCTAATCCGGTAACTTGACCAATACGATCTTCATCTTCTTTCTTGCCGTAATTGAATTTCCTTACACCACTATAGTCTTCCAGCAGTTCAGGGCTGATTGTAATGGGGTCCAAAGTAGAACTGAGCACATTTTCCTTAACATGTTTGCGGCATACCTTGGCAATTTCACGTTCCAAACCGCGCACACCGGACTCACGGGTGTAGTAACGGATGAGGTGGCGAATAGAGTCATCACTCATGACGAGCTCTTCGTCTTTCAACCCATTCATCTTGCGCTGCTTGGGCACCAGGTATTGCTGCGCAATATTCAGCTTCTCATCTTCTGTATAACCGGGGATACGAATAACTTCCATCCGATCAAGTAGAGGTGCAGGGATATTCATGGAGTTTGAAGTACAAATGAACAGCACATCAGACAAATCATAATCGACTTCAAGGTAATGGTCGTTAAACGTATTGTTCTGCTCAGGATCCAAAACCTCCAGCAATGCTGAAGCCGGATCGCCTCGCATATCCACACCCATCTTGTCGATTTCATCAAGCAGGAACAAAGGATTCTTTACCCCTACTTTGGATATTTTCTGCACCAACTTTCCAGGCATTGAGCCAATATAGGTGCGACGGTGACCACGGATCTCTGCTTCATCACGGACTCCGCCCAACGCCATTCTGACAAACTTTCTGTTTGTAGCCTTCGCAATGGATTGCCCAAGAGAGGTTTTACCTACCCCAGGAGGCCCCACCAGACACAGAACCGGACCACGAATCTTGTTTACCCGAGCTTGCACAGCAAGGTACTCAAGAATGCGTTCCTTCACCTCATCCAGGCCGTAATGATCCTGGTCAAGAATTTCCTTGGCTTTCTTGAGATCGTGGCGAACCTTACTCTTCTTCTTCCAGGGTAAGTTCACCATCCAGTCGAGATAGCTTCGCACAACCGTTGCCTCCGCCGACATGGGAGACATCATCTTCAATTTATTCAGTTCAGCGCGGGCTTTTTCTTTGGCTTCTTTCGTCATACCGGAAGATTCGATTTTTTTCTCAAATTCTTCCAGCTCGTTGCCACTCTCTTCCAGGTCACCCAGTTCTTTTTGAATGGCTTTCATCTGCTCATTCAAATAGTACTCGCGCTGGCTCTTCTCCATTTGTTTCTTAACACGGCCGCGAATCCGTTTTTCAACTTGCAGCAGATCAATTTCACCTTCCATTAATGCCATCAGGTGATCGATACGCTCGCGGATATCAAAGATTTCCAGGATGCGTTGTTTATCCTGGATTTTCAGTGCAAGGTGAGCAGCAATGGTATCGGACAAGCGACCGGGCTCTTCAATATTGCTGACCGAAGTAAGAATTTCAGAAGCAACCTTCTTGCTGAGTTTAACGTACTGTTCAAACTGGGACAGAAGAGAGCGAACCAGCACTTCCCCTTCCCGTTCATCCACACTGGAAAAAGGCGTTTCCTTCACTTCTGCCTTAAGGTATCCATCGTCCAATGTGACATTCTTGGTGAACGCTCGACTAGCCCCTTCCACCAATACTTTCACAGTGCCATCAGGGAGCTTGAGCAGTTGCAGAATGGTTGCAATTGTACCCACCTGATACAGATCACTCGGTGCAGGATCATCGTCAGAGGCGTTTACCTGGGCGACAAGCACGATCTGCTTGTCGCTTTCCATGGCCTCTTCCAACGCCTTGATCGACTTTTCACGACCAACGAACAGCGGTATCACCATATGGGGATAAACCACTACATCGCGGAGGGCCAGTAACGGAAATTGTTTTGCTTCGCTGGGAAATGCCATTGCCAGTACCTGTTGAAGAAAAGGGTGTGACTAGCTTGATTCAATTATCGTGCCGGTCGACATAAGTATGTAACTACAATGGGGCCAGCCCTCTAAATAATCAAGGGCCTAACATGCATTATCGAAGAAAAAGGGGCCATCAGGCCCCTTTTTTACATAGGTATAAAGCGATCAATCGTCTGGAACAGCTTTGGCTTGATCGTTGTTTTCGTAAATCATCAGGGGTTCAGATTCCCCTTTGATGACCGCACCATCGATAACCACCTTCACCAGGTTTTTCATGGAAGGTACATCGTACATGGTATCCAACAACACTGATTCAAGAATGGAACGCAACCCCCGTGCACCGGTTTTACGTTCCATCGCTTTCTTCGCCACAGCAACCAAAGCATCTTCGCGGAAATCCAGATCTACATCATCCAGTTCAAACAACTTGCTGTATTGTTTGGTAAGCGAGTTCTTTGGCTCGGTGAGAATCTGTACCAACGCTTCTTCATCCAGTTCTTCAAGCGTAGCAATAACAGGAAGACGACCAACAAACTCAGGGATCAAGCCGTAACGAACCAAATCTTCAGGCTCAACTTCCTTCAGCGTTTCACCAACATTACGCTTGTCTTCTTTGCTCTTAACGGTGGCCGAAAAGCCAATGCCGCTTTTCTCAGAACGATCACTGATGACTTTATCCAGCCCCGCAAACGCGCCACCACAAATGAACAAAATATTTGAAGTATCCACTTGCAGGAATTCCTGCTGAGGGTGCTTGCGTCCACCCTGGGGCGGTACTGAAGCGACAGTGCCTTCTATGAGTTTCAACAAAGCCTGTTGCACACCCTCGCCGGAAACATCCCGGGTGATGGAAGGGTTATCAGATTTGCGGGAGATCTTGTCGATCTCATCGATGTAGACAATACCCATCTGGGCTTTTTCGACATCGTAGTCACATTTCTGCAGCAGTTTCTGAATAATATTCTCTACATCTTCGCCTACATACCCTGCTTCAGTGAGCGTGGTAGCGTCCGCGATAGTGAAGGGAACATTAAGAAGCCGAGCCAGGGTTTCTGCCAAAAGTGTCTTACCACTGCCGGTAGGCCCAATTAGAAGAATGTTGCTCTTGCCCAGCTCCACTTCCGCATTACTGCCTTTTGCCGATTTCGCAGACCCGGAACGCAAGCGCTTGTAATGGTTATAAACCGCTACCGACAAAACCTTCTTGGCACGCGACTGACCGATAACATAGTCATCCAGGATGGTTTTAATTTCGGAAGGTGTGGGAAGTTTGTCTGAAGTACTGTCGCTGCTTTCTTCCTGAACTTCTTCACGGATAATATCGTTGCAGAGGTCTACACACTCATCACAGATAAAAACAGAGGGTCCGGCAATGAGCTTGCGCACTTCATGTTGGCTTTTGCCACAAAAAGAGCAATAGAGCAGCTTTCCGCTGTCTTCGCCTTTGCCGTCTCTTTCGTCAGTCATTTACTTACCTCATCGGACCTGCATCTTTTACATATAGAAAGATGCAGCGAAAACCCCGTTTTTGCAAGTCCAGGATTCCCGCATTTTTCACGTAAAATCTCGGAAGCACTCTTAACTAGTTGATTTTAAAGTTAACGCTTCTCGAGCACTTGGTCTACTAGGCCATATTCTTTTGCATCATAAGCACTCATGAAGTTATCCCTATCGGTATCCTGCTCAATCTTCTCAATAGGTTGACCCGTGTGACCCGCCAGAATTTCGTTAAGGCGCTTTTTCATTTGGATGATTTCACGGGCGTGGATCTCGATATCCGATGCCTGACCTTGGAAACCGCCCAGGGGCTGGTGGATCATAACCCTGGAGTTCGGCAGGCAGTAACGCTTGCCAGTTGCACCGGCCGTCAGCAACAGAGACCCCATTGAACAGGCCTGACCTACACACATAGTAGACACGTCCGGCTTGATGAACTGCATGGTATCGTAGATTGCCATGCCTGCAGTAACCGATCCGCCAGGAGAGTTAATGTAGAAGTGAATGTCTTTGTCGGGATTTTCTGATTCCAGGAACAGAAGCTGGGCAACGATCAGGTTGGCCATGTGGTCTTCTACCTGCCCCACCATGAATATCACCCGCTCTTTCAGCAGGCGTGAGTAGATGTCGAAGGAACGCTCCCCTCGAGCCGTCTGCTCTATAACCATGGGAACCAGTCCAGTGTTCAGAATGGGATTACGATCTAACAGTTCTTCATAACGGTGGGACATGTCATGATCCTTACATTTTCAGACAATGGTGGTGGTCTTGTAACAAATGGTCCAGCACACTAATTAGGTGAGGCCTTTGTAAGAAATTTCAATACCTTGGCTCGCTTATTTACTATAGCGCCATTACGAAAAGGATCACATGCTTTAGGCAAAAAAAAAGCGCGGCACCAAGGCCGCGCTTTTACTTATGGTCAAATACTACTCAGCTTCATTTTGAGGCTGCTTGACCGCTTCTTCATAGCTCATTTCTTGATCAGTCACAGTCGCCTGCTCCAGGATCAGATCAACCACCTGGTCTTCAAGCACCATGGCTTCCACTTGTTGCAGCATCTGCTGGTTCTCGTAGTACCAGGCTACCACTTGCTCCGGGTTCTCGTAGGGTTGAGCCATTTCCTCGATGGTGCTGCGCACTCGAGCAGCATCCGCTTTGACTTCTTTCTCTTTAATCAACTCACCCAACACAAGCGCCAGTTTCACTGCGCGGGTAGCCTGACCTTCAAACAACTCAGCCGGCAACATGTTCATATCGAAGTTTTGACCACCGCCGAACTGCTGCATCATTTGCTGGCGCTGGCGATTGATTTCAGAATCAATCAGGGCCTTGGGTACTTCAACATCATTGTTATCAAGCACACCATCCATCACTTCTTTCTTAACGCGATTCTTAACCGCGTTTTTCAGCTCACGCTCCATATTGTTGCGAATTTCGGAACGGAACTCTTCCATGCTGGTTTCGTCTTTCTGAGTGAAGTTCTTGATAAACTCTTCATTCACTTCAGGCAAAGTACGACCCTGGACCTGGTTAACAGTAATCTTGAACTGGACCGCTTGCCCCTTCAAATCTTCGGAGTGGTAATCTTCGGGGAAAGTGACATCGATTACCTTCTCTTCCCCTTTTGACATACCAACAATCCCGTCTTCAAACCCTGGGATCATTCGACCGGAGCCCAACACCAGATCCTGTCCTGCTGCAGTGCCACCATCGAAAGCTACGCCATCTTTGGTGCCCTCAAAGTCGATATTAACCTGATCACCTTCTTCCGCCGCACGATCAACGTCGGTAAAGGAAGCTCGCTGCTCACGCAAACGCTCGATCATAGTGTCAATGTCGGACTCAGTGATTTCAGCAACGGGACGGGTTACTGAGATTTTTTCCAGACCCTGCACCTGAACTTCTGGATACACTTCAAAAGTGGCAACGAATTCCAAATCTTTGCCAGGCTCATCAGTAGTGCGTTCAATTGAGGGATAGCCAGCGGGATTCAGGGACTCTTTAGTAACCGCATCATAAAAAGAGTTGCTGACCACTTCGCCGATGACTTCTTCGCGAATGGATTTGCCAAAACGGCGACGCACTTCTTTTAGAGGCACTTTACCAGGACGAAAACCATCGATACGAACACGCTTGGCTGCATCCTTCAGTTTTTCGTCTACCGCTGTATCGATTTTTTCAGCTGGTACACCTACGGTCAATTTGCGACCCAGTCCAGAGGTGGTTTCCACGGAAACTTGCATAGTTACGTCACCTTTCGGTTATGTGCTCTTAAAACAAGAAACCGGCAATATCCTGAGGACATTACCGGTCTCGATTTTTGCCCCACCGGCGCGTCTCGGCACCTGGGAATAATGGGGTGGACGATGGGACTTGAACCCACGACGACCGGAATCACAATCCGGGGCTCTACCAACTGAGCTACGCCCACCAGCAAACCGCTGTAAACCCGGTTACTTTACCGGTTTTGATCTTTCAGATGAAGAGGCTGGCGCGCCCGGCAGGACTCGAACCTGCAACCGCCGGCTTAGAAGGCCGATGCTCTATCCGGTTGAGCTACGAGCGCATTACCTCGAGCACACTGCTAATCATCTGATTTTCTTGATCATTCTGGTCGGGGCAGAGGGATTCGAACCCCCGACATCCTGCTCCCAAAGCAGGCGCGCTACCAGACTGCGCTATGCCCCGTTCTAACACCGCTTCGGTGAAGAGGGCCGCATGATATACATCCCTTAGCTGCGCGTCAAACACTTTCATAATATTCAATGAGATCAACCTGTTGATGCCAGATCTTTACCCGATGAGGGGTATAATGAGACAATACCGCGCCTGAAATTGAGCCCCGTTTCTCACGTTGAAATTTGCCTGGATCCTGAACCTGACCTATGACTGCAAACATCATTGATGGCACTGCCATTGCTGCCAGCCTCAGAGCTGACATTAAAAGCGCTGTTGCACAGCGATTGAATGAAGGGAAGCGCGCACCCGGGTTGGCAGTGATTCTGGTTGGCAACGACGCGGCATCCGCCGTTTACGTCAACAAGAAGCGGCAGTCCTGCGAAGAGGTGGGATTCGTTTCGCGGTCGTTTGATTTACCCGCAAGCACAAGCCAACAGGAACTCAATGAGTTGGTGGAGTCACTGAATAACGATCCGCAGATCGACGGCATACTGGTACAACTCCCCCTACCGGACCACCTTGATGACAAGGAAGTTATCAACACCATTCGTCCCGATAAAGATGTTGATGGCTTTCACCCCTATAACATGGGTCGTTTGGTGCAACGCATGCCTCTCCTGCGCCCCTGCACACCCAAAGGCATTATGAAACTGATTGAGTCGACCAAGGTGCCATTGCACGGATTGGAAGCTGTCATTGTGGGTGCATCCAATATAGTCGGGCGCCCGATGACCCTGGAACTCTTATTGGCCGGTTGCACGGTAACGACCTGTCACCGATTCACCAGAAACTTACAATCACATGTAGCACGTGCTGATTTGCTGGTGGTGGCCGTTGGCAAACCGGAATTCATCCCGGGCACGTGGGTTAAAGAAGGCGCAATTGTGATTGATGTGGGCATTAATCGCTGTGAAGATGGTAAGCTGAGGGGCGACGTGGAATTTAAACCTGCCGCTGAACGAGCGGGCTGGATTACCCCGGTGCCAGGCGGAGTCGGACCCCTGACGGTTGCGACACTATTAGAAAACACCCTCATCGCTGCACAGGACCTGCACCAATAAACAGGATTCTCACCAAAACATACGCTAAAGACAGGAAAAAACAATGGAAGCAATTTTAGTTATTCTTCACACCAGCATGGGCGACATCAAACTTGAATTGAACAAAGAAAAAGCCCCTGTCACCGTAGAGAACTTCGTGAGCTATGTTAACGATGGTCACTATAACGGAACCATCTTCCACCGGGTAATTGATGGCTTCATGATCCAGGGCGGCGGTTTCGATAAAGATATGCAGCAGAAAAGCACTAAAGACCCAATCAAAAACGAAGCCAACAATGGCCTGAAGAATGATGCGGGCACCATCGCCATGGCCCGCACCCAGGATCCCCATTCCGCTTCCGCCCAGTTTTTTATCAACATCAAAGATAACGACTTCCTGAATTTCTCCGGCGAAAGCGTACAGGGTTGGGGTTATGCCGTATTTGGCAAAGTAGTTGACGGCATGGACGTTGTTAACCAAATCAAAGGCGTAAAAACCGGGCGTCACGGCTTCCATCAGGACGTTCCCATGGAACCGGTAATTATAGAAACCGCTGAAGTAGTATCCGAGTAACAATGCGTACATTACTGATCTCGGATTTACATCTGGAAGATCAACGCCCGGACATTACCCGGGCGTTCTTCTATCTACTGGATCAATTTCAAGGCGCCGTTGAACGCTTGTTTATCCTCGGTGATTTTTTTGAAATCTGGCTGGGTGACGACGCCCTGACACCGACCGCGCAACAGGTTGCCGCTCGACTCCAGCAGTTTGGCGACGCGGGTTGTAGCGTATTCATCATGCGCGGCAACCGGGATTTTTTGTTGGGGGAGCAGTTTGCTGAAAAATGTGGTGCTAAATTAATAGACGAGCCCTACTTTGTGGAGTTGGCCGGCAGGCAATGCCTGCTGATGCATGGCGACTCGCTCTGCACCGATGACAAGCTCTATATGGATTTCCGAAAGATGGTGCGCAATCCGGCCTGGCAAAAGGAGTTCCTCTCGAAACCCCTGGATGAGAGAATTGCTTTCGGCAAACAAGCGCGCAACCAAAGCCAGGAAGACGCCAAAGACAAAACCTATGAGATTCTGGATGTGAACCAGGATGAGGTTTTGAATGTTTTCCGGGAACACCGGGTTCCCCTGTTCATTCACGGTCACACCCACCGACCAGACCGGCATCAGATCAACATTGATAAGAGCAATTATGAGCGCATCGTCCTGGGAGACTGGCACCGCCAGGGCTGGTACCTTATTGCCGATGAGGCAGAGCTGGAGCTTCGCAGTTTTGAGTTTCCCGGCTAGGGGCAATTAATTCTTTGCCGGTATACCACTGTGGAATCTAAATTCATGATCTTCAGACTCAATGAGTTCGCGTTCGATTTCCCGAAAGGTGTTCACGCGATTATCAATGGGCTCAGGGGAATATTCCCGGGCAAGCGTGAGGTAATCCTCAAAGTGCCGGCTTTCTGACTTCAGCAAGAACTGATAGTACTTCCCAATATGCTGGGTTTCCGGATTTTCCAGTAGACGGGGGGCCAAAGCCTCAAATCGCTCGCAGGACCGCGCTTCGATAAACGCTCCAATAATTAAGGTATCCACCAACTTTTCAGGCTCGGTATGACGGATATGCTTGCGCAAGCCCATGGCGTAGCGCGCCGGAGTCATATGGTCATAACGAATCCCATGGCTCTCCATCAACTCCACCACCTGCTCAAAGTGGAGCAGCTCTTCCCGCGCCAACTGGGAGAGTTTGGACAAAAGATTGCGCCGGTCTACGTATCGAAACAGCAGGTTGAGGGCAGTTGACGCCGCCTTTTTTTCACAGTGGGCATGATCGATCAACAAAGTCGGCAGGTTCACCAGTGCTGCGTCAATCCATTGGGAAGGCGTCCCACAACCAAGAAAGGATCTTACTTCACTCATTTCTACCATATTGCCGTGTCTCAGATGCCGAAAGTAGCTGGATTATACGTACACCATAGTGCGAAATCGATTTTTATCCTATTCTATGTCCCTTCAATGTGATTGGAATATCTTAATTAGGTGAGCAAGCAGTCTGAAACCAAACCCAATAACAGCGACATAGGTGGCAAGTTACTCGTCGCGTTGATTGGCATCTTCGGCAAACTCCCACTCTGGGTACTGGGAAAGATGGGTGAGTGGCTGGGGCATGCAGTCTGGTATCTGGCTCCCGGCGCCAGAAAGGTGACATTAATCAACCTGGAAATGTGCTTCCCCGCAATGGACCCTGTAGAACGCTTAAAGCTTGCCAGACAATCCATTTGCGAGACTACGCGGACCGCCTTTGAGATAGCCGCTGCCTGGAGCCAACCATCCGGCAAGCTGTTAAACCTGATCACCTACGCTGATAATGAGAGCATCCTGGATGACGCCCTGGCAAAGAATAAGGGTGTGGTCTTTATCGTTCCTCATTTTGGCAACTGGGAATTGAGCAACTATTACATGGCGGAAAAATGTGATCTGCTTGCGATGTATAAGCCTGCCGAATCCCCAGCGCTGGACCAGCTGATTTATCGCGCCCGCTCCCAAAACACCAAGATGGTGGCGGCTGATAAGCGAGGCGTTATAGCCCTGTTCAAAGCGTTACCACAGGGCAAAGCAACCGGTGTACTCCCCGATCAGGAACCGACGGTGAAAAGCGGTGTATGGGCACCCTTTTTCGGCGTGCCGGCGCTGACTCCACGCCTGGTGAGCAAGCTGACCAATGACACAGGATCAGTGGCAATCGGCTTCGGTTGCCAGCGCAACCCCGATGGCAAAACCTTTCACGTGTTCTTTGAACCGGTGGAAGATGACTTCTACAGCGAAGACATCGAAGTCTCTGCAGCCGCCATGAACCGATGCGTCGAGCGGATCATTCTGCGGGACCCGAAACAGTACCAATGGGAATACAAACGTTTCAAGCGGCGGCCCAACAATGAGCCCAGGCCCTACAATTGACTCAGGAGTCACCAGCCGCCCAACTCTCAACATTCAAAAAATCAATAACTTACATAAATGCCCTGAATGGGTACCCGCGGATCAGGCTGCTGTAAACTGATTCGAAGTTTGGTATAATCCGCGCGCTAATTTTTCGAGATCGCTCGCCCACCTTACATAGGGGGCATCCGCTGGCTGGCAAAACCGGCCCACCGCAATCGAAGTCACACTGTAGAGAGGTCATACCGTGCTCGAAGCATATCGCAAACATGTAGAAGAACGTGCCGCCCAAGGCATCCCACCCAAGCCCTTGGACGAACAACAGGTTGCCGACCTGGTGGAGTTGCTCAAAAACCCACCAGCCGGTGAAGAGGAGTTCCTGGTTGAGCTGCTGACCTATCGTATTCCTGCCGGTGTTGACCAAGCTGCCTATGTGAAGGCCGGATTCCTGGCCGCGGTCGCTAAAGGTGAAGCTGCCTCCCCATTGGTTGACAAGCGTAAAGCCACTGAGCTGCTTGGAACCATGCTGGGTGGTTACAACGTTCAGCCTATGATCGATCTGCTGGACGACGCAGAAGTGGGTGATCTGGCTGTTGCAGGCCTGTCCAAAACGCTGCTGGTGTTTGACGCCTTCCACGACGTGGTGGAAAAATCCAAGAACAGCGAGAACGCCAAAAAAGTACTGCAATCCTGGGCTGACGGCGAGTGGTTCACCAGCAAGCCTGAACTGCCGCAAAAAATGACCATTACCGTTTTCAAGGTAACCGGCGAAACCAATACCGATGACCTGTCCCCTGCTCAGGATGCCTGGTCCCGCCCGGATATCCCCCTGCACGCCAATGCCATGCTGAAAAATGAGCGCGAAGGCATCAAACCGGAAAAGCCCGGTGAGATTGGCCCAATCAGCCAGATCCAAGAGCTGAAAGCGAAGGGTCATACCGTTGCCTATGTTGGTGACGTAGTGGGTACCGGTTCATCCCGTAAGTCAGCCACCAACTCGGTGCTGTGGTTTACCGGCGACGACATCCCTTACGTGCCCAACAAGCGCCAGGGCGGCATTTGTATCGGCAGCAAAATCGCCCCCATCTTCTTCAACACAATGGAAGATGCTGGCGCCCTGCCCTTCGAAGCGGACGTATCCAACCTCAACATGGGCGACGTGGTTGATATCTTCCCCTATGAAGGCAAGATCAAGAAGCACGGTTCTGACGAAGTTGTTTCTGAGTTCGAATTGAAATCCGACGTATTGATCGACGAAGTACGCGCCGGTGGCCGCATCAATTTGATTATCGGTCGAGGCCTGACCAACCGTGCCCGCGAAGCATTGGGCCTGGGTGCCTCTGATCTATTCCGTTCACCTGTTTCTGTGGCTGAGTCCACCAAAGGCTTTACCCTGGCCCAGAAAATGGTCGGTAAAGCCTGTGGCGTTGAAGGCGTGCGTCCGGGTCAATACTGTGAGCCCAGAATGACCACTGTGGGTTCACAAGACACTACCGGCCCCATGACCCGCGACGAACTGAAAGACCTCGCTTGTCTGGGCTTCTCAGCTGACCTGACCATGCAATCCTTCTGTCACACTGCGGCTTACCCCAAGCCTGTCGACGTGGAAATGCAGCACACCCTGCCGGACTTCATCATGAACCGCGGCGGTGTATCACTGCGTCCTGGAGACGGCATCATCCACAGCTGGCTGAACCGTATGTTGTTGCCCGATACCGTCGGTACCGGCGGTGACTCCCACACCCGTTTCCCAATCGGTATCTCGTTCCCAGCGGGTTCCGGTCTGGTGGCATTTGCGGCGGCTACCGGCGTTATGCCGCTGGATATGCCTGAATCCGTGCTGGTACGTTTCACCGGTACCCGTCAACCCGGTATCACCCTGCGTGACCTGGTACACGCCATCCCGCTGTACGCGATCAAAGCCGGTCTGCTGACCGTGGAGAAGAAAGGCAAGAAGAACATCTTCTCCGGCCGAGTATTGGAAATCGAAGGTTTGGAAGACCTGACCGTAGAACAGGCTTTCGAACTGTCTGACGCCTCTGCCGAGCGTTCCGCAGCGGGTTGTACTATCACCCTGTCAGAAGATTCTGTTGCAGAGTACCTGAAATCCAATATCACCCTGTTGAAGTGGATGATTGCCAATGGCTACGGTGCTGCACGTACTCTGGAGCGTCGCATCACTGCCATGGAAGAATGGCTGGCTAACCCAAGCCTGATGCGCGCTGATGCAGATGCGGAGTATTGCGAAGTCATCGAAATCAACATGGATGAGATCGCAGAGCCTATCCTGTGCTGCCCCAACGATCCAGACGATGCCAAAACACTGTCTGACGTTGCCGGCGACAAGATCGACGAAGTATTTATCGGTTCCTGTATGACCAACATCGGTCACTTCCGGGCTGCCGGCAAGTTGCTGGATAAAGTGCCTGGGGGCTCCCTCAGCACCCGTCTCTGGTTGGCTCCGCCCACCAAGATGGATGAGCACCAGTTGATGGAAGAAGGCTACTACAACATTTATGGCCGTGCCGGTGCCCGCACTGAAATGCCCGGCTGTTCTTTGTGTATGGGTAACCAGGCACGCGTAGCACCTAATACCACTGTAGTTTCCACTTCTACCCGTAACTTCCCCAACCGCCTGGGTCAAGGTGCCAATGTCTACCTGGGATCTGCGGAACTGGCCTCGGTTGCTGCGGTACTGGGCAAACTGCCCACTGCAGAAGAGTACATGTCCTACGCGAAAGACATCGACAGCATGGCTGCCGACATCTACCGTTACCTGAACTTTGACAAAATGGCCGAGTACCAGGATGTTGCCGACAAGGTAAAAATCCCGGTTGCGCAAGACGCTTAAGCTCTGAAAATAAAAAAGCCCCGCAAATGCGGGGCTTTTTTATTGCGTCTGATTATTCAGGATTAGAAAGAATAACGAGTGCCGATGCTGATCGTTGTCGTATCCACATCAAATGGTCTTGAGCTGCCATCCAGAAAGTCAGGCCGCCGTTTGAAAATCACTTGAGCCTCGAGCGTCATATTAGGACTCATCACGATTGCACAACCGCCACCGGCATAGAACCCGAAACCGTTATCACTGGTGGAGTCCTTACCCGACGGCTTTAATCCGTAAAAGCCCTCTTCAAGCTCGATCTCCATACTGTAGAATAGCAAGCCCAACCGGACAAAACCATAGGACTTATCGGTAAAATCGAACTGATAGTGACCACCCAACAGGAAGTCCCAGCTATTCAAGGTAAGTTGATATGAGCCTGTATTATCTTCCAGTGTGTCCGTCTCCGAATCATTGATACCGGAAACCCCTGCCTCCAGCAGCACATTATCAGAAAACGCCCAACGTAAGCCCCCTTCAGCAGAAAACGCCCCATCGAAGTCAGCATCATCCACATCAACCCAATCATAACCGAGGTGCAGATAAACCTGCTGGGGCTGAAGGGCACTTTGTCCCGCAGCATAAACTGAGCACTGAATCAGGGCCAACAGCCCTGCTATTAAAATTCGAACTGGGTTCATGGCCTGAAGTTCACTGTAACAGTATCACTGGTGCTACCAATGGCATAACCGCCACTGATGCCCGCCCCTAACTCATTACTAATCTCCCGGAACACCGTCAGCGAAATGGCGCAATGCTCCAGTTGAAAAGACTCAATGGAAATGTCCTTGGTGCTAACCAGACCAAAACTGTAGGCATCGACAATCGCGCTAACGATAATCAGACTCAGCTGATCAATAAAATTGGAGACGGCATTAACGAAATTGGTGGAAGGAATCAGGCTTGCCACGCTTACGGTATGAGTTCCGGTATCAGTCGTTCCCAGAATTGACGATGTTCCCCACTGTAACGAACGGTCTCCGGAATAACAGGTCTGAACCGTCGTCAGACGGATCTGTTCCGTACTGGGAGAAGTTGTCCAGTTGAGAATAATATCCTGGGTACGGCTGGTATAGATCTCATTACTCAACGGCGCATCCAACACCAAGGGTTCGGGGAAGTTGATACCCGTGCCATATCCCACCAGCTCTCCAGGCCCAGGATCAACCATCAGCTCATCCAACGGGTACCAGCGGTCCTGTCGCGCTGCTTCGGGATCATGGACGATGGTAAAATCAACCCCGGCGCTGGAATCGGATACCTCCAACTGGGCCAGGTAATTACCACTAAGGTTTTCGAGGGAACGTAAAATGGCAGTATCGTTGTCGCTGGCTGCAGTGATGATATCACCACCCACCAACGGTTGTTTCTCACCGTCCTTGTAGAAGGACGCAGCCACACTCACCACGTTCGACTGATACGGGAGATCAGCATGCACGGTCGCTGATACACCTTCCTGTGATACAGGATCCCGCAAAGAATCACTGGAGCCGGTGTAGCAGGAACACAAGCTCAGCAATACCGGTAAGAGCATCAACTTTTTTGCGCGTATCATAGGCTCAGCCGCTTAAATACAATTTCAGGGATACTTCGAATAATCAGCATAACACCTAACCAGAACCAGGGTAAGTAGACCACGCTTCGCTTCTTGTCTATAGCCCTGATGATTCCGGCGGCCACCTGGTCCGGCGAGGCCCACAGGGGACCACTTTTATCAAATTCTGCCGTCATTGGCGTATCGACAAACCCAGGCTTGATGGTAGTCACGTAAACACCACTCTTGAAAAGCCTGTTACGCAAGCCCTGCAGAAAGATACTCACCATACCCTTGGCAGCGCCATAAACATAGTTGGACTGGCGACCACGATCGCCAGCCACGGAGGAAATCACCGCGATATGCCCTGAGTTTTGCTTTTCAAACTCATTGGCCGCCAGCGTACACAATGAAATCACGCTCAGGGCATTCACGTTTATTTCGTCGAATGCTGAATCGTAGGATGCTTCACATTGTTTTTGATCCGGCAAGGTCCCGTGCGCAATCAAAATACCGTCGACTGTTCCCATTGCCTTCATAGCCGCATCCCAACAACTCTGATGTTGCCCATGGTCTTTGACATCCAGTGTTTGGGTATGCACGCCAGCCGCACCACGCACCTGATAATCCTTCGCCACCATGTCCAACTTGTCCTGGCTACGCCCCACCAGAAACAGGTTATAACCGCGAACCGCCCACAAACGGCAGACCGATTCTGCAATAGCTGAGGTTGCTCCAATTACAATCCAGTTTTTCATTATTCTGCTTCCATCACTCGCTGCCAGAAACTTGAGGTTATTTTTGGGTCTCGCATGGACTCCAATTTGTCCGCATTCGGGTAAAAAGACTTGAAGTGTTCAGCTTTCATATGGGCATCTTTGGCGGGATAAAGCGCTCCACCGGCCTGGACCACAACCTGATCCAATTCATCAAACATGCGCATGGTCTTATGCCCGGCATAAGGGAAATCAAGCGCCAGCGTCGTTCCTGGCCGCGGGAAAGAGTTAAGCGCAGGGGACTCCACGTTGCCGAATACTTTCAGCACTGCCAGAAACGACCCGTAATTAGCACGGCCTATTCTCTGCAACAACTCTGTGATGGCCGCCTCGCTGTTCTCCATAGGTATCACACACTGATATTGCAGAAAGCCGTTAGGACCGTACATTCGGTTCCAATTATGCACGTGATCCAAAGGATAAAAAAACGGATCGTAGTGTGACGTCTGGCAACGGACCTTTTCCAACTGGCGGTGGTAGTACGCCCAGTTGAATGCTTGCAGAGACAGACTGTTCACCAAGGATATTGGGGGGTCCAAAGGCATACTGAGTGTTAATTTTGATTGGGAGGGCCGCGGTTGCATAGGTCGGGCGTGGTTTGCCCTGGAGAAATGACCTCGCCCCAAATTGACGCCCGAGGCCAGACAGTCAACCCAAGCCACCGTATACTCAAAACCTGACTCTGATGCCTCTGACAGGGTGAAGAACTCAGACAGATTCTGGTACTTGATGTTCTCTACGTTCACCGCAGAGTTGGGAACTTTCTTTAACTGAAGCTCGGCCCAGGTGATAAACCCCGTCAAACCCAAGCCACCGATGGTGGCCGCATACCACTCGGGATGGTTTCCTGAAGAGCAGGTTCGAACACTGCCGTCACTTCTCAACAGCTCGAACCGGGTAACATGGCAACCGAAAGTGCCTGCCACATGATGGTTCTTGCCATGGACGTCATTGGCGATACACCCCCCCACCGTGGCAAACTTCGTACCGGGCGTAACCGGCAGGAACCAGCCCTGCGGCTCGGCAACGGACAGAACCTCCGCCAGGGTGACCCCCGCCTCGCAACGCATTAGCCCAGTAGCTGTGTCGAATTCAATAAATCGATTCATAAAGCGGGTGGAGAGCACAGTGCCCTCTTTCAGCATACAGCTGTCGCCATAACTGCGTGCATTGCCCTGAGGCAGGAAGAAACCCTCCTCGGGAAGCGTCTCTGGCCTCCAATGCAGATCGATACCGCGCTGCTCTTTGTAGGGGTAACGTCCCCAGGATACGTACGGTTTAGCCATTATTTACACCGCCAGCAACATAAACCCTGCGATCAGGGCACCGCATACCAGACTTGCCCTGTCTTTGAGGGCAAACACGATGGGGTCGTCATCCATATTACCCCGGTGGGCGATAATCCAGATACGACTGATCCAATACAACATCACGAGACACGCCGGCCACATCAGCACCGGGTTCGCGTACATGCTCTTTACATCGGGGCTATTAATGTAGAGCGCCAATACCAGGACCGAGATATATCCACTGGCACCACCAAGGGATGACAACAGCTCAAGGTCTTCGACCTGATATCCACGCCCCAACGCCTTGGAAGCGCTCTTGGCTCTCAGCTTCATCAACTCGGTGTAACGCTTGATGATCGCAAGACTGAGAAACACGAAGATTGAGAAGGACAACAGCCAGAACGACAGAAACACACCGATCGCCGCTGCTCCAGCGACAATACGAATGGTGTACAACGACGCCAGCGTTACCACATCGACCATCACCAGCCGTTTCAGTTTGAAACTGTAAGCTACAGTCAGAATATAATAAACAGCCAGCACTAACTGGAATTGTGTTGGCAACAACAAACAAGCCAATATGGCTATCAGCAATAAAATAGGTGTACCGATGATCCCCACCAACAGGGACAGGCTACCGGCCGCGAAAGGCCGGTTGCACTTGGTCGCGTGACGCCGGTCATCAAACAGATCCAACAGGTCATTGAGAAAATAGACACTGGACGCACATACCGAAAATGCTAAAAACCCAAGCATACTCATCATGATCATGTTCGGGTTTTGAAGCTGATGTGCTGTCATAAGGGGTATAAAAATCAAACCGTTTTTCACCCATTGATGTACACGCAGTGCTTTAATGAATACTTTGATGGACGGAGGCTTTTGAATAAAACTTTTTTCAATACCGCAAATGGTCTCCGCTGCTTTCGCAATCTTACTGCTGCCAACCACGACCGCTGCATCAGCATGACTCCAGACCTTCAGATCTACACTTGCGTTTCCGGCGTACACATACCCACCCTCTCCATAACGCTCAATAAGCGCCTTGCGCTTGTTCGAGCCGGATAGATTAATCTGAGTATTGGTAGCGATCACATCGTCAAACAATTCCAGATAATGGGCAACATCATGGGCATAACGTTCGTGCGAAGCCGTTGCCAGAATGAGTTCCCTGCCCTGAGATTGTTCAACTTTCAAATAATCAATGAGATCCTGATTATAAGGCAGATGCTCAACCGGGATGTCGACTCGCTTTGCGATCTCTTCCTTTAACGTCGTCTTACCTTTTATTAGCCATACAAAAACCCTCAAAATCAGCAAAGGGTTTGCACGCATCAATAACAAAAAAGACTCGACCAAGAGATCGGTTTTAATCAGCGTACCATCCAGATCGACAACCAATGGCTTTTTGGAATTATTATTAGACATGACTTCAACCTAAATCTGTTACATCTACTTCTTTACCGGAAACCGGAACTATTCCCTTCAGTGCAAGAAGGCCTGCCACTATCAGACCAATGAACACCGCAAACCAAAGCGTGGCTATCCGGCAGATCAAGGTAGCCGCTATGGCAACAGGTTCAGGAACACCCGCCGCAATCAACAACAGTCCCATTACTGCTTCGGTTGAGCCCAGACCACCTGGTAGAAATGAAATGGCTCCGACCAGGACAGCCACCCCATAAATGCTTATCGCCGCGAGCAGATCGACGTCCTGGCCCAATCGTTCCAGAAGAAACCACAGACCCACACCTTCCGCTGCCCAGGCTGTAATACCAATCAACATCCCGCCCACAAGCTCTTTGTTTTTCAGGAGCACGGCAGAAGAGCTCAATAAGTCCAGGAGATGCAGCAGGATTCTTTGAACCCGTTCTGATAGCAAGTCCGTTATGTTGTGCAGCTTGCCTAGAATCACCGGGCTATGTAATACCGGAAGACATCCCAGAACAACAACAGCGGTAAGTGCAACAACCAAGCCGTAGCCTTCAAATAAGAAAGCGGCTGCGCTGGCCAACAAAACAATGGTCAAAAGATCCTGGAATCGTTCAACAAAAAAAGTGCTCAATGTATGCTTGTAAGATACACCGTGTTGTTTAAGGTAAAGAGACCGAACCGTTTCACCCGCCTTACCAGGTGTGGTGGAGAGCGCAAAGCCGCTGACGTAATAGGCAACATGACGACCGCGAGGCAAACTGGCCCCCGAGAGTTTTGACAAATACCACTCCCAGCGCCAGTAACGTAGCCCATAATTCAATAATGAAAGTGCCAGCACCACAGCCCAACCCAAGCCCCCCAGCTCAGCGATGGCTGCGCCCGTTTCCTTAAAATCACCGAGAAACATGGCACCGAAGTAGAGCCCAATCGCAACAATCAACGACAGAATGATCGGTTTCTGGAAGCGCCCCATAGAAAAATCCAAGAAATTCAGAGTTTTAGTTTTGTTATGGCTTGTTTTAATGAGGCTATGCTATCACTTTTCCCGGACAAGTTCTTGCCCTGCTTTGTATTTTCAGGCTTGTCAGAATACTTGATGCTTGAATATAACTCGCTGATTGATAAGATAATTTCCGAATGCTCCGGATAGATCCTCTGTACTCTCGCCGAGAAACTCAAAACCCCCTCACCCAGTTCTCGTTGGATGCCCATTTTTTCCAGCTTATGCAGGAATCTGAGATATTGCTTGTCGGCCGCATCCAGCTTTTGCAGCCTTTTCTGCGTCAATAACATCCACAAACCCAGCACTAGAACGACAGCCCCCCCGCAGGCGGCCAGTAATAGCGCAATACCCTGTGGTGTCACTTTACCCAGCAGCTGTTGAAATAGCTTGGTTTGCGCTCCACTGTCAAAGGACACCACATTCTTAAACCAAAGATAGTCAACATAATCAAACATCATGCGAAGCTCTCCCATTAGGGGCAGGTTTCGCAAATCCAAGCCGGAGAAAGGGGAATTCAGCAAACTCATCTCATCCAAACTCTCCCGCAGCGATCCCAGTTCGATTCGATGGGGCGCTATGGCAGCGGTCGGATCTTCCCGTACCCAGCCCTTCCCGTTCACCCAGAACTCCACCCAGGCATGAGCATCATATTGATGGATCAACAAATAGTTGCCTATCGGATGGGCCTCCCCACCCTGATAGCCGCCGATCATCCGTGCAGGAATCCCGGCCGCCCGCATCATGAAAACAAAAGCCCCGGCGTAATGGGCACAAAACCCTTTTTGCGTATTAAACAAAAAACCATCAATTGAGTCGGAACCAAGTTTTGGGGGTGCCAGGGTATAAACAAACTCCTCCTCGGCAAACATTCGCATCATGGCTGCCGCCATAGCCTCCGGATCACCCCCACTATTGCGATACAGGTCTCTCCCCAATTCAATTGAACGCTGGTTACCCATGGGAGGCAGCGTGGTATAGAGGCGCCACAGATCACGGGGTACACCCATCATTTCGTACTGGTAGTTTAAGTAACTCTCAACCTGGTAACTTACCGGCTTATCCACCACGCTGGAAGCATAGTGCACCAGGCTGTTGGAAGTCCTGTGTTTGATCCCGTTCAGCTCTGACCAGGAAATTGCGGGCAACCAATTATTTCCGGTCGGCTCCAGAAACACCCGATACTTCATGGGCTCGCCCGCCACTTTCAGGTATCCCGGGTTATAGGGAATATTCGAGCTGTCACCTTGTGCACTCCAGGTCTGGCCATCAAAGCGGTCAAATATCAGTGCCCGCCAATAACGATCTCTGGGCGGAGGAATCTCGCCTTCGAATTCAACCCTGAAAGCCAACTTTGCTGACTGACTTAACTTCGCAACATCACCCGGAGTCATTCTGTCGCTCAACCCCGTTCTCGCAATAGTGGATTTCATACCCAGATCCCAAATAGGCCCTATCCTGGGAAACAGGAAGAAAAACACCAACAGCAACGGAACCGCCTGAAGTATTGTTACCAAAGCGGTTTTCAGCGGCCGCCACACCGCAATACTGGTGTCCGTCATGTTCAATGCAATCAAGGTTGCAGTAATCACCACCATCACCGCAAATACGTAAATTGACGTCAATAAGGCCGTCGAAAACAGGAATTCTGTTGCCAGCACGAAGAAAGAAAGTATCACCACCAAAAAGGCATCACGCCTTGTATACATCTCCAACTGCTTAAACAAATAGGCCGTAATCAACAGTGCGACCCCTGCATCAGGGCCAAAAACGGTACCGTGATAAACCAACACCCCCAGGATGCCCCCACACACCATGAACAGGCGGGCCCACTTGGGTGGGAAGCGCAGACGTTGCCTGAACACCTGGATACGCCACACCAGCACAACACCAAACACTGCCAATAACCAGGGAGGCAGCCTTTGTATGTGCGGCACAACGGTCAAGGTAACGCTGACGATAAGAAGCACGAAAGCGGTACGCGGCATGGGAAAGATTGGGGGATGTCGAGACTCAGCCATAATCGAACTCAGCCAGGGCCGTCAGGCAGGCCTCTTCATGTTGTTTGCCTATTCCCGGACTGATACTGACACCCGGCAATTCCAAGCCATAGGGTTCATTGGTTTTCGAGAATTGCAGCACCCAGTAACACAACCCTGAGAGTCTTATCTCAGTGTCGGAAGCGTGCATTTCGCTCCACTTCAGCCAGGACGACTTTGCCTGATAACCCTGGAACTGCTTGGTATACAGAACATTCCTGCGGGCAAAAGCCTTCCAATCCACTGTTTTTAGAGAGTCTGATGAATTGTAAGTCCGTAATCCTGCAAAATCGTCGTGACCGTCAGTAGCAACGGCACCTTCCTGCTCCCGGTCACTGACGCTGCTCATGTTCAGCTCACACTCAATGGGCTGCGGATAAACCAAAGCTGCCATATCCAGATCAACCCAGGTCCAGGCGCGGCACAACCCGAATGGATAAACCGAATCCAACTTAAACCGTCCCGGTCTGTACCATCCACGCTTCTTTGCAGCAAGCAGGCAGGTGACCGCAACCTCATGATCGCTGGTCAGGTTATGGGCTTTGGACTTAAAACCATGCCAACTACAGTAGATGGAGTGGTGGTCCTTTCGCCTGGATTTTTCCAGATGCAAAACGAATTTCGCTTCAGACCCCGCAAAAGCCGGTTCCGTGTGTCCCGCACTGATCACCATTCCGGAAAGATTGGAAAAGGTTTGCAGAATACTCACCACGAACAAACTGCCCAGAAAAAAGCTGAAGTTTAGAATCATGGAGTTATCGTAATTAACGCCGGCAATAAACAGCAGGAAAGTCGTGAGCAGATAGCCCATCCCCATCCAGGTCGGCAGAATAAATATTCTTTTCTGGGTGAGTACAACCCGATTCTTCGCCGGAATTCTTCGATCCAGCCAGGCATCCCAGCGGTTTCGGACCAGATTGCGAACGCTTTCCACGTCAGCGCCCCGGAATCACATCTCCCTGCTTCAGCACGCTGTCCACCAGTCTCTGTCCCTCATGCCCGGTCACATCCTGTGAACCGGCCAGCCGGTGTTCGGCGACCGCAGGCAGGATGGCTTGAACATCTTCCGGCACAACATGATCGCGCCCGGCCACCAGGGCAAAGGCCTGTGAGCACTGCACCAGGGCCATACCGGCCCGGGGGGATAGCCCGAAGTTGAAGCGATTGGATTGCCGGGTAAACGCCAGTATCCTTTGCACATAATCCAGCAAGGCATCCGATACAAACACCTTGGTGACCTTGTGCTGCAGTTCTGCCAAGCCTTCGCTATTGGTCACCGCCGGTAGTTGATCCATATCATGGCGTGGATTGAACCCCTTCAACAGCTTGCGCTCCACGGTTGGATCCGGATACCCCAAGCTGATGCGCATCAGGAACCGGTCCAGCTGGGATTCCGGTAAAGGGTAGGTCCCCATCTGGGTAATCGGGTTTTGGGTAGCGATAACGAAGAACGGTTGCGGCAGCGGGTAGGTGTGGCCGTCAACGGTAATCTGGCGTTCTTCCATCGCCTCGAGCAAGGCGCCCTGGGTTTTTGGCGTAGCCCGATTGATTTCGTCCGCCAACAATACCTGGGAGAAAACCGGGCCCGGGCGAAACTCAAATTCAGTGGAAGTCTGGTTGAATATTGAGGTTCCCAGGATATCCGCCGGCAGGAGATCACTGGTGAATTGAATGCGTTGGTATTCGAGGCCCAGCACCTTAGCCAGGGCATGGGATAAGGTGGTTTTTCCCATACCCGGCAGGTCCTCAACCAACAAGTGCCCTTTCGCCAGCAGGCAGGACAACGCCAATTTGATCTGTTCTTCTTTGCCCAACAGAACCTTGGCCAAGGCATCGATGAGTACATTAACGGATGTGGACACAATTACTCCCAAGATCTGTGCAGCCAATCGCCGACCGAAAACCGACCATAAAAAAGGCTGCTGAATGCAACCTAATTAATTACATTCTAGCAGCCTTCTGACATCTGGCCTGCGATCTTGTTTGCTATTTGGGTCAAATCAGTTTGCTAAGACCCCTTTCCAAATCTGCTTTAATATCATCAATATGCTCCAGGCCCACCGCCACCCGAATCAGGTTCTCGGTTATACCGGCCCGGGCTTTGGCCTCGTCGGAAAGCCGGCCGTGGGTAGTTGTGGCCGGGTGGGTAATCGTGGTCTTGGCATCCCCCAGATTACCGGTAATTGAGAGGAAACGGGTGTTATCAATAACGCTCCAAGCCTGCTCCCTGCCCCCCTTCACCCGGAAGGAAAGCACACCACCGAACGCATCCTGCTGCTGACGGGCCAGCAAATGCTGGGGATGACTGGGTAGCCCGGCATAAAAAACCTTCTCCACAGCACCATGCTGCTCCAGCCAGTCGGCAAGCCGCAAGGCGCTGGCTGAGTGGGCCTGCATCCGTAAGCTCAACGTCTCCAGGCCTTTCAGGAATACCCAGGCGTTGAATGGACTCATGGTAGGCCCCGCACTGCGCAGAAAGCCGAACACTTCTTCCATCAGATCATTACGGCCACAGACAGCACCACCGATGCAGCGCCCCTGCCCGTCCAGAAATTTGGTGGCTGAGTGCAGCGCAATATCCGCGCCCATGGCCAAAGGTCGCTGCAGAGCCGGGGTGCAGAAGCAATTATCCACTACCAGGAGTGCACCATTGTTATGGGCAAGCTCCGCCATTTGGGGAATATTGGCCACCTCACACAACGGGTTGGAAGGCGTTTCCATAAAGAAGAGCTTGGTTTTGGGCGTTATAGCCGCTTGCCACTCTGAAATATCCGTGAGCGAAACGAAGGTGGTTTTCACACCAAAGCGCTTCAGGTATTTCTCAAACAACACATTGGTGGTACCAAACACGCTGCGGGAACTGATCACTTCGTCGCCGGACTCCAGCAACGCCATCGCTGTACTGAGAATCGCCGCCATTCCGGAAGAAGTGGCTACGCAACGCTCCGCCCCTTCCATCGCCGCAAGACGTTGCTCAAAAGCGCGGACGGTGGGATTGGTAAAGCGGGAATAAATATTTCCCGGCTCTTCACCCGAAAATCGCGCGGCTGCCTGAGCGGCACTCTCGAACACGTAACTGGAGGTGGTGAAGATTGGCTCTCCGTGGGAACCCTCATCAGTCGGTAACTGCCCCGCTCTCAGGGCAAGCGTCTCCAAATGCAACGGCGCGGTATCGTCAAAAGAATCCATTTACTTGGTCACAACCCCTAATTGGTGTTATGGAGATCGATGCTTTCATCATTAATCTGCAACTGAGACACCTTCTTGTTCTTGGCATCATCATTACGACTGGCCTCCAGCTTTTCCAGGTAGCCGGAATTAATATCACCTGTAATGTATTCACCATTAAACACAGAACAGTCAAATTCCTGAATCTCTGGATTACCTTCCTGTGAAGCGGCCACAAGATCTTCCAGATCCTGATACACCAGCCAATCGGCACCGATCAGCTTCTGGATTTCTTCTACGGTTCTGCCGTGTGCAATCAACTCCCTGGCGGCCGGCATATCGATGCCATAGACGTTGGGATAGCACACCGGCGGCGCGGCGGAGGCAAAGTACACCTTCTTGGCACCGGCATCCCGGGCCATTTCGATGATCTGATTGCAGGTGGTGCCACGAACAATGGAATCATCCACCAAAAGCACGTTTTTACCCTGGAACTCCAGACCGATGGCGTTCAGCTTTTGACGCACTGATTTTTTGCGCTCGTTCTGCCCCGGCATAATGAAGGTGCGGCCAATGTAGCGGTTCTTGATAAACCCTTCCCGGAATTTCACACCCAGGTTATAAGCCAACTGCAGTGCTGACGTGCGGCTGGTATCCGGAATCGGAATCACCACATCAATATCATGATCAGGCCAGACCCGCTTGATCTTGTCGGCCAGCTTTTCACCCATTCTTAAACGGGATTTATACACCGAGATGCCGTCCATGATGGAGTCCGGTCGGGCTAAATACACATGCTCGAATATGCAGGGGCGGTATTCCGGAGCGGCGGCACATTGGCGTGTGAACAGCTTGCCTTCCATATTGATATACACCGCCTCTCCGGGAGCGATGTCACGCACCAGGTCAAAACCCATTGCCTGCAGCGCCACACTCTCGGAAGCGATCATGTATTCGGTGCCACTGGGCGTTTCCCGCTCGCCGAAACACACAGGCCGGATGCCATTGGGATCACGGAAACCGACAATGCCATAACCGGTGATCATGGCAACCACGGCGTAAGCCCCTTTGCAACGCTCATGCACCGCAGACACAGCAGCAAAAATATCTTCTTCCGTGGGAACCAGCTTCCCCAGCCGCTGCAACTCATGAGCAAAGATGTTGAGCAACACCTCTGAATCCGAGTTGGTGTTGATATGACGCAGATCCGTCTTATACAGATCTTCGCCTATTTCGGCCGCATTGGTCAGATTGCCGTTATGAGCCAGCGTGATTCCATATGGGCTGTTGACGTAAAACGGTTGCGCCTCGGCGGAACTGGATGAACCTGCCGTGGGGTAGCGCACATGGCCAATGCCCATATTGCCCATCAGCCGACGCATATGGCGCGAGCGAAACACATCACGCACCATGCCATTATCCTTTCTTAGGTAAAGCTTGTCCTGATCACAGGTCACAATACCGGCGGCATCCTGCCCTCTGTGTTGTAATACCGTCAGAGCATCATAAATGGTCTGATTTACATTGGAGCGGCCCACAATGCCGACAATTCCGCACATTCGCTTTACCTCGATACGTCGTGTGCTTGGATGTTCCTATAATAGCGCAAATAGATGGCTCTAATCAGCGCCAATATCCATGATCTTCTCCCAGATCAACTGCCCGGTTTCAGCAGTCCAGGCCTCTACCATCATAAAGTGGGGAATCAGTAAGGACTCCCGCCACCAGGGGTCCAGGGGCATCTGGGTCATACGTGACAAAACAGCGAGGGCAATCACCACCAGCAGGCACCCCCTCACCAAGCCAAAAACGCTGCCCAGTACCCGGTCCGTGCCAGTAAGCCCTGTAACCTTAACCACTTCTTTAATCAGATGTTTGATCAGTGCACCCACGATCATCGTCAGGATGAAGAGCGCGATGAAGGCAAGGGGTTGACGGGCCGACGGGGGGTCCACCCAGTCAGTAATAACAACGGCCAACGGAACACTGAACAGGCGGGCAATGACAAAAGCAGCGATCCAGGTCACCAACGACAATGCTTCCATTGTGAATCCACGATACAGACTCAACACCATGGAAAGGCCTATGCTGCCGAGAATGACATAATCAGCAATGGTCATCAGTGGGGAATACCTGGAAAATCTGAGTTATTTCGAAGAACGCGCATTCTACCAGAGCCGGCAACAAAATCCCAACCATTACCGACTAGGGAATGTATTTCAAAATCAAGGTCTTAACTTTAAACTCACGCTCCAGATCGGTTTTTTGCTGTTCCAGCCGATGACGCCGGATCTCCGGCCCCACATACACCTTGAACAGACCGCCAACTGACTTGGTATAGGCCTTGTAACCCGCTGAATTAAGTTTGTCCCGCAGCCCGTTGGCGTTAGCCTGACTGGAAAAGGCCCCCACCTGTATTATCCAGGCGTCAGCCAGAGGAACCGTGTTGCTGGTGGAATCCTCAATGGCAAGGTCGGCTTCTTTTTCCTGTTTGATGTACTGCTCTATTGTTGCAGCGTCTGCGACGGGCGGTTCATCACGTACCTTCTCGCTTAACTTCCCTCTTTCCTCTGCCGGCACTTCAGAAGTCGGCTCTATGGATTCCTGCTCCTGCTTGGCTGCTTCTACCTCGCCAATCTGATCAAGAACCTGCTTCGCTTCCTCTTCAATCGAGGAAAAATCAGAGGACTGAATGGTCATTGCAGGCTGATCCGGATAGACGTAATCATCCGAGTTGATGCGTTGCTGCTGGCCATCAAACACCAACGGCAAAAAGATAACGGCCAGGGAAACCAGAACAATGGCCCCAACCAAACGCTGCTTTAAACTTTGATCCAAAGGAATCTAACCCTTTTCTGAATGTGCCGATCCAACATATTGTATAACGTCTGCGACAGTATAAAAGGACCCAAACACCAGGATCAGATCGTTTTCATCCGCCTGCTTGGTCAGGCGCCTGGCCGCAGTCGCCGGTGAAGCGCCGGTTGAACTGCACAACGCGCCCATTGCCAAAAGCTGCTCCCTGAGATAACCCGCTTCCGCGGCCCGGTCACAGTCCAACGCCACAGGATACCAATGGTCCACCGCTGGCAACAACGCCATCAACGTATCTGTGATGTCTTTGTCGGCCAACATACCGACAATACAGTGGACCCGACGATAGTCACTTTGTTCAATATGGATGGCCAAAGCTCTGGCCGCATGGGGGTTATGACCCACATCCACCATCAGATCCGGTTTACGCTGGAGAATCTGACGCCGCCCTTGAGGCTGAACGCTGGACAGGGCTGACTGGATTGCCGGTAAACTCACGTCAAAAGACGACAATAACACTGCCTGAATAGCGGTTGCAGCATTTTGCAGGTAGACCTGTGGAGGCGTCAGTCCGGAGTATTGCTGTTTATTTCCGCCTGCCAACGCTGACAGTTGCCAGGTTTCACCCTGTTCGTGGTAACTAAACTCAGTGCCCTGACGGTACATAACCATGCCCCCGGCAAGGGCGGCTTGCGCCACTTCTTCAGGAAAATCGGGTTCACCTACCACCAAGGGGTGACCAGGCCTGCCAACGGCAATTTTTTCTTTGCCAATAGCAATTCGATCATTACCCAACCACGCTTGATGATCCAGGTCGATGCTGGTAACTACGGCCACATCGGCGTTCCAAAGGTTAACTGCATCCAGCCGACCACCCAGCCCCACTTCCAATATCCAGGCGTCCAGCTTCGCTTGTTTGAATAACCAGATCGCGGCCAGGGTAGTGAATTCAAAATAGGTCAGGCTGGTTTCCTCCCGGCCTGCCTCTACTGCTTCGAAGGCTTGAATTAATTCCCGGTCAGAACACTCTACCCCATTGATACAAACGCGTTCATTAAAGCGCACCAAATGGGGTGAGGTGTAAACAGCAGTTTTGAGTCCTGAATTGCGCAGAAAGGCATCCAGCAATGCCACCGTGGAGCCTTTTCCATTGGTACCGGCGACAGTAAAAATAAAGGGCGTGTCGGAAAGAAGGTTTAGCCGTTCAGCCACCGCCCGGATTCGCTCCAACCCCATATCAATGGATTTAAAGTGGAGCCGTTCCAGGCGGCTGAGCCAATCGTTAAGCTGCATTTTGCGGGAGTAGCTTATCCATCAAACGGTGCAGGGTGTCGCGCATTTCGTGGCGATGTATGATCATATCCAGGGCGCCGTGCTCCAGCAAAAATTCGCTGCGCTGGAAGCCTTCCGGCAGCTTTTGCCGTACCGTCTGCTCGATTACGCGAGGGCCGGCAAAACCGATCAGGGCGTTGGGTTCCGCCACATTGATATCACCCAGCATTGCCAGACTGGCGGACACACCGCCGTAAACGGGATCCGTCATTACGGAAAAATAGGGTAAGCGGTTTTCCTTGAGTTTTTCCAGGGCCGCACTGGTTTTCGCCATCTGCATCAGGGAGAACAAGGCCTCCTGCATACGGGCGCCGCCGGTGGCCGAGAAACACACCAAGGGGCAGCTGTGTTCAATGGCGGCGTTTACCGCTCGTACGAATTTTTCACCCACTATGGAGCCCATGGAGCCACCAAGGAACTCGAACTCAAAGGCAGCGGCGATAACGGGATAGCCATTAACCTTACCCCTGAACACTACAAGGGCATCCTTCTCCCCGGTTCCTTTTTGCGCGCCGGCCAAGCGATCCTTATAACGTTTGCTGTCCTTGAACTTCAACCGGTCATAGGGCTCCAGCTCTGAGGCAAGCTCTTCCCTTCCATCTTCATCGAGAAACAAATCGATCCGGCGGCGGGCGTTAATGCGCATATGGTGATCACACTTTGGACACACATCCTGGTTCTTTTCCAGCTCAGGGCGATACAGAAAAGCGCCGCACTTAGCGCACTTCTTCCATAACCCTTCAGGTACTTCTGTCTTTTTGGTGGCACTTCTTCCCACACTGGGTAATATCTTGCCCAGCCAGCTGTTACTCATAACTCCGCCATCCTGATTCGATTTTGTTTTTAGTTATTGATCCAAGCCTTGGCGCAGGGATTGTGTGAATTCAGAGACGCTGGCCAACATGGCCTCCCGATCGTTCTGGAACTCGGCAATCAACTTAACCAGGGCGCTGCCCACTACCACCCCATCGGCATTCTGGCCAATCAGGCGTGCAGTTTCAGCGTCCTTGATACCAAAGCCCACCGCGATGGGCAAATCGGTTGTTTTACGAATTGTTTCCAGCTTGCTGTTAACCCCATCAATATCCAGGTGACCTGCACCAGTAACGCCTTTTAGAGACACGTAATACAGGTAGCCCCGGCCGGAGGCTGCGATCCTGGCGATGCGCTTATCGCTGGTGGTGGGAGCGATGAGGAAAATGGTATCCAGGCCAGCCGCATCGAACAACTTGATGGGCTCGGCTGCCGCTTCTGGAGGCAAGTCAACAACAATCAAGCCATCCACCCCTGCCTCTGCCGCGTCCTTGGCGAATTGCTCGTAGCCATAAGCCTCGATGGGATTCAGATAGCCCATCAGCACAATAGGTGTTTCCTGATTGGTCTGACGGAATTCCTTTACCATATTGAGGACATGGGTAGTGGTCACCCCATTCTCCAGGGCTCGCTCATCCGCCAGCTGAATGACCGGACCGTCTGCCATGGGATCGGAAAATGGTATACCCAATTCAATAATGTCAGCCCCGTTACCAGCCAGAGTGTGCATCAGCACTACGCTGGCATCCAACTGTGGATCACCGGCCGTAATGAAGGGGATCAAGGCTTTTTTATTTTGTTGCTTCAGGTTCTGAAGGCACGCTGTGATGCGGCTCATCTTTGTAAACTCCTTAACACCGTATCAGAGAGAAATACCATCGATCTCGGCAACGGTCAGAATATCTTTGTCACCACGACCGGACAGGTTGACCACAATGATCTGGTCCTTGTCCATGGTGGGCGCCAGTTTTGCTGCATAGGCCAGTGCGTGGCTGGACTCTAGAGCAGGCATGATGCCTTCAACCTGGGTCAGGGTGCGGAATGCACTCAAGGCTTCGTCATCATTTGCCGCCACATAATTCACCCGGCCGCAATCCTTTAACCAGGAATGCTCTGGGCCTACTCCAGGGTAATCCAAACCTGCAGAAACGGAATGGGTATGCATGATCTGGCCATCTCCGTCTTCCATTAGGTAGGTACGATTGCCGTGCAATACACCCGGCCGACCGGCGCATAGTGGTGCCGCATGTTGGCCACTGGCCAGGCCCAGACCACCGGCCTCAACGCCATACATGGTTACCGACTCATCCGACAGGAAAGGATGGAACAAACCGATAGCATTGGACCCGCCACCCACACAGGCCACCAGGGCATCCGGCAGGCGACCGGTTTGCTCCTGGCACTGGCTGCGGGCCTCACGGCCTATAACACACTGGAAATCCCGCACCAGCATGGGATAGGGATGGGGCCCGGCCACAGTACCAATGATGTAGAAAGTGTCATCCACATTGGTGACCCAGTCTCGCAACGCCTCATTCATAGCGTCTTTAAGGGTCTTGGTACCAGAAGTCACCGGATTCACTTTCGCACCCAGCAATTTCATGCGGTATACGTTGAGGGACTGACGCTTTACGTCCTCAGACCCCATGAAGACTTCGCACTCCAGCCCCAGGCGAGCCGCTACCGTGGCCGTAGCCACACCGTGCTGTCCTGCACCGGTTTCAGCGATAACACGGCGCTTCCCTGTGTATTTTGCCAGCAAGGCCTGACCAATGGTGTTGTTGACCTTATGAGCGCCGGTGTGATTCAGGTCTTCACGCTTTAAATAGATCTGTGCGCCGCCTAATTGCTTGGACCATCGCTCTGCGTGATAGAGGGGACTGGGACGGCCCACGTAATGGGCAAGATCCTTGTCAAATGCCGCCTGAAACTCAGGGTCTTTGGACAATTTGTTATAGATCTCTTCCAGTTCATCCAACGCCGACATGAGGGTTTCAGAAACAAATCGGCCACCGTAAGGCCCGAAGTTTCCGAGTTCGTCCGGCGTATTCAGAAAATCACGCTCGTTCTGAGACACTGTGTACTCCTGTGATAAAAGCTTTGATCAAAGCATGGTCTTTTTTGCCTTTGGCGGCTTCGACACCACCGCTGACATCCACCGCCCAGGGTTTAACCTGATGTATCGCTGCGGCTATATTGGAGGGATCCAGACCACCGGCCAGGACAATGGGTTTGCTGAGGCCCTGGGGGATGGATTGCCAGTCGAATACCTTACCGGTACCACCAGGCTGACCCGCCACAAAGGTGTCGAGAAGAATACCACGACTGCTGTGATATGTCCGACATAGCTCGACTAAATCAAGACCTTCTTGCATGCGGATTGCCTTGATATAGGGCTTTCCCCAGCGTTTGCAATCCGCTTCAGATTCATCCCCGTGAAACTGCAGTAAATCCAGGGGCAATCGGCTCAATACGGTTTCAAGAAACGAGCAATCGGCGTTCACAAACAGGCCTACTGTGGTTACAAAAGGCGGCAATTCAGCCAAAATGGCTTTGGCCGTTTCCACCTCAATGTTGCGCGGACTGGGCTGATAAAAGACAAACCCCAGTGCGTCCGCCCCGGCTTCCGCTGCGGCTAAGGCATCTTCCAAATTAGTGATTCCACAGATTTTAACTCGGGTCAAAACGGGGCCGCCTTATCTGTCCATCCAACATCAGTAAAGCGCGCCAGTTTACCAGAATTGCCCAGGGTTGACGCCTACTGTAGAGGCATAAAAGGCACATCCGGCTCGGGGGATGGGATGGCATACTGTTCCGGATACCCTACCCTCATAAAAAAAAGCCCATAGGGCGGCGCCGTAACCCCACCCAGAGTGCGGTTTCTGTGATTCAATACCTCGGTCATCCACGCCAGAGGCTCCTTGCCGCAACCGATCGCCATCAATACTCCGGCAATGTTGCGCACCATATGTTGCAGGAAAGCATTGGCCTGGATGTCCATAATGATCAGGCGGCCACGGCGATAGAGTTTGATGTGATGGATCGTCCGAATGGGCGATTTGGCCTGACAGCCCTGAGCCTGGAAAGAACTGAAGTCATGCTCTCCCACCAGGATATTGGCGGCCTGCTGCATCAGGTCAACGTCCAGCGGGCGATAGTTCCAGGTTAGATGATGCATGCCTAAAGCAGGGCGCACCGGATGGTTGTAAATCACGTAGCGATACGCTCTGGAGATCGCTGAAAAGCGGGCGTGGAAGTCTTCCCCCACGGGCTGCGCCCAACGTACCGAGATGCTGTCCGGTAGATTGGTATTACAGCCGAAGATCCATCCCTTTTCGGAACGCTCAGATTCCGTGTCAAAGTGCACCACCTGCCCAACGCCGTGGACGCCGGTATCCGTCCTGCCTGCACAGATAACCTGGACTGGATGATTGGCCACTTTGGACAAGGCGGCTTCCAGATTCTCCTGCACCGTTTGCGGATCGTGCTTCTGGCGTTGCCAGCCACAATAATGGCTGCCATCATACTCAACACCTAACGCCACTCGCATACCGAATCCTCACCACAATCTCTGCAAACGAAAAGAGGGCCAAAGGCCCTCTCACGCGAATGTTACGAACTTGTTTTTGCTGAATCAAGACTCCAATCGGGTCAGCAACTCCTTGGCTTCCGTTTTCTGATTGTCGTTACCTTCGATCATCACCTCATCCAGAATGTCCTTGGCACCGTCCCGGTCCCCCATATCGATGTAAGCTCGGGCCAGATCCAGTTTGGTCGACGCCTCGTCCGCATCAGAGAGGAAATCCAATTCATCACCGGAATCCGACATATCATTGGCAGCCGGAGTGCTTGGCGCAACCGGTGGTGGGACGTTGGCAATAATGGTTTGATCTTCCTCCGGCGCAGCCTCCTCAGGCACTGAAGGCTCTTCAGTATCCAGCGACGGGGAATCCAGAAAGTCTCCGTCCAGATCAAGGTCCAGCTCATCCGCCAATTGCGCTGCGGTCTGGGAGTCCAGCATGGGCTCTTCTTCGGAAGCAGCCTCCGGCTCCTCTGGCGTTTCCAATTCGGAACCAGCCTCGGAGAAATCCATAGTTGGTGTTTCATCGAGTTCGGTTGTAGAACTGTCGAAGTCCAGGTCAAAGTCCATAGCATTGTCTTCGGACTGGTCTTCCGCCTGTTCAGGTGCTTCAAGCGATTCTGGCGCTTCGAATTCAGGAGCCTCGTCCAGGCTTGGCTGCGACGCAGGAACATCATCCAGAGAGAAATCCGTATCGAAATCCAGGGAGACTTCGTCCGAATCACCTTTGGCGGCGTCATCCGCAGTTGAAACCTCACCAGACCCGAAGCTAGAGTCGAGGTCGAAATCAAGCGTGCTGGAAGTGTCTTCTTCCGTTTGCTCTTCATCCAGGTTGAGATTCAAATCAAAATCAAGACCGGCGACTTCAGCGCTTTTTGAGTCGGCCGGTTCTTCAGTGGTTTCAGACTCTGAGGTAAAGCTGGCGCCCGTGTCTTCCAGGTCACCCAAATCGAAATCCAATCCGGTATCCGACTCTTGTTCCAGCTCACTCTCAATGGAGGAATCCTCTGCATCGGCCGGTTCAAGGCTATCGAAATCAAAGTCATCACCCGCTGATTCAGCCAACAGAGTCTCATCGCCACCAAAATCGTCAGAAGGTTCTTCTGGAGCAACATCAGCGACGCCGCCGAGCTTTTCACGCAGGGTATCGGCCTTGCTGACATCGGCGACGGACCCAACATCCTGAAGCACACGATAGTGATTCATAAACACTTCGGGTTCGTTGGCCTCTGCACACACCTCACACAATTTCAGACGAATATCCGCACGATCCGGCTCATTCTCGGCCGCCTTCTCAAGCATCTCAATGGCCTGCGGGAAGCGGCCATAGGCAATGTAGATATCCGCTTCGCCAATGACATCCGCCGTTTGCGGAACAGTTTCTTCCTCAGCACTGGCTTCTACAGCCTCTTCAAAGGCATCGTCTTCTTCCAGGTTAACGGAGTCCAGCTCCATCAAACCTTCCTCGCCCTGGGATTCCGGGAGATCAAATTCTTCTGGAATCTCTTCTTCGAACTCATCGGCAGACTGCTTGCGACGTGCGGCCAGCAGACCCAGCACGATCAGCAACAAAATAGCACCGCCCCCGGCAGCCAGATACAGGGGGTTTTCCAGGATCTGGCTGAGCATGTCCTTTTCTTGAGGCAAGGGCTGAGGCTTTGGTTGCTCGGCGGGCTGTGAGGGTTCCTCTACCATTCCAGCGACGTCTGCCGGTTCAGCTGGCTCAGCGGCCATCATGTCGTCGGCCGGCGCCATCGGCTCTTCAGCAGCAGGTTCCTCTGCGAAGTTATAATCCACTTCCTCGCCGGTTTCAGGGGACACAAGCTCGCCCGCCATTTCTTCTTCCGGCATTACCTCAGGTTCTTCTGCCGCAACCTCTTCCGGCATCGCCTCCACGGGTGGCTCTATTGCTTCTGGCTCTAATGCTTCTGGCTGTTGTGCCGCAGCCTGTTCGGCAGCTTCCAACTCCCGCAGCTTGGCCTGAAGTGCGGCGATTTGCTCGTCCTTCAGGGTCAGGACTTTTTCTGAAGTATCGAGTTGATCTTCCAGATCGGACAACCTCAAACGGAGCTCTTCATTCTCCAGCTTGAACTTATCAATGTTTTCTTCGGCCACAGACAACTGATCGCGGAGTTGACCTGTTTCAGCCGACCCACCTTGGCCACTATCGCCACTGGTGCCCGCAGAAACCAGCTTTAAACGATCAGTGTCCGCTTCCGGAGCAGGGTCCTGCTCTCTGGTAACGCTGCGACCACTGAGATCGATTTGTCGGGCGTCCGGCTCGCTGCCGCCAACGCGCTCCCGCCACTGGCGATTTTGCTCGGCGGCAATGGCCATCGCATCGCGATTGTCGAGCTGGAGCACTTCTTCTTCAGAAGGTGCCCGCAACACGGCACCTTTCTTCAGCAAATTGATATTGCCGTCGATGAAAGCATCCGGGTTCTTGCGCTGGATAGCCAACATGGTTTGTTGAATGCTGACCCGGTCAGACGGCTTCATGCCCTTGGCAATGGACCACAGGCTGTCATTAGAGCCGATGGTGTAGTCCCCTGCCGCCGCACTTTGAGAATAATCACCGCCGCTGCTGTAGCTGCTTTGCGGCGCAGTCGTGGTCGGCTGATAGGTTGTCGTTACAGGCTGGGCAGCCCCGGTGGATGTCGCCGCTGTCGTTGGTGCAGAAACCGGTGCTGCAGGTTGAGCGCTGTAGGTGGGTGGATCCAGGAACAAGGTATATTCGCGAAGCAAGCGACCTGCCGGCCAGTTCACTTCCACGAGGAAATTCAGGAAAGGCTCTTTAACGGGTTTGCGGGAGCGGACTTTGATAACCGATTTGCCCTGAGCATTTGTGATGACCTCAAACTTGAGGTCTGTCAGGAAGTGATAGCGCTCGACATTAGCCGCTACAAAATCTTCCTGCGCGGCCAGCGACGGCAGTATCTCGTTGGATGTCAGCTCTCTTACCTGCACCAGTTCGATTTCAGCATCCAGCGGTTCACTCAAGGCTGAATTGAGCTTAATTTCGCCCAAACCCAGTGCATTGGCCAACCCAGGGATAAGAACACCCACACCAAGCATTGCAGCGGCAAGTTTACGAACCATTATCTATTCCTTCGCTATATGACCACTGGACAGCTACGCCATCCTTTCGTTTTTCTTAAATTTGCTACGTTAGGTCTAGGCTGCCTCACGGCTTAGCTAGGCGATCCCCTGATACAACCCGTATGCAACAAATACGAATCCAGCAACTTGCTGATTTACTAACTAATTAACTTGCTTAGGAGAGCCTTTCAATTTTTGAAAGCTACCCCTAACAAGGATAGCTTTCAATTTGCGGTTGTCAGGCAAATTCTTGAATAATCGTGATCCAGTTACCTGATTAATCTAGAACCAGCCTGACAATATTGAGGTAAGTATCAATTATAAATAGTGTTTTATCAACTCTTCGGCGATTTGCACGCTGTTGGTGGCTGCACCCTTGCGAACGTTATCAGCCACCACCCACATGTTGATGCCACGGGGATGGGAAATGTCTTCGCGGATACGGCCTACGAAAGTGTCATCTTTGTCCACAGCTTCGGTAACCGCGGTGGGATAGCCACCAGGTTTGCGGGTATCCAATACTGTTACCCCCGGCGAGCTGCTCAACAACTCAGTCACCTGCTCTGCTGAAATCTTGTCCCGGGTTTCGATGTGAACGGCCTCTGAGTGGCCATAGAACACCGGAATGCGTACGCAGGTTGGATTCACCACGATGTTCTCATCACCGAAGATCTTCTTGGTTTCCCACACCATTTTCATCTCTTCCTTGGTGTAGCCGTTTTCCAGGAATACGTCGATGTGAGGCAAGGCGTTGAACGCGATTTGTTTGGGGTAGACCTCTGCCTTGATTGGCTGCCCATTGAGCAGGTCGCGGGTCTGCACGGCCAACTCTTCAATTGCTTCTTTACCCGTACCGGATACCGCCTGATAGGTGGCCACGTTGATCCGCTCGATGCCCACGGCATCGTAGATTGGCTTCAGGGCCACCAGCATCTGGATAGTGGAGCAGTTGGGGTTGGCAATGATGCCGCGGGTTTTGTAGTCAGCGATCTTATCCGGGTTTACCTCAGGGACAACCAGGGGAATGTCGTCATCGTAGCGGAAGTGAGAGGTGTTATCGATCACCACACAACCGGCAGCTGCAGCCTTGGGCGCAAACTCTTCAGAGATAGAACCACCGGCCGAGAACAGGCCAATCTGGACCTTGGAGAAATCGAAGTCTGCGAGGTTCTGAATACGGAGGTTTTTGCCTTTGAACTGGACAATTTTGCCTTCAGAACGCTCACTGGCCAGAGGGTACAGTGTCCCCACGGGGAAATTACGTTCCTCCAGCACACGCATCATGGTCTCACCGACTGCTCCGGTGGCGCCCACTACGGCTACGTCATAAGTCTTGCTCATAATATCCTTCTTCAACCTTTAGTTGCTTGATTTCAGTACATTTAGAACGGCTTCACCCATTTGAGCCGTGCCCACTTTTTCGGTGCCGTCAGTGTAGATATCTGCTGTACGGTAGCCTTGATCCAGAACAGCACTAACTGCAGCTTCCAGGCGATCTGCGGTGGCGCCGTAGCCCAGGGAATAACGTAACATCATGGCCGCAGACAAAATCGTTGCCAGCGGATTGGCCATGCCCTGTCCGGCAATGTCAGGGGCCGAGCCATGGCAGGGTTCGTACATGCCTTTGCTGTTCGCATCCAGCGAAGCAGAAGGCAGCATACCAATAGAACCTGTCAGCATCGCCGCTGCATCTGACAGAATATCGCCAAACATATTGCCGGTCACCATCACATCAAACTGTTTGGGCGCCCGAATCAGCTGCATGGCGGCATTGTCTACATACATGTGGCTCAGCTCAACTTCCGGATACTGCTTGCCGAGATCCGTCATGATTTCCCGCCACAGTTCCGTTACTTCCAGAACATTGGCCTTATCTACGGAGCACAGTTTCTTATTGCGCTTCATGGCCGTTTCGAACGCCAGGCGGCCAATGCGGATGATCTCGGATTCGCTGTAAACATAGGTATTGAAACCCTGACGTTCACCATTATCCAACGTGCGAATGCCGCGGGGCTGACCGAAGTAGATTCCACCGGTCAACTCACGCACGATCAGGATATCCAAACCGGCCACCAGCTCCGGCTTGAGGCTGGAGGCATCCGCCAGCTGGGGATACAGCATAGCGGGACGCAGATTGCCAAACAGATCCATCTCAGAGCGCAGGCGCAGCAAGCCCTTTTCCGGGCGAATGGAAATATCCAGGGACTCCCACTTTGGTCCACCGATGGAACCAAACAAGATCGCATCAGAGGCTCGTGCCAGGTTCAACGCATCTTCAGTCAGGGGTACCCCTGCAGCGTCGATGGAGGCTCCGCCCACCAGGGCATGCTCAAACTCCAGGCCCAGGCTTTCTTCTTCATTCAGGAAGCGGAGGACTTTCTCCGCCTGCTCCATGATTTCCGGGCCGATGCCATCACCGGCCATAATCAATACTTTCTTCGACATAGGTCTTCCCAATAATTCGAGCGGTTACTTGATGGCGTCAAACAGCCAGGGAGCCGTCTCCCGGCGCTTGGCTTCGTATTCCTTGATCAGTTCGGCATCCTGCAAGGTCAAGCCGATGTCATCCAGGCCCTCCAACAAACAATGCTTGCGGAACGGGTCCACCTCAAACGCTATGGTGCTTCCATCCGGCTTGATGATTTGTTGACTTGCGAGATCCACCGTTAATTGATAGCCCTCATTTGCTTCTACAGCCCTGAACAGCTCATCAATAGTTTCTTCTGATAAAACAATAGGTAACAAGCCATTCTTAAAGCTATTATTAAAGAAAATATCAGCAAAACTGGGCGCCAGAACAGTCTTGAAACCAAAATCGGTCAAGGCCCAGGGCGCATGCTCCCGACTGGATCCGCATCCGAAATTGCGGCGCGCCAACAGCACACTGGCGCCTTTGTAGCGGGGCTTGTTCAAGACGAATTCCGGGTTCAGCGGGCGTTGGGAACAGTCCTGGCCAGGCTGCCCTTCATCCAGATAGCGCAGCTCGTCGAACAGGTTAGGGCCAAAACCGGTGCGCTTGATGGACTTCAAAAACTGTTTGGGAATAATCAAATCCGTATCCACATTGGCTCGGTCCAATGGCGCTACGATCCCATCAAATTTAACAAACTTTTCCATGATTAGTTCTCCGTTGGATTAGGCCAATTCGCGCACGTCGATAAAACGACCCGCCACTGCGGCAGCAGCCGCCATTGCCGGACTTACCAGGTGGGTTCGCCCACCATAGCCCTGGCGCCCTTCAAAGTTTCGGTTGGAAGTGGAGGCGCAATGCTCGCCCTCACCCAGGCGGTCCGCGTTCATGGCCAGACACATGGAGCACCCAGGCTCACGCCATTCGAATCCGGCCTCGATAAAGATCTTGTCCAGGCCTTCCTCCTCCGCCTGCTGTTTTACCAGCCCGGAACCAGGTACAACCATCGCTTGCTTTACCTTATCTGAAACTTTACGCCCTTTGGCCACTTCCGCAGCCGCGCGCAAATCCTCAATACGGGAGTTGGTACAGGAGCCGATGAAGACGCGGTCAGGCACTACTTCACCCATGGTGATGCCGGGTTTCAGCCCCATGTACTGATAGGCCCGGCGCATACCCTCTGCTTTTACCGGATCGGCTTCCTGATCGGGATCGGGCAAAGCCTCATCAATCGCAACCACCATTTCCGGGGAAGTGCCCCAGCTCACCTGTGGCTTGATGGCGCTGCCATCCAACTCAAGGACCACATCGAATTCAGCGTCCGCATCACTATGCAGGGTTCGCCAATACTCAACGGCCTTATCCCAATTGGCGCCGGTTGGCGCAAAAGGACGACCGCGAAAATACTCAATGGTCTTGTCGTCCACCGCCACCATGCCGGAGCGGGCACCGGCTTCGATCGCCATGTTGCACACGGTCATGCGGCCTTCCATGGACAGGCCCTGCATCACAGAACCACCGAATTCAATGGCGTAACCCGTACCACCTGCAGTGCCAATCTTAGCGATAATGGCCAGGACCACATCTTTTGCTGTCACACCAGCTGCCAATTCGCCGTCGACCTTGATCAACATACTTTTCATCTTCTTCTGGATCAGGCATTGGGTCGCCAATACATGCTCAACTTCAGAGGTCCCGATACCATGAGCCAAGGCCCCAAACGCGCCATGGGTAGCGGTATGGCTGTCACCACACACGATGGTCATACCCGGCAGGGTTGCGCCCTGCTCAGGCCCCATCACATGCACGATGCCCTGACGACTGTCATTCATCTTGAATTCCAGAATTCCGAATTCATCGCAGTTGTCATCCAGAGTCTGAACCTGGATGCGGGAAACCTCATCTTCAATGGGCCCGCTGCGATCGGTGGTGGGAACGTTGTGGTCCGGCGTAGCGATGTTGGCATCCAGACGCCAGGGTTTGCGGCCGGCCAGACGCAGGCCCTCGAACGCCTGGGGTGAAGTCACTTCATGCAATAACTGGCGATCGATATAGATCAACGCCGTGCCATCTTCACGTTGCTTGACAATGTGGGCGTCCCACAATTTGTCATACAAGGTTTTGCCTGCCATGGTGGTTCCTCTCGTTAATGGGGCTCTCACTTTACGGGGTAATCCTAAACCCGCACCCACCATAAAACAAATTCATATTTTTTATTATATGGATTACTATTTGTTATACATGTGTTTGCAGTTGGATAGAAGATGGAAATCGCAGAGCTCAACGCCTTTGTCGCCGTGGCAGAATCCGGGTCTTTCTCCCAGGCAGCGCAGCAGCTTCACCTGACCCAGCCGGCGGTGAGCAAACGTATCAGCCAGCTGGAATCAAGCCTGGACTGCCAGCTGTTCGACCGTATCGGACGCCACATCGCCCTTACCGAAGCAGGACGGGACCTGCTCCCCCGGGCCAACCGCATCCTGCTCGAAATGGAGGACCTGCGCAGAGCCATGACCAATTTAGGGGGTGAAGTGAGCGGAACCCTGAAAATCGGCACCTCCCACCACATTGGTTTACATCGACTGCCCCCGGTATTGAAGCGCTTCTCCCGACTCTATCCACAGGTCAAACTGGATATTCAATTCATTGATTCCGAAATGGCGTTCGACCTGGTAATGCACGGCAAATTGGAATTGGGCATAGTGACGCTGCCTCCGGATGACACCGGCCCTCTGCGGACACTCTCAGTGTGGGAGGATCCGTTGGCATTTATGATAGGCGTAGACCATCCCCTGGCTGCCGAAGACAAGATTGAACTGCAGGCGCTGGCCGAGCACCCGGCCATTCTGCCCAGCATGTCCACCTTCACCCGCCGAATCGTGGAAGGGCTGTTCCAGGAAAAGGAATTAAAGATAGAAGTGCCCATTTCCACCAATTATCTGGAAACCATTAAGATGATGACCTCAATAGGTTTGGGATGGACGGTTCTGCCGGCGACCATGCTGGACCACGAGGTAACTGCACTACCCATAAACGACGTCGCACTAAACCGTCATCTGGGAGTGGTTTACCACCCCGGGCATTCGCTGTCGAATGCGGCCAAAGCGATTCTCGACCTGCTGCAAAAATTGCCCGAACCCTAGCACGCAAACCAGTGATCAGGCGACAAAGGCGAGACGCAAAAACTCACGATAAAGTTGAACCTGCTGCACCAGAGCGTCATTACTCTTGAAGATACGGGAGAGAATAATCCCCCCTTCCACACAGGAAGTAAACATATCGGCAATCGCTGTGATGGAGATGTCGGTTTGCAACGAATACTGTTCAGACGCTCGCTCCAGCCTCAGTTGGAACAGCTTGCGCCACACCAACACACCCTGTTTGATCAGATCCTGAACTTCTTCGTCAAACTGTTGGCTTTCGTAGGTGAAGCCTGCCACCAGACAGCCGGGATGGGTTTCGTCCAGGTTTTCCACCATCGTGGCAAAGCGATCCAGAAAACCAATTATTTGCTTTAGTGGATCGTCAGAATCCTGATCAGAAGCAAAGAACAGCTCCTCAAAAATTCGATTATCCTGCTCCAGATAACGTTCCACCAATGCTTTCGCCAGTTCTTTCTTACCATTGAAGTGGTAGAAAAACCCACCTTTGGTGATCGCTGCATTCTTTATGATGTCGTCAATTGAAGTACCCGAGAACCCGTTATTCAGAATAATGGATTCCGCCACCGATAAGATACGCTCCCGCGTACTCTCTGTTCTTGCTGTTACACTCATTTCCTGCCTCAAAGATCGCACCGATGCTGTAGCCAATGTTCTACTGTACCTCAGGTACAGTTTTAATGTGAATTTTACAACCCATCTCCATACCCTTGGTCCACTGCTTTCCTGCGACCCACTCCGTAAACTGTTCTTCGTCATACAGAACAGAAAAAACAGGAGACAACCCAATGTTTAACAACATTCTAATCGAATTAGAACGACAACCCTTTCTCACCGACAGCGGCCTGGAAACCACCTTGGTTTTCCTCGATGGTTTGGAACTTCCCTATTTTGCGGCCTTCACGCTATTGGAATCGGACGAGGGGCAAAAGCGGCTGCGCCAGTACTACCGCACTCACCTTCAGCTGGCGAAGGCTAAGGGCGTAGGGTTCATTCTTGATACCCCTACCTGGAGGGCAAACGCGGATTGGGCAGAGCGAATGAACATGCCAATGGTGGAACTTCAACGCCTGAACACCCTGGCGGTTGAGGAACTGAAACAACTTCAGCAGCAGAACGCAGCAACTGCTACCCTGATCAGCGGCTGCATTGGCCCCCGCGGTGACGGCTACAACCCGGGGTTCATGATGACCAGCGGTGAGGCAAAAAACTACCATCAGCAGCAGATCTCCTGGCTGGCTGAAGCTGGAGTCGACATGATCAGCGCAATGACCCTGTGTTATCCGGAGGAAGCTATCGGCATAACACAGGCTGCCCATGAGCAAAACATTCCCGCCGTCATTTCCTTCACAGTGGAAACCAACGGCAAACTGATTAACGGTTTATCGCTGCGGGAAGCCATCGAGCAGGTAGATGCAGCCACCGGATATAATAGTGATAATGTCGAACATCGTGGCCCTCTTTACTACATGGTTAATTGCGCTCACCCTTCACATTTTGAGAATGTACTGGAAGGCGAACACTGGATCTCGCGCATACGTGGTGTCCGGGCCAACGCATCCACCAAAAGCCATGCCGAGCTTGATGAATCCGTTGAATTGGATAGCGGGGACCCGCTGGCACTGGGCCAGTCATACCAACAGCTGCAACAGCGATTACCAAAGTTAGCGGTTTACGGAGGCTGTTGTGGCACCGACCATCGACATATTGAGGCGATCTCCCATGCCTGTTTTTAATACAGACACCCAAGCCCCGGACATCAAAACGGCAACACATGCCCATGCCCCCGAGTTAGCCTATCTGGTCAATCTCGCAGGCGAGGGACTGCCCTACTACCTTTGGAGTCAGTCTGCAGAACCTGGCCAATCACCCTTTGAGGTTGGGCGACAACGAGCCTGTCGGGAAGCCGGCGGCTTTAGCTATCGCAACGCTTACGTTATTGAGCAAGCAGGCCGGGCAATCGCCACCGTTATAGGTTACCGCCAGCCTGATGCATTTGACCCGGCTGAATGGGCTGACGTACCGGCACCGGTTTTACCTCTGTTGGAGCTGGAGGCTCATGCTCCCCGCTCCTGGTACTTAAACGTATTAGCAACCTTCAAAGAGCAGCGGGGCAACGGCTACGGAACTACTTTAATGCTGTTTTCAGAAAAACTGGCACTGGATGCAGAATGCCGGGAGATCAGCCTCATTGTTGCCGAGCACAATCCTGCCAGAAAGCTCTATGAAAAACTTGGTTACCGGGCTAACGCGAGCCGCCCCATCGTCCAATATGAAGGCTGTGAACAGGAAGGCAACTGGATACTGATGGTGAAATCGCTTTAAGACGGAAGGTTAGACTGACTATATGCAATAAATCTGATTGATGCGGGTGAGGCTAATATGGATAAGATCAATATCGATAAGTTAGCCGGCCTTTCCTGCCAAATTGCCGATACCAGTCGATTGTCCAGGGTGTACTGGTGACCCTGGCATGGGCCCAAGGCGCCATGCAATAGACCCAGCTTGGTTTAATCAAATGAGGCGGCGAGCCTTCCAAACGTACACTTACCCTTATACGACGATAGAGCTCGCCCTCGTACCGATCAAGCGCTCGCAAGTCATCCTGGGTAAACCCGGTGAGTCTCGTGCCGATAACGGTTTCCCCGACCTGGGGGACGATACCCGGGAAATTCGCCCTGGCCACCAGACCGCTGCGAAAATCCTCGAGTACCGCGGGAGTCCCCTGCACGGTTCGCCCCAGCAATCTTTCCATTACTTCAGGCAGTTGTAACGTACCGTAGGCAAACAGTACATGCTCCATATCATCAGGCCAACCGTGCCAGGTCTATGTGGCTGAAATCTGTCACATGGGGATGAGAGGCAAAACCTTCACCTATACACTCCCGATCCAACGCCAGGGTGACCAAACCGGCTTCCTGCGCGGCATCCAATTCAGCCACCACATCGGAGAGGAACAGGATCTCACGCCCTTCAAACCCAAGCGTGTTTTTAATGTATTGATAGGATTCGGCTTCGCGCTTGCCACCGATTCGAGTATCAAAGAAGTGGTCGAACAAGGGCGTCAGGTCACCGGCAACACTGTAGCCAAACAGAAGCTTTTGCGCGGCTTCAGACCCGGATGAATAAACGCTGAGGTAAATGCCTCGCTCTTTCCATTGCGACAGAACGCCCGCCACCTCCGGGTACAGATGGCCCTTCAGGCTGCCATCTTCATAACCCGCCCGCCAGATCATGCCCTGCAATGTTTTTAAGGGAGTAATTTTGAGATCCTGCTCAATCCAACTGACCAGGATATCTCCCACCCGTTCGAGGCTGGCACCAGGCTCACCTGCCTCAGCCCTCACGGCTTCAATTTCCTGCTCTACGGCGGGAACGCCAGCGTTATCCACAATGAACTGTTGGATGCGCGCTTTGGCATAAGGGAACAGGGTATCTGCCACAAAGGAGATACTGGTGGTGGTCCCCTCAATGTCCGTTACGATCGCTTTGATACTCACTTGGCCAATGCCTCGTAACGGGGAAACTCATCCGCGATCTTTTCCCCGGTGAAGTTTGCCACCCAGCCATCCGGATTGGTAAACAGGCGCACAGCCGTAAAGTTCGGGCTGTCGCCCATATCAAACCAGTGCTGGGTATTGGCAGGTACGCTGATCAAATCATTCTTACAGCACTGTACGGCATAAACGCCATCATCCAGGTGCAGATAGAACAGCCCATCTCCTTTCACGAAAAAACGGACTTCATCTTCGGAATGAGTATGCTCACTCAGGAATTTATTGCGCAGGGCAATCTTGTCTGGATGATCCGGCGTCATGTTGATCACATCCGCAGTCTGGTAACCGCCCTCTTCTTTAAGCTGGGCTATGGAATCCCCATAGGCTGCCAGAATTTCTTCTGAAGTCGATTCTGCAGTGATCGGGAAATTGGCTTCCCATTGCTCAAAGCGTATGCCCTTAGTAGCCAAAACACGGGCGATCTCGGCCAAATCCTGTGTCACCACATCCGCCTGGGCTGCACTTTTATCGTTAAAAACATACAGTGTGCTCATTATTATTTCCTCTATTTAAGCAGCAAGCAGCTTTTGTATTCGCATTCCATCAGAAACTCCATGGCTTCGCTATGACGCTTGGCTTCAGCAACAGAACTGCCCCAACTGTAGATGCCATGCCCGGCCAAAATAAAGGCAGGACAGGCAGGGTTATCACTCAAATAGGCATCCACCACTTTGGCCAGCTCCATCATATCCTGATTATTGGCATAGACCGGCACCACCATTTCCTGCTCATGGGTGGTTACGCCTCGAAAAGCCTTTTGCATTTCATAGTTGTTGAAGCGGATTTCGCCATTCCAAATCGCTCGACTGAAGACCGTACCATAGACCGAGTGAGTATGAATGATGTAGCGGGCGTCCTTGACATGACCGTATATCAGAGCATGGAGCAGGGTTTCTGCCGAAGGGCGCTTTTCGCTGTTGAAGGGGTTTCCCTTGGAATCCACTTCCATCAAATCCTGTTCCGTCAGGCTGCCCTTGGCATTACCGGACACCGTAATCAAAATCCGTTGATCATCAATTCTGGCAGAGAGGTTACCACTGGTGGCCGGACACCAATTGTGGGAGTCCACCCAACGACCGATGTTGATTATGTCTTGCTTAAGCTGATTGAGTTCCGTCATGGGATACCCTGTAAGATGAATGTGTGGACAATGCCAGCGCCAAGACAGCAGCAGCCATTGCCACCCCCGCTGCCATAAAGTAAGCCATGGAACCACCCCAGTTTTCAACAATGAACCCGGAAAGAAAGGCACCGATTGCGCCCCCTGCCCCGAAACTGAGCGCGCTGTACATGGCCTGCCCCTGACCAGAGGCCGCGGTGCTGAAATACTGATGGATCAGATGCATGGCAATAGCATGAAAAACGCCGAAGGTGGCCGCGTGACTGATCTGCGCGACCAGAATAATGGGCAGGTTCTCAGGGAACAGCCCCGTCACCAGCCAGCGCAACGCCGCCAGCACCAGACAGGCTGTTGCCAAGCCCCTCACCGAAAAGCGCTCGAACATGCGATGAACAATTAGAAAAACCACGATTTCCGCAATGACGCCCAACGCCCACAACCACCCTATCAAAGTTTTGCTGTAGCCAAAATCTTCCAGATAGATTGAGAAAAAGGTGTAATAGGGTCCGTGCGAAATCTGCAGCAGAAAGCAGATGCTGAAAAACAAGATAGGCTGTGGTGCTCTTAACTCCTGAAGAAAGGAGGACAAGCTTCCCCTATTCCCTCGTTGTCCCGGAGGACTGCCCACAGAGAAACTCGAAATCACAATGAGCGCCAACAAGCCAAGCAGAATAGCCGGCAGGATTTGCAACGAAGCACGCTCAAAGAACCAGCCTAACCCCACAACGGCGATTACAAACCCCACCGAGCCCCATACTCTGATACGACTGTATTGCTCTGTGGCGGTATGCAGATGGCGCAGGGTCACCACCTCAAATTGCGGCAGAATCGCATTCCAGAAGAAGCTGAAACCCGCCATCACCAAGGCCATGCCCCAGAAGGCAGGTTCGGTGAACATGAAGCCGAAAATCATCAGCGCCAACAGCGCACCAATCCGAATGATCCGCATGCGCTTACCGGTGTGATCCGCCAGCCACCCCCACACGTTGGGCGCAACCAGCTTGGTACCCACCAGGATCGCCATCAGCTGGCCGATTTCTGACAGTGAAAAGCCCTGCTCACGCAAATACAGGCCCCAGAACGGCAACATGGAGCCCAGCAGCCCAAAGTAACTGAAATAGAATGCTGACAGGCGCCAATAGGGAACCTTAACAGACACCGATTATTCCTGAACGGATCCCGGAATCACCGGCGTCCCGCTGTCAACCTCAGCGTTCTGACCCCGATGACGCAACAGGTGGTCCATCAACACCATCGCCATCATGGCTTCGGCAATAGGAGTGGCGCGTACGCCTACACAGGGGTCGTGTCGACCGGTGGTCACTACTTCGACCGGGTTCCCGGCTTTGTCGATACTGCGCCCTGGAATACGCAGGCTGGAGGTGGGTTTCAAGGCGATGTGAGCCACAATATCCTGCCCTGAAGAAATCCCTCCCAGAATACCGCCGGCATTGTTGGAGAGAAATCCGTCCGGTGTCATTTCATCACGGTGCTCTTCCCCACGCTGAGTCACCGAATCGAATCCGGCACCGATCTCGATGCCTTTTACGGCATTGATGCTCATCAGCGCATGGGCCAGGTCGGCATCCAGACGGTCAAAAATGGGCTCCCCCAGACCAGGCATGACGCCTGTGGCGATTACTGTCACCTTGGCGCCGATGGAACTGCCGTCCCGGCGCAACTGGTCAATCAGCGCTTCCATTTCCGGCACCACCGAGGCATCGGGGCAGAAGAAGGGATTTTGCTCAACTTGATCCCAAGCAAAGGTTTTGGGCTTGATGTCGCCGATCTGGGCTACATAACCACGGATTTCAATACCGAATTTTTCTTTCAAGTATTTCTTTGCAATGGCCCCGGCGGCGACCCGCATGGCGGTTTCACGGGCGGATGAACGACCGCCACCGCGGTAATCCCGCACACCGTATTTCTGCTGGTAGGTGTAGTCAGCATGGGCCGGTCGAAAGGTATCTTTAATATCGGAATAATCCTTGGATTTCTGATCCTTGTTTTTGATCAGCAACCCAATCGGCGTACCTGTGGTTTTACCTTCGAACACACCGGAGAGGATCTGTACTTCATCGTCTTCACGGCGCTGGGTACTGTACTTCGAAGTACCCGGTTTGCGGCGATCCAGATCCAGTTGCAGATCCGCTTCAGAAAGCTCAAGACCCGGAGGACAACCATCCACGATGCAGCCGAGGGCGATGCCGTGGCTCTCGCCGAAGGTGGTGACGGTAAACAGCTTTCCGAAAGTATTTCCTGACATGATTTGCTTTGAATCCGCTGGTAGTCAATCAGGGCGCCATTATACCTGCCGCCCTGCAAACATGCTAAATCAATTTAGACACCGCTATTTATATATAAAACAGCCAGTTGAGATAACCTCCTAAAGAACAAAGTCAGCTTGATGGTGATCAATCTGTTCCTTGGTCAACAGGAAAACCCCGATCCCACCCCGCTCAAACTCCAGCCAGGTGAAGCCCACATTGGGATACGCCTCCTCCAACGCCTCCCAGGAATTGCCCACCTCTATGACCGCAATTCCCCCAGGATTAAGGTGACGGGAAAGCTCCGGCAACATGCGACGCACAATATCCAGACCGTCGACACCGGCCTCCAGTCCCATGCGGGGTTCATGGTGAAACTCATCGGCCAGGGCATCCATATCCTGCTTGTCCACATAGGGGGGATTGGACACGATGATATCGTAGGTCCGGCCATCCAGGGCTTCAAACAAGTCCGAGTAAATCACATTGACCTGCTGCTCGAAGCCCAGCTCCTGCACATTGCGTTCAGCCACATCCAGGGCGTCTTCACTGAGATCGGTACAATCTACCATCGCATCCGGAAAGTATTGAGCACAGGCCATTCCAATGCAGCCGCTGCCGGTGCACATGTCCAGAATGCTTTCCACTTGATCAGCGTCGATCCAGGGGCTGAACTGGTTTTCAATCAGCTCACCAATGGGAGATCGTGGGATCAGCACCCTCTGGTCCACTTTGAAAGGAATGCTGGCAAACCAGCCAATGCCTGTTAAATAGGCGGTGGGGACCCGCTCCACTACGCGTCGGGTCAGCAGATCACATATAACTTTTCGCTCAGAGGGCAGAACCCGAGCATCCTGAATCCGAACATCAATGTCCCAGGGTAAATGCAGCGCATGCAATATCAGGGCGACCGCTTCATCCCAGGGATCATCAAAGCCATGGCCCAGCACCAGTTGATGTTCATTGAACAGGCTCACCGACCAACGCAGGAAATCACGAATCGTGGTCAGGTCGGCAATGGCCTCTTGGCAATTGAGGATGTCTTCGCTGGTATCGATGAGCGCAACCATGTTATCTCGTCCGCAGTAAAAGAACGGGATTTTACATGGTTAAGCGGGAATCCTCTAACGCCGTGTGCGCATTCGGGATCGAAGCAGGGCCCGATTCTTCTGTCGACGCTGACGGCAGGTGGGATTGGGCTTGCGGCTGCGCGGCAAAGGGGTGGCTGGTTTCACGGGACGCACACTCTTGGTCGATCAGGGGTAGTAAGGAAGATAGCCCCAACTGATCATTTTTCAACCAGAATAGATTTAGGTTTACCCCGACTGTGAATCACATCCCTTTTTCAGCCTAAGGCTTCCAGTCTGGCATTACCCATTCCACCCAGGCATTGCCGGGAGCGCTTACCCTTGGGGCGAGATTGGCAACATCCCGCACTTCTACTTCAATGCCCTTGTCCTTCAGAACCTGTGCCAGTTGCCCTGCCAATCCAGTCTGCTCCAGGGCACTGTTATGGCGGTGAAGCACCAGCAGTTTTGGCGGGATGGCAGCCGCATGTGGGAGCAACTTTTCCAGCACCGGGTTAAAGTCTGCCCTACCATCAAGCAGAGGCACCTCCCCCAGTACCACATGTCCCTGGTTTTTCAGCAGTTCCCGGATAACGGATTCGTCCAGCGCAAGATCCGGTATATGCAGCGTTTCTTCATAAAAATAGGAGCGACGATTGGGTCTTTCAATCAGGTAAAACACATGATACCGACGCTGGCCTCTATCCTTAACCACCCAAAGACTCTGGGTACGGTCATTTCCATAAAGCAATGCTTCATTAAATACGGAATTAGCCCAGGCAAAACTCTCCCCACAATCCCGGCTAAAGCAGGCGAAAAGCAGTTCGAACTTGGTTGAATCTATATAGTCCTGGACCTGGGCTTTGGACTCATCAATGCTTTGATTGCCGGTTAGCTCCCACACTACGGACTCGAACACCCCCTCAAGCCGCTTGTATTCTGCCGGTAAATCCCGGCCTAATTTGCGGTCAGGTTTGACCCTGCCCAAGGGTAAAAGGTAGTGCCGCAGATCATCCTGTTTTTCAGAAACCATCCTGGCCTGCTGGAATATCCGCTCGACAGCGGCAGCAGGCTGGGTGAAACAGGCCAGAAACACAACAAACAGAAAAACAGCTTTCCCGAAAACGCTCATAATAATCCTTGGTGGCTCAGCGATTTAGAAACTAGCAGACGGCATAAAGGTATTCAAGCAATGTTCAACTGCGAGACAATTTGATCTACCATGCTTCAGGGAACAAAACCTAATACCAATTTCGAAATATCAAGGGGATCGCCATGGATCGGTCAGGATCAAAGCGGGTATTGATTACCGGTGGTGCCAGTGGACTAGGCAAAGCCATTGCACTCAAATTCTCCAGTCACGGGCACCATGTTGCCATTGTTGACCTGAACGACGAGCGCGGCCAGGAAACCCTGGATCAGCTGAAACAGAGTGGCGTGGATGCGTTCTATCAGCGCTGCGATGTCCGTAAATCAGAGGATGTTCAGTCCGCTGTGGCCGCGACCCAAAAGCGCTGGGGCGGTATAGATGTCATGATCAACAATGCCGGGGTGGCTGCGGGTGGTCCCTTCGACTGGGTCAGCAGTGAGGACTGGGACTGGGTGATGGATATCAATTTCTTTGGCGTGCTGCGGGGTTGTCAGGCCAGCGTTCCTGTTATGAAAGAACAAGGCTCCGGACACCTCGTCAACATCGCTTCCATGGCCGGCTTACTCAATCCTCCCGGCATGAGTAATTACAACGTATCAAAAGCAGCAGTCATTTCTCTATCAGAAACTCTGGTGGCCGAACTGCAACCCTGGGGCATCGGAGTGACTTGCGTGTGCCCCTCGTTCTTCAAAACCAATTTGGGGGAATCCATGCGCTCCCCGGACAAAACCACGTCGGTAAAACTGGAGAAACTGGTGGCGGGTTCCAGTGATCTCAGTGCCGACGACATTGCGGGGATGATTTACGATGCTGTCGATTCCAACCAGTTTCTGCTGATGCCCCATGAAAAAGCGCGCCTGGCGTGGGACTACAAAAGGGACAGCCTGGATAATCATTTGAAAGCCCAACTCAAACTGGCACAACAGGTGAAAGAGCAGGCCCAACCTGCCGAGTGAGGTTACGGGTTGTAACCCTGCTCATAGCGCACATCACAACCGCCGCCAAACCCACTATATTTTGGAGCCGACACCGGTTCCTCCGGGTTAATACCGGTCGCTCGATCGAAGAAGGAGCGGCCGGTATTCAACGCCATATACCAATGATGTCCGCCATCCACCTGAAGAAACAAACCTACCCCACCGTTGTCCAGGTTGCCTTCTGTAACGGGAAATACAACATCATCATCTGCGGTCAGGCCGAGCACGCCGTCCGGGTCGAAAAAAGCCCCGTGGCGTGTATAGGGCTCAGCAGGCTGCATGTAACCTGCCCGCATCATGGCCAGCCCCAAAGCGGCGGCTGCCTCCCTGGGTATACACTGATCATCATACGCAGCCACCTGCAGCATAAAGTCGGGCTTCATATAGGGAACGTAATTAACCGAGTCAGCGGGCCCATGCATGGTCTGCAGTATCTGCATCAGCGGGTGATAATAATCCACCTCATTCTCGACAATGCCCGCCAAGACCACCGGAATAACCTGCCGGATCGATCCCCGATGAACCGCCTGAAAATAGGCATGGGTAGCAGCACCGCTTAAGAAGCCGATATTAAAGGTATTGTCCATCGCCATGGCAAGCGGAACGATACTGGCCCCCTGGCTGTGCCCACCCAACACGGCTATATCGTCACGAACACTGAATTGGGAGAAATCGTAATTCAACGGTAAGTCCACTACCCCGTTACGCTCAAGAATCTCCGGCAGTAGTGCCGCAATTCGGCGCAGATAGAGTTGATCCGCTGCGCTCTGAATGTGGTTTCCAATGTTGGCCGCAGGGTTCAACAGGTTATAAAACGTGATGCCCTGAAAGAAGGTGCTGTCAACGTCAACGTTGAAATTGGCAAGGAATTTTGCATAGTCAGCAAGCACAGGCGCCGCCCTTATATCGGTCTGATGGGGCGCCACCGAAAGCGCTACCTGCTGAAAATCATCGGCATCATAAAATCCACCGGCGAAATCCGTCGAGACATAACCGGCACCGGTACCATCCGCGTATATCATGGGAACCTTGGGTGTATCACCGCCAGCGCAACCGATCTGAATCGACATCAGGGTGCTTTCCACACCCTGCTGAACAGCAACTCCGGTGGTTTCATCAACCTCAATCATTCCACCCCTTAAGGTGTAGGGGTGTACACCTTGTTGCCAAACCGGCAGATTAACTCTCGCTTCCAAAGGTATGTGGTTGTAGTAACCACACATCAGTCCTTTGTTCGTAAAGGTAACGGAATTAATGATTGTCTCATCCGGTATGGAAGCCAACGCTTGTGCTACCGGAAAAGCGAAGGTCGTCGGATCCATCGTTCGATACAGGGTAAAAGCGGCCAGCTGACCAGGGTTCCACGCTGTATGATCGGAAACATAGGCACTTATCTGTTGCCACTGATCAACAAGCGCATTCCAGTCTGACGCTGAAATCGTTTCCGGGCGTTCGCCCGCTGCCAGTGTGTTGAGGAGCGGTGCAGGTCGAATGGATTGACCGGACGCATCAAGGATACCATTGAACAGCAAAGCGCCGTAGAGAGTATCAGGGTCCAGGGCATACCCGGGTACAGGCAAAACGGTAAGCAAATGAGCTGGCTGATAGAGCGTTTTGAGTGGATCAAAATGCGCCCGCACCGGAATCCGCTGTAAATAATTGGGAGATTCCGGGGACAGGTTCACCAGCATAACCGGGGCTCCGTCTTCCAGGGAAGTTACAGCAGTTGGTAATGAGGCGAGCTCCAACGGACCGTTAAATTGGAAAATCACACCGGAATTGGTGCCGAAGCCGTGCATATACGGAACACCTTGCTCCAGCACCGACTTCAGCAGAAGGTTTTGGGTGCCTGGGAACCCTTGAATATCAATATTTCCGGCTTCGTTCCTGCGCAAATCGTTTGGCCACGGGAACCCGAAATAATCATTGGCTCCCAAGTCCATTCTGGGCCCGGTACCACCACCACAGCCCGTCAAACTCACTATCGTACAAAACAGCAGCGCGAAAAAACCCTGCGCCCGGAGCGTCCCCAAATTGCCCATCACCAAATCCCTTTCCGGTTTTATTTGTCGTTAAATTGTTGTCTAGCTTGTACTTTATTTAGGTTCGCAAGCTTATCAAGATACCCCCAACAGTTCCTATCACCCGAATGGGTTAAAGGGATTTCGCGGCTTAACATTATGGCCGTGACTGGTGGTCCACTATATAATCTACCTTTCTTTGGTAGGGGCCGGTAAAATATGTGGCTTCTCGAATTCCGCCATTTCACCGTATTGTTGTAAAAATGCTTTTTAAATCAAGCTTTAACAACGCACGGCCTGAAATTAAAACGCTTGTTTAAAGGACCTTCTTAAGGGCACGGGTAACGCATGAAACTGACACTGACCGATTCTGACACCCAATCCATCCTGGCCAAACTGGCTGAATCCAATCAAAAGCACAGCTCCCTGTATCCTGGTGACTCCTCCGACCGCCAGCCTGTGCACACGGTTTACGGTGGTGCCAATCTGTACAAAGCCGGTGCAGCACAGAAATTGGGTAGCCTGGCCCAACGAGCGTTGGACACTTATGCACCTGATTTTTGCGCTCTCGCGCGTATTCTGGGCATGAGTGGATCTGATTCCCTTCCCACTACGGCAGCGGAAGCCAAGATTCTGGGTGAAGCAGTTGCTGCTGACCCGCTTAAGATGAAGGAAGCGAACCCAGCCGCCTGGTTGGCCTACACCGTGTACGATCGTGTGGTGAAAAAGCTGTCCAATGAACCTATCGAAGACAGCCGTATCGACTTCGAAGACGGCTATGGCAACCGCCCAGACGCGGAAGAAGACGCTGATGCCGTGCGCACTGCAGAAGAAGTGGCTAAAGGTATGGAAGAAGGTACCCTGCCCCCGTTTATTGGCATCCGCATCAAAACCTTCACCGAAGAATGCCGTCAGCGATCTGTGCGCACCCTGGACCTGTTCCTCACCCGATTGGCGGAAGTAACCGGTGGCAAAGTTCCTGAGAATTTTATTATCACTTTGCCCAAAGTGACTCACCCAGAGCAGGTAGCGGCTCTGGCGGATCTGCTGGACATCATTGAAGAGAAATGTGGTTATGAACCGAATTCCCTGAAACTGGAAATCATGATCGAAACCACTCAAGCCATTATCGACGCTGATGGCTCCAATCAGGTTCGATTACTGGCCGCTGCGGCTCGCGGCCGCTGCCGTTCTGCCATTTTCGGTACCTACGATTACACGGCCACCTGCAACATCACAGCCGCTCACCAGACCCATACTCATCCCGCATCAGACTTCGCGCGCCACGTCTTGCAGGTCGCCTGTGCCGGCACCGGCCTCACCATCAGTGACGGTGCCACGACAGTAATGCCTATAGGCCCACACAAGGGTGAGTTGAGCACACAACAGCAGCTGGAAAATGCCGCTGTGGTGCATTCCGCCTGGAAACTGCATTACGACAACATCCAGCATTCCCTGCGACACGCCTATTATCAGGGCTGGGATTTGAACCCCGGACAACTCCCTATCCGCTATGCCGCTGTCTACACTTTCTTCCTGGAAGGTCTGCCGGATGCGTCCAAGCGCCTGGAAGCCTTCGTCAACAAAGCGGCCCAGGCTACTCTGGTGGGCAATACCTTTGATGACGCCGCAACCGGACAAGGCCTGCTGAACTTCTTCCTGCGCGGCATTGCCTGCGGTGCTATAACTGAGGAAGAAGCTGTCGCTACTGGCATCACCATGGGCGAACTGAAATCCCGTTCGTTTGTACACATCGTTTCCAATCGTGCCCACGGTTAATAGCGGCCACGATTTTGCTTAAATGATGAAATGGGTACGGCGCTGGTCGTACCCGACCAAAACAGTATTACGGAGATCCCAATGTCTTCAGCTATCGACCAAGCACGCACCCTCATCGATCAGGCGCAATCCGCCCTCAATACGGCATTGAGTAACCTCAAGGCATTCAGTTCCGTGGACGGCCGGGTCTCCGGCTCCAAACTGGATGAAAAGCAGTTGGCCTGTTACGAACTGGCTTACTGCGAAGCGGAGATTACCGCTGCCAAGGTGATGTTGGGTTACAGTGGCATGGTGAAGGATGCCAAAGGTGGTGAGGACAACCGCATCGAGGAGCGTCTGGCACTGCAATATGCCGCTGAAGCATTGCAGAATGTACGCAGCCGTTTCAATGCACGGCGCAGCGATTACGGCTTCAACCGGGCAGAGCTGGCGGCCTCTGTGGACTCCGATGAGGCAGATGGTTTCATCAACCAGTATCTATCCACCGCAAGCATGGAAGCCATCGGTAAAGAAGTGCTGGAAAATGCAGGCTTCACCGGTGAATACATGCTGGACGAAGAAAAGGAAATGATGCGTGATCAGTTCCGTTCCTTTGCCAGTGAAGTGGTCATGCCTTTGGCGGAACACATCCACACCAAGGATCTGGATATTCCGGATGAAATCCTGAAGCCGCTGGTTGAACTGGGCTGCTTCGGTTTATCCATCCCCATGCAGTACGGCGGCATCCAACCAGACGACAGCGAAGACAACCTGGGCATGATCGTGGTGACGGAAGAACTGTCCCGCGGTTCACTGGGTGCAGCAGGCAGCTTGATCACCCGCCCGGAAATTATGTCCCGTGCCCTGCTGAAAGGCGGTACTGAAGAACAGAAGCAACACTGGTTGCCAAAACTTGCTATGGCTGAACCTTTGAATGCGGTGGCTGTGACCGAACCCAACTTCGGTTCCGACGTGGCCAGCATGAAACTGAAAGCCACTCAGGTGGAAGGCGGTTGGGTACTGGACGGCGAGAAAACCTGGTGTACCTTCGCTGGTCGTGCCGGCGTGTTATTGACCCTGGCCCGCACCAACCCCGACATGAGCTCCGGTCACAAGGGCCTGACCATGTTCCTGGTAGAAAAGCCCAGCTTCCCGGGTCACGCCTTCGCTCACGAGCAACCCAACGGTGGCACCATCACCGGTAAAGCGATTCCCACCATCGGCTACCGTGGCATGCACTCTTTCACCGTGTTTTTCGATAACTACTTCGTACCGGATTCCCATGTATTGGGGGGTGCAGAAGGTATCGGAAAAGGCTTCTACTACACCATGGCCGGCTTCGCGGGTGGTCGCATTCAAACTGCAGCTCGGGCAACCGGTGTCATGCAAGCCGCTTTTGAACGCGCACTGGATTATTCCAGGGAACGGGTTGTATTCGGCAAGCCCATCGGCGATTACCAACTGACCCTGGTGAAAATTGCGCGCATGGCCATGCTGCTGCAGGTCTCCCGTCAGTTCACCTACCACGTCGCCCGCTTGATGGACGAAGGCAAAGGCCAGATGGAAGCCAGCCTGGTGAAACTGTATTCCTGCAAATCTTCCGAGTGGCTGTGCCGAGAAGCCATGCAGATACACGGTGGTATGGGTTACGCCGAGGAAACCTCCGTGAGCCGCTACTATATTGATTCCCGTGTACTGTCCATTTTCGAAGGTGCCGAAGAAACCCTGGCATTGAAAGTAATTGCCAAAGCCCTGGTAGAAAGCGCAGCGTAATTGCAAAGGAATTAATGATGGCTATCAAATTTACTGCACAGACCGAACTGGCACCGGGCACTGAAATCAATCTGGACAAAGTGCGTCACCCTCAGTACGGACGCTATCTGGAAGAGTATGTCCCGGGGCAACTGTTCGTGCATCCCCGCGGTTTCTCGTTTACCCAGTCCAATATCGATTTCTTCTCCCGCACCTACATGCAGTGCAACCCGTTGTATCTGGATCTGGAATACGCCAAAGCCCATGGCTTTGAGAAACTGCCTGCTTCCCCTCAGATGATATTCAATGTGGTGCTGTCGTTAGGCGTTCAGAACGACTCCGAAAAGGTGATCGCCAACCTGGGCTACTACAATGCGCAGTTCCTGAACCCGGTTTACCCGGGCGATACCGTGCGCGCCATGACCATGGTGGTGGATCGCAAGGAACGAGGCGCAGACAAACCCGGCATCGTCACCATTCGCACTTTGGGTGTAAACCAAAGATGCGAAGTGGTACTGCAATACGAACGCAAGCTGATGGTGGCCTATCGTGGCGATCGTATGCCCACCGTGCCTGTGGCGGAAGGCGAATTACCTGCGTTCCCCTGGCAGGAGGATGCATCAGTTAACCTGCCGGATGGTCTGCCCACAGCCCTGCGTCATGTTCCAAAAACCGTCACCGGCTGGAACACCTATGCGGAGGATTTCACCCCGGGCGATATTATCGTGCACAACAATGGTCGCACCATCAGTGATGAGCACTTTGCCCTGACCTATCAGGTGGGCAATACTCATCCCCTGCATTACGACAAGGTATTCAGCCAAAGCCTCTCAGGCCCCATGAGTGGCAATCCCATCGTCTACGGTGGATTGGTGTATGCATGGCTGGAGGGCCTGGCCAGCCGGGATCTGTCCGAAAACGCCATCTGGGAACTGGGCTTCACCGAGGGTTACCACACCCAGCCTGCCTTTGCCGGCGATACCGTATTCGGTCTCACCCGCATTCTTCAAGTGGAAGACGCTCCTGGCGACCTGAAAGACGTGGCCAGTGTTGTCTCCATGCAGTTTATCGGCGTGAAGAACATTACCTCTGCCGCCGCTCTGGAAATACACGGGGCCGATCTCTTCATTAAAGAGAACGACAAGAAGGCCTTGGGTAAGAGCAAAATTACTGACAAGATTTTTGAAATTGAACGCCGCCTGGTGATCAAAAAACGCGGTTAAGCCCACTGTTTCGGGAACAGGATTATGAGCGACAAGCAAGAGCACATTATCTACGATCAGGATGGCAAGCCCAGTAAGGATCGCCCCTGGATTTTTCGTACCTACGCCGGCCACACCAACGTGCGCGCCTCCAACGAGCTGTATCGCAGCAATCTCGCGAAGGGCCAAACTGGTCTGAGCATCGCCTTCGACCTGGCCACCCAATGTGGCTACAGCTCGGATGAAGATATCGCCCGACCTGAGATAGGAAAAGTAGGCGTGCCCATCAACACCCTGGATGACTTCGCCATCCTGTTTGATGAAATGGCCATGGATGAGATCAACACCTCCATGACCATCAACGGCACCTCCATGTGGTTGTTGTCGCTTTATATCGCTTTGGCAGAAGAGCGTGGAATTGATCTGGCAAAGTTGCAGGGCACCACCCAGAACGATCTGATCAAGGAATTCCTGGCCCGCGGCACCTATGTATTCCCACCGGATCAGTCCATTAAGCTGATCGTGGACATGTACGAGTACTGCCTCAATAACATCCCCAAATGGAACCCCTCCAACGTCTGCTCCTATCACCTGCAGGAAGCCGGCGCGACGCCGGTACAGGAACTGGCTTATTCTCTGGTTACCGCCATCACGGTATTGGATGCCATCAAGGAGCGAAACTGCTTTAACGCAGAGGAGTTCGAGCGCTGTGTCGGACGGGTATCGTTCTTTGTTAACGCTGGTATGCGCTTTATTGAAGAAATGTGCAAGATGCGGGCGTTTACCGAACTGTGGGATGAAATCTGCCAGGAACGTTACGGCGTAAAGGAAGCCAAGTACCGCCGTTTCCGTTATGGCGTGCAGGTCAACTCCCTGGGACTAACCGAAGAGCAGCCTGAGAACAACGCCTGGCGTATCCTGATTGAAGCCTTGGGTGTTACCCTGTCCCGCAATGCCCGCTGTCGCGCGTTGCAGCTTCCCGCGTGGAACGAAGCACTGTCCCTGCCCCGCCCCTGGGATCAACAGTGGTCTCTGCGTCTGCAGCAGATCCTGGCCTATGAAACGGACTTGCTGGAATACCCTGACCTGTTTGACGGTTCTCCAGTGGTTCAATCCAAAGTGGACGATCTGAAAGCCAAGGCCAAGGAAGAAATCCAGAAGATTCTGGACGCCGGCGGCGGTGTGGAAGCCATCAAGACCGGATACATGAAGTCGCAGCTGGTGATCTCCCAGGCTGAGCGTATGGCCAAAATCAATACCGGCGAACAAGTCGTTGTGGGCAAAAACCGCTGGGCTGATGGCATTGCCTCGCCCCTGCTCTCAGCTGCCGACGGCGGCGTATTCAAAGTGGACCCAGAATCCGCAGCCGAAACCCTGAAAGCACTGGAAGCCACCAAAGCCAATCGAGATGAAGCCAAAGCACAAGCGTGCCTGCAGCAGTTGAAAGCCGATGCTGAAGCCGGCAAAAACCTGATGGCAGCCTCCATTGCCTGTGCCCACGCGCGGGTTTCCACCGGCGAATGGGCGGCTACCCTGCGTGAGGTGTTTGGGGAATATCGACCACCCACCGGGGTCGAGGGGCAAACGCTGTCGCTGGAAAACGACAAGCTGCAAACTGTGCGGGCCAAAGTAAAGCAGTTCATGGAGCAGTTCGGCCATCGCCCCCGCATCGTAGTGGGCAAGCCTGGCCTGGATGGTCACTCCAATGGTGCCGAGATGATTTCCGTTGCTGCCAAACACGCCGGCTTCGATGTAATTTATTTCGGTATTCGCTTGAGCGCGGTGGACATCGTGCAATCTGCTATTGAAGAAGACGTGGACGTGATCGGCATCTCTCTGCTATCCGGTTCCCACAACGAAATCATTGATCAATTGATGACGGAATTGGAAAAAGAAGGCGCCCGTGAGGCCATCCCGGTGGTACTGGGTGGCATCATCCCCCAGTCCGACATCCCTGCTCTGCAGGAGAAAGGCATCCAGCAGGTGTTCACTCCGAAGGACTATGACCTGATGGACATCATGAACACCATTATGGATATCGTCCTGGATACCAAAAAGGACGCCGCGTAAGCTTGTCTAACACGGTCTCATCATCAAGCACAACGCTGGACCCGGCCTGGATTGAGAAACTCAACCAGGCCAGGTCTCTGAAGAAGTGGCCATTGGCCAAGCTGATTTCGCTGTTTGAAAGCAAACTGCCGGAAAGCGCTGACATTCGTCAGGGCATTCATCACTACATACAATCCCATCCGGACCAGTTCCCCCGCGAGGCGACCATCCTGGGATTTACCGGTACGCCGGGCGCTGGAAAATCCTCTCTGATTGCGGAATTGTGCCGAACCCTGTTGACGAAAGATGGCAATATCAGCGTGGCCGTTTTAGCCATCGATCCTTCCAGCCAGATTTCAGGTGGTTCCATTCTCGGTGATCGCACCCGCATGCATTACGGAAAAAAAGAAGCGCGCCTGTTCTTCCGTTCGCAAGCGTCGAACCTGGAGCTGGGGGGAATCACTGAGTCCACTTTTCAAGCCTGCAGGTTGCTGCGCCACCTGTTCGATTTCATCATTATTGAAACCGTCGGCATTGGGCAAAACGAAATCGACATCCAGTATATGACCGATCATACTTTTCTGGTGATGCAACCCCTGGCGGGTGATCAGATTCAGTTTATGAAGTGCGGCATCATGGAGATACCGGACAGCTTTATCGTTAACAAATGCGATGAAGAGAAGCTGGCCCGCAGCAGCTATCACATGCTGCGCAGCTCCTTAAAACAGGCCAAGCTGGTGGAATTACATGCCGAAGATGATTATCGGCAGGCGGCCCGGGACCAGATCTTCCTTACGAGTGCCTTGAAAAACAAAGGCATCAGCGAACTGGCCGATCATGTGCTGATGCAGACTCACAGCCGCTCCTGGTCCGATGCCGAGGCGTTTTATCTGAAGAAGAGCATTCAACGCCGGTACGGAGAATTTGGAATCCGTTTTTTTGAACAGGACAGGCTCAACGCGCAGCTAAAGAATGAGCAAGTCAGTTATGAGGAAAAGGAACGCAGCGTGCTTTCCCTCATTAGCCGCCACATTATTCAGAATCCGCAAGACCAGCAATAAACTCATTGATCAACGACACTGTCTGCTCCGGCTGTTGCAGCGGATACATGTGACGCCCGGAAATCAACTGCCGCTCAATCCCAAAATACCTGCTGAACGGTTCAATGCACTCCGGTCGTGATGCGTCGCTCTTGTCCCCATGTATTACCTTTACGGGCAAATCTTTCGGCAGGTGGTAGGATTTTATATTGGTAGGTGTATTGCGGAAGATTCCAACCTCAACATCCACATCAAACTCCAACTCCACACCACCGCCTGCTTTTGGCCTCAGGGCCGCCTGACAGAACGATTCAAAACAGGCAGGCTCAAATCTGAATAGACTTTTAGAAGCAAAATAATCGACAGCTTCCTGGCGGCTTGGCCATTCCCTGCGCCGAAACTTGGATTTGCCCGCTGGAGTAAGATCGTCCCCTCGTCCGATAAGTTTGGCAATTCGAAACGCCCAAGCCAACTTACCCCAGATCAGGGGTGGGTCCAGCATCAACACCCCTTTAAAACGTTCAGGCGATTTGCAGGCGGCAATAAAACTCAGTACGGCACCCATTGAGTGACCCACTGCCACCACCGGCACGTCAGCATTGTCATCAAGAAATTCGAGTAACTCATCCGCCAGATGGGACCACCCATCGGTAACAGGAAACTGGGGATTATGACCGTATTTTGGATTACAGATGACTCGATGGGGCTTAAGCGCATCAAACAACGGCTGGTAACTTGCTGCAGGAATACCATTAGCGTGCGAAAAATTAATCAACATGGTGGGGTTTATTCCCACTGAACCTTTTCTTTGGTGTCGTACCAATTCTCAATACGGTCTTCGTAGCGGGATTCAAGCACATTGCGCTTGATCTTCAAGGTCGGGGTCATAATGCCATTCTCAATCGACCATTCCCCATTGGTAACAACGATGGTCTTAAGCTTTTCGTGCGGATCCAGCGTAGCGTTGACACTTTCGTACAAACGCAGTAAGTCCTGGTGAATGGCGTCCCTGCTCTCGCCATCCCGCAGTGCTGCCAGATCCGCCTCGGCCAATGCCACCAAAGCAATAGGCTGTGGCATGGCATTACCCACCACGCAAACCTGTTCAACATGAGCATCCGCCAATAGCTTGGATTCGATGGGAAAAGGAGCCACGTATTTACCTTTACTGGTTTTGAAGATTTCCTTGATGCGTCCGGTAATCTTCAGGCTGCCATCCGGCTCAACCATACCTACATCACCGGTACGCAGGTAACCGTCATCAGTCAGTGCCTCCCGCGTTTTTTCGGGCTCCTTGTAATAACCCACCATGGTAGTAGGTGACCGCACCAGAATCTCGCCACCGTCGCCGATTTTCACCTCTACGGTGGGATTGGCCTGACCGACATAGCCAACGCGGCCATTGCCTTCGCGGGAACTGTGGGAATACCCCATATTCTCGGTCATGCCGTACACCTCGAGAATTTCGATGCCGAGTTTTTTATACCAGTCCAACAGGGAACCAGAAATCGGCGCTGCACCGCTGAAACAAAGTCGTGCTTCGTTCAAACCAATGGCTTCTCGCAACTTCTTCTTGATGGTTTTGGAAACAAATGGGATTTTGAACAACATGTTCAGCTTGCGCTCGTCCATTTTGGCAAAAATTCCGGCCTGAAACTTCGCCCATATTCTGGGGACGGCAAAAAAGATGGTTGGCCGGGCACGTTGTAAATCACCGGCAAAGGTATCCAGGGATTCAGCGAAGAATATATGCATGCCCTGATACAGCTGCATCATCTCCACTACCATGCGCTCCGCCACATGAGAAAGCGGCAGATAGGACAGTACACGGTCATCCGAGGAGGCTTCATAAATATTGGCAGCCTGGCTGGCGCCGGACGCGATACTGTTGAACGTGTGCATTACACCTTTCGGCATACCTGTGGTACCCGAGGTATAGATAATGGTAGCAAGTTCCGTATGATTACGAGATGGGCTTTCCTTCATCGGTTCAGTGGATTCCACTATTTCATCCCAAGTGGGAAACTCATTATCCGGACTGAGAGGAAAACTGATGCAGGCAACGCCTTCGGGAACACCTGCGGCCATAGCAGGCCAATCATCCAGCTTCCCGACAAAAAGAAACTTTGACTCGCTGTGCTCCATAATCTGCCGCACGCTTTCTGCTGTAAGCGTAGGATAAAGGGGCACAGACACAGCGCCAGCCATCCAGATCGCCAGATCAGCCATAATCCAGTGCGCGCAGTTTTTTGATATCAGCGCTACGTTGTCGCCGGGCTTCACACCTATTTTTTGCAGGTAGGACGCCATTGACCGTACTTGCTTACCGGCCTCCTGCCAGGTGATATCCTGGATGGTTCCGTTTCCCATCGGCTGGGTAAAACATATCTTGGTCGGGCTGTGTTTTTCCCAGTGATAAAAGCGCTCTAGAGGAAGGGGAATCCCGGTGTTGATTTTGACCTCGCGGGGTTGAACTTTGGTTGTGGCACTCATGGGATAGGTACTCTTATTTTTATTACTGTTTTATACGGCTGTACGAACTTGGGTTCTTCATGAAAAAGGTATGTGGCGACTATGACTGATTGCCCCTTAAAACTCAACCGGGCCTAAATGGCCAGATCACATGGGGCTTTATACCACTGCAAATCCATGGTTCCCAGGCCGGTTACCTCTCCCTGAACACAGGCAATTGACGCCGTTGCCATACCGATGCGGGCCTGCGTATGGCCTTCGGTCAGCAGGCTCAACAAGGTGCTGACGAAAGGGTTATGGCTGACCAACATTAGCGGACCCTGGTTTAGATCTGCCAGTGCCTCCACCAGTGTAAAGGGATTATCCTCCGGTGTGATATTCGGGATGGTTTCTATTTTAGGGCTATGGCCTGCCTGAACCAACCCTGTGACCACTATAGCAGCGGTTTGCTGAGCACGCAGGTACGGACTTACCCAAAGAAGGGTTGGAGGTTGCTCCAACAGACTGGGGACCATTTTGGCGGCATCCGCCTGTCCAAGTTCCGACAACGGCCGTTCAGCGTCAGTAGCGGCACGGCCAATGGCGTCACCATGCCGCATGATATAAATGGAACTCATTTCTTTTTCTCGTTAACCACAGGCCACTCATTAAACGGGTACGGCTTGGTATCCGATTTCATGGAGATATAGTCAACAATCTGGGACATATAGCAACCAAAGCTGGCACCAAAACGCTTGAGCTCATCCTGGGGCTGTCCGGATAATAAACGCACCACCACCTGAATAATACCCAAACCGATTAGCACGTATCCAGCCAACACAAACACCAGATAGAACAGAATCATATATAACGCGGTAAGGAACAGTGGGTCTTTTTCCTGTTCATCACTCATAGTCTACCCCCGCTTTAAATTGGCCAGCTTGTCCGGGCCCGGCAGCACAAACTCCACGTCTGTGTTCTGTTCACCCAGCATCAGTTTTTGAATCACGTCTTTCAGGCTCTTGCCTTCAAATAATATGGCATATAAGCCATGTACCAGCGGCATATACACTTCCAACTCGTCAGATTTGCCTTTCACGGTTCGGATCGTGTTAACCCCTTCAGCTGTACCGCCCAGAGTATCCAGGATGTCATCCAGCTCACGCCCCTCGGCCAGGGCATAACCGACCTGATAATTTCGACTCAGGGGAGAAGTACAGGTTACGTAAAGATCCCCAACGCCCGCCAAACCCAGGAAAGTCATTGGGTTTCCACCCATGCGTGCGGCAAAGCGACTCATTTCGGCGAGGCTGCGGGTAATCAACATGCTTTTTGTGTTCTCGCCCATACCCATCGCGGCGGCCATTCCTGACGCGATAGCATAGATATTTTTCAGCGCGCCGCTTAGCTCCACACCAAAACGGTCGCTGTTGGCATAAACGCGAAAATAACTGCAGGACAACACATCCTGAACCGTATTGCGTACCTCTCCATATTCGCTGGCGATAACAGTACCCGTCAGCGTCCGCTCGGCGATTTCTTTCGCCAGGTTCGGCCCACTCAACACGCCAATTTTGGAACATGGGGTACAGTCTTCGAGAATCTGGCTCATAAACTTGAAGCCATCCATCTCTATACCTTTGGTGGTACTGACCAGGATCTTGCTCGGATCAAGCCACTGGGCCGCCTGAGTAACAACCTGCTTGAAAGCTTTACTGGGGATGGCCACAAAAATAACATCAGCGGAAGCAACCGCCGTTTCGAGGCATGTCGTTGGTTGAATAGAAGCGTTTAATTTTTTGCCGGGAAGGTATCGTGTATTTTCATGCAATGTGGCAATGTCATTAACGGTGTCTTCATTGCGCATCCAGAGTTTAACCTGATGGCCATTGTCGGCCAGAATATTGGCAATGGAAGTTCCAAAGCTCCCGCCACCCAACACGGCAACCTGCTTAACTTCGGTGGTCATTTAAATATCCAATTAAGAGAGAACCCAACGTTTCAGACCATATTCGGAATACAGAAATTCCTTGGTGCCTTTAGGGCCTGACATTTCCATTTTGATAGGACCTTCATTGGACTCCACGATAAGTGACATCCGCATGAAGGGATTCATTACGCGTTCAACCTGAATAAGTTGTGCTACGGGCTGCACCGCCTGGGGTACCCGACCGAACACTAGAACATAGCCTTCCTCGGTTTCCTGAACTGCTTTAATCAGATCCAGAACCACAGACAGCAAAGGCTCACGGATATCCTCAGCTGACTCCCGGGTAAACGGGTAAGTGATTGAATAATCGACCACGTTGCCTCCCCTTGTTACCAGTGCGTTCACTCTATCATAACAGGCCTACAGGCAGATGGAATGGCGAAATGAAATAAATGGCACCGGCTGTGTCACCGGTGCCGGATTACAAATCAACCAATAGTCTCCATTAGCAACTTATTGATTCGCTTGACGTAAGCGGCGGGGTCATCCAATGAGCGGCCCTCAGACAACGCGGCCTGATCGAATACAATCTGGGCAAGCTCTTCAAAGCGATCCTCCTGAACTTCTCCGTTCAGGCGCTCCATCAACGGATGGGTTGGATTAATTTCCATAGTGGGCTTGCTGTCGGGCATCTTCTGTCCGGCGGCTTCCATGATCTGACGCATCTGGGCTCCCATGTCATAGGCGCCTACCACCAGACAGGCCGGTGAATCAGTTAAGCGATGGGACACTTTCACTTCAGAAACCTTGGCTTCCAACACTTCCTTCAGGCGCTTGACCAGATCTTCCGAGGATTTTTCCACCTCTTCCTGCTGCTTCTTGTCCTCTTCAGTTTCGATGGCACCCAGATCCAGATCGCCCTTGGCAATGTTGATGAAGCTCTTGCCCTTGTAATCAAACAGGTAGCCCATCATCCACTCATCAATGCGATCGTACATCAGAAGTACTTCTACCCCTTTCTTGCGGAAGATCTCCAGATGGGGACTATTGGCAGCCGCGTTGTAGTTCTCCGCCGAAATGTAGTAGATCTTGTCCTGCCCTTCCTTCATGCGCTCAAGGTAATCATCCAGCGACACCACCTGCTCCGACGTTCCACTGTTGGTACTGGCAAAGCGGAACAAGCCTGCGATCTTTTCTTTGTTGGCGTAATCTTCAGCCGGGCCTTCCTTCAGCACCTGACCAAACTGTTTCCAGAATTCCTTGTATTCTTCCGGCTCCAGTTTCTTGATCATATCCAATGAGCGTTTGGTTAACGCGCCCTTGATGCTTTCCACGGTTTTATTGGACTGCAGAATTTCACGGGACACGTTCAGGGGCAGATCGTTGGAATCCAGAATACCTTTCATGAAGCGCAGGTACATGGGCATGAACTGCTCTGCATCGTCCATGATGAAAACGCGTTGTACGTAAAGCTTCAGACCACGGGATGCTTCCCGTTGATACAGGTCGAAAGGAGCCCGCTTGGGGATGTACAACAACGAGGTGTATTCCTGCTTACCTTCAACCCGATTGTGGGTCCAGGAAATGGGATCTTCAAAGTCGTGGGAGATGTGCTTGTAAAACTCCTTGTATTCGTCGTCACTGATCTCATTGCGGGAGCGAGTCCAGAGCGCAGTGGCTTTGTTTACCACTTCGAACTCAGGGGCCTTATCCGCTTTGGAGTCTTCTTTGCTTTCCTCTTCAGACTCCTCACTTACAGCAGGTGGCTCATTCTTTACCATCTCGATGGGCAGCGAGATATGGTCTGAATACTTGGACACAATGCTGCGCAGCTTCCAGCCATCGGCAAACTCTTCTTCGCCTTCGCGCAGGTGCAGTACGATGGTGGTTCCCCGCTGGCTGCGATCAACCTGCTCTACCGTAAATTCGCCTTCTCCTTCGGATGTCCAGTGAACCCCGTTTTCGGCACTTTCGCCAGCCTTGCGGGTAAAGACTTCCACCTTATCAGCCACCACGAAGGCGGAATAGAAACCGACACCAAACTGACCGATCAACTGGGAATCCTTGCGCTGGTCGCCGGTGAGGTTTTTGAGGAAATCGCTGGTTCCGGATTTGGCGATGGTACCCAGGTGATTGATCACATCCTCTCGGTTCATCCCGATGCCGTTATCGGTGATGCTGACGGTTTTTTTGTCCTCATCGTATTCGATGCGGATTTTAAGCTCGCCGTCGCCTTCCATTATGTCTGCGTTGGATAAGCTTAGGAAACGGAGCTTGTCGGCCGCATCAGAAGCGTTCGAAATCAGCTCCCTCAAAAAGATCTCCTTGTTGCTGTACAAAGAGTGGATCATCAAATGCAACAGCTGTTTTACTTCGGCCTGGAAGCCAAGGGTTTCTTTATTGGCATCGACAGTCATGGTGGTAACCTGCTCCTAATTACACAAACAAGTGAAGCGGCTTGACGCCGTTTCATGGAATGATGGATTGAATACGGGGACTAGATGGGGTCGGAGCTGAGGATATCAAGCCCCACAGCCCAATATTTTGTTATGATGGGTCCATTATTGGTCATATAAAACAACAACATGCCTGATCATCCCGCAACCACAACAAAGCAGACCAATCAGCGTACCAGGGTCGCCCTGTATGTCACCTGCCTGGTGGACAGTCTGCGGCCGGAGATCGGGTTTGCCTGCGTAAAACTGATTGAAGGCCTGGGCTTTGAGGTCGATGTTCCCAAGGGTCAAACCTGCTGCGGCCAGCCGGGCTATAATGCAGGGCACTGGCCCCAGGCGCGTCAGGTAGCCAAGGTACAACTCAGGGCCCTGGAGGGCTTTGAGTACATTGTCGTCCCCTCTGGTTCCTGTGCCGGCATGATCGTCAATCATTACCCGAAGCTATTTGCCGATGACCCTGTCTGGCTGCCCCGCGCGGAAGCGGTAGCCGCCCGCACCCGGGAACTCTGTCAGTTCCTGGTAGAGCACAAGTGGAGCCCTGCCGTAAGCAGACTTTCCGCCCGTAACGTGAGCCCACGCAAGACCTGGGCCTATCACACCAGTTGTTCCTGTCGCCGGGAAACCCGTTCAGAAGAGATGGGTGCGCAGCTGCTGACCGATGCCGGTTGCATTGTGGGCCACATGAAAAACCAGGAGGTCTGTTGCGGATTTGGCGGCACCTTCGCTGCCAAGTTCAACGCACTTTCGACCCGCATGGGACAAAACAAACTGGAAGCGGCGTCCCAATGTGGAGCCGATGCGGTAACCGCCGCGGATCTGGGCTGCCTGCTGCAACTGGAGAGCCTGGATAGTGGCGCTTTTGAATTTCGACACATCGCTGAAGTGCTGGCGGATCAGGTTGGTTCACAGCACCCTGCCAACGAGGACGAGCGCTGTTCATGACCGGATGCACCGCCAATCAATTTGTCCCGCAGTCTGAGACCGCACTCCAGGATAGCGCCCTACAACAGGCGTTGAGCCATGCTCAGACCGGATTTGTTAAAAAGCGGGCCCAGGCGATTGCCATGGTGGACGACTTCGAGCTGCTGAAATTCAAGGCACAGGCGGCCAAGCGCAACGCTCTGTCCAACCTTGGAGAACTGTTGGAGCAGTTTGAGCATAAAGTCATTGAAAGCGGCGGCCAGGTTCACTGGGCCGGCACCACCGACGAGCTTAACGCCTGCGTGGTGACGTTGTGCAGTGAAGCCAACGCCCAGCGCGTTATCAAAGGCAAGTCCATGATTGGGGAGGAAGCCGGGCTCAACTCCGCCATGGAAGCCGCCGGGTTCGAGCTGATCGAAAGCGATTTGGGGGAATACATTATCCAGCTGGCGAAGGAACCTCCCAGCCATATCATCGCTCCCGCCATCCACAAAACACGAAAACAGGTGGCAGCGCTTTTCAAACAGTATCACGCCCTGGGAGACCGTGGTTTGGAGGCCATATCGGATTTGGTAAACGAAGCCCGTTCGGTGCTGAGAGAAGCGTTCCTGACCGCTGACGTTGGCATTACCGGCGCCAATTTACTGGTGGCTGAAAATGGTTCCATCGCCATTGTGACCAACGAGGGTAATGGCGACCTGAGTGCCACCCTGCCCCGAGTCCATATTGTCGTCACCAGTATCGAGAAAGTCGTAGCCACTATGGAGGACGCTTCCGACATTCTTGAAGTGTTGGCCCGTAGCGCCACGGGGCAGCACATGAGTGCCTATACAACTTTTTTCAATGGCCCCAAAAGAGAGCGTGATGTGGATGGCCCAACCGAGTTTCACGTTGTGTTGCTCGACAACGGACGCAGCGCTTTATTGGATGGTCCTTTTGAACCCATGCTCAACTGCATAAAATGCGGAGCCTGCCTGAACCACTGCCCGGTTTACAGCAATGTTGGCGGTCATGCTTATGGCTGGGTTTACCCAGGCCCCATGGGTTCTGTACTCACACCGCTACTGCAGGGGCTCGATGCAGCCGAGCCATTACCCAATGCCTCAACATTCTGTGGCCGCTGTGAAGAAGTGTGCCCGATGGGCATCCCGCTTCCAGCCATGTTACGCCAACTGCGGGAACAACAGCATCAGCGCAAGCTTGAACCCTTCACTTGGCGCATGGGACTGTCCCTCTACAGTTGGCTGTCCACAAAACCGCGCATGTTCCCATACTGTCAATGGCTGCTTCGTGTTGCCCTCAAAATGCTCCCGAAGCGACTTTGGCCTGCTGGACGCAAACCAATCCAGGCACAGGGGAACTCCACCTTTATGAAACAGTGGTCACAACAAAGTGACAAACGGAGTCAGTCCGGTGAATAGCAATCAGGCGCGTTCCGACATACTGCGAAAATTGGCAGGACGACGTTCGCCGGAGCCCACGCCATCGCCATCGCCAAATGAACCCGTAGCGATTCAATTCAGCTCAGCTGACGAGTTCAGTGCCAACATCGCCAACAACGGTGCCCTTGTTACCTTTGCATCAGCCCCAAAGAAGGCGCTACAGGCAGCAAAGCAGCTGTGCATGGATAACGAATGGCGGCAGCCTCCCGTCGTTTGCCCTGCGCTTCAGACACTGTGCCGTAAACTCCGGCTATGGGATTGGGAGTCGGAAAGGGAAAGGGAATGGGAGTGGGAATGGGAATCTTCTGATGCGCGCCCCACGGGCACCGTAGCCATTACCCAGGCATTTTGCGGTATTGCAGACACCGGCACCGTGCTTTGCCTGTCTTCTGCAGGCAATCCCACCAGCTTGAATTTTCTGCCGGAACACCACATTGTGCTGCTGGAGAAAAAACAGATTGTGGCGGGAAAACAGGATGCCTGGCGTTTATTGAGAAACGCAGCACTCGACACACCGCGGGCAATCAACCTCATCAGTGGCCCTTCCCGAACGGCGGATATTGAACAAACCATTCAGTTAGGAGCCCATGGTCCCCGCAGCCTGACCGTTATCATTGTTGGGTAGGATTGTTGGGTAGGCCTGGCATCAGCCCGAAGCCACGGGCTCTAATCCTGAACTCTGACTTCCTTTACTTCGCGACGCTTCACCATCAGCGCAACTTCGCCACCGCCTAACAGCGTCACCAGCGAAACATTATAGCGATCCACAGAGCCCACGGTTCCCTCACGGGTCTTGCCATCGTGGGTCTTGAGTGCAACTTTACGCCCAACCAGAGACTCCAGGTCTTCCGGACCGAAGGTCTCAACCTGCTGCAGCACCGGCTGTTGCGCAATCGCAGCTGGCGGTGCCTTGCGGATGGTCTGCAACGCACCAATCAGCTCTCGCACAGGGGTACGCTCCACCACCCACTCATCATCGTTCTTGAACAACCCGATATCAATATCGTGGATGCTGCCATCCACCATCGCCACCGTGACCCGGGTGTGCCCAGTAGACTCTTCCAGGTTGGTCTGAAAAAAAGTGTTGTGGAAATCCACCACGTTCAGTAAGGAAGAGCCCAGATTATTTACCAGATACTGACCTGCGACATATTCAATGGTGTCATTGGAATCATGGGAACGTTTGACATCGCCGAACTCCCAAATCAAATCCCGAGCGGAGGCGTTGAAGTTCCCGGCCAGATAGCCCTTGCGACCATCCGGCAGTTTCAGCACCACCTGTCCCTGGTAACGTGCGTCGGTCACACGATCCAATATAAGCTCTAACCAATAGCCCCGCTCAAACGAACTGACCTGGGGCAACGCTGAGTGTGGCTGGTATTGCATGACATGCACCAGAGGGAAACCCGTGGAGGTTGGCGTCAGGTCCAGCACCAAGCTGCCGGACTCGGCGACGTCATAGCCATGAAGATCTATTGCGAATTCGACAGGCTCCTCTGCATCCAATTGTTTGAAACGCAGCATATTGTCCGTAAACACCACGTGATCAAACCGGTACTCTCTATCCAGGTAACGGCCATAATTTCCATTACCCTGCAGCCGCTTGGCATTGATTTCATAATCGGATGCAAACTTGGGAGAGGACAATGACAGCGGGGTCTGACCGAACGCAGGCGCGACCCGATCTCTGAGCCCGGCAAGCAACCCCTGATCAAACACAAAAGGATTCGCACGCATGTAAAGCGCAGAGAAAAACAACAGCGCGATGAGACTTAAGGTATGCACCACGCCCTGGATTCGGATTCTGTCCCATTCAAGGCCGTAAAAAGGAATCCAGCTGATGGGCATGATCGTACAGGCCACCCCCCATCCCAGTGAACGGCCATAGGCGAGTCGCAAACAATTCAGCGTCACCCCGGCAAACGCCAACAATGCGGCAGTAAAAAGAAAAGTCTCCATGCGAGGCTTCCTGTTGCTTCCCTAAAAGTGTTTGGTGCTTCTAATAATTATGCTGGTCAACATTCTTTGATGCTGACCATTTTTAATACAACTCCTACAGTAACCAAAGCTCAGGACAGTAGCAAGTGGGCTCTGGCGGTGGCAATGGGTTCCTCTTTCTTGGCCTGCCACAAGGTTACTGCGACGTTCGCGATACGACGCCCCATGCGCAGCACTCGGCATTCTGCAAAAGTATCCCTGAACAGGCCAGCACTCAGATAATCAATGGACAAATCCACCACCTTGGGATAGGTCGGCGTTTCCATAACCATCAACAAATGCAGTTGGGCCGACTGTTCGATGAAGCCGCCCAATACGCCCCCGTGAATCGCCGGCAGGGTTGGATTGCCGATATTGGATTTGATGGCGGGAAGCGTAAAAATCACTTCCTCCCCGGCTTTGATACAGCCCATGCCAATGGTGCGCGCATAGGGAATGGCTTCCACCAAACGGGCGTAATCATTGGTCTCCCGACACTGAAGCACGATTTCATTAATGCTCATTGCCTCTCCCCCACGGTTTTAGTGGGCGTCCAGGGCACCTTACTCAGCCCCATTCGCATATAGTTGGCAACGCAGTGGGCAATGGGCTCATCCCGGTTATCCTGATAGGCAATCCCGCGGGTAAATACGACACTGCGGGTTTTGCGATAGGATTCCACATAAGCAAACACATCTTTGCCGGGTTCAGCAGGTCGCATGTAATCAATCCGCAGATCGATGGTGGGCGTGATATCAAAATCCGGTGCCATGGCCTGGGCAACCGCAAGACCACAGGCCTGATCCATCAGGCTGGTAATGGCTCCGCCATGAATCACTCCGGTATCCGGGTTACCGATAATTTTATCTGAATAGGGTAACCGCACCACCAATCCTTGCGGGGTAATCTCTTCCAGGGCCATCCCCAACTCCATGCTGTGACGCACCCCATGCAGAAACATTTTCAACCCTTCTTCCAGAGTGAAGGGTAATTGTGGTTTTTCGTCTTCTGTCACTGAACATCTCCAGGGAAAATAGCTCTGTTTGTACGTATCAAAGCCCTCAAGGCTTTGGAGTGGAACTCCCGGCGATACAATACACCGACAACCCAGGTGGACATGACCATAAAAATCCAGGGATTCACAAACCATAGCAGAAACGCCAAGCCAAAATAATAACTGCGTAACCCCAGGTTGAACGCATGGGCTGCTCTGGAAATCACACTGCCCGCGCCCTGTGAAAACTCATCACGATCACATCGGCTTTCTGTCTGCAGCGATGGCGCGGTTCCGATCACCACCGAAGCGAAACCGTACTGCCGCAAAGCCCAACTGAACTTAAAAAAGGCATAGACAAAAATTGCCATCAGCAGAAACAGCTTTAACTCCCAGGCGACCTTGGTGGCTTTAACTGCAAAGGGCAACTCCTCAGCCAGGGAAATCACCCGATCTGTTGCCCCCAGTACGGTAAGGATACCAGCCAGAATAAGTAAGGTGGAGGAAGCAAAAAAAGAGACATTGCGCTCCAGATTGGCAATCAGGGAAGCATCCATGACCCGGTTCTCCCGTCCTAACATTTCAAACATCCACCGACAACGCTGCTGATGCAGTACACTGGCCAGACATTTCTTGGTCCTGGCTTTCCATTGTGCGTATTGGGCATAGCCAACCCAGCACACCAGAAACCAAAGGAACGCCAGCACATCAGCGTAGGTCAGGTCTAAGAGAAGGATATTTTGCAAAGAACGAAGCTCATTTGATGACTAATTTTTGCAATAATAGCAAATATTTAGCGCTGTCATGTAAGGAATCTTGTGCCCGGGCGTCAAACCAATTTACGAATAGCCAGCATCTACGCCATTCTTACTTCGCTGGTGGCCAGCCTGGTTGCGGCTGCCACTAAATATCTCACTGGGATGATGGACGCCAGTGTGGTGGTGTGCATTCAGTATCTGATTTGTCTGATGACCTTGACCCCCTGGATAGTGAAAGTGGGCAAACCCGGACTGGTATCAACCGTTCCCAAGCTTCACCTGATCCGGGGCATCGCCGGTTGGGCCTGCTTTTATACCTACTACCTGGCAATTGGTGAGATTGCTTTGGTGGACGCCTCCCTGCTGAGAAACACGGCTCCGATCTGCGTGCCGTTTTTTGCCTACCTGATCTTCGGTAATCGAATTGGCTGGCTTGGGGGCTTGGGCATTGTGCTGGGATTCGCCGGGGTTATCTTTATTCTCAAGCCAGAAGGGGCCAGCATCAGCCTCTGGCATGGCATTGGTTTTCTGTCCGGGCTCACCCTGGCCATTTCCATGATCTACACGCGAGAGCTGGCACAGACGGAGCCTTCAAACCGAATCCTGTTTTACTATTTTCTCACCTCCCTGGTATTGAGTACCCCGCTGGCTGTGATCAACTTCGAAGGCATACCGATCGTAGCCTGGCCTGCCCTGCTCTTTGTCGGGTTTTCCATTTTCATCACCATGAAGCTCTATAACCATGCCTATACCCATGCCCCTGCCAACAGCATTGCGCCCCTAACTTATTTTGGTGTAGTGTTTGCTGGAATTCTGGGTTGGCTTTTTTGGGATCAGGTACCCGACGCCAAAAGCCTGTTGGGCATGGTGTTAGTCATATTGGGTGGAATTCTGGCCATTCTATCCAAAGCGCCTGTGGAAAAGCCCTGATAGGATCAGACACTCGTAAATTCCACTTCCCTTACGGCCCCTATATGGTACCATGGTACCACTTATGCCAATAACAACAATAAACATCATGAATTTATATCAGCAGTATTCGAAGATTTTTAGTGGCATCACCAAACCAGCCGCCTGGGTCGACATGGATAAGTTTGACGACAACATCCAGATCAATTTGAACCGGGCCAACAACCGGTCTGTTCGTATTGCGTCCAAGTCTGTGCGCTGCGTACACCTGCTTCGCTATCTGCTGAACAGCAGTCAGCAGTTCAATGGCATTATGTGCTATCACCCCATGGAAGCAGCTTTACTGGCGGAGGAAGGCTTTGATGATTTGTTGATTGCCTATCCGAGTATGTGCCGGGACAGCATTGTCAAAGCCCTGCAGGCATCCACCAAGCCGGTAAAAATGTATTTCATGGTGGATCGCGTGGAGCATGTGGAATTACTGAATGCACTGGCTGCCGAATTCAACATCACGGCCAATGTCTGCCTGGACCTGGACATGTCAGTGCCTTTTCCCGGGCTGCATTTCGGTGTCCATCGCTCAAACATCAAAACACCCCGGGACGCCGTAACATTCTATCGCCACATTAAGGACTTTCAGCACATAAAGCTCTGCGGACTGATGGGGTATGAAGCCCAGATTGCCGGTGTGGGTGACAATGTGCCGGGAAAAATGCTGCAGAACCTGGTGGTGCGCCACCTCAAGAAAAAGTCGCTGCCGGTTATCAATGACCGTCGCACCGAAACCGTACTGGCGCTAATCAGGGAGGGCGCCAATCTCACCCTGATCAATGGTGGAGGTACTGGCAGCATTGAGTCCACCATCCAGGAACCCCTGGTCAATGAAGTCACGGTAGGCAGCGGATTTTATTGCTCTCATTTGTTTGATTACTACCGCCAGTTCAAATTGGAGCCAGCCGCCGGATTTGTTACCTCTGTCGCCAGGCAACCGACCGAATCCATTGTCACCTGTAATGGTGGAGGCTATGTGGCTTCCGGCAATGCCGAGCGTATCAAAATGCCCAAACCCTATCTGCCACAGGGACTGCGACTGGACAGCAACGAAGGTACCGGCGAAGTTCAAACACCACTGCACACCGGTCAATGCCGGCAGGAACTCCGTCCAGGGGACCCCGTCTTTTTCAGACATGCCAAGGCCGGTGAACTCTGCGAACACTTCAATCATTTATATTTAATTCGTAACGGCAGCATTGAAGACAAAGTCACTACTTATCGGGGAAACGGCTGGGCGTTTATGTAGCCTGCTGCAAGGATTCACAATGAAACACATTCACGACTTTATCATAGTAGGTTCCGGTGCTTCAGGCTCCGTCATCGCTCATGAACTGATGCTGGCCGGTGCCGACGTGTTGATGCTGGAAGCGGGAAAACGTTTTTCCGCCGGCACATTTCCGGATAACGAACTCGACGCCAATGCCCAACTCATGTGGAATGGCGGGATGGATGCCAGTAAAGATGCCTCAACCCTGTTTATTCGGGGAAAAGTGGTCGGCGGGGGCACGATCATCAATCAATGCCTGCTGGACCGGTTTGACGACATTGCCTGGGACAGCTGGCGCTCCCAGTCCGGGATTGATTTTTTCAATTCCCAAGCCATGTCTTCCCATTATGACTCGGTCGAATCCCATCTCGCTCTCCACTATATGGAAAAGCAGGATTGGAACACCAACGCCGAGTTATACGTAAAGGTATTTGAGCAGAAAGGCTATCAATGGGCACCCCTGCGCCGCGGCCAGAGCGATTGCGGTAAGGGCAACGATTGTATGACCTGCCTGGGAGGATGTCCCCGCGGTTCCAAACAAAGTATGCTGGAAACCTTCCTGCCAAAAGCGGAGAAACTTGGTTTAAGAATCCAGTCGGAAACCACAGTACGCGAAATCATCCACGGCCCCAGCTTCGTTACGGTTTATGGCTACCAACAGGGTAGACCGGTTACCCTGCATGCCCGAAAAGTGGTGCTGGCAAGCGGCGCCCTGGGGACTACTGAATTACTGTTACGTTCACAACTACATGACATTTTACCTGCTCTGGGCCGGGGCTTTCACTGTCACCCACAATGGATGACCGTAGGCATGTTCAATGCAACCATCGACTCCCATAAAGGCGCCTTCCAGGCAGTAAAGTCAGACGAACCGCGTTTTCGAGCGGCCGGTTTCAAACTGGAAAATGTGTTTGCAGGTCCCATCGCCATTGGCCTGTTAAAGCCTGGGTATGGCTTCGAACACCAACGTTTTATGAAGCAGTACCGCAATATGGCGTGCATCGAAGTGGCAGTGCGGGATCAGGCCCCAGGCACTATTCGGCTTAACAATCGTGACCGGTTGGAGATTGATAAACCCCTGTCCGATATTGACCGCCAGAAGGCAAACAACGGCAATCAACTGGTGGCTGATATGTTCCGGGACCTTGGCGCCAATGAAGTCATGACGTCACCACTGCAAATTGGACTTCACCTTATGGGCGGGTGCAGTATCGGGCAGGACGAAAGGCAATCCGTAGTTAATGAGCGCTTTCAGGTACATGGTTTACGCAATCTGTATATCGCTGACTCATCCATTTTCCCCAACGCACCGGGTATCAACCCCTCCCTCACCATCATGGCCATTTCGCACAAAGCAGCGCAGAACATGCTTGGCGACTGTGGCGTAACCAGTGCTTTCAAAAAACAGGTTCCGGGAGTGGCAAACGTATGAACCAATATACTTCAAGTCTGTTCTCCGTCCGACAATTAAAGGGATTGCAGAAACTTGGCGACGTCATGATGCCCGGCGGCCAGGATTTTCCCGCCTTTTCAGAGACGGGATGCATAGCCTATGTGGATACCGCCATGGGCAGCGCGCACCCGGATGACATTCGGGATTTCGGCATGCTGCTTCTGTTTTTCTACATAGCCCCGACCATGGTGATTCACTGGATTGTGAAGTTGGCGGATAACGCTGATCGTTTTCCCACTGCCGTAGCGGCATTACTTCGAAAACTGAACATAGGCATCAAGGGCGTGGTGGTCAGCCTTTACTACTCAGGCAAAACCGGCCTTGGGATCTCTCACAACCCGTTGGACACCATCGAATTTTCTCTAACCTGCGAGCGCCCTGAAGGATAACAGTATGACGGATAGCAAGGTGATAGATTCCCCCTTTGAAGCGGTAGCCGACGTTAGTGAACAGGATGCCGTTGCAGTATTTTCCCGCGCCCGCGCAGCGCAACGCAAACTGGCCCAACTACCGCTGGAAGTACGCCTGCAAGGACTGAAAAAGTTACTGGATTATCTGGTGGAAAACCGCAATGAAGTCATTGATATCCTGTGCCGCGAAACGCGCAAATGCCGCACCGATGCCTTGGTATCTGAAGTACTCGGGGTATTGGACAATTTTGAGTGGCTATTAAAAAGCGCCCGCAAGATCCTTAAGGAGAAAAAAGTCTCCACCCCAATCACGTTATTGGGCAAGAAATCCAGAATCGTTCACGAACCTCTGGGCACTGTGTTAATCATCGCTCCCTGGAACTACCCACTGCATATTGGCCTGACTTCAATACTGGCCGCCTATGTGTGTGGCAATGCCGTGGTTTACAAGCCGTCGGAATTAACCCCGATGCAGGGACTGTTTGAAAAGCTGTTCCAAGTGGACCCCATTCTGGCGGACAGCGTGCAGGTGGTTTATGGAACCGGAATCAGCGCACAGCGCCTCATCATGCAGAAGCCCGCCAAGGTTTTCTTCACCGGCAGTGCCCGTACCGGCAAAAAAATATTGGCACAGTGTGCGGAATTGCTCATTCCTGTGGATCTGGAGCTGGGCGGTAAAGACCAGGCCATCGTCTTTGACGACGTCCATCTCGACCGCGCCGTTAAGGGTGTACTTTGGGGTGCATTGACAAACGCCGGACAGTCCTGCAGCTCGGTTGAAAGAATCTATGTCCAGGACACCGTTTACAAAGAATTTGTCGAACGGGCAAAACTGGAGATCAACAAGCTGGTGGTAAACAGTGGCGACCTGGGTAATGCGGATATGGGGGGGATGACGGCCGACTTCCAGCTGGATATCGTGCATCAGCAGGTGGTGGATGCGAAATCCAAAGGTGCCGGCATTCTTACCGGCGGGTCTACCCTGATGGAAAATGAACTGTTCTATCTTCCAACCCTGATGACCAACGTGGACAACAGTATGCTGGTGATGCGGGAAGAAACGTTCGGTCCGTTGGTGCCCGTCATCCCTTTCAGCAATGAAGCAGAAGTCATCGACCTCTCTAACGACACTGAATTCGGCCTTAGTGCCAGTGTGTGGAGCTCCGACCAACAGCGCGCCTATCGCGTTGCCCGGCAATTGGAGTGTGGTGCCGTCTCTATCAATAATGTGATGCTTACAGAGGGCAATCCCGCCCTGCCCTTCGGCGGCACCAAGGCCAGCGGCTATGGCCGGCAGAAAGGGGCCGAGGGTCTATTGGGCTATATGCAATCAAAATCCATACTGATCGACTCAGATAGCAACAAGATAGAACCAAACTGGTATCCATACACCCGAGCCAAATATCAGCTCTTTGACCAGTTGATTCTGGCCCTTTTCAGCCACCAAACCTGGAGCAAACCATTAAACCTGCTGAAAGCCGCGCTGATTGGCATGAAACTGGAAAATCTTAGTGGAAAAGACCGCTAAGTCGCTGAACTGGGCACTCCAAGCCAAAGCCAACAAGCCCCAAAAGGGAATTTATCTTGCTTTTTTCCCATTCAGGACTGTACACTGTAACCAGGACCTGGGAGGTGCCCAATGCAGACCAATACCGCATCACAACACAGCTTCCAAAACCGGGAAGACCGACTGAGTGCTGCAGCGTTGCTGAACTTTTTCGGCATTACCGAGGAATGGGGATTAAGCAGCAAGGAACAGATGACATTACTGGGCAACCCGGCAAAAAGCAGTTTCTATCGCATGAAGGAATTTGCCGAAGGCAAATCCAGCAAGCCGGTTCGGCTGTCCCAGGACACTCTGGAACGCGTCTCCTATATCATGGGTATCTATAAAGCCCTCAACATTCTGCTGCCTAACCCCAAACGGGCTGCAACGTGGATCAAACAACCCAACACGGCCCCACTGTTCAATGGTGCAACCGCTCTGGACATCATGCTGAAAGGCCGGGTTACGGACTTGAGTGACGTACGCCGCTTTTTGGACGGGGAACGGGGACACTAAGTCACATGACACAACAGAATTACAGGGAAGTATGGGTGGAAGGTGCCCAATACCGTATCATTCCCACCAAATTTCCGCCCATTAATTTTTTTGAACGCTTCACTCCGCCTGAACTGATGGAAGAGGCCTTCGAAATTGAATCACTGACCAACGAACGCCTGCAGGAAGAAGTCGGTGATCTGACCCATGTTGCCTTTGAAGACCGGGTCAGCGGCCCAGGCGCCAGTGTCGTTATGGCCGCTTTCACCCATACCGGTTACGCCAGTCGCTTCACTGACGGCACCTATGGCGTTTACTACGCTGCCTGTGATCTGGACACAGCCATTCACGAGACCATTTTTCACCGAGAGCGCTTCCTGGGATACACATCCGAACCCGCCTGTGAAATCGACATGAGGGTGTACAAGGGAACCGTACAGAAGCCACTGATTGATTTGCGCAGCGAATCCTATGCACACCTGATGCAGCCGGATCCAAACGACTATGATGCGTCCCAGAAATTTGCCGCACAGCTGCGTACCACGCAATGCTATGGCGTACTTTACCCTTCAGCTCGCAATCGTGGGGGCGAATGCATCGCTGCATTCCGACCCACGGCTGTGTCATTGCCGGTACAAAGCAAATGGCTGGTCTACCACTGGAACGGTGAAAGCATAAATAAGGTTTATGAGAAAAAGGAGATTCTCATTGACCTGAAAAAGAATGAAGCAGAGGAAGCGCGCAAGCTCTCCCTCTGCTGATTAGCGTCACACAAACTCGAGCTTTACCGGCAACTTGTCGCCGGGCACTGGCAACGACGTCATATCCACCGGCATTTTGTAATCGGGGTCCACAGACCACTTAAATCGCAACAACACCTGGTGCAGAATGGCCTTTACCTGAACTTCGGCAAAGTGCAGTCCAATACACATGTGCGCACCGCCGCCGAATGGAACCCAGGCATAAGGGTGTACTTTATCTTCCCGACGGTCTTCTGCAAATCGCCCGGGATCAAATTGCTTCGGATTCTTCCAATACTCGGGCATATAGTGCGTAAAATAAGGGGAAATGGAAATTAACGTACCCTTTGGAATCAAGATATCTTTGAACACCACGTCCTTAACCGTACGACGGGGAATGGAAGGTACCGGTGCACAGAGTCGCAATGCCTCCTTCATCACAAGGGTCATACCTTCCATTTTCTCCAGATCCTCAAACTCCAGATGAGGTTTGCCCAGCGCACGACTCTCAGCCCGCAGCTTATCCTGCCAATCCGGGTTCTTGGCCAAATGATAGAACATGGTACAAAGGGTAATGGTGGACGTGTCGTGCGCTGCCATCATCAGGAAGATCATGTGATTAATCACGTCGTCGTCGGTAAACTTCTGCCCCTCTTCCGTTTCTGCACGACACAACTGGCTGAACAGGTCCATGCCATCAGAGTTACGCTTTTCCGCAATCTTGGACTTAAAATAATTGTAGAGAACTTTACGACCATCGAGCCCCTTCTTCCAGCGCCCACCGGGAACCGGATAACGAACCAGAGAGGTTCCGGCCCGAACCGTATCAATAAACGCTTTATTTAGCGCCGTCGCCTCCGGCCCCAGCTTCTCACCCATGAAGATCTCGGTGGCCATGTCCAGGGTCAGCTTTTTAATCGCCGTAAACACATGGAAATCATCCTGGGGCAACCATTTTTGGATACCCTTTTCAATCGGTCGCTGCATTTCAGCCAGATACTGAACCAGCACCGGTTTCTTGAATGCGTTCTGCATGATACGACGATGGTGGCGGTGCTCCTCGAAATCCAACAGCATAATACCGCGGTGGAAGAACTTGCCGATAAAGAAATCCCAACCCTGGTTGTTGGAAAACATGTCGCCCCGATTCTGAAATACAAACTGATTGGCGTCGGGGCCAAACATGCTCACCATACGGGTACCAAACAGGTTGCACCAACTGACCTCTCCATACTGATCATAACGCTTACGGGAAAATCCGATCGGATTCATCATGGAATGGAAGGTATAACCCACTAAAGGCAATCCGGCGTCACCGGGTACCGGTTTGGCCTGGACTTTTTCTCCCTCTTGCAAGGTTGCTGTTGACGCAGTCATACACATCTCCGATGCATTGTTATAGTTCTGTTTAAACATGACCATTCAGTCTATTGATAAATTCAGAATAGAAGCGTAAAAAGGACAATACAACCCTGTATGTTTTTATGAAGCAAGAAGTTCTAATGCCTAAACTTTCTAAAGAAAACTGGGTGTCAGCCGCCATTAACCAGCTCAAGGAGTTCGGCCCCACGGGTGTCTCTGGTGAAAAAATAGCGCGCAGGCTGGACGTGACCAGAGGATCTTTCTACCACCACTTCAACTCGATGGACGAGCTTATCAGCCTGATGCTCGCGTTCTGGGAACAGACGCAAACCACAGACATTCTTTACCGCACAAACCAGCAATATGATGATTTACATAGAAAAATGACTACTCTGCTGGAATCAGCCTGGAATACCGATGCGGAATTGGAAATCGCCATGCGGCAGTGGGCTTTCTCCAACGAAATGGTTCGAACCCATGTGGAGCGAATTGACCGTGTTAGGCTGGGGTTCATCACCGCCGTTTACACCGAACTCGCTCAGGATGACGTCAAAGGCAGAAAATTGGGCAAAATAGCCTACTATGGGCTCCTTGGCGCACTCCATGCCTGGCCGCGCTTCACCAAAGAACAGCTCAAGGAAACCATTTTGGAGATACAGGCCCTTTTAACGGAGAATTCCTGATCAGCAGGATACGGGATCTCACGCACAGCCCCTGCCGCCGTATAACTCTTTGTAAAATTTGCAAAATATAAGTTAGGAATTAAACTTGAAACAGGCATCTGGACAATTTTCGCAAGGCGTGGAACTCAGAAAATCAGTGCTCGCGCAAGCCCACATTTGGAAGTAATCATTTGGACAAAGGAAAAGCATTGGGGCGATCGACTTTGGCGAAAGCATTACTCTTTTGCCTTTTGCTGTTTCCGGCTCCCCATGCCCTCTCGGTAAATCCAGACGAATACACACTGAAGCTCGTATATCTCTACAATTTCACCAAATTCATAAACTGGAATAATGAAAACGAGCAGAACACAAACGATCCCTTTATCATCTGTGTTATGGGCACTCTTCCATCCAGGGAAGCCCTTAACATACTGGAAACCAAGCAATCAAAAAACCGGCCAATCAGGACAAGAATATCGCGAGAGCCGGTGGAATCAAACGCTTGTCATATACTGTTTATCACCAAGAGTGCTCAAGATAAAGACCTGGAAAAGATCCTCTCTCTGCCACTCGAGCATACTATCGTAGTGGGAGAAGTCGACGACTTTGCTGAGAAACATGGGGACATAGGGTTTGTTATCGATAGCCAACAACGGATCAGACTGGAAATCAACCTGGACAACACGCAGCATAAAGACGTTTCCATAAGGGCACCACTTCTGGAGATCGCCAGCAAGATATATCGCACGGAGGGACAAGGCTGATGAAAATCCTTCGCTCCATGTCTCTGCGTGTAAAAACCATCATGATCGCCATGGTGACGAGTGCGCTTGCACTCACCATTTCCGGCGTTTTCTTTTCCCTGTATGACTACCAGAATGCGCATCAGAAGGCTGATCAGGAATACAAAGTCATCGCCACAATATTGGCCGATCGCAGCACCGTGGCGCTGGAATTCCTCGATAAAATCAGCGCTACGGACAACCTCGCTTCACTGGATGCACACAAAGCCATAACCCTTGCTTGCCTCTATGATGCTGGGGATGCACTGTTTGCCTCATTCCACCGCAACTCTTACAACCCTCTTCGTTGCCAGGATTCCCTCCCTCCAACCCTTAACCAACTGGGTGACACCTACAAAGAAATTCGCGAGCCCGTTGTATTTGAAGACACGGTAATCGGCACACTCTATTTGCTGGCGGATCTCGGTGATCTGCGGGAAAACATGTTCCTTCATATCGCCACCAGTATCATTATCGTTGCCATCACCCTGTTCATAACGTTTTTACTGGCGGTAAGACTGCAGGCATTCGTGACTGTACCCATCAAGAAGCTGCAGGATACTGCCATCAAAATACGCCAGTCTGACAACTATTCATTAAGAGCGGATAAAACAACCGAGGACGAACTGGGCAATCTGGTCGACGCATTCAACGGCATGGTTGCCAAAATAGAACATGACAATGTGGCCCTGCGTGACAGTGAGGAACGATTCCGAACCCTGACCGCCTCCTCACCCGTTGGTGTTTTCCAAACGGATGAAGAAGGTCAGTACACCTACGTCAACGCGCGCTGGAGAGAAATCACCAATATCTACGATATCCACCTTACCCAGGAAGCCTGGATCAAAACCCTCCATCCGGAAGAGCGCTTCCAGGTACTCTCAAGGTGGCGAGATTCATTGGAAAAGGGTGAAGAGTTCCGTATGGAATATCGAATGCTCCGGGATGACGGCGAAGACGTGAACGTTATATGCCATGCCAAGCCACTTTATGAAGGCAACGGTCGTATTGTTGGCTACCTGGGCAGCTTATCGGATATTTCTGAACTGAAATCGGTGCAACTGCAATTAGAGCAACTGGCGCTTTACGACCCCTTAACCAAATTGGCAAATCGGCACCTATTCCGCAACCGGTTGGAAAAGGCCATCAAGAATTCCGAGCGCGAAGGCTGCATGATCGCTCTGCTCTTCCTCGACATCGACCACTTCAAAAAGATCAATGACACCATGGGCCATGATCAGGGTGACGAGCTGTTGAAAGCCATCGCCCACAGACTGCGATTCTGCACCCGCCCCGGCGACACTGTGGCACGCATGGGAGGTGATGAATTTACTATTCTGGTACCGGAAATAAACGACACCCACGAAGCGGACGCAATCGCCCGTAAGGTGTTGGATGTTTTAAAGGTACCCATTCGCCTTACCGGATTGGAGGTCATCATCACCACCAGCATCGGTATCAGTGTGGGACTGAAAGACGCCGAAGATGCCAACGCACTGATGAAGAATGCGGATATGGCGATGTATCGTGCGAAATCCAAAGGGCGCGACAACTATCAGTTCTTCTCCGATGAGATGAACATAGAGCTGTCCCGCCAGCTGGCAATGGAAGCCGAGTTAAGAACGGCGTTGCAGCAAGAGCAATTCGAACTTTACTATCAACCTCAAATCAATCTGGCGAACGGAAAATTAATTGGTTATGAAGCCCTGCTGCGCTGGCACCACCCAGAGAAAGGCTTTATTCCTCCCTCTGATTTTATTCCAGTGGCGGAAGATTCCGGCTTGATTCTACCGATTGGTGAATGGGTGCTGCGTCATGCCTGCAAGGATATTAAAGAATTTACAGATCAGGGCTTATTGCCACTTGATGGTCATGTAGCCGTGAACCTGTCCCCCCGTCAATTTCACGACCCAAACCTTGTGAGCGTCATCAAGGATATGATTATCTCCTCCGGCATTCAAAGCCAGCAACTCCAGGCCGAAATTACCGAAAACCTGCTTATGGAAAATGTAGATGCCACCATCGCTACCCTGAACCTGTTGAAGGAACTGGGCATCATCCTGGCGATCGATGATTTTGGTACCGGCTATTCCTCACTGAACTATCTCAAACGGCTGCCAATTCACGTACTAAAAGTGGACCGTTCATTCGTAATGGACATCCCCAAAGACAAGGATGACATGGAGATAACCAGTGCGGTGATCGCCATGGCTCACAAACTGGGGCTGAAGGTGGTCGCAGAGGGCGTTGAAATCAGTGAACAGGCTGAGTTCCTTAAGGAAAACCTTTGTGATTTCGCTCAGGGCTTTTATTACGGCAAGCCCATGAGCGTCCGAAGCCTGTATGAGAATATAGTCAGTTTTGAACGCTGGCGTTCAAACGGCTAGCTAGAGCCGGTTCAGCAACCGGCGAACGATGCCTTTATCAATATCGCTTTCCCTCACCGTGAGCATTTCACCGATCAGGTTCTGGATCGCAAACGCCACTTCATCGCGCAAATCAAACAACGAATCTTCGTCATCTTCCTTACCTTGAAAGCGACTGACATCAATCTCATCCCCAATCGAGAAATAGAAACGCTCAGGGCGAGGCAAAGCCGTAAAGCCAATCCCTCTGGGAAGCGGCATAATGATATCGCCACCTCGCAGCAATCCCTTTTTCTCCAGCAGCCCTGCTCTTTTCAACAGTTTACCAACGGGAGAGTGGATCACATCCTCAGCATCCATAACGATATCGTACATATCGTCAGGCCCCACCGATGCAAATGGCACAATATTGTACCCATGCTGTATCGCCATCTTGCAAAAGCCGATGCGGCGCTTCCAGGTCAATTGATACTGTTCGCCTTTGCGTTTACTCACTTCCCGTGCGCCACCGGGAAAAACCATGATGTGTTCACCACGCTCCATCAGCTTTGAGCAGTTCTCCCTGGTGCCTTCCACACCACCGGTACGCTCAACCATATCCCGCCATACAGGGATATCGTAGTGCTGGTGATCCGCTAAGGTCCTGACACGAATACCGCGCTCGCGATAAATTTGTGCAAGCAGCAAAGGCACATCAATAACGCCAAAGATAGTGTGATTCCCAACCATCAACGTCGGTTTGTTTGGATCCAGCTTCTCTAGTCCGTAAAATTTCGGACTGAAGTATGCGCGCAAGGGTGCGGATAGCTTCCAGAGCTGTTTTTCCGTTAACAACTCAGTTTCGAATGGCTTATGCTGATATCCCATCTAAGGTCTCGTAGTCAATGTAGTCGCAATTAAAAATTTGTAGTGATAGAGCAAAGTAATATTGTCGCAAAAATCTCGACAACAAAAAACCGGCGATCAGTCGCCTGTCGCCGGTTCTTGTTACTGAATTGAAACTGCTGTTTACCAGCCGGTCAATTCTTTCAGAGCAACGCCCATCTCAGATGGGTTACGCACGGTCTTAACACCGGCAGCCTGCAGTGCAGCAAACTTATCGTCGGCAGTACCTTTACCGCCTGCGATGATAGCGCCGGCATGCCCCATACGCTTGCCGGGAGGAGCCGTAACACCAGCGATGTAGGATACAACTGGCTTGGTCACGTTGTTCTTGATGAACTCAGCAGCTTCTTCTTCTGCAGTACCGCCGATCTCACCCACCATGATAATGGCTTCGGTTTGTGGATCTTCCTGCAACAACGCCAGAGCGTCGATGAAGGTGGTACCAGGAATCGGGTCACCACCGATACCGATACAGGTGCTCTGACCAAAACCTAAAGCGGTGGTTTGGTTAACCGCTTCGTAAGTCAGGGTACCGGAACGGGAAACGATACCCACTTTGCCAGGCTTGTGAATGTGGCCGGGCATGATACCGATTTTGCACTCACCGGGAGTGATAATACCAGGACAGTTAGGACCAATCAGGCGCAGACCTTTCTGAGCAACGTATTCTTTCACATACAACATATCCAGAACAGGAATGCCTTCAGTGATACACACGATCAGGGGAATACCAGCGTCTGCAGCTTCCAGAATGGAATCCTTACAGAAGGCAGCAGGTACATAAATTACAGTTGCATCACAATCCGTAGCCGCTTTCGCTTCCGCAACAGTGTTGAATACCGGCAAGCCCAGGTGTTCAGTACCACCTTTACCAGGAGTAACACCGCCTACCATTTTGGTACCGTACTCAATCGCCTGAGTGCTGTGCAAGGTACCCTGAGCACCAGTGAAACCCTGGCAGATGACTTTAGTGTCTTTGTTAATTAAAACGCTCATGTTTAACCTCTCACTTCACCGCTGCAACGACTTTTTCAGCAGCATCGTTGAAACCAGTCGCTGCAATAATATTCATACCACTTTCAGACAGGATCTTGGCACCCAGCTCTGCATTGTTACCTTCCAAACGCACAACCACCGGCACCTTAACACCCACTTCCTGAACGGCACCAATAACACCTTCGGCGATCAGGTCACAGCGCACGATACCACCAAAGATGTTAACCAGAACGGCTTCAACACTGTCGTCAGACAGAATAATTTTGAAGGCTTCAGTAACACGCTCTTTGGTTGCACCACCACCCACGTCGAGGAAGTTGGCAGGCTGACCGCCTTTCAGTTTGATCAAGTCCATGGTTGCCATGGCCAGACCAGCACCGTTAACCATACAACCGATGTTGCCTTCAAGAGCAACATAGTTCAGATCCCATTCAGCAGCACGACGCTCACGCTCGTCTTCCTGAGTTGGATCGTACATATCGGCCACATCAGGGTGACGCAGCACGGCGTTACCATCGATAACCAATTTAGCGTCCAGACAGTGCAGATTGCCTTCTGTGGTGATAACCAGAGGGTTAACTTCGATCAGAGAAATGTCTTTCTCTTCGAACAGCTTGGCGAGCCCCATAAAGATCTTGGTGAATTGCTTGACCTGATCATTGGTCAGACCCAACTGATAGCCCAGGTTACGAGCTTGATATGGCTGCGCGCCGATCAAGGGATCGATTTCAGCTTTCAGGATTTTTTCAGGTGTTTCTTCAGCGACTTTCTCGATTTCAACGCCGCCTTCGGTAGAAGCCATGAAAACAACGCGACGAGTGCCGCGATCCACAACCGCACCAAGATAAAGTTCTTTATCAATGTCGGTGCAGGTTTCTACCAGGATTTTGTTTACAGGCTGACCCTTAGCGTCAGTCTGGTAGGTTACCAGGTTGGTACCCAGTTTGGATTTGGCAAACTCGATAATCTCTTCTTTGGAGCTTACCAGTTTAACGCCACCCGCTTTACCACGCCCCCCAGCATGGACCTGTGCTTTAACAACCCAGCGATCACCACCGATCACGTCAGCGGCTTCTGCTGCTTCATGGGGAGTGCTGGCAGCAATTCCCTTGGAAACAGGCAGACCGTACTGAGCGAACAATTGCTTGGCTTGATACTCATGTAAGTTCATTGGCTCACCATCGATCTAATTTCGTGTGGAATACTCCACGTTAAACACACTTGACGCGATTTCTTTCCCTCGCACCAGCTTGCGCTACTTGCGCTTTACAGGCATTAAAGCCACCTGCTTCTGAACAGTCGTAGTCCAGTAAAAAAGATCGGGTCAGGAAACCCCAACCCGATCCAAACTTCTAATTCAGCCTTTACTTCTTGCGCTTACGTTTGGCTGAATGGATGGCTTTTCCATCCACATCCAGGCATGCTTCGTGGAACACTTCTGACAAACCTGGGTGTGCAAACACCATCATTTGCAGATCTTCGGTGCTGGCACCAAATTCCATGGCAATGATAGCCTGCATGATTATTTCAGATGCTTGCGGACCAACAATGTGGACACCCAGAACGCGATCTGTGGCTTCATCTGATACCACCTTCACGAAACCGGTGGTTTCGTTTGCAGCGACCGCACGACCGTTCGCCATAAATGCAAAAGTACCGGTCTTGTATGCATCGCCACTGGCCTTAACCTGTTCTTCCGTGACACCTGCCCAAGCTACTTCCGGGTGGGTGTAGATTACCGAAGGAATGCAATCGTAGTTAATGGCAGTGTGGTGTCCGGCAATGATCTCGGAAACCATTACGCCTTCCTCTGTAGCCTTGTGAGCCAGAGCCGGGCCGCGCACGATATCACCAATGGCATACACGCCGGGCACATCAGTAGCACAGTTGTGGTTAACGAATATAAAACCACGTTCATCCAGGTTGACGCCGCTATCAGCCGAGAAAAGATCCTCAGTGTAAGGACGACGACCTACCGCAACGATCAACTTGTCCACCACAACAGACTGGTCACCTTCTGAATCGGTGTACTCGACGGTCACCTTATTCTTCTCAACCTTGGTACCGGTAACCCGGGCCGAAAGCTTGATGTCGATGTTCTGGGTTTTCAGGTTCTTAAGCAGCTCTTTGCCGACCTGACGATCCACCATAGGCAGGAAATTGTCCATGGCTTCGAGCACAACCACTTCTGCACCCAGCCGGCTCCATACGCTACCTAATTCCAGACCGATGATGCCGGCACCGATCACTCCAAGCTTCTTCGGCACTTCGGTAAACTCTAGCGCTCCGGAGTTATCGACAACAACACCATCAACCAGTGGTGCCATGGGCAACTTGATAGGCTCGGAACCGGAGGCCAAGATAACATTCTCAGCCTGCAGAACTTCAGGCTCGCCTTCATGGGGAGTGAACTCAACCTGCTTGCCCGACAAAAGCTTGCCCCGGCCCTGCAACCAAGTCACGCCATTCGCTTTAAACAACATGGCAACGCCATCTGTCTGCTTTTTGACGATGCCATCCTTGCGCTTGATCATCTCAGCAACATTGATTTTTACGCTTTTGGTTTCAATACCGTGTACTGCCAAGCCATCTTTTGCTTCGTGATACTTCCAGGTTGAATCCAACAGGGCTTTGGAAGGAATACAACCGACGTTGGCACAGGTACCGCCCAGGGCTGGTTTGCCATCCTTGTTGATATACATATCGATGCAGGCCACATTAAGACCCAGGTGCGCTGCTTTGATGGCGGCCGCATAACCCCCGGGGCCACCACCGATTACTACGACATCAAAACTCTTTGCCATGATAAATTCCCATTAATCATTCTGCTAAATTTGGTTTGCTCTCCCGCCACAGCGGGAGGTCTGAAAACTGCTTACAGATCCAACAACAGACGAGCCGGATCCTCCAGCAAGTCCTTGATAGCAACCAGGAACTGCACAGCTTCCTTGCCATCAATCAAGCGATGGTCATAGGAAAGCGCCAAATACATCATGGGCAGAATCTCTACCTTCCCGTTAACCGCCATCGGTCGCTCCTGGATTTTGTGCATACCCAGAATGGCAGTTTGCGGCGGGTTCAAAATAGGCGTTGACCAGAGAGAACCAAACACCCCGCCGTTGGAAATAGTGAAGGTGCCACCCGTCATTTCTTCAAGTGACAACTTACCTGCCTGAGCCTTCTTACCGTAATCAACAATCTTGCCTTCGATTTCGGCAAAGCCCATTTTGTCCACGTCACGCAAAATGGGTACCACCAGCCCCCGGTCAGTGGACACGGCAACACCGATATCGTAATAGCCGTGATAGACAATATCATTACCATCGATAGAAGCATTAACGGCAGGGTATTTCTTCAGCGCTTCAGTGGCTGCGATGGTGAAGAAAGACATAAAGCCCAGGCGATGACCATGTACCTTTTCGAACAGATCTTTATAGTTTTTCCGCATATCCATTACCGGCTTCATATTCACTTCGTTAAACGTAGTGAGCATGGCGGAATTATGCTGCGCGGCAAGCAAGCGCTCGGCGACCCGAGCCCGCAAGCGGGTCATCGGTACGCGACGCTCTTCACGCTCACCAAAGCTGACGTTAGCCGCTCCGGCAGCAGGCACTTCGGACGGCGCAGCAGCCGGCTTGGCAGTAACTTCTGCGGGCTGGGAAGCTCCACTCTTCAGATGATTCAAGACATCTTCTTTAGTGATCCGTCCGCCTTTACCGGTACCCTTGATCTTGCTGGGGTCCAGATTGTTTTCCGAAATCAGCTTGCGAACCGCCGGTCCCCAACCATCTTCAACACTGCCGGCTTCAGGCTCAGCCGCCGGTGCAGGCTTGGCTTCAGCCGCCGCTGGCTCACTCGAAGCAGCCGCCGCACCACTGCCCTCTTCCAGATACCCGATCAGTTCCTGGCTAAGAACGGTATCGCCCTCTTCCTTCAGAATCTTACCCACCACACCGTCGTGCGGCGCAACCACTTCCAAAACCACTTTATCGGTTTCGATATCAACTAATAACTCATCTCGAGCGATGGCCTCACCAGGCTTTTTGTGCCAGGTAGCTACTGTACCGTCTGCAACCGCTTCAGGAAATTGTGGGGCTTTTATTTCAGTTGTCATCTGTGTTCCTTTATTTCCAATCTCTTCACAACCAAATACTGGGCTTGCTACTGGTTTGTTTTGGTTTAAATGTTGAAAGCGGTTTCAACAAGTTTGGCCTGCTCTTCAAGGTGCAGTGACATGTATCCGGCTGCCGGTGCAGCGGAACCGCCTCGACCTGCATATTGCAGCAACAGATTCGGGCTGATTCTATGGAAAACATGCCGCATGTGATGCTGGCTACAATACCAGGCGCCCTGGTTCATGGGCTCTTCCTGACACCAAACGGCATGTTTGATGTTGGTATATGGTTTGAGCATTTCATACAGTTCTTCTTCCGGGAACGGATAAAGCTGCTCCACCCGCAACACCAGGGTGTTTTGAATATCGTTGTGCGCACGATGCTCAAACAAGTCGTAATACACTTTTCCACTACACAGAATCACCCGGTCGATTTGCTTGGGATCGTGGTCCCATGCATCTTCCAGAACCACTTTGAAATGACCGTTAGCCAGCTCGTCCAAAGAAGATTTCGCCAGCTTGTGACGTAACAGGCTTTTGGGCGACATCACCACCAGCGGTTTACGCAACGGACGAATCGCCTGACGTCGCAGCATGTGGAACACTTGCGCGGGTGTGGACGGCACACAGACCTGCATATTGTGTTCGGCACACAACTGCAGGAAGCGCTCCAAACGCGCGGAGGAGTGTTCTGGCCCCTGCCCCTCGTACCCGTGCGGCAGCAGCATAGTCAATCCACACAGGCGCATCCATTTATGCTCACCTGACGAGATGAACTGGTCGATAACAACCTGCGCGCCGTTGGCAAAGTCACCGAACTGCGCTTCCCAGATCACCAAACCTTTTGGTGAAGTTGTGGCATAACCATATTCAAAGGCCAGCACCGCTTCTTCAGACAACAACGAATCATAGAGATCGAAGCGGGTATCGTCGGTGGGAATGGTTTTGAGGGGTACATGAATACCAGGCGCTTTTTGGTTATGCATTACCGCATGACGGTGGGAGAAGGTGCCCCGCCCGACATCCTGCCCGGTAAGACGCACCGGATAACCTTGTTGCAGCAGAGTGGCATAGGCCATGGTCTCAGCAAAGCCCCAATCGATGGACAAAGCTCCCACCGCCATTTTCTGACGATCTTCACGGATCTTGGCAACCTGTCTCTGCACGCTGAAACCATCGGGAACCGCATCCAGTTGTTGGGCCAGGTCATGAATCGTCTTCGCATCAACACTGGTATCGTAATAGGCTTCGTAGCTATGACCTATGTAAGGCGCCCAATCAACAAACAGTTCCGTATTGGGCTGCTTCACCAGTGACTTCACAACGTGCTGACCGTTATCCAGCGCAGAACGGTAATCATCCATCATCGTTGAGACTTTATCTTCCGTAAAAGACCCTTGCTCAACCAAACGGGAAGAATAAATCTCCCGTGGATTTTTCTTCTGGCGAATCACCTGGTACATCATCGGCTGAGTAATGGCCGGCTCATCCGCTTCGTTATGCCCGCGGGCGCGATAGCAGATCAGATCGATCACTACGTCTTTTTTGAATTGCTGACGGAAGTCGATTGCCATTTGGGTGACAAACAATACAGCTTCGGGATCATCGCCATTAACATGGAAAATTGGCGCCTGAACCATTTTGGCAACGTCGGTACAGTACTCAGTAGATCGAGCATCATGGCGGTTGCTGGTAGTGAAACCGACCTGGTTGTTCACGATAATATGAACGGTACCACCGGTTTTGTAACCACGGGTCTGGGACATCTGGAAGGTTTCCATGACCACACCCTGACCGGCAAATGCTGCATCACCATGAATCAGAACCGGTACCACTTTATCGCCTTTCTTGTCACGACGGCGATCCTGGCGAGCGCGGACAGAACCTTCCACAACCGGAGATACGATCTCAAGGTGGGATGGGTTGAACGCCAAAGCCAAGTGAAGCTCGCCACCGGGAGTCATCACGTTAGAAGAGAATCCCTGGTGATACTTAACGTCACCTGAGCCCACTTCATTCTTGACCTTGCCCTCGAACTCGCTGAACAAATCCGCCGGGTTCTTGCCAAGAATATTAACCAATACATTGAGACGGCCACGGTGAGCCATACCAATCACCAGCTCTTTTGCACCGTAACTGCCAGCACGCTGAACAATTTCGTCCAGACAAGGAATCAGGCTTTCACCACCTTCCAAACCAAAGCGCTTTGTGCCCGGATATTTGGTCGCCAGCATACGCTCCAATCCTTCAGCCGCAATTAAGCGCTCAAGCAAATGGGTTTTGACGTCAACGCTGTAATTCGGATGAGAGCGGACGCTTTCCATGCGCTGTTGGATCCAGCGTTTCTCGGCAGTATCCACTATATGCATGTACTCTACACCGATACTGGTGCAGTAAGTTTTCTCCAGGGCATCTACGATTTCACGGAGGGTTGCTTCCTCACGCCCCAGGAACACATTTCCCGTTTGGAACGTAGTATCCAGATCAGCAGCGGAAAGACCATGATGGGTCAACTCCAGATCCGGCACCGATTCCCGCTCCATAATACTGAGGGGGTCCAGCTGCGCTTTCTGATGTCCCCGAACACGGTAACCGGTGATCAACTGGAGCACCTTGACCTGCTTCTTCTCGTGTTCCGAGGAAACACTGCTCACTGCAAGGGGCTGCACCCGGTTTTTGTTCTTGGCGAGGTATAAAAAGTGTTCTCTAATAGTGGAGTGCGGAACGTCACTTTCCGTTCCGTTTACGCGGGGGAGCTTGTCGAAGTTGTCGCGCCATTGTTCCGGCACGGAATTGGGGTCTTTCAGATAAGCTTCGTATAGCTCTTCGACATAGTTAGCATTCGAACCGGAAAGGTGCGAAGTACTCCATTGCCGATACATCAAACTATCTTCCATTGCAGATCACCGTGTCGATCTAGGACACTATCTGCAGAGACGCGAATCAGCAACGGACACGTGTAAACATGTTAGGTTTGCGACTGGCGGGTTGAGCCAAATGCGCTTCCAGATAGTTCGGTTTTACCGATAGCCCTAAGGTTTTAAAAATCAACCTGCTTCCGCTTTTTGGGCGGAGCAAGGAAATTCACAGAAGGCCCAAAACATTAGTTGACTGGTACCCCTGCATTCCCAACATCAAGTGTAGCGTCATTTCAGTGGACCACCTAAAGGGAATCGCTTAGGTGGCCGAGACCACTGAATTATATAGACTTCTGACCAATAAACAAACGTTTATGTGCCCTGTTGCAACAGCAATGAACGGATATGACCGATGGCCTTTGTGGGGTTTAACCCCTTGGGACAAACGTTCACACAGTTCATAATTCCGCGGCAACGGAACAAGCTGAACGGATCGTCCAAATCAGACAATCGCTGCTCAGTCATGGTGTCACGGCTATCCGCAATGAAGCGGTATGCCTGCAACAAACCAGCCGGACCAATAAATTTGTCCGGGTTCCACCAGAAGGAAGGACAAGAAGTTGAGCAACAGGCACACAGAATACACTCATACAAACCATCCAGCTTGTCCCGCTCTTCGGGAGTTTGCAGACGCTCGATGGGTGGAACCGGTGTGTCGTTTACCACATAGGGTTTGATTTTCTCGTACTGGGCATAGAACATCGCCATGTCTACAACCAGATCCCGGATAACCGGCAGCCCGGGCAAAGGACGCAGTACCAGCTTGCCTTTACCACCGGTAGCCTGAGAAATAGAGGTAATACAGGCTAAACCGTTCTTACCATTGATATTCATACCATCAGAACCGCACACGCCTTCACGGCAGGAACGACGGTAGGCCAAAGAAGAATCCTGCTCTTTTACCAGATTCAGCACATCCAGCACCATCAGGTCTTTACCACCAGTTTCGATCTGGTAGTCCTTCATGAACGGCTCAGAATCTGTGTCCGGATTGTAGCGATAAATACTAACCTGCAACATATCGATTCACCTTAGTAAGTTCGGACCTTGGGCTGGAATGTTTCCACCTGCTTGGGTGAAAAGTTTACAGCGCGCTTGGAAAGCTTCTTGGTGGTTGGGTCGTAGATTGAATGAGCCAACCAGTTCTCGTCATCACGATCCGGGAAGTCATAGCGGCTATGGGCACCGCGACTTTCCTTGCGACCCTCAGCAGCAATGGCAGTTGCTTCTGCCACTTCCAGCAGGTTATCCAACTCCAGCGCTTCGATTCGAGCAGTGTTGAACGCACTGCTTTTATCTACCAGGTGAGTATTGGCGATACGCTCACGCAGCTCTTCCAGCTTCTTGACACCCTCAATCATCAGGTCGCCCTTGCGGAATACACCAAAGTTATTCTGCATATTGGTCTGCAGCTCTTTTCGCAATCCAGCCACATCTTCGCCAGAGGTTGAAGCTTCCAGACGATTCAGGCGGCTATAGGCACGCTCCAAATCAGATTCTGAAGTATCACGGTGCTCTACACCTTCCTTCAGCGCTTTCTCGATAAACAGACCGGCCGCCCGACCGAACACAACCAAATCCAGCAGCGAATTACCACCCAGACGGTTAGCACCATGTACAGACACGCAGGCAACCTCACCCACAGCGTAGAGGCCATCAATGATTTTGTCGTTGCCATTCGCGTCCTGCATGATCGCCTGACCATGAATATTGGTTGGGATACCACCCATCATATAATGACAGGTTGGAACCACAGGAATCGGCACCTTAACCGGATCCGCGGCCGCAAACGTAATCGCCAGCTCACAGATACCCGGCAAACGCTTGTGCAGAACTTCTTCACCCAGGTGATCCAACTTCAGGAATACGTGATCGCCTTCGGGACCACAGCCACGGCCATCGAGGATTTCCTGCATCATGGAGCGGGCAACAACATCACGACCTGCCAGGTCTTTGGCGTTGGGAGCATATCGCTCCATAAAGCGCTCGCCATCTTTGTTTACCAGGTAACCACCCTCACCCCGACAACCTTCCGTTACCAGCACACCAGCGCCAGCAATACCGGTGGGATGGAACTGCCACATCTCAATGTCCTGCACCGGGAAGCCAGCGCGCAATGCCATGCCAACACCGTCACCAGTATTGATTAACGCATTGGTGGTGGACGCATAGATTCGACCGGAGCCACCCGTAGCAAACACAGTTGCCTTGGATTTGAAGTAAACCGACTCACCGGTTTCCATGGAAATCGCAATAACACCAGTTACCGCACCATCCTGGTTTGTCACCAGGTCAGCGGCATACCACTCGTTATAAAAGTTGGTCTTGTTGCGCACATTCTGCTGATACAAGGTGTGCAGCAATGCGTGACCGGTACGGTCAGCCGCAGCGCAGGTTCGGGCGGCCTGACCACCTTCACCAAAATTCTTGGATTGACCACCAAAAGGACGCTGATAGATACGGCCCGCCTCAGTACGTGAGAACGGCAGCCCCATGTGATCCAGCTCGAATACCGCCTCAGGACCAACACTGCACATGTACTCAATGGCGTCTTGGTCACCGATATAGTCGGACCCCTTTACGGTGTCATACATATGCCAACGCCAATCATCATTGGGATCAGCACTGGCGATCGCACAAGTGATACCGCCCTGAGCGGATACAGTATGAGAACGGGTAGGAAAAACCTTGGAAATAAGCGCAGTTTTCTGACCAGATTGGGCCAGTTGCAGGGCAGCCCGCATACCGGCACCGCCGCCACCAACGATTACTGCATCAAACGTCAAAGTACGCATATTGGCCATCTTTTAAATACCCCACAGAATCTGGATGCCCCACACTACGTACACCACTGTCACCAGTGCGCATACAGCCTGAAAAGCAATACGGAGAAAAGTGCCCGCTGCACCCAGTTGACGGGTGGTCAGATAGTCAGTGGAGATTGTCCACAACCCTACCCAGGCGTGAGCCGCCATGGACACCAGCGCTATCAACGTAAAGATGCGCATATAAGTAGAAGTCATGTAGGCCTGCCACTTATCAAAGGTCAGATCCGGATTAGCAATAAGGAAGCCCATCATGCACAAAAAATAAACACCCAGAATTACCGCAGTTGCGCGCTGGATAACCCAATCATAAAGGCCGTTTTTACCCAGACTGGTTACGCTGGTTACCATACCCATACCCCCGCAGCAAGAATCAGAACAGCAGATACAACAATGACGGCAATAGCCAAGGTCTTCGAACCCTCTAAGGTTTCAAAGTATCCAGCGTCCATCAACATATGACGTACACCAGCCACAAAGTGATAAATGAACCCGGCTAAGATTACCCATAAGATGAGTTTGGCGATCACGCTGTCCATGCACTCTTTCAATTGCTCGAAAGATTCCTGACTCTGCAGGGACAGGCCCAACCCCCATATAAGGAAAGCCATACCGACAAAGATCCCTACCCCAGCAATACGGTGGGTAATAGAGGCAATCATTTGCGGCGTAAACTTGATAGTCGTGATATCCAGATTAACAGGTCGTTGACTTTTCACGGTTCTAACCACTGCGACTGTGGCTCCAAAGCAGGAGCGTTGAAGGAAGTTCCGAGAACAGTTAGGCATGAAAAATCAGGAAGTTAAATAACCCCGAAATTTGTGCCCCTCTCTCATTCGGGGCCGAAGTATAGTCTCATAGACATTGAAATACAAATGATCAATTGGGCTTATAGACGTTTGTATAACAAGCATTTATCCCTACTTTGGCGCACAATATGACAGCTATGCACTAGAATGAGCCTGAAATACGTGACTTAGCGGTCTCTGCTGTTAAAACAATCACTCAGGCCTGAAATAAATTGACAAACTTTCATTGAGTGATTAGTTTTGGCGACCACTTTAGCTCGGCCTGATTTAAGGCAGTTGGGCAGAAGTAGTCAAATATATTCACGACAAAGCTATCTCACGTGGCACAATTACCTTTGTGACACAGGGCTTAAATGCAGAGGCTCCATATTAACGAGCACGTAGGCTCAGCTGCTCTTCTATCAGGGGAACAGTTGCTTGATTCGGCACAATTCCTGCTGAACTGCCTACTAACCGAGTACAGGAGAGTAATATGACTGAGAAAAGCGCTCAGTTGACCCTAGGCGAAACCACCCTCGATCTACCCATTTATTCCGGCACTATCGGCCCAGACGTAATTGACGTTGGCAAGCTGACTGCCGAGGGTGTCTTCACTTACGACCCAGGCTTCGTTTCCACCGCTGCCTGCGAGTCCAAAATCACCTACATCGATGGCGGCAAAGGCATCTTGTTGCACCGCGGCTATCCGATAGATCAGTTAGCAGACAACTCTGATTACCTGGAAGTTTGCTACCTTCTCCTGTACGGAGAGCTTCCCAACGCGGCCGAAAAAGAAAAGTTCGAAAGCACGATCAATAATCACACCATGGTTCATGAACAGCTGCGTGGGTTTTATCACGGCTTCCGCCGCGATGCCCATCCTATGGCGATCATGTGTGGTGTCGTTGGTGCATTGTCTGCGTTCTATCACGACTCTCTGGAAATTTCCGATGAGCGCCACCGCGAAATCGCAGCATTCCGCCTGATCGCTAAAATGCCGACACTGGCCGCCATGTGTTACAAGTATTCACTTGGCCAGCCCTTCATGTATCCAAAGAACAACCTGAGCTACTCTGAAAACTTCCTGCAGATGATGTTCGGCGTTCCCTGTGAAGACTACGAAGTGAATCCAATCCTGGCCAAAGCCATGGACAAGATCTTCATTCTTCATGCCGATCACGAGCAGAACGCGTCCACTTCAACCGTACGCTTGGCTGGCTCCTCCGGCGCCAACCCGTTTGCCTGTATTGCGGCCGGTATTGCCGCGCTGTGGGGACCGGCACACGGTGGCGCAAACGAAGCCGTACTGGATATGCTCACTGAAATCGGCGATGTATCCAATGTGGATAAATTCGTTGCCAAAGCAAAAGACAAGAATGATCCCTTCCGCCTGATGGGCTTCGGACATCGTGTTTACAAAAACTACGATCCCCGCGCTAAGGTAATGCGTGAAACCTGTCATGAAGTGCTGGGCGAATTGGGCATCAAGGATCCGTTGCTTGAACTGGCCATGAAACTGGAAGACATCGCACGTTCTGACAGCTACTTCATTGAGAAGAACCTGTATCCGAACGTAGACTTCTATTCCGGTATCATCCTCAAGGCAATTGGTATCCCCACCAGCATGTTTACCGTAATCTTCGCACTGGCGCGTACTGTAGGCTGGGTTGCTCACTGGCATGAAATGATCAGTGGCTCCTATCGTATCGGTCGCCCACGTCAATTGTACACTGGCTCGCCACAACGAGACTTTGTGCCGCTGGACAAGCGATAAGAGAAAAAGGCTGCGCAAGCGGCCTTTTTTTTCGAGTATTATTTAGAGCACAGAAATCGCAAGACAAGGAATCTATAAGATGAAAATCGCATTTATCGGGCTGGGCGTAATGGGTTACCCAATGGCAGGACACTTGGCTAATGCCGGTCTCGATATCTGCGTATTCAACCGTACCGCCTCCAAAGCAGAAAAATGGTTAAGCCAGTACAAAGGCACATCAGCCAACACTCCGGCGGCGGCAGCTGTTGATGCTGACCTGGTGTTTACCTGCGTTGGCAACGATCAAGATCTTTATGATGTGATCATGGGGTCTGATGGAATAGCAGAGAGTTTAAGCCAAGACTCAATCCTCATCGATCACACCACGGCTTCGGCAGAGATGGCACGGGAACTATCCAGCAAATTAGAAAGTATGGGTGCGGGTTTTATTGATGCGCCTGTATCCGGTGGTCAACAAGGTGCTGAAAATGGTCAACTCACCATTATGTGTGGCGGAACCCAGAAGGACTTTGAAAGAGCCCAACCGGTGATGAACCACTATGCAAAGCAAACAACCCTCATGGGCGAATGCGGCGCAGGCCAACTGACCAAGATGGTCAATCAGATCTGCATAGCCGGACTGATTCAAAGCCTGGCGGAAGGTGTCCAGTTTGCGCAGAAAGCCGGCCTGGATGTAGAGCAGGTATTCGACGTTATCGGCAAAGGCGCCGCCCAATCCTGGCAGATGGATAATCGTCATAAGACTATGAATCAGGACCAATATGAGCACGGTTTTGCTGTCGACTGGATGCGAAAAGACTTGGATATTTGCCTGCAGGAAGCGAGAAAAAATGGCTCCCATTTACCTGTTGCAGCTTTAGTGGATCAATTTTATTCAGAGGTCCAGAGAATGGGTGGTGGAAGGTGGGATACGTCGAGCCTTTTGAAACGATTACTCCGTTGAAATGATATTATCCTGATTTGCGAGTGTTAAGCGTGCCGGGGTCTGCATGCGAACAGTCGCTATTGCGGTTATATCTATCCCTTCTTCCTCTTCACGACCGGGCTCACCGATAAATCGAATATTATTTAAAAAAGGAATACGGCTGTTGTATGTATAAGACACGCGAATACGCAGGATATTTGCATCTTGTATGCTGGCCCCAGCACATTCATTACCACGAATATAAAACTGTTGGCCAAAATAGGGGATTTCGCAATTATTGTCGTTTACACAATCATTCGTATTGATTGGCCTCTCGCCGCAGGTATCAAACATCTCACGACTGGGATTGAGTACAGTAATTCGAATGTTTTCGAACTCCTTTGAAACAGCATCCAAATCGCTCCCATCAACACCAGTCGTGGCTCTCATACGATATTCTGCTTCTGTTCTCATTGCCGTGACATCAATACTGGACGCTGCACCTACCCTGGCAGCCATCAAAGCAGCATACTCCAGATTGGCCTGAGCCTGATATACCAAACCCGCATGCACAATTCCGAACCCAATCAACAGCATAATTGGCATAACCAGCATCGTTTCCATCATGGAAACACCAGACTGCCCAAAACGATCCACAGCTTTTGTTGTTTTCATTGGAGCTCCTTCTGTGCATATCAAAATACACAGAGCACTGTTTTATCGTCCTTTCCACCTGAACGCTCACTCTCCTCAATCAAAGATCGAAGTTTCTCGGAAGTTGAGCGACCAGAAAGGGTAAATAATTCATGAATCCTGCGATCATCCACGGCATCACTGATACCATCAGTCATCAATAACAATTGATCACCCGTGGAAAAGGAAAAACGATTAATTTCTACCTTGACCGATTCCCTTATACCCAGCGCATTCGTTACAACCTGTTTCTGCACCTCATTCTTGGCAATCAACTTGGAATGATCCCGAGTTAATGCGCTCATATCGCCATTTCTGAACAGGTAAACCCGGCTGTCTCCAACATGACAGACCAGCAAAGATTCATTTCGCAGAACAATTGCAGCTATGGTAGTGGCCATACCAGTCAACTTTGGATCTTGGCCTGCCTGAAATATTTTCAGATTTGCAGCCTGAATAGCTTCCAAAAGATCTTCTTCCGGATTGGAGCTTCCGATACAAAAGCCTTCTATTTCTTGCACAAGAGTACGAGAGGCGAAATCCCCAGCCGGCCCACCTCCCACTCCATCGGCGACGACAAATATCCCCTTGTTGGCCAACGCCAGACAAGCATCTTCATTGACAGCCGATTTAGACCCTTTTTGACTAAGAGTGACTACGTGTACCATTTTTTATTTTTTTAATGATGTCGCCAATTGCTCCAAAGTGCGCTCATTACCTCTGGGCAAACGTTTGTTGTTGAAAGCATCAATATCAGCTATCAGCTTAGATACTTTACCGAGATCAGTCTCTGGCTCTACCAAAGCCGCATAGTACTTAAAATGATTTTCAGCTTGCATCAACCGAATCGCGGCCAAATTATAATGAGCCTTAAAATTCTTGGGTTCCACATGAATTACCGCCTCAAAATAAGCAGCGGATTCATCGAATTGCCCCTCTTTAAAGGCGATAGTACCCAAACGATAATTAGCATTAGGTTCATCCGGTTTCAAATCAAGCATGGCGGTAAATTCGACACGCGCGTTATCCATTTGGCCGGATTTATAGAACGCTTCACCCTTATCATAGTGAGCTTTCAGCTCTTGGTTGAGTTGATTTTGGATTTCAGCACGTTCTTTCAGGCTTTTATCTGCCACCGGCGAATTGCTGGCACAACCCCATATACTAAACAGGCATAATGCAAGGAGAAGCACCCGATACATTAACTGCCCCATTTTTCATACCACGCAAGCTTGGCACTTGCCTTGGTATGATATTCAGTACCGGGAGGTAACAGCTGTGTAACCTCAGCCCACATTGCCTTAGCTTTATTGGTATTGACATATTCCAGCCTCAAGGCCTGACGATATAGTTGCCGTGCCTTGTTATTCAGGTTATCAATCGCAATTTTGGCACTGACACTATCACCAAGCTCAACCGCTTTATTCCAGTAACTATAGGCACTATGATAATCGCCTTCATTTGATGCACGATTGCCCCGCTCTACATATTCGTCTACAACCTTAGTCATTATTGAGCGGCTATAGACACTTCGCTGCCCATCAAGCAGAGCTGTTTCCCTTGCCATAAAGTCGGTCCAGACACTAAAGGCTCGATCCTTGTCACCGGCGGCATATGCTTTCTGGGCATCAGTGTATTGAGAATACAATGCATCAATATCCCGATAAGTACCGCGAACTCTATCCTGGTAACTCTTGGACACCGCCGCATTACCAATGTATTTCTTCAATTCGTCCAGCGCCTGTGGTGCTTTACCCTGTATATAGAGACTTTGTGCAGTACCCTGTGCTGCTGCAGCTTGGCCGTTAAGATTAACTGTTGGCTTGGGTGCGGTGGGTGCGGGTGCAGGCTTGGAAATAACAGGCTCAGGGGCAACCGTTGGTGAAGAAACCTCTTCTTTGAGTTCCGGCTTCTTAGGCGCAGCGGCCAGACTTGGTGGTGGAGCAATCGACGATGATGGTGGCGGGGCAGCCAAATCTGCAACTTCAGGTTTTAAAACTGGCTGGGTAGAAGCAGTCGACTGAGAGGTTTGGCCTGTTGCCGGCACTGTAGACGCATCCGTTGATGAGGAGCTGGGTGCCGGTGAAGTCACTACAGATTTCTGTGCCGCTGTAGTAGGTGCTGGTGCAGTAGGAGACATTGCAATGCCACCTGTTGCCTGCTGTCCGCGCTGCAGATAAAGAAAACCGGCATAGGCAAATATCCCCACAGCCAATACGATTATGACAGTACTGGCTATTTTCTTTATGGGGCTTGGGCCAAAGGTGTCATCCTGTTGTGGCTGGCCTGTCTTTTGCTTTGCAAACAAACCTGCTTTTGCTGGCATTTGCTCCTGAGGGCTTTCGTCTGTTTGCTCACCTGAGTGGAAGCTTAAGGAAACCTCTCCCAGCTTGATTACATCATTCTCCTCGAGTATGACGCGAGCAACTTTGTAACCGTTTACCTTAATGCCGTTAAGGCTCTCCATATCGTTAACAACAAAACGTCCTGATTGAAAGACGATCTCTGCATGCTTGCGGGATACCCCTTTACCCTGCAACACCAAGTCACATTCACTACCACGACCAATAATGAAGGGAAAAGTAGTAATAGGATAGGATTCGCCGGTATCAGCGATTAATGAGGCAATTGCGTCTGAATCCTCGATATCTGCGTACACTTCAGTACGATCCGCATCCCAGGACTGTGCAGGACCGAGACCTGGCTCACTATGACTTTTTTCAAGTCCGTGTTTCTTCAGATCTAGAACGGGGGTTGATTCAACTACAAAGTTATCGGAATTCTGATTCATTACACTGCCCTGCGTGCAGCCCAGGGACCAGGCCGCGAAATCTTATTCTTCTAGTATTAAGCATTTAATCAAATATCAGGAAGTCATCCAAGTGAATTCCTGTTTTCTTAACGTTACCTTCTGCAATTTCAAGCACAGAGTGAGTTCGACGAGGCGCAAACCTAACCCTATTAGGCTTAACATTACTGCATGTACCTAACACCCTGTTTTCTCTATCCAAAAAAACGAGATCGATGGTAAATCGCATAAAAAAAGTATGGATACTGGAACAAGGTATAATCAATAGCCCCTCGTTGGCTTCAATCCCCTTCCTGGACAGCAAACCGATCAAACGCGACCAAAATGTATTTGCGACTCGGACAAACTGCAATCCAGTGAACTTGAGCTCTTCGACTCCAGGTTGTCTGACATAGACCTTTGCCATGTCAACGAACCTACACCAGCAGATTTACAATAAATGGGGGCACAAAATTGGTTTCCGACAGTTTGACCACCAAAACGAAACCAATGAGCATGAATATGATCGGAAAGAGAAATAGCACAAGCGGCAGTAACATCTTTACCGGAGCTTTGTTGGCTTGTTCCTCCGCCTGATTAAATCGCTCAGTGCGACGCTGCTCAGCCTGCAAAGTGAGCACTTCAACAATTTCACCTCCCGTTTCTTCGGCCTGGTTAATCGCAGCCACGAAATTATGAATAGACTTAGTATCCATGCGCCCAGCCAGATCCAAGAGCGCTTGCCGTCTCACTTTACCCGCCCGAATTTCCCGCAGCAACTTGCCAAACTCTTCCTTCACCGGCCCCTCCGGCAAATTCGAGATTGCCTGCCCAAGAGAGGTTGAGTAGTTCAAACCTGCCCGCATGGACAAAACCAACAGATCCAAAAGAAACGGAAACTCTTTTGCGACACGATTACGCCGTCGAAGTATTTTGTCATTCAACCAGATATCGGGATAAAAGAATCCAAGTGGAATCATGGCTATGATAATCAACTTGACTTCACCGCCTTGCTCGGTTGGCATGGAAAAAAGCAGGTATGAAATGATGCACATAAAAATCAGGCAAACAAACTTTAAGGTGAAAAATTCCTCGGCCAGAATAGCGTAATTCATTCCTCCCGTACTTAGTCGAGTATTGATGCGACCATATAACTTGTCCGACATGGCTGAGCGTACATCTGACGCGAATAGCCTCACCACTGGTTTGAACAGCCGAAATATTAAAGGCGGTGGATCCCGCCAATCTTCCTTGGTCTTACCTCTGGTTTTCAAAAACAGGTTAACCAAGGAATAGGCTGCAACTGCCATGGCAGAAGACATTAGCAGTATTGGGATATATTGCATCATACCGAACACCGCCTAAACATCGACATTCACAATTTTCTGAATCATGAAATAAGCCATAAGGGACATCATGATCATTACGGAAAGCCAGATCCAACCCAGTTTTGTCGTAAAAAGCATGGACATTGCCTGAGGCTCAATTTTGTAGAATACGTATCCGATAAAAACAGGAAAAAAGGTAGCAAGCGTGCCTTGGGCCTTACCCATTGATGTTAAAGCCCTTATTTTTCCTTCAACCTTGGATTTCTCTCTCAGCGTTTTTGACAACACTTCCAAGGTATCCGCCAGGTTCCCTCCCACTGTTCGGGAAATCTTGATAGCAGAATTCATCAGGAGCAGATCATCGCGTCCAATCCTCTTTGCCATAGCATCTAGCGAATCCCCTAAATCTGTACCCACGCGATACTCTACCAGGACCTGCGTGAACTCCTGTGCAAGGGGCTGTGGCTGGTTTTTCGCTACTTGTTGGAATGCCTTTACCAGGTTCAAACCGGAGCGCAAAGAAGAGGAAATAGATGACAAGGCATCGGGAAGCTGTTCGACGAATTCATCTGAGCGACGCTTCTTCATCATCTTTAGAACAAAGGAAGGTGCAACAAAAATCACCACGCCCACAAGCAAGGCAATCACAAAATTGGTCAGCCAGAACAAGAGTGGCACCACTAGTATGGCCGTTACCAGGGTAAGGGTAAAAACCTGACCAGGCTCCATCATTACAACGACATCACGAAGCCCCTTGTCCACCTGCTGATAGAAGTTTCTCTGATAGAGATAGAAAAGCTGTTTAACGACGCCTATTACAACCCAGGAGATGCAAAAGAATGCGATGGATATCAATCCAAAGGACACCACCTGACCATTGGATTCAACAAAGGAAAGCAAAGTTTCCATCAGGCGGCACCCTCAGGAAACAAACCTGCGTCTGCGCCCCCAAACAACGCCACATCCAATTCGATCCCTTGCTCAATGGAATTTCTGAAAAACTTGGGAATATAGCCGGTAGGTTGGAAAAAACCTGTTATTTTTCCGTTAGCATCATACCCTTTCCTGACAAACTCAAATATCGGCTCAAGCTGAATATTATCACCCTGAAATCCAACCACTTCCATAATATGAGTGATTCGCCGGGTACCATCAGCCAGCCGTGTCTGCTGAACCAGAATATCTACCGCTGACGCAATCTGTTCGCGGATAGCCCGTGAAGGCAGGTCCACACCGGCCATCATCACCATTACTTCCAAACGGCTGAGGAAATCACCGGGCGAATTCGCATGCCCCGTTGTGAGTGATCCGTCATGCCCAGTATTCATAGCCTGCAACATATCGAGGGCTTCGCCACCACGACATTCGCCAACCACTATGCGATCAGGACGCATACGCAGCGCATTAATAACAAGGTCACGAATTGTAACTTTGCCTTTGCCTTCAGCGTTAGCCGGCCGACTCTCAAGTGCGACGACATGGGGCTGATTCAACTTAAGTTCAGCTGCATCCTCAATAGTGATAATGCGGTCTTCTGAACCGATAAAGTTCGAGAGGATGTTCAACAAGGTCGTTTTGCCTGATCCGGTACCACCGGATATAACTATGTTCTGTTTCAGTTCTACGGCCGCCTTGAGAAACAGCCCCATAGGTTCCGAAATGGAACCAAACCGGATCAAGTCCGACATATAGAGATTTTTTTTGGCGAACTTACGAATGGTAATGGATGGGCCGTTGAGCGCCAGCGGTGGGATAATAGCATTTACCCGTGAACCATCTGGCAAACGAGCGTCCACCATCGGCGAACTTTCATCAATTCGCCGTCCCAATGGTGCCACGATACGGTCAATGACCGCTAACAAGGATTGCGTGCTGGAAAAACGGCTTTGTGACAGTGTCAGCCGACCGTCCCGTTCAACATAAATCTGATCAGGCCCGTTCACCATGATTTCCGTCACCGCATCGTCATTGACTAGTGGCTCCAATGCACCGAGTCCGACGGCTTCCGCTACTACCTGCCGCTGCAGTTCAGCCTTACTTACGCCATCCGGTATACGATCAACATGGTCTCTGATGATTTCCCGGGTCGCCTTTTCAGCTTCAATACGGAGCTCATCCTGATCCATCGTCTGCAGATTGGCACGCTTACGAAGATCAAGATAGTCGAGTATCAATGAGTGAATACGGCGCTTGAGCGTAACCAGTTCTTCACTTTCCTGCTTCACCAAATCCATCTGGTGGCGACGATCCACGCCTTCTTCGAAAGCTGAATTGATCTTCGGAACTTGACTGATGCGTACGGATATCTCACCAAACCGGAGCACATCGCCTTCTGATAATAAAAGGTCAGAAAACAATCTCTCTCCGTTAACCCAGGTTCCATTGGTACTGTTCAAATCACTTAGCTTTGCACTCTTTGTGTCCACCAGAATTTCAGCATGATTTCTCGACACATGATTGTCGGTCAGGATCACATCACAATGATCCCCCTTGCCAAGAATCACCTTTCCGGGGGGAAACTCGAAAATTGTCTTATTCTTATTGCTGTCTATAACTTCGAATTTCAACATGCGAATGCCCTGTAATACTGCATCAATCAAAAATGCTGTATTTCATATCTTCGCTGGCGTCGGAGCTTAACTTGTCAGCGTATTCCAGCATATCCTGATTACGCTTGCTATCCGGGTCTACGAGATAAGGGGTAACAAAGATCACCAGCTCAGTGGTGTTTTCTCTGAAATCACGGGATTTGAACAATTCGCCTAAAATTGGGATTGACCCCAAACCAGGCATTTTTGCCACAGATTTACTATCCTGAGCCTGGAGCATCCCGGAAATCACCATAGCCTGCCCCGTCTGCACGTTCATTTCCATATTCGTCTTGCGGGTGATGAATCCGGGGATATCCAACACTTCTACACTCTCATCTACTGCACTGACTTCTACATTAATTTTTGTGTTGATAAACCCGTCCGGGTCTGCGACTGGTTCAAATTCCAAAATCACCCCGACTTGTTTAAACTCTACCGTAAGCTCGCCGTTCCCTCCACGAATGGGAATCGGAATTTCACCACCAGCCAGGAACTCAGCCTTTGAACCACTTTTCGTAACCAGCTTGGGCTGGGCCAGCACCCTGGCGATACCATTGGACTGCAGAATATTTATGGTGGAGGCCACTCCGGTATTGATTCCAAATAAAGAAGATATCTTCTGCGTGTCCAAGGTGCCGTGTATTTCCCCCGAGAAGTTATAGAAGGGACCATTGGCACTTGAACCCCATTCTATCCCCAAATTCAGCAAGTCATCGCGGCGTACTTCCACCACTTGAACATCCAGTAGAATCATTGCCTGCAAGCTCACTTTTGGACGAACGATATTAAATACTACTGTGCCCCCGCTCACTTCCTTGCTGAGTTTTTTCTTCATATCTTCGATAATTGGAATATCCTGCTCGCGTAGGATTCTTCCTTCGATAAAGACGATTCCATTCTCTTCACGTGCATTCACACCCTCGACATCAGCAAGCACGATGTTCGCGACTTCCAGAATTTGCACCCAGGAATTATCCACCACTTTCAACAGATAGCGAATTTGCTCACCTGAATCGGTCCAGATGCGCAGGTCGGTAACACCTGCGCTTAGACCCGTCAGTAGAATTTCATCCGGTCCGGTGGGTTGCGCGTTTGCAATGTCCGGATGACCAATAGAAACGCGATTTACCCCAGGATAGGGCATTAAACGGGTCTGTCCCTGAATAATGTTGACGGTACCTGAATAAGCATCATCTGCAGCATAGGCTTTTGGCAAACACATAGATAATACGAGCAGGAATGCAGACACCAGCGTCCGCAGGGAAGTCTTGATCATACTTCGTTGATCCTTTTATTGTTATCGTTATGAACGCTTGCCGCCGCGAATGACCTCAAACCCCCAGGCATTTTTCTTTGGCTGAGCAGGTGGTTCTGGCTTTGCCTCATTCGGAATATCGATGAGATTCTCCAGAGTTACATAGTCTTCAAATCGGTCAGACTCATCTTCGGGGCGGCGCAACAGCAGGCTGATATCTCCCACTGTCTGTGCATGGATCAGCCTGGTTGCATATAGCGGTGAAACCCCAACGGTAATTTCACTGTATCGACCGCTCCCCTTCTCTGGAATTCCATCATCCAGGTCGGTACCCGTCGCCAGCACTCTTAAATTCTGTGCAAGCGGTACGGTTCTTTTGTTGGCACCATCCTTCAGCGTGATCATTAAATCAACGTAATCACCCGGAGCCAGAAACCCTGAAAAAGTATCCAACTTCGAAACAGGCAAAGTGACCGCTCTTTCTCCCTCACGCAACAGACTGGCTAGTCCTTCTACCTTTACCTGGCTAATATGCAGAGCCATCAAAGGTTCTCCCGCTCTCACCGGATGTACCAGTTGCCGACCTTTAATGGTTTGAAATTGTCCAGGCAATATTGCTTCCGCAGGAACATATATACGAGGAATTTTACGAATAGATGCCGTCGTAGTATTGATCTCATCCCCCACAGCGAGATTTCGCTTAGCTACTACGACATCTATAGCTTCTCGCTCTGATTCAAAGCTGGACTTGTAGGAAGAGATTTCCTTCTGGATATGATTGGATGACAGATACCAACCACCGACACCAGCCGCGATTGCACAAATTAACAAGATAATGCTGTTTTTATTATTGGTTTTCATAGCAACTACCACTACGGCTGATATATATCGCGAGCAAACTCATGTTGCTTGTCGTTGATCACGGAGATAACAGTGGGATCAGAAGTGTTTGGGTCTCCGTCAACACCACCCTCCGGGTCCGGTTGCCCGAGACCGCCCATGATCGCGTATCCGATAACAGCAATCATAAAAATTAAGACCACTGTGTACTCTGTCATGATATTGCCGGACTGGACTTGAATGCTCATATTCTTGTTTTTATAGACCTATTTGATCCAGTTTATAAGGACTTGCGTAAAAGTACTATTGGCACCTTGTAACCCCTTTATGTTCAACTGTAACAGCTCTCCCCCACGTTGAAAACTGACTACTGCGCCCTGATCGCCGTCCCCTGAGCCGGAGTATCGCCTCCAACCATCATTTAGTAGCTCAGAAGCATAAAAATCAAGCACATGGGCAACACCAAGAGACGTCTCGAATGTGACGGACTCTGAGCGCTGTCCTGCCTCCAAAGATTTTACAACACTGGAAACCTTGGATCTCGGGGGCAACGGCAAACCAGTATTCTTACTCTCCCGATAGTTTAAGGGAGAGGGAGTGACAACAATTTTTCCATCCACCAGGTCACCTTGCTGGGAAAACTGCACGGAGTACTGAAATCCATCCAACTGGAAGCCTATTATAGCCATATCGCCAATGGCTTTCTGACTGAGTTTCCCGTGTCCCTTAACTTTCAGCAAGCTGAGGTAATAAGCCTTAACATCTTCTGGCTTACCTGGGTATGAGAATAATTTAATGGACATAGGAACGTTGTTAACGGCCATACGTCGACCAGCCCAATACCAACTCGCCCCATCAATCACCTCCAGTTCAGGCAACTCCACACTCAATGGGTCCCTGAGCCCACAGAAGCCGGGGCCCGCCATTAACAACATCAGGAGAACGCACAAAACATGTGCTGATTTGGTAAAGCTCATGACAACCTACTGCAGACGTAGCCGCGCTAAGGTGCTACGTAAGGTTCAAGGTATGCCCCCGGTATCCCGTTAGACTGGCTTCCGGATACCATCTCAAATGAATCGCCATCGTTAACGAACAGCTTCTCATCAATCTCGTTAAATATCGGAGCCAGGAAACGCGTTGCCTGGGTATTCTGGTACCATCGTTGGGCATTACTGTACACAGACTCCCTTACTCCCCTGACCCGGTCTGAGTAAACAGCATTATTACCCGGTGACCAGCTGTCCGCGATCAGCACGTAAGAAGCATCGACGTGCGGTGTAAACCCTTCAGACGCAGTCAATGCATAGGTATTCTCAGGATTGAAATCGACTTGCAATGAGGCTGCCGCTATCGAGTTCAACTCGACATCGCCCCTGTCCCTCATCCAGTTTACCTGGGAAGAATTGGACTCCAGAAAACCAGTCGCATCATTGATAAACGTATCACCATCATCTGGCTCTCGCACCTGGATACCCGATTCCAGATTGACAATAGATTGCCCTGAGTTCCAATCAAGCCAACGACCCGAAGCGGCGCCCCCGGCTGAACCACCCCCAGCGGCTGAAGCGAACCCTGTGTTTTCGTTATCAAAAAATCTTAATGCCACCTCTCTATCAAAACCATCTATAGGATCATTAATGCGATTTTGGTATTCGGGACCTGTGTAGGAGGTGCGCTCCCATGCAACATAGCGGGCCGCTTTGTGAGTCTGGGTTTGCACCTTCATCATTTGAACAATCGCAGCGACCATAAAGACAAAGGGGATTACCCATGCCATGTAGACAATAAATTCAGATAAGGCCTGCCCACGGAACTGCTTTATCGACTTCACTGACCACCTCCGACACTGGTAGCAACCAAGCGCGCATGCCAGAAGGGATTATACAAATTGGGAAGTTCTACTGTGTTACCGTTATCGATACGAGAGAATCCATTATCACTGGCAAAACAACTGGCATTACCCTGCTCATAACAGTCTGGTCTTTGGAAATAGACTTCCGCCTGACCTATAGCGTAGACTCTCTTGTCGCAAAAGTTGTCATCAAACATCGCCAGCTCATCCTGCCATCCTTCAATTCGATTTCCATTGTCATCGTAGCCCACATGATCTGAGCAATTACTCTGATCGAGAAACGCTGTAATCACCACACTTTGACGAGTGGGATCCAGAGCAGCGAACCGCTGTATGCTATCGTACTGATTTTCAGCAAGCTCATTACAATCAACCGCCCCGCCTTCCTCGCACAAGCCAAACAACCGGAGCCCCTGGATTGCCAGGTCATCCACCATGGCGGTTGCCTCTTCCACGTTAGCGGCCGCATTACCGGAATCGGTGGTTCTGAAGAATGGTATCCCCGCCAGCTTTAATCGAAAGCTATCTTCATCAGCCACCCAGTTGATATTTCCCGTTGCATTGTTGTACTGAACCTCGGTGCTACCTGCACGGTCAACCCTGAAGAGCCCGAAGAACGAGTAATTGTCCACATTGCGATCTCGGATCCAGGTAGCATTTGCCATCTCTCCGGTAGACTGCCGAATCGCATCAATCATCAAACCACCGTCCGCTTCCGGAGCCAAAGGCGTCCCAGGAACTGAAATACTTAAACTCGCGCCTCCATTAACCACCTGCCGACAATTTTGGGAGCGAGCTGCAAACGCCGTCCCCAGCGGGTCGCCTGACTCAACCCCAGGGGTTGCGAACATGATCATTTCGCATAACTGCTGCGCAGAACCACCCGCAGCTTGGGTGGCTGCTGCCACCACAGATTCATTTTCAGACTCAAGGATAATATTCTGCAGCACATCATTATCGTTAACACTGATCGGCGCGTTTGCGCGTTCAATGTATGAAGAGGCCACCGCATTCATGGCTTTATCAACAACCGTTTGCCGATCGAGAGGGTCAGTCTGGATCAGGTCCATGTAGGCCTGCTCCTGAAAATTGGAAAAGGTCGCGTTGTTGGCATCCAACATGAGCGACAACATGCCGGTAAAGACCTTGGAACCATCGACGAGGGGCTGAACCACCTGAGCCAAGACATCCAGTGCATTTTGAAAACCGGGTACAATAGCGTTTATGAGCAGACGGACGAAATCACCAATTAAGCCACCACCACCAACGCCTTCCTGGACGATATTACCGAGCAGATTGACTTCAACCTGAAAGCTGTACAAATGGCCAATGGCTGCTTCGTTCGCAATCATTGCACGGTTGGTATAAGCCATGAAATTGAGATGCCTGGCGGCAATTTGGGCGCCCGAATACGCCGATGCGTCGGCCGCATTAACAAGATTGATTTTCTCGTTAACAGCACGACCACTGTTGAAAACCAGAAAGAAGGTTACACAAGCAACCACCAAGACTGCCAAAGCCAAAGGGAAAACCTGACCAGCTTCTGATGAACGAAAAAACGACGGAGATCTTTTCATTTACATCTTTCTTATTGTTTTTCTATCAGGAAAGAGTGAAGACTTTGCTTATATTTACTAGGCATGTACGGCGCAAGCTTAAGCCAGCGCCGTACCAGGAAAAACATCCAGTTGCCTTTGGGTTTTACGGGTTTGCCACAGTGACACCAGTCGTTGCACCCAGTTGGTCGTTGTTATCTTCGTAGTTATCAAGTCCGGCTACTGCAGTACGACCTGAATTCAATGCGTTATCTCGAGCGGCATCACGGTTTGCAGATGGATCGTTACCGGAAAACTCAGACGCAAACGCTGCAAGAGTTTGACGAACCGAACCACCCATCAATCCCATCGCAGCGATACCGGCCACAGCCAGCAAACCTACGATTACCAGGTACTCAGACATACCCTGGCCGGTGATTCTTTTATTGGACATTTTGCGAGAAGATTTAGTATTCACAGGAATTAGCCCCTTTATAGTTGTTTTCTTTCTTAGTACTTTTTTTGAGCTGGACTCGAAAAGTACTTTACTTATTTTGCATCGCTTTGGCTAGCCTTTTAAAGCTATTGCCGTCAAAGAAATAGACAAAGAACGATGCTTCATATACTGCTTTTCGACTCTTTATTAGTCAATAGAAGAGTGAAACAGAATTACCAGATTTCCGACGAACGCAAGCTTGAACCCGACCAAGTCGACGAAATATTGACACTAAGCCCACATCCAACAGATCATTTTTTAGACACACATGGATTCTTTGCGATTCACAGACTAGCGTGTAAACTATTAGGTTATCTAAGAAAAACAACTTATTACTTCTGTTTCGGCTTTTAAGGGCTCAACTTCTCTATGAATCTGACGTGGCTTTTCTCTTGGCGCTCAAAAAAGCAGCAAAACGAAACCAAAGACGCCGGCCCCGAACGTCGCCCGCAGGCGCCTCGCAAACCAGCAGCCAAGCCAATCCAAGCCCCGCCAGCAGCTAATGCTCAACGGCCCTTTGAGGTCCAGCTCAATATTGGGCGTTATCGAATGGAACCGTTCACTGAGGGTGGGATCTGTATCGTTATGAAGGGCATTCCACTGGAACAGGGTAAGCCCAAACTCGCGGTAAAAATGGTTAGAGAACAATGGCTTAATCATCAGGCAGTGAGGCGCCAATTTACCACTGAAAGCCAGATCGTAAGAGAGTTACACCATCCTCAGCTGCCAAAATACCGTTCCCGGGGCCTCATTGATGGCAAGGCTTACTACGCCTACGAGTTTATTGAGGGCTTTCAGCTGATCAACCTATCCCAGGAGCAACAGCGCTTCCCCCCTGCTCTGGTCAAGGAATTAGCAAAGGATATTGTGGCGCAGCTATTGGAACAACTGCACTACCTTCACACTAGCCTCAAGCCTGTGGTACACGGGGATATCAGCTCGGAAAACATCCTGATTGATACCAAACAGAAGATTTATCTGGTGGATTTCGGGTGCTCCCATTTCCAGAAGCAAGCCAACAAGGAAGCCTACCAATGGCTGGCCAAGCCCTCGTTTATTTCGCCGGAACAGGCCAGAGGGGAGAAATGGGATCACCGCAGCGATCTCTATCAGGCGGGCATTCTTCTATATGAATTGCTTAAAAACCGGCGCTGGAATGAAGGCAGCACCAAACGGGACAAGGTGCTGTTTGCCGCTTCCAATCAACGCCAGAAGGATGACTTCCTGTTAGACGCGACAGACGCCAAGACATCGGCTTTCGTCGCACGTATGCTGGACCCAGACCCTAACAAGCGTTTCCAGAGTGCGAAAGAAGCACTCTCCGCATTGAAGTCCTGACCTTACTATTCGATTCGCACGCCACGATCAAAACGGCAAGGAGTATCAGCACCATCCATTGAGCAAACACCTCGGCCGTGCAAGGCGTTTTGCTGAAAACCACCAACGAATTTGCTGCCATCCGGCCAAGTGAAAACACCCCGCCCTTCCCTCATGCCGTCAACAAACTCTCCGGCGTATTTCTCTCCACTTGGCCACGCCAGGGTGCCTTTGCCGGAACGCTTGCCCATATTGAACTGGCCATCATACACACGGCCGTCGGCAAAGGTTAAGACACCACGCCCGTCCATAACCCCGGACTTGAACTCACCTTCGTAGCGGTTGCCGCTGGGCCATTGCTTGATGCCCATCCCACTGGGCAGATCCGCAACAAACTGGCCTTGGTAAAACTCACCAGTAGGCCACTCCATTTTGCCCTGCCCTTCCGCCATATCATCCTGGAATTGGCCCTCATAAACCACGCCATCGCTCTGGGTTCTCGTTCCCTGGCCGCTACGAACACCGTCCACAAACTGGCCTTCGTAGATTTCACCATCGGGATACAGCATTTTGCCGCGCCCGGTACGGAGGTCGTTGGCAAACTCGCCCATATACTTACGCCCATCGGGCCAGGTGTAGGTACCGCTGCCGTGCTTCAAATCGTTTTTAAACTCTCCACGATAGACTCTTCCATCAGCCCATTCGTAGGTTCCAACACCCTCTTTCTTGCCATTGACGAATCCACCCTCGTAGCGGCTTCCGCTCGGCCATCGATATATTCCCCGGCCATGAAAAACGCCTTTCTGCCATTGCCCGGAATAGACGTGGCCTTGGTTATCTTCGAAAGTTCCCTGACCGGACATCAGTCCGTTTTTCCATTCACCGTCATAACGGTCGCCGTTAGGCCACATGTAGATACCCTGGCCATTCTTGTCGCCATTTTGCAGTTGGCCCTGGTAAGTGCTGCCGTCTTCCAGCCTGTGCACCTCACTGGTTGACTCGCCTTGCTCCGTTTTCCCACTCTCAACTTTTGCCAAGCCGCCCTCATCATCGGAGCACGCCGCGAGAAACACGCTGACAATGACAGCAAAGACAGTTACAAAACGGTTTACATTAATAGGCACAGACTTCATCACCTTACCAGTGTTCAAATGAATTTCCTTAGGTCGACGCTTTATTATTGGCGAGGAACTCTTCATGACCATCATCCCATCCGGCTTCCCAGCTGGCAGACAGCACTTCAAGTTCAAAGGGCGATACTCTGGGCACATCCCCCTTCAACCCTTCCCTATGGCCAAGCTCGTAAGCTTCATCCAAACCGACATGCCATTGCAGCTTTCCAGAATCGTCTTCTGATTCGCTGTCAAACGTCTGGTCAACCTCTTCAGCAACAGATACCGATTTCTTTTTGGCACCGCTAAAGAATAGCGCAGCTTCCCGGACTGCAACTTGGGTATCGTGAAGAATATAGTAAGTAGCAGGGACCAGCACCAAACTCACCAGGGTAGCGAACAACACACCAAATGCGATCGATATCGCCATTGGAATCAGGAACTGTGCCTGCAAACTGGATTCCATCATTAGTGGAACCAAGCCCCCGAAAGTGGTGAGGGAGGTCAGCATAATGGGTCTGAATCGCGCACCGCCCGCCTGGCGAATCGACTCCATCAGCGCAATGCCTTTCTCCCTGTTCCGGTTCATGAAATCCACCAGCACAAGGTTGTCGTTCACAACGATTCCACTTACGGCAATCATGCCCACCAACGACCACAAGGTTATCTGCATGCCCGCCAACAAATGGCCGAGTAACGCTCCAATAATACCAAAAGGAATAGCGAACATGACCATCAGCGGCTGAGTGTAGGAGCGGAATAAGGTGGCCATCATCACGTACATTCCGAGGATGGCAATCCAGTAGGCTTTACCCAGAAATTCTTTAAACTCATCCTTCTCTTTCTGCACGCCGGAAATATCCCAACTCATCCCCGGGAAGTTTTCCGGGATGGTATTCAAATACTCCTGTTTCAGGGCAAACATGACTTTTTCAGTGGAAGTCACACTATCATCCAACTTGGCGCGAACCCGGATGACCCGGCGCCGATTATGACGATTGATTTGCGCAGCACCTTCACCATATTCGATATCAGCAACGGTCAGCAGCGGCACAGTGGAACCATCGCGCATCCGGATGGACATGTTTTCGAGGTACCACAGCGAGCTTCTCTCCTCCGCCGGATAGCGAACCACTACTTTGATGTCCTGCTCGCCGCGCTGAATGTTCTGAACGTCCGCCCCGTGGTAGGCCTGGCGAACCTGCATTGCCACATCGTCCAGGTTCAGCCCCAAGTTGCGCGCCAGCGGTTTCAACTCAATCTGCAGTTCCTGTTTTCCTCTCTGGAAAGAGTCGGTAATCTGGTATAAGCCGTTAATCGACGCCATGCGTTCCTTTAATCCATCCGCCGCCAGCTTCAGATCACTCAGACTGCTGGATGCCAGCTCTATATCCAAGATGGAGCCAGGCTGATTCAAGGTCGCTTTAAACTCAAGTTCAACAACATCATGAATATCACCGACGCCCTCTTCCCACTGCCGAATCAATTTCTGGCCGGACATTTTTCGATTCTCAGAGGGAGCCATTTCCACCACGATTCGACCGGAAGTGTCACTGGTGAACGCAGTGAAGACATTCAGTATTTGCTCTGAGCCGGTCTCTGTGCGCAGGTCATCTTTGAGATCCATCGCTGCACGCTCGACCCGTTTGATGCCATCACGGACCGCTTCAGGCGTAGTGTTCTGAGCAAAACTGATGGTGGCACTCGCAGTGTCCGCTTCGATGGTGGAGAAAAACACCACTTTCAGCCAGCCGGAGGCCATTAAAGAAAGGGCCACAATCAAAATGGCAATAAACCCAAACAGCGTTGTGTAACGCCAACGCAGACACAACTCCAGGAATGGGCTGTAGATGTTATCGACAAACTTTTCCAAACCCACAGAGAACTTTTTCTGGATAAACCCGATTACCGGAAAGCGATCAAATTCATCGGAGGATATGCCCGAAACGTGGGAAGGCAAAACCAGCAACGACTCAATCAATGAGAATATCAGGGTACATATCACCACGATGGGAATCACCTTCATCAGCTTACCCTCAGGTCCGGGAAGCATAATTAGGGGAGCAAACGCGATGATAGTGGTCAGCACAGAGAAGATAACGGGCTTCTGAACTTCCTGAGCGCCCAGAATCGCACCCTGAACACCCGTAATCCCTTCACGATGTTTCGAAAATACGTTCTCCCCGACAATAATGGCATCGTCCACCACTATGCCCAGCACCAGAATGAAGGCAAACAGGGAGATCATATTCAGGGAGCCATCAAAATAAGGCAACATCATGAAGGCGCCCATGAATGAGATGGGAATGCCCAGGCTTACCCAGAAAGAAAGCTGCGCCCGCAGGAACAGGAGCAGTATCACGAACACCAATGCCAAACCGCTCATGGCATTTTCGCTCAGCAGGTCCATGCGACTCTTAAAATAAACCGAGGAATCCTGCCAGACATCCAGATGTATTCCCTCGGGAACATAAATGGAAGGATTTTTCACGTATTCGTGCAGCTCACGGGAAACGTCCAGTATATTCTGGTCGCCCACGCGATACACAGAGAGGGCAACAGCAGGCCGGCCGTTGAATTCGCTAAGGGAGCCACCGTCTTTAAATCCATCCAGAACGGTTGCCACATCACGCACCAAAACCTGGGCCCCGTCAGGAAGCGCACGGATCACGATATCTTCGAAGTCCTCTCCCCAATAGACCTGACCCTTTGCTTTTACCGAGACGTTGCCTTGCGCGGTTTTTATAACCCCGGTCGGCAGGTCCACAGAACTCTGCCGCACGGCATTTGCCACTTCCAGGAAGCTCATACCATAGCGCTGTAAAGCACCTTCCGACACCTCGATTGCAATTTCATAAGGCCGGCTTGATGCTAGCGACACCTGGGTTATATTGGGGCGGGTGGTCAGGTCTTCCTGAATCTGGGACGCCAGGTTATTCAGGGAGCGCTCGTCCGCATTGCCCGAGATCACCACATAGGCAACCATATTTCGCACAGAAATCTCGCGCACGATGGGTCGTTCCACATCGGCTGGGAAAGTGCCGATACCATCCACTCTGGCTTTAATTTCATTGAGCAGGTTTTTGCTGTCATGACCATAGGCGACCTCCAGCGTTAACACGCCAAGGTGCTCAGTGGCCTTTGAGGACAAAGTCTTGATTCCCTCGAGGTCGTATATGGCGGACTCAATACGATTCAGTACCGATTTCTCCACATCCTCGGGAGACGCACCGGGATAAGGGACCGTAATCGTGATCAGATCCAACGAGATGTTGGGAAGTATTTCCTTACGGGTGTCCTGCAGGCTGATAAACCCAGCCACCACAATAAACACCATTAACAGATTGGCGGCGACTTTATTCTCCGCAAACCAGGCAATAATTGCGTTCATTGTACGGCTTCCACCAAAGGTTCAGGAGCGCTGACGATGGAGATTGTGATTTTGCCACCGGACTGTTTGGTTGGCGTTTCAGAAATCACCGGCTTGGGCAGGGGTTGTTTGACGGCCACCTCAGGGGCTGGCGGCTCTACAGCACTCTCGTCAGAAGCGAGGTCTTCTGCAATCTGCGCAGCAAGGGGAGACATGGATACGGGCTCTTCCTGAGCCGGAGGAGCTTCGACGGTCTCCGGCTTAACCGGGTCGGCTTTCGCCGAATCCCTGGATTTTGGCTGCAGAGCGGCCTGCAGATTTTTAGCCTGCTGCACCAACTCCTGGGCGCTTTCCTTCAGTTCCTGCTTTTGGCTGTCGTCCAGGTTTTCATAGGCTTTCTTAGCCTGCTCGGCCATCTGCTGAACCCGGGGATCATTCAGCGAAAGGTTCTGGGGTTGAGATGTCTGAGCGGAGCCAAACAGGTTATCGGTTTTTTCCGGCTCAACCTCGTATTCGAAGTGTTCCTCGGCCTTGGTGCGCACTGTCATTCCATCGACAGCAATGTCCATCTGGCTTAATACAACTCGATCACCATCCTGCAAACCGGAGCTGATGTAGATACTGTCCTTACCTTTATAAATAATGGCAACATCACGCTCACGCAACTGGCTGTTGCCATCCACTACCCACAACTGAGAACTGTTGCGAAGCGCTTTACGGGGCACCTCGAATACTTTTTCAAAACGGCGGCCGTCGATGGTGGCCTCCACGAAAGACCCTGCCACCAGTTCCGGACGTCCCGGTTGGTTGGGATCTGCAGCATAGGGGTCATGCACCTGGGCCACCACATAAAGCAGCCGATTACGCTCATCCACCCCACCTTCTGCTCGAACCACCTGCCCTTTCCAGGTATAGGTTCGCCCTGCGAATTTCTCAGTCAGCGTGACTTCAGGCAGTTTTCGTGTCAGCGCATCCTGAAACCGATTGGGAACGTCCACCAAACTCAATTGGCGATCGGAGAGTGGTAAACGAACCTCCGCGACATCCACTGCGTAGATGGAACCCATTTGTTGACCTGGACGCACATATTGTCCCACGTTCAGGGCAGCCAGCCGCACGCGGCCATCAAACGGCGCGCGGACCGTGGTGCGATCTCTTTGCAGTTTTACCGCTTGTAACTCTGCCTCAGCCGCTTCCAGTTGCGCTTTGGCTTGATTGAACTGGACTTCATATTTCGCCAAAGCGCTGCTGTTGTTCCTTACCTTGCTTCTGGCATCCCTCTCGGCCTTGGCCTGCAAAAAGGCCTGATAGGCCTGGGCCTTGCTGGCCTCCGCCCGTTTGATATTCACCTCATATTCAATGGGATCGACCTTGATCAGCACTTCGCCCTTGCGGAAGAAACCACCGTTGGCAAAATTAGGGGACAATTCGAGCACTTGACCACTGACTTCAGACATCAGCTGGATTTCCGTACCGGGGGTAACGGTGCCACGGGTAAAAACGGGGATGCTTTGACTGGTTGCCCGGACTTCTGTCACCGTCACCAAAGGTGGCTTGATATTCAGTGGCTTATGCTCGACTTTAGGTCGCGACATAAACAACACCACCGATACGACTATTCCCAAAGCAATTGCCGCAACGGGCAAGAGAAATTTCAAAGCTTTTGTCATTTTCTAGTCTTCTTGTAAGCGCTCGCCCCCACTCAGACACAATCCAGGGTCATGGTTGAGCAAAGGTGAGGAAAATCTGCGTGGGCTTTAGACCACAGTGAACTGCATCTTATCCGAAATAACGTTGATTTTTAAATAGATGCGAAAACTATTTGCAATACACATACTCTAGCAACTAACCCGAGTGTCGACTAGCTAAAACAGGAAACGAAAGGATAGTGATTTGTCAGGAAGTTTTGCGATTTGCTAACAGCTCTTCAGCACCTTCAAGCACCGACTCAATGGCGTGATTAACCGTTGTCAGCAGAGAATCCGTGACCTGATTGATGAAAAAGTGATCACCCGAAAACAGCTCCAGACAGAAAGGCCCCTTGGTTACCTTACTCCAGTCTTCCAGGTCATCCATGGACACCTGGTTATCCTTGACACCACCAAGCGCCATCACAGGAACGTCAATAGGATCAGAGGGTTGGTAAATCCAAGTTTCTATAAGCTGAAAATCGGCGCGCAGGATTGGGCTGACCAGATCCATAAGCTCAGGGTTGTTCAGCGCCTCTTCGGGAGTGCCATTGAGGCGGCGGATTTCCTCCCGAAACTCCGTCTCCGGCAACGAATAAATGGGCTTGGCTTTTTTCTGGCGCTGTGGAGCCCGACGGCCCGAAACAATCAGGCATTTTGGCTGTGGGCAGCCTTTATCACGCAGCTTGCGCGCTAACTCAAATGCAACCTGAGCCCCCATGCTGTGACCAAAAAAAGCATAGGGAGTCGAGGTGAAGGGTTCAATTTCAGGAATCAGCGAGTTCAGCAGCGTATCCAGGTCAGTGAAGGCTTTTTCCTTGAAACGATTGCCACGCCCGGGCAGCTGCACTGAACACACCTCTACATCTTTCGGTAAACGCGTGTGCCAATCACGATAGGTAGATGCATTTCCCCCTGCGTAGGAGAAACAAAACAGGCGAATACGGGGATTCGTAACAGGGCGTGCCACCTGAAACCAATTACTGCGCAGCGGAATACTGGATTGAGTTGCCATCATGCCTTTGAACCACCGTTTTATTATTGTTTGTGCTTGGCTACTAAGGTTCTATCAAATAAGGTTCTATCAATACTGCTTGCCATACCGAGATTAAGCCTCTAGTCGCTTGATCCCCCAATTGGTAAAAGAAAGCAGCCTTACTGATCGAAGACTAACCGATAATAACTGAACGTTCGTCCCAAGTCCATTTGAAACTGATTTATGTATATCTACTAAGCATTTAACGCCTGGATATATCGGGCGTCAAACGCTTGATACGAGAATCGGGAAAATTTAACACTTTAAAAACAGCGCGTTACACAATTCACACAGAACGCCAAGAGCGGACACACAGAAAATGACTAGGCAGTCGCCTTAACGCTGCTTTCCAGGTTTTCATCGGGCAATGCGGTGTCAGCCAGCCGGATTGCCGGCGTACCCCAGGCCAGCAACACCATAAAGATACTTAACACGCCAAACAGACTGATTAATAAAGCAATTCCCCTTCCTTCCCCAACCCCCCAGATCGGACCAAAAACCTCAGCCAGGAGGGCGCCCTCCTCCATTAAGGGTCCAAACACGCTTTGATACAGAAAACCTGCACTCAAATACCCGAGCGGCTGGGCTGCTTTCATTATGGTATTACGCAAGCTGAAAGCGCGACCATGAAAATGCACAGGCACTTTGCGTTGCCACAAAGTCTGGCTACAAACCGTCGCAACCGGAGCAAGCACCATAATCATAAAAGCCCAGAAACCAATCCAAACCAGATTGGTGAATATGGGCAGCAGAACCAGGATTGCAGCGATTGCCAACGCCGCCCCCAATATCCCGAACATACGTCTTTCGGGACCACGCCAGGCCATCATTATTCCACCCCCGACCAACACCCCGGCCCCCGCGACAGACATAATCAAGCCGGCTTCGCTGGGTGAAGCGTAAGAGAGTACCAACGGTGTGATAAGCGCCTGCACCGCCGACACATTAAATAAAATCAGCGTAAACAGATACAATCCTCCAAGCACACCCGGCTTGGATTTAAGGAAATAGTACCCCTCTTTCACTTCCTCCCAGACCGATGTCCTGACTTGGGATACCTTTTTCGGCAGATTCGGTACCGAGACGACCAGCAACGTGATTAGCCCGAACAGAAAGCTCGCTATATCAATCAGCAGGATGGTAGAAATACCGATGGTGTCCAGAGCCTTGCCCGCCAAAAATGGGCCGGACAATTGCACTACCCCCAGCACCAACCCCAGAGCCGCGTTGGCCTTGCTGAGATCATCTGTGGGCACGATCAAGGTGACGGTTGATGAGAAGCCGACCTGTAGCACGGTGGCAAACAAGGAAGCAAACGCCACCAGTACAATGATGTGCCAAAAGCCCAGCATATCGAAGTGAAATAGCGCTGTGAGAATAACGATAACCGCGGCGCTGCCACCCTGGGCACCCACCAGCAGGCTTTTACGATCGAGTCTATCAATCCAGGAACCGATGAAAGGCCCGAGAACAATCCCGGGAAGCGTTGAAGCAACCAGGATGGTTGTGAAATCCATCACAGATTCGCTGGTTTGATAAACCCAGACACCAAGAGCGAACCCGGTAAGGGAAGAGCCTAACAAAGAAATGGATTGACCAAAAAGAACGAAATAGAAGAGTTTCAAGCCTGACATCAATTTACAGGACCGCGATTATTATTTTAGTTAGGTCTGACATAGTACCTTATATTCCCGGCATGGTATAGTTAGCCATCAAGTAACAATAATAACGATTCTATGAGTTTTTATCGGTTTCCTTCACCTATTGAATTCACGTATATCGCCGCTGACAAGCCTCATTATTCACCCACTGTAAATCAGTTCTTTGTCATTGGCGATGGTGATATTGACACAGATCGATTGCGGACAGCACTGGCCACTGCGGTGGAAGCCAACCCTGGATTCAAACTCCGTTTAAGCGGTTATTGGGGGTGGCGACGCTGGGTCGAGGGAATGCTCCCCTCAGTGGAAGAACTGGAAGCGCCCGACTGGGATAGCGCGTCGTCAGAAGGAGCTCCCCTACTGGGTAATCCGATTGATCTTAGACATGAACCACCATGCCAGATCGCGAAAATCCGCACCCGTAAAGGCCTTCACATCCTGTTCAGGACTCATCACGCCATTACCGATGGACGAGGTACTGTTCATTTGATGAATGAGGTGTTTCGAGCGCTTCGGGGTGAACCCCTGGTTGGCTCGGAATCCAAGATGACGGAATGGGACATCGCAATCCGGGAAGAACACCCCGAATTGGTTGCGGATGTCAAAAGGTGCATCCCGGTTATCAAAGGCACAGTGAACGAAACACTGTCCGGTTGCCAGTGGTACCGTTTCGATTGGAAGGGCGACAAGAACAAATTCACGGCCAAAGTTCTTTTTGCCTGTGCACAATTGGCCCGCAAGCATTTTGGCGAAGGCAATGTAATGTTTCGCATACCCGCCGATCTTCGCCGTTACATGGATAAGTCTGAAGGTTTTACCGTCGCTAATTGCAGCGGTGCAATTGATCTGGAAATCCAGAACGATACCACGATCAATCAGATTCGCTCTGAGATAGTACGGGCGATGCGGCAGAAAATTGATTTGGCACCCTTTAAAAGCAGCTATAAATACCTGAAGTGGATGCCAAAACCGATATTCCAGGTGCACCCGGACACACTAAAACGATTGCACAAACAGCAGCGATATAGAGGGTCCGGTATTGTCAGCTACATGGGTGAGGTGAACAACGATCTTTTCAGCTGCGAAGGCTTTAAACCGACTTCCCAATTCGGCGTACCAATTCCATTTGAAAACCGCCCGCTTTATGTGGCGGCTTGCAGTTACAATGACATCACCAACATTATTATCGGCTGCCCGAGAGCGGCCTGCACTATGGCAGAACTAAAAGCATTCTGTCACGAGCTGTCTGAAACATTGGACGGCTTGAAATAAAAAAGCCCTATTAAAGGGCTTTCTTTACGGCTCGTTCGATAATGTGCAAACCGGTCAGCAGCTCATCCTGAGTGATGGTTAAAGGTGGGAGCAGCTTCAACACCTGCCCTTTACGGCCGGCATTCTCGATAATCAGCCCTTTCTCAAAACAGTTAGTCGTAATCTGATCAATCAGTTTCTCGTTCTTCAGAGGTGACAGATCAACCCCCCATATCATGCCCAGGCCCCGCAGCTCCATTCTGGGATCAAGATTATCAATCATGGATTGCAGCTCTGTTTCAATCAGTCTGGCTTTTTCCGCTACCTGAGCCGGTATATTCAGCGATTGAAAGAGTTCTATGCCGGCCGCGCCACTGATAAAAGCCAGTTGATTTCCGCGGAACGTACCGTTGTGTTCACCCGGCTGCCACTTATCCAGTTCCGGTTTCAGCAATACAATTGCCAGCGGCAAGCCACAACCGCTGATCGATTTTGAGAGTGTAACGATATCGGGGATAATGTCGGCACGTTCAAAACTGAAGAAGTCGCCGCTACGTCCGCAGCCCACCTGGATATCGTCAACAATCATGAGGATATCGTGCTTATCGCATAGCTGGCGCAATTTCTTGAGCCACTCGACCGGGGCCACTACGACACCACCTTCAGCTTGCACCGTTTCAAGCACCATGGCCGCAGGCTTTTCGATTCCGGAACTGGTGTCGGACAGAACCGCATCCATATACGCGATGGTATCGATCTCCTTCATGGGTCCGAATGGGAACGGCATGAAGGTGACATCCGGCAGGGCCGTTCCTGCCCCTTTGCGGTTATAGCTGTTGCCGGTGCAGGCCAAAGCACCCAGAGTCATACCGTGGTATCCACCCTGAAAGGCGAAGATGTTGCGACGCCCTTTTACTTTGCGGGCGATTTTGAGGGCAGCTTCAACGGCATTGGTCCCGGTAGGGCCGCAAAACTGAACTCGGTAATCCAAATTCCTGGGCTTGAGAATTGATTCCTGCAGGATCTCCAGAAAGTGGCCCTTGGCATCGGTGTACATATCCAAGCCATGAAGAATGCCGTCTTCCTGTAAATATTCGATTAAGCGCTGCTTGATTAAGTCAGGGTTGTGACCGAAATTCAATGCACCGGCGCCAGCAAAGAAGTCCAGGTAGCGCTCGCCATCCTGTGACTGAATATAAGCACCCTTGGCTTTAGTAAAAACGGTTGGAAAAGCCCGGCAATAGGAACGTACTTCGGATTCATACTGCTGAAATACATCAACTAGCATTCGATGCCTCATTCATTATTGTTGTTATCAAGTTGGAGCCGACTTTTGATCGACGCTGCCAGGCTTTTGGCTAACTCACCTTGCATCATGGATTCATGGCCTCCAGCGACTTCCTGCGTAACCAGACCGGGTAGAACCCCTTTCCAGCTGTCTCCGGAATGACCTCCGGTAACATTATCAGCCGCTGTGAAATGATGCACCGCCGCCGCGATATTTTCCACTTCATATTGTGATGCAACGGTGTGGTTTTGTAGTGACACACGATACAGCGTTTCAAATTGTGCCAGCCCCATCTCATGGGGAACGACACCGGATTGTACGCCATAATTGTATAGTTGAGCCAGATAAGCCTCTGTATTGCCGTCATTTTTTATTTCCGGGCCGGCAGTAAGACCAATCCCCAGAGCCTTGCCCAGAATGTCTGTATCTGAGTCATGGGCGGCTTTAAGGTGCTGGGGACTGAACGTATCCAGCATCACCAGATGCGCCACTTCATGACCCAATGCCTCCAGTCTGGCGGCCACAGCCCATCCCAGCACGCCTCCCAGCGATTGTCCCAAAAGTATGTAGGGGCCTGCGGTCTGAACCTGAAGAATGGCCTCAACATAGCTATCAACCATTTCGGCGAGGCTGGCGGCCGGCGCACTGCCATCCAGCCCCTTGGCACGAATACCGTACACCGAGAAATGATCCTGCATCGCCCGCGCCAGATCGGCGTAACACAACACGTCGCCTCCCACCGGGTGGATCATAAAGATGGCGGGATGATCTGATTCGGCTATGGGCACCAACAATTGGTCCGTGCTCTCCCCTGCGGAAATCAATTGCGCCAAATTCTCGATGGTTTGTGTGCTCAACAGGGCGGCCACTTGTAACTGCAGATTAAAGGCTTTGTTCACCTTGGCCATGATTCTTACACCAACCAACGAATGCCCACCCAGCTCAAAGAAGTTGTCCGTCACGCCAATGCGCTCAACCGGCATCAGTGATTCCCAAATTTCCACCAACAATCTTTCGATATCGTTTCTTGGCGGTACATACTCAGCCCCACCCAGTTGAATGGCAACCGGTCTGGGAAGCGCTTTCCGATCCACTTTACCTGCCGGGGTTAACGGCAAGGCGTCCATGATCGTGATGGCGGCAGGCACCATGAAATCCGGCAGGGACTCCCTTAACTGCGCACGCAGAACCTGTGGATCAAGGGTGGAGCCGGTTAATTCTTCCTGGGCCGGTACTACATAGGCCGCCAGTGCTTTACCACCGGGTAGATCATCCCGCACGATGACCACGTTCTCACGAACACCCTGCAGTGCCGAAAGCGCTGCTTCCACTTCACCCAGTTCGATGCGGAAGCCACGTACCTTCACCTGGTTATCCACGCGATCCAGATATTCCACGCTACCATCGCTCAACCAGCGGCCCAGATCACCGGTGCGGTACATGCGTGTATCACCAGTGCCGATAAACGGATCGGGGACAAAGGCGTCGGCGGTTTTCTCCGGATTCTGCCAGTAACCTTCACCCACCCCGATACCACCAATACAGATTTCACCCGGCACACCGGCAGGCACCAGCCGCAGTTGATCGTCGACGATGTAAACCGAAAGGTTACCTAAAGGTTTACCAATGGGTACAGATTTCTGCGAATCCGGTAACGGCTGATGAATGGAGCATTGAATGACGTCATCTGCCGCTTCCGTTGGACCATAGGCGTTCACCACTGGAATATCGGGATACAAGGCAAGCCAATCGTTCACCAACTCCACTGATACGGCTTCACCGGTGGCCATCATCCATTTCAAGTCCTTTAGACTGCGCTCACTCTGTGGTAATTGTCGAACATGCTCCATCAACAACTGCAGCGCCACGGGCACCAATTCAACAACGTCTATTCGATGCCGTTTCACCAGCTCAAACAGTTTTCTGGAATGGGTGACGTCATCCAATACCACCACTTGGCCACCTCGGGTAACCGGCCCAACAAACTGCCACACGGATATATCTGATGAGGAAGGGGCCGTTTGCAGGAAACTGAACTCACCCGGGAACTCAAGTACCTCGCACTCGGCTTCAATATGGTTCAAGGCGCCATCATGACGAACAATCGCGCCTTTGGGTAGGCCGGTGGAGTCGGATGTGTAAATCATGTAGGCGCGATTACGCGGACCGACAGCAAGATTAGGATTGTTGTGGGAGCACTTGGTAATCTCCGGCCAATCCTGATCCAGACACACCCGATGTACCCCATCTGCCACTGCATTGGATTTCTCACGCAGATGCTGCTGCGTTATCAAAACCGATACGGCGGAATTCTGGATCATGTACTCGATCCGATCATCCGGATATTTAGGGTCCATGGGAACATAAGCCGCCCCGGCTTTCATGATTCCCAATATGCCCACCAGAAACGCGCAGGAGCGCTCGGCACACAAGCCCACCAGATCATTCTCGCGAATACCGCGATCAATCAGGTAATGTGCCAGCTGATTTGCCCGTTGGTTCAGCTCAGCGTAGGTCAAAGAGCCAAGATCATCGGAAATGGCTATGGCGTGCGGTACACGCTCAACCTGCAGTTCGAATTTCTGGTGAACACACAGACTGAGATCATAATCGCGGGCCGTGTTATTCCAATCTTCCAACAGCCTGATTCTTTCTGCAGGATCGGCAACCAAATCAAGTTCACTCAGCTTTATGTCCGGCGCACTGAGCACCTGTTCACTCAACGCATTGATCCTGTGCAGCATGCCCAAGTCGGTAAACAAGTGGCCATGATAGAACAGATTAAGCTTCAGCTTTCCCGCCACTTCCGTCACTACGAACTGGACATTGTTGGCTGGGTCGCTGGGGGTTCCCTCCGGACTGAAGGACTCGCCCAAGAATTCAGACTGGGCCAGGAACTGGTAGAAGTTGTACATAAAACCAATGCGACCTTTTGGCGACAACTCCAACTGCTTGCCGATGGAGATGAGCCTATAATCCTTGATGTCTTTTTGGAAATGACGGGCGTACTCAAGAACATCAACAAACCTTTGCTCCGACGCCAACGAAGACTTGCTAAAGACGAACGGAATCTCCTGAATATAACAGCCCATGGCATCATAGTGCCCTTTAATGCGGCCACCCATGGTTTCCTGAATGGAGAAGTCCGTATCAGCACGACAATACTGTTGCACCACATAACCGTACAGACACTTGAAATACAGTGAAGGCGTAATCCGTTGCTGGCGACAAAAAGCTTTGACGGCAACCCAATGGTCATCACTGAGAAACAGCTCTTTTGTGACGAAATGGGAAGGCTGTGGAACCGGAGACGGCACAGAGAACGAAAGTGGCTCCACGGCAGCCAGTTTCTCCTGCCAGAAAGACAACACCGGTGCCGTATCCATGATGCTGCGATCGACAAGGGCAAACTCAGCGAAGGGAACAGCATCAATATCGTAGCCCTGTCCCTGTAGCAGACGTTCGTAAGCTTCTGTCCATTGCAGCCACAAAACATTGAGTGATGCGCCATCGAGTATAGCGTGATGTACAGCGCTGATTACCACGTAGTGATCTGCAGTGAGTTTTACCACGTAGTATGAAATCAGGTCGTCATTCTGGATAGCGTAGGGCTTGTAGATCAGCCGTATAATAAGCTGCTCCAACTCACTCTCAGACACTGGACCATCGCTCTTATCAATCAGCTCTATCTGGGGAAAGGACTCTTTTGCGATGGCCAGATACCCCATATCCAGACTGGCCTTTTGCGCGGCTACAAACCGGGAACGCATCATGGGCTGTTGTTGAACCACTGTGTGCAAGGCTCGCTGCCATAAATCAAGATCCAGGGGACGATGAATATGGATATTCCAGCCGTGACTGCTCTGCAATGAATTCGGGTTCACCAGGTTATCCATGAACATGTCGTATTGCATTGACGACAGGGGCTGCACAGACTCATATTCGCTGGAATTCAAATCCAGTTCTGCGAGCAGTTGATCCGCAGCGATTATCTCCACGGCGGCGACCGGTTTATGGCCCTCCTCCACAATCTGCTCGCACACATGCTGGAAGCCGACCAGTAAATTTTTTGCTGTGGATTCCAGGAACAGATCAGTATTGTATTCCAGTGATGCTCCCAGTTGATCGCCATCCAGTGTCAGATTGAGGGTAAGATCAAACTTCGCCGAAGCCGTATCAGCCCCCAGGACCTCCACTTCCAAATCCCCAACCTTGGCTTGATCCGCCAGTTGTGCTGCATTGAAACCAGCGCTGTCCAATAATTGAAAGGCTACCTGAACCAGCGGTGAATAGGCAGGATTGCGGGCGACTCCCAAATGCTCAACAATCTTATCAACGGGCACATCTCCGTTGGAGAATCCCTGCAGAACGGTTTCCTTCGTCGCCGCAAGGGCATCACTTAGCAGTGGGTTGCGGTCGAAAGTACCACGCAACACCAGACTCTGTATGAAGAAACCGATGACGTTTTCCAGCTCCGGCGTGTGTCGCCCCAGAGTAGGCACACCCACCAGGATATCCTTCTGCCCGCTGAACCGGCTTAACAAAACCTGCCAAGCCAGTAAGGTGGCCATAAACGGCGTAACACCCTTCTCCTCGCAGGTTTTGCGAAGTTTCTCTGTCAGAGGCGACGGGAATACCGCACTGACTGTGGCGCCATGGGTCGTTTGCACCTTGGGCCTGGGCTTATCCAAAGGTAAATCCAATAATGCCGGTGCGCCCTGTAGTTGCTGTTTCCAGTAACTGAGCTGCTGCGACATCGATTGTTCATCCAACCACCGCCGTTGCCAGTAGGCAAAATCCGGGTACTGGATTCTGAGTTCAGGTAGCGGTGAGGGTTGACCGGAAAGATAGGCGATATAAAGGGTCATAAGCTCCCGGAACAGAACTACCTGGGAGGCACCATCGGAAACAATGTGGTGCATGCACAGCAATAAAGTCTGCTCTTGTGGGTTCGCTGCAGTTCTAACAATACTGGCACGAATCAGCGGTGCTTGATGCAGAGAGATCGGCGTGTTGCTGTTGCTCACCAGTAAAGAACCAAGCTGATCTTCCCGTGCTTGAGGCGCAAGATCGGAAAGATCCACCTGACTTAATCGGAAGTCGACTTTCTGCTGAATAATCTGGACTGGATTGCCGGAATCATCAGTGGCAAAACAGGTACGTAAGGACTCGTGACGGCGAATCAGCTCGACAAACGCCTTTTCCAGAACCGCATAATCCAGATGCCCTTTGACGCGGATGGCGACCGGCATGTTATTCGCCTGAGTACCCGGATTCATCTGCTCAAAGAACCACAGTCTCTGCTGGCCAAACGACAGCGGGGCGTGATCCGGGTTGGGGCGTTTCGATATGGCGGGTCGATCTAAAATACTCGATTGGTGTTCCAGGTGTCGTAACAAAGAACGGATGCTGGGATTTTCAAAAAGCTGCCTGACCTGGATGGAAACACCCAGCGTACGTGACATTCTACTCACCAAGCGGGTGGCCAGCAAAGACTGACCGCCGAGGTTAAAGAAGTTATCGGTTACACCAACCTGATCAACGCCCAGGATGCTTGCCCACAACTTGCTGAGAGCGGCTTCTTGCTCAGACTGCGGAGCCACATATTCATGATCAGTCTGAACTTGAGGCTTAGGCAGTGCCTTGCGATCCACTTTCCCATTGGGGGTCAGCGGGAATTCAGACAGCAAAAGCCAGTGTTCAGGCACCATAAAAGCCGGAAGCTTATCATGGCATGCCTGTTTCAGTGCCATATCGGAGTCCTGCTGTAGATCATCCAACACCACCCAGGCAATCAGACGCTGGATACCGTTTTCATCCTTAATCACATCCACCAGGCTGTCTTTGACATTCCTGGCATGGTTGATGACAGACTGGATCTCTCCCGCTTCAATGCGATATCCGCGCAATTTAATCTGATGATCCCGTCGACCTAGGTATTCAACGTTACCGTCGGTACGGTAACGAACCCGATCCCCGGTTCTATAAATCTGTGTTGCCCTTGCGTAGGGATTCGGCAGGAATGCTGCCTGCGTCTGTTCGGCATTATTGATATAACCGGGGCCAACGCCATCCCCTGCAATATAGAGTTCCCCAATAGCTCCCGTGGGCAACAATTCCTGCTCATCCCCCAACACATACAATTGCACATTGTAATTGGGACGACCAATAGGCAAAGCCGGAGCGTTGTAGTCCCGCTCCACATCAACCGGATACCAGGCTGCTATATCAGCGCATTCTGTCGGGCCGTAGCTGTTAATGAGCTGACAGCGGGAATGCTTCAGCCAGTCAGCAATACGCGGGACATTGATAGGCTCACCACCCAGGAACAGAAGGCGCAACGTATCCAGCTTATGCCAATCCGCAGGTTCATCCTGAATTGCATAGAACGCGCTGGGCGCGCAATTCAGCCAGGTAACCCGTTCGTTGTCGATGATAGTGGTAAGCTTCTGGACATCGAATTCATTAAAGTCCGGAACAATCAGGCTGGCGCCTTGCAACAATGGTGCAAACAGGTTTTTCTGGGTCAGATCGAATCCAACGGCAGACAACAGGAGCACCCGATCGGATGCCACCATATTAAATTCACTTATATACCAATTGAGCAGGTTCATCTCAGAACGATGGTAAGCACCGGTTCCCTTGGGATTCCCGGTTGAGCCTGACGTAAAGATCATGTAAAGCAGTTGTTCGGGGCTCACCTGAACCGGGTTTATCATTTCGGGCAGCGCGTCGATATCGGTTAGCAGCTCTTCCCACACCAACACCTGACCCGCATCCGGCAATGCTGAACGCAAGTGTTGTTGTGTCAGAACCACACCGGCTTGAGCGTTTTCCAGTATGTAGTTCAACCGTTGCTTTGGATAGGATGCGTCCAGTGGAACATAGGTTGCGCCGGCCTTGATGATGCCGATCAAAACCGTCATTAAGTGCAAGTTGCGATCCAAACAGAACGCCACTTTATCACCCGCCCGGATGCCCTTTTGTTGCAACAACGCGGCAACTTTATTGGAGTAACGATCGAGCTGATGATAGGTCAGCGACTCAGAGCCGCAGCGGATAGCAATTTGTTCAGCATGTTGCTGCAGTGCCTTTGAAAGTGCCTGATCGAGGGTGATTTCACGGTCATAGTCCACCTCCGTCAGATTCCACTCGATCAACTGCTGATCCCGTTCCTCCTCTGTCAGAAAGTCCAGTTGATAAACTGGTGTTTCCGGTTGAGCCGCCGCCTGTTCGAGCAGCGAGACGAAATGAGAGACCATCCTATCGATGGTCTCTGTTTTGAACAGATCCGTATTGTACTGGAGCGATCCCCCCAGCCCGTCCACTGATTCCCACAAAGTCATGGTGAGCTCATACTTGCTGGAATCCACGCCGGGATCAAACGCTTCCAGCTGGATATCACCCAGATTTTCGGAACCTGACAGCGCCTGCTGTTCCTGAGGCAGGTTTTGATAAGCAAGCATTACCTGGAAGATCGGTGAGCGACTCATATCCCGTGTTGGATCAACCTCTTCCACAATTTGCTCAAAAGGCATTTCCTGATGAGCAAGACCATCCATCACGGCATGTTTGACTCGATAGAGTACTGAACTGAAGCTGTCCCGGGCGGACACATCCGCTCGAATTGCCAGGGTGTTGACGAAGAAGCCGACCACTTTCTCCAACTCCGCCCGTTCGCGCCCAGCCACCGGTGTTCCTATGCAGAAATCACTCTGCCCGGAATACTGACGCAACAGGATAAAGAATCCACTTAGAAGGGAAGCAAACAGTGAGGTACTGTTCTTTACGGCCAGGTCATGAAGGGCCTGACGGGTGGACTTTGGGATACCAAAGCGAACGGTGTGGCCGTGATAACTTTGTACCGCCGGCCGCTGGAAATCCAGTGGTAGATTAAGCGGTTCCACCCCATCCAGTTGTTGCTTCCAGTAATCAAGCAGCCGCTGTTGTTCCGATTTATCCAGTCGGTTTCTCTGCCATACTGCAAAGTCCGCGTACTGGAACGGCATTCTGTCAAAGAACACCTCGTCATGGAGGTCGAGCTGCACATAGGCCTGGGCCAAATCCTGAATTAATACATTCATGGACCAGCCATCGGTAACCACGTGGTGAATGGCCACCAGGAAAACATAATCATCTTCCGCCAGCTTGAATAATTTGCTGCGGAACAACGGCCCCTGGACCAGATCAAACGGCGTCATCAATTCAATAGCCATGAGGCGCTTGCACTCAGCCAGAATCGCAGACGTATCAGTTGTTCCCGCCTCATGCTCTACATCTACCAGAGGTAAAGGCCATGCCTGGGCGTCGAGAATGACTTGATAGGGTCCTTCTTCATCTTCATGGAAAACAGTTCTTAACCCCTCATGGCGATTCAGCACTTGTGACAGTGCCGATTCCAGAATCGAAGGTTTAAGTGGTCCTCTTACCCGAATGATTGAAGGTACGGTATAAGCAAGAGACTCGGAATCGATCTTATCCAGCAACCACAACCGCTGCTGCGCAAAAGACAGAGGCAGCCGTTGCCCACGATCCACAGCCACCAGGGGTAATTCATCTTCCAGCGCCAGTGCAGTCAGGCGTGGTGCCAGCTCTGCAATGGTGGGCTGCGCCATCAGATCTCGAATGGGAAGTGCCAAATTCAGCTTTGACCTGACCCGGGACGCCACCTGCGTCGCCAACAGGGAATGCCCGCCCAGCTCAAAGAAATTATCATGTACGCCAATCTGATCCAGATGGAGGACCTGCATCCAGATCTCAGCCAGCGCGACTTCCAGTTCGTTACGAGGCGCTACATAGGTTTCGCTCCGGTCCGCCCAGTCGGGCTTGGGCAGCGCTTTGCGGTCGATCTTACCATTGGCAGTCAATTTAAACGCAGATATGGCCACCCATGAGTCCGGCACCATGAAGCTCGGCAGATGAGTTCTGGCCAAAGTCTTCAGATCTGATATCAGGGGTGCGGTTTCAGTGGCAATGTCCGTAGCAACGTCAGTGGCAACCCAGGCCACCAACTGATCGACACCAGCCGGATTCTTGAGTACGTCCACCAGGGACTCTTTGACCCGATCATGCCGGTTAATGACTGCCTGGATCTCGCCAGCTTCAACCCGGTAACCGCGAAGTTTAATCTGATGATCACGGCGACCAAGATAGACGACAGCGCCATCCGACTGGTAACGCACCCGGTCACCGGTTCGATACAGTTTACTGCCTGGCTTAAAGGGATTCTCAATGAAGACCTGATCGGTAAGCTCCGGCTGATTCAGGTAGCCCGGGCCAACACCGTCTCCGCCTATGCACAGTTCACCAATGGCGCCCTTGGGTAACAGTTCCTGATGCTCCCCCAAAACGTACAACTGGACGTTATAGTTTGGCCGTCCAATGGGTATTGCCGGCTTTTCGATATCAGTCTGCGGATCGATGGCATGCCAGGAAGCGATGTCCGCGCATTCGGTCGGACCATAACTGTTCACCAGCTGGCAGCTTGATTGCATTAACCAACCGGCAAGCCGCCCCATGTTAATGGGCTCCCCGCCGAGAAACACATAGCGAAGAGAGGTCAACCTGTGCCAGTCATCCGGATTATCAACCAGTGGATAGAAGGCACTGGGGGCGCAATTGATCCAGGTAATCTCTTCCTGTTCGACGACATCGACAATCCGCGCCGGATCGTATTCCTGGAAATCCGGCACCACCAGGCGGGCACCACAGGTTAATGGTGCAAACAAATTTTTCTGAGTGAGGTCGAAACCGATAGCACTCAACAGCAACACACGGTCATTGGCCGTCATGTTGAATTGACCGGTGTACCAGGAAAGCAAATTGGCTTCACTGCGGTGATAGGCGCCTGTTCCTTTGGGTTTTCCGGTGGAACCACTGGTGTAAATTACATAGATGAGGTCGTCATCCAGATATTCTGTAGATGGAATGGATGTTTCCGTCTCACACCACTGCGGTAAATCCGCCAGATTCAAAATTTGTAACTCATCCGGCAGATTCTCAATCAGGTGAGGTAGTGAAATAACGGTCTGAATACCCGATTGCTCACAAATATAACGAATCCGATCCTCTGGATAAGCAGCGTCTATGGGCACGTAGACTGCGCCACTTTTCATTACACCCAGGATAACGGACATCAGGTGTAAATTACGATCGAGCACCACGCCGACAAAATCTGATCGCTTAATCCCGGAATTCACTAGCGTTTGTGCCACCGCGTCAGAGCTGGTTTGCAATACGCGATAGGTTAACTGTTGGTGGCCCTGACTCACCGCTACGGCATCCGGAAACTTTGATCCAGCCTCGGCAATCAGGTTCTCAACACGATCTGCCCGGTACTCGTGCTGCGATTGGTTCCAGATAATTAACTGTTGATCTCTTTCCTGCTCGGACAACACATCGACCTTATGCAGTGCAGTTTCGGGGTGTACGAATGCCTGCTCGCAGAATCGAGTAAAATGAGCAACAAACTGCTGGGCCGATGCCTTGGAGAACAAATCCGTGTTATAAGTTAATGAGCCGGAAATTCCGTCAGCGCTCGGCCACAACGTCAGAGTCTGTTCAAATTTTGCAGTGTTCAGCTCAAGATCATAAGGCTCCAGCGCAAGATTCCCTAATTGTCCTGCATTGACTCCGGCCTCGCCCAAAGGAATGTCCTGATAAGCCAGCATAACCTGAAACAGCGGTGAGCGGCTCATATCCCGAAGGGGATTGAGTTCTTCGACGATCTGCTCAAAAGGTATATCCTGATGCTCGAAACAACCCAGGGAAGTGTCTTTTACCTGCTCCAGCAATTCTGAGAACGAATGTTGCGGTTGCGGTGACAGAGGGATTGCCACGGTATTAACGAAAAAGCCAACGACCTCCTCCAACTCAGGACGATCGCGCCCTGCCACAGGCGTGCCCACAGCAAAGCGTTCCTGGCCGGAGTAGCGCTGCAACAACGCACCATAGGCGGCCAACAACACCATAAATGGCGTCACCTGAAAACGATTGGCTAATTGGTTCAATGCATCACTGGCGGTTTTGGGTAGCGTAAAGCTGATATTCGATCCGGCAAACGTCTGCACGGAAGGCCGTTGAAAATCCAGGGGCAGTTCTAACGCAGCAACTTCATCAAGAGCACGTTTCCAGAAGGCCATCTTTGCATCCAAGGTCTCCTGCAGATATTGATGTTGCCAGGCAGCAAAGTCGGCATACTGTATTGAAGCAGCTGGCTGCACCAGCGTATTCCCAGACAACAGTTGTATATAGGTTTCACCCAGCTGACGTACCAACAATCCGTTCGACCAACCATCAGTGACCACATGATGCAACACCACAACCAGCAGGTGCTCTTCCTCAGATCGCTTCAGTACTCCAGCCCGGAACAACGGACCCTGTTCGAGATCAAAGGGCTTAAGCACCAGGGCGGCCACTTGTTTTTCAACGGCAGCCGCGTCGAAGCCGGTGGCGTCGACTACTTGCAGTTGCCAGTCTGATTCGCGTAAAAAAGTTTGGTAAGGGCCGTTTTCATCTTCCTGAAAAATCGCCCTCAGCCCTTCATTGCGGTTGACCACCTGGGCAAATGCCGCCTGGATCAAATCCAGTTGAATAGGGCCCTTTACGGTCACCACGGATGGCACATGGTAGGCTGGGTTACCCGGCTCAATCCGGTCAAGCAGCCACAGACGTTGTTGGGAAGCCGATAACGGGATGCGTTGATCCCGAGGCACAGGTACGATCTCTCCCAGTTGTTCGGATCGCTGCGCTTTGAGCACCCGGTTGGCGAGTTGCTCCACCGTGGGGTACAGCATCAGGTCACGAATAGGCAGTTCAATACTGTAAAGCTTCCGAATGCGAGAGACGATTTGGTTTGCCAACAGTGAATGACCACCTAGATCGAAAAAGCTCTCCACAACACCTACGCGATCAAGCTTAAGTACCTGCGCCCAGATTTCGGCAATGCTGGTTTCCAACTCGTTACGTGGAGCAACGTATTCCTGGCCTGAATCCAGCGCACTGGGTTCGGGTAACGCCTTGCGGTCGATTTTGCCATTAGGGGTTAGGGGCCATTGCTCAAGCACAATCAGGTGAGCCGGCACCATGTAGTCGGGCAATTTTGACCGCAATTGAGACTGCCAGTCCTGCACCATTAAACCATTGGCATTTAAGCCATAACCAACCAGGGCGTCGTCTTTTACCAGGACCACAGCGTCGGTCATATCCGGCAGAGACTTGATAGCCGTCTCCACCTCTCCCAGTTCGATACGCAGCCCGCGAACCTTAACCTGGAAATCCTTACGTCCAATGTATTCGATACTGCCGTCAGGAATAAAACGCCCCAAATCACCGGTTTTGTATATTATCTCCTGATGAACCGGGCTCTTCACAAACACTTCAGTATTGAGGTCGTCTCGACCGATATAGCCCTTACCTACGCCTAAACCACCAATGCAGATTTCACCCACTGCACCCATTGGGGTAGGCAACAGGTTGCTGTCCAGAATATAGAGGTCGGTATTGCAGATGGGCTTGCCAATGGGAATCAAGGTGTTTTCAGAGGCGATGTTATGCAGTACGTGATAGGACACCACATCCGTGCACTCTGTGGGTCCGTAACTATTGACGACCTGGGCCATGGTAGTGGGAAACTGCAGCCACTGATGTAATGCGGAGAGTCGAATGGGCTCACCACCCAGAAACACCCAGCGTAGGGATTGCAATTCACTGGCCCGCTGCTGATCACAATCTTCCACTATGGAATAGAGCGCACTGGGCGCACAGTTGATGTGGGTAATGCGGTGACGATGGATTTCTGCCGCCACAACCGACGCATCAAATTCATCCATCTTCGGGATAACCACTGCACCACCACACAACAGTGGCGCAAACAGATTTTTCTGGGTCAGGTCAAAGCCGAAAGCACTGATAATCAGTGTACGATCAGTTTCATCGAAACCACAAAGTGAGGTATACCATTGCTGCAGATTAACTTCGCCAATATGGGAAACCAACGCACCTTTGGGTTTGCCGGTCGAGCCGGAAGTGTATATGGCGTAGATCGAATCGTCCGCTTTGATATCAGGCAACGTAAAGGCATCGCTATAAACTTGCAGCCCAGAAGAAAGATCATCAATCTCCAGTTTCTTGCCCACGTACCCGGTTACCTTCTCCTGCAGGCAAGACTCGGTAATCAACAATGAGGCCTTGGAATCAGAAAGAATGTATTCCACCCGCTCACAGGGATACGAGGGTTCAATAGGAATGTAAGTCGCTCCGGTTTTCAGAACAGCCAGAACCGATATGACAGACCATTGGGAGCGCCCCAGCAAAACACCTACCCGATCCTGGGGAGCGACGCCCTGCTCAACCAGGCAGTTTGCCAGTTGATTAACTAAAGAGTCGAGCCGGCTATAGGTTAATTCCGTAGTGTCGTGTATCAACGCCGTTTGTTCGGCATGCCGGGTTACGGAGTCCTGGTACCATTCGACAATATTACGGTAGTCGAGAGCCTGCTCGTTTTCGTTCCATTGAGCCAGCTGACGACGCTCTCCAAGCAGGTCGAAACGAATCTCAGAAAGAGGGATATCCGGCTTTCCAATCAGCTGGCGGGTAACCTGTTCCATACGCGCCAGGAAATCAAGGGGTACAAACACCCGGCCATCAAACCAAAGTTCAAATTCAAGTGAATCGCCATAATCCTTAACGAATACCTGAACCGTATTATCCACATGGGATGAAAAGGTATAAGGCAAGGTGGAAACCCCATCGATTTCCACAGGCTCCAAAAAGTTGAAATAGTTGTATTGGAAACTTAAGGAACCAGCTGGAAACAGCTGATTGAGCTTCGCTAAGGACAGATGAGTAAAGTCTTTGATTTCTCGTCGATAACGGCGCTGTTGCCCGAAGAAGTCACCGGCCTTGTTGTCACCGGACAACAACTCCAGAGGAATTATATAGGGGACCTGCTGGTAGAAGACACCGATGGACGCTTCCTCTGCAGCCGAGCGGCCGGACTGGATATCCCACAATATAAAGTCCGCTTCCGGACGGCAGTATTGCTGAATCATCAGAGCAGCAACCAGACGGTAGAGGATGCTCGGGTGGCTCTTTTGTTTTCTGCAGTAGCTGCTTATCTCGGTTAATAGTGAATCATCAATTGCGTGAGAGAGAATCTGATACTCCCGCTTTGCCGGCCAAGCGGTGGGATTTGAGAACACCAGCGGAGCAACCTCAGCACTCTTTTCCTGCCAAAATGCCACGGCCTCGTCTGCATCCACGGTTTCATGGTGGCGAGCCACATAGGCAACAAAATGGTTCTCGAAAACCGGGAGCGACTCTCCCCGGATCAGGCTTTCATATCCCGCGATAATCTTGCGCAACATGGCCATCCCCGACATCCCATCCAGGATGATATGGTGGCAGGACAAAAGCAGCCAGCTACGGTTACCGCTGACAATGAGCTGGAAACGAATCAACTCGTCGTTAAAAATATCGTGTGCGCGGTAACACCACTTATCGAAGTGATGCTCGACAAATTCCGCTGCATCATCGCGGGCACCAAGATCGATTCGCTCCAGAGTGACGGTATAATCCGGACGAAACACTTGGTAGGCCGAATCCGCCCATGGCAGATCACAACGCACGAACCGTGCTCTCAGCACTTCATGACATCGAATAACCTGATTAATGGCAGCCTGTAACGCCCCATGATCCACCTGCTTGGGTATCTCATAACGGAAGCCCACTGCATACTGCCGCGTTTCGGGGCGAAGCTCGATATCCTGCACAAAGGCCATTTGCGTGGTGGTTAAGCGGCACAATGTTTCGCCTTCAGCCAGGCCCAACTCAGCGGCAAGATCATCGCGGCCATCCAAAGGAATATTATCAAGCCGTTCATCCACATCGTTAACCAGGCTCTCAACTGCCTGATTAAAATGCGCCATGAGCCTGGCAATGGTGTGTTCGTCAAACAGATCCGTGTTGTATTCCACATATCCGCTGAGATCGGAATCGTTCTGGGCAATGCTGACGATCATGTCAAACTTGGAGTCTGCTTCTTCCAGCTTGACCGGCTCCATGGACAGATTAGTCATCTTGCGGAATGCGTCCAGCATAGCCGTTTCATCGCTGGCAGCCTGTACCGAACCGGAGAAATTCTGCAACTGGAATCCCACTTGCGCCAGCGGCGGGTAACTGGGATTACGGGGGACATCCAGGTGATCGATGATCAGCTGGGCCGGCGTTTCCTGGTGAGACAGCACATCCAGCAACCGCTGCTTCACCCTGGCAAGATGGGTTTTCCAGGTCAGGTTACCGTTAAGGTCAGCTCTCACCAACACCCCATTGACGAAGAAGCCAATCAGATTCTCAACTTCCTTATGATGCCGGCCCGCCGTGGGCATACCAATACAAAAATCGGTTTGGCCTGCATGGCGTGACAACACCATTTGCAGTGCCGCCATCAGCCCCATAAAAACGGTATAACCCTGCTCCTGGGTATACTGGATAATCTGTTTGGCTGAGTCCGCCGGTACAGAAAAATGGTAGCGGGCGCCATGACTGGTTTGAATCAATGGTCTGGGGCGGTCGGTGGGCAGCGCCAACAGTGAAGGAACACCCTGCAATTGCTGCTTCCAGAAGGCAATCTCCTGCTCCAGCTTGTCGCCAGTCAGCAGCTCACGTTGCCAGGCAGCGTAATCCACATATTGAATGGACAAAGCAGGCAGCGGCGACGGGGCTCCCTGAACATAGGCCGCGTACAGCATCGCTATTTCACGGACCAAAAGATTCTGCGATAACCCGTCAGAAATAATATGGTGCAAGCACACCACCAACAGGTCATGGGGTTCTGCCAACGCCCCCCCGATTTTCACCAAATCAAAGCGATATAACGGCCCTTCGGCGAGGTCAAAGGGTTTTAACGCATAATGATCGACGGCCGCTTTTATTTCCGAGTCATATTCGGTTTCAGAATTCACTACCAGATCATGCACCGGCAGTTGGTACTGAGCTACCTCAGCAAACTCAGCCACGGGTTCCCCGGATTCATTTTCCGCCACCACCAAACGTAGAATTTCGTGACGCTGGATAACGGTCTGTATAGCCCTCTCTAATATTGATGCATCCAAACCGCCATAAAATTTGAACGCCATCGGCAGATTATAGGCAATACCACCCGGACTCATTCTGTCCAGGGTCCATAACGCAGCTTGCGTGTAGGAAAGAGGCAGCTCGCCGTTACGATCAACAACCGGGATTGAAGATGCTGCCTGGGTTGGCGCAGCAGCCTCCTTCAAAAACGCGATGATCTCTTCTTTAGCGTCGCTGAGTTGCTGCTTGATCTCAGGGGTAACAGCGCCTTTGGGTGCCTTTATCTTCAGCTTCTCATCTACCAGAGAAATCTGGATATTGGCTTTGCGTAGGCTGGTCAGCAGATCAAGCACGTTCATATAGCAAAAGTTTTCCTGTCACTTTACCTGGTAAGAATTGTTCTTATCGTTCTTTGTGGTGAGCCAAAAGTGGACCATTACCGCCCCTTAAATTTCGAGCTCTTCAAAGTCTTCATCTCCGTCCTCATCCTGATTGCCTGTGCCCCGCACCCACAGGGCGTTCTCCACATAACTCGCCATACCCTCGATGGAGGCTATCTCCATCAGGCGCCGCATGGAGAACTCAATCTGGTACTTCTCTTTTACCCGGGAGACAATCTGCACCGCCAATAAAGAATGCCCGCCCACGTCAAAGAAATTATCCACCACGCTGATCTGATCCACTTTAAGTACTGCCTGCCAGATATCGGCGATCTCCCGCTCTGTCTCAGAACGAGGCGCCACGTACTCTTTTGCAACCCAATGATCATCCGGGTTGGGGAGGCGACGTTTGTCCACCTTGCCATTGCGGGTCAGCGGAATAGAATCCACGGCGATAAACAACGAGGGGACCATATACTCCGGCAGCTGACTGCGTAACTGGAGTCGCAGCGCGTCGTTGAACGACTCGGATTCACAAGCCACGTAGGCAATCAGACAATCATCCCCGCGGGGATCCTTGCCACCTACAACGACTGATGAGGCAGATGCACCCAAGGCCTGGACAATCGCGGTTTCCACCTCTTGCGGTTCCACCCGGAAGCCGCGAATTTTTATCTGCTGATCCAGTCGCCCCAGGAACTCAACCAGTCCGTCAGTGCGATAACGGCCTTTATCTCCGGTGTGGTAGACACGGTCGGAAACCTCGTGGGAGTGACGGTTAAGTTGGAACACAGATTCATCCGCATCCAGATAACCCTGACTCAGAAAAGGCGTTCTGATGGCGATTTCACCCACTTGTCCCGGGCCACACAAGTTTCCTTGTTGGTCCAGAACCAGAATGTCGACAGTATCAATACCGCGACCGATGGGCATGTACTCCGGTAACCTGTCGACGTCCACAGCATTAAACGCCGCCATCACCTGTGGCGTTTCGGTGGCTCCGTAGAACCCGGCAATCTGAGCATTGGGAGCAAACGCCATCAGTTGCGACACAAGCGCTCGGGAGAGACGGTCGCCACCAATGCCCAGCAAACGCAAACTGCTTAATGCTGCAATGGATTCCCCGCTACCACTGGCGTCGCTAGTTGCAATGCGCGGTGCGGTATCCAAAACCAGACGGGCCATGGAGGGCGTCATATGTGCGACGCTCACTTTATTTTCATCAAACCAGGTGAAGAGGGTCTCGGGGTTGAGCATCCATTCGGGGTCGGGAATCACAATGCTGGCACCTACCGCCAGAGGGACAAAAATGTCCCGCAATAACGGATCATGGGCCAACCCCGACATCATACTAATACGATCAGAAGGCTGAATCTGATAGGTGGTTCGGTACCATTCAACAAAATGCGAAACCGGCGCGAAGTCAGCTCTGATGCCTTTGGGTTTGCCTGTAGAACCCGACGTAAACGCCAGATACGCCAGCGAGTTGGGATCGTGATTTTCCTCGAAACCTTCGGCGTCGCCACCTTCCGCTGCCAGAGCAGTAAGAGCAACGGGTGTTATACCCAGTGCCTGCTGCAACTGGTCCGGGTCTGTGGATTGCTCCGTGGCATCCAGCAACAAAGCCGGCCTGGCTTCTGCCAGTATGGCCTGCAGTCGGTCTACGGGATAGCCCGAATCAAGAATATTAAAAGCTGCTCCGGCCCTTAAGACACCCAACAATGATGTAATCAACGCGGGAGAACGAACAGCCAAAATGGACACCACGTCATCCTGGCCAATACCACGCTGCAAAAGTGCAGAGGCAATGCTACGACTCTGCAACTCCAGCTCACCATAGCTAATAGATTGACCCTGGCCATCACCCTGCCAACGCACAGCAACCTCATTACTGTTCTGTTTTGCATGTTGCAGGAACAACTCAACAGGGCTGGGATATTGCTTCTTCTCCGGCGCCTGCGTCAGGTCAGGTAACCACTGGGGTTTACCCTGCGCCAACAGACTGACTTCTGCCAACGGGCATTCCGCATTCTGCGTAATAGCGTCCAGTAAATAAGAGAAACCATCCAGGAAACGCTGGGCGGTGTCCGCCCGATACAAATCGGTGTTGTACACCATCACCAGATCGAGACTGCCATCGCCCTCTTCGCTCACATACAGGTTAAAGTCATATTTGGCATGGCTATGGTTGTCTTCCTGCAACAACGGCTCAATGTTCAGTGCGAAGTTACCGTCGGATTGCGGCGGCAGGTTCAACAAGTTGATAAACACCTGGAAAAAAGGCGTTCTGGATGAATCTCTGGGTGGACGTAACTCTTCTACCAATTTTTCAAACGGCAACGCTTGATGGGCATAGGCTCCCAAGGTAACTTCCCGCACCTGACGCAGCAGTTCGCGCACGGTAATGTTCGGGTTCACCTCAGTGGACAACACCACTGTGTTGATAAAGAAGCCGACTAAACGTTCCGTCTCAACTGAATCCCGCCCGGCAATGGGCGTACCTACGTTGATACGATCCTGGCCGGTGTATTTCTGCAGCAGGAGCTGGTAGGCCGTTACCAACACCATAAACAGGGTTGCCCCTTCTTCCTTAGCCAGGGCATTAATCCGTTGTACCACTGCCGGTGTGACCTGAGCCTTTGCCACGGCACCATTGCTGGTCATCACTGCAGGACGAGGGTAATCCGTCTGTAACTGCAACACCTGACCATCGTTATTGAGACGTTCACGCCAGTATTGGACATGCTCTGCCAGCGTGTCGCCGGTTAACCATTTGCGTTGCCAGGCGGCGACGTCCACGTATTGTATGTCCAGCTCAGGCAACCGAGGCTGGCGTTGCTCTATTGCCGCCTGGTATAGCTCCATCAACTCTGCGGTCATCACATTCAGTGACCAACCGTCAGATACAATGTGGTGAATGGCGCCGACAAAGGCGAATTCTTTTTGCCCTGGATCAGCACTGAGTTTGACCAGAACACCGCGCAGCAGCCGATCCGAACTGAGATCAAAGCCCAGATCCATCTGCTGGTGGATCAACGCCTGCAGCGCCTCATCTTTTGCCATGGAATCCAGGTCAGACAGGTCCCGAATTTCCAAATCCCACTCAGATGCAGGGTGAATCACAGCGACCGGTTCACCCTGCACCACTGAAAAATTGGTACGCAGAGTTTCATGGCGGGCGATGATCTGATTGAAGCTTTGGGTAAACGCTGCCACATCCAAATCACCATGAATTCTTAATGCCACCGGCATATTGTAGGCGGCGGTTCCGGGGTCCAGCTGATCGAGCAGCCACAATTGTTGTTGCACAAACGACAATGGCAGATGCCCATTACGATCCACGCTTTCAACCGGGGGCAACGCGGATGCCTGGCAAGCCAATGCCAGCTCAACCTGATTGGCAATATTGCGAATCGTGGGCGCTTCAAATAACGCGCGCAGGGGCACATTCACCTGGAATTCACGACGCAGGCGGGACATCACCTGGGTCGCCAGCAGAGACTGCCCACCCACAGCAAAGAAATCGTCCTCAACGGAAAGATCCTCCCGTTGCAGGATGGTTTTCCAGATCGCCAACACCTTGGCTTCTGTTTCATTTGCTGGGGCTACCAACTCACGCTGGGACTCTGATTCAATTACCGGAGGCGGCAACTGATTCTTGGCCACTTTGCCATTGGGTGTTAAAGGCATGGCATCCAATGCCACCACGGCAGCTGGGATCATGAATTCGGGCAAATGCGGCTGCAGGAAGGCGCGGAATGCCGCTTGACTGTAGTCCTTATCTGAAACCACGTAGCCCACCAGAATTTTCTGACCTGATGCGTCTTCACGCACCACTACACAACTGGCCGTGACACCGTCCATTTGACGCAGCAGCATTTCGATTTCACCGGGCTCTATGCGGAAGCCCCGAATTTTCACCTGGGAATCGATCCGTCCCAGATATTCGATTTCACCGTTACTGAGGTAGCGCGCCAAGTCTCCTGTACGGTACATTTTCGAGCCATCATCCATAAACGGATTGGCGATAAATTTTTCCGCTGTTTGCTCGTCATTGTTGAAGTAGCCGGGTCCAACGCTTTCGCCGCCGATGCACAGTTCACCGGGCACGCCTTGGGGTACCAGTTTGTACTTTTCATCGACAATATAGAGTTTAACGTTGTCGATAGCAGCCCCAATGGGAATGCTGCCGGCTTTGTATTTATCCAGCCCTTCAACAATATGGAAAGTAGCGATATCCGCACACTCGGTGGGACCGTAGCTGTTTACCAACTGCCCTTTGCCCTGCTCCAGCCATTTGGACACCCGGTCAAAATCAATCGGCTCACCACCCAGAAAAACCCAGCGCAAAGTTTGCAGCTTGCTGAAACCCGGATCTTCATCCAACAACGGATAGAACGCATTGGGTGCGCAGTTTATCCAGGTCACCCTGTGCCGGGCAGAATCCTCCAGCAACTCATAGGGGTCGTAATGGTGACTGCGGGGCATGACCAACGCCGCACCGGACACCAGGGGTGCAAAGAAATTCTTTTGGGTAAGATCAAAACCCACGGCACTGATCAGCAGCACACGATCGGTTGCTGTCATGCCGAAATCACGACAATACCAATTGAGCAGGTTAACCTCGGCCCGATGACGGGCCCCGGTTCCCTTCGGTTTGCCCGTGGACCCCGAGGTGTAGATCACATAAAGCAGAGTATCTGCACTGCCCTGCAGCGGTAACCGCTCGGAACTCAGCTCATCCAATTGGGCGGAAATTTCGGGCAAAACCAGGCAGGTCTTTACCTTGATCGAGCTTTCAATTGCCCCGTCAACCAGCAACACCGACACACCGGAGTCCGCCAGCATGTAGTCGATCCGCTCCACCGGATAGGATGGGTCCAAAGGCAAATACGTCGCACCGGCCTTCATCACCGCCAGAATGGAAACCATCAGTTCCGGCGAACGGGGCAGCATCAGCGCCACCACATGACCGGGCAGGACGCCGGTCTGCATTAGATAGCGAGCCAGTTGGTTGGCCCGTTGCTCCAACTCCAAATAGGTCAGTGTTGATTCGCCGTGCACGATGGCAGGTGCATGGGGAGTACGGTCCACCTGAGCTTCAATCAACTGATGGATGGTAACGTTGCGGTCATATTCCTGATCCGTGGCGTTCCAGCCATGCAGCTGTTGCATTTCATCCGGCGAAACCAGAGAGATCTCATCCAGCGGGACATCAGGCTGGTCGACGATGGTTTCGAGAACCTGAATGTAATGTGAGATCAAACGCTGGATAAAGGCTTTTTCAAACAATCCGGTTCGATACACCACTTCACCTGCAATGATGTCGCCCTGCTCCATCAAACTGAATTCAAGGTCAAACTTGGCAACCACCTGATTATTGGCAATGGATTGCAGCTCAATGCCCGGAATAGATGCACTGGTATCCACGCCCACGTTTTGCAGGGAGAACAACACCTGGAACAAGGGCGAATGGAGCATATCCCGCTCCTTGACCAACTCATCTACCAGACGTTCGAACGGCACGTCCTGATGGGCATAGCTGTCCAGTGTCTTCTGTTGAATCTGTTGCAGCAAATCGCTAAAACGCATTCCGGAGTCCAGCTCACCACGGACCACCAGGGTATTTACAAAGAAACCAATAACCGGTTCGATTTCCTCAAAGTTGCGGTTGGCAATGGGACTTCCCACCGCGATATCCTGCTGCCCGGTATATTTGGAGAGCAACACCATATAGGCGGAAAGTGCCGTCATATACAGACTGACACCTTGTTTTTTGGTCAACCGGTTCAGCTTTCTGGTAAGCGATACATCCAAAGAAAAACCAAGCACGTTACCAGCGAACCCGGTGTCGACGGTACGGGGATGATTGGTGGGCAGGTTTAACACTTCCACGCCCGCCAGGGCGGTTCGCCAATAGCTGACCTGGCGTTCCAGTTCGTCACCGGACAACCACTGCCTCTGCCAGCGGGCAAAATCCGTGTACTGAATTTTCAGATCGGGTAATGGAGAGGAACGGCCATGGGAATAGGCATCATAAAGCATTCCCAGCTCGCGCATTAGAATACCGTTGGACCAACCATCGGAAACAATGTGATGCATATTGATGAGCAGCACATAGTCCTCAGCCCCCAGCACCAACAATTTGACGTAGAACAGCGGCCCCGCGCTCAGGTTGAAGGCGTGTCCGTAAAGGGCTTCCACCTCCTGGTCGATCCGCACCTGTTGCTGTTGTGCGGTTTCAGAAGCCAGCTCCACCACCTGCATTGACCAGTCAGCAGCGGGCGCCACCACCTGGACCGGCTCATCTTCGACCAGCTGCATGGTGGTGCGCAACACGTCATGGCGCGAAACGATGGCATACACTGACTGTTGCAGTGCCCGCACGTTGATTCGCCCATGCAACCTGAAGGCACCCGGCATATTGTAGGCGGTACTGCCGGGTTCCAGTTGATCCAGGAACCACAAACGTTGTTGTGCATAGGACAGCGGGATCGGCGCGTCATCCTTAATGGGTTCAATGGGAGGAACACCCTTGGTTTGACTGGCCCGCTCCACCGCCATGGCAAGTTCAGCGATGGTAGGCGCAACAAATAACTCCCGCACACTGAGGGGAATTTCAAACTGCTTTTTGATGCGGGATACAATACGGGTAGCGAGCAATGAATTGCCACCCACATCGAACAGGTTATCCAGCACGCCGATATGGCTGCGCTGAAGCACCTCCTGCCAGATCTTGGCCAGCTTCTGTTCCGTTGCTGTTCTTGGTGCCACATAAACCTGCAGTTCCGCCACGGCCTGTTCCGGGTCGGGCAGCGCTTTACGATCCACTTTGCCATTCGGGGTCAGCGGCCAGGCATCAACGCAAATCAACAACGAGGGAATCATATACTCCGGCAAGTGATCCCTGAGCGCATCGCGCCAGGCGTCAGGTTCCGACGCTGCAACCAAATAGGCAATCAGGCGGTCTTCGTGCACCAGCACCAGGCTATCTGTAACCCCGGGAAGGCGCTTCAACGCAACTTCAATTTCACCCAATTCAATACGCAGACCGCGCAACTTGATCTGGAAGTCCTTACGACCGATGTATTCGATTTCCCCATTAGGTAGCAAACGGCCCAGATCGCCGGTTCGATAAACTTTGCCGGCACACAAACGGGTATCAACAAAAGCCTGGTCAGTAAGCTCCTGTCGGTTGATGTAGCCAAGCCCGACGCCCGCACCGGCAACACAAATCTCACCCACACATCCGGGTACCACCTGCTGCAGATTCTCGTTCAGAATAAACAATTGGGTATTGGGTACCGGCTTGCCGATGGGAATCATCTGGTGATCGCTTTCGATCAAGTCCAACACATGATAGGACACAACATCTGTACATTCCGTCGGTCCGTAACTGTTCACCAGCTGTGCCCGGGAGTTGGCACTGGTAAGCCAGTGATAAAGCGGAGACAAGCGAATAGGCTCGCCCCCTAAAACCAGATAACGAATGGAACGAAGCGATTTGTACCCTTCAGACGCAGCCAACTCAGCGATGGGATAAAACGCACTGGGCGCGCAGTTCACCCAGGTGACGTTATGTTCCCGGATCAGATTCAGCAGCTCATGCTCGTCATACAAATCCATGGCGGGCATCACAATGGATGCGCCCACCAGCAAGGGAGCAAACAGATTCTTTTGGGTCAGATCGAAACCCACCGCACTGACCAGCAGAGTACAATCTTCCTGGGTCAACCCCAACAGATCCAGATACCAGTGCTGAAGATTGGCTTCGCCACTGTGCTTGACCATGGCGCCTTTTGGACGCCCGGTGGAACCGGATGTATAAATCACATAAATTTGACTATCCGGATTGATCTCCACGCCTGGATTGGATACCGGTTGAGATGCGATCACCTCGGCAGCAGTATCCAGTGTGAGAAGTTTTTCGGGAGTTGCCCCCAGTGCCTCCACATGCTGCGCCATGGTAATCACCAAAGGCGCCGCTGCATCCTCCAACATAAAGGCAAGGCGTTCTTTGGGATAAGCTGGGTCCAATGGCACATAGGCCGCTCCTGCCTTAAGAACCCCTAACACAGCGACCAGCAGTTCAGCACTCCGATCCAGACAAACCCCCACCCGGGTACCAGCTCCGACACCTTGAGCTAACAAGTGGTGGGCAAGTTGATTGGCTTTAGCGTTCAATTCGGCGTAGGAAAGTTGCCCAGTGCCGCTGATCACTGCCACGTTATCGGCGTACTGCTCCGCAGCCATTTCGAAACGCCGCACCACATTGTCCTGCGGCACCAGTTCCAACGTTTGAGCATGGGTCTGGGCAGCCATCAACTCGGCAGCGGACAGGAACTGCAGGTCAGCCGCCGCATTTAATTCTTCGAACTGGATCTGTTCATTCAGATGCAGCAACCGAGGCAGGAACTGAAAACCGTTGAACACCGCGGCGTCGTAACGCAACTCCAGTTCCAGCTCCGGCCCCATATCTTTTACAATCAGCTGGACGCCACCATCCACTTTAGGGGCTGACATCACCGGCTGGATGCAGTCTCCACCAATCTGGATGCGGCTGACAAAGTTGTAGAAGTTGAACATGAAGGTGGCGCGCCCGGAAGGCATCACTTGTTGCTGCCCCTGCAGAGAAACTGTGCGATACTGGCGTGCGGCATCGCGGCTTTGTTTCAGCGCATTATGCCAATCAGCCAGCGTTGCCTCTGAGCCCAGCAGTTCAGCAGGCACCACCGAGGGGAATTGCTGATAAAAGCAGCCTAGGGAATCCGCCCATTCGTTTTGGCGGCAGGCAAAAAACTCGGCAAACGCAAACCCCGTATCCGGTCGACAATAGTGTTGCAACATGAGTCCAAACAGGGTTTTAAAATACAGCGGCAGATTAATATTGTGTTGTAGGCAATGCTCGCGCAGGGTTGCAACTTGCCTGTGGTCCAAGACAACGCTATCCAGCACGTCACCGAACTCAGACTCGTGCCCCGGTTCCCGATGGCGGTCGCTGACGGAATAATTAAGGGGTTCAACCGTAGCTGCTTTCTGAGCCCAATAATCCAGCACCTGAGGACTGTCGGAAACCGGTTTGCTCCATTGCAGAAAATGCAATGCGCCCTGATCCAAAGCCGGTTCGACCTGTTCCCCTGAAAGCCAACGGGCATAAGTACCCAGTACCCGTTCCATCAACAGATAGGTGGACGCACCATCCAGCACAATGTGGTGACAGGCAACAACCAATCGATATTGATTTTCTTTGTGCAGCAGAAAATAACGAACCAATGGATCTCTGAATACATTATAGGGACGATGCATCAGCTTCATGGCGGCTGAATGGGTGCTGTAACCCAACCAATGTTCATGATTTAAGTCCACCACCTCCAATTCAACCGGCAGGGACTTCGGCATGATGGCGTAAGCCAGATCGGCCGCAGGCAACTGACACTCTACCAGCCTGGTGCGCAACACCGGGCAGGCGTCAACCACAGTCTGAATGGATCGCTGCAGCAATGCCACATCAGGGCGGGATGGCAGATCCGCGTAAATACCATAGGCGTTCTGAATGGTATCCGGGTGTGCCAACTGGTCCAGCACCATGGAGCGTTGATTGGCATTGAGAGGCAACAGATCGTGAGTTGCAGCATCGAAACCCAACTGTTGCAGGAGGTGGCTGTCGTCGTACAACCGGATGTCATCTACCAGTTGTGATTTATCCGCTGCCAACGCATCCAACAGGAACAAATACTGGTCCATCATGCTGGACACAGTGGCGTCGTTAAATAAATCCGTGTTGTATTCCAAGCTGGCTTCGTACTGATCTCCGGTCTTCGCCACACCCAGCACCATGTCCATACGCGCGGCAACATGACTGGCGGGAATGGCTTCAATCTGTACCGGCGTTTCGCCAAACGGATTGGATGAACCGGCATCCTGTAAATTGATGAGCTGGAATGCAGCCTGAGCCAAAGGTGGATAACCGGGCTGACGTTCCACTTCCATTACTTCAAGCAGCCGGTCCACCGGCAGATCCTGATGACTGAACGCACCCAGTGCCATGGTTTTAACGCGCTGGTAAAACGCTTCCACCGTTGGATTACCGGACAAGTCCAACCGCATCAGCAACAGGTTGACGAAGAAACCAATCAACTCCTGAACTTCACTGCGACTGCGACCGGCAATGGGTGAGCCAATCACCACGTCACGACTGTCGGCGTAACGACCCAATAAGAGTTGCCAGGCACCTAACAGGAACATGAAAGGGGTAACGTCTAACTCGCTGCAGGCTCGATTGATGCGGGCCGCCAATTCTTGCGGAAACGGCACCACTTTCAGCGCGCCGTTATTGGAAGGAATATCCTGGCGGGGTCGATCAGTGGGCAACGCCAGCACCGAAGGCGCTCCGGTTAAAGTTTCCTGCCAGTACTGCAGGTGCTTCTGCATTTCCCCGCTGTCCATCTGCTGGCGCTGCCAGGCAGAGTAATCGGCATATTGAATGGGAAGTGCCGGCAACGGCGACCCCATGCCACTGGAAAATGCCATGTAGAGAATACTGAGTTCTTTGACCAGTACCTCCATGGACCAGGCATCGGAAATAATATGGTGCATACCGGCCACCAATACATGATGGTCCGCAGCAAAGCGCAGCAGACTGGCACGAAACAGGGGGCCGGTTTTCAAATCATAGGGCGTCAGAGTATCGGCATTGACCGCTTTCTCCACCGCCGATTGCTGGTCAGCCTCAGCTAATGGGGACAGATCCTGGCGATGCAGTTGCCAGCTTTCCGGGGGCAGCACCTTCTGTACCGGCTCGCCATCATTATCATCAAAGCAGGTGCGCAGGGATTCATGCCGCTTCACCAGTTCCCGCAACACTTTCTCCAGCACATCCCCGTTCAAAGGTCCCTTGATGCGCAAGGCACTGGACATATTGTAGGTAACGTCATTGGGATTTAACTGATCGAGAATCCAGAGGCGTTGCTGACCATAGGATGTCACCAGAGGCTGGTCACGGGAAACGGGTTCAATTGCGGATTCGTTGAGTTTCCGGGCCTGCTTCAGGAATTCAATGATGGCAGGCTTGTTGGCCACAACCTTGTCGCGAATTTCAGGGGTAAAAGCACCTTCGGGGGCACTAAAGCGCAGGTTTTCACCTTCCAGCCAAAGACGAATGTCTTGTTTCGCGAGAGAAGCCAGAAACTCAACTACGTTCATATTCTTCCTGTGTTCCGCTGTTATTGTTATTAGTATACGTACCGTTTACGCCTGACGCGGTGCGTGCTGATCAGGATGAGGTAAACTGTTAATTTTCGTGGATTTATCGGGAAGTTTAAAGGGGTTACAGAGTGTCTTTTGGTGTGTTTTTGAAATAATCGCCAATATTAACCACCGGGTTCTCTCGTTGCTCGGTCAAAACCAGGGTGTTACGCCCTTTCCGCTTCGCCTGATAGAGTGCCTGATCGGCAATCTGGATAAAATCCTCAGCTTCAATATTAGCATTTTTGGCGACGGCTACCCCTATGCTGACGGTAACATGCTTGAAAGGGCTTTCACTGTGGGGAATCGCCAGTTTGCGGATAGCACTCATTACCCGGTCCCCGGTATGGCGGGCACCCGCTTCATCCGTGTCCGGGAGCACCACACTGAACTCCTCCCCACCATAGCGAAACAGGCTGTCTGAAGGCCGCCGCAGACAATTCCGCATAATCAGTGCAGCCCGCACCAGGGTGTCATCACCCTGCTGGTGGCCGTAGGCGTCATTAAAATTCTTGAAGTAATCCACGTCGATCATCATCAATGCGATGGGCCGGTTATCCCGGCGCGCCCGTTCAATTTCCCGCTCCAGCCGCTCATCAAAGGCGCGACGATTGGGTATGCCGGTCAGGGCGTCCACCAAAGCCAACTCATAATTCTGCTTGGCTTCTTTCTCATAGTTTTCCTTTTCATTGCGTAATTTACGGATCTGGGAAGCCAAGGCAAAGGAAAGCAGCACGACATTTAACACAATACCCAGTTTCAGCGAGTTCACCGTCAGCTCATTAGCCGGCAGCCAGCCCTGCTGCTGCGCGGAGAACAATACCGCCCCCACCAGGCCGGCCCCCCAGGCGGCAACGAAGATCCGCGAGCCCAACTGATTTTTCACCAAGGCAAGCACTCCGGCGGCGATCACCACCAACACCACCAACGACGGCCAGGTGGAGGTGACTATAACCATGATACCGCGGGATACAAAGAACCCCGTCACAGCCACAAGCGCACTGCCCCAGCATGCAATCACCAACACCAGATCCAGTTTGGCGCTCAAAGTGCGGATATCCAGCATACGCCGCGTAAAGAGCACGACAAAAGTCAGGCAGACACCGACTGAGATAGGCTGGATATGACCATTTATCCAGGCCGGGTCTTCCTTCCAGAAGTACATTCCACCATATCCGGTAACCGCTAACTTGAAGACTGTTATGGCGGATAAGAGAATGACGTAATACAGGTAGGCCGGGTCCCTGGCCATTAAAAACACGAACAGGTTATAGAAAATCATGATGATCAGGGCGCCGAAAAACAGCCCGTTAACCACCGCTCCGTCCAGAAGGGACTGATCCAGCTGGTCGCCAGAATAAAACGTAAAGGGGAACTGAAGTGAGCCAATGGTCTGTAAACGAACCAGAACATCTGTGGTGCCGGGAGGTATCAGGAAATAATAATTGGGGCCTTGGCGCTGGCGGGTTTTCCAGGGTGATTGGTCCCCTGTGCTGCCAATCTGGACCCAACCACTTCCATTGGACGCATATACGGTAATGAAATCAACGGGCGGATACCCGTATTGGAGCCACAATTCGCCCTTTGCAGGCCATCGACCTACGGCATCATCAACTGCTATCAAGACCCAATGGGGAGAAAAGGCATAACCCTTGTTGGTACCGGTAGTTTCCCTTTTAAACTCAAACAGTTGCCTGAGTTGCTCTGCATTTTTGGTGGCAACAGGATTGGCCGATTCATCCCGCTGCTCAAAGACCGCAATTTCTGTAATGCTATATTCAGGCTCGCCAAAGGCGGCCGCGGCATGCATCAACATGACGAATGTCCACAACCAGGCCAAGCTATAACAGCGGGTCGCCTCCACGATAACACCTAAATCGCTTAGAGTTTTAGTTATTCTTCCTAACCAAGTATAACCTCTATGACCCCCTGCAGACGGAATTGTTGTACCGCTTCCTGAATCTTACAGAAAACCTTCGTCCCTGCCTGCTTCAGTCTGCCCGCTACTCACCTGCTCAGCCGTTTGTGCAGCCCACTTCATGGTATCCAGGTACTGGGCAATATCGGCCACCGTGTGCAGCTCAAACAGTGACCTCAGCTGGATATCCACCTCAAACACCTGCCTGAACTTCGCCACCGCTCTCGCGGCCAGCAATGAATGCCCCCCAAGATCGAAGAAACTGTCGTGCACACCGATCTTGTCTACACCCAGCACCTCGCGCCAGATTTCGACCAGTTTTTCTTCAGTTTCGTTGCGCGGCGCCACATAGGCCGGTCGCCCGGTATGATCCGGATCCGGAAGTGCTTTGCGGTCGATCTTGCCATTCGGCGTCAACGGCCAACTGGGTAGCGTCATGACGACAGCTGGCACCATATATTCCGGCAGGGCCTGCCTTAGCCGTACCCTCACCTGTTCAGTGGATTGCGATTCATTGGCTACCACGTAGGCAATCAGCTGTTCATTGCGTACCAGGGTCAGGCTGTCCACGACGCCCGGCAGTTTTTTCAGGGCCGTCTCTATTTCACCAAGTTCAATACGCAAGCCACGGATTTTGACCTGGAAGTCTTTGCGGCCGATGTAGTCAATGGCCCCATCAGGACGCTGCCGCACTAAATCGCCGGTACGATACCAAAGCCCATCGCCATAGGGATTCTGCTGAAATACCGCTGAGGTAAGCTGCGGCTTGTTGACGTAACCCAAGCCCACGCAATCACCGGCAATACATAACTCACCGACAATACCGGCAGGCAGAATATGATCCGCACTGTCGACCACGTACAAATCCGCCCCGGCAATTGCTTTACCAATAGGAAGGCTGGAACCATCGGTCTGCCGGTCGAAAATATGGTAGGCCACGACATCAGTACATTCCGTCGGCCCATAGCTGTTAATCAATTTACAACCGGACTGATCCAACCAGGCCTGCAAGGCATCAAGCCGAATCGGCTCCCCGCCCAGGATCAGATAACGCAAACTGGAGAACGGATAGCCCGCCATGGCGCTGTCTTCAACAATGGGATAGAAAGCACTGGGCGCACAGTTCACCACGGTAATCTGCTCAGCGGCAATTGTGTTTGCCACCTGGTTCAGGTCGAAGTCCTCCATCTCCGGAATCACGAGAGTCGCGCCCACCAGCAATGGCGCAAACAGGTTTTTCTGCGTCAGATCAAAGCCAAACGCGCTGATCAGCAGGAACCGGTCATCTGCATTGATACCCAGATCATTCACATACCAGGATTGCAGATTGACTTCCCCTGCATGGGTCACCTGAGCGCCTTTGGGTTGCCCGGTGGAACCAGAGGTATAAATGACATAGATGCCATCATGACCGTTCGGCATCTGAGGAACCCTGTCCTCGGCATAATCGCGCCAAGCGGTGTCCTTATCCAGCTCCAGGGCATTGCAGGACTTACCGGAGATAGCATCCTGGATTCGGTCACGTACACATTGCTGGGTAATCAGCACCGGTGCAGAAGAGTCTTCCAGGATATAGGCCAGGCGTTCTGCTGGATAATTGGAATCCATAGGCACATAAGCAGCGCCACATTTCAATACCGCCAACACGGATACCAACATATCCACGCTGCGATCAAGACAGATGCCCACTCGAGAGCCCGGTTGCACGCCCTGCTCCACCAAGTGCGCGGCCAAGCCGGAAGACTGCTGATTTAGCTGCCGATAGGTCAACTGGGTGTTGCCGTGTTTGACTGCGACAGCGTCCGGGGTTGCTTCCGCCTGTTGCAGAAAGCCATGAACCACCGTTGCCATGGTAAAAGTTGTGTTGCAGTTCGTGGCAGCGGCCGTCAAGGGCTGTTCTTTCGCCAGGCGTAGTTCCAACCCATGAACATCCATAACGCCGCCCAATATCTGTTCGCTCAATTGCGCCATGCGTTGCAGAAAATTCAAGTCGGCAAACAAGTCATCAAGATAGATGAGATTGAGGTCCAGACAGCCATCCTGTTCATGTACCACAAATTGCACCGGCCCGTCCTGAACCTGGGGATAGGCTTTCAATTTGATTTCGGTGCCGAACAAGGTGGTGGTCGGAATGAAGTTGTAATAATTAAACATGAAATGCAGCCGCCCCTGGGGCAGCAAGCGACGCTGGGCCAACAACGAAATATTGGCATTGGCACGCAGCGATTTTCGATACTGACGAATATGATCAAATAAGGCGGTGACGCGGGAATGTCCAACAAACAGTTCCTTGGGAAACACCACCGGCATCACCTGAAAATAATTACCGAAGGCCCGCTTGTGCTGTCCAACACGACCGCCTACCACTTCCGACACATAAAAGTCGTCTTCACCTCGGCAATAGGCGTTAATCAACAGGCCATACAGGGCTTTAAAGTAAAGCGAAGGGGTAATTCTGTTGTCACGACAGTAGGTTTGTAACCTCTGCCAATGGGCGTCTGACAGGCGTAACGACTGTTCTACACGGGTCCCGGAACCCTGGCTACCCGGTGGCAAGGAAAAATCCAGTGCCTCCAGCGTTTTACTTTGCTCCTTCCAATAGCGAACCACTGCGGAACTGTCGGTGCGACGACTGTTGTCTTCCACGTACTGATCGAAAATGTCGGGCGCGGGCTGGTAGGCTTGTCCGGACTGCAGTGCTTCCGCGCAAGCAATTGAGTTCATCAGGTGTACCGCCATACCGGCGCCATCGAGCACAATGTGGTTCATCCTGAAGACCACCAGATGACGACCGGCATTGAGCTTGTAAACATAATACTGGCTAAGTTCGCCGTGCACATCATAGGGTCGCCAGATCAGACTCTGGGCAAATTGCGCTGCGGCTTCATCGGAGGTATCGCGGTCGCTCCAATCCTCTACAGTGAGATCAAGCGCAGGCTCTTTAACATACGGAATCTTGAGATAGGCGACGTCAGTATAGGGCAGATCGGAACGTTGGATGGTGGCCTTTAACAGCGGATATTGCGCAACAAGTTGTTTGCTCGCCTGCACCCATAAGTCAACATCAAACTCACCGTCGGTAATAAAGTGGTAACCAAGACTGTTTTTTAAAGTGTCAGGTTCCAGCAGGGTGTCCAGATACATGTCCCGCTGCATTGGGGACAGAACACGCAGTTCGCATTCAGCCGGATCCAGATTGAGCAGGCTGTGCAGGCTGTCCAGCGGGAACATGGGCAGCTGATCGATCATGTAGTCCGGATGATCAATTAGCTCACTCACCAACTGGGTGAAGTGGCTGGTCATCCTTGTAATAGTGGATTCAAGGAACAGATCGGTATTGTACTCAAATACACCACCGAATCCGTCATCCGATTCCTGCAGAATCAACGACAACTCGTATTTTGCCGTTTTGTGTTCTCTGGGTACGGTTTCTATGCTCAACCCTGCTGTTTCTGCATGGAGATCTTCCTGGGAAACATTCTGCAAGGCGAAGCCTATCTGCGCTCCTGGAGAGGTGTCGGCGGTACGCTCCATTTTAATGGCATCCAGCAGAAGATCCGCCGGCATGTCCTGGTGCGCGTAAGCGCCCAATGCCACTTCTTTAACCTGCTGCAGGTATTCCTCTGCGGATGGGTTGTCCTCCATACGGGTCCGGATCACCAAACCGTTAATGAAAAAGCCGATCAGCCCTTCCAGCTCCGCACGATTGCGCCCGGCGATGGGGATGCCCACACAGATGTCCCTTTGTCCCGCATAACGGGACAGCATAATCTGATAGGCCCCCATCAACACCATAAAGGGCGTGAGATCGTTCTGCTCACAGAACCGGTTTAGCTTTTGTGACAACGCCTTGCCTAGTCCCAATGAATAGTGGGCGCCGTTGAAAGTCTGGTGCTTGGGTCGGGGCTTGTCTGTGGGCAGACGCAGCACATCCGGCGCACCACGCAAAGCCTCCTGCCAATATTCCCGCAGGTTATCCAGCGTTTCTCCCTGCAACCAGTTGCGTTGCCAGACAGCGAAGTCAGAATACTGGATCGGGAGCGGCGGCAACGGCGACGATTGATTGGCAGAGAATGCCGGATACAGCGCCTGAATTTCCTGAACCAGGACACCTAACGACCAGCCGTCTGAAATAATGTGGTGCATATTCAGCAGCAGAATATGACTGTCTGCCGCGAGCTTGATGATGGCTGTGCTGATCAATGCATCGTGCTGCAGATCGTAGACACGGGCCGCGTCGTCATCCACCAATTGCGTGATTCGACTCTGTTGTTCAGCGTCAGACAAAGCCGTCAGGTCATAAATCTCTGAACGCCAGGGTTTGGGATCATGGACCAGTAGCTGAGGGACACCGTCGGCCTCGCCAAAATTCGTGCGCAACACCTCATGCCGGGCGATGATTTCACCGAACACACGATCCAGCACGTCCACATTCAATGGGCCCGAAATCTTCAGCGCCGATGGCAGGTTGTATTCACTGCTCCCCTGGTTTAACTGATCCACAAACCACAACCGGTACTGCGCAAAAGACAATGTGTCCCGGTTCGGTGGGTCCAAAGCCACCAGTGGTGGCGCGTCCACGCCCTGGGTTGAGGCCGTACTGATGTATCGCACCAGTTTTTCAATGGTGGGAGCTTCAAACAGCGCCCTGACCGAAATCTCCACATCAAACGCTTTGCGGATTCTGGAGACCACCTGAGTGGCCAACAGGGAATGTCCGCCCGCTTCAAAAAAGTTGGCTTTCACGCTGATTTCAGTTTGCTTGAGAACCTGGCACCAGATATCCGCAATTTGTTGTTCGCTGTCATTACGGGGGGCAACAAATTCCTGTTGCTGATTAAGAGCAGGTTCGGGCAAGGCTTTGCGATCAATCTTTCCATTGGGGGTCAACGGCCAGACCGGCACACTGACAATAGCAGTGGGCACCATAAATTCAGGCAGATGCTTCGCCAACTCTTCCCTGGCAAGAACGGTGTCCACCACAGAATCACTCAGTACGTAACCAATCAGCAAATCGTCCCTGACAATGGAAACGGCATCGTTGACACCGGGAAGTGCTTTAAGCTGTGTATCAATCTCTCCCAGTTCGATTCGCAATCCGCGCAGCTTCACCTGAAAATCAGAACGTCCAATGTATTCGATTTCCATATCATGATTGAGCCGACAGATATCTCCGGTGCGATACCAACGGCCGTTATGGTAAGGACAATCCAGGAAAACATCGTCGTTCAGTTCAGCCCGGTTCCAGTATCCGGCGCCAACACCGGCGCCTGCGATTCTCAGCTCACCTGCAGCCCCGAAAGGCATCATGGCACCCTGTTTGTTCACAACATACAGATGGGTGTTTGCGACTGGCTTACCGATTGGGATCGAATCCAAGCCCTCGGCCAAGTGGGTGCTGGAGTGATATGCAACAACGTCACTGCACTCGGTAGGGCCATAGCTATTGGTAAGCGTTGTCTGCGCACTGTGATTTTGATGGGCAAGCCAGCCCCGCATCAGATCAATACGTATGGGTTCGCCGCCCAACACCACATGCCGCAGTGTGGTGATCTTTTCGGGCATATCGATCAAAGGATAAAAGGCGGAAGGCGCACCATTCACTATCGTGACGCCATTTTGTTGAATATCCAAAGCCAGACTATCCGGGTCATAGGATTCCTGGGATGGCAGAACCAATGCCGCGCCACTGCAGATCGGGGCGAACAAATTTTTCTGGGTCAGATCGAACCCGATGGCGGAGATCAGCAGAAAACGATCATCACAGGTGGGTTGCAACAGCCCGAGATACCAATCCAGCAGATTGGCTTCACCCCGATGAAATACACCGGCGCCTTTGGGTTGCCCTGTAGAACCGGAAGTGTAAACGTAATAAAGGATGGAATCCGGGGTAATGGACACCTCAGGTGTCGAGCTGGAGAATCCGCTCACCAGGCCCTGGAGATCGTCCGCCAGAATCAGGCTGGATGCATTCGGTCGTGCCCCATCCTGGGCCCAACGGCCCTGAACACAGGACTCCGTTATTAAGAGCTCGGCGCCGCTATCCTCCAGGATAAACGCAATGCGCTCCGCAGGATAATTCACATCCAGTGGCACGTAGGCAGCGCCGGACTTAACAACCCCTAGGAACAAGGGCAACAAATTCAGGTTACGGCTAACGCACAAGGCCACTTTACTCTGCCCGGTAACCCCTTTCGACAAAAGAAAGTGAGCCACCTGATTACTCAGTGCATCCAGTTGCCGATAGGTTAAGGTAGCACCTTGATAGATAAGCGCAACCAAGTCGGGCTGGCTACTGACTTGCTGCTTAAAGCGCTCCAACAGGTTCGGGCCAATGGGTTGTTCGACGCCTTCCGCAAAGCCACGCAGCTTAGTTTCCTCGTCCGGCAACAGCCACTTGAGCGCCTGCAGTTCGGTAGCACCTGCCTGGATTTGCGCATGCACCTGTTGCATCCGCTGCAACAGTTTGAAGCCTTCAAATTCAGCGTCGTGATAGCTCAGCCGCAAATCAATGGATGACGCATCCGGCGTTACGAGTAGCTTCACTGTGCCGGCATTATCAGGCTGCACCGGATGGATAACGGTTTGTTGTCCCAACCAGGGGACGGACTGGGTAATATCAGGCAATCGATAGTTAAACTGGAACTCAAGTGCATCCCGGGAGAGCAATGACGAACGGGCCAGCATGGACAGATACTGGGCATCCCCCACTGTCTTCTTCCATGCCCGGTTCTGTTGCAGCAGTTCAATTACTCCGGCTGCCTGTGTCTTATGCTGTACATAAGGTGTAAACTGAAAAGCACACCCGACCCAATCCCGGGAGCTTGCTTCCCGTCCGCCAGCTGCATCCACCAGCACGAACTCGTCCGAGTGGTAATAACACTGTTGCAGAGTAAGCGCATAGAGCGTTCGCAAGTAGTTGGCAGTGGAGACAGCGTGTTTCTTGCACCAGTCAAGCAGCTGCTGATGGCTCTCGCCGCTAAGCAACCAGTTCTGAACAACCGTCGCCCCGACCTGATGTTTGCGGGTGGCTGGAGGCTCGTAGTCTGCCAGCTCACCGGACCAGTACGCCAATCCACCGGCACGATCTGTTTTGGACGTACGCTCAACCAGCCAACCGGAAATTTCCGAGGTAGAAACAGAGCGCAAAGCTTCGCCATTAAATGCCTGTGCAAACTGTTGGAAATGACGCAGCTTACTGATTCCGTCAAAAATGGAGTGATGAGCCGCCACCACCAGATAACACTGATCGCTATCGGCTTTAACCAGATAGTGCCGGATCAGCTGAACACTCTCTACGTTCCAGCCGGGTAAAGCCAGCGCGGTCAATTTTTCCCGGAGTTCGTGCTCTGGCCCAGTGCTTCCTGACCAATCCAGAATTTCAAAATGAACAGAGTCCTGTTCCAGAATTGATTGATATAACGCATCACTGCCCGGCAAAGCGCTGGGTATCACCCGGCTGCGTAAAAATGGATTGGCGTTCGCAACACTTTGCAACGCATCACGGATTTTTCCTGTAATACTTGCGTCAGCACAATCAACATCAGGAAGTCTGGCGAAATAACCGATGCTGTTACGGTTACTATCCGGATCCCGCAAGCTGTCCAGGCAGAAATCCCTTTGCATGGGACTGAGTGGAAGCACGGTTTCTGCTCCCTGAGCGTGACCCAGCTTCTCAAGCAACGTCTTATTATCGTACAACTGTAAAGCAGCGACGCTGGTATCGAGATTGTTGCCAAACAATTCCAACACCCGTTCAAAATGGGAAATGAACAATTCAATGGTGGCAGCGTTAAACAGGTCCGTGTTGTATTCCAGCATACCGTCGACACTGGATCCGTGGTCCACCAGCATCATGGTCATGTCCAAACGAGCCGCCACCAGGTCAATGGGCATGGGCTCAATTTCCAAACCTCCGACGACGGCTTTCTTTGCCGTACCATCGCCACTGGTGAGGGATAATGCAACCTGGTATAAAGGGGAAAAGCTCAGGTTTCTGGGTGTGTTCAGCTCCTCAACGATGGCCTCGAACGGAACGTCCTGATGCCCTTGGGCGCCCAGTACCTTTTCTTTTACTTGCGCCAGCAGTTCTCTAAAAGTCGGGTTGCTGCCAAATTGACTGCGAATCACCAGGGTATTTACGAAAAAACCAATCAGCCCTTCCACTTCTGCCCGGGTTCTCCCGGCAATAGGCATTCCGACGCAAATATCACTTTGCTGCGCCCATTTGGACAGAACCACTTTGTAAGCAGTTAACATCACCACATACAATGTGGTATCAAACTCTCTCGCCACCGCCCGCAACTTGGTAACAATTGAATCATTTAGCTGCAGATGCCGGGTCGCGCCGTTAAGGGTTTGCAATGCCGGCCTGGGGCGGTCAAAGGGTAGCGCCAGTTGAGCAGGAGCATGATCCAGATTACGCCGCCAATAACCCAATTGCCTTTCCAGCTCATCCCCATGCAACCACTCCCGCTGCCATGCCGCGAAATCCGGATATTGAATCTGCAATTCAGGTAAAGGTGCTGCTGCCCCCATACGTTCTGCAGCGTAAAGGGCGGAAATTTCCCGCACGAATATCCCCATGGACCAGCCGTCAGTGACGATATGATGCATGGTCACGATCAACCCGTGCTTGTTGTCGTCCAGCTTATACAGACGAGCCCTGATCAAAGGCCCTTCGTTTAAATTAAATGAGGTGCGGACTTCTCTCTCAACCCGGGACTTCACCTCTGCAAGGCGCTCACTCTCCGGCAGCTCCGTCAGGGATTCAAAAGGAATCGAAAAGCGCTCCATCTCGCGCACCACCTGACAGGGCTCTTCTCCTTCCTGGAGGAAGACCGTGCGTAATGCTTCATGCCGTTGCACCAATTTGAGGAACGCACGCTCCAGCGCCTGGATATCGAGAATACCCGTCAGGTACAACGCTGCGGGAATATGAAAAGTACTGCTACCCGGTGTCAGCTGCTCAATAAACCACAGCCTTTGCTGAGCATGAGACAAGGGCACAGGTTGGGATCGATCTGCAAGGGGAATCTGGGAGTCGCCACCGGACTCACCTACTTTTGCCTCCGACAAAAAGGCAATCACCGCTTGCTTGTTATCAATCAGGTTCTGCTTCAGATCAGGAGTTAAGGCACCCTTCGGGGCTTTAAACTTGAGCTGGCCCTCTTCGACCCATAGTTTGATGCCGGCAGCACCCAACTTAGCCATCAGCTCATAAACTGTCATAGAGAACCTTCCTCATAATCTTCTTCATCCCACTCGTCTTCATCCGCCGCCGGAGTAGACAGGCTTTGCAGAATTTCCGCCAAAGCCGCAATGGTGGGCACTTCAAATAATGTGCGCAAAGGCAGTTCGATACCCAGCTTCTGCTTAAGGCGGGTAGCTACCTTGTTGATCAACAGCGAGTGTCCGCCCAGATCAAAGAAATCATCGAACACACCCACCTGATCCAGCTCGAGCACTTCCAGCCAGACCTCCGCCAGCGCCTGTTCGGTGGCATTACGGGGAGCAACAAACTGGTTGGCAACGAAGTGCTCTGCTGTCGGCTCCGGCAACGCTTTTTTATCGACTTTACCGTTGGGATTTAGCGGCAGGGCATCCACCATGACGATAGCACTCGGCACCATATAATCCGGCAGGGTCTGACGCAGCTTGGCTTTTAGTTCAGCAATGGAATGTTCCTTTCCTGAATGACGCAGCCCTGAATGACGCCGCTCGCAATAGCCAACCAGTTGTTTGGTGCCATTGGACATCGTTCGCACGACAACAGAGGACTCTTTGACTTCTGACAGTTGATTCAACGCCGTTTCGATCTCGCCCAGTTCGATGCGATAACCCCGAATCTTTACCTGGTCATCAATACGGCCGGAAATCTCCAGTGCACCATCCGACAGCAAACGCCCAAGGTCTCCGGTTTTATAGAGCCTTTCCCCCGGTTTGAAAGGGTTTTCAACAAACGCCGAGGCAGTAAGATCGTCGCGGTTCAGGTAGCCATCCGCCAGCCCCATTCCCCCGACATAGATTTCCCCGTTAACACCAATGGGTACGGGTCGCAACGCGTCATCCAACACATAAAGAGTGCTGTTCGCAAGCGGCTTGCCTATCGGAATCGTCGTGGAGCCTGGTAAAACGCGCTTGACTTCATGCCAGGTGGAGAAAGTGGTGTTCTCGGTAGGACCATAAACATGCAGAAGATGTTTGGGACCCGAGCCGGATTCTATTACCGCTTTCACCTGGTTGGGATCACAGGCTTCGCCACCAAACAGGCAATACTCCAATCCGGCAAACACATCGATTTTCTGTTTCGACAACGCATTAAACAATGCGGTGGTTACAAACAGCACTTCGATATTGTTACGGATAATGGTATCCGCGAACCTTTGCGGGTCCAGGGCCGTTTCACGGTCCACACACACCAGCGTGCCCCCGTTCAGCAAAGCGCCCCAGAATTCAAATGTGGCGGCATCGAACGAAACGTTGGATGCGTGCCCCATACGGTGCCCCGGCTCCAGATCCACATAATCCGTGTTCAACACCAGGCGGCTGACCGCCACCTGGGGCACACAAACACCTTTGGGTTTACCGGTTGAACCGGATGTATAGATCACATAAGCGCGGGCACGGCTGCCCTTCGCCACCGCAGTATTAAGATTGTCGTCAGAGAGGCCTGAGCATTTCTCCAGTATGGACTCAATGCTCAATACCCGGGTTCCGGTTCCAGTGGACATCTGTTGCATATGGTCCAGGTTTGCAGCATAGGTAACCAACACCGGTGCGGCCGTGTCCTGTAAAATATGTTCAATGCGATCCTGCGGGTAGTCGGGATCAATGGGGACGTACGCGGCACCCGCTTTGAGCACAGCCAACATGGCTTTCAGCATATGCAGAGACCGATCAAAACTGATCGCGACATCCTGACCTGGCTTGACCCCATACTCGATCAACTGACGAGCCAAACGGTTGGCGCGCTGATTCAGCTGCTCGTACGTAATCTTTTGACTGCCATATTCCCAGGCAACTGCGTTGGGATGTTTAGCCACCTGCTGTTCGAACAATTGCACCAACGTGGACTCTGAGGCAAACAGTGAGCCCGTGTCATTCCAGGTATGCACCAACTGCTGTTCTTCCCGCATACTTAACAGGGGAATATCCTGCAATCGAATACCGGGTGCTCCCTGGATGGTCAAGAGCATATGCTCAATATGAGTAAGCATGCGCTGAACCGTATCCTGTTCAAACAGGAAACTGTCGTAGGAGAAGCGCAGCACCAGTTCTTTACCCGGTATCACTATCAGGGTCAGCGGGAAATTCGTTTGTTGGAACGCTTCTACCTCACCGATGTTCAGGGATGCCTGAGTCTCTTCCAAAGCCTCATCAATGGGATAGTTCTCAAACACCAATATGGATTCAAACAAGGCCTGCTTGGAAGACAGCGCACTGGCCTTTTGAACTTCCACTAGTGAACTGTATTCGAAATTCTTGATTTCGGACTGCAGTGATTGCTGTTCCTGCAACCAGTCAATGAAGTTGGCTCCGTGTTTTACCTCCAACCGCATCGGCAGGGTATTAATGAACAACCCGACCATTACTTCAATTCCCGGTAATTCAGCCGGTCGCCCGGATACGGTTGTGCCGAACAAGACATCGTGCTCACCGCTGTAGCGATGAAGAAGCAATCCCCACACACCTTGCAGAATATGATTCAATGTCACCCGATAACGCTTGGCAACATCCTGCAACCCTTTCAACAAGCTGCCACTGATACTGATTTCCTGCTCCCGATAGCGCGAAGCCGAATCCAGGTTTCGCGCTTTCTCCTCCACCACAGCCGGTGAGTTGCGGACTGGAATGGGCGTCGGAGCGGTAAAACCTGCCAGGTAACTGCGCCAAAAATCAAACGCCGCCTGTTCGCTTTGAGAGGTTAACCAACTGATAAAGTCCTGATAGCGGGGTGCCGCCGGCAACACTACTTCCTGCCGGGCAACCAGCCCCTCATAGGTCGCAAACAACTCGCCGAACACCACCGGCATAGACCATCCGTCCAGCAGAATGTGATGAAAGCTCCAGATCAACCTGTATTGAGCATCGGGTAACGACACCCAACTCAACCGCATCACACCATGGCGCTTGAAGTTAAAACCAAGGTTGCGGTCATCTTGCAACAGGCGCCGGAATTTTTCTTCAGCAGCCCCGGCATCAACAGCGGTCCAGTCGTAACGTTGTATCTCGAGCTCGACATTCTCCAGCACCACCTGCAACGGTTTGGTCAAACCTTCCCAAACAAAGCCGGTACGGAGGATCTGATGTCGGGCGACTACGGCACGCCACGCATTGAACATGGCCTCCTCGTTCACGTCACCCTGTATAGGAACAATAATCTGGTCGAAGTAAACCCAGGAACCGGGCTCATACAGCGCATGGAAGAGCATGCCTTCCTGCACGGGAGAAAGCGGCAGAATGGTTTCGATATTGGGCAACGTCCCAAGTGCATCTACCTGGGGTTGATCCATGGCTACCAAGGGAAAATCGGATGGCGTGTACCCAAACGCGCCACTCTCACAACAGTGTTCAACTATGGCAGCAAGATAACTCAGATAGGTATCCGCGACATGATCGATAGTGGCCTGGTCATGGCAATTGCTGCTGTAGCGCCAAGCCATCGAAAGCCGGCCGTTCTGAACCCGCGCGCTGATCTCAAGCAAATACTGTCGCTCACCGTCCCGGGCAATCTCTTCGCCACAGCTTTCAGGAGCCTGAGAGAGCAGTCCACCCTCTTCCACCACCTTATCCAACTGACCGAGATAGTTGAAACTGATCGCCGAGGATGAGCCGGTGTGCAGTGCACCATCATTCAGGTAACGATACACGCCATAGCTGAGGCCTTTGCGCGGAACTTCCCGCAAGCGCTGTTTCACCGATTTGATGACTGCGCCGGTATCGTCATGATCGGCGGCAAGCACCACAGGGTAGATGCTGGTAAACCAACCAACCGTTCTGCTGATATCCAGTTGCTCACTGATAAACTCGCGCCCGTGCCCCTCCAGGTCCACCTGCATCACGGTCTGCCCGGACCAGTCACGCACCGCCTGATAAAGGGCCGCCAGCAGCAGATCATTAATCTCTGTTCGGTAAGCTTTGCCAGACTGCTTGAGTAGTCGATCTGTCAGTTCAGCCGAAAGTGCACGTTCCACCACCTGCACTGACCCCACCGTGTTGGCGCCATCGGCGGTTTGAGGCAGTGCCGTTATGTCAGCATCCTGCGCACTAGACCAATACTCATATTCGCCCGCGAGTTCTTCCGTTTGTGCCAGAGCGGACAAAGCCTCAGACCATTGTTTAAAAGAAGTTGTCTTACTGCCCAGATCAATCTTGGCACCACGCAGAGCCATCCCCAAAGCTGTCTGCAGATCCTCCAGGATCACACGCCAGGAGAAGACATCAATCACCAGATGGTGAACGATGATGGCCAAACGCGCGGGCTCTGAATCCCCAAGGTCAAAGTATACAAAACGCACCAAGGGCCCGCTTTCCAGATCAAGATTTCCCTGCGCTTTGTTGGCCAGATGCTCAATCTGGTCACCCCGAAGATTTTCGGGAAGACCAGACAGGTTGACCACTTCAAAGCTGTCCTCAAGCAAGACAGATACCTGCTCGACCGGTTCATAATACTGACGCCAGGTTCCACCCTCTTCCTTAAAGCGCGCCCTCAGCATGTCATGTTGATACAAGATGGATTCCAGGCACACTTCCAGTTGTTCAACATGAACCCGCTTATCCACTTTCAACATCAGCGATTGGTTGAAATGCTGTGGAGAGTTCTGGTGGTGGCTCAGGAACCAATGTTGGATCGGGCTAAAGGGGATCTCGCCGGAAACCAAACCCTGTTCAGCCAGCACAACGCCCTGCAGCTCCCGCGCCACCTCACTGAGTTCAGCAATGGTCTGGTAATCAAAAATCTGCTTTGCTGTGATGTGGATGCCTGCCCGCTTGGCACGGCTGATGATCTGGATACTGAGGATTGAATCCCCGCCCAGCTCGAAGAAGTTATCATGGATACCCACGGTATCGGCCTTCAGCACCTGCTCCCATATATTGGCCAGATGCCGTTCTTTTTCATTTCTCGGTGCAACGTATTCCGAAACGCCATGGTTTTCAAAGACGGGCTCAGGCAACGCCCGTTTATCCACCTTGCCATTGGAGGTCAGGGGAAATTCCTTCAGAACCGTGAAGGAAGCCGGCACCATGTGCTTTGGTAAATATTCCAACGCCATCTGCCGTAGCGATTGGGCGTCGCCTTCACCTTCCAGCTTAACGTAGGCAACCAGCCTTTTCTGGTTATCGGAATCCAGCTTAACCAGAACCACCACGTCCTGCACCATATCTATACGGCTGAGGTTGGCTTCAACTTCACTTAACTCAATACGGAAGCCTCGCACCTTCACCTGATCATCGGCACGCCCCAGTATTTCAATTTCACCTTCATCGTTATAACGGGCGATATCACCTGTGCGATAAAGCTTGGCTTCTGCATCAGACGAAAAGGGATCAGGAATAAAGGATTTTTCCGTTCTTTCAGGATCATTCAGGTAACCGACGGCCACACCGTCACCACCCACGTAGAGTTCCCCTTTCACGCCAATCGGTACCGGCTGCAGGAACTCATCCAATACATATCCGGTTGACCCACTGATAGGACGCCCCACGGGCACCGTGGTCGCATGCTCAGGAAGAAACGTAATATCTTTATAGGTGGAAAACGTTGTGTTTTCCGTGGGCCCGTAACCGTTCATCAAATGCTTCGGCTTACACTGCTTTATCGCAGCCCGAATCACACTGGGGTCCAGTGGTTCGCCACCCACTAACAGATATTTGAACCTGGAGATGATTCTCTGTTCAGTGGACATGTACATATTGAACAAAGCAGTCGTGATAAACGACGTATTGGCTCCGGTGCGCGTCATTTCTTCCAGGAACAGATCCGGGTTCAGAATCTGATCTTTGGTAAACAACACCATGGCGGCACCATTCAACAACGGCGCCCAGACATCGAAGATCGCAGCATCAAAAGACACATTCGAAACGTGACAAACCCGATCGGTGGAATCCAGGGTAAAGAAGTTACTGTCCAACACCAACCGAATCACACTGATCTGACGCACCAATACCCCTTTGGGGCGCCCGGTCGAACCGGAAGTGTAGATGACATAGGCATCGCGACGAGGATCAGTAGCAAATCCAGGCAAAATGTTTTCACCGCTTTTGCCACTGATTTGCTCTTGCTCCTGATCCAACAGCAGCAAGTTGCTTTGGATATCGTCATTGGCAACAATTGAGCGCAACTTTGCAGCAAGACCGGTAATGGAAATCACTACAGGCGCCTGGGTATCCCGCAACATGTATTCAACCCGCTCCGCCGGGTAATCCGGGTCCAACGGGACGTAGGCGGCGCCCAGTTTCAGCGTCGCCAAAATACTCACGATCATTCTGCTGGACCGTTCGAGCGCTATTCCCACATAAGCGCCGTCCCCTACTCCCAGATCTGCCAAATATCGGGCCAGCTGATTCGCCTGACGATTGAGTTCCTGGTAACTCAACTCGGTGGGCCCTTCGATCAAGGCTACGCGGTCAGGGTGCGCTTTCGCATGACGCTCAAAAATCTGGTGCAGACACAGATTGCGTGGGTAATTGGCCGGGGCCGGATTCCATTCATGCAGTACCTGCGAACGCTCCACTTCGCTCAGCATCGGCAAACGTAACAGGGGAACATCCGGCTGGGACAGAATCCCATGCAACAGGGTTTTAAGATGATCCAGAACCCGAGCTATCGTAACACTGTCAAACAATGAAGCGTCGTAGGACAGTTTCACCCGCAGCTGTTCGCTGGGCTCAACAATCACAGTCATAGGAAAGTTGGTGTGCTCGATGGTAGTGATGTGACCGAAGTCAATCAGCTCATCGGCGCTGTGCACCGCCTCACCTACGGGATAATTTTCGAAAACCAGAATGCTGTCAAACAGGCTTTGATCACCCGGCACTTCGGAAACCCGGTGAATGTCCACCAACGGCGTAAATTCAAATCGACGCAGATCTACCTGCTGATCCTGCATGGATTTCAACAACGGCAAGATAGTGGTTAAGCCGTCAAGCTGGATGCGCAGTGGCAAGGTATTGATAAACAGACCAACGATGTTCTCAACATTGGGCAGATCTGCGGGACGGCCGGACACAGTGGTACCGAATACAACATCACGATCGCCACTGTAACGGGATAACAATACGCCCCAGGCTGCCTGCAACACCGTATTCAGGGTGACGTGATGCTCACGGGCAAACTGTTGCAATCGACTGGTGAAACTGTTGTCCAACAGCAGCTCATTCTCCAGGAAAGTTTTTTCGCTGCTGATGGTGTAGGAACGCTTGTTGGGTAAAGGGGTTGCACCTTCAAAGTCGGCCAGATACAACTTCCAGAATTGCAGCGCGTCTCCCTTATCCACTGTTTCAAGGTAGGAGATGAAGTCTTCATAGCCTCCCGCTTGCGGCAAGCGGGGATCTTCACCCTTCATCATCAGGCCGTAGGTCTGGAAAACCTCACCCATGACCAGCGGCAGCGACCATCCATCCAATACAATATGATGGAAACTCCAGATCAGCCTGGAACGATTGCCTGGCAAGTCCACCCAGGCCAGCCGCATCAGCCCGGGGCGTTCAAAGTCAAAGCCCCGTTGACGATCTTTTTCCAGCCAGGCATCCAGCCTCTCCTGAACTTGGGCTTCGCCCAGATGGCGCCAATCCAATTCCACGATTTCCATATTGATTTCGTGGTAGACGATTTGCAACGGACGATCGATATCCTGCCAGACGAATGCACTGCGCAGAGCCGGATGGCGATTCACAACACTACACCAGGCGTTCTTGAGTGTTTCCCGATTAACTCCGCCAAGCACCTCGACACTCAGCTGTTCGAAGTAAACACCATCATCATTGTCAAACAAACTGTGGAACAACATCCCCTCCTGCATGGGAGAAAGGGGATACACGGAATCGATACCACGCTGGTTGCCGATCAGCCTGTCGATTTGTGCTTGATTCAAACCGGATAATGGGAAATCTGAGGGCGTGTAACCAAACACATCAGACTGGACGCAGTGCTGAACCAATTGTTCCAGGGCCGCAATATACTGCTGAGCCAGTTTTTCAATGGTTTCCTGTTTGAACAGGGATCGGCTGTAGATCCAGTCAACCTGGAGCTGGTCACCAACAATATAGCTGTTGATACTCAATGGATGCGGGTCAACACTTTCCAGGCTGTGCTCATGTCCCCGGCTTTCTGCGGCAACGGTGAACCAGGGGTTATTCTCGATCAGCGAATTGAACTGCCCAAGGTAGTTGAACACCAAATCGGCCCGGGGTGCTTTCAACAACAGGCTGTTCTGCTTGGGGCCACCCAAATAGCGCAGAGCACCGTAACCAAAGCCTTTGCCGGGTATATGGCGCAGCTGTTCTTTAATGGACTTCAGGTTATCCTGGACCGATTGTCCATTCTCGTACTTCAGTCGTACCGGATACACCGAGGTAAACCAGCCGACGGTTCGACTGAGATCGATTTTCTCACTGAAGGATTCCCTGCCGTGACCTTCCAGCTCAAGATAGATCTCAAGATTGCCACTCCAGTCAGAAATAGTACGTGCCAGTGCAGTCAACAGGAGGTCATTTATTTCTGTGCGGTAGGACTGATGTACATCCCGCAGCAGCGACTGGGTAAAACCTTCTGCAAGCTTAACAGAATGAACCACTGTCTCTGCTACCGTCGCGCTGCCTCCGGGATAGTCGATGGGTAGCGCCGGTTTTTCTTTTTCGATAACCGTTTCCCAGTAATCAATCTCGCTATTGAGATGACCAAGTTCGACACCGTCGATCAGGGCTTGGGTCCATTGTTTATACGATGTGGTTTTATACCCAAGCTTGATGTCCTGCTGCTTCTGCGCTGATTCCAACGCCGCGTTAAAGTCTTCAAGCAGAATACGCCATGACACGCCGTCTACCACCAAATGATGGAGCACCAAAAGCAGCTTACGCTGCCCCCCGGGCAGGTTAAACAACCCGGCCGCCAACAAAGGCCCGTGCAGGAGGTTCAAGGACGCCTGAATTTGATCACAATGCGCGGTGATGACCTGCCCATCCACGTCGTCTTGATTCAGAGTGATTTCCCGGATTGACACATGTTTATCAATCTCGGTAGCGGATGCCAGGTATTGGCGCACGCCATGCTCAGTGCGCTCGAAACGCAGCCGCAGCGCATCGTGCTGCAACACCAGTGCGGACAGCGCCGCCTGCAACTCTGCAAAGCTGAAACTTTTATCCGCTTTCACATCAAGCAGAACGGATTGGTTCCAGTGATGTTCCTCCACAAACCGGTGGTCGAAGAACCAATGCTGAATGGGAGACAGCGGAAACTCCCCTTCCACCAGCCCTTGCTCCGCCAGCACCGGGGATTCCACTTCGCTGGCAACCGCCGCCAACTCTTCAATGGTCTGGTTTTCAAAAATCTGTTTGGTGGTGATATGCAATCCGGCCAGCTTAGCGCGACTGATGATCTGGATACTGAGGATCGAATCACCACCCACTTCAAAGAAATTATCCCGGATGCCCAATTCTTCCAGGTTCAACACCTGCTTCCAGATGTCCACCAGGATCATTTCTTTCTCGGTTCTGGGGGGCACCCGCTTCAACGCTGTCTCTGAGTCCAACTCCGGCTTGGGCAACGCGCGACGGTCAAGCTTGCCGTTCGCGGTAACCGGCAGGCCTTCCATATGCACAAAAGCCGATGGGATCATGTAATCCGGCAGAACCTGTTTGAGTTCAGAACGCAGCTCTGTTGTGGTTGGGTTCGCGCCGTCCACCGGCACGTAATACGCCACCAGGCGCTTGACGCCAGGGGAGTCTTCCCGTGCGATCACAGCCACTTCGCGAATGGTGTTGATTTTGCCCAAGGCATCTTCCACTTCGCTCAGCTCAATGCGGAATCCACGGATCTTGACCTGTTGGTCCACCCGCCCGAGATACTCGATATTGCCGTCAGGATAGTAGCGAACCAAGTCACCGGTTTTGTACAGCCGCGCGCCTTTCACATTAGAGAAAGGATTGGCAATAAAGACCTCGGCCGTCAGCTCATCCCGGTTCAAATAGCCATTGGAAACACCATCGCCACCTGTGTACAACTCGCCGGGAACACCAATGGGAACCGGCTTCAACTGCCTGTCCAACACATAAGCCGTAGTGTTGGCAATGGGTTTGCCGATGGGTACAGAATGTCGCACGTCCCCCAGGGAGCGCATGGGGTAACAACAGGTGAAGGTGGTATTTTCCGTTGGCCCATAACCGTTGATCAAGGTGATACCAGGGAGTTCCTCCAACACCTTGCGCACCATCTTCGGTGCCAACACGTCGCCACCGGCCAGTAATTGCTGCAGTGGCCGAAACACGTCCATCTGGTACTCAGCAATATAATGGAACAATGCGGCAGTAAACCAGGCGGCGTTTGCTCCACCCTGGGCAATAACGGTTCCGATTTCCTCGGGCGTCAATTGGCCCTGGGGCGCAACCACAATCCTGCCGCCGTTCAACAACGGCGCCCAAATTTCCAGGGTAGCGGCATCAAATGAAATTGGCGCATATTGCAGAAACGCCAGATCCTCGTCCATATGCATAAAGTTGGTGTTGCGCACCAGGCGCACCACATTACGGTGCACCACTTCAATTCCCTTGGGCTTGCCCGTAGAACCCGATGTGTACATCACATAGATCGGTGCCAGTGGACCTACCCTTAGCTCCAGCTTCGCCACCGGTTCCCGCAGATCTTTAAAGCCGTCCAACAGGAGCACTTGGCTGTCATTCACCGGCAGCTTGCCGGTCAACTGCTGGTGTACCAGGACCAAGCCAACTGCACTGTCATCAATCATGTACTTCAAACGATCTTCAGGATACGCAGGGTCGAGGGGAACATAAGCTGCGCCTGCTTTAAGAATACCCAACAACGCGGCAATGGTTTCAATGCTGCGCTCAGCACACAAACCTACCCGATCACCACTACCGACAGCTTTCTCACGCAGCGCATGAGCAATATGATTGCTCATGTTGTCCAACTCGTAATAAGTCAGTTGATGGTCACCGGACACCACAGCAACCCGATCGCTGTGCTCTGCCAACATAAGCTGGAAGATATCCAGGACATCCGAATCACGCTCGTAAACAGACTCAGCGGTATTCCAACCGCTCAGCAGCTGGTTGCGCTCAGCGGCCGGTAAAAATTCAACATCATCGATCCCTTGCTCCGGATTCGCGACCAGCTCTGTTAACAGGCGGGTGAAGTGCCCCACCATTCGCTGGATGGTGGCGTCACTGAACAGGTCTATCCGGTATTCAAAATCGCCCTTCAGTTGACCTTTGTCTTCCCGCATGTTGATGGTGATATCAAATTTCGAAGTTTCTGATTCTTCGGGGAGCAGATCAATTTCGAGACCAGGCAATGAAAAGGAGCTACCTGTTGTTGCGTTCTGTAAAACGAACATCACCTGGAACAGTGGGGTGTGACTCATTTCCCGCGAGACACCCAATTCATCCACCAGGCGCTCGAAGGGAATATCCTGATGATCATAGGCGCCCGTGAGGTTTTGCTGCACCTGTTTCAACAGCGCGAAGAAGCTGGGGTTACCTTCCAGATCACTGCGTATTGCCAGGGTGTTAACAAAACACCCGATCAGTTTTTCAACCTCCGGCCGCACTCTTCCCGCGATGGGTGTACCGACACAGATATCATCCTGCCCGCTGTAACGATGCAGCAAAACCTGCAAGCCGGACAACAGCACCATAAAAAGGGTGGCGCCCCGTTGTTTGGCGAGTTCATTCAATGCCGCGGTTAATTCTTTCGAAAGCGAAAAATGCAGATTACGGCCATCATAGCTGTGCACAGGTGGGCGGGGATAATCGGTCGGCAGTTCCAGAACCGGAACACCGTCAAGACGGGTTTTCCAGTAACGCAGCTGGCGATCCAGACGATCGCCGGAAAGCCACTCCCGCTGCCACAGGGAGTAATCCGCATACTGAATTGAAAGCTGGCCCAGCGGTGAAGTCTTATCCTGACGAAAGGCATCATACAGCAGCGCCATCTCCTGGATAAAAACCCCCATGGACCAACCATCGGAAATAATATGATGCATGGTCACAATGATGACGTGCTCAGTATTACTGAGGCGAATCAGACGCGTTCGCAGCAGCGGGCCGTTTATCAAATCGAAGGAGGTATGGGCATCGCCCTTAAAGCGTGCCTTGATGACTTCGTCCTGCTCTTCCGGTGACAACGGCTCCAGACTGATAGTGGGCAATTCCCAGCGTTGGTGCTCGTTGATGACCTGTCGACCCTGCCCCTCATCGGAAACAAAAGTAGTCCGCAGGATTTCATGACGCTGCACGATCTCATCAAAACTCATCCGCAACGCTTCGACATCCAGCGCGCCTTTCAAACGCAGAGCGGCCGAAATATTGTAGCTTGAGCTACCGGACTGAAGCTGATCAATAAACCACAGGCGCTGTTGGGCATAGGACATGGCAACCCGATCATTGCCCTGACGCTGAAATGGGGTAATGGCGTCTTTCCTGGGTTCTGCTCCTTGTTCCTTCTTCTTCTTGAGTTGCTTCAACAACGCTTCACGTTGTTCCGGAGTCAGACTGGCCAGGCGGCTCAGTAACTTCTTATCTGTCATTCAGTCAATAGCCCATAAATTTGTGGTGTCGCAGGCCCCAAAGATTGGGTCAAATATCAACCCGAACACGTCGTAATTATTATTTCCGCTCTTTATTTTAGTATTTAATAAAGCAGTTAAGGCAGACCCCCAAGATCTGCCTTATTTTTGATTATTTCTTAATCAAACACCATCGAATCCTATACAGGTTCATTATAGGTTTTTTAGGTCCTCTTCCGACAGCCCCTCGATTTCAGCCAATAAATCGGCCATTTCCAGGTCGTCCGCAGAAGCCAACTCCGCCTGCAGGAGGTGAAGCGCTATGTTTTCAATGGTGGGCTCTTCAAACAGAGCACTTAACGCCAGCTCCACATTGAAATGCTCCCTTACCCGGGTCACCACCTGGGTAGCCAGCAATGAATGGCCGCCCAGATCAAAGAAATTATCGGTTACACCCACGCGATCCAGCCCCAATACCTCTTTCCAGATCTGGGATAAGGTTTCTTCCGTATCGTTACGGGGCGCCACGTATTCGTTCTTCGCCACCGAACCGTCATCGGGTGCCGGCAGGCCTCGCTTGTCCACTTTGCCATTGGGGGTTAAGGGGAACTTCGGCAGCACCACATAAGCCTTCGGCACCATGTAATCCGGAAGCGACTTGCCCAGGAAAGCTTTAAGATCAGCCAGATCAAGGTTTTCATCACTGAGCACATACGCCACCAGGCGCTTGTCACCGGGAACATCCTCACGGGCCAGAACCACCGCTTCCCGCACCGGCTCAAACTGGCTGATGGTGGATTCGATTTCGCCCAGTTCGATCCGGTAGCCACGAATCTTCACCTGGTCATCCGCCCGCCCCATGTATTCAACAACACCATTGGCCAGGAAGCGGCCAATATCACCTGTGCGATACAGACGCTTGTACAATCCATTTTCACGGGCCACAGCGGAATTCAATGCGGATTCCACAAAGCGCTCATTGGTCAGGTCTTCCCGGTTCAGGTAGCCATGGGCAAGCCCTTGGCCACCCACATGCAGTTCCCCGGGCACGCCAATGGGTACCGGATTCATGTGCTGGTCAAGGATATACAGGTCAAGATCGGGAATCGGCCGCCCAATCAGGCTTTGACGGCGATCCAGGTCATCCGCCGTGATACGATGATAGGTCACGTGAACGGTGGTCTCAGTGATACCATACATGTTGATGAGCTGGGGCTGATCCAAACCATGATGATCACTCCACTTTTGTAAGGCAGAGAAATCCAACGCCTCACCTCCGAACACCACATAACGCAAAGCCAGTGGATTCGTCGGCTGCGCCATACCATCGCGGCTGTACTCGTCCATTTTGATAAATTGGGTGAACGCGGATGGGGTCTGGTTCAATACGGTAACGCCTTCTTCGCACACCAGTTGATAGAAATCCTCTGTCGATTTCGCCACCTGGCTGGGCACGATAATCACACGACCACCATAGAACAGCGCGCCCCACAACTCCCATACCGAGAAGTCGAAGGCAAATGAATGGAACAAGGTCCATACATCCTGCTCATTAAACCCAAACCATTGATCCGTGGCGCTGAACAGGCGGATCACATTGGAATGCGGTATCAACACACCCTTGGGTTTGCCGGTAGTGCCCGATGTGTAAATAACATAAGCACGGTCATCATAACCGGCCGCTGACTCAGGATTTGCCGTGGATTGCTGAGCCAGTTCAGCGGCCACCTCATCCACCAGTACCTTGTTCAGACCTTCCCTCACCACCACATCAGCAACCGAAGACTGGGTTACCAGCAGCACCACATCGGCATCGCTCACAATAAAACTGAGTCGGTCCTGCGGGTTGGCGGGGTCTAACGGGACATAAGCACCACCGGCCTTCAGCACACCCAGTATGGCGACAACCATATCCAATGATCGCTCCAGACACACACCCACCAGATCATTCGCCTTCACACCCTGGGATCTGAGATAGTGTGCCAACTGATTGGACTTGGCGTTGAGTTCCGCATAGGTCAGGCTGGCGCCATCCATGCTCACGGCCATTCGATTCGGGCCGGCTTCTACAGCGCGTTCAAATCGCTGGTGAATCGTGTCCTGATAGTCGTAATGCTGTGGCTGGTGATTCCACTGATTCACCACCAGATCTTTCTCATGATCGCTCAGCAGCGCCACTTCCGACAGACGACAATGGGGATGCTGTGCCACCACATCCAGAATCTGCTCCAGGTGACCCACCATGCGATGGATGGTTTCACGGTCGAACAAATCCGTGTTGTATTCGATCATGCCTTCCAGGCCGTTTGGACCTTCTTCCAGATTCAGGGTCAGATCAAACTTGGAGGTCTTGGCCACAGAAGGCAACATTTCCACGTCCACATCGGGCATCTGAACGTTCAGTGTGTTGGATGCATTCTGCAGGGTAAACACCACCTGGAACAGTGGTGAGTGGCTCTTGTCCCGGGATACGCCCAAGGCATCCACCAACCGCTCAAAGGGCAGGTCCTGGTGGCTGTATCCTGACAAGGTTACGTCCTGCACCTGAGACAGCAAATCCACGAATTTGGGGTCGTCTTCCAGGTTAACCCGCAACGCCAGACTGTTAACGAAGCAGCCAATCAGCTTCTCAAACTCGGGCAGCGCACGGTTGGCCACCGGCGTGCCCACGCAGATATCGGGTTGCCCGGTGTAACGGTACAGCAGGGTATAAAACGCAGACAACAGGGTCATAAACAGGGTAACGCCCTGCTCACGGCTCAATGCATTCAACTGTTGCGTCAGTGAGTGACCGATTCGAACCGGCTCGTAGCTGCCGTTGAAAGTCATCAGCGGTGGACGGGGGCGATCCGTGGGCAACTCCAGCACCGGCACACCTGTCAACTGTTGTTTCCAATAGGAAAGCTGGTGCTCAAACACCGGACCATCCATCCACTTACGCTGCCAGGCTGCATAATCAGCGTACTGGATATGGATGGGCTCAAGCTTGGATGCGTCACCGGAGACAATGGTCCGATATAGCTCGCCCACCTCATCAATCAGAATCCCCAGGGACCAACCATCAGAAATAATATGATGCATGGTCAGCAACAGCACATGCTCGTCATCGCTGGTTTGCAACAAACGGGTTCGCATCAAGCGGATACGTCGCGCCTTGTTCAGCGGCCCCAGCACCAAATCAAACGATCGAGTGGCTTCATCTTCTGCCAGATGGATCACTTCCGCTTCGCGCTCTTCCGAGTCTAGATGGCGCAGATCCCGCACATCCATGAACCAGTCTGCGGGCTCACGAATAACCTGGACCGCTTGACCATTATCAATCAGGAAAGAAGTTCTTAATGCTTCGTGACGTTCCACCAGTTGCTGGAATGCTTTTCTTAACGCGCTGACGTTAAGCTTGCCACTGAGACGAATGGCGGCCGGCATGTTGTAGGAAGTACTGATATTGTATTCAGATTTTCCGGACTCCAGCTGATTCAGGAACCACAAGCGCATCTGGGCAAAAGACAGGGGCAACTCGCCCTCGCGATCAATACGCTCAACCGGTGGCGGCATCAGATCCAGGGCACCCTGCGGGTTGTCCAGCTGCAAACAAAGTGCTTCGATGGTCGGCATGGTAAAGAGCAGCTTCACCGGCAGGTCAACGCCAAATTCTTCCCGAATTCGAGAGATACACTGGGTCGCCAATAAGGAATGTCCGCCCAGCTCAAAGAAATTGTTGGTAACACCAACAGCCTCAAGCTTGAGAACGTTACACCAGATGGCGGCCATCTTGCGTTCGTTGTCATTACGTGGCGCTACGAACTGGTCACCCAACAAATCATTTACGGAAGGTTCCGGCAACGCCGCGCGATCGACTTTTCCGTTGGGCGTCAGCGGAAATGCGTCCAACACAACAAACGCCGAGGGCATCATATACTCCGGCAATTCTGCGCGAATCACAGAACGGACCTGCTCGATCACGGCGCCGGGTTCGACACCGGGGGCCGCCAGATAAGAAACCAGGCACTTGTTACCGGCAGAATCTTCTTTGGTGACCACCAGACTGTCACGCACCTGAGCCACCGAATTGATCACGGACTGGATCTCACCCAACTCAATACGGAAACCACGCACTTTAACCTGATGATCGATGCGGCCCAGATATTCCAGGTTGCCGTTATCCATATACCGCACCAAATCCCCGGTACGATACATGCGCGCAAAGCTTGGATTGGTGTCAAATGGATTGGGCAGATACTTCTCTGCGGTGAGTTCCTCGCGATTGCGGTAACCCCGAGTCACTCCCGTACCGGCCAGGTAAAGTTCGCCGGGCAAGCCGGGAGCCACCAACGCTCCGTGCTGATTCAGGATGTACGCTTTGGTATTACTGATCGGACGACCAATGGTGGCAGCCTTGCCGGGCTCACGCAGGGTATAGGTGGAGTAGGTGGTGTCTTCCGACGGGCCGTACAGATCGTATACCCGTTCAACCGCCGTGTTCTGATACAGGCCATCCACCAGACTGGCCGCCAGCGCTTCCCCGGCCAGGTTAATGACTTTAACGTTGTCCGGAATGGCTTTTTCGCGCAGCAAAGCCGCAATGGCTGACGGCACGGTATTCACCAGCACCACTTCGCTTTTTGCGGGCAGGCCGGGCAACGCCAATACGTTTTCCGCCAGAATAACCTTTCCGCCCGCAGCCAAGGTCACAAACAGCTCATAGACAGACAGGTCGAAGCAGATGGACGTGGCCGCCAGTACGCCGGCAAGATCCTCAGATGAATACACCGAGTGAGCCCAGTGAATCAATGCCGTTGCATTACCGTGGGAGATCATAACGCCCTTGGGCTTACCGGTGGAGCCGGAGGTATAGATCACATAGGCCAACTGGCTGGCACTGATATCCACACCCGGATTTTCAGCCGGGACATCACGCAGTTGAGACTCCAACTGATCCAGGAATACCGGTTGGAAACCATCGCCACTGGGTGGCAACATACCGGCTAAAGCACTGTTGGAAATAACCAAAGGCGCGTTGGCGTCTTCCAACATGTAGGCCACACGATCCGCTGGGTAATTGGGATCAATCGGCACATAGGCCCCACCGGCTTTAAGAATCGCTAACAGCGCTACCACCATGTCGGTCTGGCGCTCCATGCAAACGCCGACCAAAGCTTCCGCAGTAACGCCCAGCTGTAACAGGTAGTGCGCCAGACGATTGGAACGCTCATTCAATTCGGAATAAGTCAGGCGCTCCCTATCGAACACCAGCGCTTCCTGGTTGGGGTTTGCCTTTACCTGAGCTTCGAACAACGTATGGATGCAATCGTTCAGCGGCACATCCGCATCCGTACCATTGTATTCCTGCAACAGTTTTTGCCTGTCCAGGGGTGTCAGCATATTAAGACTGCCAACAGCCTGATTCGGATCAGCAATGGCGCTGCCGATAACCTGCTTGAAATGCTCCACCATCTGCTTGATGGTTTCTTCTTCAAACAGGTCGGTAGAGTATTCCAGGTCACCATGCAACACGCCGGATTCTTCCGACAATTCCAAGGTAATATCAAATTTGGAAGTGCCCGGCGCCGTGTGCAGGCTCTCCACATTAACGCCGGCCAGATTGAATTCTTCGTCGATCGTGCTGTTCTGCAATACAAACATCACCTGGAATACGGGCGAATAGCTCATATCCCGGGGCACACCAAGATGCTCCACTATCCGCTCAAATGGCATCTCCTGATTGGCGAAGGCACCTTGAGTCACTTTTCGCACACGCTGCAACAAATCCGCAAAGGAGGGATTGCCGGACAAATCTGTGCGCAACGCCAACGTATTCACAAAGAAGCCGATGAGCTTTTCCAACTCGGGCGTGGTGCGATTGGCAATCGGGGTACCAACACAGATGTCTTCACTCTGCGTGTACTGATATAACAGTACGTTGAACGAGGTCAACAATGACATGTACAAAGTGACGCCCTGTGAACGACTAAGCTGCTTGAGTGCCTGCACCTGTTCCTTTGGAATAGAAAAATAATAGTTGCTGCCGTTGAAACTCTGTTCCGGTGGCCGCGGATGATCCAGGGGCAGGTCCAATACCGGCACACCCTTAAGGTGATCCAACCAGTAATCCAGCTGCTTATTCAGCAAGCCACTATCAAACAGCCCTTTCTGCCAGTGGGCAAAATCGGCGTATTGAATTGTCAACGGTTGCAGTTTGGAAGGCGCATCCGATATCTGCGCCTCATAAGCAAAGGAGATCTCATCGGTAATCACTTTCAACGAGAAGCCGTCTGCCGCAATATGATGCATGGTCACCAGCAGCAGATACTGTTCCGCTGCGCGCCCCTTCAAAGACTCCGCTTCCTGATTGGGGAGCTGCAGCAGATGCGTGCGGATAACCGGGCCCGTTGAAAGATCAAAAGGCTTGCGGGCTTCACGATCTATGCGATCCTGAATAGCTCGACCCAAGGCGGGCTCTTTCAGATAGGTGAGATCCTCGCGAGTAAAGGACCAGCTTTGGGGCGGCATCACCCGCTGATAGGCATGGCCATCCCGCTCCACATAGACCGTACGCAGCACTTCGTGGCGGGTGACCATACTTTCAAAGGCTTTTTCTGCCGCTTCAATATCCAATCCACCCTGGATCTTCAGGGCGAACGGCAAATTATAGGCTACGTTGTTTTCCCGCAGCTTATCCATGAACCACATGCGTTTCTGCGAGAACGACATGGGCATGAGATCGCTGCGCTCAACAGCGGTCAGCGGCGGCAGATTGGAGCCGGCGCCACCTTCCATCGCATCCGCCAGCGTCGCCGCCAATGCCTTGAAGTCGCGGGCATCGAACAGTGCAGGCAGCTCCAGATTGATCTCGAAACGGTCACGTAGACGAGTAAACAGCTGAGTGATCTGCAGCGAATCAATACCCAGCCCCATCAAACTGACATCATCGCTGATACGGTCGATTTTCTCACCGATCTCGCTGGCGATGGCCGCTTTCAGGTACAGCATCAGCCGTGGCTCTTTCTGATCGGCCGGCAGCTGCTGCCATTGATCCTTGCTGAGATCCAGGGCCGCCTCGATTTCCTTCTTCTCTTGCTCGCCCTGCTCGACAGCATTCAATGCGCTGACAGCAATGGGCTCCAACGTACCTTCCATAAACGCCTGCCGATTGGCACTGCGCTGAATCTTGCCGCTGGACGTCTTCAGGATCGCTCCCGGCTTCAGGAACACAATAGTGTGAACCTGCAGTTCGTGGTTTTCAGCAACCGCTTGTCTCACCGCTGCGCTGACCACTTCGGCCACCAGGCGCATTCGGTACTTTCTTTCCACCTCCTGCACCACCACCAGACGCTCTTCGCCATCAATTTCAACCGCAAAGGCGGCACCGGCATCGGACTTCAACGCCACGTGACTTTGCTGCACTGTAAATTCGATGTCCTGGGGATAATGATTGCGGCCACGAATGATAATGACATCTTTCTGACGGCCGGTGATATATAGCTCGCTGTCGATCAGGCAACCCAGGTCACCTGTTCGCATGAACGGACCCGCGCCATCAGCAGTAAATGCCCTGAAGGTTTCTTCTGTCGCCTCTTCGTTGCGCCAGTAGCCCTTGGCAATGTTGTCTCCCTTGGACCAGATCTCTCCGACCTCACCCTCCGGCAGTCTGGCTTTGCTGATGGGGTCAACGATAGCCACTTCCGTATCCAGGGGCGCTACCCCATTGGACACCAGGCGGGTCACTTTTTCAGAGTCTGCGCCCGCTGCCGCCGGCACGATCCTGTTTTCCGACAGGGCAACAGAATCTACTGAAGTGAATAAAGGCCGATTCTCCTCCCGCGCGCACGTCACCATCAAGGTGGCTTCAGCCAATCCAAAAACCGGCGTAAATGCCTGGCGTTTAAAACCACTGACTTCAAATGCCCGGATAAAGCCTTCCAGAGTTTCAGGCCGGACCGCCTCTGCACCGGACAAAGCGATTCTCAGTGAGGACAGATCCAGGGAGGCTTTCTGTTCATCCGTAATTTGATTAACGCATAATTCATACGCAAAGTTTGGGGCACAAATGGCTGTTCCACGATAGTCGCTGATCGCTTGCAGCCAGCGCATCGGCTTCTGCAGGAACGAGGCAGGTGACATGAAGACAGAAGTGGCACCCACATAGAGTGGCTGCAAAGTAGTGCCGATCAGCCCCATATCATGGAACATGGGCAACCAGCTTACGGCAACATCTTCGGAATGGCTTTTGAAAGCCGCCGTAATCATAGTCTCGTTGTAGATCAGATTACCGTGGCTGACCATGACCCCTTTCGGGTTGCCGGTGGAACCGGAGGTGTACTGAAGAAATGCCAAAGTATCCGGGGTAATCTCCGGCGGCTGCCAAGACTCAACGGAGCCCCCCTGATCGAGGTCCACGGTAAGAAATTCCAGATCAGACAACCCCTCTGTTTCGGCAAACAGGGGTTCTGCAATGCTCAACACCTTGGAGGTAGTCAGAACAAAGGTAGGATCACAGTCGTCAATGATGGCCTTCAATCGGCCTAAATTCTGGTTGCGACGGGGTGGATAGGCAGGAACGGCGATTACACCGCTGTACAGGCAGCCAAAGAATGCAAAAATAAATTCCAGACCCGATGGGAACAGCATTAGCGCCCGGTCGCCCGGTTGGGCAATAGCGCAGTAGCGGATGGCCGCCAATTTCGCCTGGGCTTGCAACTGTTGATAGGTAACCGTTATTCCCTGATCTTCTCCGTCAGGCAAAAACGTGAATGCAACTTTGTTGGGATGCAATTCAGCGCGGGCTTCCAACAATTCAACCAGATTGGAACATTCTGCGGGATTAAAGGAGATAGGCCCAACTTCTAATGACATACGGACATTTCCTGCTTGATTATTCTTATTATGCAATCGCACCTTGCGCAGCCATGACGACAACCACCTTATCCATCAATAAGGCAAGGTAAGCCATTAATCTAAGGCGAGATACCACCAGATTTTTAATTATAGATCGAAGGTAGCCCGGTTACTTTATTCAAATTCGCATTTTTTAGCAAAGACAGACACCGCGTATACATCTGGCCGTGCTGAAATATACAACGAAAAAGCTCATTATATCAATCAGATAGGCCTTACAAAGGAACAATTTAACCCCCTGTGCTGCACGATTCAAACGTTTGTTTACATTGTTTAACCGCGGCTTAACAAAGAATCACAAGGATGCCTACTGAATTGGTGGTCATATTTTATATGATGATCAGCTACAGGTGCACAAGGTCCAGCAACGGCAGACATTGAGGTGAACACCGGGAATCCCCCTTTTGGAGGCTTTCCTTCGCGGTGTTTCTGGCGTAGAGTGGGCGACAAAAATACCAAGCATAACAAGCAAATACTATAAATATATGAGAATTAGAGCCGCAGTATCCCGCCTTACGTTGGTTTTCGTTTGCCTGCTGAGTCCCCATCTCTTCGCTGAGAATCTTGAGGAAATTTTTGCATTAGCCCGAAAGAACGATGCGGAGTGGGCGGCAAAAAAGCAAAAATACCTCGCCGATCACGAAAAGATGGAACAGGCCTATGGCGGTTTGATGCCAAATGCCAGCCTGAACGGATCGTGGGGGAAGCAGTATTACGAGAGCGATGAAGTCGTGTTTGACGGTGGTATACCGGGAGGTGGCGTCAATGAATTCATAGCGTGCTCCGTTATCAACAATCCTTCGACTATTGATGAAGCATTGGATGTATGCGGAAGCACCCGCAGCTCTCAAGAAGATTACGAAGCCACCATCTACGATGTAACCGTTTCCCAACCCATCCTGAGAATGGACCGCTGGCATCGTTACAAGCGGGCAAAAAGCCTGGATAACGCCGCAAAGGCTGATCTGGCCTACAGCCAACAGGAACTCATGATCCGCTCCGCTGAGACTTACTTTGGCGTGTTAAGAGCAGAAGAGGAATATCGGCTGGCCAAGTCGGAGGAGAAAACCCTCCGCACCCAGCTAACAGAGATCAAAAACCGATACAAGCTTGGCCTGATGCGGGACACCGACGTGTTTGAGCTTCAGGCACAGCACGACATCGCGAAAGCCGCAGTTATTGTCGCCCAGAGCCAAGTGGAAGTAATGAAGGAAAACATGGCGCTGCTCACAGGAAATTATATTGATGTCGTGAGCCCTCTACCGAAAGACATCCCCATCGAACCACCCCAGCCCTATGAATTGGCCGAGTGGGAGGATTTCGCCAAGAAAACCAATTACCGCTTGCTTGCATCCCAGTTTGCCCTGGAAGCGGCCGAAAAAGAGTTGTCCGAGAAAAAGTCCGGCCATGCTCCAACGGCTGACCTGTTTATGCGCTATGAGCACCGGGATGTGGGAGGCGGCTTTACCCCCTCTTCCGACACAACCACTTTTGGCATACAAGTATCCATTCCCCTATACACCGGCGGCATAACCTCATCCCAGGTACGTGAAGCAGACTATAGAGTCCAGGAAGCCCGCCACAACATGGAGCTTGCCCGACGCAATGCCCTGCGGGAGACCCGCCAATATCACACGCAGGTAAACGCCAATGTCGCCAGCGTACAAGCTCGATTACGCGCAGTAAAATCCAACAACAGCTCATTGCGAGCCATCAAGACCGGGTGGGAAGATGGTATCAGGACCATGACCGACGCTATCTCAGCCCAAAGAAAGGTGTTCCAGGCGCGCAAAGAATATGCGGTTTCCCGTTACGATTACATTCTTAACACATTAAAACTAAAGAAAGCGGCTGGAGTTCTGTCTCCTGATGATTTACAAACCCTAAATACTTGGCTGGATAGCCCTACCGACACCGTCAGCTCCGTACTGGATGAGGACGACTCGTATCTGCAGGAAGTGGATGAGATCAAGTTTGAACGCGAAATAAAAACATTTGATGACGAGAAGAAATCTGACAACGGAAAGTCACACAAGAGCCTCTATGACGCGTTCAAAGCTTGGCGGGACGGCGAATAAAAACAAAACTTATCAATTTTTATAATTATTTATTAATGAAAGTGAGGGGTTTCATTCCGAGACCAGAGACACATTGGTTGAAGGACTGAAATACGCTAAATGGATAAAGACCTTAACTTGGATCAAAAAACTCGTATGTATCGACAACACGCTCGCTATATGGCCCTCGCTGGCGCCATAGCATTCAGTTCTGGGGCAAACGCGCAACTTTTGCATAACGTCACTATAGGCAACCCCAAGGCCTTGGGCCTGGGTAATGCTGTTACTGCAGATCCACCAGGCATTGACTCCATTCACTTCAATCCAGCAGGCCTTGCCAAAATCAAGGGCCGACAGATGAACATCAAGTTGTTGGCTGCCCACATGACGATTGATGGGGAAATTGGCGAACCCACTCGACCAGACGACGATTACAAGCAAGCATATTATCAGTTGGTGCAGAACACGACCTGTGCTGATGCCGCGGATGCGGATGAATGCTGGGGGATTGATCCAATCGCAAATTCAAGCAGCTCACTTGAAGGCCCGGGTTTGATGCTTCCTTTTGTAGGCTTTCAGGAAATACCCATCTTAGCGTTTCCTTCTGGCGGCATTGCTTTTGAAGATCCCAGCCGAGGCTGGACATTCGGTACTGCGGTCTACTCTCCACAGGGAATAGGTTACACGCGGGACCCAACTGACCCGCAAAGCGGAATGGGAGACGCTGGTGCTTACCAAGGTGTAAATGTGGGGGTTACCCGGCTCACTTATTTCTCTCCCACCGTGGCAATTCCGGTGAGCGAGAAACTCTCGTTCGGAGTAGGTGTTAATTTCTCATATCAGGGAATGGCGTTGGACACCTATCTGCGTGCCCCGCTGGAAACCACCAGGTGGCTGGAAACCGTTAATGAATTGCTACCAGATGGGGAAGAGCTGCACATACTTCAACCCTACGACACAGTCGGCCGACTTTCTATGGAAATGGAGGATTTCCTTTCTGTAGGCTTTAATTTCGGCATTCTATACGAACCCTATGAGTGGTTATCATTGGGTTTCCTCTATCAAAGCGAAACGACCTCCCAGTTGTCCGGTGATTACAAGATGGAAAACACCGAATCATTCTTGGCCACAGCAGACGGTCTCTCTTTGCTTGATCCACTCCAACCTCTTTTTGGTGGCACTGCGTTCAATGTACAAGCGGTCGAGGAAGGCACCGTGGAGCTGGAATACCTGATGCCGCAAAATTTCGCTTTCGGTGCATCTATCAAAGTGTTGCCGAATCTAAAGATCAACGTCGATCTGAAGTGGGTTGAGTACAGCGTATGGGATGAATTGGTTTTCAAGTTTAGCGACAGCGTTGACTTCCTTAACCTGTCCAACGCCATATACGCTGTGGCCCCTGTGAAGGACAACGCCGATCCAGACGAAATGCGTATCCGCCGTGCGTATGATGACACCTGGTCCGTGGCCATTGGCGCTGAATATCAATGGAATGACAATGTGGTACTGCGCGTAGGCTATGAACCCCGTACCGGGGCAATCCCCAGCTCATCCGCAGACTTACTGTTCCCCATTGGCGACGCAGATCTGTTTACCGCCGGGTTTGGCTGGCAGCTGAGCAACACCACCCGTGTCGATGCGGCGTTTGGCGTTCTCTACTCTGAGCAGGATATTGCAGCGTGCGAGTCACAAAACGCCAACACCTGTAATGAAGGTGACGTCGTCTACAACCCTTATTACTCCATGCCTTTTGAAACTGAGACCACCGCTTACATCGGTGCCATTTCGTTCGATAAAAAGTTCTAATCCAACGCGGCATACTCTGCGAAAAGCCCAGCGAACAGCTGGGCTTTTTTGTTTACCCATTGTCGGTTCAATTTCCATTAAATATCTTCATCTACGTCAAACATCAGGCCAAAATCCACCATCTAGTCATTAAATAGTCCTTTTGGTCGATGCTACTTTTTCTTCATAAAGTTATAAATATTCCCTGCGCTATAAGGATTGACGAGCGCGTATTTCAGAGCACACCTCAAATAAAAACGTGCCTGACACAACAAAAGCAAAACAAGTAGTTTATGAAGTAGGGGAACCCAATATGAATCTGCGGTACATTGTCGTGGCGCTGACCACTTTTTTATGTTCGCTTCTGGCATTTAGCGCCCATGCCTCTGAGAATGAGAACGAGGCTGACTCATGGATCTACGATGACGATATCACCGTCCCCTCTCTGCTTAACCCGAATGATCCGGCATCCGAAGTAATCTATCTGCCGGCCAATGTTTTCGTGCCCAAAAGTGATGACCCGGACGCTCGTTTTCCTGCAGTCATTTTTATCAGCAGCTGGGCACTGAACGAATATGAATATGCCCCTCAAGCAAAACTGCTCGCAGAAAATGGCTATGTTGTGCTGAGCTATACCGCGCGGGGCTTTTACAACTCACCAGGCCAAATCACCACAGCAGGCGTTGAAGACTATGCTGATGCTTCTTCCGCGATCGACTACCTGCTGGATAGTAGCAATGCCTATCCCGTTGATCCCAATGCGATTGGTTTATCCGGAATATCCTATGGCGCGGGGATTAGTCTACTGACTGGATTCACCGATGAACGAGTAAAAGCTATTGCGGCCATGAGTGGCTGGGTGGATTTGATCGACTCACTTTGGGCGGGCAACACACCAAACTCAGCCTGGATCAATCTACTGATTGCCAGCGCTCAACCCATCCCGTTCATTGCCAGCAACAACCCGAGCCCTGAGATAGAAGCGAACTATTTAAATATGAAGCTCCATCAAAATGTGGAGGCAACCAAAGAATGGGGCTATCTGCGGTCTGCAGCAACCTATCTGGACCAAGCCAACAGCCGGGAAAATCCACCAGCCGTTTATATTGCCAACAACTTACACGATTATTTGTTTCAACCGGATTCACTGTTTACTGCCCTGGAGCAATATCAAGGTGAGTGGCGTCTGGACCTGAGCCGAGGTATTCATGCCTCTGGTGAGGCAGGAGGGTTGTTAGGAAACGACGACCATACCATCTGGTTGAATGTCGGTATGTGGTTCGACCACCATTTGAAAGGGATCGATAACGGCATTGACCGCGCAGCACCATTCAGCACCAAGGTGTTAAACATTTCCAAGAGAGAAAGCTATTCGTCACTGCACCCGGAAGACGAAATCAAGGTGTTCAACCTGATTCCGGAATATGGCAAGCAAGGCGGTGCTCTTTCCGATGTCTATGATAATACTGTGGATATGGAGCTGAGTTTCAGCACTCTGAATAAGATTGCCTCTACCGGTGGACTTACCGGCGCCTACGCCCACACTGGCCGCACACTGAACTTCAATAACATTGCTCCAGAAAACGGCATGGTCTTTCTCACCCCTGTACTGGAGGAAACACTACGCCTGCGGGGAGAAGCCAAGGTACAGATTTCAGTGGTGGCGGAAGACAAGGCACAGTACTTTGCCTACCTCTACTACCTGAATCCAGAGACCGGGATAGCGAACTGGGTTGGTCACGCCCCCTTCTCCTGTCATCAGTCTGAAGGCTGTGCGGTGAACGAGGGTGAGGCCGAGGATATTATCCTGGACTTCTATTGGACTTCAGTGGACATCCCGGCTGGCAAGCAGCTCATGCTGATCGTCGATGGCAACGACCCGGGTTACTGGCGCTATGAAACTACGCCGGAGGAAAATGCTGTGGTATTCAGTAGCGTCAAGCAAGCCACTTTGGAGCTGCCGATTGTCTGGGAAAACACAAAATACGACGATCCCGTTGCCAACTATCAGGCCGCCCAGGAACTTAACCGAGGCGCCAATGGGGATGCCAGCAGCGCCAAGGGGTTTGGCGGCGCTCTACCCCTCTCCCTGCTGCTACTGATAAGCCTATCGATCTGCCGTCGACGCGCTAACTGAATCTCCGGGGGCCCGTCAAGCGGGCCCTTGTTCATTTTTTACCCTAACCTGCCTATTATTCAGCAATTTGTGAAGCCTTCCTCATAGATTCCCTGTGCCCAGCGGGAAACCGGCTATGTTTAATCTTGTTACTATCGTACTGATTACGATGATTCATGGTTTTCCATCGAGTATTTGGCATGTTGTTGAATCGTTTAGCCTGCAGTGTTGTCCCTGGTATCCTGGCGTTAAGTTTGGTCGCTTGCGGTGGCGGAAGTAGCTCCGATAGCCACTCTTCTGAGCCCACCCCTTCTGTGTCTTCAAGTACCATCCAAGGTAAGGTGGTGAAAGGTGTCGTCAAGCACGCCACCGTAACCGCTTATGCGTTGGATGACGGCCAGGTAGGCGCCACGCTGGCCAATACCTTAACCAACGCCTATGGCCAGTACAGTCTGAACATCACTGGCTACACCGGCCCCGTTTATATTGAGGTAACCGCCAGCGGTGGCAACACCCAGATGGTCTGTGATTACAGTGGTGGCTGTGGTGATTTTATCGGTCAGAACGAACTGGATCTGAATGAGAATGGTCTGATCGATTTTGGGGAATCCTTCCCGGTCAGCAGCGATTTCATACTCAGCACCACGCTACCCTCCTCGACCAGCCGCCAGGCTGGCATTTCGACGTTAACCCACCTGGCCACTCAACTGGCATTGAGCTTCCCCCAAGGGCTGAACGATGTATCCATTGCAGTGGCGCAGTCGCAGATCGAAAACCTGTTCAGTGTATCCAGCCTGGAGCAGACCGATCTGGTTGATCTGACAGACTCCACTGCCGTCACCAATGCGAGCGAGGACGAGCTGCACTACAGCCTTATTTCCAGCGCTCTGCTGGGCTTGAGTAACGACGCAGCACTGGCACAGGTTCTACAAAGCCTCGCCCTGCAGCTGCAGGTTAATGATGGGCAACTGGTTACCCACTCGGATACCAGCGATACCCCTACGCTTCTCGACATCATCGAAGCAGCGCTCACAACAGCCCAGGCACTGGAACTGGATACCCAGTCCAATCAATTCAGTCAGCTTGTAACCACCCTTCTGGGTAGTGAAAGCGGCAGTCTGACTTCTGCGCAGCCTTCTCCCACGGCCGGCGGCAGTAATGCTGAGATAATCGACAGTTTCGTTGCGGATATTCAATTGTGGCAGGGCTACCTCAGCCTGTCTCCGAACCAACCTTCCTTTGCCCAGGTAGTGTCCGCCATCGGCGTGTCTACCGGAGCTGACCTGACCAATATTATGCAGGCAATCTCAATCGCCGGTCAGTACGGCCCTGTGGTCGCGTTACCGGATGCCGCCCTTGGCGCCGCCTGCGACAGCTTGTCGAACTACTTTGCGCGACTGAGCTGCCGATTGTTGATCAGCGGTAAATCCCTGGAAGAAATCTGTAACGGGTCTCTGAATCTGGTGTTGTTCGGCCGTTCGCTTTGCGATGTCCTCAACGACCTCACCCTACCCCTGGGCAATGGGCTTACCGGACATTTCGCTCTGTGGGATGGAATTGCACGAATCTATGGTACGACCAACGGTGTAGAGCTGGATATCACCTTCACCGCCAGCGATAACTATCGCTCCAGCTACGGTTTTGACATCAACGGCACAGCGGAATCAGACATCGGCCTGCTGGAAATCACAGCTGGCAGTTTCAACCTGGTATTTGATGGTGGGCTGGATATCAGAAACCTGAAATTACCCGAAACCGCTTCCGGCGACCTGAGCGTAAGTTACGAACAGTTTTCAACGGTTGAAAATAGCAACCCCACCTCATTCACTGGTGACCTGACCCTGAGTCTTGACCTGAGTGGCGTGACAGAAGCACAGGATGAAGAACAACCTTACGCCGGCCTCGACAGCATCAACATCAATCTGACGGCTGCAGGTGCATTCCAGTCTCTGTACGGCGATCAGTTTGAGGGTTCAATTTCCCTTGATGGCGGGCTGGACAGCGAAATTCAAATCCAGTTCGAAACCGACCTGCCTGATTACAGCGACCGGGCGATCATCACGGTAACCAGCACACCGGAACAGATTTCCCAAGGCCTGATCAATGATATCGTGATGGCATGGGGAGGCAAGCGATATGAAATCATGTATTTCTTCGCACCCCAATACGGTGTACGGATGACCAACCAGGACGGAGTCATTGTCGATCTGGATCTCGGTGTCGAGGACAACGACGTCGCGGGCTACCTGCTGTTGAACGGAACCCGCTATGGCGTTATAACCCCGCTCAACGGCAGTCTGCTATTCACACTGTCGAACGGGTTGGATATTCTTCTGTAACAAAATCTGCTCTAACAAAATCTGCACTAAAAAAAGGGAGCCGTCGGCTCCCTTTTTTCTAATCGCATCGCTTAGACAAAATACATAACCAACCAGTCTGCAATCAGCGCCGGCTTGGAGCCACCTTCAATCTCAATGGCGTATTCTGCCGTAAACAGGAATTGGCCGGGGCTTTTCTCAGTAACGTCTTTCAACGTCGCCACCGCCCGAACCCGCGAGCCGGTTTTCACAGGTGCCAAAAAGCGGATCTTGTCGAAGCCATAATTCATTCCCATTTTCAAACCAGCCGGAATGACCAGCTCACTCATTTGAGATTGCAGGTAAGGCAATAACGACAGGGTCAAAAAACCATGGGCAATGGTGCCACCGAAAGGCGTTGCCTTGGCCGCTTCAGGGTCCACATGAATAAACTGATGGTCAAGGGTTGCATCGGCAAATGCATTAATCCGGTCCTGATCGATCTGGAACCACTCTGATGCCCCCATGGCCTGTCCGACATAATCCTGCAAAGACGCTGAATCAACTGACTTCATAATTTTTCCTCTGTGTCTAAAATATAAAAATCAAAATGCTAATCGTTGAAAAGTTTTTCGAGCTGGGATTCCACCAACGCCCAGGGTATCAACATCGGCTTTTTCGTGACCGTTAAGGTACAGGATTCACCCACCACGATGTACTCGACGTGGAAGCCCTTACCCTTGGCGAACCCCTTTTCGCTGTCACCTTCGAACTCTACGTCATGTTTATCTGCAAGGCGCACCAGGCGCTCCACTATGACTTTCGGATCTTCTTTCAATCGGCCCGTAACTGACCTGCTCATAACTACTCCCAATCGGGCGAAACACCCGTTTTGTACCTGACTAGCAGACCGCCATTTTATCACTATTCAAGCCGCTGTCATGCGTTCCCACAGCCATACACCAGACTAAAACGACCGTAATCCACTGATCAAACGGCAATATTCAACAACTCAAGCACATTTTTGGTACTACAGGCCAGCAAGTCCTCAACAGGATCCTCCCGGACCTCAGCCAGAATCTCCACAATACGAAACAAATTCAGGGGAGAATTGGGATGCTCTCGGTCAAAACAGGGCGGGATATCCGGAGCGTCCGTTTCGAATACGATTGCCTCCCTGGGCAGGGCTTTGAGGATGCGCCTCAAGCGGTTGGCTCTGTCATAGGTGGCCGCGCCCCCAAAGCCAATCAGGAAACCCTGTTCAACGGCCTGCTGGGCTTGTTGCAGACTCCCGGAAAAGGCGTGCATGATACCGCCGGACTTGAAACCCTGGTCCCTAATCAACTTTATGACCTGATCCTGGGTTTTCCTGGAATGAATGATCACCGGAAGCGAGCGCTCTGCCGCAATGGCCAACTGCGCCTTGAACAGTTTGACCTGGGCATCGTAGGTGGCTTCCCCATGAAACGTATCAAGCCCGATCTCCCCTACGGCAACAGCGCCTGTGTCCAATTGGGTTTCCAGGTTAGTGAGGTGATCGATTTCATGCTCACCCATGAAACAAGGGTGCAGACCATAGGCGGGAAGCAGCCTTGGAAACCGTTCTGCATCATTGAATTGATCGAGTGTCGCCGACATCCGCGCCCACTGCGACCTGGAAACGCCGGGAACCAGGATGGCAGACATACCCTTCTGCCGGCAACGCCCCAGTATCGACTCTCTGTCGGCATCGAATTGGGGAAAATCAATATGGCAATGGCTGTCAATTAGGGCACTCATGATTTGCCTGGAAAACGGATGACTCGTCACTAAAGTCGGTTACTAATACCTGTAATCAATACCGGTAACCATACCGATAACAATGGAACCCGATTTTACCAGACAAATCAATGCGTGCGGACTTAGAGCCTGAATCAGGCAAAATAGCCCGCTTTGTCCTCCAGAATACGATCCGCTATGTAGTTGGATAACGCATACACGCTCTCCTGCGGATTCACAATAATCGAAGTGGGGAACAGGCTGGCGTCACAGACAAACAATCCTTTCACATCATGAACTTCGCCATAGGGGTTCACCACTGCTTTGGCGGGATCACTGCCCATTCGCATCGTACCCTGAGGATGGTATGACACCATGCGAATGGCAAACGGGTTATTTTCAATTCCGTCTACGACACTATCGATTTCTTCCACCGATTCAATGATTCGCTTATCTCCGGTGGGCAGGAAGACACGCTCAGCACCGGCCGCAAAGTAGATTTTGGCCGCCGCTTTGAATGCAGCCTTCATTGCCGGGAAATCACTCTCTGCAATTTGATAATCGATCTGTTTCTTGCCGTCCACCCAACTGACCTGGCCAACATTATGATCATGAATCAGCGAAACGCAGGAGGCATAATTCTTGGCCCGGGACATAAAATCCAGATACGACTTGCCGGTACCGGGCTCAGTGGACATACCCAACTCAATGGGACCGGCTCCACCGCCTTCCAACACAAAACCGCCTTTATCGGGATGCTCGAATTCATCCACGTAGACCCCCAACATAGCGCCACGCCACGTAAATACTTCAGAGCCGAACTCAGCCACAATCATGGTCGATGGATGACATGCGAAGTTCTTACCGACTTGGCCACTGCTATTGGCAAGTCCGCTTTTTAAGAACAACAGGGGGGTTTGAATCGCGCCTGCGGCGGTTACCACCACTTTGGCTTGCACCGACATCTTTGCAACGGTTTTGCCGGTTTCTGGATCCTTCACCTCCGCTTCTACACCGGATGCTCGCCCGTCTTTTTCCAGAATGCGGGTAACCAATGTGTCTGTGTAGATTTTTGCGCCGTAGTGCGAAGCCCAGGGCAAGTAGGTCACCAGCATGGACTGCTTGCGATCTGTCTTGCAACCGGAAAGGCAATGGCCGGTTAAACCACAGTCCTTAATGTTACGCTTGAGCGGCTTCACCGACCAACCCAATGCCTCAGCCCCCTTTTGCATCTTACGACTGTTTTCATTGATCTCGTGGGGCTGATTGGTATGGATACTCAGGTTTTTTTCAACCTTTTCAAAATACGGCGCCAAGGTTTCTGGAGTAAGGTTAGTCAAGCCGTATTCCTGCGACCATTTCTCCAGGATAAAGTCCGGCACCCTGAACGTAACGCAACCATTCACTACCGTGGAGCCACCCAGGCAACGCCCCTGCAAAACCAGGAGGTCCCCCTGGCTGGTGACCTGATTGCCTTCATCCTGGTACAACAATTCCAGCATATCGGGAAACTTTTCGTTGAACCGGGAAGAAGGAATATAGGACCCTGCCTCCAACAAAATGACACTTTTCCCAGCAGCGGCCAACTCATAGGCCATCACCGCACCACCCGCACCAGAACCTATAACAACGGCATCGGCTTCAAGGTTAAGGGTAGTGTTTTTCACCTGGGCGGCCGTAATAACATTCAACATCATAATCAAACTTTCTCCCGCGCAGGCAGAGGCGCTTCACCTAAGGAGGGCAAGCCCCATTTCACAGATACCGGGCCGTCGAACTCCAGCGGCTTCCAGGTAACTTCTTCACGCCAATAACTGGCGTAAACCAGCTTTTTCAACACGGTAATGATGCCCTGCTGGATTGGATGGCCCGACTGCCAGGAATCGATATAGTCCACAGCCTCTGTCGGTGACAAACGACTGAAGCGGGAAAAATGCCACCCGGAAACCAGGGGCGCATGCTCGAACAAATCAACGACGGTACCCAGGTCTGAACGAACTTTTGCATCCATTAACGAAAACAGATGATCCAGATTGGCAATCACCGGAACCGACTCCAGGGGAGCCATTGCAGTACCCTCGGTAGGTAACAGGATCCGTGAGAAATGGGTGAAAAAGGCCACTTGGGAGGCCGACAGCACCTTACCGGGAGACACGTCCGTTACCGGGTGCTTGGAGCAGGACGACACCAACGACCCCACGCCCAAAACCAATGCAGCATGGGCCGTGATGGTCATGAAACGACGTCGTTTCATTGGCGCCATTGCCGATTCCAGTTCGTTTTGTAGTTCTTTTGACACGATTGGCTGCGACATAGCAAAATTCCATATTGATGACCCAAGAGTCTACACAGATTGAACTTGTCTTGGAAATGACCAAATTTAACGGGAACCTGACAAATAAAATCAAAATTAGCAGGCTTGATTTGGATCAACGCGGACTCTCTGCCTTAAGCTATGCTGAGTATGAAAGGGATAAATTATTAATAGCCATACAGTAAAAGGGTATATCGATGACCGTGGAAAAACATGATTTATTGCACGAATTTCCTGAAAGCAGGGATGCAATCCATGAGTTAAAAATGAATAACAGCCATTTCGCCAGGCTGTTTGACCAATATCATGACAAGGATCACGAGGTTCATCGTATCGAAAATGGCGTAGAGAACACCAGCGATGACTACCTTGAAGTACGCAAGAAAGAGCGTCTGAAGTTGAAGGATGAGCTCTACAAAATGATTAAGGATTTTGAGCAGGCCTGATTCTTCGGCAGCTCAGCTTAGTGAGATCTTTGAACAAAACAGGGGCTGACCTGCCCCTGTTTTGTTTCTTAACGATTACAAATGGCACCTGCAATATCCTTATACTTATCATCACAGGCCGTCACTTTACGATTCCCATACTGTGCATCAGGACCATTGCGGTTAAAGACACCAACATCGAACTGCCAGCGCAAACCCAGGCTCGCGGCACTGGCTTCAAACCAATCATGACTATACCCAGTTACATCATCATACTCTGCTTGCTGCGTGAAATACTCAGCAAAGAGAACAAAGTTTTTTGTCAGGTGGTATTCGGCACCCAGGGCAAAGAACAGGTCTTCTCCTTCAACTTCTTCAGAGCCAACGCTTCTGGTATCCAACGCTTTATCAAAATAAAGCGATTCATTCCACTCTACTTCAGATGTCCAGCTGGCGTAGCCGACCTTACCAAATACCCTGAACGACCCACCAAGCGGCAACATACCTTTCAATGACAAACTGGTGGAGGTCAGGTTAACACTATGCTCGGCCGTGGATAATGCCTCATGCCCGTTAACATCACCGTCCAGAATTCTGTACTCACTTTCCGCGTCACCAAAATCAGAAAAGGCAGCCTCAATTGCTACAAAGCGAGAAATCTCCCATCCCAGTTGGAGCTGATAAGCAGTTCCGGTGTCAGACACATCATAACTTCCCTCGGACGCACCACCCAGCTCGTAAAATAAATCATCAACCATCCCATAGCCGCTCGCCCCGACACTAGCCCCCAAATAGAGTTTTTGGTCCGACGCCATAGCTAAAGGCGAAAAGATAATAAATACGAAAGGTACTACTGATAAAAAACTAAAACGTTTGAGCCCCATTGGTGCGCCCCTACTTCTTATTCTCTTCCCAGAAACAAAAAAAGCCCGGCAAAACCGGGCTTTTTTTTAGCCTGTATTGCTATGTTATACAAGCTTTTCCAGTTCAGGAACCGCTTCAAACAAATCAGCAACCAGACCGTAATCAGCAACCTGGAAGATAGGCGCTTCTTCGTCTTTGTTGATGGCAACAATCACTTTGCTGTCTTTCATACCGGCCAGGTGCTGAATCGCACCGGAGATACCCACAGCAACATACAGTTGTGGAGCAACGATCTTACCGGTTTGACCGACCTGCATGTCGTTGGGAACGAAGCCGGCATCAACCGCCGCGCGGGAAGCACCCACAGCAGCACCCAGCTTGTCAGCAACTTTGTACAGCATCTCGAAGTTGTCGCCATTCTGCATGCCACGACCACCGGAAATAACAATCTTGGCAGCAGTCAGTTCAGGACGGTCGCTCTTGGCCAGCTCTTCGCCAACGAAGGAAGATACACCGGCATCCTTGGATACACTCAGGGCTTCAACAGCGGCAGAACCACCATCGGCAGCAACCGGGTCAAAGGAAGTACCGCGAACGGTCAGTACGTTGGTGGCTTGAGAGCTTTCTACAGTAGCGATTGCGTTACCAGCGTAGATAGGACGCTGGAAAGTAGTAGCGTTCACAACGGCAGAGATTTCAGAAATCATCTGCACATCCAACAACGCTGCAACCCGTGGCAGGAAGTTCTTACCCACAGTGGTGGCAGGAGCCAGAATGTGGCTATATTCCTTACCCACTTCCGCAACCAGATCAGCTACGTTTTCAGCCAGCTGATGCTCATACGCCGCATCATCAGCAAGCAATACTTTAGCAACGCCAGCGATCTTGGAAGCTTCTTCTGCAACCGCTGCGCAGCCTGCACCGGCGACCAACACAGTGACGTCTCCGCCAATAGCCTGAGCGGCCGCTACAGTGTTCAGGGTAACACCTTTCAAGCTGGCATTATCGTGTTCTGCATAGACTAATACGCTCATTAGATCACCTTCGCTTCGTTTTTCAGCTTGTCAACCAACTCTGCAACGTCGGCTACCTTGATACCTGCTTGACGCTCTGCAGGCGGCTCAACCTTAACGGTCTTAACCAGGGGAGTAACATCAACGCCAAAGTCGCCTGGAGTTTTAACGTCCAGAGGCTTTTTCTTGGCTTTCATGATGTTGGGCAGGGAAGCATAGCGGGGTTCGTTCAGACGCAGGTCAGTGGTCACAACCGCAGGCAACTTGAGGTCAACAGTCTGCAGACCACCGTCGATTTCACGGGTAACTTTCACAGAACCATCAGCAACATTCACCTCAGAAGCGAATGTGCCCTGACCCAACCCTGCCAAAGCAGCCAGCATCTGACCAGTTTGGTTGTTGTCGCCATCGATAGCTTGCTTGCCCAAAATAACCAGCTCAGGCTTTTCTTCATCAACAATGGCTTTGAGCAGTTTGGCAACACCCAGTGGCTGCACATCGGCCGCTTCAACCAGAATGCCTCGGTCAGCACCCAGCGCCAGAGCAGTACGGATTTGCTCCTGGGCTTCTTTAGGACCTACGGCCACCGCAATAATCTCGGTAGCAACCCCCTTCTCTTTCAAACGAACAGCTTCTTCAACAGCGATTTCGCAGAAGGGGTTCATGGCCATCTTGACGTTAGTCAGGTCTACGCCGCTGTTATCAGCAGCCACGCGTACCTTAACGTTGTAGTCAACAACTCGTTTGACAGCAACAAGAACCTTCATGGAACCCTCGGCTTTATAATGGAATGTGGATTTAAGGTGTCGGTCCGGAACAATATATTGTGACACCACGCGATCGTCGACAGTATGAAACAAATATCATACTTTGACCGCCCTTGTTAAAAGCGCGTGGTATCTTGCCGCTTTATATCAGGGAGGTCAATAGCAAATCAGGCAGCTTGTCCTGTCCCCCGCGCCAATGATGCTATCCCTATTAGGTCAAAATGCACCGGGTAAATCAAATAGTTAGTACACTTTCAAACTGCTGTTTGAATTTCACACAAACTTCGAACAACAGCCCCCTTTTAGCCCCAAGCAGCCCCAAGATAGTCGCCAAGATTGACATTTTAGCCTTCATTCCAAAGGACAGGTTATAAGCCCATAAAAATCCATTACACTAGCGCCACCCGGCGATATGACCGGTGGAGACCAAACTAAACTAATTAGGGCCATGCCCGATGCATACTTTAGATTAAATGGAGTACTTAAGGATGAAGACGCTTTCCACTCTGCTCGCTACCCTGTTGCTGAGCTCTGCTGCATACTCTTTGGACATCGGCGGGATCAACCTGCCTGAGACCTTAAAAGCACAGGATACCGACCTGCAACTGAATGGAGCCGGTATTCGGGAGAAGTGGTTCCTCGACCTTTATGTCGGCGGGCTCTACCTGCCTGCCAAGCAGAATGATGCTGAGGCCATTCTTAAGGCTGCCGAACCAATGGCGATACGCCTCCACATCATTTCCGGAATGATCACCAGTGAGAAGATGACCAACGCCACTATGGAAGGCTTTGAAAACTCAACGCACGGCCACACCGGACCACTCAAAGCAGAAATCGATAAATTCCTGGCAACCTTTGCTGAACCCATTAAAGAAGGTGATATCTTCGACTTTGTTTACGTCCCGGGCAGCGGAGTACAGATCATAAAAAATGGCACAGCCGCGCAAACCATCAAAGGTGGCGAGGCGTTTAAAGAAGCGTTGTTCGGCATCTGGATCTCCGACAAACCGGCACAGAAATCTCTGAAAAAGGGTATGCTCGGCCTGCAAGGTTAATCTTTCACCCGGTACGTGACCATCCGGATCACGTACCGCGCCCCCCTGTCTTAATTTATTCATCAAACTTTCACGTTCAAGCAACAGTCGCTAATTAGAGTCAGCATCGAGGTTTCACATATTGCGGAGATCAAGATGCTTCAGGAACAAAACCTTACTCAGCGCCCTGTCGATTTCAGTCAAAAACCCAGAATCTTTGCTGAATTCATCAGCACAGAACAGGAAATTCGTTCCGCGCAGAAAATGCGCTACGAAGTATTCTGCGAGGAATACAAAGTTGAGCTGCCCGTTAATATGATCTGGAACGGTCACCCTATTGACGTGGACGATCTCGATGACCACTGCCTGCATTTGGTGGTCCGCAGTCAGATGAGTGGTGAAATCATCGGTTACACGCGGGTGCTGACTTGCGACCTGGCCAAGCGTTTTGGCCGATATTATTCAAGTCACGAGTTTAATATCGAAAACGTTATCAATCGCCCCGGTCGCTTTCTGGAAATCGGCCGAACCTGTATTCACCCTGAGCACCGTAACGGCGCCACGATCGCCGTGCTTTGGGCATTTCTTGCCAGGTTTATGCAGGAAAACAACTACCAGTATCTCTTTGGTTGTGCCAGCGTATCTCTGGAAGATGGCGGGCAAACGCTGGCTGCGCTGACTCCCATCATTCGGGAGAAGTACATGGCAAATGACGAATTTCGAGTAACACCAAAAGTGCCTTTCAAACTGAGGACAGGTATCAAGGAAGGCAAAGCATCATTCCCTCCCCTGTTGAAAGCCTATACCCGCATGGGGGCCAGGATTTGCGGAGAAGCCTGCTGGGACCCTGACTTTAACGTTGCAGATCTATTTGTACTGTTGGACATCAACAACGTCGCCAATCGTTACGCCCGTCATTTCCTGAAGGATCGGGAAGCCGCATGATAAAACAATGCTGGTCCGCTGCCCGCCTGTTTCTGCATATTATGGCGGGCATTGTTTTACTGGTACTAACAGGCTCTCTCTGGAACAACAAAACCAAACTGGTGAAGCGCACCAAACAATGGTGGCTGCATCGCACCACCCAATTGCTGGGCATTGACGTGGAAGTGAAAGGCCAAGTGCCGCTCGCCAATCAGGAAAAAGGTATTCTCTATGTCAGTAACCACGTCTCCTGGATTGATATCCCGTTAATTGGCGGTCTCTCACAATTAAACTTTCTGTCAAAAGCTGAAGTTCGTAGGTGGCCCTTAATAGGAAAACTGGCTGAGGGAACAGGAACCCTGTTTATCCAGCGTGGCGCCGGTGACGCTGAGCGGGTTTCGAAATCCATAGCCGATTACCTGGAAGAAGGTCGATCCGTTTTGTTCTTTCCGGAGGGCACAACCAGCGATGGCTCCCAGGTAAAACGGTTTTTTCCGAAACTGTTCAAAGCAGCCCAGCACACAGGAATCAACCTGTGTCCGCTTGCCATCCATTACTACGTCGAAGCGGGCAAACAAAACCCTGTACCTTTTATCGGTGATGATGAGTTTACTCCGCATCTATGGAATCTACTGCGCCATCGCAAGATCAGAGCCACAGTTGAGTTTCTTCCCGTGCGCCCGGTCGACACAACAGAGCTGGATAGCTTCGTAAGAGAGTTACAACAGGAAGTTGCCGCTGCCGTCGGCAACCATCACAAGCGATACCAACCTAGTACCAGTACTCAATTGCCTGGTGCATCCATTCCCGGCGATCTGAAGGGTGAGGCAGCCAGTTTCTGAAGCTGGCTGTTGCCCGGATCAAAAACTCCATCAAACACTGATGCCGTCTAAGCACCCGCTCATGCCGGTGTGGCAGCACCGGATTGAATACACCCAGCGCATTGAACATTTGCAGGGGGTTTTTCTTGATCCACAACCAGGATCCCATTTCCAAAGTCAATGGCAGATAGGTGCCTTTACGGGTATTTAGAGTTTGCTTGTAGACAAAATCCCACAGATCACCGTGAGTGGTGTAATTGCGTGATTGCGGTTCAATCAGGTAGAAACTGAAGGTGGGATGAGTGCGCCGAAACAGCAATCTAAGTGCAAACATTTCGCCGATATCATCGAATGGATCAGGGGTGTAAGCGTAGGGAAACCACACTTGATCCTGGTGCCCGAAGCCGGAATGACAATCCAGCGAGATGACAAAGCCGGCGTCTTTTACAACACTTTCGACCAACCCGGTAATGGCACTGGCCTCCTTCTCCATCGGCTCATCCCTTCTGCCTCGATACCAGGGCAGATGAGAGCTGAAACGCTGCCCTCCCAACATAAAAGGTACTTTCCCGGTGGCATCAATGGGCGCGTTACGCATCAGATCCACCCCGTTAAGGTTACTGCGGGTACGCCGCAGCATCCCGGATGGATTCACTAAGGGAACAAACAGAATCCGCACATCTTCGAGCATGGTATCCAGGCTTTCATCCCAATCCATACGATTGAACAGGGTGTGCATAAAAGCCAATATGACCTGGGTGCCGATTCTCTCTACTCCATGTACGCCACCGGTGAAAATTACCGTGGGTGCGTCCGGTCGGTTACTACCGAGCTCGAAACAGTAAATAGGCAAACAATCTTCGCCACATTCTATGGCTGACAGAGTATGAATACGGGCAGGCAAATCCGGCTGTTCCAGCCAACGATCCATTTGATAAAGCTCAGGCAGGCCTTTCAATACTCGATCGGTGCGCATTAGGGTCAAGAAGGGAGGCTCCATTACAACGAATGCAGCCGTTTTATATCATTTTGATTGCAGAACTATGACAACACAATCTAAGTAATCTTCGGGAATCTCGGTAACCCGGTGGCGTCACAGCTGTGGTTTGGGCAATAACCTGAAGGGTTTTTGGCCAAGTACTGTTGGTGGTATTCCTCAGCATAATAGAAATCAAACTGATCGACGATTTCCGTCGTACTCAAATCACACTGCTGCTCACGTAGAGCTGAATCATAAGAAAGCTTGCTGGCTTGGGCTGTGGCTGCCTGGTCTTGGTTACTGACATAGATACCGGAACGATATTGGGTGCCAATGTCATTACCCTGCCGCATACCCTCACAGGGGTTATGGTTCTCCCAAAATACTTTCAACAGTTCCTGATAACTGACCTGCGCGGGATAAAATACAACTTTCACCAGTTCATTGTGGCCCGTCAGCCCACTACAGACTTCTTCATAGGTGGGGTTAGGGGTGATGCCGGCGCCATAACCAACGGCCGTTGTGTACACTCCAGCCAGGTTCCAGAACAGCTTTTCAGCGCCCCAAAAACAACCCATCCCAAAATAGGCGATTTCAGTTCCTTCCGGATAGGGTGGTTTGAGTTCTGTTTTCAAAACAGTATGGATCGCCTCCATCTTCAGAGGCGCGGACCGACCGGGCAACGCTTCATCTTCAGTGGGTAGTTTTAGCTTGTGCTTGCTGCGCAACATCCAATCAATCATAGCCAGACCCCATTGGGAATGTATCAATCGCTATAAACTAACATAAACCATCCCAGGCACAACGCCGAATCAGGACTTTAACGCCTCCAGATCGACATAAAGCTTGAGTGACTCTGGATTCGCCAACGCATCCGTATTCTTCACTTCTTCACCGTGAATCACTTTGCGCACCGCCAGTTCAGCGATCTTGCCACTGATCGTCCGCGGTATATCACTGATCTGAATGATCTTGGCAGGTACGTGTCGGGGTGTGGTGTTGGTCCGTATCGTGGTCTTGATGGTTTTAATCCTGGCATCATCCAAAGCCTCCCCGTCCCGCAGCCGGACAAACAAAACGACCCGAACATCGTCCTGCCAGTTCTGCCCGACCACCACACTTTCCAACACGAAATCCAACTGCTCAACCTGTCGGTATATCTCTGCTGTACCAATACGTACGCCGCCGGGATTGAGCACTGCATCAGAACGCCCATAAATGATCATACTGCCGCGGTCTGTGATTTCGCCGTAGTCGCCATGAGCCCAAATGCCTTCGAAGCGGTCAAAATAGGCGCCATGAAATTTGGCACCGTCAGGATCGTTCCAAAAGCCCACCGGGCAGGAAGGAAAAGCGTTCAAGCAAACCAGCTCGCCTTTTTCATTAATGACGGCTTGGCCCTGCTCATTAAAGATCTTCACATCCATGCCCAGCCCAATGCATTGCAACTCCCCCCTGACCACCGGTAGCAGCGGGTTGCCCAGTGCAAAACAGCTGACGATATCCGTCCCTCCGGAAATGGAAGAGAGGCACACGTTCTTTTTAAAGTCCCTATAAACGTAATCAAAACTTTCATGGGACAACGGTGAACCGGTGGAAAATATCGCCTTGAGATTCGATAACTTATGCGACTCACGGGGTTTGACATTTGCTTTCTCAAGCGCCGAAAGGTATTTCGCGCTGGTACCGAATAGGCTAATCCCTTCTTCGTCGATCATATCGATCAAAACATTGGCATTCGGATGAAAGGGTGAACCATCAAACAGCACCAGGGTAGCACCACTGGCCAGGCCGGTAACCAGCCAGTTCCACATCATCCAGCCACAGGTAGTGAAATAGAAAAAAACATCATCCTGCTTCAGGTCTGCATGCAAGCTGTGTTCTTTGCGATGCTGCAGGAGCGTGCCACCGGTTGAGTGCACAATGCACTTGGGAACACCGGTGGTGCCGGATGAGTACATAATGTAGAGCGGGTGATTGAAAGCAACCTGGGAGAATTGCAGATCTTCCGTTATGTCTACATTCTGGATCCGGGCATAATCCTCAACAGCCTTTAAATCTGAGATATCCGGCTCCGATTCCAGGAAAGAAACCATCACCGTATTCCGGATACTGGGGATTTTTTCCTGCACCAGCTGCACCCTGTCGAGGATGGAAATTTCCTTCCCTGCATAAAAGTAGCCATCCACGGTGATCAGCATGACCGGCTCAATCTGATCAAAGCGATCGACGATACCGTTAATACCAAAATCGGGTGAACAGGAACTCCATATCGCTCCTAGACTGGTGGCAGACAACATCCCTACCACGGTTTCGATACAATTGGGCATGACCGCCGCCACGCGGTCACCCTGCTTTATCCCCCTGGCACGCATAAACGCCGCCAGGCGTTTGACTTTCTGGTACAGCTCCCGATACGTCAGAGACTCCCTGCGCCCATTTTCACCACGAAAGACCAACGCCGCTTTATTTGCACATTCAGAATCCAGAGCGGGTGACAGCAGGTTTTCCGCAAAATTCAAAGCGGCACCGGGATACCATTTGGCGCCGGGAAGCTGATTCGGATCATCCACAACCGTAGATAAATCCCCGTTGAGCTTGATGTTACAAAACTCGACAACCAACGCCCAAAACCGGGAGCTGTTTTCGCAGCTCCACTGCTGCAGCACCTGATAGTCGCTGACATCGATACCAAAACGCTCCTGCACCAGCACCATGAACTGATGCATATTGGTGTTTTCAATCCAAGCTTGATCCGGTTGCCACAGCACGCTTTCCACAATTATTCCTCTTCATCCAATTCCAGTTCGATCAGCTCATCGCCTTCGTTCACCAAGGAGCCCTGCTCGAAAAACACAGTTTTAACCACACCGGCTCGTACAGAACGAATAGCGTGTTCCATTTTCATAGCCTCAACCGTGATCAGCAGATCACCTTCCTCCACGGACTGGCCCGGCTTGACCGAGACATTCACAATCCGGCCATTCATAGGGGCTTTGAGATGGCCGCCTGAGGTTTCGTCAGCAGCGCTGTGTTTATAGCTGTATTGTTCAAGACGTACAGACTTTCCATCACGGAACAGCGCAACCTGCTCGCCCTGTACAAACGCTGTGACACGGCCACTGTAGTCGCCGGAGACCACCAGCTCGTTGCCCTGGACCTCGCCCTGGACCACCAAACACAGGTCACCACACTGCGCAGAGACTGAATCACCGCTGACGCTCAGCAAAACCTGTATGTTTTCTTCTTCACCCTTGAAGACAAACTTTTGAGCATTGAAACTGTTTACCTGCCACCCTGTTAACGAATTCCAAGGTTCATGTTGGCTGGTTTGCTCCGAGGAACTCAAGGAAATATAAAGTGCCGCCAGAATGTAATCCCGCGCTGTTGCACCCACAGAATCAAATGCCAACTCACCATGGTGATCGTCGATAAAATGGGTACTTAAATCCGCATCCTTGAACGCATCGTTGCCCACTACGCTTTGCAAAAAGCCAATATTGGTTTTCAGCCCGGCAATGTGGTATTGGGTCAGTGCCCGCTCCATGCGGTGGATGGCTCGTTCCCGGTTAACGTCCCAGGTAATCAGCTTGGCAATCATGGGATCGTAAAACACACTGATCTCATCACCCTGCACTACACCGGAATCAATACGCACGTTCTCTGTTTGATCCGGTGTCCCTAGGTAATGAATGGTGCCGGTAGACGGCAGGAATTCATTCTCTGGGTCTTCAGCATAGATACGCACTTCAATGGCATGTCCATTCATACCGAGCTGATCCTGTTGCATAGGCAGAGGCAACCCTTCCGCCACCCTCACCTGCCATTCAACCAGGTCCTGGCCCGTGATCATTTCTGTGACCGGATGCTCCACCTGCAGGCGGGGATTCATTTCCATAAAATAGAAATCGCCCGTGGCAGAGAGCAGGAATTCAATAGTGCCCGCTCCCACATACCCTATCGCCTTTGCGGCACGTACGGCCGCTTCTCCCATGGCCTTACGGGTAGCCTCATCCAGGTTGGGTGCAGGTGCTTCTTCCACCACCTTCTGGTGCCGGCGCTGGATCGAGCAATCCCGCTCAAACAGGTAAACGGCATTACCATGGGTATCCGCAAACACCTGAATTTCCACGTGGCGTGGTTGAATCACATATTTTTCAATCAACACATGATCATCACCAAAGGAAGCTTTGGCTTCCCGTTTACAGGCTGCCAGACTCTCGACAAAATCCGCTGCTGCATGCACCAGTCGCATGCCTTTACCACCACCACCAAGGGAAGCTTTGAGCAGCACCGGGAAACCAATGCTTTTGGCCTGCTCCAACAGAAATTCCGGCTCCTGATTATCACCGTGATAGCCGGGCACCAGGGGCACATCCGCTTTCGCCATCAGAAGTTTGGCCTGGGCCTTGGAACCCATGGCCACCATCGCGCTGGCGGGAGGACCAATCAGTACCACATTGTGAGCTTCACAACGGCGTGCAAAGTTGGCGTTTTCAGATAAGAAACCATAACCGGGGTGAATCGCATCGGCACCGGATTTCTCCACCACGTCAAAAATGCGATCCATGTTGAGATAACTTTCCGAAGCAGAGGATGGACCGATCCAATAGGCTTCGTCCGCCAACAATACATGCTGAGCCTGACGGTCCGCATCTGAATAAATGGCAATGGTTTCAATATCCAGGCGCTTCAGGGTTCGAATGACCCGACAGGCGATCTCACCTCGGTTTGCAATCAGAACCTTTTTGAATAGTGTTTTCTTGGTCATGCTTTCATCCCCTCGCTCTCTGCACTTCTCCATGCGGGTTCGCGCTTTTCCAGGAAAGCAGCCAAGCCCTCTTGCCCCTCTGCTGATACACGAATATCAGCTATTACCTCTGCCGTAATGGCTTTTGAATTTTCACCAATGGATGCCTTGCCGATATCCTGAATCAATTGCTTGCAGCGGGCTACCGCATTGGCGCCATTCTTTGCAATCAGGTTAGCCAGATTCATCACTTCCTGATCCAGCTCGTCGGCGGCGACCACCTGGTTCACCACGTTCATGGCATTTGCCTGTTCCGCATTGAATACTTCCGCACTCAACATATAACGCCTGGCATTCTTTATCCCCATAGCTTCGATCACATAAGGACTGATGACAGCCGGAGCCAAACCGATACGAACTTCGCTCAGGCAGAAGGTGGCGCCGCTGGCGGCAACCGCGATATCACAAGCGGTGATCAAACCCAATGCCCCGCCATAGGATGCCCCGACAACCTTGCCGATGACCACTTTGGGCAGGCTGTACACCACGTGCATCAGCTCAGCCAGTTGCATGGCGTCGGTGCGGTTTTCCTCTTTAGTCAGGGTCGCCATGCTCTTCATCCAGTTGAGGTCTGCGCCCGCAGAGAAGTTTTTACCTGCCGCCTGCAGCACCACTACCCGACAACCATCATCGCTACCGGCCTGCTTGAACGCTTCGGTCAGTTCCAGAATCATTTGGTCGTTGAACGCGTTGTGAAGCTTTGGTCGATTCATTGTGATGAATGAAATCGGACCTTGCTTTTCCAGTAATACAAATTCCATCATCATCACCTTACATGCGGAAGACGCCGAAGCGCGTTTCAGGGATCGGCGCATTCAGTGCCGCGCTGATTGACAGGCCCAACACATCCCGGGTTTGCGCCGGGTCGATTACCCCGTCGTCCCACAAACGGGCACTGGCATAATAGGGATGCCCCTGAGCTTCATAGGTATCGAAGATGGGTTGCTTGAAAGCCTTCTCCTCTGCTTCCGGCCAGGTTTCGCCAACCCGTTCCATGTTGTCCTTTTTGATCTGCGCCAAAACGCCTGCAGCCTGTTCACCTCCCATTACGGAAATACGGGCATTGGGCCACATGAACATGAAGCGCGGATCATAGGCACGGCCGCACATACCGTAATTACCGGCACCGAAACTGCCGCCGGTGATCACCGTCACTTTGGGCACCTGGGCACAGGCTACCGCCGTCACCATCTTGGCGCCGTTTCTGGCGATACCTTCCGACTCGTACTTACGCCCGACCATAAAACCGGTGATGTTCTGCAGGAACACCAGGGGAATCTTGCGCTGGGCGCAGAGTTCAACAAAATGCGCACCTTTCAGTGAAGACTCACTGAACAACACACCATTGTTAGCCACGATACCCACCGGAATCCCCCAGATACGGGCGTAACCGCATACCAGAGTAGTGCCATACAGTGCCTTGAACTCATCAAACTCGGAATCATCCACTACCCGGGCAATCACTTCCCTTACATCGTAGGGCGTCTTCAGGTCCGGCGGCACCACCCCATAGATTTCTGAGGGATCATAGCGAGGTGGCAGTGGCGCCACCACGTCCGTTTGAATGAGCTTTTTGCGGTTCAGACGTTTTACCGCGTTGCGTGCCAGTTGCAGGGCATGCTCGTCGTTCTCGGCATAATGGTCAGCTACACCGGAGGTGCGACAATGGACATCTGCGCCACCCAGCTCTTCAGCGGTCACCACCTCACCAGTGGCGGCTTTTACCAAAGGCGGACCCGCCAGGAAGATCGTGCCCTGCTCTTTGACGATGATGCTCTCGTCCGCCATGGCAGGAATGTAGGCACCACCTGCGGTACAGGAGCCCATCACTACGGCGATCTGCGGAATGCCTTTGGCTGACATGTTGGCCTGGTTGAAGAAGATGCGGCCGAAGTGCTCACGATCCGGAAACACGTCATCCTGCCGCGGCAGGTTTGCACCGCCGGAATCCACCAGGTAAACACAAGGCAGGTTGTTCTGCTCAGCAATTGTCTGCGCCCGCAAATGTTTCTTCACGGTAAGCGGATAATAGCTGCCCCCTTTCACGGTGGCATCATTGGCCACCACCATACATTCCAGACCATGGATGCGACCAATCCCGGCAATCACACCGGCCGCCGGAACATCCTCGCCATAAACCTCATGAGCAGCAAGTTGACCTACTTCCAGAAAAGGTGACCCTGGGTCCAGCAGTTGTTGCACCCGCTCACGGGGCAATAACTTACCGCGGGACAAATGCTTCTGCTGCGCTTTCTCGCCCCCACCTTTCTTGATGGTTTCACTCAATCCCCTGAGATCGGCAACCACCGCTTCCATTGCCTCGCGGTTGGCCAGATACTCGGGCGAATGAGTGTTGATCTTGCTTTCCAAAATGCTCATGTGCTCATTCCTGCATTGTTGTTTTTGCTTGTCTTAACTTGTATTAGCTTGTCTTAGCTCGTTTCGTTAAATAATTCGCGACCGATTAACATGCGACGGATCTCCGACGTACCGGCGCCAATTTCATAGAGCTTGGCGTCACGCAATAATCGACCGGTTGGGTATTCATTAATGTAGCCATTGCCGCCCAGGGTCTGGATTGCATCCAGGGCGCACTTGGTGGCGTTCTCTGCCGTATACAAAATGACAGCCGCAGCGTCTTTACGGGTAGTCTCACCGCGATCGCAGGCCTGGGCCACGGCGTAGAGATAGGCGCGGCTGGCGTTGGTAATGGTGTACATATCCGCAATCTTGCCCTGCATCAGCTGGAATTCGCCGATGGCTTTGCCGAATTGTTTCCGTTCGTGGATATAGGGCACCACCACGTCCAGACAGGCCAACATGATGCCCGTCGGCCCACCGGACAGAACGACACGTTCATAATCCAGTCCACTCATCAGCACCTTAACGCCCTGGTTCAACTGGCCCAGAATGTTTTCCTCAGGCACCTCACAATCTTCAAACACCAATTCACAGGTGTTGGAGCCACGCATTCCCAGCTTGTCCAACTTTTGTGCCTGGCTGAAACCCTTGAAGCCCCTTTCCACAATAAACGCCGTGATACCGTGGGGCCCTTTGTCCAGCTCGGTTTTGGCATAGATCACGTAGGTATCCGCATCCGGACCGTTGGTGATCCACATTTTGTTGCCGTTCAGAATATAGTGATCGCCTTTTTTTTCCGCCCGCAACTTCATACTGACCACATCTGAACCCGCGTTGGGTTCGCTCATGGCCAGGGCACCCACGTGCTCACCACTCACCAGTTTCGGCAGATATTTTGCTTTTTGCTGGTCAGTACCATTGCGATGAATCTGGTTGACACAGAGGTTGGAGTGGGCACCGTAACTCAACCCAACAGAAGCTGAAGCGCGACTGATTTCCTCCATTGCAATCACATGAGCCAGATAGCCCATGGCGCTGCCACCGTATTCTTCCGCCACGGTCATCCCCAACAGACCGAGATCGCCAAACTTCTTCCACATATCCATGGGGAACTGATTGTTGCTGTCGATCTCAGCGGCGCGCGGAGCAAGTTCTGCCTGGGCGAACCGGTGCACCGTGTCGCGTAATGCGTCCAGTGTTTCGCCGAAGCCAAAATTAAGTGAGGGGTATAAAGTGCTCATGGGTTGATCCTTTATCTAAGTCAGAAATAAATTTAAAAATACTGCATTATTGGCCTTCTTCCATCGCATCAAGGCAGCGTTGGCGGGCTTCTTTTAGTTCTATCTTCATCACTTCAATATCGTGAAGTTGTTGGTCCAGGAGGGCCTCCTTTTCATCGAGGATGGCGAGAAACTGCTCCAGTTGTTTCATGTTTCCCGAGTCCGGATCGTACATATCAAACAGCACGCGGCTTTCAGCCAGGGTAAAACCCAGCCTTTTTCCCCGCAGTATGAGTTTCAATAAAGTGCGGTCCTTTGGACTGTAGATGCGTTTCTGCCCTTCCCGTAGCGGTGACAGCAAGCCCTGATCCTCGTAAAAGCGGATCGCCCGGGTGGTAATATCAAACTCCCGGGAGAGATCACTGATGCTGTAGGTGTTTTTGCGTTTTTCCTTACTGGGTTTTGTCATGTTGCTGATCCACAAAGCAGGATCCGGAAATCTTAATTGACGTTTACGTAAAGGTAAATAGGGCAAGACTTCGTTTGATAAAGAGAAACACCTTCGACAGAACTCTGTTAAGATGAAATTCTTCCTGTTTACCAATCAGTTAGAGGCGACAATGACACGCACCGTGCTCATCACCGGTTGCTCAACCGGGATCGGAAAAAACCTGGCGGAAACGCTTCACGGCAAAGGCTACAAGGTCATCGCTACGGCCCGGTCTGAAGCCAAACTGGCATCCTTGGGATTGGTGGGTATCGTGACGCTGCCCCTGGATGTCACCGACAACGACAGCATTGCGGAAGCCATTCAATCCATTGAACAAAAAGGCTTGAGTGTGGACATTCTGATTAACAATGCCGGCTATGGTGCAATGGGGCCACTGGCAGAGATGCCCATGGATGAACTTGAAAAGCAATTTGCCACCAATGTATACGGCCCCGTGAATATGGTGCGGGCCTGTTTGCCCATGCTGCGCAAAAGCGACCAAGCCTTGATCGTAAACGTGGGTTCTGTGTCCGGCATTCTGGTGACGCCTTTTTCCGGAGCCTACTGCGCCACCAAAGCGGCACTGCACGCACTATCAGATGCCTTCAGGATGGAGTTGGCACCCTTCGGTATAGATGTGATGACGGTAATGCCCGGCGCCATTCAATCGGAATTCGGAAACTCAGCAGAGGCATCCCTGGCACGAACCCTTCCTGAGGACTCAATTTACGGCTGGGCAAAAGAAGGTATTGAAAAAAGGGCGCAAGCCTCACAATCCAACCCTACGCCCACTGCCGAATTTGTTAACAAACTGGTAGCGCAAATAGAGGCATCGAACCACAAAGCAGAGGTTGCCATCGGCAACGGCAGTACCACCTTTCCCCTGATTGCCAGGGTGATACCCACCCGCCTCCGGGACACTCTATTGAAGCGGACATTCGGCTTGAACAAAAAGGTGAGTTCCTAACCCGGGAAGCGCCAGCTTAGGTTTACCTGAATGCAAGTTGCGAAGTCTGACGAGTAGCTTTATCCATAAGGATTTTCTTTAAACAGCCGTTGGATTTCGTACACTTGCTCTTCATTGGCTATTAATGCTTCCACGCACTCAGCATCCAACTGCTCCCCCGCCATCTGTTTCAACTTGGCAAAGGCGTCGGCATTACTCCAGGCTTCTTTGTAGGGCCTGCGACTGGTGAGCGCATCGAACACATCCGCCACCGCTACAATTCTCGCTTCCAACGGAATCGCGCCACCCACCAGGCGATCAGGATAGCCTGTGCCATTCCAGGCCTCGTGGTGATGCAGTGCAATGTTTTTCAGCATTTCTACCTGCTCAACGCCATCCAATCCATAATTCTTCAACAGCTTGTCGACCAGTTTGCGCCCCTCCTCCGCGTGAGTGCGCATAATCGCCAGTTCATCATCATTCAACGGCCCCTGCTTCAGCAGGATACTGTCGGGAATCACCAACTTGCCCAGGTCATGTAGTGGTGAAAACAGCAGGATGTTCTCCACGAATTGATCGTTGAGACCATACTTAGGTGCAATAGCACGCGCAATTAACCTGGAATATCGGGACATTCTCTCCAGGTGTCCACCGGTTTCCGGGTCCCTGGAGTGGGTTAGATCCAAAGCCGATCTGATAGTGGCCAACAACACTCGTACATTGGTGCGCTCGTTATAAATCAGGAGCGTGATCATGTGGGCGATGACATCTAACTCTGTCAAAACGCGCTCACTGAACACACCGGGTTCATCGCCATTGAAAAAGACAAACCCGAAAAAGTGCCCATCCCACACCATCGGTAACGTATAACTGGAACGCAGCCCGGCATCGAAAATGGCTTTGGTGTGCTCGTGTTCTTCACCGTATTGATTAAACACACTGAGGTCATTCACCACCCGGGGTTGTCCTGTGCTCGCTATTTCATGAAGCGAGTGGCAATCAGCCAACTTGGCCTGGTAGTGAGTTAGAGGGCTGTCTTCCTTACTGCTGTAGACAAAGGTTCTCAGGTAATCCGTATCGGGATCATACAATGCGACCGCCACCCGGGAAATATGCGGCATATGCTCGGACATCACTTCGTGCATAAACCGCAGTTTGTCCGACACAGTGTCGATACCCCCAAGGGCCAGCCATGGATCTTTATGATTGTCTCCAGACATAACGACCTCTCGCACTGAAAATTGAATCAAATATCATCGTTAACGTAAAACCCGCTCAATGCAAGCCGAAAGCCGTACATTTAATTGACTCACGACAGAGATTATTGAATTTCATAATAATTTTATTCACACTGCGCTATACTTCCGGGCATGAATCAGAATGAGCAATCAACGGAATTGAACGGCTCCAACACACCCCCACACAACCGCCCTGTTCCCCCCCAATCGAACTGGCCCGGCAGCCTGCGCTTCAAATTGGGAGTCGGTTTGGTTGCCTTGTTCCTGATTCTCATCTGCTCGAATCTTTGGCTTATCTGGTATCGAGGCCTCCCTCTTCTCATCCAGCAAAACAAGGAATTACACCGCCAGATAGGGGAAAACATCGTCACTGAGCTTAGTGCTCAATTCATGCAGGCGGAAACTCTCGCCAAAGACATTGCCAATTTGATGGAAACCCTGCCCAATGATCCTGAATTGGTACGCGCCACCATACCAAAACTACTGAACCTGGAATCCATGCGCGGCATCATAGCCGGCGGCGGGATCTGGCCTGAACCCTTCAGCTTTGACGATAGTACTGAGCGCGCCAGTATGTTTTGGGGGCGAACCCTGGATAACAAACTGAAGTTCTATGATGAGTATAACGCTGCAGACGGCCCGGGCTACCATAACGAGGAATGGTATGTACCCGCGACCTTTCTCGATGACGGCAATGCTTACTGGTCCCGATCCTATACCGATCCCTATTCTCTGCAACCCATGGTCACATGCACCGTACCTATTTATAAAGGGCTGGTGCTGCAGGGCGTTGCCACCGTCGATCTGAAACTGGAAGGCCTGGTGAGCCTGGTGGCAGAACGTATTGGGGAACGCCGCGGATATGCGTTTGTCATCGACCGCAATAACAAATTTATTTCTTTTCCTGATCCTGCCATGGTGGTCACCGCGCGGCAGGACAAGACAAACAAAGTGTTTACGGATTTTATCTACCTTGATGAACTGGCAAACCAGTTAACCAGTTTCCGTCCCATAGCCGACAAGCTAAATTTCCTCAGCCATCAATCGTCCACCATTGTTAACCGCGATGCCGACCAAATCAAAGAGATGGCAAAACGCATTGCCGAGCGCAGCTACCAGATTGATCTGCAGGAAGCGCGCCTGATTGCCCACAACCTGTTCCTGAATAACGATAAAAAAATAAATGTACTGGAGAGTTTCGAAACGGAAGATGACATTCTCCTCCACTCCCAAAGTAATGTGACGGTCTACAGCATGCCGCATACCCATTGGAAAGTGGTAACCGTGTTCCCGGTACAGGACTCCATCCAAACCGCTTTGGATATCAGTCAATCCGTCACCTGGGGCTCGCTCACGATTATTGCGTTGTGGGGTTTGGCTTGTGCCTTCTTTCTCTGGAAGGTGCTGTTCTCCCGACTCAGGGATATGACGGACCGGATACGCTTATCGGCACAGGATGGCCGGGAATTGCCACTGAACCTGGGGGCCAGCGACGAACTTGGCCTGTTGGCCCAATGGTACAATCATCGCACCCGGCAGTTGCAACAGGCCCTGAGATCCGCCGAGGTCAGCACTGAAAGCCTGAAGCGGGAAAACAACGAACACAAAGTCACAGCCAGGCTGCTCGAACGCAGCCTCTCTTTGCAACGCGCTATTCTGGATAGCGCCAATCTGGCCATTCTTACGATGGACAAAGACGGGCGCATCCAAAACTGCAACAGCGGCGCCACGAAACTGCTGGGCTATAAAGAACAGGATCTGGTGGGTAAAACCTTCCCCCACTCTCTGATCGATAGGGAGCAGCTGGATTCTTTCCAGGCATCCATTAAGCAGCATTACGATGTCACAATCAGCGGATTCCGGTTGTTTACCACCGCGCTGGACCAGGGTGACAACCAGGAAAATGAATGGATCTTCACTTGTAAAAACGGTGCAAAACGCCAGGTTCTGCTGTCGATCACTGCCGTGGTTAACCAGCGACACGCTATTGAAGGCTGGTTAGCGGTCATTGCCGATCGCTCAGAGCAGCCTCAGCAAGTGGCGTCGCCGGGACAACATGCCAACCTGATCGATCTCAGCAGATTGGTGCAGGAAGTTCATGCGGAAACGCTCCATCTGGCAGCTGATCATAGGATTGAGTTTGGCTACAACCTGCCACGGCAGGACGTCTTTATTCAGGGTGACCAGGATAAGATCAAACAGATCCTGCTGAACATTATTGTCTTTGCGTTCAATGCCACGAGCAAGGGTAGCATTGACATTACCCTGAGCACGCACCACCAAACCAACACCGCCCACCTCCAAATCACTGACACCGGTCATGGAATTGATCCAGACGAGTGTCAGCATCTGTTTGACAAGCCGGCCACGGCCAATGGCATTGATATGCAGCTCACCAAGCAGTGGGTGCAACGTCACAAAGGCCATATCTCTGTCGAAAGCGCTGTCGGTGAAGGCACCAGCTTTAGGGTTGTGTTCCCCTTGAGAGACCTTCACAGTCAGACAAATGCGTGAATCAGAGCTTGAACAGATCCAACGGACCCACAGGAACGATGCCGGTCGGGTTAATGGTCTTGTGGCTACCGTAATAATGCTTCTTGATGTGATAAAGATCAACAGTGTCGGCGATCCCAGGCCATTCATACAGTGCACGCAAATAGCGGGACAAATTGGGGTAATCCACAATGCGCCTGATATTGCATTTGAAATGCCCGTGATAAACAGCGTCAAACCGAATCAGTGTGGTGAACAAGCGCCAATCCGCTTCAGTCAGAACCTCACCCAGCAGGAACAGCCGCTGCTCCAGCAATTCATCAATGTAATCCAACGTTTTAAAGAGCGGTTCCACGGCTTCTTCATACGCTTCCTGAGTGGTGGCAAATCCGGCCCTGTACACACCATTGTTCACGGTTTCGTAGATAAGATGATTCATTTGCTCGATTTCTGTGTGCAAAGAATGGGGATAATAATCACCGTGCTTTGCGCCACAACCATCAAAGGCCTGATTGAACATACGAATGATGTCTGCTGACTCATTGCTGACGATGGTTTCTGTCTTGGTATCCCACAACACCGGCACGGTGACCCTACCGCTGTAACTGGCATCGGCTTTCAGATAAAGTTGATACAAATAGTCCTGATGGTAGAGAGCGTCGCCGGTCGCGGCTTCATCCGGAGCAAAAGTCCAACCCTGATCGAGCATCAGTGGATTGACGACGGACACTCCGATCATGTCCTCCAGACCTTTCAACTTTCGGAATATCAAGGTTCGATGAGCCCAGGGGCAGGCCAGCGACACATACAAATGATAGCGATTCGGCTCTGCCTTGAACCCTTTCGAACCCGTTGGCCCCGCCGCTCCGTCTGCTGTTATCCAGTTTCTGAACTGGGAAGCGGAGCGCTGAAAGCGCCCCTTGGTTGATTCAGTGTCATACCATTGATCAACCCATTTTCCTTCCACTAGCAAACCCATAACGTCATCTCCTTATGTTCTGGTTATCGAGCCAAGGCTGCGGCTGCATGCTGGTTTTGACGCGGATTCCCTAAACGTCCGCTGATCACCCGATCCACCGACACTGCACCGGCGCCGTGAAACACCAGGGCAACGGAGATCGCCAACAGGGAGAGCCCGAATTCGTAGCCATTGTTACTCATAAACAACCCGTTCTGGATGTGGACTGACAGAATGGCCACTAACATGGTAACAGCCAGCACCACCGCCGCCGGCCGGGTCAGCAGGCCCAACAACAACGCGATACCGCCAAAGAATTCGGCACTCCCCGCCGCCAAAGCCATCAGATATCCCGGCTCCAACCCAATGGATGCCATCCACTGACCGGTACCTTCCAGACCGTAGCCACCAAACGCACCAAATAATTTCTGGGCGCCATGGGCTGCAAAAATAATCCCTGCAGGCACCCGCAATGCCAGCCCTGCCAGGCTTGAGTTGGTTTCAAAGGTTTTTCTTACGATGGAGTTCTGAGTGACTGAAGTATTCATGTTCGCCTCCCGGCTGGTGTTCGTTGATGATGAACACATTATAGGAAGCGAATTTTTCGATTAATAACGGATTAATTCGGCCATTAAATTCGAAATATTCGAATATAATCTCGGCGTACAGAAATTTCAGGCACAAAAAAACCTCCTGTTCAGGAGGCTTTCTTAGCATTCTTATCTATAGGCCGCTTACTGGAATCACCTATACATCAATGACGATGGTAATCACTTCCTTGGCGATAAAACCAAAAATACCCAGTCCCAGGGTCAGGAAAATAGCGAAGGTTCCGATTTTGCCGGCTTTGGATTCTGCGGCCAGCTTGTACATGATGAAAAACATGTAGGCAATCAGACCAGATACGCATACATACAGGGAGACCGTTTCAAACTGCTCTACAGACATCACGCCACCTCGACTTCGGAACCTGATACTTCAGGCGTTCATAGCGAAGCGGACTATACCCATCAGAAAATGAATAAACAAGTTCAGACTGATAAAAAACTGACCTAAATCAACACTAAGCTAACACTTGTTTACTTTTCTTAATAAATCACTCAAAACAACCCTAATTGACTGTTTTTATTTGGTAAAGAAAACTGATCAGACACTAAAACGCGGCGTCCGGCATAGTCAATTCCCGCTCTGACACAGGCTGACCTAAACCGTTTTGAAAACAGTTCGGCAAAGGGTCCCTGCCCCCTCATTCGCTCGCCAAAGCGTGAATCGTAGAGCTTCCCTCCCCGACTATCCCTGATTGCATTAAGCACCCTGTTGGCCCGATCCGGAAAATGGACGGCAAGCCACTCCTGAAACAGAGGTGCCACCTCCAGCGGCAGGCGCAACAAAATATAGTTAGCACTCTCCGCCCCCGCTTCGGCTGAGAGCCGGATGATTTCCTCCACTTCATGATCGTTTATCCAGGGGATCAACGGTGCCATCAACAACCCAACGGGCACCCCCACCTCTGTCAAACAACGGATCGCTTTAATACGTGCCGCACCGGACGCCGTTCTCGGCTCCAAACGGGTCTTTAGTTGGTTATCCAGCGTCGTCACGCTGACCATAACCTTAACCAATCCCAGCTCTGCCGCCTCCATTAACAGATCCTGATCCCGCAACACCAGGGCGCTCTTGGTGATAAGACTGAACGGGTGTCGATAGCGCACCATCACTTCCAACAAGCTGCGGGTGATTTTCCTGGTGGCTTCGACCGGTTGATAGGGATCAGTGGCTGTGCCCAAGGTGATGGGAGAAGGCCTGTAATTTCTTTTGTTGAACAGCTGTTCCAGACGTTCGGCGGAATTTTCCTTATAGAAAATCCGGGTTTCAAAATCCAACCCCGGAGACAAATCGACATAGGCGTGATTGGGCCGGGCAAAACAATAGATACAGCCATGCTCACACCCGCGATAAGGGTTGATCGAGAAATCGAAGGGAATATCCGGCGATTGGTTACGGGTAACGATGGACTTGGCTGTTTCCCGGAAAAATACCGTATCGGGCCTGGTGGCCAGAAACTCGTCCTCTATTTCCACCTGGGTGTCATTGAAACGGCCGGATTTGTTGGTGACCGCGCCCCTGCCCTTGTACATTGCTTCAGCTCGACTTTGCCAAAACTGTATATTTATACAGTTTCTGGTATTTAGCAATATCTTGATCTGAATACTAGGTATCTGAAGCTATCCGGACTTATCATAAAAAGATAAGAAACAAGGAGATAAGCATGGCGAACTCTGCCCAACCCGTTCTTCACCTGAAACGGGTGGCCATTGATACCTACCACGAAAACGTGGCCTACCTGCATCGGGATTGCCCGGTCTATAAAGCAGAAGGCTTCCAGGCGCTGAGCAAAATAGAGATACAGGAAAACGGCAAGCGTATCCTGGCGGTGCTGAACGTGGTGGATGATGATTGCATTGTCATGCCCGGGCAGCTGGGGTTATCGGAGCAGGCGTTCGATCATCTGGCGGTTGCAGAAGGCTCCAATATCCGGGTTAATCACGCTGAACCACCGCTCTCAATGGAGTTCGTCCGCGAAAAGTTGTCCGGAGAACGCATTACCCAGGACAAATTCCATCACATCATTCAGGACATCGCCCATAACCGCTATTCCAAACCGGAAATCGCAGCCTTTATTGTCGCCGTCTCCGAAGCTGGGCTGGATCGGGACGAGGTCCTGTACCTCACCAACGCGATGGTGGACTCGGGCCAAAAGCTGGACTGGGAAGAAAAACGGGTGGTGGACAAGCATTGCATCGGAGGCATTCCGGGCAACCGCACCTCCATGCTGGTGGTACCCATTGTGGCCGCCTTTGGCCTGCTCTGCCCCAAGACTTCCAGCAGAGCCATCACCTCACCTGCCGGAACCGCCGACACCATGGAAGTGTTGGCCCAGGTTGATTTGCCGGTAGAACGTTTGCACCAGATCGTGCGCGAGCAAAGGGGCTGTCTGGCCTGGGGCGGCACCGCCAAATTGGCGCCGGCAGACGATGTGCTGATCTCAGTGGAACGCCCCCTGGCCATAGACTCCCAGGCCCAGATGGTGGCCTCCATTCTGTCGAAGAAGCGGGCCTGTGGCTCCACCCATCTGCTGATTGATATCCCCGCCGGTCCCACCGCCAAAGTGCGCTCCATGAAAGAAGCCATGCACCTGCGCAAATTGTTCGAGTACGTGGGCGACCGTATCGGTTTGGTGACCCAGGTGATTATTACCGACGGCCGCCAGCCCATCGGCCGGGGTATCGGCCCGGTATTGGAGGCACAGGATGTAATGCGGGTGCTGCGCAATGATCCGGAAGCGCCCCATGATCTGAGAGAGAAATCCCTGCAGCTGGCTGGCCGTTTGATTGAGTTCGACAACGATATTCGGGGTGGTGAGGGCTACGAAGTGGCGCGGGATATTCTCGACTCAGGCCGCGCCCTCTTCAAAATGGAGCAGATCATCGAAGCCCAGGGCAAGCAAGCTACCCAGTACGCCCTCGGCGATCTGACCAAAGAGATCGAAGCCCGGGAAGACGGCACCGTTATCGAGATCAACAACCTCACCATGGCCCGTATTGCCCGACTGGCAGGTGCCCCGATGGACAAAGGCGCAGGCGTCTACATGCTGAAAAGAATCGGTGACCGGGTCAAAAAAGGTGCTCCCCTGTACCGGATTTACTCGCAGTTTCCGGCTGATTTTCAATTCGCCTGCAACCTTGCTGACAAGAATTCAGGTTTCCGAATCGGAAAAGCGGAAGATCAGCAGTTTACCTGGTGAGATAACGGACAGATTAAGTTGGCCCCTATGATGATACTGAGTTTCGACAGCAGCAGGACCCAGGCACAGCAGCTGGCCGATCAGCTTGGCCTGCCCCATCAACCAGTGGAGGTTCATCACTTTCCTGATGGAGAAAGCCGGGTGAAAGTGCCCAGCCCATTGCCGCAGAAAGTGATCTTCTGCGTCAGCCTCCACAATCCCAACCAAAAACTGATCGAGTTGTTGCTGGCCATTGCCGCCAGCCGCAAGCAGGGCTGCCGAGAAGCCTATCTGGTAGCACCCTACCTTTGTTACATGCGCCAGGACATCGAGTTTGAACCCGGTCAGGCCGTCAGCCAGTTGATTATTGGCGAACTGCTCTCAAGCCGCATAGAGGGGATCATCACGGTTGATCCACACCTGCACCGTATCAATGATCTGTCGGAGTCTTTCATCCATTGCAAAACCACGAGTCTACTGGCTGCCGGCGTGATTGGTGCCTTTCTGGAAAAGGACAACCGCAACAGTGACAACGCCCGAATTCTGGTAGGCCCGGACGCAGAATCGGAACAGTGGGTTAAAGCAGCAGCGGATACCAGTGGTTTACCGTATTGCGTAGCCAGTAAAGAACGTTTTGGTGATCGCGATGTAAAAGTGTCCTTACCCAAAGTGGATTTCCAGGGCAAGCATGCCATCATCCTGGATGACGTCATCAGTTCCGGCCATACCATTCAGCAGGCTGCCCTGGCTTTGACGGAAGCAGGTTGCTCACAAGTGGATGCGGCCTGTACTCATGCCCTGTTTGCACCCGGTGCGACAGCCGCGTTACAGCAGGCGGGTGTCAGTAAAATCATCAGCTGCAATAGTATTCCCCACGAAACCAACTGCATTGACCTGAGCCCGCTGCTGGCGGAAGCGGTTTCAAAAATGGCAGGTTAGCAACTCCAGTTTTGGTAATCCGGTGCCTGCTGTTCCTCGATGGGATGCAGCTTCAGGTTATCCACCTCAAACAGACCGTCACCCTGATCGGGCCATTGTCCCAACCGCAGTTCAAACTTGGGGGTAAGCGGGTATTGCTGCAGCACCATCTTGTTGGTGCTGATGCGTTTTATGGCCATGTAATCCAGAATCAATTCACTGTGATTGGTGGCGCCACTGGCCAGGGTCCGGCACAGCAGGTTGGCATAAACAACGCGTCCATCTTCGCGCACATGCAAATACAATCTTTGCTTAAACCGGTTTTCCCCTTCATGGGTGACTTCTTCCATATACCAGTGCCCGATAATAGGCTGACCGGATATATCCGCCGGAGTCACCGCCCATTGATCACAACCGGACATTCCTATGCCCACCAGTAAGAGCAATACTAGCCGCGTCATCATCAAGACACCCCCAACACAAACTCGCTTACCCAATCCGCCGCCTGCTGCCAATGTTGAGCCTGCGTCAGGCCACTGGCTTTACGGGGTTTGAAATCATGGTCACCGTCTTCCAACCACTTGAGCGTAGCCACCTCGGGTAAACCATAACCGCTGACTTCCTCCGGCTTACCAAACGTATCCCGCGTGCCCTGCACAATCAGCCAGGGCCGTTTGATCTCCGGCCAATGGTCCTTACGCACCTTGTCCGGTTTGCCCGGTGGATGAAAGGGATACCCCAGGGAAATCCCGGCCCTGGCATTGCCTTGCGCCAGCATCATGGACGCCACCCGGCCGCCCATGGATTTGCCTGCCACCACACAATGTTCCGGGCCACCATGATCGTCGATCACCTGTGAGAACGTATCCATTAAGACCGGCATTCGGTCCGGAGGCCGCTTCTTACCGGTCTCCCGCCGCTGGGCCATATAGGGAAACTCAAAACGCACCACCTTGATTCCCCGGTCACACACCAGACTGGCTAGGGTCGCCATAAAATCACTGTCCATGGGTGCACCGGCGCCGTGAGCCAGCACAAGAGTCAAGTCGCTTTTCGGCTTTTGCGGAGTGTCGCAAAGGTATGACAAGTTACTCTCCCTATCGGTTATAAATGTAAGGGGTTGGAAACGGAAACGCATTGTCTCATAATCGGCCCCCTTTTGTTGGAGTGTGTTGGAGCAGCGGGCTTATGTGGTTCAAAAACTTGCGCATCTATCGATTCACCAAACCCTTCGAAATGGGGGCAATGGAATTGCAGGACCTGTTGGCGGAGAAAGCCTTTCACCCTTGCGGACGCCAGGATTTGACCAAATACGGCTGGGTTCCCCCCATCGACCAGGACCTGCCCGAACGCCAGGAACCACTCTACGTGCACGCCTGTAACGGCTACCTGATGCTCTGCGCCAAAAAGGAAGACAAGGTGATCCCCGCTTCCGTTGTGAAAGAGGCGGTCACTGAACGCTCCCGTCAGATCGAAGAGAAAGAAGCCCGCAAGGTTTTCAAAAAAGAGCGCGATCAATTGAAGGATGAGGTCATGCTGGACCTGCTGCCCAGAGCCTTTTCCAAAAGCCAGCGCATCTACGGCTATATTTCACCGAAGGACAATCTGCTGCTGATCGATGCCTCCAGCTCCACCAAGGCAGAGCAGTTCATGAGTCATCTGCGGGACACCCTGGGCTCCCTGCCGGTGATTCCGCCGGTTAGCAAACAGGTGCCGACGGATGTTATGACCCATTGGCTGGCGGAGCAGAATGCACACCCACCGTTTCAACTGGAGCGGGAATGCGAACTGAGCAACCCCAGCGACACCGCCAATGTGATCCGCTGCAAAGCCCAGGATCTGGATGCCGACGAGGTGCAATCCATGCTGGAATCCGGTAAGCGCTGTACCAAACTGGCGGTGAACTGGAACGACAGCCTGCACTGCGTTATCGAAGATGATTTGTGCATCAAGCGCATGAAGTTCGACGATCAATTGATTGAGCAGGCAAACGAGACCGATGCAGAAAGTAAGGCGCAGCAGTTTGACCAGGATTTTGCCGTAATGAGTCTCGAGCTGTCTAAGTTCTGCAAGGACCTGTTCAAGGCCTTCGGCGGATTGGAAAAAACCCGCGTGGTCTAGGTTTAGACCAGAACGATACCGAGCACGACACCCAGTACCAACAACGCACCAATGGCGATGGCCAGATTGGTTTTGGAAACAGGCAGCGCCTTCTGCCTGTGTATCTCGGGCACCAGCGTCTTTTCATCAATACGGAAAATCAGCTCCATACGCCCCACCCGGATAATATCCCCCGGGTGCAGACTGGTGAATTCCACGGACCGGTTGTTGATAAAAATAGGGTTATTACCTTCACAGGATTCCAGAATCCACTCATGCGCCAGCTTCCTGATACGGGCATGCTGACCGGATACGGATTTATCCGCTATGTGGAAATCCGAACTCCCCTCCCGCCCCAAAATCCAGGCGTTCTTGTTGCGGGAAATCAGCGAGTAGACTTTGCCGCGGGCAGGCGCCGACAGCATCACCAGGCGCGGACCACTACCACTGTCAATCGCCACCGAACCGGGTTGATCATGGCCCTGCAGCCGATTCAAATCATCCGTGTGCAGCAACCGGGTGCCGCCTTCAACCGCTGCGATCTGACCGGTTTTGTCCGGGGCACTGGGCTGTTCCATCATGGGGCTCGGCTGATGCTCTGGGTTCAACTGCTCTGGTTTCACCTGCGCGGGTTTAGTTCTTGCTGCAACTGGCTGCTGCGACGCAACAGGGGCTGCCTGAAAAACCGTAGCCTCAGCATCGCCGGAGCCTGAATCGGCCGACACCAGGCGAAAGGCGATATCATGGAAACGCAGCTCATCACCCAGGCCCAATGACTGGGGTGAAGTAATTCGACGCCCGTTGATAAAGGTGCCATTAGTGGATCTCAGGTCCTCAACCACCAGCTCCCCGTCCAACAGGCTCAGCTTGGCGTGATAGCGGGATATGTGCCCGCTATCCAAAGTGAGCTGACATTCAAGCTCTCTCCCCACCAGGATCTCATCGGCATCCAGGGGAAATTCAGAGCCATCCTGCAGGGAACGCAGCCGCAGCTTACCCCCTGCGCCGGGGGCTAAGGTACGATCGTGCATGGAGATGTAGGCACCGTTTCTATAGCTCATGAATTGATTATAGGTTGAGTATGCCCGCTTAGAAAGGAAGTAGGCCATAGACCCCAAACCGGGATCTATGGCCTTATAAGGGAGGCCCTGGACCGACACCCTAGAGTTGCATATTCTCAATAATGGTTGCGTTGGCCGTGCCCAAACCTTCACAGATGGCGAGCAGTCCATAGCGCTCTTTACGACGGATCAGTTCATAGGCCAGGGTGGCCATCAACTTGGCTCCGGTGGCTCCCAGTGGGTGACCAAGAGCCTGGGCACCGCCGTTCACGTTCAGGCGATCCAGGTCAGCGCCAATGGCATTTTTCCAGGCCAGCGGCACAGAACCGAATGCTTCATTCACTTCATACAAAGCGATGTCTTCGATCTTCAGACCACTGCGTTGCAGAATCTTTTGAGTGGCCGGAATCGGCCCTTCCAATACCATAGTGGGGTCAGAACCCACTACAGTCATCTCATGAATTTTAGCCAACGGAGTGAAACCATATTGCTTCAACGCCCGCTCGCTCACGATCAGGGTCGCGGCCGCGCCGTCGCAGATCTGGCTGGCGGAAGCCGCGGTAATAAGACCGCCGGCCTGGAGGGGCTCCAGCTCCTTGATCGCATCCAGCGAGGCGTTACGGCGCAAACCTTCGTCCACATTATGCTCAACCTGCTGGCCTTCCACTTCCACGGTCATGGGCACAATTTCGCGGTCAAACCGGTTATCGTCGTACGCCGCAGCACCTTTCATGTGGCTCTGATAAGCAAAATCGTCCAGCTCATCACGGGTCACTTTGTATTTCTCAGCCATGCGCTCAGCGCCCACAAACTGGCTGAAATCAAAACCGGGGTAACGGGACGAAATGGCCTCTCCATCGAATGGTCCGCGCATACCCGCTTTGGCCGCTACCAGCAAAGGAGAACCAATGGGGGTCATGCTCATATTTTCGACACCACCAGCAATGATGACATCCTGGGTACCGGACATCACCGCCTGGGCGGCAAAATGGATGGCTTGCTGACCGGAACCACACTGACGGTCAATGGTCACGCCGGGAACTTCGATCGGCAGGTCGGAGGCCAGAATGGCGGTACGGGCCATATTGAAGGTCTGCGGCCCGATCTGGCTTACACAGCCGAAAATAACGTCTTCAATCAGGGCCGGGTCAATGGCGTTTCGTTGTAACAGCGCGTTGATAACAACAGCACCCAGGTCAGCCGGGCTCACCTGACTAAGACGTCCGTTGCGGCGTCCACCAGCGGTTCTTACAGCGTCTACGATGTATGCAGCAGCCACAGTGTTCTCCTTAAATAATACGGATGGAAAACGACAATGATGACCACCGGGTCCGCAAAAAACAATGACTTTTTCAACCAAGAGTATGTCATTTCAGTATTTTGAAGCAACTGAGTAGGAACACCTATTTTTGAAGCTGGAGAAGCAAACAAAGGCAGCCTAAGCTACCTTTGTTTCAGATTCCTCGTCGGGAAGAGGACAAGCTAGGAAGGGGACAGGCTAGGAAGGGGACAGGCTAGGAAGGGGACAGGCTAGGAAGGGGACGAGGTCTTCTTTGCTGCAGCCTTCTTGGCTGTGGATTTCTTAGCTGGGGCCTTTTTGGCTGCGGTTTTTTTCGCTGCCGTTTTCTTAGCAGGTGTTTTCTTTGCTGCTGCTTTTTTGGCAGGCGCTTTTTTAGCAGCGGCTTTCTTGGCAACCGGTTTTTTCTTGGACACAGACAGACCACTACGCTTCAGTAATTCCTTTTCGCGCTTTTCAAATTCCTTCGCGGCACCCTTCACCTTCGCTTCGAAGCTCTTGGTGTATTCCCGCACCTGCTTGGCATATTTGCTTTCCAGTGCGGCCTCCACCTGTTTACGCGCCTTGCCGTAAGCCTCCTCGAGGTCTTTTTCCAGCTTCTTGCGCAGCTCCTCTTCACGGGCAACCACCTTTTCCCGCATCTTCTGCTCAGTTTCGAAAAAACGTTCCCGCAGCTGCATGACCTGGGCTTCCAATTTGGCCTGGGTCAGTTCCTTGCGGGTATCTTCCACCACATGCATTGCCACTTCCAGGGCATCCTGTGCCTGCTCCACTGCCATTTGGGCAGCAGCTGTGGCTTTGATGCGCCAGCGTTCCTGGGCCTTCATCAGTTTTTCACGGGCAGAAGATACTTTTTCCTGAGCCTTGTGCAGCTGTGCTTCCAATTTTTCAACCCACTGCTTCGCCTTTTCGGCATTCAGATTCCCAAATGCATTCGCCATATTAGTCTCCCAATTTAGATAAAATTCCCAAGCACAGCCAAGCCTCGGCACTAGCTACTACGCGTACTCAAATAACTTTATGGCAGCTAAAATTAGAGGTTGCAATCTAATTTCCAAAAAATTGGAGCAGGAAATCAGATTGCAACGGAAGGAGTTTACCAGTTGATACTGCTATAGCAGGGCCTAGTGAAGATCTGCCACCATATCCTGCTCGGAGAGCTGACTGGCGTTTTTGCCTTTAACGAAATCCAGCATACCGAACTTGGCGTAGTGCGGGCGAATCCGCGGAGACATCAAACCGATGAAATCCAGATTGGGAATCAGGCGGCTGAACATGTTCTGACGGAACTGCATCATGGCCGGCGAATTGGAAATGAGCCGGTTCCATTCCTGGCGGCTGATAATGCCTTCGAACCATTCCTCGAAAATTTCGTGAGCCATAAATCGGTTGCGCATCAGCACGGCCACTTCAAAGGCCCAGTCTTCACGTTCCCGGCGCTCAGACTCAGACAGCTTCTGGGTGAAATGATCCTTGAGGGCCAGCACACCATAGTGCACATGGCGAGCCTCATCCTTGATCACATACTTAAGCAGGTTCTTCAGCAGCGGTTCTGCACTCATATTATGAATGGTACGGAAGGCTCCCAGCGCCAATCCTTCCACCATGATCTGCATACCCAGGAATTTGAAATCCCAGCGGGCATCGGTGAGTAGATCATCAAGAATCACAAACAGATTGTCATTGACCTCATAACGTTTATTCAACTTGTCCGTCAGATATCGATTGAACACTTCCAGATGCCGCGCCTCATCCATCACCTGGGTGCCGCCAAACAGCTTGCCTTCCATCCAGCCGACACTTTCGGTCACCTGGGCAGACGCATATAAGGCGCCCTGCTCACCATGCATAAACTGGCTCAGCATCCAGCAGGCGATGTTGTAATTCAGCTCGATCCTTTGCTTCGGGGTCAGCTTGACCGGTAACTGCGCAATATAATCATCGGGGAAAAAGTCGTTGGAGATAATCGGGATATCCGGGTTTAAGGGATCCACATCTGTGGCCCAGGCCAGATCCTTATCCGCGTTCCACTGGTTTTCTACCGCTCTTTGGTAGAGGCGGCGCATCTCGGGGAAATCCATTTTGTAGGTAAGATCAAAGGTTACCGGATGACCGGAACTCATGTTCACCACAGATTTGCGTTTACCCTGCTTTAATGCCAAACCGCGCACCGCGGACGGCGCCATGGAGGTGAACACTTTGGGATTTCGCATCTGCAGGACGGTGGAAATGTTATCTATCGCCTCTTCCACACGTGATCGTGCTCCTACCGGCATGCCCTTCAGCATTGCATCCAGAATCATGATTACCTCCACATCTGACGATTTTATATCGTTATTATTGTCTGACAATTTAACAATATAGGACATATGCATTATTAATCAAGTTAGGTAAATCTCACACCCATCGATCAAATTCCTCATAAAAAGAACCATTTAGTTGATTCCAGCCGGTACCAATCCCGTACAATTCCCCATAATTCGGACGAACGTTACACAAAAAGGTGATTCATGCCCCTGTCACGACGTACATTCCTCAGTGGATTGGGATCGAGCCTGACCCTCGCGGCCTGCTCGCAGCTGCCAAAATTCAGCCTGACAAGCGGAAACGAAGAATACGACTACATTCTCACCGCAGAACCCGCCCCCATCGAATTGATTCCCGGTACCACCACACCCGCCTGGTGCTTCAACCAGGGGTTTCCATCTCCGGTGATCCGGGCCAAACAAGGAAAAGAAGTACGCATTCTGTTCCGCAACCGGCTGCCGGAAGCCACCACCATCCACTGGCATGGCCTGAGGATACCCATAGAAATGGATGGGGTGCCTTTCCTGTCCCAGCCCCCGATTCAACCGGGCGAAGATTTTCTCTATCGATTCACTCCACCGGATGCCGGCACCTTCTGGTACCACCCCCATGTGAATAGTCTGGTCCAACTGGGTAAAGGACTGGTCGGGCCTATTATTGTGGATGAAGCAGAGCCGGTTGCGTTTGATGCTGACCTGCCGCTGATGATGAAGAACTGGCATATAAACGATGACGGCAGCTTTGCCCCCTTCACCAGTCCCAGAGCCGCCTTCCGCATGGGCACACCCGGAGCTTTCGAATCCGTTAACGGCATCCAGAATCCCAGTTATCCGGTCCGCCCGGGGTCTCTGGTGCGGCTGCGATTCCTGAATGTGGATAACACGGTTATGTATAAGGTGGCGATCCCGGATCACCAAGCCTGGATCATCGCTATCGACGGAAGCCCGGTTGCCAAACCTATTCCGCTTGAACAACATGAGATGGGCCCGGGTATGCGACTGGACGTGGCCTTGATCGCACCAGCGGAAAGTGGCGCAACAGTCTCGATTAAGAACGCCAAGGGCCGGTTGTTGTTTAATATGCTGGAACTGAAGACAGAGGGAGAACCCATCGCCGCAGCGCGGTCAATAACGCCTCTGCCCGTGAATCCCCTGCCGGAGCCGGACCTGGACAACGCCGAGACCATCAACTTCGTATTCGAATGGGAAGGTGCAGTTACTCCGGTGAACCGGGACGGTAAGACCAACTATAAGTTCTGGACCATGAATCGAAGGGCTTGGGAAGGCATGTCTGCAGACAATATTCCCGAGCCGCTGGCGACACTGGAATTAGGCAAAACCTATATCTTCCGCCTGAAGAATGTCACACCCCACAGCCATCCCATTCACCTCCACGGATTTATCTGGAGTGTGTTGCGTTCCAACCAGAAGGCGTTTGATCTCTTCCACACGGACACGGTGCTGTTGCAGAAGAATGAAATGGTGGAAGTGGCCTTCGTCGCGGATAACCCCGGACACTGGATGTACCATTGCCATGTTATCGAACACATGAAGACCGGGCTGATGGGTTATATCACCGTTAAGTGATTATCCCAGCGGTAACCGCTGCTACTCAGGGGGCGACTGCTCAGGGATGAGTGATCCCCACTCAATACACTCACTTGCCCCACCCCGTTGCTGCTGACCCAGGCATTGGTTCCAGCGCGGTAAAGTCCGGCTGCGTCCTGACTCTCAAGCTGTTGCAGAAACCGACCACTGGCCATATCCCAGCAACCAATCAAGTTGCCTCGGGGACAACTTACCAATGCGGTTTGCCCGCCGGCATCGACCGCCACACTGGCTGTGTACTGTCTTACCTTTAATTGGATGGCTTCCGGTAAAGCCAACCACTTGATGGATTCTCCCCGGCGATGACGGCCAACCAAGGGCACCGCCTCTGTTAACTCCCCCTGGTGCTGCACTCCGAATACCACGCTGCCGTCGGCAGCGACATCCAGGTGCCGAATACTCATTCTATGATGGGGAGGCTCATGCAATTCTTTAACACGACCACTGGCTAGATCCAGATACGCAAGATTGGGTGCCATACTTTCCAGGTTTAACACCTCACGCCCGGAGGATGGATGCGTCGCCATACCACCATTGGCAATCACCAGAGAATCGCCCCCCGGCATCAACGCCAATTGATGGGGGCCGATCCCGCCGGAGGACAATTCGGCTACCTTCTTCGGCGTTCCCTGCAGCGAGTACACGCCAATCAATCCACTCAAATCGGAAAGGTTGTTTTCGGTAGTATAAAGCCATTCACCATCATCACTAATAACACCGTGCCCGTAAAAATGGCGATCCTTGGTGTTCTCCAGGGTTTGCACCAACCGGCCGCTCGCGGTATCCATAATGTAAAGATGGGTGCCCGGTCGACGGGCGAAAAACAGTGCCAATTGTTGTTGAGGCACATATACAGAACCATGCACGCGCTGGGGCACGGGCACCCGGGACACAAACTCACCGGATGAATTCAGGTAGGCAATATAATGCTGCCCATGTTGATCATCACAGCCGCTGAAAATACCTTGGAAAGCAGAGTTTAGTGCAACCTTTTCTTCACCGGTGCAGACGACACCGCCCGCTGCTGCGACCGCCAGCAATGACCATTTGCAAAAGTCTCTTCTTTGCACGATCAATCCCCGTCGTTTGAGTTGAAACCCAGATTAATACCCAGTGCCACCGTGAGTTTGGTTTTGATGAGGGTATTCAATTCGCCGATGGACTGGTACAGCTCTTCCAATTGCGGCCGATAACCAACGTCCATCACGGCCTCGCGCAAAGGTTTATCGACTGTCGCCAACAGGGAGAGTGCGTCATTCAACCTGGCCTGAAACTCATCAGCAATGACCCCGTTGCCCTTGCTCTCCAGCAGTGTTCTCAGATCATAGGCATCATCGTTCACCATCAACCCCTGCATGGTCAGCAGATTGATCTTGATATTGTCAAGGGAACTGTTACTGCGCCATCCTTCCGAAAAGTAGCCATTGGGTTGACGGTTGCGGTTCTTGTAACCCAGCGGCCCACCCAGCTTGTCGGTTTTCACTTTTTCCATTTGGGTTAACATGGCACCCACCGCATCGGAAACCGCATTGGCATGCACCCCGTCCTGCGCCTCATGGACGCTGGCCATCCAACTGGCCTGATACTTCGGATCACGCCACTTTTGCAAAATTTTGTCGGTGTTGCTGGATAAATTGTTGGCGATGGCGACCAGCAACTGGCACTGTTTTGCAACCAGATTACCCTCACTGAACCGGGAAACATAGGGTTCATCGAACAGCAGCAATTCCACCGCACTGAGCCCCTGCACCACCACGCTGGCATTGGCTACGACAGATTCATCAATGCTGCTTTCGTCATCCAGAATTTTGTTGATCTTGCGGGCAACAATATTCTTTTTATCCGGCCAGAACTGAATTTTCCAGTCATCGTTGGTTTCGACAATGGGGCCAAATCGAACCCACTGCACATCCTGCCACGCATCCATGGTTTTTCGCCATTGCTGACGGGGAGTATTTATATCCGATGATTGGTTACAGAATGCCTGAGCACTTTCCACCAGCAATTGGCTGTTGCTATGCAGTGTCGCGTAACTGGAGTCAATGTGTTGGCTCAAGGCAGATACCCATTTTTCTTCCGGACTGGTGCGATCACAGGAGCCCAGAAAAAGCCAAAACACGGTCAGAAGTAAAACTCTAAGTGCCACGTGCCCCCCGGTTTACATTCAAGGTTTCAAAGTGATTCTACAAAAGCAAGCAAAGCATCCCGCTTTGATTGACTGGTTTGGACCACATAATCGCGGCTGGGTTTCCCCTCTCCCCCATGCCACAGAATGGCTTCCAAAAGACTGCGCGCCCGGCCATCGTGAAGATAGTTCTCATGACCGCTGACCACCTTGGTCAGACCAATGCCCCACAACGGTGGCGTTCGCCATTCTGCTCCTGTGGCAGAAAAGACTGGCCTATCATCCGCCAATTCCTCCCCCATGTCATGCAATAAGAGATCGGTGTAGGGATGAATGACTTGCTCAGAGTGCTGGGGTCTGCCTTCCAACTTCGGCGTACGGTACTCGACCTTGTGGCAACCGGCACAACCGGCCTCAAGGAATACCTGTTGCCCTTCTTTTACTGTGGGATCAGCCAAATTACGCCGTTTTGGGACAGCGAGGTTACCCGTGTAGAAGGTTACCAGATCCAGGATTTTGTCTGAAACTTCCGGATCGCCGCCGCTAACCGCTGCACCACACTTTTTCTGCGTATGAGTACAGTTTTCATCTGCAAACAGGGTGCTGGTGATTCCGATATCCCCATTGAATGCGGCTGCATTTTGCTGCTTAAGAGTGGGTTGCTCGGCTTTCCAGCCAAAACGCCCCATCACCATCTGTTGCCGCTCAGTATCCCATACTTTGTTCCCGCGACCGGAAATGCCATCTCCATCACGGTCTTCCGGATCAGCCAACTGCATGACCTGTTCTTCGCTCAACGCCTCCAGCAAACCAAGCCC
>PAPM01000023.1 GCA_002708905.1 Pseudomonadales bacterium | reverse complement strand
GGCTTGCGAAAGCCAACTTGCACGGGGCGAATGATCAAAAAGTGCTCGCTGGCGGTGATAGGGAAAGTGTCGGCGCCGGCTTCACGGATTCAGGTATAAGTAAAAAGGCGAATTAAGTTGTAAGCTTGCCTCTTCAACCACAGAGCCATCAAAGATTCTGGTGGTGAATGCAGCATTAAGATTAGCTGCCTCGGTTGGAAAATAGTTCACAGCAAACGCGGTGGCATTTTCAATCGTGTCGAATGCATAAAGTCCGCCGGGAGTGTTGGTATGTAACCCACTCAGCCAGGTTTTGGCGAGTATACCAGGTTGCTTCTTGAGGGTTGGGTTCAGTTCACGCCAAGGCGCTTGATCAAACGGAACACTGAGTTGTACTTCGGTATAGACGAATGCGCCTGGTTTCATGTCCAGAGTGGCACCGAAATGAACAGAGTTCATGTCCCTGCTGGCTTCCTCAACCACCGTTGCATCAAAAATGCGCGTAGTCTGGGCGACGTTGAAATTTCTGACCTCATCCGGAAAGTAACTGGTCACAAACTTTTGAGCGTTCTCAATCGAATCAAATGCATAGAACCCACCAACGGAGTTGTTCACCACACCGGAAAGCCAAGTTTTATTAATAAAGCCTGGTTGTTCCAAGAGAACGGGGTTTAGATCACGCCAAGGGGCCTGGTCAAATGGAAGTGAAATCTGTAGCTCGGTATATACAAAGGCCTTGATGCTCATGTTCTTTTCCTCGTAGTTGACGTTATGTTGATAGCGAAGCACATCTGGAGGTTTATGATATATAGATAGTAAACGCTATCTATGGATAAATCTAAGTTGGATCTCATAGATTGTCAACACTTTCTATGATGGCTGGGGCGTGTTTTGGAAAAGAAAATCTTGGATCGATTTCAGGTTACCGTTTGTGTCAGCTGCAAGAAACTGACATTGGTTTTTCTCTAAATGACGTCGTTGCCAGCCAGGGAGTTATAGTCAGAAACGTGCAGGCCAAACCATTTGTTATAAGCGGTGGGTTAACTGGTTGAAGGGGCTGCCAATATCTTAAAGGTATAGATCGCTAGCTACGCCGCGTCGCCATTTACATGCAGTCAAATATATGGAGCCAAATATGGAAGCGATTGAAAACAACTCCGTTAGTGAGTTCTATGCATTTGATTCGATTGAGAACGCTCAGGCGTTTGTGACGGGCTATTTCCCGGCAGAAGCGAGAACTTTGGGGGGGGCTAACCTCTCGTGTGTGCGATGCGGAGGTGACGAAAGACGCAAGCGTTGATATGAGCTCAGTGTATTACAAAGGCACCATCAAGAAAAAACATAGGAGTGCTTAACGTACCAGCTTCTTGTTGGCCCAGACCATGGATTTAGCAATCTCTTCCGCCAGGGCTTCATCCTGTACAGCGCGGGCAAGCGCAACGCCACCAATCATGGTCGCCAATATGCTCCAGGAGGCTTGTTTTTTCATCGGGGTTTCCTTGGGGAGACCTGCTTTGAGCGCTTTCACGATTTCAAGCAGTTCTTGCTCATAAATGGCCTGGGTTTCTTCATCGGTACGCGCTACCTCGGGTGAGAGGGTAGGCAGCGCACATCCGCCCTGCATGGGGAGCAGATTCCCTGCAGCGGCGTCAGTCTTTTGCGGTCGGGAAAAATACCATTTGATAAAAGGTTCAAGCCATTTGTCACCCTTTTCCGCCCGATTTCTTTCAATGCCGTCACGGAGGATGCCGAGCCCCTCCGAAAGCACCTCACGGAAGGCGTTGGCTTTGGAGCCAAAGTGTTTGTAAAAGGCGCCTGATGTCACACCGGCTGCTTTGGATATGCCGTCAACACCAATGCCGTGAAAGCCCTCGGACCTGAATTTGTCCAGGGCCGCTTGATAAATCTTGCTCCGGGTTTCCTGCATATGTTCTTTGCTGTATCGCATACTATCCACTCGCAACGGACATCAACTAATAATATTAGGCTCTGGTTTGTAGCCACGTATATTAGTATCAGTTGAAACTAAATTGATCTAAAGTGCAAGTATAGATTTAGTACGCTATCCATGCCATCCTGGACCGCTCCGAAGGCTAAAACCAATTTTCCGGGCGCTCGACTATTTCAATTTTATAACCGTCGGGATCTTCCACAAACGCAATGATTTCATGCCCGCCCTTTAAAGGGCCGGGGGCGCGGGTTATACGGCCACCATGGGCGGAGACCTGATCACACAAGGCCTGACAGTTGTCTGTGCCAACCGCGATATGACCATAGGCATCCCCCAGGGTGTACTCGTGCTTGTCCAGGTTGTAGGTAAGCTCTATGACACAGGAGTCCTCTTCCCGGTCGTAGCCAAGATAGGCCAGTACGTATCCGTGCTCTGTATTCTCGAAAGAACGTAGTAATGACATTCCCAGCGCTTGTTCATAAAAATGGATTGAACGGTTAAGATCGGTTGTTCGGAGCATGGTATGCAGAATTCTCGTTTTCATGGTGTGTTTTCCTGTCTTAAGAACGAAAGCCACCGGTAAAGGAAGCCGGTGGCCTGGTGTCTCCCTATGTATTATTTTGCCGGTACTGGTATACGCGTAGAAGCGATGGTCATCTCGCCGTCTTGGTTGGTCGCGTGGTATGTGACGTTGTAATACTGGGTCACTCCGGACTTGTTGGAGAAATCCACGGTAAAATGATAATCTTCCATACCATATTTCGCGTGGACAACGGCGTCGTCGATGTTCACCGTCGAATCCGAGCTGGAAATGGAGATCAGTTCAACTTTGGGTGAGGGATCCGAATAATCCTTGAGACGACGGGAAATCTTTACATCCCGGTAATCCTTGTCAGATTCCGCTTTGAGCTTGTACTTGTCTTTCTTTTCCTCCGCCACGTTGGCATAGACAAAAAACTCCGGACGGGGAGTGAAGGTCAGTCCCCTGGCGGCCGCCATGCCGCTTTCGTCGCTGTCAGCAATGATGCCAACGAAGGCACCGGTTTCCCGGTCGAACTGCAATACCTCATTGGTATCAGAGCTGATGACGTACAAGTCGGAGTTGGCGCCACCAAAACGAATAGCTCGCGGACTGCTCATACCGCCGCCACCCGGGGGTACAAATTCATCGATAAAATCGCCGGTCAATCCGTCATAGCGCAGGATTGCGCTGGTGGCAGAGCTGCTGGTATACAGGTTGCCGTCGGGACCGAATTCCAGGCCCACAGGTACCTTTAAGCCGCCGCTACCGGAGGCAACAAATCGCCCCATATACTCCTTGGTTTTCAGGTCATAGCGAAGGATGCTGTTGTCGTAACCGCTGGCAATATACATGGTGGTGTCATCGAAGGTCTGCATGAATGGACCGTTCAGATCACTGGTTTCGCCATCGGCAAAGACATCCAGAAACTCACCGTGTTTGTTGTAGCGTAAAACCCGGTTGGATGCCAAATCGCCCACATAGACCTTACCATCCGGTCCGAAGTTGGGGGCGGTTGGATTGGTTAGCCCACCGGCTCCTGCTTGAATGAAAACGCCAATAAAGTCTCCTGTGTCACTATCAAATCGCAATACTTCGCCGGTGTGAAAACTGGATACGAACAGATCGCCTTCAAATCCGATTTGGGACGCAAAGGGTCCCTGTACTTCTGCAATAACGCCCAGATACTCCCCGGTGTCTTCATTAAATCGCATAAGTTCATTGGTGCCGAAACTGCTGATAAAGAAGTCGCAGAAGGCTGTTTGAGGCGCAACGCTGGTGACTGCCGCAACTAATGGTATGGCCATGGCCGTGGATAACTTGATCTTCTTCGACATGATTAACTCCCTGAGATGTTTAGATTTTTGTGGTCAAAAATATAAGTTTTGATCGTGTTATGTCTCCATCTGATAGCGTGCAGCGATCCATAGCGCAATATAGATAGTTATCGCTATCTATGCAAATGGTAAAAGACAATAAAAAACCATGTCAACGAACTTAGTGTGAACTTTTATTGGCAAGCAGGTCAGTCTGAGTACCAGAATTTCAATAAAAAGTTCAAATAAATGACATTGACTTCGTGCATTCTGCTGCTAGTCTTCGCGCGTAGATAATAATCGTTATCTATATTGTATTTTTGTTGACCAGGGAGAGTGTGGGATGGGTATCGGAATGACGATTAAACAGTCAGGTTGTAAATGGGGAATGTTGGCCGCGGGGGTCGCAGGTTTGATTCAATTGTGTTCGAGTGCTGCAATAGCTCAGTCGCTGGAGCCACAGTCGACGGCATCATCTCCTGTTGCTTTAACTATGAATGACCGCTATCTGTGGTCTGTAAACATGGATTCGGATTCGGTCAGTGTTATGGATACCGCATCCAATACAATTGTGGAAACCATCCCGGTCGGGTCAGAACCAAACAGTCTGGCAATAAGCCCGGATGGCAGCCGTGTATTCGTGACCAACGCGGCGGCCAATACGGTAACGGTTCTTGCGGTAACTGAGAAGAACAACGGTTCATTGAAAGTGGAGTACAAAAAGAATGCTTCCGATAATGGACAGGTTGTCGTCGGAGCAGAGCCGAGAAGTGTGGTGGTTACACCGGATAGCAAGTGGGTATTTGTGGCCAACGCCAGTCAGGACACCATTGTGGGTTTGAGTGCGAGCAGTGCTGACATCAAGTCGGTCTTTGATCTCAGGAACAGCGAGTGCAATGTTGGAAACCGGGAGCGCCATTTTCAACCTAGGTCGATGGCAATCTCTGAAGACGGTAAATTCCTATATGTATCCAGATTTCTGTCTTACACCACCGAGTTCGGTGTCCAGAGAGACGATTTTGGTAAGGAAGGTGTTGTCTGTAAACTGGAAATTAATAGTGACCAGTCCGGTAATGGTGAATTGGCGTTCTCAGGTGTAATCCGCATGCAATCCAGGTTCTCGGGTTTTATGGATGCCAACGGAGAGGCCACGTACGCGTTTCCGAATCAACTCCAGCGTATGGTCATTCATGGCGATAAGCTGTATCTCCCGAATATCGGAGCCTCTCCTACCGGGCCCCAGCGCTTCGATGTCAACACTCAGTCCTTGGTAAACATTATCGCGGATGTCGGTGGAGCAGAATCGGACTATGATGCCATCAATCTCCATCTGGGTGGCCGCGACCCGGAGTCCGGTCAGCAAGAGCTGTATTTTGCAAACCCCTGGGCAATGGCGTTTACCAAGCCATATGGTCAGGTTGGCAGCGCCTATGTGGTATCGGCCGGGAGCGATATTCTGGTGAAACTTACAGTTACCGAAACCGGTGATCTGCGCTTTACCCAGGATGAGGATACCACCCGCTACATTGACTTGAACGATCCTGATAATTTTGCGACCAACGGTAGTCGGGCCGGCAAAAACCCCATTGGCATTGCCATTAGTCGGGATGGCGCCACCGCGTATGTCCTCAATTACGTTTCCCGCAATATTTCCATTGTGGATTTGAATGCAGATCAGGTGGTTGAGGTGGTTGCCACGGAATCTCTGCCTGAGCCCGGGTCGCTTGAGGAAAGAATTCTGGTGGGTGCGGAGATGTTTTACTCCTCACGCGGAAACTTTGAAAAGCCGGAAGGTGCACCGGGTTCAAATCGAAACCGCTTATCTGAGAAAGGTCGGCAAAACTGTGCCAGTTGCCACTCAGGTGGTCTTACCGACGGTGTAATCTGGCAGTTTGCCACGGGTCCCCGCAAAACCCTGGCAGTAAACGGTACGTTTGATCCTACCAATCCTCAGGTCCACAAAATCATTAATGCCTCTGCCATTTTTGATGAGGTTGAAGATGCGGATTTCAATACCCGTCTGGTTTCCAGTGCAGGTTATTTGGAGTTTGCACTGCCTTGTATCGAAACCGATCCGGTAGCTGGTGTGACCGAAAGCAAAATCGATCCAGATCATGGCTTGGTTCTGGGGGACTGGAATAATTTTGAACTGGCCGCCTGTGTCATGAATGCGTTCGCCCGACCCAATGGAAACCGCGCGCAGCCTTTTGTACGACTGCCTGGCAGCAATGTGGACGTCAAAGCGCACGATGCGTTGATTGATTGGCAGCGCTATGCCATCCGGACTCCCAATGCCCCCATGACGGCTCAGCAGCTACAGGAACATGGCATAGACGCAGTCGGCGCACCTGACGAAATAGAATTGCAGGCCGGGGCCGAGCTATTTGTGGAAGCGGGCTGTAGCCAATGTCATAACGGTGGTTCCTGGACCACAAGCCGTAAGGATTTTGTATCGCCTCCGGAACCGGAGTGGGTGGCTACCGAAAGCGGCGCTATTGGTGCGAACCCAGCGCAGTATTTGTATCAATATCTTGTGGATATCGGCTCCTTTAATCTGAACGTTGCTGGTGCTGGCAACCAAATTGCCGGCTATCCGGAAAAAGGTGGTGTGGAAACCGATAGCGCCGGACGTGCCGCGTTGGGGTATGACCATAATAATGATGGCAAGGGTACAGGCTACAACGTTGCTTCAATCCTGGGCGCATTCAATCTGCCCCCCTTCTACCACAATGGCGCATGCGAAACTTTAAGTTGTGTTCTGGCGGACGAAATTCATAGATCAGCGGGACTGCCTGATGGCATGGCCGACGTTCTTGTGAGTGAGGAGAGCAGGCGTCTGTTGGTACGTTTCCTCGAATCGATTGATGAGCAAACCCCGATATTGGATTAATGGGCGACAACTGGAGCAGGAAAATGAAAAAAAGTCTAAAAGGAATTTTGGTGAGCCTCGGCTTGGTATCCGCGATGCAGGTGCAGGGTGGGGAGCTACCTCTTGATATGGCGCTGGAGGCGGCGCGGGCAGCGTTGGCGGCGTGTCAGAAGGACGGTTACAAAGTGACGGTGGCGGTATTGGATTTTCATGGTGAGACCAAGGTGCTGTTGAAAGATGACGGCAGCACCATTCACACCAAGGATACCGCCTACCGCAAGGCCTACACCCTGGTAACACTGGGACCGATTTTCAATCTTGATACCAGTTCCGCTGCGCAGAAAATGCTGAGCGGTAAACCCAGTGAACCCGGGTTTCTGACCATCCCCAATGTTGCACCGTTACCAGGCGCTGTAGCCATCAGAAAAAGCGGTGAATTAGTCGGTGCCGTTGGGGTTGGCGGTGCGCCGGGCGGAGCGAAGGACGAAGCCTGCGCGGAACAAGGTGTGGCGGCCGTTAAGGCCAAACTAAACAAGTAATATAAGACAGTGAATAAATGGGTATCAGGATGAAGAGCCATTGTATAGAAGTGTTGTCGCCGGTCTCCTTTCTCGAGCGGACCGCGCGGGTCTATGGAAGCAAGGTGGCGATTAAGTGCGACACCCGCTCGATTACATACACAGAGATGCTTGATCACAGCAGGAGAATGGCAGATCTGTTGAATAGCCTTGGTGTCAGCAGGGGGGATAATGTTTGTCTACTGTCGTTGAATTCGGAATATGTGTTGGAGGCGCACTTTGCAGTCCCGGCCAGTGGTGGTGTATTGGTTTGTTTGAATCCTTGGTTGACCACAGAAGAGCTCTTGCATCAGATCCAATTCAGTAATGCCAGAGTGTTGTTGGTTGCAACGGACTTATACAGACAATTTCCGCAGCTTTTCGCCCGGATAAAAGACTGCTGCCAGGTAATCTTGTTGGGGGGCGAGTCGCTTCCTTTGGATCGGGGAGTGGTCCATTTTGATCAGGTGAAGTCAGGATGCAATGGCAAGATTCCATTGGACAATAATCTGGAGTCAGAGCACGACAGAATTGCCATTAATTTTACCTCGGGCACGACTGGCACACCAAAAGGTGTGATGTACAGCCACCGTGCCGCCTATCTGCATGCATTGGGACAAGTCATGATGTTTGGCTTGCGATCGGAATCCCGGCACTTGTGGACCGTACCCATGTTCCATGTGAACGGGTGGGGGCATATGTGGGCGGCAGTGGCCATAGGTGCGACCCAGTATGTTGACTCATCTGTAAATCGTGCCGACTGGGAAGCTGTGGTGGATGTGATGATCAATCATCATATCAGCCATCTGGCCGGAGCACCGCGGTTGTTATCGAATCTGGAGGTGGCCGATACCGATGGGCTGGCATTGTGCGGCACGATTTTGATGACCGGTGGTGCCGCGCCGACTCCGGATCTGGGCCGGCGGCTGGCTTTGAAGGGCGCACGTCTGATTCATCAATATGGGTTAAGCGAAACCTGTGGGCCGTTTGTTGTGTGTGAAGAGCAGGCAACCTGGGGTGGTTTGGATCAGGAAGTACGTTTGCAACGACAACTGAGGCAGGGCGTACCTTCAATCCATGCGGGTACTGGCGTGCGGGTGGTGGATGCAGATGGATATGATGTGGCATGGGATGGCAGATCTCTTGGAGAAGTGATTATGCGTGGTAATACCTTGGCTTCAGGCTACTACCGCAACATTAATGCCACCCAAAAATCATTTCGGGATGGTTGGTTCCATAGTGGTGATATGGCGGTAATACACTCCGATGGCTATCTGGAAATAAAAGACCGGATCAAGGACATGATTTTTGTAAACACCGATTATGGTTGGGAAAACATATCGACCATTGAAATCGAACAGGTTGCATCCGGAGTGACCGCCGTACAGGATCTCGCTGTGGTGGGTATCGTCGACGATGAAGAAGGTGACACGATGATCTTCGCATTCTATGAATCCAAGCCAGGATTGACAGTAAGCGAAGATGAGATCAAGAGTCGTTGCCGTAAGCACTTGCCCGGGTACATGGTGCCCCACCGCTGTGTCGAAATCGGTATTCCCAAAACGGCTACGGGAAAGGTGAAAAAACATGAACTGGAAATAGTGGCCAGGTCCATGCTGGATGAACCTGAATACGCCAAGGTGCACTGATATGGAATTGAAAGCTGAGAGCAACAGCTTACTCGGCGTGGTGGTTGTATGCCTTTCCCTGTGGTCGGTGGCCGCTGGTGTAAATTTGCAGGTTCCCTACTACAGGGCGTATCTGGCTGCTGCTGAGTTTGGGGAAGGCGCCGCTGCGACTGTATTTGGGGCGTACATTCTCGGGTTGTTACCTGTTCTGATGTTTTGTGGTGACAGCATCAACCGATGGGGGGCGCGAGCCACTGTGCGGCTCTCGCTACTGCTCTCCGGAGTAGCTTTGATCATCATAATGCTCAACCAGAATCTATTCTGGATATACCTGGTAAGGGTATTGGAAGGCGCTGCTTTTGGTCTGGTGATTAGCGCCAGCGCGGTGTATATCGGGCGTTATCTGAATCAGGCGGTGGCGAGCGCTAATCTGCACGGGGCACTGGTTGCCAGTGGTTTGGGTGGAGGTGCCTTGCTGACGTCTCTCGGCCAAATGCTGGTTTTATCCGATCCTCCGTTAAGTTATCTGTTGATACTGGCGCTGGTGGCTTTCTGCCTGCTCGGCAGCGGTTCCATTTCAACTATCGAGCCGGGCAGAAAAGGGGGTGATTCGGCTAATGCAAGTACGCTGCATCATTACCTGCCTGTATATAGCGATGGTTTATGGAGATATGGCCTGTATCAACTCATCGGCTGGTCGCTGGTGGGAATCATGATAGCGGTGGTCACCGGGGAGCTGGAGAGAACTGGAATGGAGGCATGGACCGGGATATTAGTGTTCCTGTCTGTCGCCACTGGCGCATTTGTTCAACCAATCTGCCGGGGCTGGCATTACCAGAAAAATTTCAAATGGGGGGCTAGTGTGTTTGCTGCAGGCTATTTTCTGTTGCTGTACGCAGTTGCCAACCAAAGCCTGAACATGATGTTATTGTCCGCTGCCCTGGCAGGTTCTGCCGGTCTGGGTTTTATCTATGTCGGAGGGGTGTCGGTCATGATGGGCGTTACAGAAGCTATCAGGCCCAGAGCACTTTCAGGATATTTTCTTCTTGGGTACGTTGGGTTGGGAACACCCTGTATTGCTACTGGTGTACTGACTGATGCAATCGGATTAATGCAGGCCTTGGTGGTGTATGGGGCATGCGTAGTCGGGCTTGTTCTGGTCGCGTATTTTATGAGTTCAAGAAAGAGTTTGGGAGCACAGTTAGATGCCAGGTTTTGATGCGTCATGACTGTAAGTACAACGATCATTTTAGGATATTCGAGAATGGAAAGTCAGTCACTGGATAAAGAAACCATCAAAAAACTGGAGATTGAACGGTTTGCAAATGCAGTCAGCACCAGCAAACGAAGCCTTAAAGAAAAAGTCGCGCTTACCTGCAGGATTCTATTTGATCACGGTCACGATTCGGGCTTGTCCGGCCAGATTACTGCACGACAGGAAAATGGTAACTATATTACCCAGCGGCTGGGTTTGGGATTTGATGAAATACATGAATCCAACTTGCTGGAAGTGAATCAGGATCTGGTGGTGATCGAGGGGTATGGAATACCCAATCCTGCCAATCGGTTTCATAGCTGGATCTATCACTGCAGGCCCGATGTGCAATGCATCGTACATACCCATCCTTACTACACGTCAGCGTTGGCCATGATTGGTGAGCCGCTGGTGGTTGCACATATGGACAGCTGTATTTTGTATGATCAAGTCGGCTTTGTTCCGCAGTGGCCCGGCGTTCCGGTCGGTAACTCGGAAGGGGAGCTGATTGCAAGAGAACTGGAAGGAAAAAAAGCGCTGCTATTGGCTAATCACGGGCTGGTCGTCGCGGGCAAAACTGTGGAGGAAGCTTGTGTCTTGGCATTGCAGTTCGAACGTTCTGCGAGACTCCAAGTGCTGGCGATGTCGGCAGGCCGCATTATGCAATTGGATCCCGTGCTGGCTGAGGAAGCTCGAAACTGGACCAGTCAGCCTTCTCGTATTACCGCACAATTTGAGTACTATGTGCGTAGGCATCTCAAGCGAGTGCAATCATAATAAATAACGCCTTCATGTTCCGCTCTAATTTTTCGTTCCCCTTAAATTTACCGCATCTAAACAGATGTCTTGTTGTTCGTAAGTCATCTGTTCGGAAATTTTTTGTGATGAGTGTTTTGTGAAATATGCCGATTATTTCTCTGAAAAATTCATCGTTGTAGATAGTCTCTGTATTAATTGCGCAATATTTCAATACTATTATTCTCCATAAGATAGCGATCACTATCCTAGGTGTTTGAAAGCTGTCTGTTGCTATAAAAAATGAAAGACGAAACACGGACGAGAGTCGCTTAATTTCGGGAATATCTATTAGGAGTTTTGTAATGTACTTGAGTAATGAAGCTTTTAGTCAGAAGGATAAATCATTGTTGATCCAGTCAGTGGCCAGCATTGGTGAAATTGAATCAGTTGTAAAGGAAGCTGTATGCAACAAAGGAGGGGTGCTCTGGGCCGAGTTACAGAAGTGCTTGTTTACTATTAATCTGCGCTTGATGCGGGATGGTTTTGCATTGGGCTCAAAAAGAGCTGAGTTCGAGTGGAAGTTTCGTAATCTGGTTGAGTCCATTGAGACTGACAGCTTGCCCAGTCTGGAGATACCAGACCATCTTTCCAAACCTGAGCAGATGATCGAATGGCTTAAAGAGCGAATTGCAGAGCACCGTGTTAATCACCACCGCTTGTTTGACTACTTTGATAACGATGATCTCTCAGATGAGGAGATTCGATACTTTCTATCGAATTATCGGGTAAATATGCAGCGTTTTCACCTGCATGTGGCCGCATACAGCCTGTTTGTGCCTTTCCAGATGCGCGAAGAACTCTATGAGAACCTGCACGACGAGTTTGGCGAAGGTGATTTTGAAGCCGCCCATCCCAATCTTTTTGAGCCTCTGATGAATCACTTCGGTGGTGCCCGGGAAGAGGATTGGAATCCTGAGACGTTCCATCTGTTGAACACCAAAATGGCGCTCTGCTGGTTCGCTGACGGACTGCATTGGGGTATGGGTGGTATGGGTGCACTCGAACTGAGTATTCCGGCCCAACAAAAGCGGGTATTGGCCTGCCTGCGTCGTAGAGGGTTGAGCGAAGAACTCGTTAAGTTCTTTGTGGTGCATTGTGAGCTGGATGAATCCCACGGTGACGGTTGGTTTGCCGCAGGCCTACCTTATATGAACACCCGAGAGGAATTTATGAAAGTCTATCAGGCCGCTATGCGTATGCTTGAAGCAAGAGCCGGTGTGTATGATGGAATACTGGCCGGGATTCGTGATCGTCGCCTCCAGAAAAGTATGCAAAGGGGCGGTGAGATGTCCAACGAACTTGAGCTCGAAGCAAGCGCTTAACGGGCTGAATTGGCGCGGGTGGGAATCTGCCTGCGCCGACAATTCGGATTAATATTATGAATATCAGAAGCAAACCAAGAACCTATCTGTGGTTATGGGTTGCCTGGGTTCTGTTGTTTTACGCTGTTTGGTTTGCAGTCGTTTTCTATCAGGATCATTGGCAAACCATAAAAGAACACTGGCCGATCGCATTATCCATGGCGTTGGGAAGCTATGCAGCAGGATCGACGCCAATGGGCGGCGGGACCGTCGGTTTTCCCGTCCTGGTGATGCTATTTGATATGCCGGCGATGATGGGGCGTGACTTCAGCTTTGCTGTGCAATCGATTGGCATGACCAGTGCCAGCATATTAATCCTGGTGCGGCGACAACCGCTGGCGTGGGCCATGCTTGAAGGTGCTTTTTGGGGGGCTTTGATAGGGACTCCATTGGGTATCTTCCTGGTGGCGCCCTATGTCCCGGAGCTTTGGATTAAATTGCTGTTCGCTGTTATCTGGGCCAGTTTCGGTATTCTGCACTTGTTCCGGCTGCAAGAAATATCCGGGCATACCGGTATGACGGATCTGGGTGAACGTTGGGATCTCAAAGTGGGTTTTCTTATCGGTGTTTTCTCCACGCTCTGTGTGGCGTCGGTGACCGGTGTGGGTATCGACATGGTGCTCTACAGTGCTTTGGTCCTGCTGTGCCGTGCAGACCTCAAGATCGCAATACCCTCTTCAGTAGTGATCATGGCTTTCACGTCCATAGTCGGGGTGTTTGTGAACTGGATGGGTGATGGCTTTCAGCCTGGAGTGTATGAGATCTGGCTGGCGGCTGCGCCTATCGTCATTCTCGGTGCCCCTGCCGGTGTATTGATTGTCAATTGGATTGGCCGCAAGCCGACATTGCTGTTTGTGGCGATGTTGTGTGTGGGGCAGTACGTGTGGACCTGTTTCGCCGAGTTCGGCCAGCTGCATTGGGGCGGTGTGATACTGGCCTGTTTGGCGGTTCTGCTGTTTCTGGTGGGGTTTGAGCTGCTCCGTTCATGGGGGGCGAAGCTGGCTGGCGAGCGTAAGTGGCGTGCTGCTCAGGAACAGTATAGTGATTCGCTTCCGGCGAACGTACAGATGGCGATTACAGATCGCTAAAAAAACTAGGTTATTACCAAACGAAGGAGTGTAAATAATGAAGAGATATCATGTGGCAGTAATCGGAAGTGGATTGGGTGGCAGTGCCTGCGCGTTGGTCTTGGCGAAGTTAGGCTATGATGTTTTGCTGCTGGAGCGTGGCAGCCATCCCCGCTTTGCCATCGGAGAATCAGCAACCCCGGTTATGAGCAAGAAAATTCGCTTTCTGGGAAAAAAATACGGCATTCCGGAATTCGATGAATTGTCCACCTATGACAAGATCAAACAGGCCGGTAACACCATACTGTGCGGTCCCAAGGAGTTGTTCCAGTACTACATCCATGAAAAAGGTCAGACTGATTATGCACCTGAGGGCGAAGCGCCGGAAGTGATCGTGCAGACCCCTGAAGTGGATGCGCAATACTACAGAGCTCAGTCTGACGAATACATGGTGAAGTTGGCGCAGAACTATGGCGTGCACTATATGGACCGTACCAGTGTTTCCCATCTGGAGTTCGCCTCGTCCGGTGTTACCGTGAGCTGTGAGCGGGATGGCGTGAATTTTGATGTGGAAGCTGAATTTATTATTGATGGGACCGGGTTCCGTTCCATCATCGGTGAGAAATACGACCTGAAAATTCAGGGTGATGAACTGAAAACACCGTTGAAAAGCCGCAGCATATTCACCCACTTTAAAGATGTCGGGGATTTTGAAGAACAACTTTTGGCGAGTCCCGGTTTTCAGGACAGATCACCCGCACCCAGGGCCCGGGCAACACAACATCACTGTTTCGAAGGGGGATGGCTGTGGATTATTCCTTTTGAAAATGGTGCAACCAGCGTCGGTTTGAACCTGGATATGGATCGATTCCCAATGAACGATAAGGATGCTGAGGAAGAGTTCTGGGAAATCGTAAACGAATATCCGATCATCAGGCAATTGCTGAGCGGACATGAAAACTCCATGCCTTTCATCAAGACCGGGCGTTTGCAGTTTATCAATCGGGAGATGGTCGGTGATCGTTGGGCGATGCTGCCGGCAGCGGCTTATGGTCTGGATGCCTGGTTCAGTACCGGATTGGCGATGTCATTTATGGCGATTCACCGTTTGGTGGATCTGTTGACTCAAAAGGTGTTCCCAACCGGGAATTTCCGTCGTGAACTGTTGGTGGACTATGAAAAATCACTGATGCGGGAGTACTACCACGTCAGCAAAATGATTCATGGTATCTACAAGAGCTTTCGTCATTTTGATGTGTTCAGGCATTATTGCTTCTTGTGTTTTATGGGGGCGGAAAGCTATATGGCAAAGGGCGGTATTGAGCAGGGAATGGATATGAGTCACCTGTTGTTGAGTGCCGGTGATCCCGGCTTTATTGAGAAGTTCAATGCCATCTATGACAAGGTTATTCAGTTTTCCTCAGAGCAGGCCGTGCCGCAGTCCGAGATCCAGGCGCTGAGTGATTTTATTCGCTTCGATATGAAGGAGTACAATTTCCGTAATTTTGGCGATCCCGGTATGCACAGTATGCATCCGCGGGTGGCCATGAGTTGTTAGGAGCAGGGTTATGTCGAATATAGGCAGGGATTTTCGCGATGCATTGGGCCGGTTTGCCACAGGGGTATGTGTTGTCTCAGCGTTCTCGAAGGAGGACTACGCAATCGGGATGACGATCAACTCATTTGCCTCAGTGTCACTGGACCCTAGGCAAGTGTTATGGAGCTTGAAACATAACGCGGTCACCTACGGCATGTTCAGCTCGGTTCATGAATACTCTATTAGCGTGTTGTCCGCTACTCAGAAGGAGGTGTCCAACCGATATGCAAAGCCCGGCGACCATGCTTTGCTGTCCGGCGATTTTCTGGTATCTGAACGGGGTATTCCTTTCATTCAGGGAGCACTGGCCGTGTTTGAGTGCACTAACGATCAGGTGGTGCCGTCAGGGGATCATGATGTGTTGATTGCCAGTGTATCCCACTTTCACGCCAAAGGTGAGCAGCCGCCATTGATGTTTTACTCCGGACGTTATCTTGATGTGTCGGATCAGGTGGTGAGATCAAAGCCTTCTCCGGCATTGAGTGCGTAGCGTTAAGAGTGTAAGAGTAGGAAGATCATAACCGGCAGTTTGGGGCAATGTCCTATGCAAACTGCCGGACCCTTCAATTTAACGGTGTTCACCGGCTATCTTCCTTCTATCGACGTGGCGTGCTTCAGTGGTTCACTAATGATCTGGAAATGCGTTACATCCGCATTGGCTTCCGCCAGCATGCCTTCATGCAGTGGTCATATAGTGGTCATCTCTTGAGATATGCACCAAGTCGGGCAGATGTTTTGGTTAAGTCGTGTCGATTAATTTTACGCTCACCGTATCTGCCAGTACCTAACTGGTTGAAATGTAAGAGCCCGATTAGGTTGGCTTAAATTTTGCTCAAGCTGGAGGGGTCAGCAGAATTTGTGACGGCGTAGGTAGTCTTTTCAATTTTGTTGGCGTATTGGGGGATTGATGGATCTATCAGTACTTTTATTTCCCAGTCCTGTATTTAATGACATTTAGGAGATTTGCTGTGAAAAAATCTATGTTGCTGGCACTGGCTATTAGTGCATCGTTGTTTTCATCCAGTACATTCGCCACCTGGGGTGACTGTGAAGTTGTGAGGACATGGTGGGGCGGCTATAAATTAGAGTGCAGCTACAACAAAGATCCGGGCCCAGGTGATACTGGTGGTGCCACTTCCGTACCTGAAATTGATGGTGCAGGAGCCGGCATTGCCTTCGCTTTGGTGGGTGGTCTTGTTCTGGCTTACCGTGAGCGTCGTCTGGCCAAAAAATCCAAGTAAGTTTAGTTGGATTCACTGACCAGCTCCGCGATCAGTTTCGCGGGGTTGGTCATGTTTCTCTAATTCCCCATGCTCTGATGCCCAGGTTTTCCAGGAGCTTAGAATCCCCGTGTTAATCAATTCAAACGTGAAGTTCTCGCTGCGGCTTTTAATGATATGCAATCTTATGGCTGTCGCCGCTATCCTGGTCTTTGAAAAGTTTGTTATTGGTTCACATGTTTATGGCACCGTCAAAGGAGCGGAGCCGTCATTGCTTTCAAGCTTTATTCTGAATAACGGTAAAAGCCTGTCCCGTACCTTGTTTCTTGCCATCATCGTGTTCGCGATTCTTATTCAGGGTCAGTTGAAAGACTATCGCAGATTATATTCTTCATACTACAGCGTTTCGCAATTTTACTTTCTGCCGATCCAGGTGCTGATCTTTGCGCTGTTTTTCCTGTTTACCAATAGCGCCTTCTATTCGGATTCATTCCAGTTGGGATATCAGGTTTTCTGGCTGACGCTGGGGGTTGCGTTGTTCACCTTTACCGCTTTGTCGCTTGCCAGTTGGACCTTCTGGCTGCATTTGCTTAAACAGCAAAAGTGGGCTTTGCTGGGAGCATTGGCAATAAGCTATGGCGTGTGGTGGTTGGGTATATCCACTCAAAACCTTTGGGGCCATCTGAGCGAGATAACGGTCTCTATCGTTGCTTTCGCGCTCAACTTGATGAGTGACGGTGTCTATTTTGATTTTGATAGCAGAATTATTGGTCTCAATGGATTTTCAGTCCGTGTAGACGCTCAGTGCTCGGGTTATGAGGGAATTGGTCTGGTCATCGCTTTCATTTCCGTATTCTTATACAGTTTCCGCAATGAGTTTAGATTTCCAAGGGCATTTTTGTTGTTCCCCATCGGTGTGGCAACGATCTGGCTGTTTAACATTCTTCGTATTGTGGTGTTGGTTTTTATAGGCAGTTACTGGTCAGAGGAAGTGGCAATTTGGGGCTTCCATTCCCAGGCGGGCTGGATTGCGTTTATTCTCACATCACTGGGCATCATGTTACTGGCGCACAAAAGCCGTTTCTTTGCCAATCCTCTGTCCGTTGCATCCCACTCCGAGAAACAACCGATCAGCCTGCCATTGGCAACGCTGATTCCATTGCTGGTGTTGTTGGCCATGACCTTCATGACGCAGGCACTATCCGGACAATTCGATTGGTTATATCCATTGCGAGTGGTCGCTGTGGGTCTTGCCATTCTGTATTGCCTGAAGTATTTGGACTTGTTCCCGGTGCAGTGGAATTTCCTTTCGCTGGTGGCCGGTGCTGCAGTCACGTTGCTTTGGATTCTGATGGTACCCGCTGACCCGGAGGCGGACCAGCTCATCGGCACCACCCTGACGGAATCCAGTACGGCAGTGGCCGTTTTCTGGCTGGTGTGCCGGTTTGTGGGGACGGTCATTACGGTGCCCATTGCTGAGGAACTCGGATTTCGGGCTTATCTGCTCTGCAAGCTGTCGTCTAAAGAAGTAGTGACCCGGGGCAGGATCGAATTCTCCATCGTTGCCGCCGTTATCAGTTCAGTCGCGTTCGGGTTGCTGCACGGTGCCTGGCTGGCAGGTACCGTTGCCGGAATAATTTATGCGTTAGTGCGTTATAGAAGTAACCATGTAGCGGATGCCATTATTGCTCATGGGGTTACCAATATGCTGCTGTTTTTCTATGCGCTGTACAGCGGGCAGTGGTCATTGCTCTGATCCCGAACTATGCGCTAGGCGTGGGCGCCGAGCAAAAACTTTTTGGGGTCCCCATTTGCCCGGTGGATCGCGAATGCCAGGTAAATGAAAGTAAAGAGTCCTCCCATTAATGAAAAGAGGACAGCGATAACGCCAATAACTTTTGACTCTTCTCGATAAAAAACCCAGATGCAGAAAAGAAAGATATGCATAAGAAAGTCTGTGTTGAACTGGGCTCGCCAAGGGTGGGAAAAGTCGGTAATAAATACCATGCCGCCTTCACTACCAAGAGACTGCAGTGCTAACACCGTAATAGTCACCAGCACCACCCAGAAAAATATCATCAGCACTTTTAGGCTGCGCATAGCCATTCTCCCTGCAATAAATTCAATCATTATACCGAATGGTGTTTAACGTAGCGCAAGTAGGAAACGCCCTGGCTGGCCGCGCTTGTTCATCCTTAAAACCCAAAGACTACCGTTAAGAGGCCTATAAAATTCTCGGGTCGAGTTCTGTTCTCATCGCTAACAGTGTGAACCGGAGCATAAATAAATGAGCATTTACAAAGTTACACACAAAGAAAGGTTGCGACCGCTTGGCCACTGAAAGTAGACTAGGTTACGTTTTGACATGAATCGTTGTCACATTCGGATGTCTCGCCGCAATGGTGTTTCAATAAGAAAAATAAGGGATCGATCAAATGAATAAATTCGACCGCCGTAAATTTCTCGGTGGTGCTGCTGCCGTCGCCGCCAGTACCACCATTCCCAATACGTCCGAGGCCGGCTGGCGTCGGACTACGCGTTCGGAAGAGCGTGTTGTTGTCATAGGTTCCGGTTTCGGAGGCGGTATCAGTGCGCTGAGACTGGCCCAGGCCGGCGTCAAGGTTCTGATGCTGGAGAAGGGGCGTTGGTGGCCTACCGGCCCCAATTCGAATACGTTCCCCAGTGCTACCGTGCTGAGCAAGAAACATTTTTTCTACACAGCCTGGCCTGAATATGGCGGCTTCCGTATTGGTCTTTGGCCTTATGCGGGGATTCTTGAGGCCATGCCTTCACCTAACCACACCATTGTCTCGGCCTGTGGCGTCGGTGGTGGCTCATTGGTGTATCAGGGCATGACGCTGCAACCCACTGAAAAGAATTTTACCGATTGGTTTCCTGCCGGAATCGACTACACAGAAATGGATGAGGTCTACTATCCCCGTGTGGCCGAGATGTTAAAGGTGAAAACCGCTCCGGATGAATTGATCAACAGTACAACCTACAAGGCTGCCCGGATATTTGCCGACCGGGTTCAAGAGGCCGGGTACGACCTTGCCAAGATTCCTATGCCCATTGACTGGCAGTACGCATTGGACGAGCTCGATGGTTTGATGGAGCCTTCCTATACCAATGGGGATTGTGCGCTGGGTGTGAAAAACGGCGGCAAACATTCTGTGGATGTCACCTACATAGACCAGGCGCTTGCCACCGGTAATCTTACCGTGGCGGCGTTGCACCATGTGCGTGAAATCGAGCGGGATGAAGACGGTTCCTGGTTAGTGTATGTGGATCGCACCAGTCTGCGTGGCACTGTACTTGAACACAAGATCATTAAGACCCAAACGCTGATACTGGCGGCAGGCACCGCTAATACCAACAAGTTGCTGCTCAGTGCGGCAGCCGAGGGCAGGATTACCGATTTACCCGACGAGCTTGGTCAGGGCTATGGCACCAACGGTGACCAGATCTATATCTGGAACAAAATGCCTGAGAATCCAGGCCCCCGCCAGGGTGGCCCCGTCATCTACGGTAGCCGCGAATGGGAAGACCCGAATCAGCTTGCCAACACCATCATTCAGGCATCCATACCGCCACTCCAGCCGGGCAGGGAATTCTCTTCCTCTATCCCCTCCTCGCTGGTGCCAGGCATGAGCGGGATTGCCGCTGCAGACCCGAACGATCCGACGCTGCCCGGTACACCGGCCACCATGCTGGTTGGCTTCGGTGTCAGCCCCGACCGTGGTCATTTCAGCTACAATCCGGACAGAAAACGGGTGGAACTCAACTGGCCGGAAAACGGCGATGCCCAGTTGGCTGCCCGTATTCATGAGCGGATTGCCACTGTTGCCGGCCCAGAGAGTCAACTGATCAATACCAACAAAACCGTCAACAGCACTTGGCACCCGCTGGGTGGAGCCTGCATTGATGTGGTTTGTGATCTGGATGGTCGTGTGAAAGGTCAGAAGGGGTTGTATGTGCTTGACGGCGCCTTGATGCCCGGCACCACCGCAGCCTGCAATCCATCCATGACCATCGCTGCCATTGTGGAGCGGGCTATGGATCGAATTGTGCAGAATGACGTAGGGACGATTATTTAAGTAGACCGCTATATCAATAGTTAAAGCACCTTCATGTTTCCGTTTGCAATGAGTGTCGCTCTGTGCGGCGTTCATTGCAGGCGGAAATCAATAGTTGGATGCCTGGCGTAAGCCGGGGCTTGCGGTGTTATGGCGCCATCCATTTCCGTAGCTGAAATTCCTAATACAGCTTTACTAGAACTTTCCTTTCAATCATGCCCACAAAGTACATCCAGCTTTAATTTTTACTCGTTGAGTAAAATGGACTGAATCTACTCATATAAGCACTTAAAAAGTGCCTGAAAGTCGATAGAATTTCTAATTGAAAGCTAGCGACGACATCTGATTTCTTTGCCTGATATTGATGTAGGCTTTCACCTTTCGTCTGTTGTCTCTGCCAAGAAGGGAACGACAAGAGGGTATGGTCTTTGAAATTTGCGTAAGAAGATATTTGCCCGGTCCTCACCGGGCGTTTTTTTGGATGACCCTGTGTGAAGCATTTTGTGAGACTGGTTGAGTCAACCTGCGTCACTTGCCTTTCCACAGTCCGGGTGCTGATAATGTTAAGCCACGGGCAAATCAGTCAGATGCGCGCTGATAGATTTAGTTGCCTTTTGAGACAGTTTCTATAGTACAATCTCAATTTTTAAAGTTTAGACATACTAGACTTTTTGAGGTTTATCTTTTGAGTGCTTACGCGTGACAAAAAAATCCAAGGATACATGGCTTGGCCAACCGCTGACTGACAGAAAAATTCACATCCTATACGCTGCGCAAAATCTGTTTGCAGCCAGCTCTTTTCGTAATACTGAGGTCGCGGATATTGCCAATGCCGCAGGCGTCAGTAAGGCAACTATCTATAAACTATTCACGAACAAGAATGAGCTCTTGCTAAAAGTAGTGGAATTAAATTTCAACTATGTGCGTGATATTGTAATACTGAGGCTGTTAACAGGCTCTGAGCCACCTTTGGAGCGATTGAAGGCGGCTGCTCTGGATGTTGCAAAGCACTTCGAAGAGAATCGTTCATTCGTGCATGTGCTTATCTGCGAAGCCGGCGAGTGCATGGCAGAGATCCAGAAAATACATCACTCAATATTGCATTCAAATACCACTATAGCGGAAGGGCTCTTCAGTAACTTGAGCAAAGACGGCGACATTCCAGAGATTCCAGCACCCGATCTCTTGAAAATCGTTTCTGATATCTGCATCGGTGCAACGTATTCGTGGGTGTTAAGCGATAACGGCTCCCTGGTGGATAGCGTGGAGTTCTATTTTAAATTTATTTTCCAGGATATCCGGACACGTTACAGCAAACATCAGGAGCCATAGCTCTTGCGATACTCCTTGGGTGTCATTCCTGTTTTCACTTTAAATAATCGCCTGAAATAGCTGCTGTCCCGATAACCTATCTGTTCGCTGATTCGCTCGATAGGCAGGCTGGACATTTCCAGCGCGTCTTTTGCGCGTTCGATCCTGACTTCCTGAATGTATCCTATCAACGATACTCTGTACGCCGTTTTAAATCTGCGGGCCATAGAACTTTCACTCATGCCCACTTCGGTAGCCGCTCGGGAGATCAGATTTTCCTCAGAGATGTGCGCAGAAAGCCACGCCCTGGCTTTCTCGGCGACAGCATCATGGTTTTCGCCTGGTGCAGTCTCTGAAACCTTGCTGGTTTGCATGGGCCTTAGCCCGCTGAAGCTGAACATTTCAGCCGTTTTAACGGAAATGTCTTTACCAAATTGATTTGTGAGAACTTCCTTTGCCAGAGTGAGCCATTCGTTGTCGGCAGCGGCGCTATAGAAGGCACCGTCTGAAGAAATGGGTATTTCCGGGTTCACTGTTACCAAGGGGTACGTATCTGCAAATCTTTCGGCGAATGACCAGTGTAGTGTGGTGTGTTTGAAGTTGAGGAGGCCGGTTTCGGCGAGCAGGAAAGCGCCCGTACAGACCGTTGCTACTTTTGCGCCCATACCAATCTGATTTTTTATCCAACTGATCATCGGTTTTCTTTTGCGATAAGAATCTGTCGAACCAATCATGAGTGATGGTATCCAGATCAAGTCAAATGCTTCGCGGGTACGTACGTCTTCAGAGGGACTGATTCGGATACCATTGGAATCAAATACCTGATCCTTGCTCTCAGCGACGATGGAAACCGAGACGGGGGTATCGGCATTCTCTCCAGTTCGACTGCGGTAAATCTTGTTGCTGTGATTAAACAGAACAAAGGGCTCAATGATTGAGTGTGGAAATGCCTCCGGGACAACAACAATTGCGACCTTAAACATCGGGACTCTGCCTCCAGCAAAATCACATGCATCAATGGTTAGATGCTGGTTATTCTTTTTCTGTTGACTATAGAGTCAGGCACGAATTCAGTCAAGTTGTTATGGTACTAATGAGTACTCCTATGAATTGAAAATGACATAAAGTATTTATATATCAATAATATATCGATTTATAATCTGGTGGGATTAACGGATGTATAAGAACCAGCTGGTACCCTTGTGGAGGGGTGAGGAGCATCTTGTGGTGTGCTTTGAACCCAATAAAACCGAAGATGGCGGAAGGTAGCGAAGGCGCACTTCTGCCCTTGTAGTGGCTAATATTTAGTGGCTAGTTAGTGGCTAGTATTCGAAAAGCACCTTTCGAATTTCGACGGATTCAGGCTTGATTTCAAAGCGATGAAATAAACCGGTCAAGGTGACCAGCACCCGTCCGGTTACCAAAAAGTGATCCGGGATGTGCACGGCGTATTTGTTCAGCATGTTCATCAGATCCTTGATAAGTATTTCAACCTCGCTGTTGCTGAGACGCTCTGTGGTAGTCATGCTGGCGGACTTGATCAAGGTAGTCAGCTTTGCAGCAAATTCCTCCTCTGGAAGATTTTTAATTCCCCCTGAGCTCAATGCTGTGGCAAGGCGTTTCAGATCAACGTCGATCACTGCGAGTAGGATATTGACGTAACTTAGGCGCTCGGTGTCGGATATTCGGTTCAGTAACCCAAAATCCAGTAGGACAATGTTTCCTGAAGAATCGACCAGAAAATTGCCGGGATGAGGGTCACCTTGAAACAATCCAAAGCGCATAATTTGCTGAATAAAACTATTTTGAAGCAATGAAAGGATGCGCTTACGTTCTGCTTGACTTGTTGATTCCAGGTAGGATATTAACGGGTACCCGTCGATCCACTTTAAAGCCACAATCTGTGCACAGCTATATTCCGGTATAAGCTCAACTACCCGGATACCGGTAATGTGATTCTTTTGAGAAATCTCCAGGACGTTTCTCGCTTCTTGTTCAAAGTCGAGTTCACTTTCGAGAGCCCTTAGGAACACTTCAACAGCGGATATAAAATCAAACTTTCGATACACCGCGGAAATCAGATAGGCAATCACGCGATAGAACGTGAAATCGACAGAAAACAGCTCGTCTATATTATTCCGCTTAATTTTCAGGGCGACAGGAACACCTTCTTTAGTAACCGCTTTATGAACCACGGCAATGGAAGCTCCATTCACAGCAGTCATATCAAATTCAGAAAATCGATTCTTCCAGTTTCTCCCATAGGCAGATTGTAGAACCCTTACAATATGTTGTGGCGGCTCAGAATTCACTTGATCCTGTAAGGGTGTCAATGCCTCGATATAGGCCGCAGGTAATATGTCGGGTCTTGTGCTTAGAAATTGTCCGGCCTTGATCCAGGTGCCGCCATTTGTTATTAGCATTTTAACCAAAAGCTCGGCATTCCGGTGTTCCGGATTTCGTTGTTTGTCTTTAGCAGAGTCAGTGGATTGCGGGCGGATACAGTTGTATAAGCGAAAGCTGGAATGGTTAGCATAGATTTTGACTAGGGTGACTAGTGCCCGGCAAAAGCGAATCGCTCCGTGCCAATATAATATTGGTCTATTCATCGTTTCTATTCGACTGGTAAAAGACGACAGCAAATTTTCTTGGAATTAATCTTGGCTTCTCTTTGCAAAAATCAGAGCGTTTTTGCATTTTTTGAACATTTTAATAGAGGCGAACAACCCTATCATACCTCATAGGAGCCAACCAGCTTTCAAATGAAACGGGTTGTTATCACGGGCGAATCTAGCATGTTGGATTGATCATGAGGGATATCACAGAAGCCGTTCAGAAAAAGGTGTGGAGTCAGGGGCAGCTTATACCATCACTATATGGGGGAGTTGACTTTGGTACTGTGCCCTATCGCTTTGCTGGTAGTGTTAACGACAAGAGCTGTTTGCCTGCCGGCCAAAGCGACAGACGCATTTCGATGCTGAAAGATATTGACCGCGTTGAACGATACTGCGCCTACACCATGTTGGGGGATAGCGTGGCGGATGCGTATGCAGCCCTGACGCCCGTATACGGCTTTCGAAATCTGATCGGAATGCTTGCGACTGCCTGCGAGAAAGGGGTTGAACGGGTAGCTGACGCCCCTCAGGAGCTGGTTAATTTCATCAGGGAAATGGAAGTGATTCCTGAATGGCTGGACATGGGGCTGGTCGAGGAAGGTGCGCGCATCACCCGAATTCAGATGGGAATACAGGTACCCTTTGTCATACGAGGTGTTTTTATCTCGACCTTCACCAATAAATACTCTGGGTTGCCCATGGCATTAACGGGCACCCTGGCGGGTCAGTCCTCTGCACGAAGAATTCAGGAAACATCCAGCTTTTTTACTACCGCTTGTTTGCCGAGGGCGCTTGAGCGCTTCGGGGTTGGATTCAGGGCTGCCGCAATGGTCCGACTCATGCATTCCATGGTGCGCTTCAATCTGCTGACCAATTCCAAGCGTTGGGATACCGCAATTTACGGCATTCCTATTCCGCAAATAGATCAAATGCCGGCAGGTATGGTGCCGGCATTGTTGGTCGCTCGTAAAGCCATAAAGCGCAAGAGCAAAAAATTTACCAAGCGCGAGCGGGCAATTGTTGAGTTCTGTCGTTACCAAAGTTATTTGCTTGGTCTGCCGGAGGAGCTGCTGCCTGGTACACCTCAAGGTATTATAGAAGTCATCATGACCTATTTTGGCACTCTTAGGGATGATTATGACGACGAAACCTGTGGTGCCCTTGCAAGGGCTACCATGGAGGCGTATCGCCCCAATGACGAAAGGCTGCGTAGCCGGATTTACGATAGCTTTGAGCGCAGTTTCTCCCGTGTGTATTTTGAGCGTCTGTTTCCCGGTTCCGGGAAGGGCTCCATGGCCAGGCAAATGGGCATTGAGTCCAGCGCGATAGATTACGTGAAGTTTGTTTTGGTGGCAGCCTATTTGGCACCACAGATTGCATTTCACTTGCTTGCATCCAGAACACCAGTTCTTAACAAGTTTGCCGACCGGCTTCTGGTTCGCAAGATCAATCGTTTGTTGGTTGAATACGGGCATGCTGAGTACACCACCGACCCTTCGCAATATACCGACGGCAACAATAAAACGGAAGCTCTGGACTCCGAACGGGTTGTTGCTACCCGGTAACGACGGTCCTGACGGGTTTTGCTTCTTGGATATGGGGAGTTATGAGTACCAAACCTCGAATACTGGTTATTGGCGCTGGTCCGGCAGGGCTGGGCGCCGCTGCGCGCCTGTTAGAACGCGCAGGCCAATCCATAGAAGTGACCGTCATGCACATGGGGCATCAGTTGGGGGGCAAGGCTGCTGACCTGAGGCACGGCGACAGCGGTGGATATGACCACGGTTGCCACATGATCGCCGGTTTCTACAGAAATATGAAAGGCCTGATGAGTCGGGCTGGAATTGATCTTGGAAATACGCTGCTGAGTATGGGCGGAGCTGCCCATGTATATGCCCCGCATAATCGGAAACTCCACACCATTGAAGGGGATGGTGCGTTCTACGTATCCAGTCAGTTGCAAAGCCTGCCCCCATTAAGCCTGCAGGAACGTCTTACCTTTGATCGTGTCATGAACGAAGCCTATGTCCTGACCTTGCGTGGACAGGCTGAGATCAGGCGCCTGGACGATAAATGTTTCTCATCATGGTGTATAGAGCGTGGCATGCCACCTCATATAGCACATAACCTGCCGATGTTAAGGTACTTTCAGAATGTGTACTTCAATTACTCGGGTAAGGTTAGCGCCTACCATCTTTTGCAGAGCTTTCGGCTGATGTCGGACTTTGGCATGGAGAGCGCAACGCAGTATGTCCTCCCGGCAGGTTATACAACTACTATTTGGAATCCTATTGGTGATTACATCCGCCGCATGGGGGGTAAATTTATTCCTTACGCCAGGGCTACCAATTGGCAATATCAGGGACAGGCAATTACTGGAGTGGAAATCGAAAGACCGGATCCGTCCGTTAATAGATTTGATCTTGCGGGATGGTCTCAAGAGGATGCGCATTTAGGCAAGGGAGTGCGAACCGTTTACACCAATTTCGATTATGTCATTTCTACAGTGCCTAGTGCCGTATTCCGCTCGATGAATCAAGACAACAAGCAGTTGTGGAATTCCAAATTTTTCAATGGGATCAGTCGTCTGCGTAGTACAGCGACCGTCTCAATGACGGTAGTTACACGAAAGCCTGTAGGGGTTTATCCCGGCCCCGTATTCGGATTGCCGGACCCGCTGGGCATATGTGTAAATATGAAGCCTTATTGGGCACGATACAGGGATGATCCGGATATTGGATCAGTGCTGTCGTTTGTGGGGCCGGAGCGTGGTTTTGAAGCCTGGAGCAATGAAGAAATCATAAACTCTACGATCGATTCTTTTTCTGCCTCAGATGAATTCGGCTGTATCCGGGAGGCCGGAATTTTGGATGTGGAGATCCGCCGCAACGTTACCGATTATTCGATGTCGTTCGCTTGTGAGCCTGGTGTTCAAAAGTATCGGCCAGGTAATAAAACGCCATTCTGCAACTTATTCCTTGCTGGTGATTGGGTTCGAAATGAAGTCGATCTTGTTTGTATGGAGGGGGCGATTACTTCGGGCCAGGAAGCTGCGGACATGCTGATGCGGCAAGTGAATTCGGGAGGCTGCGAGCTTCCCGGGAAGCTACGGGTTTGCTGATGTCTGGTGATTGGGTTCGCCTGAACGGTATAACGGCAACTTAGAAGAAAACATACAACAAAAATAAGCAGTAGGGATTTGGGGGGTTAGGGAATGAAGTGTGGATTTCTAGGTGTTTTACTCTCGCGCGCGTTTGGGTGTGCTTTGATGGCGGTATCCAGTGGGGGCTTCGGTGCGATAGTTGAGAACCTCACCGTCGGTAATGCCAAGGCGTTGTCGTTAGCGAATGCGGTGACGGCCGATCCTCCCGGAATCGACTCCATACACTTCAACCCCGCCGGTTTGGTCCATTTGGATGGGCGCCAGATGAATATCAAGCTGTTCGTGGCGGCCATGGACTTCGAGATAGAATTTGGCGGACATGACAGCAGAACACAGCAGGCTTTGGACGATTATGGCTACGTGGACGAGGCCTCCTACTCTACCAGCGAGACGTCCACGATCGGGATCAAGGTGCCCTTTAACGATGGCGTTAAAAAATGGCCGTTACCATTCCTGGTTATGCCACTTGGTGGTGCATCTTATAGTCCCCCTGGTTCCGATGTGACGTACGCGACAGCTGTTTACACGCCGATGGCAGCCGGCTATATACGTGAAAGCGACGATCCCGGTCGTTTTATGGGGGAGAGTTATCTCTGGTTAAGATCACATACTTGTCACCTTCTTTTGGATTTAAGCTAACGGATTCTTTGTCAGTGGGCGCATCAGTTGGCTTGTCCTGGCAAGGAGCCGGTGTGAAATTACCCTTGCGGGTGCCCAACTCAGTTTTGATATTTGCTGATACCTTTGTGAGCCTGTTTCAAAGTCAGGGCTTATGTCCGGATCAGGATGATCCAACACCATTCCTGGATTTGTGTGGTGGCTCGGTAGGACCCTATACGGAAATCTTTGATTTGGAGGTAGATGCAGAGGCCTCTATGGTCTGGAACGTCAATATTGGGGCTCTGTGGGAACCGCAACCCTGGTTTAGTTGGGGGTTCGTTTATCAAGCAGAGAGTGTAGGCCACCTGAAGGGTTCGTACCGCTTGGAATACGGCGATGGATGGGTTAATTTTTTTGGGGATCTTTATCAGTCGGATGCGGGGAGGGTTGTCAATGCTGTGATTCCTTTCCCGACTGGGTTACGTGACTCTGCCGACGGTGCGGGAGTGGAGACGGGCGATGTCTCTATGGATGTCATAATGCCAGCCCATTTCTCTACCGGAGTTAGCGTGCAAATGACACCGGCCTGGAAGGTGAATTTTGATGTTAAGTGGACTGATTGGGGAGCCTGGGAAGGCCTCGAATTGGAATTTGATAAGCAGCTCGACTTCCTTAAGTTAGCGAGCTTGCTCTCTCCTTACGCAGAATTGGACACACTGACGATTCCGCGAAACTATGAAAGTGTCTGGAACTGGGCGCTTGGTTTTGAGTATCAGTACAATAATAATCTTGCTCTGAGATTTGGTTATGAACCACGGAAATCTTCAATCCCGAATGATAAGCAAGACGTGCTGTTGCCGTTGGGTGATGCAGAGTTATTCGCATTCGGGTTTGAATATCGATTCGATGCTGATCAAACCCTTGAAGCTGGATTCGGTTACCTTCTTGCTGACGCTGATGTGCCGGCAGGCAGCAGTACAAACTCAAATAGTACGGATCAATTGAATAATATTATATATAACCCATACGCGGGAACGGATTTCAAGTCGCAAGTGCAGGGGTTGCTGTTTGAAGTGAGTTATACCAGTACGTTTTAGGGTTGCGGAGCAAGCAGGGCTACAATCATATCGGAAAGAATATGAGCCAATTTCCTTTCTGACATGGTAGTGTTTGGTTCGCTTTGCAGGTAACGCACCACCGTAAACAGGGTGGAATTGATCAGCACGTAAAGTTTTCCTTCCAGGTGTTGTATTGGGTAATCCTGATAGTGATGCACGAAATAGGGTTGCGCCATGGACAGGAAAAATTTTTCTAGTGGGTCAAGTAGTTTTTCCAAAGGTAAACTGTTCCAGCTGTTAATGATTTCCTGTGCCAACGGGTCGGTCTTGATCGCGTCGATACCATAGAGTATCAAATAATTGGCGACCGTCTTTAAATCAAAATTTACGTATTCCAGCTTGGTGGCATGTTCACGAAAGGAACTGGAAATCTTGTCGCTAATGCGCTCCATTAGTGCGTCAAGTAATGCCTCCTTGTCCGGAAAATACTGGTATAGGGAGCCTATGCTGACACCAGCCGTATCAGCAATATGATTGGTTGTGGTGTCCTCCAGGCCACGTTCGGCGAGCGTGGCGGCGGTCGCTTCCAGTAGTCGTTCCACCATTTCGCGGGAGCGTTTCTGTTTGGGGATTTTGCGCATACTTGTCCTGAATAAAAATATAAACGTATATAAATGATAAAAATATTTGTTTCTTATTTTTGTCTTTCGGTACGCAACAAGTATATAAATATTTGTTCGATAATATAAACGTTTTTAACTTGCTTTGTTTTCGTTCTCGTAAAAAGGATTTTATGATCCCAAATATGATATTGGTTTAAGTTGTGTAGAGTATTTTGTCCTGATATTGCCTGAATGCCCTCTGTTTTTCTTGTCTGATAAAGCTTCATTATTGAATGTATATGTTTACCTGGATTGAGGCGATTATATGGTCTCCAGAATAACAGGAGCTGGATAGTGAGGCTGGTTAGAGCAGGGCTTTTTCTGGTGATGCTGGTCTCGATTTCTGCATGCAGGTATACCGTAACGGTACATGATCCAGATAAAGTTTGGCCTGGTTATGTTCTGCCATCCCGTTCACTGGGCAGTACCACGTCAGTGTTAGGACTGGATGGTGAGGTTGTGAAAACCTATCCCTGTCCTGGCTTCCCAGTGAAAATGTTGAATGATGGATCCATTATTTGTAACAACCTGAAAGTGGGGCGTTTAGTTGTGCCGGAAATTCGCCAGGTTTCCAGTGATGGTACCACTTTGTGGCAATTCAGAAATTGGTCCGGCAATTCAGCAAAACAGCATCACGACTATCAGCTTGCGGGTAATCCGGTTGGTTACTATGTTCCAGGGATGACTATGACCGGCCCAGCGGAGGGCGGCAATATGCTGGTGATGGCCAATGAGACACTGGCACCATGGGAGCAGGATATCCATTTCGGGTTTTTAAAGGATGATGTGATCTACGAAGTTGATCCACTTGGCAATATCGTATGGGAATGGCATGCCAGCGCGCACATTGATGAAATGGGATTTAGTGAATCTGCTTTGAAGAGTATTCATCGCAGTTTATCCAGCGACTGGTTGCATATGAATACAGTTTCTTACCTGGGCCCCAATAAATGGTATGAAGAATTCGGTGATGAGCGCTTTCACCCGGATAACCTTATTGTGGGGTCCGCCAAGTCGAACTGGGTCGCTATTATCGACAAGCAAACCAAACGATTTGTTTGGCGCATGGGGCCGGACTATTCCGCAGGAATGCCGGGATCGAATTTGGGCGGTGTACGTTTTTCTCACAGTGCTCACCTGATTCCTAAGGGTTTGCCTGGTGAAGGCAATATTCTGATCTTTGATAATGGGACAGCGTCCGGTCGAGGGGATCAGGCATTGAAAGGGGTAATGTATTCGAGAGTGTTGGAGTTTAATCCCATCGATTTCTCCCTGGTGTGGGAGTATGTCGACGATAAATTGTTTAGCCCGAACATGAGTAACGTTCAGCGTCTGCCTAATGGCAATACCTTTATCACTGAAGGATTAACCGGAACATTGCTGGAGGTTACCGCAGATAAAGAACTGGTATGGGAAGCCCATGGCCCACCTACCTATCGCGCATACCGTATTCCGTTCGAATGGGTCGATGGTTTGTAGAAAGACGTAAATGAACTATAGGTCGCTGGAGAATATCTGAAAGGCGTTGGTTGATCCAAATTTAGATAAAAAGAATAACCAAAAGAGAAAACCGGAGGATGCTATGACCGAGCTTACAATTAATGGCTTGAAAGTGACCGTTGAAATACCCGATGGCATCCCTCTGTTATGGGTTTTACGGGATTATCTGCATTTGACAGGAACCAAGTATGGGTGCGGTTCAGGATTCTGCGGCAGTTGTACCGTTCATGTTGACGGTGAGCCGCAAAGGTCCTGCATTTATTCAGCCAGCAACGCGATAGGCCGTGAGATCACCACGATCGAAGGCATCGGACAGACACCCATGGGAGAGAAAGTTCAAAAAGCCTGGACAGAACAAAATGTGCATCAATGTGGCTACTGCCAATCAGGTCAGATTATGTCGGCGGTAGCCTTACTGAATGACAATCCTAACCCCAGTGATGATGCGATTGATGAAGCGATGTCGGATAATCTGTGTCGCTGCGGTGTTTACAACCGTATTCGCAATGCTATTCACAGTGTTGGCGAAAGCTCGCAGTAGGAGAATTTTGTTATGACCCATCTGTCTCCTGCATCTCGTCGTACCTTCCTGAAACTTTCTGCGCTAGCCGGTGGAGGGTTGTTGGCGGCCTGGCATATGCCCTTGGCGGCGGTAGAGGATAGTAGCGCAGCTGTTGATGGTGTATATCAGCCCAACGCATTTGTTCGAATCAACCCGGATAATCGTATTACCATCATAACCGCAGCCGCTGAAATTGGTCAGGGTACCTTAACCGCTATTCCGATGCTGGTTGCAGAAGAGCTGGATGCAGATTGGGATTTGGTGAGCTGGGAATTGGCAAATTCGACCCGTGAATATAATAACCCTAAAACGTTTACTCAATTGACAGCCGGCAGTACCACGATTTCCTCATTATATCAGCAGCAAAGGCAAGCCGGTGCTGCGGTCAGAGCCGTACTGATCAAAGCAGCCGCGAGAAAATGGGGTGTTTCGGCTTCGTTGTTAGAAACCAACTTGAGCAGAGTCATAGACCGAATTAATAACAGAAGCGCGACTTATGGAGAGCTTGCTTCTGACGCTGCGAGGATCTCTTTACCGCGATCACCTACCTTAAAGAAGCCCAGTGAATTTACCATCATAGGTAAACCCAAAATACGTTTGGATGGAGTTCAGAAATCCAACGGATCTGCAAAATATGGTTTTGACTTGTATTTGCCCGGTATGTTGACGGCTATGGTCAGGCGACCTCCCAAGTTCGGCGCCAAACTTGTCAGTTTCAATGCAGATGAAGTCAAGATGAGCCCCGGTATTGTGGATGTGGTTGAAATTCCAGGTGGCATTGCCGTGGTGGGCACGGATTTTTGGTCTGTAAGACAAGGTCGGGAAAAGCTTCGTCCTGTTTGGGATTATGGCCAGGCGGCGTCATTTTCGTCCGAAGACCAATATTCCCTTTATGATAGCCTTATGGATAAACGGGGAACGCTTCGTAAAAATACCGGGCTTGTTGCTTTGGCGCAGCTTCGCGCTGATCAGACGCTGGAGTCTACCTTTCGATTTCCCTATCTGGCGCATGCTCCAATGGAGCCGCTCAATGTGGTTATCGATTACCGTGGGCGAGAATGTGATATATGGTGTGGCACGCAATGGCCTGATGCGGACCGCGCTGCGGCTTCCAGCGTGTTGGATCTGCCTATTGGGAGAGTAAAATTCCATACAATGCTCAGTGGCGGTGGCTTTGGTCGGCGCGGTACCATGGATCAAGACTTTGTTCGGGAAGCCGCCCATCTGGCTAAAATCATCAGAAAACCGCTTAAGCTCGTCTGGACAAGAGAAGATGACATCAAGGGTGGATACTACCGCCCTAGCGCGGTGGTCCGTTTGAAAGGCAGCCTGAACAAACGAGGACAGGTGACATCTATTTTAGGGCGTATTGCTTCTCAATCTGTGGCTATAGGTCCACTGATGGAGGCGTTTATCACGTTGATTGGGGAAGATGTCAGAACTGCCCAAGGAATACGAGATATCCCCTACGACATACCAAACCTAAGAGCCGAAGTTCACTATGAAAAAAATGAGGTGCCTGTTAACTGGATGCGCTCAGTAGCGAACTCCTTTAACATTTTTGCGTTGGAAACATTTATAGATGAGCTGGCCGAAGCAGCTGAACAAGATCCCTATGAGTTTCGCCGTAATATGTTGGGTAGCAACCGTAGGTGCCGTGCGGTATTGGATGTCGTGACAGACCTTGCAAGCTGGGCGAGCCCCGCACCAGCGGGGATCTATCGCGGTATTGCCCTGCTTAATTCATACAATAGCTTTATCGCTCAAGTTGTCGAGATCGGTCTCGACGGCAATCAAGTCATGGTTCATCGCGTTGTCAGTGCAGTGGACTGTGGTATTACGGTCAATCCGGACCTGGTGAAAGCTCAAATCGAATCAGGGATTGTATTTGGATTATCATCCGCCATGGGTGAAATCAGCATCAAGAACGGTGAAGTAGAACAAAGCAATTTTCACAATTACCCCATTTTAAAAATTTACCAAACCCCTGCCATAGAGACCCATTTCCTCAGCAGCGATGAAAGCCCGGGAGGTGTCGGGGAGTTGGGTGTTCCCTGTGTGGCGCCAGCTCTGGCCAATGCAGTCTATCAAGCAACTGGCGAGCGTATAAAGTCACTCCCAATGTTCGATAAGGACCTTGTTCTGAGGCAGACATGAAGACCTCTATTACTTGTCTGTACCGTAAAAAAACATAAAAACAAGAAATACGCAGAAAACCGGAGTATTGATGCGCTTGAATACAACCATTAAGACGTTACTCAACGTGTTTATTTCATCGTTCTGTTGTTCACAATCGTATTCCATAGTGGAATCAGCCAATTATCCAAACGATCCGCGTTTTTACAGCCAGTGGGGATTCGAGCAACCTAACGACGCCGATGTGGATGTTATGACCGCATGGGAGATGGTAAAAGATAAGCCGCAGTCCGAGGTTGTGGTAGCCGTTATCGACACCGGCGTGGACGGAACCCATCTTGATTTGATTAACCGCTTGGCACCTGGGTATGATTTTGTATACGGTGATTCAAATCCGTCCGATATCCTGTTTCCTCACGGTACCCCAATCGCTGGAATCATTGCGGCGGAAAAGGACAATCACTATTCAGTAGTCGGCTTGGCAGGAGACATGCCTGTAAAAATTATGTCACTACGAGTCTACTCAACCTGGGAATTAATTAACCTCATACCTGTCTCTCCTGCCGAGCGAGCAAAACGACTGGAAAAAGCGTTTCGTTACGCGATAGAGAATGGCGCCAACGTCATTAACTTTTCATCGGCGGTTGCGTTAAGTGCCGTGGAATCTGATCCAGACCTAAAAGCGACGGTTGAATCCTTGGTTCAGGATGCGCAGGATAAGGCGATCATCATTGTGGCCGGAGCCGGTAATAGTGGCACATTGGATCCGGATTTCTTCCCGTATCAGTGGGATAAACCGAATATTATCAATGTTGCATCTATCAATAGGCGTGGTGCTTTGGCTGCTGATTGGGATCAAACGGGCCAGGAACCGCGTGATCACAGTTCCTATGGTTCTCATGCGCACTTGGCTGCGCCGGGTACTGAGCTTGAGAGCACTTGGCCTTCCCATGATTTGCTCGATATCACTCTATTCAGTCCGGATAGCAATAATGGTACTTCATTTGCTGCGCCATATGTGACCGCGACAATCGCAATGGGTTTATCTGTGAAGCCAGAGCTTATGCATCCTAGCTCAGCTGACGGGGCACTAAATAATATTCTCACTATCCGTAAAGCCCTATTGCGCGGTGTGAAAACCACACAGGAATTACAATCAACAGTGAATGACGGTGAGCCCATCGTGCTGGCGGGAGGATTCCTTAAAATCCCTTTGTTCTTGGAGCAATTAGGCATTAGGTTAAGTGAGCGTAATGGAGAGAGTCTTACTACTTACCCCAAAGCTGTTGTTCAGGCTAAAGTGAAGAACGGCTCATTTAGCCCTTATGGTGGGGTTATCCGGCTGCCCTATGAAAACAGGACATTAGTTTTGGATGGCACGCAATCCTACGATGATACTGGTATTACAAGCTATGAGTGGGACTTCGGAGACGGTCAAAGTGCAGAGGGCGTAATGACGGAACACACCTTCGATAAAACGGGCACCTATTTTGTAACCCTTAGAGTTACTGATGCCGAAACGGACCCGGTTACGGGAGTAGGAAAATCCGATAGATCTGCACCTCAGATGGTGGAGGTTATGCCGCCCGAATATGATTTTGTCAAGATTCGCTATAAAGATAATGGCGAAGGGTTTGCGCAAGAGGGGAGAATGCTCACAAACAACATAGATATCCGGAAGATTGGATCTATGCGTCGGATAAGAGGAACCAGCCAGTTTTTGGATGAAAACCAACAGATAGTTACGGTTAGCGTCACAACTTCTTTTCCGATGTTTGGTTTGGTGGCAGGGAATATCTCATTTTCAAATCCAGACTTCAGCAAAAGCATCAATTTCGCGACATTGAATCCGGTGCGTTACGACGCGGAAACAAACACGTACTCACTGAAAGTAGAGGAAATGGAGTTGCATTTCACAGAGAAAAAGAATCGTTAGTTATTGTTGTTTTGTTATTGAATTATCGAGATTTATAAGGGAGATGGTAGATGAATGTGTTTATGGCGACGAAAGCGATCAACGTATTATATATCGTAGGTATACTGTCAATTTCGACTTATAACAACATTATCCAGGAAAACCCGGGAAGTAGTGTGCAGGACCGTTTAATCATTACTCTCTTTGTTCTGTTTCTATGCACTCCACATATTATGATGCTAAAGGCGATTCCTCCGAAGCTAATGCTTGCCAAGACGACCATTGTGTTAAATTTGATATGCTTGGTGCTGTTGCTGTATGGACTTATAGCACACGAGCAGAAAACTCTGGCGCTTCAATGGGGGGTTACGGTGTTGCTGATCTGCGCTATTAATATTTTTGTGTTAATTTCCGCTCTTGTTTACAAGAATAAGAATAACCAGAACTTGGAAGCAGATGTTGTCCGTGATGGGTTGCTTTAAGTCTGGTTATTTCCTGACAAAATATCGACAAACAGACCGTCCTTCACATATTTCTTTCAGCCTGATTTATTAAATCAATTAACCCTGTCCACTACATGCCGGGTGGACACTGGTTGCCACCAACTCAATCCTTAATACCGTTTGGATGGGAACAATATCCAATAAAAACCAGTTGTGCTTAATTATTTATTCGGTTGCAGAGCGGCAAAAATAGTTATAGCGTACTTTGTGCATTATCCTATTTTTGATGCTCATCAAAATTTCAGAAAAGGTCCTCAAAATTATCTTAATTGCGAGTTGAACGCGAGTAGCTACGCCTATTATTGTGGCCAATTGAGGGGGTGTAGATACGCGCTTTCACTAGTCACAACAAGAAGTAACTCACTACAGTATTAAAAAAATTAGAGGATGCCTTAATGAAGATATTGGCAAATAAAAAATGGGGTGCACTGCCCATTGCCTTAACCACTTTTTCGATACTCTCGATACCAACAGGAGCCGCTGCCGCTGTATCTTGCGACGATGGCTTCCTGGTGTCCAATGGACAGCGCTGTGTTAAATGGGAAAATATCGAGGTCATCGAAAAATCTCCGCAACCAACCGATCCAGGTAACTATTTTTACACTTTTGATCAGAGCTACGAAAATTACGGTGAACTGCAAACCAATTGGCCAATGGTCGAAGCGGATGCAACTCTGGGTGGAATTTATATGTACGGTGGTGATTACGTCCGTATCGGCGTGTCCTATCCTTCTTTCGTCACCGCTTCCATTCTGCGTGAGGGGCTGCCTCGCAAGGGAGAACGGCCACCGGCTGAATACCGTAATGATCGACGCAACCGGAGGCTGCCCTATAACCTGAATGCGGTTAAAACTGGCAAACAAGACATTGCCGCGCCCAACTGTACCGTATGTCACTCCAGCGTAGTGAATGGGAAGCTTGTGCAAGGGTTGGGGCGTTTCAACCACTTTATTGGTACAGACGCGAGCGCTTTCACCCTTAATGTACCATTAATCGGCGTGGCAGCCATATTCACCGGCGACGTGCGGGATCAGGTCGACCAGGGCTTGACCTTGGTGCTTCGCCTGTTCCGTGACGCTTCACTGCATAGCCACCTCTTCGACGTTTTTGCCGGTCTCGGTATGCGGCATGACCCAGATACCCTGGAATGGACAGGCCGTTTGCATGGCAACCCGAATTCAGGTATGAAAGGCTGGATCGATTTCCCTGCCTGGTGGCTGCAGAAGAAGAACGCCCTCTATCAAGCGGGCACAGGGCGCGGTGCGAAGTCCGATCACATGCTTTACATGAGCTGGTTCTCGGTTGACGGTATTGAAGAAGCTGAAGAGATCCAAAATAACTTTGCTCACGTGCAGAAGTGGATCGAAAACGAAATCGATGTGCCAAAATGGGAAGATTTTTCTGCGACCAAGATCGACTCCGCTCTGGCTAAAGCCGGTGAACCCGTATTCCTGAGAAACTGCGCAGTTTGTCACGGTACCTATTCTGAAAATGAAGCTGAGGAAACTTATCCAAATTTCCTGGTTGATCTGGACGAAGTTGGCACAGACCCCTACTTGGCCAAAAAGAACTGGATATATCCTGTGAAAGATTGGTGGGATAGTTCCTGGTACGGCAAGCGTGGTACTTCAAGCATTCAGAAGACTAATGGCTACGTAGCGCCTCCTCTCGACGGGGTTTTCATCACGGCTCCATACTTCCATAATGGCTCCGTACCTACCTTGGAAGCGGTACTGGATTCCTCCAAGCGGCCTACCGTATGGACCAGCAACTACAAAGACAACGATTACGATTGGGATGCAGTAGGCTGGAAAAACAATCCTTTTGACTGGAGACCAAACTTTGAAGTTAAGCCTTTGACTGGTATTGGTATTGGCCGTGGCCGTTTTGATACCAGAAAACGGGGTAACTCAAATAAAGGGCACACCTACGGGGATCTGTTGACTGAAGATGAAAGACGCGCAGTACTGGAATATCTGAAGACTCTGTAGGCCTATGAAGAGCTGGGGTTGTGGTTTGCACTACCCCAGCTCTATATTGCTCGATCACTGGTATTACTACATCGCCCGTACTTCGAGAGCCGGTAACGTGCGGATATAAGGTGCGAATTGTTCCGGATCACCCACAAATTTTTCACTGATAAACATACTCACCACGAGGCCGATGAAGCCATTCGTCGGAAAACTATCAATTCCGTACCCCACATTAGGCATCTGTCCGGGGAACATCTCCGGTGGATCATCTCTCGTCAGGTTATCCTCATACAGCAGTGACATGGGCTCCTTGAAGTTCCCCAGGTAATCCACGAATGCAACGATATCCAGGTTCCGTTTCGAGGTTACCCAGATCCAGTTATCAGCGGGGTCCAGGCCCGCCTCAATCATTTGCCTTTCGTTATCGTCAACCACTCCGTCAACTATCCCCGGCTGGTCTGGCCACGCAGAGGTGTAGGTGGCGGCTCCCAGCAGGTGGTTGGCATCGACGGACATTGTCAGAGTAGGGTTCACCATCAACCGGCGCCGTAACTCTGGAATAACACCCCGTACGTCAAACATAATGGATTTTGGGTAATGATGAATTTGCATGCTCATTTTCATAATCGGTACACCAAACAAGTACATGTTGACTTCCAGCTGTGTGGTGGTGCGAATCGGTCCAATTATCTCGCTCGTCGGCAGCGCGATAATCTGATCATTGTTAAGCTCGGTATTGGTTACCGAGGTTACAATGCCGGTGTTCAGCCGCAATTTCAGAGAATCCAGGGGGCGGTCACCCAGGTAATTGACACAACTAAACTCATCCCATTTAAGATGGTTTTCCTGGTTGTAACGCAGACTGTAGAAATCGGTTTCCACCAAGCCGATCTCGGCACTATAACGCACATATTGTTCATCTGAGCGTAGCCGGGAATTACGCACCAGATACACAAACCGCTCCACGCCGTCCTGATCACGGGTCACGATCTCTGCTACCATCTCGCCATCATAGGGTGTGCGCGGGGGGCGGCGGGCACCGGCATCCTTGAACAGAAACAGCAGTTTGTCCGTGCCGTCCATCTGTTCAGGTTTACCCGCCATAGGAATATGCCAACCTTCAAAATAGATGGCTCCGCCGGTGTTGTACTGGTCAATTTGAAAGGGAATGGGCTCCATCACACCATCCACCATGGCGGCGAGGGATAATTCTTCCAGATTCCATCCTATTACCCAGGGAATGTCTTCGCCTTCTAGGGTAATCACCTTGAAAGCATCGATCTGGCTTAGAGGTGGTAACAGGGCATAGCATCGGGCTGTATTTATTAAGAACAAAAGCAGGAGGGCGTACTTGACTTTATTCATAGGAATAGCCTGTTTGGTCTTTGTTATAAAATATATTGCTGAAATAGAAACAGCGCTGACGGGCAGCGCTGCTTTCAAGTGGGCATTAATGCATTTTTATAAGCCGTGAGCGCGATATGATGTTGCCTTTACCCTTGTTAAGGCGCGCTCTACATAAATTAATCCCAGTAAAGCGATGATCAACCAGTTAATGCTGCCACCGAACTTTTCTTCACTTGAGTTGTTTGCCAGATTGGGGTCCTGCGTTTCCGCGATTACAGAGGCAGTAAAATTCATTTTGTCTTTATTGTCCGTTGCCGTCTTGACTGTGATATTGATACTTTGACTGGTTCCCTTGTCCAGGGAATCAAGATTGAAAATGATTAAATCGCCATCTGATGTGTACTCAACGGTGCTTGGTTTCACTGTACTGAGCTCTACTCGTGCTGGAAGCTTGTGTGATATAACCAGGGAATCTGCGGTATCGGGTCCAGCGTTTCGCACAGTAATGGTGTAATTGATCACACCGTCCTCGTTTTTTCCATTATGACCGGTCATGGATATGGAGAGATCAGCTTCGGTGTTTACAATCCCGCCCCCAAAATACTCTGTGCTGGTGTTATTTTCAGGGTTTGTATCTTCCGTTATAGCGCTGACTGTGCTGGTAAATATCATCTTGGTATTATTGGTGGTGTCGGTGTTCACTGCCACGCCAATAGTTTGGCTGGAGCCCTTCGGTAGGGCATCAAGATAAAATGTAACTTCGTCGTCATCTGATGTAAAAGCAATTGAGCTGGGTGTGACTTCACTTAGCGTTACCAGCACGGGAAGGTGGTGGCCTATCTCCAAGCTATCCGCTGTACCGGGCCCTGAATTCGTTACGGTAATAGTGTAGCGGATCACGCCGTCATTGTTTTCTCCGTCATTACCTGCGATAGATATCGCTAAATCTGCGCTATGGGGAGGGGGGGTTATCGAGCACAAGTCAGGTGTATCCCAGCATGTCAGTAATCGAGCTACATTTTCGTAGATAGCTGAAGTAGTTGGCCAGTTTTGAAATCCCGTATGGTTTAGCGTTGGATCGGAATTCATAACAAGTAGTGGGTTGTTATGAACGCCTTCTCCCAACAGAGTCCATGCATCAAAAAAGCTCTGGTAATGAGTTCTATCAGAATACAAGAGAAAGCCATCTCCCCCTTCAATATCAGCCAGTCCATTGGGAATATGGCATGCACTACACAACTGCATTTGAGGTTCAATGTTAGTGTTAAAGAAATCCTCTAATTCAGATCCGATTTCTGCGAAAGCCGGCGTAACTAAGCCTGCAAAGGTTGATACTAAGTAAATAGAATATTTAAGATATTTCATGACGACTAAGCTCCATATGCCTGCTACGTTTTTTTGTTTGAGTTGGGTAACAAGTATTCCCAGTGATTATCATTCCTCTACATCACATTAAACACTCATGGTAATTTGGATATGAGCCTCAAAACAGGGTCATTTTTGTCCATTGTTTGGGTGGAGGGAATTGGGTAGATTACGAGCAAACAAAAAATCAAAAGAGACGTTCCCTTATGCAAATCTGTATTTCTTCCACTGGGTTGTATTTGCCCCCACGGATTCAGTCGTCCGCTGAATTGTCTAATTTGATCGGTCGCAGTGAGGAATGGATTTTGTCCCGTACAGGTGTGCATCAACGGAGGGTTGCTGAAGAGGGAATGGATGTTCTGGCTGCCAAAGCGGTGTTGGCTACAATCGGAGATGGTCCCCGGCCGGATTGCATTATTAACGCGTCACTGACGCCGGTGCAACTGATACCCGATAGTGCCGTGTTTATCCAGAAAGCACTGGAGTGGGAGGGTGTGCCTTGTTGGTCTGTGCATGCAACCTGTCTTTCATTTGTGGTGGCCCTGCTGAATGCGTCAGGTTTGATCCAGGCGGGAATTTATCGGCGCATTCTGGTGGTTTCTGCGGAAGCCGGTACACCCTGGCGTAACCTGGAACAGCCGGAAAGCGCTGCGCTTTTCGGCGATGGCGCCGCGGCAGCGCTGATTGAGCAAAGCCAGGGCGAAAGCGCAGTGCTTGACTGGATTATGTATACCTGGCCGGAAGGTTCTGAACTGACGGAATTCCGCGGTGGTGGTACGCGACGTCCCCCCGGACATCCGGAGACCAGCAGCGAGGACAATCTTTTCAATATGCAGGGCCCTAAGGTATTCCGAATGGTGTTGATGCATATATCCCAGGTATTGCGAACTCTGTTTGAGCGTAACGGGCTCACGTTTGAGGATATCGATTTATTTATCCTGCATCAGGCTTCCGGTCCGGGCATGGAGGCGTTCGTCAAACTTGGATTTCCTCGAGAAAAGATAGTTAATATCGTCGCAGACCACGGCAACTGTGTAGCGGCGTCGATTCCAATGACGCTGGCGATTGCCAATGAGCAGGGCCGGTTGCGACGGGGCGACCGGGTCCTGATTGGTGGGACAGGTGCGGGTTTATCCATTGCCTTTGCCTTGCTGCAATGGTAATTCGAACTTAAAAAATGTTGGGGGAGAAAAGAAATGTTGCGTCGTATGTTTACTGCTTATGGCATTGTTTCGAACCAGTTCAATCAGCGCCTATCACCTTTGGTGACGTTCGCAGGGTTTCTGCTGCTGCATGGATTGGTGACGATCGGATTGGTGCTTGATTATGTGTTCTATCCGGCTTTGCGCCGCACCAGGATAACCAGTCCTATTGTGATTGTGGGTAATCCCCGGAGCGGCACAACGTTTCTCCACCGCTTTTTGGTGGACAACGATCTTGGAGCCGGGATGCGCGTTTGGAAAATGCTGTATCCTTCCCCAACATTACAAACGCCTCTTAAACCATTGTTGCCGTTGCTGGAAAAGATCAGCCCAGCCCGTCATCACGCCCATGCAGCCCATGAGACCAATCTTACGGCCATTGAAACGGATGATCCTTCATTGCTGTTTCGCTATTTTGACGGACTGTTCTTGTACGGATTTTTCTACGCATGGTCGAAGACAGAAACTCTGGATGAATTTGAGCGTCGCTTTGTGGCGAGTGCGGAACGGGATTTCGACTGGTATGAAGCCATGTGGCGTCGTAATTTAGTGAGTGAAAAGCGCAAGCGGGTGGTGGCGAAGCTGTTTTCACTGTCTTTGCGTTTGCCAGAATTTCTACAACGTTTTCCGGACGCAAAGGTTCTGTACATGGTGCGCGACCCGTTGGAAACTGTGCCTTCCGGACTGAGCCTGGTGACCGGCGTGCTTGACGCCCGTTTTGGCTTCTGGTCACTACCATCGGATCAGCGCCAGCATTACATCGAAAAAATGTATGCTGCGCTGCTGCGGTTGAGTTTGCGGTTTCATGAAGATTATACAAAGGGCAGGATTCCTTCCCATAATTTGTATATCGTCACCTTTCCCCGTTTGATGCAACAGTTTGATGTCGTAATGGAAGAGATCCTGCGTTTTGTCGATGTGGGGCCATCGGCTGAGATGCAGCAGCAGATTCAGCAGATAGCGGAAAAGCAACGCAGTTACCGGAGTGCGCATGAGTATGATCTGGCTCGATTTGGCCTGACCAAGGAGCGTATTCGGCGGGATTATGCAGTGATCTATGACGCTTTCCTCGAGAATGGGCCATCCCTGGCGCATAGGAAGCCTGCCGAAGCGCAGCAGTCAAATCCAGCTTAAGATTATTTCTGTATATCGGTGAACAGAGTATTCGTTTGAACCCAGTCTTTCGGAACTCGATAGGCTCGGTATAGCGGCCAGCCCCGAGCCTGCCACACAACTTCTTTCTCCGGGGTCACTTCCAGCATTACCCCCGACACACCCTCAGTAATGAAGGTGTTGCCGTTGGGTAAGCGTTGGACATTACCCATGATCGGGCTGCTGCGAGGATGTTTGAATTCCCAAACCACAGAAAAATCGATCGGGTTGATCTCCAGTGTGCGCGAGCGACGGCCGCGGGCGTGCTGGTCGCCGTAACCGGATGCTTTCCCGTTGTCGAATACCAGTAAATTTCCGGCACCGGGCAACCCTTCCGGGATGATGTGAGCGGCATGGGAAAAGTTTAAGCCGTTAAAATCCGCGCCGGGATTGCCGGGTGAATAATCGGGTCCAAGGCGCCATACGATGTCGCCGGTGACCTTGCTGATGATGGCTATCCAGCGTGCATTGGGTGACCCAATCATAATGTTATCCGGATGAAAGCGTTCGTCTCCCTGTTCCGAGTACCACTTGTTGGGGCCGATATAGGAAGCGGTGTTCAAGTGCAACCAATCGGATTCCAGGATTCCGCGTTCGAGATCTTTCAGTGCTGATTCGCTGAAACCCATTTCATCAATATGATCTATGGCATGCCATTGCCATAGTAGGTTGCCACTGGCATCAATATCGTATAGTACGCTATCGATTAATCTACCTTTACGGATGTCCTGTTCGGAGCGCTTATGTGTCAGGTAGCTAAGTACCAGCATGTTGCCGCCCGCAGCGGGCCCGATCATGTCCATGTCGGGAACGTAATACCCGACGGGATTACCACCGGCGAACTGAAAGTCGTGGTGTTGTCTGGCGGAATCTCCGTCCCAGTCGTTGAATTCCCATAATACCTGACCGTCTGGGGACATTTGGCGCAAGGTTTTTTGGACAAAGCCACCAATTTTGGATGCGTAGCAAAGGATCGAGGAATCAGGCAATAGCTTCGATGGGTTGCCGCCACAGTCGTAATGGGTGACGACGTTACCCTCCATGTCGATTACCGGTGTGTATCCGCCCAGTGCGCTGGAGGGTAGGGTATAACTATCCCAGACCTTGTCGGGCTTGTTAATGGTGACGACGTACTTTTCAACTTTTTCGCAACCACTGATTCCCGTGAGCAGGAGAATACCTATGGTCAGCATACTGCTACGGAAAGTTTGTTTGCTGCCAGGCGAAATCATCATTCTGAATCCTCATGTGTTGTTCTTGCTTTTTTATGACTTCAACGGAGCATTGCGCCACGTAGTCTTGAGGTGCGCAAGGTTGTATTCAGGCAAAGCTGGGACTAAATCCGCACCGCGGATATACCGTGTTATGGCATTGGTTATGGCATTGGGGCGTTAAAATAGCGTTCCGGCCCGGAGGGCTTTGGTCTGTAGGCGGGTACTTGTGCGTTTACTGAATGATGAGAATGCAATTTTTTGTTTTGATTAAATTCCTGATTAAATAGGGATAAAAATTGATTTCACTTTGATGTGGGTACTGGTGAGTTTAGTTTGTGGTTGACTGCGCAGTCGCCGAATTCTATATTGCTGGCAATAAGCAAGTAGGCAAACGCAATAACAAAAATTCGCAAGCAATAGGTAAGAGGCGCAGCGTATGATGCTCAAAGTGGCGATTGTTGTGATACCGGAAGCTTTCCCTCATTCCATTATCGAACCGCTGGACGTGTTCAGTCGTTGCCAGACGATCTATCAGCACAGGACTGGTCAAGCCAACAGCCTCAGACCACAGGTTGCGCTGGTGGGGGAAAGCCTGGAGCATGCAATCGAGTTAAATGACATTCGCATCAGTCCGACGCACGATGTTTCTACAGCGGAACAATTTGATGTGGTGTGGATTCCGTCCCTGATGGTGGACGATGCCTTTAGCTATCTTCAGCGTAAAGATATGCAGCGTTGGATCAAGGATCAGTTCCAGCATGGCGCCGAAATTGCGACGGTGGGTACAGGTGCATTTCTGTTGGCGGAAACCGGCCTGCTCAATTATCGCGTATCGGCTCTGAACAAGTCCTATGCCTATCTGTTCTCGGATGCTTATCCATTGGTGAGTGTAAAGCTCCAGGCCCCCATTCACTGTGATGAGCAGCTCTATAGCGCGGCTTCAGATTCTGACTGGATCTGCCTGGCGACCGAGATTCTTGAGCGTAAATACGGGAAAGTATTTTCCGCGAAAACCGCTGAGTTGTTTATTTTCAACGGTTACAAGCGATTTGGCGGACGGCTGCCAGAAAGCCGGTTTTCCAATCGGATCCAGGACGCCATCGTCACTAAAGCCCAGGCCTGGATAGCTGAACATATTTCCGAAGATAATCTGGTTTCCCGTGTTGCCATCGAGTTCGGTTTGAGTGAAAGTTCGCTGGCCAGACGCTTTAAATCAGCCAATCGGGAATCGGTTATGCATTTCATTCAAGAGGTGCGTATTCAGCGCGCTAAGGAAGCGCTGGAAATGACCAAGTTGCCGATAGAGAGGATCTGTGATCTGGTGGGTTATAGGGACAGCACTTACTTCCGCCGTTTGTTTAAAATAAAAACGGGTATGACCCCAAACCAGTATCGGAAGCTCAGCAGTAGCAAATGAACATCTGATGGCATTCATGTTTTGCGCGCACCATTTCAATCATCCACGTCCCAAGAAAGCTATAGTCAAATTGCCGAAACTGAACGGAAATTGCCTGAATAGTCGCTTGTTGTCTTTGCCTTCAAATTGATTTAATTCTTGTATCATTCTCATAGGAGCTTTCCTGTTATGATCCTGATGCCTTCCTACAGCAGCCTGGTTGATATGCTGATACAGCGGGCACAGAGCAGTGGACGGGCCGTGTATGCCAATTTCGTCAGCAGTAACGGCGAGGTGGCGGAACAATTGACTTTTCGGGAGCTGAACCAGTCTGCTTGCCAGATCGGCGCGTCTTTACAGGATCAGGGATTGGCTGGTCGCACGGTGTTGTTATTGTTTCTGCCCGGGTTGGACTACATCCGGGCTTTTTTCGGTTGCTTGTATGCCGGGGCCATTCCGGTGCCTGCTTATCCTCCTACCGGTACCAAGGACCTGCAGCGTCTGGGAAAGATTGCCGTGGACTGCCAGGCGGGCGCCATTCTATCCAGCAACAGCTTGCTACCCATCGTCACCGGCTGGCAAAGTGGGCTGGGCGTTACCTGGGATGTACCCCGCATCAGTATCGATGATGTGCAGGACACGACTTTTCCTCTTGGTTTTGTGCCATTCCGGGCCCAACCGGATGATGTCGCTTTTCTGCAATATACTTCCGGTTCAACCGGGCACCCCAAGGGAGTGGTAGTGTCTCATGCCAACCTGCTGGCCAACTTTGCTCAGATCCTGCAGGGCTTTCTGCGAGACAACCCAATGGTTGAGTGGTTGGAAGAATTGCGCTCTGTGTGCTGGTTACCACCATTCCATGATATGGGCTTGATTGGCGGCATTCTGGCGCCGATTTTTGCCGGCGCCCAGGTGACACTGATGGCACCAACGACTTTTCTGCGCCGCCCTGAAATCTGGCTTAAATCGGTGTCCGTCCAGCGTGCCCATATCAGTGGAGGTCCCAACTTTGCCTTCGAATATTGCCTGCAGAGAATTTCTGACGGTCAACTTCAGAATTTGGATCTCTCCTGCTGGAAGGTGGCGTACAACGGAGCGGAACCAATCCAGGCGGAGGTTACCCAGCGTTTTGCGGCGCGGTTTGCTGATTGTGGTTTTGACGCCAACGCATTCTTTCCCTGTTACGGCCTGGCGGAAGCGAGTCTGTTCGTAAGCGGGTCGCCGGCGGGGCGGGGTGCCCGCATTCTGGCGGCGGATCAGCAGGCTTTGCAGCAGGGGCGGTTTGCGGCGCCGGGTGAACATTCACCTGATCCACAGCAGAGCCTGGTTAGTAGTGGTCGGGTTGCAGACGGCACGGAGATCAGAACCGTGCGGCCGGACACCTGCTTGCCTTGTGCCGAGGGGGAGGTGGGTGAAATCTGGGTGCGCGGCCCGTCGGTGGCCCGGGGTTACTGGGCCAAACAGGCATTGTCGAAAAGCACCTTCCAGGCCCGGATCGAGAATGAAGTTCCTTCAGAATGTTATTTACGGACAGGGGATTTGGGATTCCGCTGGCGGGATGAGCTGTATGTCACCGGTCGTATTAAGGAGCTTATTATCGTGGCCGGTCGCAATCTTTATCCCCAGGATATCGAGCAGACCGTGCAAGCCAGCCACGGGGATTTTCGGCCACGGGGTGGCGCGGCGTTTGGTTTGCCGGGCAGTGGGCGGGAGCAACTGGTCATTTTGCAGGAACTGGAGCGAAACGGAAATCGAGACACTGATCTTGCCCTGGTTGCTGCCATGGCCGCTCGCGCAGTGGCATCCCGCCATGGTGTGTTGCCGACGGTGATTGTGCTGCTTCCGCCCAATGAGTTGCCGCGGACTTCCAGCGGTAAACTGCAGCGGGTTGAGGCGCGACAACGGTACCGCGATGGTTCGCTGACGCCATTGTGTATTTGGCGCCCCGGCACCACTCAAGAGTCGCGAAAGAAATCAACTATAACGTCTGTTGCCGAAGAGCTTACCCATCGGGATTGGCAGGAGGAACTCGGTCAGGAAGTGCAGCTGTGGGTGGCGGAAAAGCTGGATGTGGATGCCCATCATGTATCTCTGGATTTAACCTTCGTCGATCTGGGCATGGATTCAGTGGAGGCGGTAGAGCTGGTGGAGCGTCTTCAAGAACGGGTTGGCCGGCCGATTCCGGTCATCGAGATGTTGCGTTATCCCACTGTAAAGGCGTTGATTGAACACTTGGCTGAAGAGCGACAGCAGCACCAGCTGTTGCGCCTGCAGTGCGAAGAAACATTTGAGCTGAGTGTTGAATGAGAAGAAGCCCCTATGCACAGTCTTGATCATCAGGTTTTATCAGTATTGCAGAACTGGGTTGAAAATAATATTCAAGCCTGGTTTTGTACTATTGTAAGAACGCATGGTTCCTCGCCCCGTCCAGCCGGGTCTTTAATGGCATGCAATCAGTCAGGGCAGGTGGTTGGTTCTCTGTCCGGAGGCTGTGTCGAAGATGACCTACTTGAAAAGTTACAGTCCGGTTGGTTTAGCCGCTACCCACAGTTAATTGAATACGGCCTGAGTGCCGAGGAAAATGCTCGGTTAGGTTTGCCCTGTGGGGGCTATATGACAGTGCTGGTAGAGCAGATGGGGCACTCCGACCTCAAGGATCTGGTAAAAATCAATACGGCACTTGGTAATCGCAAATGCATTGAGCGATCTTTGGATCTGATTAGTGGTCAAAGGCATTTGATGCCGACGGAATACTTTAAACCTATTGCTTTTAATGAGCATCGCTTTGTTCAGGTGTATGGACCCGGTTACACGTTACTTTTGGTCGGTGCGGGACAGATTGCGGGGTGCCTGGTTCAGATGGCGAATATGATGGACTATCGGGTGTTGGTTACTGACCCTCGAGCGGACAAGCTTGATGACTTTAAGAATCATATTCTTGCACCTTCATCGGACTGTGAGTGCATTAACCAGATGCCGGATGACGTGGTCCGAGAATATGCAAACGATCCTTTCAGTATTGTGATAACGCTCACCCACGACCCCAGGATTGATGATATGGCTTTGATGGAGGCGCTTGCCCAGGATAACTTCTATGTGGGTTCATTGGGGTCCGTCCGCACTACTGAAAATCGTATTGAGCGCCTGCGGCAGTTGCAATTGGAAGAGGCGCAGATAGCGCGACTACATGCCCCGGTTGGTTTGGCTATCGGTAGCAAAACGGCTCCCGAAATTGCTGTGGCGATACTGGCCGAGTTGACTCAGATGAGGCGCGCACAAGAAAAGGTATCTCCCAATAGATATTGATATTAACCCATTAGGCTGTGGCTCAGCATGGATTCCATGCAATGTTTTTAACCTTGACAGATTCGGTTACTTGCGTCGCTTGCCAGCCTCTATTATCGGGCTAACGATCGCAGAGTCCAGAATTTCTGCAATGTGATCCACCGGCAACGGATTATCTTGTTTCAGCCACCATGTAATCAGTTCTAGTACGCTGCTTACGATGAGAGTTGTACCCAGGTCCGGTGGCATAAGTCTTTTCGCTTTTCCCCGTACGTTGGCCACCGCCTGAGCCTGCCGTAAAAACTCCTCGCGGATAAACCCTGCCGCACCACCGGTTAACAGAATTTTCCAGATCGACCAGTGATCCTCCACATAACCCAGTAGTGTAATCGATGCAGAACGTAAGTCTTTTGCGTCCAGCACGGGCATGGAGAGATGAAACAAAGCACTTATCTGTTCTGCGGCGATGGCTTCCAGCAATGATTCCTTGCTAGGATGATGGCGGAAGAATGTGTTGTAACCAATACCCGCTACCGCAACAATTTCCCTCACGCTTATCTGGTCCAGGCTCTTTGCTTCCAAGAGTTGAAGCATGGCAGCATGTAGTGCCTCCCGTGTACGGAGTGCGCGGGGATCCAGATAGTCCGGCGAGTCTTCCTGCATTATAGTTCACCAAAAACAGCATCATGATAAATGGGAGTGGCTAGTCTATCATGGTTCACCACCACTCTCAGTAGTCTGTGCAGCAAGCCGGTCATTACGGCGCTGAATAAGTTCGCGGTAACCGATGGCTTTATATTGAGGTTTGGGTTGGATGCCCCATTGATCGCGCGCCGTAGTCTGGCCAGCCCCCTCTGCAGGACCGAACAAAGGATAGGGATAGATACACTCACGGGATTCGTCGGAGAAGCGAATCCTTTCAAATTCCGTGCAGATTTCCTGAAGTGATAACGTTGGCCATCCATACCACATGGCCAACAGGGGAAAGGTGAAGGCGCCTTCCAACACCAATGCGGTTAAACACACTATCAGTCCCCGTTGCAACCACTTATGCATGCCGGCGAAGGCCGGTGAGGTGCCCAACGGTAGTTCATTGATTTGATCTTTGTTCATGGTGACGATCCTCAAGCATCGTGGCTGATCAATGGGAAAATATTTCCCGATTCACAGAGTGTAAATACGGCAGGGCCAGGAAGGGTGTGATATAGAAAATATCGTAGAGCCACCAGCCGATGACGGGAAATACAACCCCGGTGTAGCGCACGTCGGCAAATATGGTCATGTTGGCAATATAACCCGTCCAGGCTACCACTCCGAACCAACAGGTTATAATCAGCCATTGATGGCCCCAGCGTTTCATCTGCAGAAAACCGATGGCGGCAGCAATACGCATACTGAACACTAAGGGTAGTAAGGCGATCTCCCAGGCCTTTTCACCGGGCGCACTGGCGCCGCCAATCCACAGTTCGTTGTAATGCCAGAAATAACCTGCATCAAACATGTTGCCCCAGGCCATCAGGAATACGCGTGCCAGCAATGTGTGGTGGGCTACCATGTCCAGTGCCCAGCCGATGGAGTTCAGTGCCGCATCCACGGCAACCAGATAGCCAATCAGGGTTACCATCATTGGCCGCACCGTCAAACCTGCTTTTTGTGCTTTCAGTTGTAGCGCCAGCCCCCGCAGAAATAACGGAAGCCCGATAATACCGAATACAGCAGAGCCCAGGAACAAGGCGCCGCTCATCATCCATTTGTCCGCCTGCCATTGTGCCTGGCGGCTACGTTCATCGTGGGCGTCCAGGCCTGACATGCCAGCTATGGTTGTCGTTTGATAGCTCATCGTATTTACCTGCCTATTACCAGTCGCGGGTTGAGTACATATACATTTGGATTAAAAACATTGTCAGCAGGTAGCCGTAACAGACGATCTGAAACGCAATCAAGCCTCGACGGCGGCGTTTGTCCTGTTCGCTGATGGGTTGGTCGTTCATGATTCAGTCCTCTATTTTTATTGTGGTGGTAGTAAACTCGCAGCTGCCAGTTCCTGCAGGGCAGGGGGAATGATGCCGTCGGTGCTCAGGGGGGCCAGGATGCATATTTCTGCGGCTTCAAGCTCTGTCGCACCCTCTGCCACCAGACTGGCCGCGGTCACCAACACCCGAGTGGAAGGGGGCTCGATGTGTAATGCCGTGTCGGCGTTGCGGATCGCCACGGCCAATTCCACCAGGCGCTGGGCGGCCTCTTCGTTAACCTGGGTTTCCTTGACCAGCACCTCCACTTCCCGGTGGGGCGGCAGATAATCCATAGACAGCGTTACAAAGCGTTGTCGAAACGACGGTTTGAGTTCTTTAATCGAACTGCGGTAGGCGGGATTGTAGGAACACACCAGCATGAAAGTGTCCGGTGCGCGAATTTCCTCTCCGGTCCGGTCCAGATACAGGGTGCGGCGATGGTCGGTGAGGGAGTGTAATACCGCCAGTGAATCGTGGCGGGCCTCTACCACTTCATCCAGGTAACAGATGGCCCCCTGTTTTACCGCCCGGGTCAAAGGTCCGTCGTTCCAAATAACATCACCGCCACGCACCATAAAACGCCCGACCAAATCAGAACTGGTGAGATCGTCGTGACAACTGATGGTAATCACCGGCCGATTCAGTTGCTGTCCCATATGTTCAATGAAACGGGTTTTTCCGCAGCCGGTCGGCCCGGTTAACATCACAGGCAGGTTGCGAATGTACGCCAACCTGAACTGGCGCTCTTCATTTTTATTTAGTTGGTAATTAACGTTCAACATGACTTACTTTCACCTTGTTTTTTCAGGCAGCCACCAGTTGTTGATGCACATGAGCCAGTACGCGGGGTAGTTCATCCACCCGATTGATGCGTGTGGAACGACGAGGGCCGAATACATCCGGCAGTGGGTCCACACGGGCGGGGCCCACGCCAATGTAAAAGAGAGAAATACCGGCTTCCTCTGCTTCTTCAACCGCATGAGCCACATCGGCCCACGCGTAGTAGCCTTCATACCCTTCGTCAGACATTTGTCCGTCCCCGACCATGATCAATACATGGCGTTCCGACCTTTGTTCCAGTAACCGGTTGGTCAGGTGTCGGATGGGGGCGCCCAGTCGGGTGTATCCTCCCGCGCTCAACCCCAGCTGGCCCGGTAGCACCGCACGACGTTCGGTAAAATCCTTGAGGCAGGTTACCTCTACCCGGTGCCGGGTATGACCGGTGAAGACAAACAGAGCATGACGTTCGTGGGCCAGGGTCATGGCACGGGAGAGCGCATCAGCACAGGCCAGTTCCAGTTTGAAAACGCGGCCCTGTTGTACGCCCAGTGAGGCGCTGCCATCCAGTAGCAGTGCTGTACTCACATCCCGCGCAGTCGGCACCAGATCTCGGAACAGGCGGTCATCAGTGGCCATACCGCACACTCTGTCCAGGTAGTGGTTGAGGTATTGATCCACGTCGAGATCACAGCCGTCTTCCAAGCGGCTTTTAATCGCGCGGTGAGTATGTGCTTCAAACCAGCGTTGCAAATTGGAATTGGGTGGGCATGAAGTCGATGACTCAGATACCAGCTTGCGTTCCAGCACCGCCACATAGTTGGGTAGGAAGCCTTTGGTCCATACATTCCATTCCGGATAGGGAATACCGGCCCGCTGACCGATGGTTATCGCCGGAGAGTCCTCTTCCGGGCGGCTTGGCGGCGGCAGGTTAGGATTCTGGACGTTGCCGTCGCCACCGGCGGGAATGCTGAATTGTCCCGGTGAAAAACGGCCCCTGCTTGACCAGGGCATGCGGCCATACAACCGGCGCAGTGCATTAATAAAGTCCGGTCGTGCGGCGGGGCTTGCCGGAAGTTGTCCCAGCAACGGATGAGTTGGGAATACTTTCCGTGAATGGGATTGCTGCAATGCCAATTGCAACATGGCAGAGGCATCCATGTCCGGGTCCAGCTTTTCAAGATCGGGCAAGCGCTGCTGAAATTCCGCCGTCAGCCCCCGCCAGCGCGCCAGGACCCAGCTAACAGCGACTCCGCCTTCCACTTGTGTCAGTGCCAGTCGCTGGCGCGCGGATAGTTCGGGCAACGGCAACCGGGCAACACGTTCTTTTGAGGGTGAACACTGTAGCGCTACCCCGCAGGTTACCGTTCGCATGCTCCAGTCTTCCGCTAAGGGAGGAAACGGGAGATGGACGCGAGTGAGGCTCGGGCTTACACCAAAGCAGCGGTCGGGGCCCGACATCAGGCGCACACCCAATCGGCGCTTATTGGAAAATACAGATGCCAGTAGTGAGCCGTTTGCTTCCATCTGGCTGGCTTGATTCATAATGGATTCCATCATTCAAAACGTGCCAGTTCAAAATGTGTCAGTTCAAAAGGTGCCTATGGAATCCATGAGCCAATACCAAAACGCAATGATGAGAATGACGCCACCAAATGCCACCAGTAAACGCAGAATATCCACCCACATTATTTTTATCCTTCTGACTTTATTTGTTGTAAGAGATTTTTTAGAGGTATCCCAATCTATGGAATAGTGTGTTCCATAGATTGAGTATGGTACACACTATTCCATAGTGGTCAATGACTTTCTCAGCAAAAAACAGGGCTGAAGCTACACGTTAATATCCGTACTAATATGAATATCGTGTATTTATAAGATGATTCTATTTTTAGGGTAATGTAATAAAAAATATTAAAAGTCCGGACAAAAGATAGAGACGGTTTGCCTAATTGGGCGGCCCGTAGCATGATGGCAAATCAAAAACTCAGCAGAAAGGAAGGTTTGGTCTCATGATGCTTTCGGGCTCCTGTGGGTCACAACGATTTCCTCTCAGGAGAAAGGGATGAAAGAGCGGATCTTTGCATTTGATGAACGTAATTATCATGAGTGTCAGGCCGGCTATCGTGGTAAAAATAATAAGGAATATTATTCCGGGCAATATGCCATAGATGCGGGTTCTGACATTGAAGTTCGCGCGGACAAAAAGTCCGTAGGAGCAATGTCCATTGTTAATCTTAAGTCAAAATCCCGGCTGTTTTTTCAGCGTACCTGGCAGCATATCCAGGAGGATGCTACGGACCTGACCATTGTTTGGTTCATCAGGAGAGGTAGCATGCATCTGTCTCATCAGAATGGCACCGATGTTTCACTCGCCGGAGAGTTCGGTTTTATCAAGTCACTGTCTCCGATCCGTTTGGAATGCCATACCGACGACAGGTCAGTGCTGGAGGTGTTACATATTTTAGTTCCCACCTACATTTTCAAGCGCTTCATTCCAGAGGAAATTAATGCAGGCTTCAGTTCTGCGATGGATAAACGGGAATTCAGAATCGCTGAGCGCTTGTTTCAAGAGGTGTTTGACTCTGATGGCGAGCTTGGTAGCGGTGCTGAGGAGGTGCTGGTAAATAGTGCGTTAGCACTTTTGGTCGAAGGTGTGAAGCAATGTAGCAATTCTCTTCAGGAGCGACAAACACTGTCACAGAAGCGCTTCATGGATGTCCTCAATTATGTGGAAGTCCACCTGACAGACCCAGCATTGAACGCCGATATGATTGCGCAGGGCTGTGGCATTTCCAGGCGATATCTCTCGCATTTATGCCGGCAGCATAACACGTCGATTCCGAATCTGATCTGGAGTGGGCGCCTGAAAAGTGCCCATGAATGGCTGAGCTCTCCCGCCGGGAGGCAAATTCCAATTTCCGAAGTGGCTTATCGCAATGGTTTTAAAAGCCCCGGCCACTTTAGCAGGTTGTTTAAACAGGTCTACAACATGACTCCGAGGGAATTTTCTTCTGTCAGGACAGGCGCAACAGCCAGCCGATAAACGACGACAGCCATGTGCTCCGCCGAAGGTGGATTTTCATGTGTTAACCACCAAATCATTATTTCAAGCAGGCTGGATACCGAGACCGAAACGGCCAGATCTCCAGGCACCCATGAATCATTTCCGGCCTGATCGCCTGCAATTTTCAGCGCCTGTCTCAGGTATTCTGCCTTAAGCGCAGGTGCCGCTCCCCCCATTAGTAACGCGCGCCAGATATCGCGCCGTTTCCATATGTGTTTACAGAGTTCCTGCGTCGACACAAGCCGATTACCTGAAAAGAAAAGTGGCAGAGTCATCGCCAACAGCGAGTTAATCTCATCGGACAACAAATCCTGAAGTAGCGCATTTTTATCTTCGTAATTTCTGAAATACGTCGCATAGGCGACACCCGCTTCCGAGGTCAGTTCCCGTATTCTGATTTGCTCAAGTGGTTTTATCTGCAGCAAATTAAGCAGCGCATTGCGCAGAGCCTTGCGTGTTCGTCTGCTCCGTTCCTGGCGCCCTCCGGAGCGCAGATCAATCTCTTCCGGTTCAGTCATTTTGCCTCTCTGTGTCGGTTGCGCTCTCGTTGTGCAACACCCGTTCATGCGCCCTATGATCACATGGTTTGTCTGGTTTTGGAATGGAAAATGAGATCAAATGGCGCTATATGTAATATGTATATATTAATAATATATTGATATATATGGGAATATTATAGGCATTTCTAATAAATGATATCAAAAGTATCATTTTATATTTTGTTTGTGCATTATATGGATTCAACTATTACAACTAGAAGAAGCCGTTACCGCAGGAGAATCCGCCATGGCCGCGTCTAATTTTGAAGAAAGAGATTATTTCACCGATCCCAGCGTGCTGCTGGACCCTTATGGCTATTTTGATGAAATGAGGCAGAGGGGGCCTGTTGTGCAGCTTGAAACTCGGGATGCTCTCCTCGTTAATGGTTTTAAGGAGTATTTGGAGGTTGCGTTGAATACCAAAGATTGGTCAGCAATCAACGGCCTGGCCGGCTCTGGTACACCATTGCCCTTTACGCCGGAAGGTAGCGATATTTCGGCCCAGCTTGAAGCAAACCGGGATAAATTCATTGGTCATGAACTTGTGGTTTGTTATGACGGCAAGAAACATAAAGATGTCCGCTCATTGATAAGTCGATGCTTCACGCCCAGTCGGCTTAAAGCAAACGAAACGTTTATGAAGGAATATGCAGGACAATTAATTGATCAAGCGGTGGCGAAGGGGCGATGCGAATTAATGGGAGAGATTTCGACCCGGTTCGTAACACTCGTTATCGCTGATCTGCTGGGTGTGCCACCGGAAGACCGTGTGATTTTCGAAGAACAGATTGAGAAAGGTCAGACGGTAGGTAGCATTGAAAACGCCGATAATCCAACCGCTATGGAGTCGGTCTACTTTATCGGTGGCTACATGGCGAAATATCTGGCCGAGCGTTCCGAAAATCCGGGAAGTGATTTAATGTCTGAGCTGGCCACGGCGACCTATCCCGATGGAACCAAACCGGAAATGCTGGAACTCGTCACCCTGGCAACCTTCATGTTTGTGGCGGGTCAGGACACCAGTGCCAAATTACTTGGCAATGTCGTGCGTTATATTTGCGATGTGCCCGGTCTTCAGCAAGAGATGCGGGCAGATCGCGAGCTCATTCCCTGGGTGATTGAAGAAGTCCTGCGTCTGGAAGGTTCAACCAAAGCAACCCACCGCTTGGCAATCAGGGACACGACTATCGGTGATAGACCTGTGCCGGCAGGCACCCAAGCAATGCTTGGTATCGCTGGAGTCAACCGTGATCCTGAGCGCTGGGGTGATGATGCCAATGAATTCAAGTTGAAGCGCCCACGCATACGGGAACATTTGGCCTTTGGGCGCGGCGTTCACACCTGTGCGGGTGCACCTTTGGCTCGGGCCGAAGTCTTAACCATGCTTAATGTGATGCTTGATAAGACGTCTGAGATTCGCATATCTGAGCAGGAGCATGGCAAGCCGGGTAGCCGCCAGTATCCATTTGAACCTTCTTTCATTATAAGGGGACTGGAAAAACTGCACGTTGAGCTGGATCCAAAATGATAATCAAGTTCTGTTTCTAAAAAGGTGAAAGCATGACCGCAATTGCAGATGTAACCAATAAAACCATTCATGAACTTGTTTCCCTGTCTGGACGTACCGCAGTCGTGACGGGGGGTGGCCGCGGATTAGGGAAGGCGATAGCGCTTCGGCTGGCCGAGGCGGGTGCAAATATCATAATAGGAGACCGAGAAGCGGATTTGGCGGAACAAGCAGCGAATGATATCCGGGACAAGTTTGGCGTCGATACCATCGGTACTTACATGGATGTTGCAAAAACAGAGACCATTAAATCGATGTCAACCGAGGCCGTTGCGAAATTTGGTTGTATTGATATTTGGATCAATAATGCCGGGGTTTTCCCCTGTGTGCCTCTCGAAGACATGACAGACGAACTTTGGGATGAGGTGCTGGCGATTAATGCGCGTGGTACCTTCGCTTGTGCGCGGGAAGCGGCTCTTTGTATGAATAACACCGGCCAGGGCGGTGTTATTGTTAACGTTGCATCAACAGCGGCGTTTAGAGGCATTATGCCCGGACTAAGTGCCTATGTTGCGTCCAAGCATGCCGTTCGTGGCTTAACCAAACAATTGGCGCTGGAGCTGGCGCCTTCAGCAATCCGTGTCTTGGGCGTTGCTCCAACATTTTGCATAACAGAGGGAAATCTGCTTGCGATGGGGTCCACGGACCCCGCGGACGCTAAACATATTGTTGCTATGTTTGACAGCCCGCTCGGGCGAGTAGGTGCACCAGATGACGTCGCCAGGGTGGTTCTCTTTTGTGCATCCGATTTGGCAAACTTTATGACCGGCAGCACTTTGCTGGTTGATGCAGGTGATACCATTTAACTCGCTACAGGCATGACCTGGTGGTTTGATTGCTAACACGGTAGCCTGGGTTATTCAAAAATGGTCCCGGCATGGCGAGCAGCGGATCTCGGTGCGGCAAGTTCTTTTAGTGCTGACAGAAATAGCGTATCTATTTTTGGGCTGAGTTCCTTCAAGCTTTGTGCGGCCAAATGGCCGGCAGAGCCAAATACTCTGTGCATGACGTCATCGCCGGTTGTGGTGCCCAGGGACAGGCAGAGGCAGGCTACGCCATCGCGACGCAGCTCCTCCAGCGCTTTGCTGGAATCGGATTCAGCATAGCGATGCTCGTAGCCATCGTCGTAGGGAAATCCATCCGACAACACCAGTAACAACCGATGGGGTGTACCGGATTCCCGTTTCAATATTTCCCCGGCCCCTCGAATCCCGGCGCCCAGCCGTGTGTAGCCCGAGGGTTCCAGCTGATTCAGCCGGGCCCGGGCGCCGGCCCCAAAACGTTGGGCGAAGGGTTTCAGCGCCAGTAATTGAATGTTGGCTCGACCCTGGGAACGGAATCCATACACCGCGACCCGATCCCCCAGTTCTTCCAACGTTTGTGCCAGGGTTGCGGCCGCGTGTCGCTGATGTTCATGCACTGCCAATCCCTGGGCGTCGGTATCCGTCGCCGAGCCGGAGGCGTCCACCAGAATCAACACGCCCAGGTCCCGGGCTTGTTTGCGTCGTTCCAGGTAAATGCTGTCCGGAGGAGAATGACCGGCGCTGAGGTTAACCGCGAACTCTGTGAGTGCTTCAATGTCCAGATCCTCACCTTCGGGGCGCCGTCGTAACACCTTTGGGCCCACCCCCAAACGCGCCAGGCGACTGCGCAGTACCGGATCCGGTTGCAAACTGGCAGCCATGATGTCCACCGCGGAGGTCATGGGGTATTCGATGACCCGACACCAGTCAGGGCGGTAGCTTTGTTTGTGTACATCCCATTCGGGGTGAAGGTTGATGCCCACGCCCAGTGTTGTCCCTGGCTGAGTCATGGCGGTGTGAACAATCCGGGTGGGTAGTGGGCGGGCCTGATCACCCATTTTCGATACCCGGCGAAGTGAACGGGTAGCCGTTTCAGCGCCCGCGTTGCCTTCAGAGCTGGACCGAGAGCCACCCAACATTTTGCGGAAGTAATCAGAAAGCGATTGCGAATTGAATAAAGGGTTATCGAACAACTTAAGAATCTTGCTCGGTTCCGCTTGTTCCTCGTCGCCTTCGTTGTCTGCTTCCGGTAGGTCGATTTCGTCAAATGCCAGTCGTAAATCCTGGTGCGTGGCCCTGGTGCCAGGGCCTGCTGACGTCGTCAGTAATTTTGAAGGGCGAATGACACCAAACCAGGGTGGCACGTCCGGTAATTTAGAACGGCCTTTGGCCTGGGTCAATGATTGCTGGGCGCTTTCGCTGAGCGAAGCGGATTCGGGCTTGAGTGCAGCCAGCGTCGGAATGTGCCGGGCCCATTGCATCAGTACCCGATGTCCTTCCACTGCCAGATAGCGCCGTGCGAGCTGTGGTCGCCCCCTCACGGCTTTAATCCATTGTGGGTCAAGGCTGCCGGCTCCCAGTAGTGCACTTTGCACCAGGACTTCCTGCCGTTGTATGGCCAATGGCGCATTCACGCTGACGTAAATGGTTTGACCATCCGTATGGCTGAGTTCGCCGGGTGCCGCCTCAGTGACGCCCACGATCCGGCCTGAGATATAACTTGCAATAAACCGAAGTCGCGCCGGCCCTTCTGTCATTGGTGCGCTCATGCCGAAGTCGTCAGGCTGTCCACGAGTTCCCCAAGAGCGGTAACAACATGGGGGTCGTCCGATAAGGCTCTCACAATGGCGGCCTGCACTGCGCTGCGAAAACTTAAACCTTCCGCAATTAAACCGCCGGCAATAATCAGCATTCTGGTGGATGCTACTTCAGGTAGCTGGTCGGCACCTAATTTGCGAATGGCCGTCCCGATTCTCACCAGGGCTTTGGCGGTCTCGTGCGAGATACCGGCTTCACGGGCAACCACCTCTGTTTCGATGGGCGGCGGTTGAAAATCCAGTTCAATCGCCACGAAACGCTGTCGTGTGGACTCCTTTATGCTCTTGAGCACGCTCTGGTAACCCGGGTTATAGGACATCACCAGTTGAAATCCCGGTGCGGCTTTCAATGTGATACCCAGGCGGTCCAAAGGCAGTTCACGGCGATGATCAGTCAGTGGATGGATGACCACAGTGGTGTCCTGACGAGCTTCCACAATTTCGTCCAGGTAACAGATGGCGCCTTCCCGCACTGCCCGTGTGAGGGGGCCATCCACCCAGACTGTTTCACCACCCTTCAGCAGAAAGCGGCCCACCAGATCGGAAGAGGTCAGGTCCTCATGGCCGGCTACGGTAATCAGTTCCCGCCCTGAGTGATGAGCCATGGCTTCGACAAAGCGGGTTTTGCCGCATCCGGTAGGACCTTTCAATAAAACCGGAAGACCACGATGTGCGGCAGCACGGAAAACTTCCATTTCATCGCCGGCGCCCTGATAAAAAGGTGGCGTGATGGCCGACTCGATCTGATTGCGTTCTATACCCACAGTGGTCATTGGTTTGCTCCTCGCTCAAAGGGAATGATTTTCGGTAGTGTGACCCCCTCGGGAATGACGACCTCGCCATTGGCATCAATGTACGCGGAGTTTTTCCCCTCAAATGGGAGAGCGGGGTGGGGGCAGAGGCGCTCTGTTCCTTCTCCACAAATGCCCATGGTGAAATAGGAGCGTTTCTGAATGTCCTCTGGCCAGGGATCTGCATGCAGAGCGAACCATTGGGCGGGCAGGTTGTAACAGATAAAGAAAAACAGGCTGCAGGCGGCAAAGATGGCAAGAAAGCGGGTGAGTTGTTGTTTAATAAATCCCCCTTGCAACCGTTCCATGCCGCGTTCAACAAAGGTTTGGCCGCGGTCATCGGTAAAATAGCGCAGGGAACACAACCCAGCCTGGACGCCACCCCACATTAGCCCTTCATACAGTGGCCATTGGTAGTAGGTACCCGCATTAATGGATAAGGATTGAATCGCACCAGGGTAGGTGAACAAGCCCATGGGCATCAGAAACAGACCCTCGATGACCAGGTCAAACACAAAGGTCCACAGGATCAATACTCCGATCAGCCCGATATTGCTGATGTTGGGCCAGCGGGCTTTGGCTTTGCGCATGACCCAGCACCCCAGGATCGTGCACAACAAAACACCGTATGAGTACCCGGGCGCGTTCATCAGCAGTGGCTCGGCCATCATGCGGCCCGGTTCACCGTACGAAATCCAGCCGGGTACATTCTGTACCCAGGAGCCGCGGTTCCACATCCAGGTATTGTAGGTGCTCCAGGTGTTGAAGTAATTCAGTAACGGGTCCTGAAAGAACAGCAGGCCACAGGCCACCAGCAGCATTCCGTCGGTGGTAATGCGGCGCTCCCGGCGCCAGGGTCGCACAATAAAGTAATAGATTCCGACCGGTAGACCCGCCAGGATCACAGTGGTCCAGATGGTGAGAATGGTTTTCATGTAAAGCGGGGGATCGCTGGGGCCGGGCGGTACCCGGACAAAATAGGGGCCGGTTATCCAGTTGAACCAGATAAGGCACTGAACTGTAAGGATTAACCCACCTATTATTGCCCAGATCTGAATCGGGCTGACAGCAGAACGCGGAGTTACAGCTGCGGATGCAATGGGGATCTCATGGAAAGCCGAAGAGGTTTTGTTCATGCCGAACGCTCCCACGTTATTGTTGGAATTGTTAAGGGGTTTAGCTTCGGTAAGACATTAGAGAAGCGGGGTGGGTACAACAACCGGGAACCGCATTGAACACTGACGAAAGAGATTGAATTATGAATATCGGTCTATTGGGAACGGCGAAACTGCATAGGTGTTGTGCCGGTGGCGTTGCGGAACGAAGAAGTGAAGTTGGTCGAAGTGCTGTAACCCAGACGGTAGGCAATTTCCTTCAGCGGTAAGTCGGTTTCCAGTAACAAGGCCTTGGCTTTGGTGAGTTGCTTGGTTTTGATGTACTGGGAAATCGGCATGCGGGTGAAATCACGAAACAGTTTGGCAAAATAGCGTTCACTTAATCCACAGATAGAGGCCAGCTCCGCAACTGAGGGTGCTTTTCCGGTAAGCCCCGCCAAATAGTGTTCGATGATCTCAAATTCACGTTCGGTGAAAACTCCGCTTGGTTGTGGTTCCCGGGCGCGAAGCCAGTGCGCACACTCCAACAACATAGAGTGACCGAGGGAGTCCGCCAAAGTCGCACTCATGGCGCCGGGATAAAGCGCTTCCTGCATGAGCCGCAACAATATCGATGAGATCAATGCGCTGCGAAAATCCAGCGCGTTGTGCAATTGATCCTGGGTAATGTGATCCAGCGGCCCAATCAAGCTACCGGCATAATCCGTGTCAAATGAGCAGGTAATGGTACACATCCTACCTGCCGTGATGCGCGCCTGGATTTCCCGTCCAGGCAGCATAAACAAAACATTTCCTACACTTGCCGTACGTATCCGGTTGTCACCGACGTAACCGTATTGAATTCTGGAGGTGGCAGTGATCAATGTGGAGAGCACAATACGATGGGGTGTGAACGCAAGGATGGTCGGTGAGGGCCGATCAATATCGCTGACTTCGATAAAGGTCGTGTCAGTGTGCAGTGACGCCAGCGCATCTCGCAGTTCACCTGAGCGGATAAGGTTGCTGTGCTCTGATGGTTCCAGCTGGGTGCCTTCCATGGCCAGCGTCGCCCCGGGTTCCCAGCTTGGAGGGATTTCACACGACTTGATGTGATTGCGAAGTTTCATCTGTGTATTTCTTCCTGAATACCACAAGTGCCCGGACAATGATGCTTTCGGTAGTTTGATGGAATAGGTTTCCCCCTGTCAATTTGGGTGCTCAAAGCAGCTATGGTTGTGGGCGCAGGTGGTCCCTTATGAATGTCATGTAACCCTGAATAAGTCGTTGTGATACTGTGGTGTTTGGCGCGATTATGTCGTACCCATGAGGACAGCCGGGTTCCCTAAACAGCTCGCAGGACACCCCTGCTGCTTGCAGGCGGGCGGCATAGGCGCAGTTTTCCTCATAGAACAAATCCAGCCCTCCCACACCAATCCAGGTAGCAGGCAATCCTGACAGATTCGCGTGTCGGGCTGCTACCGCGAACCGGGGAGCGATGGGCTGTCCTGGTGGCTGACCCAGATAGGCATGCCAGCCCGCCCGGTTGTTTTTATTGTTCCAGAATCGATGTTTGATGGCGTCCAGCTCGAAGTTCGCTGCAGTGCGGTCATCCAGCATGGGGTATATAAGTGCTTGAGCAACCGGTTGTACGCCGCCGGCCTCCGCGATACGCTGCGCCAGGCAGGCTGCCAGCCCGCCACCTGCACTTTGGCCTATCACCACAATCCGGTCGCGATCGATTTCCAAGGAGCTGGCATTCGATTGCATAAATTGCCAAGCTGTATAGCAATCCTCCAATGGCGCCGGAAACGGATTCCGGGCCCCCAACCGATAGTCCACCGAGACCACCAGCACTCCCAACTCTTTTGCGATTGCCGCGCATTCACGATCGTTCATCGCCGCGTTGCCTATGATGTAGCCGCCTCCATGAATCCATAACACCGCTCCCCGGCAAGTTCTGGCACCTTGCGCTCGGTAAAGCCGTATGCTGCAGTGCGTCAGCTTCTGTACGCATATTTCCACCCCGGCTTGCGGCTTGGCCAGTTTCTCCTGCAGAGGTTCAAGCAGATTATACAAGGAGAGCACAACCGGATTATGAAACGGCACTGTGGGAATATAGCGAACGAACGCAGGTAAAGCAGGATTAAGGGGGTTGGTATCCATGTTTGAATGTGCAGCCTGAATCGGGAATATCGGTGAGTTATCTTAACAACAACACCTGAGAAACAGGTAACCTGATGTTGCTCATTGGATAAGCTGGTTGCTTTACAGCCTTATCAGGGGGTGGCCTCGCCGCACGGCTCGTTCCCCTGCGGTTAGCGGCGTCCTGCAAGCTGTCAGAGAGCGGATGCCTGCTACACTTGAATAATTACCCTTGCCGAAATTTATAAAGCGATGCGTGTTCTGCCTGTTCTGCTGACGTTTATATTGCTGGCCGTGAATGCCATACCCGCGTGGGCAGGAGGAGAGGCTGTGTCGGTGGAGCCGGTAGAACTGGCGCTGAATGCACACCTTGATTATCTGGAAGACCCCCAGCATGTTCTAAGTCTTGATGATGTGCGTCGCCCTGACCTGGGCTGGGAGCGCAACAGTGATTATGCCTTTAACAAGGGGTTCAACGATTCTTCCTGGTGGTTGCGCATGCGGCTGACCAATCCCACCGACAATCCGCAGCCCCGTTTGTTGGAAGTTGGCTATGCTGCGTTGGATCACATTCAGATATATGTGCTTGAAGGCGACAGATTGCTTCAGCAGTGGACATTGGGAGATAAGCAACCCTATTTCCAGCGGCCGGTGGATCATCGCTATTTTGTGGTGCCTGTGACCTGGGATGCAGGCCAGACTCTGGAAATCTATTTGCGTGTCACCACCAGCGGTTCCGCCAAGGCACCGCTTACGCTGTGGGGTTATCAGCGCTTTCATACCGTGGATTTCGTCAATACCCTGGTGCAGGGGTTCTATTACGGCGGTATGACGTCGATTGCACTTTACAATCTGCTGATATTTTTTGTGCTTCGGGATCGTAACTACCTTTATTACGTAGCTTTTATCATCTCCACTGTGATGACGTTGGCAGCCCAGTCCGGCTTGGCATTCCAGTTTTTGTGGCGCGAGGCCACGCTCTGGAACGATCTGGCAATAGTGTTTTTTACCGCAGCAACGGCAGCATTTGCATCGGTGTTTTCGCTGCGGTTTCTGCGTATCAGCAGCTTGTCCCGACGCTTAGGTGTCGTGTTAAGGGCTACCTTTACCCTGAACGTTGCGCTTATCGTGGCTGCGTTCATGATGCCTTATCACTGGGCGGCGATCATCGTGCTGGTGAATGTGCTGATTACTATTGTGGTGGTGGTGGTCGCTGGCATCTTTGCGTTACGGTCGCAGATACCGTCTGCACGGATTTTTATGTTGGCCTGGTCTTTGCTCCTGTCGGGGGCCATGGTGGTCATCCTAAGTCATCTTGGGGTATTGCCTGTGAATCTTCTCACGGAATATTCCACGCATTTTGGCTCGATGCTGGAAGCGGTACTGCTGTCACTGGCGTTGGCGCAGCGCATCAATACTGAGCGTCGCCTGCGTTTCCAGGCACAGGCAGATGCACTCGACGCGTCTCAGCGTGCCAACATGGAGCTGGAGGAACGTGTACGCTCGCGTACTGCGGAGCTGGAGCAGCTGAATGTTCGACTGCAGAAATTGTCGGAAACCGATTCCCTCACAGGGCTGGCCAACCGGCGCTTTTTGGAAACCCGCCTGCGCGAGGAATGGGCGCGTTGCAGCCGGCAGCAGCGACCGCTCACGGTCATGTTGCTGGATGTGGATTTTTTCAAAGAGGTCAACGATCGCTACGGCCACCCGGCCGGTGACGCCTGCCTGCAACAGGTGGCGAACGTTGTGCGGGGAGGCTTGCGCTGGCCGGCAGATGTGGCGGCCCGTTATGGGGGCGAGGAATTCTGCCTGCTATTGCCTGAAACCGACAGTAGCGGAGCGGCGGCGGTTGCGGAACGGGTCCGGCAGCGGGTGTCTGCTGAAACCGTGCAGGTGGAGGATGCCGCGTTTACCGTGACGATCAGTGTGGGAGTTTACACAGGTTTACCGGTGGCAGGCGCAACGCCAGAGGATTTTATCCAGCGCGCAGATGCGGCGTTGTATCAGTCGAAACAGTCAGGCCGTAACCAGGTAACGGTGGCTACCGGGTGATAAGATGGTTTGCTGTGTCCATGAGCTTACTTTAACTGTTGAGCATGCGCTTTCTGTATTGGCCGGGTGTCTCTCCCGACGCGCGGCGGAAAGCGTAACAAAAGGATGCTGGCGAGCGGAATCCCAATGAATATGCGGTGGATTTTACGCTTTCACCTCTACGCAGTAGATCTTTTGCTTTCTCAACCCGCCTTTGCGCGATGTAGACCCCAATCGAGCAGCCGCGAGAAATTCTAAATGCCCTGGTCAGGTACCGCACTGAAACATTACACAGTTGAGCGAGTTCAACCAGTGATGGGGCGTTCATAAAATCTTCAATACGATCATCGACTATATTCAACCTCCATTCCTCTAAACCGTTTTTACGGGGCTTTTGGGATGTTGATTTATAGTACTTGGCTAATTCTATTATGACCTGTCCAGCAATAAGTTCTGCTAACGCTTCACTGGCAAATCCAGGATGACGGGTTTCTTCTTCCAGGCGAGCTAAAAGGTACTGGATATGAGGGCTGCGGATGTTAAGGCCGGCTTCCAGATCATTCGCGGTCCAGGTCAGGCTATCCTCAAACCAGCGGTCGGTGGATTCGGTTGGAAGCTGGCAGATGATAGCGCCAAATTTGCCGCTATCCGATCGAGCATGCAATTTATGATCTGCAGGAACCATAAAAAGATTTCCGATCGGTTGGAATCGATCAGGGCTCCAGCGCTCCGGGTAGCAAAGCTGGGAATTTTGGAGTTTGGGCGAGGAGAACTGATATAGCCAATGAGCGGGAGTGCCGGGGATCTGTATATCTACCGGTTCGTTTAAATTGAAACTCAATACCCGGGAGATAATTAACGGCGTTTGCAGTGTCGCATCCAACGTGGCCTGAAGTCCTTGGGAAAAACTCATGTAACCTCCCGATTATTCTTATTCGTCAAAGTACAATAAATTGTGCTGGAACACGGCTCTTTATATTACCCCGGCCAACTCAAGATGCCCAATTTTGATATTCCCAGGCTCGTTCTCTAAATCACTTATCGTTTAAAACGGCACTGAACAGGAAGACACTTGATGTGGAAGTGAGTTAGTTAGAGCTGCTTGGCATCGGTTTATATGTGTTTGAAAAAGCTCGTTGCTTATTGTGGTATAAGCGCTGTGTAAGGGGGGCGTAAAGTTGATTAGCAAAGGAAATATGCTGTTTCTCATCATTCTTAGCGTAGCGAGTTTACCGCTAATCTGGTTTGGCCTGGAACTTTGTATGCTGGGGGGCTCAACAGTTTACTTGTTCTCTGGTGTAGCACTTGCTCTGACCGTGATTTTCTCTATTCGCCGCTCCGGATTCGCCTTGTGGGTTTACGGCATCCATTACGTCGTTGTGTTGCTATGGGCTGTTTGGGAAGCCGGTTTTGACGGATGGGCTTTGGCGCCACGTCTCGCTATGTTTACGGTGCTCGGATTATGGATGTTGGGTCCTTCTTATCGAAAGCACCTCGGATTGTCGCCGGGGTATCCGGGTGCCCGGATATTATGGGGGGCAATTATCTCCGTTACGATCATTACATTCGGATTCATTTTCTATAACGATCAGTTGCCGGATAACCGCACGGGCCCAATTAATTACAGCCCGCCGGCCAGCGTCCAGAAAGGTGAATGGCATCATTACGGCAATGATTTGGGAGGATCGCGCTATTCGCCACTCACTCAAATCAACCTGGAGAATATCGGGCTACTTGAGCCTGCGTGGACCTATCATGCGGGGACTTCCGGCTATGAGCCAGAAAGTATGTTCGATGGCATATTGACCATCGAAGCGACCCCGTTAAAGATAGGAAATCGTCTCTTTATTTGCACTGGCTACAATGATGTTATCGCCATTGATGCTGAAACCGGGAATGAGATCTGGCGTCATCATAGCCAGCTGGATGCAACTGGGGTTTTTACCAGAACCTGTCGTGGGGTCGCACATTACCGGGTTCCTGAAGCAAGGGGAATGTGCTCGAGTCGCATATACACCGCCACACTGGATGCGCGACTCATCGCTTTGGATGCAGACAGTGGTAACCCCTGTCCTGATTTCGGCGAGAACGGCGAAGTCAACTTGCTGGAGGGCATGGGCGTCGTCGACAAAGGCTATTACTACGTAACCTCACCGCCAACGGTAGTTAAAGGCCGTTTGGTGATTGGTGGATGGGTGATGGACAACCAGCGAACAGAAGAACCTTCTGGAGTGATACGCGCGTTCGACGCAGTTAGCGGGCAATTTAGTTGGGCGTTTGATATTGGCAGGCCCCATGATCATGGTTTTCCAGCGGATGGTGAATCGTTCAGTCGTGGTACCCCAAACAGTTGGGGAGTGATGAGCGCTGATGAAGAGCTTGGCCTGGTGTACGCTCCGACAGGCAATGCAACACCCGATTATTTTGGTGGTCACAGGAGCGAAAACGATGAAAAATATTCCAGCTCAGTTGTAGCATTAAGGGCTGAGACCGGAGCGGTGGAATGGTCCTTTCAAACCACCCATCATGATCTATGGGATTATGATGTTGCTTCCCAGCCTGTATTGATCGACCTGCCTGATCACACGAAAGCCCTCCTGCAACCAACGAAACGCGGTGAAATATTCTTCCTGGATCGTACTAACGGCCATCCCATTGCTGAAGTGAAGGAGCTCCCGGTGCCCCAAGGAGCGGCACGGGGGGATTGGACTTCACCAACCCAACCTTTTTCAACAGGGATGCCTTCGTTTGAAGGACCCCGTCCGAGTGAAAAAGATCTCTGGGGACTAACGCCCATGGATCAGGCGTATTGCCGAGTGAAGTTTATGCAAGCCAGGTTTGAAGGTTCGCTCACGCCTGTGGGCGTGGAGCGGGCAACGGTTACCTGGCCGGGCTATCTGGGAGGAATCAATTGGGGCAGCGTGTCCGTTGATCCCATTAACCAACTCATGTTTGTCAACTCTACTCACGTGATGATGTATAACCAACTTATCGAGCGTGAAGTCGCGGATCAAATGGGCATAAAACCTTTTTCTTCGCAAACCGGTGGTGGCGGTAAGGATGTGGCGCTGATCGCCCCACAGACCGGTACCCCATACGCAATTTCATCCAAGCCTTTTCTTTCCTTTTTTGCAGTGCCCTGTCAGGAGCCACCGTTTGGTCTGGTGAGTGCTGTAGATCTGAATACACGAAAGCTTATTTGGCAGAAGCCCTTTGGCACCTCACGAGATAGTGGCCCTTTGCTGCTGCGGAGTTACTTGCCAATCCCTATGGGGGTGCCCAATCTGGGCGGATCGACAACCACCGCATCGGGTATTACGTTTATCGCGGCAACGCAGGAGCGTGTCATTCGGGCGTATAACACTAAGACCGGGGAAGAACTGTGGCGCGCGCCCCTGCCCGCAGGAGGACATGCGACCCCCGCAGTCTATTGGTCGGAAAAAAGCAATCGTCAGTTTGTTGTTGTTGCTGCAGGCGGGCATGGAGCCATGTTATCCGGAAGCAGCGATGCGATAGTCGCTTTTGCATTACCAAAACAAAATGCAGAGTGAAGCGTAGTAACAGGATTGTCTCTTATCTGGAGTATTCCATTTTCTGTCCGCAAGAGACATGAGGAATGCAAGAGATTGAGTTTGGAACCAGGCTGAAGGCGTGATACCAATGCTCCTTTGAAGAGTCGAATGAAAAAGCTGACGTTTCCGTATCCGACTTCATAGGCAATCTCTTTGATGCCTATATTGGTCGATAGCAGTAGTGTTTTAGCCTTATCGATCCTCACTTCTTGAATGTAGTGATTTGTTGATGTCCCGCTGGCGCTTCTGACAGGCTCACCGGTCATGCTCACCTGCAGGCTGGTTGCATAAGCGACCAGATTAAACCTGAACCAAAACGGCTTGCGGTTGCATAGAAACGTTGTCCTGCCCCGACAAGTTACAGATAAGATAAACTATATCAATGAGTTAGGTTCTATTGGGGCAGGGGGTTGGCAATGGATCGGATCCGAGTTTATCTGCGTTAAAGCTCGGATTAACATAACACCTCCATCTGACTCCCGCATTTAAACCGGTAACAGAAACAAGGTTCGAGAATAATGCAGACCCTGCCCAACAGCATCGATAACAGTGCACCTTCCTACCTTTCTGACGAGGAAATCCGCCCGTTTTTAAGCGGGATCGCCGGGTTTGTGAAAGACCCCAAGGTTGGATTGTTTGGTCCGGACTCCATGTTCTGGGAAGTAAACCGCCATACGCTGGTATACTTTCTTGGTGCCGTGCAATCGGTGCAGATGCAACTCTGCCACCCTTGGATCGCCACAGCAGTGTTTGAACACTCCAAAATCATGACGGACCCCAAGCAGCGTGCCCAGCTTACATACACTTTTTTGTGGTCGCTTATTTACGGTGATCTGAATATGGTGCAGAACAAGGCGAAAGCCCTGTTCAGGGTACACAGTCGGGTGCAGGGTGAGCTAACGCAACCGGCCGGCCGTCATCGGGCGGGTAATCACTACCAGGCGAATGAAGTCAATGCGTTGCTTTGGGTGCATGTGACGGCGTTTTATAGCCGGGTGAAATTATATCAGTCGTTGATCAAGCCGCTGACCCAGCGGCAACTGGATCAATTCTGTCAGGAGGCCATTCGCTATGCTTTCTGTTTTGGTATTCCTGAGGAAAAACACCCGCAAACCTGGCAGGAAGTGGAGCGCTACGTTGCCGCAGTTTGTCAATCGGATGTGTTAGGCAGAACGGACGAGGGTCTGGCCATTCGGCGTTTTTTGGAGGCGACACTGCCGTGGACCGTCAGATCCGCGCTATGGACGTTCTTGTGCGTATCCTTGCCCGAACCCATTCAGATTTTCCTGGATCAGCCTCAAGCTTCACCCAGGAATAATCGCAAGGCCAAGCGCGTCCAGCATTTACTTAAAGTGATTAACTGGCTGCTGCCGGAGAAACTGGCGAACGTACCTGCGTATCATGAGGCCATGTTGCGTATCAAGGGCGATACCCAAAGGGATCGCCTGTTGGAAAAGCTGAACCTGCAAATGATTGGCAGGCCCAGTTTGGTCAGATAAATTCTATTGTGGGTTCAGAGCTTACTCCTGCCTCATCCATGCGACGATCTTGTTGGAAAGTTCGTTGAGCACCTTCTCGCTTTCGATATGGGGTGACGGTGCAAACACCAGCCCGGTGAGCGTGCCGGCGGTGGTTGTAGAAATAAGATACAAAACTTCTGGTGTGACGTTTAACTTGTATTGGTTTTGCGAACGCGCGGCGCCTTGCATGACTAGAGTGAAAAGTTCGGCTTTGATCGAATCGACAGGAACAATCCTCAGGCTGTAGGGAACTTCAAACAGGAGCACCTGCAACAGCCGTTTGTTTTCCTGAACCAGCTTGAACAGCAAACCGATCCAGTGGCGCATGGCGGTTTCATAATTGTTGTTATGTTTTGAGGTTATTTCAGATTTCAGCTTCTTGAAGTAGCTTTCGATCAACTCTCTCACCATGGCGGTGACCACAGCCTCTTTACCGGGAAAGTATTCATACACGGAACCAATGCTGACGCCCGCAACGCGGGCAATGTCATTGGTGGTGAGGGGGTTATACCCCTGTTCCAGCAATAATAGTTTGCAGCTTTGAATGATCGCTTCAACAGTGGCTTTTGAGCGCGCTTGTCGCGGCACCTTTTTCATTTCCAAATCGATTTTATCAGTGGTCATGTTGTTGTTCTCGGCGTGATTAGAGAGCCGCATCGTCCAAACTTGAGTTTTTCCCGTGCTTAAGACAGTGGGCGAAGTTCTAAAGCTGAAGAATGCTCTGGATATCGTATGTAATACAAAGTCTTAAGCCCGGAGGGAGCGAGCTGTAGCGTACATTTAATATCCGAGTTTAATCAAGATTAAGCTCAGATTATTATGATGGACTTGCCGCCGGAGGTGGAACTTCGCAGGACAGCGATGTCGCGGGTGCTCCGGTTTTTTTGCATTGGAATAAGAAACACCGGAAAGAATTATGAAAACAAAAATGCTGCTGGTTCATGGTTTGCTGTGCATAGGGCTGTTTGTTCTTGCGGTAACAGCGGGTGCCGATGAGTACGCGAAAACCCGTTACCCCATCGTCCTGGTACATGGCACATTTGGTTTTAGCAAAATCGGTCCGGTTGATTATTGGTATGGTATTCCCCAGGACATGGCCAAACATGGTGCCGATGTTCATGTGGTTCAGGTATCACCCTTTGGCCTCAATGAAATGCGTGGCGAACAGTTGCTGAGTGAGGTGGAAACCATCCTGGCGGTAACCGGTGCAGATAAGGTGAATCTGATCGGGCATAGCCAGGGTGGCCCCACCGTACGTTATGCCGCAGGTGTTGCACCCCATCGGGTTGCTTCGGTTACCACAATTGGCTCCCCGACGTTTGGCACCAAAATTGTGGACATGGTCATTACTGTGTTGGATACACCAGTAATTGGGCCGGTGGTGGATGGTGTCATGGAGCTGGTCACCTCTCTCTATAATCGGTTGTTGGAAACAACCCAGGATAGAACATTACCGAGAGATCCCCGTGGAACTCTGTATTCACTTTCAACCCTTGGCGCAGCGGAGTTTAATGCCGATTATCCTGCAGGGGTACCGGTGGAAGAGTGTGGTGAAGGTGAGCCAGTCGTTAATGGTGTCTATTACTATTCCTGGAGTGGCACCAAACCGTTCAATAACTACTTTGACCCGGCCGACTATGTGTTTGCCCTGACAGCAACTCTATTTCCTACTGAGAATGATGGCTTGGTGGAACGCTGTGGCAGTCACTTGGGTGTGGTCATTCGTGACGATTATCGAATGAATCATCTGGACCAGATCAATCACTTTTTCGGAATGGTGGGGATGTTTAACCCTAATCCTAAAGCCTTGTTTCGTCAGCATGCGAATCGGTTGAAAGCACAAGGCTTGTAAAATGCACAAACGACTATTTTTAGCGGTGGCATCCGGTGTTCTTCTTGGTGGGGTGTTGTTCTTCACTCAACAACAATCGAGTCGGGGAATCGTGAATTATCCCGAAACCAAAGCCATGACTTTGACACAGCGGCAATCTTCGCAAGCGGTTGCATCTGAAGAATGGGGTCCTTTGGTGACCGGGCTGGAGAGGTTGCCGCACTCTTTGCAGGGTGTTCAGGTGGATGGAGAATTGCAGCACGATGACCAGGGGAGCCTGATTTTGAATGCCGATGTGAGGCGGGTGTTCGACTTTTTCCTGAATGCTGTGGGTGAAGAGCAGCCGGAACGGGTTTCGGACCGGATCAGGGCTTATATTCGCTGGCAGTTACCGCTACCAGCGGCTGAGCAGGCACTCCTGGTGTTGCAGGAATACCTGGCGTTACGTGATGCCATGACCCTGGAGCAGCACGACCTTAAAGTGAATGCATATCGGTTTTCTGACGAAGCTGATCTGACGGCGTCAACATTGCAGCAGCAAAAGCAGAAACTGTTGGACATGCGTTCCCGTTATCTGAGCCCTGAAGTGGATCGGGCTTTCTACGAAGAAGAGGATATCTTTGATGACTATACGTTGTCGAAGTTAGCTTTGATGGAAGATGATGAGATGTCATCTGCTGATAAATCTGCGGCTATTGCATCACTGGAAGCAGGGTTGCCGTTGGCCATTCAGGAACAAATTGTGGCGGTGTCCAGGATACAATTGCTGGCTAAACTCAGGAAAACATGGCAGATGGAACAGGGTGATGCAGCCGGTTTGCGCCAGCTTCGTGAAAGCGTGGTGGGGGCGGCCGCCGCGGACCGGCTGGAGCAGTTGGATCAGAAACGACTGAACTGGCATTCCAGGGTGGATGCGTGGATGCAAACCCGCAATCATATCCTGGCCCAAGAGGCACTGGCATTCCAAGACCGACAGGCGGGAGTAAGCAGAGCCAGGGCTGAAAACTTTGATACGTCTGAGTTGAAAAGAGTACAGGCACTGGAAAAATTGCACGACTATTCCAGTGTGAATGGCTCGCAGTAACGCCGCCGCTTTCCTCCAACCCGGTCTCAAAAGTAAAAACGGTAGCTTGCTTCAAACAGCAGAACCTTCACGCTGGCCGTTATATCGTTGCCGGAGTAAGGGTTGTAGATCAATTTGACGGGATCTTCCGAATTGCCCAGCTCGGTAGTATTGCCCGGCATGGAATAGCTTGACTGCATTGAGGCAACTGCACAGCTAAAGGTCTGCTTTTGGCTTGCTTTGTATTCCGCGCCAACGCTGTAGAGCTTGGCGTCCCCGATGGGGAGAATGGGAGTGAGGCGGTCGTCAGGTATGGAAGAGGGGCGGTCTTCAAAGCCAAAGCGTAACGCCAGATTGTTATTCCACTGATACTCAAACCCCAGGGCATAATTCCAGGTGTCTTCCAGATCCATCCGCAATACCAGGTTCTGACCCAGAGGCGCCGGCGCAGCGTCCGGCTGCACCAGGCTGGCCACAAACAATACGCTCAGCACTTCAGAATATTCAATGGTGAGTGCATCCCATAAAGACCAACGGGTGAACTTCAGATCCGCATTCATCTTCAATTTTGGCGTTATCTGAATGCTGGTGCCCAGCGCAAAATGATCCGGCATGGTCAGATCCAGGTTGGCTTCCCCTTCCACCACCGGCTCAACCAGATTTGCCAACGGCCCCAATGCACTAAACGGTACGGGTGATATTTTGTCATACTCCTGCAGGAAGTTGAGGAAGCTGTCCCCTTGTGTCCAGGTGAAACTACCCTCCATGTCCATTTCAATTGGTGATTGATAGACCGCACCGAAGTGTAGCCAGGGGGCTGCTTCCCACAGTACCCCGAAATTCACACCAAAAGTCAGTGGATCTTCCACTTCAAAATACATGTAGGCCATGGAGTCATAAAGCTTGATGGCTTCACTTTCCGGTATGCAGGGAATCAGGTCGGAGAGATCGAACAAGTTGGCCGGGGCACTGGTGTTGCAGCTTCCCTGACGCAGTGTTTCCAGCCATTGCAGGCCCAGGTTGGGCTCGCGAAACTCAAGGTCAAATCCTACCCCGGCATAGTTGAAGGTGATGGCCGCCCCGACCGAAAGGGTATCCGTGAATTTGTAGGCAACGCTGGGAGAAAAATAAGCCAGCAAGGTAAAGGAGAGTGCGCGCCCCACAAATCTCCCAGGGTCATCATCGGCGCGATAAAAGCCCACCATCAGCGGAGAATAGACATTGGTGGCGAAGGTGAGATCGCTGCCGGGAGGCTGGTAGGAGGCTCCCCCCAACACAGACGCCACAACGGGTAGTTCCGTCATCCCCTGGCCCGGCAGCATGACGGCAGGGCCTTCAGAGGTACTGGTTTGGCCGCGGGCTTCGTCATAGGTGTAGTCAGACGGTGAACCTTGCTGGGCCGCATTCAGTTTCCTGGTCCAGGAATCGGTGTAATGGTCACCGAACTCGAGAATCGTGTCGAAAACACCAGTAACCAGTTTCAGTTCTGCCTGGCGCCCGGTCAACCGGGTCAATCCCGCCGGGTTGAAATGAATGGAATCAATCCCCGGTGGATCTGCGGTCACGGCATGTCCCAACGATAATGCTTTCGCGTTACCTATGGTCAGGTTGTCGGTCATTACCGCATGCAGCAATGCAGGTTGCATGCATGCAATAAACAGAAGGGTGTGTCGCGTCTTTATAGTCATTCTTGTTCTACGCCAGTCAGCTTCACGCACAGAGTCAGAGGGCAATCTGACAGTACTTGCTTCCATCTTTGGTACAGGTTTACAATAAACGTATAATGTAATAGTGTAAAGGAGAGAGGCATGTCAGAAGCGAAAAGTCCTGCAGGCTCAAACGCGATCAGCCGGGCTGTACCACCCAAGGTGGACGGTCAGTGGCGGCAGCTGCCGCCGGACTCCTTGCATTACAATCAGGATTGGTATCCCGTTCGCCGTTTGCTGTTCAGCAAATGGATTGATGTGGTGGATGGTATTCCCGCTGAGAACGAAGCCATCCGGAAGTTGAGCGATCACTTCTGGGAGGGAGACCCCCTGATGGATGACGTGGCGGATATGTTCCGGCGTCATTCGGGCGGCCGGGGGCGTAAGATGTTCGAACAGGCGCTGGAGCAGGGAATCGACACCCTGGACAATCCGCCCCGGGAACTGGTGGCGCTGTTTGATCAGCTGGATCGGGTTCCTGATTGGATCAGCCGGGAGCAGGTTGATCGAGGGGCAGTGGTGGCAGCCAATGTGACGGCGGCCGGGAAGGCGGCGGGCGTGTTCCTGAATACCCTGCAGACGGTGCAGGGGGGGATGGTGGGCGCCGTCGTGGGAGCAACGGGGCGGATGCAGCGTGATGTGCTGCAGCGAGCGCGGGAGTCCGCCGCATTCTGGTTACATCTGCCGGAGCCGGGTGGCCTGTCCCGTTACGGTACTGCCTTTAAGACCATCGTGCGGGTGCGCTTGATGCACTCCCAGGCGCGGTTGATGTTGATGCGTAAATGGGGGGCGGACTGGATCGCCGATCACGGTAACCCCATCCCCAATGCCGGGCTGGTGGCGGGGATTCCCACCTTTGGCATAGTGAACCTGATGTACGACGCCATGTTCGGTAAGCAATACAGCCATCAGGATATGGAGGACATCCATGCCTTCTGGAGTTACATCGGCTATTTGCTCGGTGGTGCAGAAGAGATCATTCCGCGCACGCCGGAAGATGGCATTCGAATACTTGATTTTGCGCTCAGCGTTGTGCCGCCACCGTCCCAGTATGCAGAAGAGTTGAATAAGGTTTCCAACTTGCTGCTGGAAGCCATGCTTAACTCGTTTTCCCTGCCGCTGCTCGATAAGCAGGTAAAAAGTCTGCTGCTGCAAGCGCTTCATGGCTTCTATTTTTATGTGGGTGGCAATTTCCTGGGGGCCAGGATCACTGAAACCACTAAACCCACGTGGATCGGGCGAGCGGTGCCTCCCATGGTGCGGGTACTGGTGCGTCTTTCCAATCTGGAGCGCTGGTTGCCGGGTCGCGCCAATCGACGGGAGCGAAATCGGCAACAGGGTGATCCTTTCTGGCGTATGCTAAGCGGGCAGTTTGATCGATTGGCCGAGCAACAAAAAGATTATCGTCAGGCCCGCTTTAACGCGCATGACGAATCCCGGCCGGATGAAATGGGTGAGGCGTGGCGGGAATCCTGATTCCCAGGTTGTCCTTTAAACGCCTGTCTGGCATGCTCTCTTTTTCTTCCCCTGCCAGATGGGCTCAAACTTTCTCTGTTAATGCAGCATGACTTCATCATCTGAAACCAGGCACGGCAACAGCGATTCAATCGGCTCTGATGAAACTGCCATCCGAATTCTGGACATGGCATTGGAATCTTTTCTCGAATTCGGTTATCGCCGCACCACGATCGATACGGTGGCGAAACGCTTGGGTGTCAGTCGGGTCACCCTGTATCGCTATCATTCCGACAAGGCATCATTGTTTCAGGCAGTGATTCTGCGCGAGGTACAACGCTCTGCACAAGAGATACTGGCTGCTTTATCCAAGCTTTCGGTTGAGCAGAACCCGGTGGTAGAAGGCTTTGTGATGACCGTGAACATGTCACGCAAACATCCCTTGTTCCTGCGCCTGATGAGCACCGAGCCGGAATGGTTGGTGCTCCATTTAACCTCACAAGGCGAAAAGCTGATTAAGTGGGCCGGCTTTAGCGCAGAAGCCTTTATGCGCCAATCCAAATTCATGGATTGGTTGAAGGAAGATGAGCTGGATGTGGCGGCTGAGCTTCTGATCCGGATGTTGGTCTCTGCAGTGATTACTCCCGGCGGTTTGCTGGGTGATGATGGGGATGGGTTGCGGCGTGCAGCGTTGTATCTGCTAAAGCCCTTGTTGCGATCTCCCGTCCCTGATTCAGTCTCATCCAACCCAAGTTAACACGGGTACCCACGCTTGTCGGCTCAAGGCGTAGAAGGATCCAGCCAGTAATCACAGTAACCGGCGCGAAATCCTTCCAGATTGGACGGGTCCTCGTTCAGGGACAGATAATTGTCACGGGTTGGATCAAAGTTCTCCCATGGTGGCATTAAGCCATCGTTGGGATTGCCGGTGCGGGCGAAATTGCCCCAGGCCTGCTGGAAGAAGTGCTTCACCACTAAATCTGTTTCGCGATTGACCGATGTCAGTAGCGGGGTGTCAAAGATGAACCCCAGGTCCGTGGCGTGAAATGTGCCCATCGGTGCGGAATTGCGGCCGAGCAGGGTGCGTGCTAATGGTTGGAATACGCTCTTCACGTCATAGGTGAAATGATACAGCCACACCGGGTTCTGGTGGCTGTAGATGCGTGCCATACGCAGCGAAGGGCAGTTCATGATGATGTCGCTGCGGATTTGTGCCTGGGCGGCGCCGGTGCTGACGTAATTCTCCACCGAATACAGTTCCAGCAGGCGCTCGCTCGCGTCGGGATAACGTCGTGCCACTACGTCCTCGTAATACTCGGCGCGCGGGTGAATCATCAGCGCGGTGAACAGGCTGCCTTCGTCCTTGTTGGTGCCCAGCAGAATCGGTGTATCCGGCCGCTCCAGTTCAGCCAGCAGCTGCAGGGGATGCTTGGGAAATAGATCGCCATCTATGGTGAGGCCGAACGGCCACTCCGAAAACGACATATTGAGTGCCTTGATTATATTGGTGGGCGTGGTGCCACGGATTCGGGCAGCGGTTTTGCTGCGGGCACAATCCAGGGGCTCGTCGGCCTCCATGCAACCCATTTTTTCGATCATGCGCAGGCCTTCCGCCTCGGATTCCGCGCGGGTACGAATCGCCAGCGTGTCGCACACGCCGCTTTGCAGGATTGCCTTATGGAACAGGCGCGGCTCCAGTGTTTTTGGCGTGGCCAGCAGGGCGCAGGTATTGTAGGCACCGGCGGATTCACCGAAGACGGTGACGTTGTCCGGATCGCCGCCGAAATGGTGAATGTCCCCCTGCACCCATTGCAGCGCCATAATCAGATCCTTGATGGCCTGATTGCCTTTGATGCGAGGGCGTGAGCCCAATTCCGGTAGCGCCAGCAGGCCCCAGCCCCACAGGCGGTAATTGGCACTGACCACCACCACATTCTGGGCGGCAGCCAGTTTTGCTCCGTCATACTGGATTTCGTTGGCCGATCCAATCATGCCCGCCCCGCCGTGAATCCAGAACATCACCGGATGCGGCCCCGGCGTGTTGGGTGCCCAAATGTTTAGTGTCAGACAGTCCTCGCGCCCGGGGCTGCGCACCGGCAACAGCGGTACGGTCTGGTTGCAGGCATGCCCGAACCAAGTGGCGTCACGCACACCCTCCCAGTGAGCTGGTGGTTGCGGATCAGCCCAGCGTAACTCACCCACCGGCGGTGCGGCAAAAGGGATGCCGAGGAATCGGGTGACTTGGTCGTCGCGGTTGCCCAGTAGGGTGCCGTACGAAGTTTCGGTTTGGATGTTACCTTTATATTTACAGCCAACGAACAACGCGCTCACAACTGCCAGCAACGCGATTGCCTGCACGTGATAACGTTTTCGGCGCAAAAAACCATTCATCATCCCATTCCCTTGCGTAGTTCTTCTTTTTATTTGGTGAGGCCTTCACTGGCGCTTGCAGAGCCTTCGCTGTTATGTAACCTGGTTACATAATGTATAGCGTGGATGAATGATTTGCGCAATGGCGCTGCATAAATCGTTATGACAGCATGATGACGAATGGAGCCAAAAGCTCGGCACGCTCTTCCCGGTGCTGTGTAGGAGAAGGGCATTGAGAAAGTGTTGGGTGTGGCGAGTGGGGTGAAGCAAATGGAGTTTTGCTAGGGCGGGCATTGTTGTTGTGCTCCAGGCCCAAACAAAAGGCCCAAACAAAAACGCCGAAATCTCGTTACAAGATTTCGGCGTTTTCGGTAGCCACTATTTTCAATATAAGTAAAAATAAAGGCTTGAAATTGGTGCCCAGGAGAGGACTTGAACCTCCACGACCGTAAGGCCACTAGCACCTGAAGCTAGCGTGTCTACCAATTTCACCACCTGGGCAGAGGGCCGCTAATTTACGGTCTAACCCCCGGCCTGTCAACTCCCCGATTGCCAAAAAGCGCAAATTTGTTTTGCCATATGTGGGTCTTTGCTTGTAAAAAGCCTGTTAAGTACCTAAAGTGCCGGTAAGCACCAGTAACCATAGGAAAAGTGCATGACAAATTGGTCCAGTTCGGAAGACCCGAACCGCGACAAAGAAGCCGAAAAATACGACAACCCCGTGCCGAGTCGCGACTTCATTCTGAAGTTGCTTGATGAACGGGGCAAGCCTCTCACCCACCGCCAGATCTGTGCCGAATTCCAACTCCACGATGATGAAGCCGTCGAAGCCGTGCGCCGCCGCCTGCGGGCCATGGAGCGTGATGGCCAGTTGCTGTACAACCGCCGTGGCGCATACGGTGTGGCGGAGAAGATGGACCTGATTCGGGGCACAATCATTGGCCACCGGGACGGTTTTGGCTTCTTGAAGCCGGATGACGGTAGTGATGACCTCTACCTCAGCGCCCGCCAGATGCGCTGCGGCTTTGATGGCGACAAGGTGCTGGTGCGCCAGAGTGGATTAGACCACCGGGGCCGCCGTGAGGGCACCATTGTGGAGGTGTTGGAACGCAAGACCCAGCGTATGGTCGGCCGCTACTTTAAAGAGAGCAACATTGGCTTTGTCACCCCGGAAAATCGCCGCATCAGTCAGGATATCCTGATTCCCGCCGATGACACCCTCAAGGCCAAGAATGGCCAGTTTGTGTTGGTGGAGATCACCCAGTTCCCCAGTTTTCGGGGGCAGCCGGAAGGGCGCATTGTTGAGATCATCGGCGATCACATGGCCCCTGGGATGGAAATCGATGTGGCCATCCGCAACTACGATATTCCCCATGTCTGGCCTGAAGGGGTGGAGGCGGCCGCCGAACGTTTTGGTAACGGTCTCAAAGAGTGCGATTACGAGCACCGCTTCGATCTGCGCAAAACCCCTTTCGTCACCATCGACGGGGAGGATGCCAAGGATTTCGACGACGCCGTCTTCTGTGAGAAGAAGCGCAGTGGCGGTTGGAAACTCTATGTAGCCATTGCTGATGTTTCCCACTACGTGCATCCGGGTGACCCCCTGGATCAGGAGGCCCGCAACCGCGGCAACTCAGTCTATTTTCCGGAGCATGTGGTACCCATGCTGCCGGTGAACCTGTCCAATGGATTGTGTTCTCTGAATCCCCATGTGGATCGGTTGGCTATGGTCTGTGAGATGAGTGTCAGTGCCGCCGGTAACGTCAGCCGCTACACGTTTTACGAGGCGGTGATCTGCTCCCATGCCCGGCTTACCTATAATAAGGTAGGCACTATGTTGCAGGAACCGGATTCCCTGGAGGGTCAGGATCTGCGCCAGGAATACAGCAAGATCGTGCCTCATCTGGAAAACCTCTACGCGTTGTATCACGCCTTTCGGGCGCAACGGGAAGACCGCGGCGCCATCGATTTTGAAACCACCGAAACCAAGATTGAGTTCGGTGAGGATCGCAAGATCGAAAGGATCGTGCCCACCCAGCGTAACGATGCCCACAAGATCATTGAAGAGTGCATGCTGGCGGCCAACGTTTGTGCCGCCAAGTTCCTGCAGAAGTACAATCTGCCCGCCCTTTACCGGGTTCACGAAGGTCCCAAGAATGAAAAGCTGGAGAACCTGCGTGCTTTCCTGAAAGAGCTGAGCATACCCTTTATGGCGCGCACGGATCCCAAACCGTCGGATTACCAGGACGTGCTGGGCAGCATCAAGGACCGTCCGGACTTCGAGCTGATCCAGACCGTGATGCTGCGCTCCATGAATCAGGCGGTGTATTCGCCGGAGAATAAGGGCCACTTCGGCTTGGCCTATGGTGCCTATGCCCACTTTACCTCGCCCATTCGGCGCTATCCGGATCTGCTGGTGCACCGTGCCATTCGCTACTTTGTGCGCAGCGGCAAAGAGACCACCAACGCCAAGAAGCCAGCGGGATCACCGGTGATCCCGCAGCAGAAGATTCTGCCCTACGATACCGCCGCCATGGTGGAGCTGGGCGAGCAGTGTTCCATGACCGAACGCCGTGCCGACGAGGCCACCTGGGATGTGATCGGCTGGCTCAAGTGCGAATACATGAGCGACAAGATCGGCGATGTGTTTAAGGGCATTATCTCCGGTGTCACCGGTTTCGGGCTGTTTGTGGAACTGAAGGACATCTATGTGGAAGGTCTGGTCCACGTCAGTTCCCTGACCAGCGATTACTATCACTTTGACGAGGTAAGGCATCGTCTGGTGGGTGAGCGCAGCGGCCTGGCGTTTGCCTTGGGGGATGAGGTAACCGTTAGTGTCGCCAAGGTGGATCTGGACGATCGCAAGCTGGACTTTGAGCTGCTTGCCGGCGGCAAACGGGCTCGTTGGAGTAAGGAAAACCCCAAGCCGGAACCAGGTACCCGTAAGGGTAAGAAGGCCGGTAGCGGCGAGAGAAAGTCTGCAGGCAAATCCGGCAAGAGTAGCGGGAAAAAAACGCAAGCCAAGGGTGCGCAAGGCAAGGGGACACAGGGTGGTGCAGTTAAGGGTACCTCCCGGCATGAGGTGGCCAAGCTGGCGGCGAAGAAATCCCGCAGCAAAACCAAGGGTAGTTCAGCCAAGGCCAAGCCAAAACCCAAGCCCAAAACGAACACTAAGTCCAAGGCCAAGAAAAAGCGGTAATTTATGTCCAAAGCGGAGTGGCTCTACGGCATTCACACCGTTAGCGCCGTATTGAAAAAGCACCCCGACCGGGTGCTGGAAATGAAGGTGCAGGAAGGCCGCGATGAGCGACGCCTGGATGATGTTCTGAAGCGAGCCCAACAGCTGGGGGTGTCGGTGCAGTACGTTAATAAGAAGTCTATGGATCACCAGTTCCAGGATGCAAACCACCAGGGGCTGGCAGCACGTTGTCGGCTGGCCAATGCGCTGGATGAACATGGGCTGTTTAACCTGCTGGATCGGATCGAGGGGCCGCCCTTTCTGCTGATTCTGGATTCCGTCACCGACCCCCATAACCTGGGTGCGGTGCTGCGCAGTGCTGATGCCGCCGGGGTGCATGCGGTGATCACCACCAAGGATAAATCCGTCGGCCTTACTCCGGTGGTGCGACGGGTGGCGGTCGGGGCAGCGGAAGTGATGCCGTTCGTCCAGGTCACCAATCTGGCACGTTTGATGAAACAGCTTCAGGAGCGCCGGATCTGGATTGTGGGCACTGAGCTGGATGAGACCGCCACAAGCCTCTACCAAACAGATCTGAAAGGCCCGTTGGCCCTGGTTATGGGGGCGGAAGGCCCCGGCCTGCGCCGTCTGACCCGGGAAAACTGTGATCAGCTGGTCTATATCCCCATGCAGGGGGACGTGCAGAGTCTGAATGTGTCGGTGGCGGCGGGTGTCTGCCTGTTCGAATCCCTGCGCCAACGCCTCTCGTAAAGCATCTGTTGTTTTTCTGGTTAACCTCCTATAGAATTCGCGATCCCTCGCTCCCCGTGAGTGGGGTTTAATTAGTTAGTAAGCATTAACTCCTTGCCTTACCGTTACGTTTTCTGATGAAAACAGTCGGGAGGCTATAATCCGTAAGGAGATGTCATGAGACATTACGAAATCGTTTTTCTGGTTCACCCTGATCAGAGTGAACAGGTCCCCGGTATGGTTGAGCGTTACAAAGGCCAGATCCAGGAAGGTGGTGGTCAGATCCACCGTCTGGAAGATTGGGGCCGCCGCCAACTGGCTTATCCAATTAACAAAATCCACAAGGCTCATTATATTCTGATGAATATTGAATGTTCCCAGGAAGTCCTGGACGAACTTTCAAGCGCCTTCAAATTCAATGACGCTGTCCTGCGCAATATGGTTATCCGCCGTGACGAAGCCGTTGCTGAGCAGTCCATCCTGGCCAAAGCCAACGAGAAAGACCGTGATCGTGGCGAACATACTCCCCGTGATCGTGGTGAGCGTGTAGAGCAGGCCGATGACAGCGAAGAAGAAGAGGAAGAAGCAGATTCCGAAGAATAATCGGGTCTGCGTGAACCGCTGAGTGGAAATCAATCAACTGGTTCTAAGTGGTACGGTGACGGAAACCAAAGGTTTGCGTTACACACCAGCCGGTGTTCCCCATTACAGTTTTATGTTGGAGCATCGATCCCGTCAGGAAGAGGCGGGAGCCCCCCGCGAAGTGCTGTGCCGAATCAAGGTGGAAGCACGGGGGCAGGAGATCACCTCACAGTGTGAGCATCTTGCTGTCAGCGACCGGGTGCAGGTGACCGGATTTTTAGTCCGGGCCAGCTACAAGGATACCTCCGCAACCCAACTGGTGTTGCACGCTCAGCAAATCGAATTGCGTTAATTGAGTATTTGGAATTTATAGGAGCCAACCATGGCACGTTTTTATCGTCGCAGAAAGTTCTGCCGTTTTACTGCTGAAGGCGTAACCGAGATCGATTACAAGGATCTGGATACCCTGAAAAACTACATTACTGAAACTGGCAAAATCGTACCCAGCCGTATCACCGGCACCAGTGCGAAATACCAACGTCAGCTGGCCCGTGCTGTTAAGCGCGCCCGTGCTCTGGCTTTGTTGCCTTATTCTGATTCACACAAGTAATTGAGCTTGGGCCAGTAGTATGTTGACACTGGCGAAGTGGATCATGGGCGGGCCCTTGCAGGCGCTCGCCGCAGCCGCGATTCTGGCCTTGGTGCCGGGATTCGGTTGGGCCTCCGCCGCCATTGTGGCGTTGGTGGCCCTGAGAAAGAGCATTAGCGATGCGGTCATCCCGTTCGCGGGTGCCATGCTGGTGGCGGTGCTGGTGCACTGGAGCGCGGGGGATATTACCCAGGTGGGCACGGTGTTGGCCGCCCTGGTAGCCAGCCTGGTGCTGGCCAGCTCCCGCTCGTTGGGATGGGCGTTGTTGGCGTTGGGGCTCAGTTCCGCACTATACATTGTGCTGGTTCTGAATCTGGCGCCCGGCATGATCAGTAATCTGGTGGACCTGTTTCAGCCTACATTCGACGAATTTGTCGCGCAGCTGAAGGCAGCCAACCCGGAAGCCGAAAGCGTGTTTGAGCAGATGGATGTTCGCCACGTTGTGCTGGAAGGGATGGTGTGGGTCACCACGGCAGGGGCAACCGCCGCTTTGTTGGTTGCACGCTGGCTGCAGGCCCGACTCTATAACCCAGGTGGGTTTCGTCAGGAGTTTCACAGCCTGCGTCTGATGCCTGCAGTCGCGGCGGCATTGGCTCTGTTGCTGTATTTGGGCCAGAGCTTTCCGCAGGCCAGGCTGATCTTGCCTTGTGTGGCCATTCCCATGTTGATGGCAGGATTGGCGCTGGTGCATGGGGTGCTGGGCATGAAACAAAACAACGGCCCGTTGTTGGTGTTCTTTTATGTGGGGCTGATCCTGACCTCCTGGGTAGGAATGATGGTATTGGTCGCTGCGGCTGTAATAGACAGTTTTGTTGATTTTAGAAAACGAATTCAAAAGAGGTATGAGTGATGGAAGTCATCTTATTGGAAAAAAACCGTAACCTGGGTGATCTGGGTGAAAAGGTTAAGGTAAAGGCAGGCTACGGCCGCAATTTCCTGATCCCTCAGGGTAAAGCCGTTCCTGCCACTGAAGCAAACATCAAATATTTTGAAGAGCGTCGCGCTGAACTGGAAAAGGCCGCTTCTGACAAGCTGTCTGCTGCCCAGGCCCGCGCTGACAAGGTTGCTGAACTGGCGAGCGTAACGATTCCTGCCAAGTCCGGTGACGAAGGCAAGCTGTTCGGATCTGTCGGTACTCGTGACATCGCCGACGCTATCACTGCGGCTGGCGTTGAGATCAGCAAGGCCGAAGTGCTGATGCCTAATGGTGCGATCCGCGCTACCGGCGATTACGAGATCGACCTGCAGGTTCACAGCGATGTGACCGCTACGATCAAGGTTTCTGTTGTTCCTGAATAAGATTGCCTGAGGCGCCCGGCCTGGTTGAGGTGGGGCACTCTTCAATCTTTCGGTGACATCAGTCATGCCTGCAAAAAACTCTGGCGCCCACCTGCGGTGCCGGAGTTTTGTTGTTTCTGAAGCGCGCAGAAACGAACTCACAAAGTTCGTTGAGCGAGTTTGCACTGCCATGCCGCCCCCCTTAAACTTGAGCAAAAACCGATTCCCATAAGTATCGATACCCCATGAATGACTCACCCATTGAATTAGCGCTGGAAGACGATCTGCAGTCGGCCTCCATAAAAGTTCCGCCCCATTCCCTGGAGGCGGAGCAGTCGGTCATCGGCGGCTTGATGCTGGCGAACCAGGCCTTCGATGATGTGTCTGAGATCCTGTCCGATGTGGATTTTTATCGCCGCGATCATCGCCTGATTTTTCGTGCCGTTGCCCAACTGGCGGAGCTGTCGAAACCCTTTGACGTGGTGACGCTGGGGGAAGCGCTGGATAACGCGGGCATCCTTGAGGACTGCGGCGGCATGGCCTATCTGGCGCAATTGGCAAAAAACACGCCCAGTGCCAGTAACATCAAGGCCTATGCCGAGATCGTTCGCGAGCGTTCCGTGTTGCGGCAGATGATCGCAGTCTCCAATGAGATTGCGGACGCTGCCTTTCATCCGGAAGGCCGCAATGCCACCGAACTGCTGGACGAGGCGGAACGCAAGGTGTTTAGTATCGCGGAGCAGGGTGCCAAGCAGGGTGGTCCGATCCATATCAAGGAAGCCTTGAAAGCCACTGTCGACAAGATCGACCTGTTGTTTAAGTCCGACGAGAAGCTCACCGGAATTTCCACCGGCTTCACCGACCTGGACGAGAAGACCTCCGGTCTGCAGGGCGGTGCCCTGGTGATCGTCGCGGCTCGTCCTGCCATGGGTAAAACCACCTTCTCTATGAATATGGCGGAAAATGCCCTGATCCGCAGTGGCAAGCCCGTCCTGGTATTCAGTATGGAGATGCCGGCGGAACAGATCGTGATGCGTATGTTGGCGTCCCTGGGGCGTATAGATATGTCCCGGGTAACCTCCGGTAAGCTGGAAGAGGATGACTGGCCCCGGTTCAGTTCGGCAGTAAGCCTGTTGGCGGAGCAGAAGCTTTATATCGACGATTCTGCAGGTCTGAGCCCGACGGAATTGCGCGCCCGCTCACGGCGGGTGGCCCGAGAACATGGCGAGATTGGCTTGATCCTGGTGGATTACCTGCAGTTGATGCAGGTGCCGGGGGCGGAAAGCCGGGTGAACGAAATTTCGGAAATCTCACGGTCTCTGAAGGGGCTGGCCAAGGAAATGAATTGTCCGGTGGTGGCGCTGTCCCAGCTCAACCGCAGTCTGGAACAACGTCCCAACAAGCGACCGGTGATGTCGGACCTGCGGGAATCCGGCGCGATCGAGCAGGACGCGGACATCATCATGTTCATCTATCGGGATGAGGTCTACAACGAGGATTCTGAGGACAAGGGAACGGCGGAAATCATCATCGGTAAGCAGCGTAACGGTCCCATAGGAACAGTGCGGCTGGCGTTCCTGGGCCGCTATACCCGATTTGAAGATCTGGCCAACAATGCCTACGGAGAGTTTTAGTTTGGGCAGAGGAACCCAGGCCGTCATTGATCTGGCGGCATTGCGCCATAACATGGAGTTGGTGCGACGCCAGGCGCCTCACAGCAAGGTACTGGGTGTGGTGAAGGCCGATGCCTACGGGCATGGCCTGCTGCCCGTGGCCACGGCCTTGGCAGACAGCAGTGACGCGTTGGGGGTAGCCACTTTCGAGGAAGGCCTGGCGCTGAAGAAGACAGGCGTGCAGCGCCCCATTCTGCTGATGGAAGGGGTGTTCAGCCTGGAACAGTTAAAGGAGGCGTCCGCTCAAGGCCTTAACCTGGTGGTGCACCAACCCTGGCAGCTGGCCATGTTGCTGGAGGCGGATTTGCCCCGCCCAGTTGGCGTTTGGCTAAAAGTGGATACCGGCATGCACCGGCTTGGTATTGCTGATAATGGCTGTGCGTTGTTCTGGCAGCAACTCAACAACAGTCCCAACGTAGCGGATCTGGTGCTGATGAGCCATCTGGCCTGTGCTGATGAGCCGGATCATACCCTCAACCAGCGCCAGGGTGAGCTGTTCCGGCAATTGAAATCCAGTGTCGGCGCCCAACAGGCCAGTCTGGCCAATTCCGCAGCGACATTGGATCGGGTGGATTTTCATCATGAATGGGTGCGTCCGGGTTTGATGCTCTACGGGGCGTCTCCGTTCGCTGACCGTAGTGCGGAGTCACTGGGCCTGAAGCCGGCCATGCATCTGCAATCTCGCATTATTTCCCGTAGCACCGTATTGCCTGGTGAAAGTGTTGGCTATGGTGCCACCTGGACGGCAGCGGCCCGAACAGAAGTGGCCGTGGTGGCCATCGGTTATGGGGATGGTTATCCGCGCCATATTGGTAAAAGCACCCAGATCCTGATCAAGGGGCAGCGTTGTCCGGTGGTGGGGCGGGTGTCCATGGATATGATCACCGTCGATGTATCGGCGATGCCCGAAGTCGGACCGAATACCCCAGTGACACTCTGGGGGCCTGGTTTGCCGGTGGAAGAAGTAGCGCAATGGGCCAATACCATCAATTATGAGTTGCTGTGCCAGGTAACCGGGCGGGTGCAGCGGGTCTACCAGGGCAGCGGGGCCGACTGATGCCGTTGTGGGTGACTCTTTATGCGGCGTTGATGGTGGTTTCCCTGCCGGTGGGGGTGATGATGCTGCGCCGCATCGAGCAGGACTGGTTGCATCCGGTGGGCGGTTTGGTGTCCACGTTGTTGAGCGTGGCGTTTGTGTTTTCCTACTGGATGCCGGACGTCGTGCCGTTGCATTCACCTTCCGTTTTGCTGTTATTCGGATTTGTCCTGTTCTGGGATCTGTATTCCCTCAAGCGCTTGAAAGCCAAGCTGCCTGAATATTTTGAAATGTCCGAGGACTCTGAGCTGCAGCCCAATTCCGGGGCCTGGCTGTTGGGTGTGTTATTGATGGTGCCGGCTTACTATTTTGGCGCACTGGTGTGTTTACGCGTGATCAGTTAAAAAGGGTGATCAGTTAATGGCCAAGGCAAAAACCCAATACGTGTGCAGTGATTGCGGTAGTGTGTTCCCCAAATGGGCGGGCCAGTGTGCGGATTGTGGTGCCTGGAATACGCTGACGGAATTCAACCCGGATCGCGGTATGGCCTCCAATCGTGGGGGAAAAACCAGTTGGGCCGGAGAAGCCCGCCAGGTCACCACCATGGCGGAAGTGAATCTGGTGGAGGAGCCCCGCACACCCACCGGTTCCGGCGAGCTGGACCGGGTCTTGGGCGGTGGCCTGGTGGAAGGCTCTGTGGTGTTGATTGGGGGTGATCCCGGTATCGGTAAATCCACGATTTTGCTGCAGACCATGACGCAACTGGCGAGCCAGCAAACCGCTCTGTACATCACCGGTGAAGAATCCCTGCAGCAGGTGGCGTTGCGGGCCAGGCGTCTGGATCTGCCCATGGACCAATTGCGCCTGATGTCGGAAACCAGCATTGAGAATATTCTGGCCACGGCCAATCGGGAGCAGCCCAGGGTGATGGTGGTGGATTCCATCCAGACCGTCTACTCAGAGGGGCTTAGCTCTGCCCCTGGCGGTGTGTCACAGGTGCGGGAGTGCGCGGCTGCCCTGGTGCGATTTGCCAAGCAGACCGGTACTGCGCTGTTTTTGGTGGGGCATGTCACTAAAGAAGGCGCGCTGGCCGGGCCCCGGGTGCTGGAGCACATGGTGGACAGCGTGCTCTATTTTGAAGGGGAGCAGGACAACCGTTTCCGTATGATCCGGGCGGTGAAAAACCGCTTTGGGGCCGTCAATGAGCTGGGTGTATTCGCCATGACCGATAAGGGTCTGCGGGAAGTGAGCAATCCCTCGGCTATCTTTCTGTCCCGGTATGAGCAACCGATTCCCGGCAGCATTGTGATGGTGACCCGGGAAGGCAGTCGCCCCCTGTTGGTGGAAGTGCAGGCCCTGGTGGACGACAGTCAGCTGGGCAATCCCCGGCGCGTGGCGGTGGGTTTGGACCAGAACCGTCTGGCCATGTTGCTGGCGGTGCTGCATCGTCATGGCGGGGTGGCCACCATGGGTATGGACGTCTTCGTTAACGTGGTGGGCGGGGTTAAAGTGCTGGAAACCGGCTCGGATTTGGCAGTGCTGATTTCAGTGGTGTCCAGTTTGCGTAATCTGGCCTTGGACACCCGGTTGATTGTGTTCGGTGAGGTGGGATTGTCCGGCGAGATCCGTCCGGTGCCCAGCGGTCAGGAGCGCCTGAGGGAAGCGGCCAAGCATGGCTTTACCCGCGCCATTGTGCCCAAGGGTAATCAACCCAAGTCGCCCATTGAGGGGCTGGAAGTGGTGGCGGTATCGCGCTTGGAACAAGCGCTGGATGCACTCTGACCGGTGGCGGCTTCAGTGCGCTGCGAAATTAACCAGCGCTTCGATTTCCCGTTCCAGTAAGGCTTCGTTGCCGGTATTCAATTCCACAATGCGGCGCAGGTGGGATGCGCTGTCCACATCCATATGATCGCAGGCAATGCCTACATGGTCGTTTTCCAGGTGTGCCACATGGCCTTCCATGCGGATTTCCGTTTCTTCGTCACTGAGCAGCAGGTAAAGGGAGACGGGATCGTCTTTCTCCAGGGAACTTTCTTCCGGCTGTTGCAGCAGGGCTCCTTTCAACGAAATGTCCAGCAGTTTAGCGGGCCAGTCGTTCTCGCCGCGGATCAGTCGTGCGCTGGCATCAAAGGCAATGCGTGTAAAGTGGCGTTTTTCGATCATAGCCCTACGCTCTTATTGATTAATTATGGTCCTGGTCTTTACAGCATAGTCAATCTTTCATAAAACGCCGAAAATGCGGTTTTTTCAAGTTGGCAGCGTGGCGTTTTTGTAACGTTGTGAAACGAGCCCGTACTTGGTTATTTATTGAATAATAGAGTGCCCGAGCATGGGAAAAACATCTAAAAACAACAAATTTTCACTACAAAATTTTTTGATGCTGCGTTAATAATTAAAAGATGAAAGTGTCAAAGCTTTGAGGGAATATTCCGCTGACGGATTAGCCAATTGCATGGTTTCACATCTCTGAAAAGAATTATGCTGTAGAGGTATGGGGTTATGAGAACAACGTCCACATCAGAGAACACCCAATACATCGATGATGTCGATGAAGAAATGATGGATGATATTGACGGTGAGATTGAGCAGCGCCTGGAGGCCAAAAGCAAGCGTTCCGGTGACTACCTGCGCAAGATCGAAGCGTTGATGGAAGAGCGTCGTCTGAAGCATGATCTGGACGATTATGACGATTGGGATGACATTGACGACGAGTAGTTTCGTTGGATAGAAAAACTGCCGGTATAACCGGCAGTTTTTTCAGGTGTATACAGTTGAGTGCTTAGCTCAGCTTTTTGTATTTCAGTCGTTTCGGCTGCACGGACTCTTCCCCGTACTTTTTCTTCTTGTACGCTTCATATTCGGTGAAGTTGCCCTCAAAGAATTCCACCCCTTCCTCGCCTTCAAAGTCCAGAATATGGGTGGCAATCCGGTCCAGGAACCAGCGATCGTGCGAAATCACAATGGCCGTGCCGGCGTAAGTCAGCAGAGCTTCTTCCAGGGCGCGCAGGGTTTCCACATCCAGGTCGTTGGTGGGTTCGTCCAGCAGCAGCACGTTACCGCCTTTGCGCAGCAGCTTGGCCAGGTGTAAGCGGTTACGCTCTCCTCCGGACAGCTCGCCTACGCGTTTTTGCTGATCGGAGCCTTTAAAGTTGAAGCGGCCAACATAAGAGCGGGAGGGCATTTCAAAGGAGCCTACTTTGATGATGTCCAGGCCATCGGACACTTCTTCCCACACGGTCTTGTTGCCGTCCAGTTCGTCGCGGGACTGATCCACATAGGCGATGTCCACGGTTTCACCCAGGTGCACTTCGCCTTTGTCGGGCTTCTGTTCGCCCACAATCATACGGAACATGGTGGTCTTACCGGCGCCGTTGGGGCCGATGATGCCGACGATGGCGCCTTTGGGAATGGTGTAGCTGAGGTCGTCATACAGCACCCGGTCACCAAAGGATTTGGTCACGTTGCGGAATTCAATCACGTCATCCCCCAGGCGTTCTGCCACCGGGATAAACAGTTCCTGGGTTTCGTTGCGCTTTTGTGCTTCCTGGCTGGACAGCTCTTCAAAACGAGCCATACGGGCCTTGCTCTTGGCCTGGCGGCCCTTGGCGTTGGAACGTACCCATTCCAGCTCCGCCTTGATGGCTTTCTGGCGAGAAACTTCCTGCTTGGCTTCCTGGGCCAGACGTTCGTCTTTCTGTTCCAGCCAGGAGGAGTAGTTGCCTTTCCAGGGAATGCCGTGGCCGCGGTCCAGTTCCAGAATCCACTCGGCGGCATTGTCGAGGAAGTAACGATCGTGGGTGATGGCCACCACGGTGCCTTTGTATTCGTGCAGGAAGCGCTCCAGCCAAGCCACGGATTCCGCATCCAGGTGGTTGGTGGGTTCGTCCAACAGCAGCATGTCCGGGCTCGACAGCAGCAGACGGCAGAGGGCGACCCGGCGCTTCTCACCACCGGACAGTTTGGATACATCGGCCTCCCAGGGCGGCAGGCGCAGAGCATCGGCGGCAATTTCCAGGGTGCGGTCGATGTCCCAGCCGTTGGCCGCGTCGATCTTGTTCTGCAGTTCGGCCTGTTCTTCCAGCAGGGCATTCATTTCGTCGTCGGACATCTCTTCGCCGAACTTCATGCTGATCTCGTCGAACCGGTTCAGCACGTCCTTCAGTTCCCGGACACCGTCTTCCACATTGCCGCGCACATCCTTGCTTTCGTCCAGCTGCGGTTCCTGGGGCAGATAGCCGATGTTGATGCCGGCGGCGGGACGCGCTTCCCCGTCGAACTCTTTATCCACTCCTGCCATAATGCGCAGCAGGGTGGACTTACCGGCTCCGTTCAGGCCCAGTACGCCGATCTTGGCACCGGGGAAGAAGGACAGGGAAATGTCTTTGAGAATTTCGCGTTTCGGGGGTACCACTTTGGATACCCGATGCATGGTGTATATATATTGCGCCATAACAGGAAAGTAACTAGTCAATTGTCGGTGGGAATTGTGGCGTACGCTACCCCAATTGAGAGTTGGATGCAAACGGCGCTGTTAGGGATGATCAGCCTGATTGAATGCCCTCAAATGAGGCGTTGGAACAGTAAAGATGGGAGACTTTGTGAGACAGGGTAAAGGCATTGGCTTCAGTGTGGTGGTGGGAATGTTGGTGTGGCTGTGGACGCTACCTTGTCTGGCGCAATTGGGGGTGGGGTTGGCGGCCCCGGCGGAGGACACTTCCCAGGTGGAAGCCGCCAGCAAAGAGATGGATTTGCTGAAGAAGGAGATGTCGGAACAGCAGGCCATTACCAGTTCCCTGCAACGGGAAATCCAGTCGGTCAAAAACAACATCCAGGCAGCACCGGAATTGGCCGATCAGTTGCGCCAGGAAATCAAGCGGCTGGAACAGCGCTCCGACAAGACGGAACCACCCAAGGCCCAGAATGGGCTGGATACCGCGATTTCGCTGCTGGAAGCCCAGGCCAAAGCATTACAGGAAAGTCTTTCCTATGTTTTGGGGCAAATCGGAGAGCAGCAGGCCCTGCCCAGTGCGGCCCGGGAAGAGGTGAAAACGGCCCAGAAACAGTCACAGGATCTGGAACAGAAAATCCGGGAGCAGCAGAACAGCGTCAAGAATGAGTCCGTGAAAGCGCTGCAGCTGAGCGTGCTCAAGCAGCAGTTGACCAATGCCAACCTGCGCAAGGATCTGGCGCAGAATCGCCTGGAGGGATATCAAAAGCTGTTGGACCTGTACACGGTAAACCGAGACCTGTTGTTTATGCGGATGGAGATGCTGAAGTCGGCATTGGAGATGTTGCGTCAGGAACGGGATGAAAAGCGTCTGCAGACCGCGGGGGAACAGCAGGATGTCAGCGTGGTTCTGCAGGGCGAGTATCAGCAGCTGCCGGCGGTGCTGTCGGCTGAATTGAAAGAAAACCAACGGCTCAGGGATTTGCTGGTAACGCGAACCGCGGATCTCAATAACACCGCCGATGAGCTGGTGGCCGGTAAGCAGGAACTGCAGGATATTCGCTATCGCTTTGAGGTGGCCAAACAGCAGTTGGAGCTGACGGAGTATTACCAGTTTGTGGATGATTACCTGTTGCGGCAGCGTCAGTTGCTGCAGGCTAAAATCCGTGAGCAGGAGTCCAGTACCACACTGCATGAAGATATTTCCCGCGCCCGTCTGGAGCAGTTCAAACTGGATGAAAAGCTCCACGCGGTGCGTACCGATACGGCCCGGCGCCAATTCATCGCCTCTCAGTTGCAGGGGGCTGACCTGCAATCCGATCAGCTACAGCAGGACCTTTACCGCATCTGTGAAAGCCGCGCCACATTGCTCACCAAACTGGTTCAGGTGAATGCCGATTATGTGGTGAACCTGACCAATCTGGAATTGCTACATGGTGACCAGTTGGCAGAAAGACGACAGTTCTACGAACTGCTGAACAAAAAACTGTTCTGGCGCCGCAGTGCAACCCCATTGGATTGGCAGTGGCTGTCTCTGTTGCCCGGTAGCATCCAGTGGTTCGTGATGGATCAGCCTTGGTCCGAGCCGTTTGTCATCTGGTATCAATGGTTGGTCCAGCCGGTCTTCCCCCTGGTTTTGCTGGGGATTATTGCCGCTGTCTACGTGGGTGGTCGCCGCAAGGTAATCCAGCGGATGGAATATGGCACTCATAAAATCGGTAACGTCACCAAGGATCGTTTTCGTTACTCTTTGGAGAGCTTGCTCGGTACGGTGTTGTTGGCGCTGCCGCTGCCCTTTGTCCTGTTGGTGCTGGCCTTTCCCGTGCTGCGCAGCAACGAAGCAACATTGTTCGGTTTGGGGATTGGTGCGGCCTTGGTGGTGATGGCCCGCTGGCTGTTTCTGTTTGAGTTTATCCGCCTGCTGGCACGGCCAAATGGCTTGGCGGAAGGGCACTTCCGCTGGCGTCCCAGTGCACTGACGGCCTTGAAACGCTGGCTCCCGTTGCTCTATCTGCAGCTGCCCTGCGCTTTTATCTTTATTGTGGTGTGGCGCGAAGGTGATGAATTCCACTCCGGCATTCTGGGGCGGGCGGCGTTCCTGTTGGTGGCCATGTTATTCGTTGTCTACTGCATCCGTATGTTCAGCCCCAAGAGTGGAGTGACACAACAGGATGACGGCAAAATCCAGCATTGGTATCAGCGCTGGAATCGAGCCTTGTTCTGGGTGTGTGTGTTGATCCCGGCATCGTTGGTGCTGCTGTCGGTCCAGGGCTACAGCTTCAGTGCCATGGAGATCATGGTGCTCATGTACCAGACTTTGATGTACGGCTTCTTTATCTTCATTTTGGAACAGGTGTTGATGCGCTGGTTCGCGGTTTTGGAACGCAAACTGGCCTATGCCCGCGCCATCGAAAAACGGGATGCCCAACGCAAGGCCAAGGAACAGCAGGAGGAGGCCGGCGCTTCCGGTGAGGCCGTACCGGAGATTGAGTTGCCTTCCCTTGATGTGGCCACCATCAGCGAGCAAAACCGTGCCCTGTTGCGGGTGCTGGCGTTCTCGGTGTTTGCGGTGGTCTGCTACCTCAGCTGGCAGGATTTTTTCCAGGCCATACAGATCTTCCAGGAGATTGAACTCTGGACCTACAGTGTGACCACCGATGCGGGGGTTGAATCCCATACCGTCACGCTGGAAACCCTGTTTGCTGTGTCCTTGGCTTTAACGCTCAGTTATGTCGGTGTTAAAAACCTGCCGGGGCTAATTGAAGTTTTGATCCTGCAGCGCCTGAAAGTGGATTCCGGCATTCGGTTTGCCATTACCACCACGGCGCGTTACCTGGTGATTATCGCCGGGGTGATGATCGTCTCCGGCATGATCGGCCTGGAGTGGAGTAAGCTGGGCTGGCTGGTGGCGGCACTGGGTGTTGGTCTGGGGTTCGGCTTGCAGGAGATCTTTGCCAATTTTATCTCCGGCCTGATCATCCTGTTCGAGCGGCCTATTCGCATCGGCGATACTGTGACCATCAATGATTTGAGCGGTACCGTCAGCCAGATCCGGATGCGGGCCACCACCATCACCGATTGGGACCAGAAGGAGCTGATCATTCCCAACAAAACCTTCGTTACCAATCAGTTTATCAACTGGACTCTCAGTGACAGCACTACGCGAGTGGTGATCAAGGTGGGGGTCGCCTATGGCAGCGATACGGACCTGGTGAGCAGAACCCTGATGGAAATTGCCCAGGCGAACCAGATTGTTTTGAAAGAACCGGCGCCGTCTGCTTTTTTCCTGGGCTTTGGCGCCAGTTCTCTGGATTTTGAATTGCGTGCGTTTGTGGCCAGTTTCTCCAAGCGATTGATCCTGATTCACGAACTGCACACGGCGATCGATAAGCGCTTCAAGGAGCTGGGTATCGAGATTGCCTTCCCGCAGCTGGATTTGCATGTAAAACATTTGCCTAAGCAGTCCTAATCAAGTTAGTTTTTTTATGAAGAAAATTGATGGTGGGGCGCAGGACTTTCATGTGCCGTTGGGCAGGGTTTTATGTACAATACCGCCCTCATTTAAGCCAGTCCCGGGCTCTTTAGCCCAGCGGCACCAGGCACCAAGCCGAATTTAGTTAGTTATTGTATCCAGTTAGCCAGTGATAAGCGGGAGAGACCATGTTTTCAGCCAATATGAATATTGCCGATTTTGACCCCGAATTGTGGGAAGCCATGGAAGCTGAAAAACAGCGCCAGGAAGAACACATCGAGTTGATCGCCTCCGAAAACTACACCAGTCCCCGCGTAATGCAGGCCCAGGGCTCCGTGCTCACTAATAAATATGCTGAAGGCTATCCTCACAAGCGTTATTACGGCGGCTGTGAGTATGTGGATATTGCCGAAGAACTGGCTATCAATCGGGTGAAGGAATTGTTCGGCGCTGATTACGCCAACGTACAGCCACACTCCGGTTCCCAGGCCAATGCAGCGGTCTACATGGCGCTGCTGAACCCCGGTGATACCGTTCTGGGGATGAGTCTGGCAGAAGGTGGTCACCTGACCCACGGTGCCAAGGTGAATTTTTCCGGCAAGATGTACAACGCGGTTCAATACGGTCTGAACCACGAAACCGGTGAAGTGGATTACGACCAGGTGGCTGAGCTGGCCCGCGAGCACAAGCCCAAGATGATCCTGGCCGGGTTCTCGGCCTACTCTCGTACCATGGACTGGCAGAAATTCCGTGACATCGCCGACGAAGTGGGTGCCTACCTGATGGTGGACATGGCCCACGTGGCGGGTCTGGTAGCCGCGGGTGTTTACCCCAACCCGGTGCAGATCGCTGATGTGACCACCTCCACCACGCACAAGACGCTCGGTGGCCCCCGTGGCGGCATCATTCTGGCGAAGAAGAACGAAGAGCTGGAAAAGAAACTGAACTCCGCCGTCTTCCCCGGTGGTCAGGGTGGCCCGCTGATGCACGTGATCGCCGCCAAAGCGGTGTGTTTCAAGGAAGCCATGAGCGATGAGTTCAAGGCTTATCAAAAGCAGGTGGTGGTGAACGCCCAGGCCATGGCCAATGTGTTCATTGAGCGTGGTTATGACGTGGTGTCCGGTGGTACCGACAACCATTTGTTCCTGCTGTCCCTGATCAAGCAGGACATCACCGGTAAAGATGCGGATGCCGCGTTGGGTAAAGCCTTTATCACCGTGAATAAAAATGCGGTGCCTAACGACCCACGCTCTCCCTTCGTGACCAGTGGTCTGCGTATCGGTACCCCGGCGGTGACCCGTCGTGGTTTCGGTGAAGCGGAAGTGAAAGAACTGGCGGGCTGGATGTGCGATATCCTGGAAGATCTGAACAATGAAGAGTTGATTGCCCAGGTGCGCGAGAAAGTGAAAGCGGTATGCGCCAAGTATCCGGTTTACGGAAAGTAATCACTAAATTAGCTATGACAGAAAAGAAAAAGCGGCACTTCGGTGCCGTTTTTTATTTGGGTCCAAATAATTTTCAGACTGTGACATTGATTACGTTGGGTGCGTGCACAGTCTAAAGAAAATGCCTCTTCAATCTGCAAAGTGGTTCCAACTTTCATACACTGAGAAGACCGACTTTTTAATGCGGTGCCCAAGCCAGTGGCTGTCACCGTTGTTTATCAATCCCGCTGCACACTTAGGGATGTTTTCACTCAACACAAGGAAGCAAAGATGAAGAAAATCAGCTGCGCACTGATCGGTGCGTCAATGGCGTTGTCTACCCAATTGATTCATGCAGACACCACGTATCAGTATGAAATTCCTATGCCTGGGCATTATTACCAGCCGCTCTATCCGAATCTGAATCTCAACGAACTCAATAAAATTTCAGTGCAGGCCGTGAAAAAGGATTTTTATCCTGAAGCGGAGCTCGAGCAGCTGACACTGGATTTCAAATACGCCACGGATCTGGTGGCAACGAACTTTTCCCGGGATGGCAATTTCTATCGTGCTATTGTAGAGGATGTCTGGGTGTATAAGCAGATTTTGGTGGAGGTCCACGCCATGGAGCCCATCAGTAGTCACTCCAATCTGGAGGTTCGACTTTTCGTTGTGGAGCAGAGTAGTAATCTGGACCAGCCTGCCCAAAGTTTTGGTATGGAAACCTTTCAGGCGAATGGCAACCTGATCGACATTACACCTAATCCATTGGCCGATGAAACCACGCTGACAGTGGATGGTAAAAACCTGCAGTTGAAGTTGTACCGCAATCCCACGGATGTGTTTACCCCGGTTTACGGCAGTTATGGTTTTAAAGTCGAAGCTGATTGGATGGGGCATGGCACTGGGGCATTCGCGCTTCCGGTACCATTCGGTCCCATGGATGCGGATCAGTTTGACGCCGTGGCGTTACAGATTGATTCCTTCCCCATCAGCCCGACCGAGATGGAATACCATATTGCCGTTAAGTTCGTGGATAAATCCGGCTATTCCAGTATGACTCCGATGATGCCGTTGCGGGATTATCTGATGCAGGTGTTTCCCGGCAGCACTTATCCTTAACGGGTAATCCGCGCTTTCACTCCATGGGCAAAGCTGAAAACACCACTCTGTCGCGGCCATTTTCTTTGGCCCGATAGAGGTTTTCATCGGCCAGCTTCAGCAGAGCCTCCTTGTTGAGGCTTTGACTGGGGATGCAACAGGCCAGACCGATGCTGGCAGTAACGGTATCCTTGATCTTTGATTCTGCATTGGGCAGTTGCGCATCTCGAATAGCGGTTAACGTGCGATTGCCGATGAGCTTAAGGTCATCGGCGTTGGTTTGTGGGTAAATCACCACAAATTCCTCACCACCATAACGAGCCGCCAGGTCCCCCGCCCGCTGCGCCTGGGCACTGATGATGGTCGCTATGGCTTTGATGCACTCATCACCTTGCTGGTGACCATAGTGGTCGTTGTATTTTTTGAAATAATCGATATCAATAAACATCACTGACATGCAGTGACCATAGCGTTGAGCCCGACGCCATTCCCGGTCGTACACGGCATCGAAGTAGCGACGGTTCGCCAGCCCCGTGAGTCCGTCCTCCCGAGACATCTTTTCCATGGCCTTGGCCAGCTCTTCGCTTTTTTCCTTTTCCAGTTCAAGTAGGCGGGACTGCAGGAAAACAGTGCGATTTCTGTGTTCGCCCAGATAGGCCATCATCATGCCGACGATGTTGGCGGCCGTGAACGTCTCATGGAACACCAGCCAATCCAGTTTAACGTTGGTCGCGGCAATGTAGGTCAGTGCCAGCACGCCCGAGAGCCAACCCGCAACACAGGCGGAAACAAATCGCAAACCCAGCACGGTGTAGACGATGATGACCACATACAAACTGCCGATTTGAGTTATCTGGGTCATAGCAGCGTCGGAATAGTAGAGGGGACCGACGATAGACAGGCTTAGCCCACCGCAGGCCGCAAAGGTTGCATATTGTTGATACCAGCGATCCAGTTGAGGGATATAACTGCAGGCGCCGCCAATGAGCACAAAGGTGCCGATGAGGCTGTGTATCAATGGCCAGATGCCCAGTGACCCGGTGGGGATCAATAACCAAATACCGATGCCCAGCAGGAAGTAAATCCCAAAGACCCAAGGGAAGTTCTTGCGCAGAGTGCTGATCGCCTGGCTCTGTTGCAGGGTTCGGAAATCCGATTCCAGGGGTTCCGGGAACAAAAGGCGGTTGAAACCGCGGTTCAGCAGATCCTGGATGGAAAGCGCATTATCTTCAGCCAATGTCTGGCGGCCCCCATAGCTGGAATACATTGGTCAACTATGTTCTAAGCATAGCATCCCATTGCAGATGTTCCGCTGGGCGTGCGCCAGTTGAGTTGGCTCTTGACCTGGCGTTTCAGGCCACCTGAACCGATTGCTGCACCATGGCGCTATTGACGGCTGCGACGATGGCATTCATGGACGCCAGCAGCGTGTCTTCATGAATGGCCGCCCCCTGATGACGACTGCCCAGACAATTGACTTGCACCACGGCGGCGGCCTGACTCTCACTGGAGTGCTGCAGGCTGTGCTCCTCGTAATCCAGCACATCCAGATTCAAACCAAAATGCTGGTTCAGGCCGTTGCAGAAAGCGGAGATGGCACCGTTGCCAATGGCATCAATGCTGATCATCTCGCCTTTGTATTCCACCACAACATTGATCTGCTCGTTCTCAATATGCTCCAGTCGATAGGATTTCACCGCCATGGGGTTTTGCACCATAAAATGCTGCTGGAACAACTCCCAGATCCGCTGGGATGAAATTTCCCCGGAGGACTGTTCAGCATCCCCTTGTACGACTCTGCTTAAAGCAATCTGCATCCAGCGGGGCAGCACAATGCCGTGATCTTTTTCCAATACAAAGGCCACGCCGCCCTTGCCGGACTGGCTGTTGATGCGTACCACGGCTTCATAGCTGCGGCCCAGATCAGCAGGATCGATGGGCAGGTACGCCACATCCCAGGGATCGTTTTCCCGGCGCTTGGACAGGCACTTGCGGATGGCATCCTGATGGCTGCCGGAGAACGCCGTATACACCAGATCACCGGCGTAGGGGTGACGGGGATGCAGTTGGATCTTGGTGACGTCCTGCACCACAGAGATGATTTCATCCATACCGGACAAATCCAATTCCGGATCCACGCCCCGGCTGTATAAATTCATCGCCATGGTGACGATGTCCATGTTGCCGGTACGCTCCCCGTTGCCCAACAACGTGCCTTCTACCCGGTCTGCACCGGCCATCACACCCAGCTCCGCTGCCGCCACGCCACAACCGCGATCGTTGTGGGTGTGCAGGGACACGATGATGTGCTCACGCTGGTTCACATGGCGACAGAAATGTTCAATCTGGTCGGCATAGACATTGGGGGTGGTCATTTCCACCGTGGCCGGCAAATTGATGATGACCTTGTTGTCGGCGCTCGGTTGCCACACATCAATCACCGCATTACAGACTTCCACCGCGAATTCCGGCTCAGTACCGCTGTAGCTTTCCGGTGAATACTGGAATTGCCATTGAGTGCCAGGGTGGTTTTCCGCTTCGGCTTTCACCAGTTTGGCACCCTCTACCGCGATGTTCACGATGCCTGACTTGTCCAACCCGAACACCTGCTCCCGCTGGACCGGAGAAGTGGAGTTGTATAAATGCACGATGGCTTTTTTGGCGCCTTTTAACGCTTCGAAAGAACGCTGGATCAACTCAGGGCGGGATTGAGTCAGCACCTGAATGGCCACGTCATCGGGCACCATGCCTTCTTCAATAATCGCGCGCACGAAATCAAAGTCCGGTTGCGATGCGGCTGGGAAGCCCACTTCAATCTGCTTGAAGCCAACCTTCACCAACAGGGCAAACAGGCGCTTTTTCTCTTCCACCGTCATCGGCTCGATCAGAGCCTGGTTACCGTCCCGCAGATCCACACTGCACCAGGCAGGGGATTGGCTGATGACCTGGTTCGGCCAGGTGCGGTCGGTCAACTGAATGGGCAAATAGGGGATGTATTTGCGGTGGTCGAAGGACATGGGGGGCTCCATTGCAGAATTGCGTGGGATGTTGATGGTGTTGATTAAGGAGGTCTGGCCCGGGCTTGGCGTGAATTGCCTTGCCAACAGCCTGCCGGGTAAGCAGGGGATGCGCTTGCCTGCTAAGAGTCCTTGTGAGCCTCTCTAGGGCAGCGAATACAGGCGGCGACCTGATGCAACACAGTCTATGGCATGCGCCGGGAAATTTGATTGCGAAAATGGCGCTAATTTGCCTCTTTTTGGAAATAAAATTCTAATAAGTGATAGAATAACAAGATAATATTGTTTTCAAGGCTCGGATTAAGCAATGGACAAGTACGATCAGCGCATTTTGGAAGAAATTCAGGCAGACGGCCGCATCAGCAACCAGGATCTGGCGGAGCGCATCGGCCTGTCCCCCAGCCCCTGCCTGCGCCGGGTACGTCAGCTGGAGGCGGATGGGGTCGTCGACCGCTATGTGGCGTTGCTTAATCCGGACAAGCTGGGGCTGAAAATGACGGCTTTAATCCAGATCTCCATGGACAAGCACACACCGGAACGTTTCGCCCGCTTTGAGGAAGAAGTGTCCGGATTCCCCGAGGTCCAGTCCTGTTACCTGATCACCGGGCAAAGTGCGGATTACATTCTCAAGGTGGTGGTACGGGATATGGATCATTTTCAGGCCTTTCTACTGGGTAAGCTGACCCGAATAGAAGGGGTTTCCGGCGTACATTCCAGTTTTGTCATGCGCAAGGTAGTGGATAAAACCTCCATACCCATATAGGTCTATTTTGCGGTATGATTCGCCCACTTTACTGGCTCGCAAAGGGTCATAGGAAACAGGAACCAACCATGCATTGCCCATTCTGTAACGCCGATGACACCAAGGTTATTGATTCCCGCCTCGTCGCCGAAGGCAATCAGGTGCGTCGTCGCCGGGAATGCCTGGCCTGTAATGAGCGCTTCACCACCTATGAAAGCGCTGAGTTGCTGATGCCGAAAGTGGTGAAATCCGATGGCACCCGGGAGCCGTTTGACGAGCATAAACTCAGGAGCGGCATCCAGCGGGCACTGGAGAAGCGCCCGGTGGCGGTGGAGCAGGTGGAAGCGGCCGTCACCAAGATCTGCCACAAGCTGCGGGCCACTGGTGAGCGGGAGCTGCCCTCCCGGGCCATTGGCGAGGAAGTCATGGAGGCGCTGAGGGAGCTGGATCAGGTGGCGTATGTGCGTTTTGCCTCCGTCTACCGGGACTTCCAGGACATCAGCCAGTTCTCCGACGAGATCGCCAGATTGCAGAAAAACGGCAAAATCAACAGCGTTAAATAGTCCATTGGCTGTGGTATACTCCCCCACCGAATTTTCAGGTAGTGGCCGATTCCATGACCGCAGCGCTCTTTACCAATACCGATCACCAGCATATGGCCGAGGCAATCCGGCTGGCGTGGCGTGGTCTGTATACCACTCACCCCAATCCGCGGGTGGGCTGTGTATTGGTGAAGGATGGTCAAGTGGTGGGTCAGGGCTGGCATCAGATTGCCGGTGAAGGCCATGCCGAAGTCAACGCTCTGTCTCAGGCAGGCGCCAATGCCCAAGGCGCCACCGCCTACGTTTCCCTGGAACCCTGCAGCCATCACGGCAAGACCCCACCCTGTGCCGAAGCCCTGATCCAGGCCGGTGTGGCCAAAGTTATCAGTGCCATGGAAGATCCCAATCCCAAAGTATCCGGCCGCGGCCACCAGTTGCTGGAAGCCGCCGGTATCCAGACTGCCTGCGGTCTGCTGCAGGAGCAGGCAGAGCGCATTAATCCCGGTTTCAATAAACGCATGCGCACCGGTTTACCCTGGGTTGTAGTGAAATCCGCCATGAGTGTGGATGGCCGCACCGCCATGGCCGATGGTGAAAGCCAGTGGATTACAGGGCCTGCGGCCCGTGCTGATGTGCAGCGGTTGCGAGCGCGATCGGAGGCCATCGTTACCGGGGTGGAAACGGTCATCGCTGACGATGCCTCCCTCACGGTGCGCCCCGAGATGTGGCCCCAGGCTGTGGCCGGGGACGATTCTCTATGCGGTTGGAACTGGCCTGCTGGCTTCGAGCCCAAGCAACCCCTGCGGGTGATTGTGGATTCCACGCTGCGTACCCCGGTTACTGCGAAAATCCTGTCCCAAACCGGTAAGACTCTGATTGTCTGTACCCAAGCTGAGCCGTTGCGGCGCCAGGCTTTGGAAGCCACAGGCGCTGAAGTGCTCCAGCTACCCTCAGTTGAGGGGCGTGTCGATCTGCATGCCTTGCTGCAGGAACTGGCCACGCGGGAAGTGAATGAAGTGCTGGTGGAGGCCGGAGCCGTGTTGGCCGGTGCCTTTGCCCAACAGCAGTTGATGGATCAGTGGGTCTGCTATATGGCCCCCAAATTAATGGGCAGCAGTGCCCGCCCGGTACTGGACATGGATATCGAAACCATGAGCCAGGCCCGGGATCTACACTTAACGGACCTGCGCCAGATCGGCCAGGACATTCGTATGACCTATAGCTGGAGACCTTGATCATGTTTACAGGGATCATCGAAGCGGTGGGCAAGATTGCCAATATGGAAGCCAAGGGCGGAGATATGCGCCTGCGTATCCAGACCGGAAAGCTGGATTTGGGGGACGTGAAACTGGGTGACAGTATTGCAGTGAATGGCGTATGTCTCACCGTCGTTGATTTGCCCGGTGATGGCTTCTGGGCGGATGTGTCGCTGGAAACCCTGAACCACACCAGCTTTAGCCAGTTGAAGACCGGTTCACCGGCCAATCTGGAAAAAGCACTGACCCCCACCACTCGCCTGGGCGGGCATCTGGTGTCCGGTCATGTGGATGGCCTGGGTGAGATCGTGTCCCGCTCGGAAGACGCCCGTTCCATTCATTTCAAAGTGAAAGCCCCGGATGAACTGGCCAAGTACATCGCCCACAAAGGCTCCATCTGTGTGGACGGAATCAGTTTGACGGTGAACGCGGTCAGTGGTGCCATTTTTGATTTGAATATTGTGCCCCATACTGTGCAGGAAACCACGGTGGGCCAATGGCAGCCGGGTGTAAAAGTGAATCTGGAAGTGGACGTGATTGCCCGCTATCTTGAACGCATGCTGTTGGGCGACAAAGCGGCAGACCCCAAAGCCGGTGGTGATATCACCATGAGCTTTCTGGCGGAAAACGGTTTTTTAAAGTAAGGCTTTATTTATGCAATTGAACACAGTTGAAGAGCTGATTGAAGACATTCGTCACGGCAAGATGGTTATCCTGATGGATGACGAAGACCGGGAAAATGAGGGTGATCTGGTGATGGCCTCCACCATGGTGCGGCCGGAAGACATCAATTTCATGATTAAGCATGCCCGCGGTTTGGTTTGCCTCACCATGACCCGCGAGCGCTGCCAGCAGCTGAATCTGCCGTTGATGGTGTCCGGAGCCAATGGTTCCCAGTTTGGTACCAATTTCACCTTGTCCATCGAGGCGGCAGAAGGCGTGTCCACTGGTATTTCCGCAGCGGATCGTGCGCGCACAGTGCAGGCAGCCGTGGCACGGGATGCGAAACCTGCCGATATCGTACAGCCCGGACATGTGTTCCCCATCATGGCGCAGCCCGGTGGTGTTTTGCGCCGTGCCGGTCATACGGAGGCCGGCTGTGATCTGGCACGTCTGGCCGGTCTGGAGCCTTCCTCCGTGATTGTGGAAATCATTAATGAAGACGGCACCATGGCGCGCCGCCCTGATCTGGAAAAGTTCGCTGCAGAGCACGGCTTGAAAATCGGCACCATAGCCGATCTGATCCATTACCGCACGGTAAATGAGCGCACGGTGGAACAGGTGCGCCGTGAGACTCTGCCCACCCAATATGGCGATTTCGATCTGGTGTTGTTCAGGGATCTGATCGACGGGCAAAAGCATGTTGCTTTGGTGAAAGGCGACGTGAGCAAAGTGGACGCGCCCTTTGTGCGGGTGCATGTGGCAGATCCCTTGCGTGATCTGATGATGGCGGTGAAAGAGAAATCCAGTGGCTGGAATCTGTCGAAATCCCTGGATTTCCTGGGCCAGCATTCCGAACCGGGTGTGATTCTGTTGTTGGGTGACTCCTTCGAACAGCACAACATTGAAGATCTGGTAGACAGCTTTTTCTCCGGACGCAGCCCGGCTCGCCCAACCACAGGTGACGGCACCGGTATATACCGTACCATCGGTACCGGTTCGCAAATCCTGCGGGATCTGGGTCTGAGCAAAATGCGCCTGCTCAGCTCCCCCATGCGCTTTAACGCCTTGTCCGGCTTTGATCTGGAAATCGTGGAATACGTTGAAAGCGACATTGCGAATTAAGGCGCTACGAAAAATATTTGAATAACTCTTTTATTGATTGGAAATAAGGTAACAGCAACATGACAAACGTAACCGTAGTGGAAGGTGATTTTCGCGCAACCGATGCCAAGTTCTCCATCGTGGTCGCCCGCTTCAACAGCTTTGTGGTAGAAAGCCTGCTGACTGGTGCCATCGACGCGCTGGTGCGTCACGGTGTATCTGAAGCCAACATCGAAGTGATTCGTGTACCAGGTGCTTTTGAATTGCCGTTGGCGGTGAAGCAAGTGGCCCAAAAGCGCAAGCCGGATGCGATTGTGGCACTGGGCGCCGTGATTCGTGGCGGCACCCCGCACTTTGATTATGTGGCTGGTGAATGTACCAAAGGTGTGGCCAATGTAATGCTGGATACTGATGTGCCCATCTCTTTCGGTGTGTTGACCACTGACACCATTGAGCAGGCCATTGAACGCTCCGGTACCAAGGCAGGCAACAAAGGTGCCGAAGCTGCTATCGGTGCACTGGAAATGGTCAGTCTGCTTCGCAATCTTTAATTGAGGTCTGTGGTAGTCGATGAATACCGCTTCGCAAAAACCTTCTCCATCTGCGCGTCGCAAGGCGCGCCGGTTCACAGTGCAGGCCCTGTACCAGTGGCAGATGACCGGCACCAACCTGGGAGAAATTGAAACCCAGTTCCGTGTGGACAACGACATGCGTAAAACCGATGTCGCTTATTTTCACGAATTGCTGCACGAAATTCCCAAGTGCATCAATGAACTGGATGGTTACTTCAGCCCGTTTCTGGATCGTGAGATCAAGGATCTGGATCGGGTGGAGTTGGCCATATTACGCATTGGCACTTACGAACTCAGTAAGCGCGTGGATGTGCCTTACAAGGTGGCTATCAACGAAGGCATTGAACTGGCCAAGTATTTCGGCGCCACCGAAAGTCACAAGTATGTGAACGGCATTCTGGATAAAGTGGCGCAAAAACTGCGTGTACTGGAAATGAAAGCCAACGACAAGCCCGCCGAGTAAGTGATGAATGAGTTCGCACTCATAGATGCTTACTTCAAACGCCTCAGCGAACATGCCGGGGCGTTGTTGTCTCCGTCCCACCCTGAATTGATGCCCGCTTTGGGCATTGGTGACGATTGCGCACTGTTGAACGTGCCTGCCGGCATGCAGCTGGCGGTGTCCTCCGATACTTTGGTGGCGGGTGTGCATTTCCCGGAATCGGCCAGTGCCTTCGATATTGGTTATAAATCCCTGGCAGTGAACCTGAGTGATCTGGCGGCCATGGGCGCGCAACCGGCTTGGTTTTCTCTCTGTGTGACCTTGCCTGATCAGTCTGAAAATTGGATCGAGTCTTTCTGTGAGGGTATGGCCGCAGTGATGGAGCCCAGCCCCATTGTGCTGATAGGGGGTGATACTACGCGGGGCCCATTGAGTATCAGTATTCAGGTGATGGGATTGGTGCCACAGGGTAAGGCCATGACCCGCAGTGGCGCCCAGGTGGGGGATACCATTTATGTGTCCGGCTGTGTGGGTGAAGCGGCATTGGGTTTATTGTTGGCGCAAAATGAAAGCGATGAACTTTGGTCGCAGGATCTGGATCATCAGCATTTGCTGGGACGTTTGCATCGGCCCGAACCGCGAGTGGTATTGGGATGGGCTATCAAAACCGTTGCCCATGCCTGTATTGATGTCTCTGATGGCTTGCTGGCGGATTTGAATCATGTTTTGCAGGCCAGTGCTGTTGGCGCGCAATTGGATTTGCCGGCGATACCCACCGCTCAGGGTTTAGACCCAATGCAGGCGTTATCCGCCGGTGATGACTATGAGTTATGCTTTACGGCGTCTCCTGCTGATCATGATCAGGTGATCGCCATGGGACAGGTTCTTGATTTACCCATCACTGCAATTGGTACTATCACTGAAGGCAGCGGTATCATCGATCTGCAAGGGCAACCCATTACTGCTTCTGGTTACAGGCATTTTTAATATGAATTCCGTTCCCCGCACGGCATTTACCAATCCCATTCATTTTCTAGCCATTGGGCTGGGCAGTGGTGCTGCGCCCAAAGCCCCGGGTACCTTTGGCACGGTCGCTGCGGTGGTGCTGTATGTGCCGCTCTCTTTGCTGAGCGTGGAATTGTATGGCGCGCTGGTGCTGCTGGCCGGTGTGATTGGTATTTATCTCTGCGATAAGACCTCAAAGGATTGGGGCGTGCATGATCATGGCGCTATCGTTTGGGATGAGTTTGTCGGTTATTGGATAACCATGTTTATGATACCGGTCACCTGGTATTGGGCGTTGTTGGGGTTTGTTCTGTTTCGTTTGTTTGATATCTGGAAACCCTGGCCGGTGCGTTATTTTGATAAGCACGTACATGGTGGGTTGGGCATTATGCTGGACGACATCGTTGCCGGTATCATGGCCTGGGTGGTGTTGTTTGGAGTGGTGAAATTTGTTCCGCTTTGATGTCGCTTTGGTGGCTCTCCAACTCTTCCAATAGAGGTATGTTTGACACAGTGCGTTTACTATAACGACGGGCATGCACAGGAAGCCAACCTGCGCTCCGCTTCTCAAAGCTCCTTCATTGATCAAGCGCCTGAATGGGGTTCGCCAGCAGTTCCGTCACCAGAGGTGATTCGAACTGGCGCTTGATGGTAATTGCGTAAAAGCTTTCAAATTGGTTGGGGAGTTTCATATATTCCACTAACAGGCCCTGTTGGATTTCGTCTCTTACTACAACGGGAGGGAGCACTGCCAGTGCACCGCTGTCTCTGGCTAGCAGTCGCAACATGGCCATATCGTCAGTTTCCATTTGCACTGAGGGTTGCATCTGCCAAAGGGCGCAATAGCCTTCAAAGGCGCGGCGGATTTCACTGGGGTATGCCGGTAAAACCCAGGTTTTGTCCCGGTAGCCTTTGGGGAAAGGCGATTCGATTTTTGCGTGGGGCGGGCCGACAATGGAGACCGGTTGCCGGGCCAGGAGTTGAGACTGCCACAGGGGTTCTTCGCCATCGACGATACCCTCCAGGGCGGCCACGTTAATGTTGGATAGTGCTAAATCAAACTGGTGTTTGCTGAGCCCCGAAAGCAGGTTGGAAAACCCTCGGGTGTAAAGGCTAAAGCGAACATTTTGCGTGCTGAGTAGCGGTGTTATAAAGGCTTCGATAAAGTTGCGCGACATGGTGGACAACACACCAATGCGCAACACCTGTTCAGGCGCGTGCATCCCGCGCTGAAGAAAAGCTTCCAGTTCCTCCCCTTTGCCAAATATGTCCCGCGCATAACTCAGTACGCGCTTGCCGCCTTCGGTGAGGCGCAAGGTGCGACCCTGGCGATCAAACAACCGCAAATTGATGGCCTCTTCCAGTTGACGTATCTGCGAGGAGAGCGCCGACTGGGATACATGCAGGGCCTGGGCAACGCGGGTCAGGTTGCCCTCCCGCGCCACGCGATAGAAGTAATACAGGTGGTGATAGTTCAGGCGGTTCATGATGGGCCCTCGCAGACCGGACACTAAGAGTGTTCACTATAACAGAACGAATGATTCTTTATATTCTATTTTACTTAACTTATGCGTGATTGCCATACTACCCCCGGTTGAAACAGGAGGTCTCCATGGCATTCACTTCGCTCGTTCTTTCTTTCCTGCTATGCAGCGTGCCGCTGGCCTATGTGGCTGGGTCGCTTTGGCCGCAACGGCTGGCCCGATGGCAGTTCGGCGCGGCTTTGGCGGCCCTGGTGGCCGCCCTGCTGGCGGTAATCGGCCACTTGTCGGTGGCGGACGCCGCCGTCGCGCCCTGGCTATCGTCGGCGCCGGTTAGCTTGGTGTTGCTGCTGCTGATTACCGTGATAGGTGCAGTGATTTCCCGCTTTTCCGTCCACTACCTCGCCGGGGAGCCCCATGAGCGGGACTATTACCAAAGCTTGTTTGCCACTCTGGCGGCGGCCTCGCTGGCGGTCATCAGTAACCACATGCTACTGCTGCTGGCCGCCTGGGTCGCTATCAGTCTGTGCCTGCATCGGTTGCTGATGTTTTACCCCAATCGGCCCCGGGCGGCGTTGGCGGCGCACAAGAAATTTTTGTTGGCCCGGGTCGCGGAACTGTCGCTGCTGGCGGCCGTGGTGTTGCTTTATATCGAGCACGGCACCTGGTTAATCGATGAGGTGCTGGTGGCTTACTCACAGGCTGGTCTTGACGAGCTCAGTCACTATGAAGAAAGCGCCGCCCTGCTGCTGGCGCTGACGGCGCTGATAAAATGTGCCCAGTTGCCTGTCCACGGCTGGTTAATTCAGGTTGTAGAGTCCCCCACACCGGTATCGGCGCTGTTGCATGCCGGCATTATTAACCTGGGCGGTTATCTGTTGATATTGTTTGCACCGCTGCTCTCTCAGGCGCTAATTGCTCAATGGTTAATCCTGGTGGTGTCAGGGCTGACCACGCTGCTGGCGGGGCTGATCATGCTGACCCGAGTGAGTGTCAAAGTGCGTTTGGCCTGGTCCACCACGGCACAGATGGGGCTGATGTTGGTGGAGTGTGCGCTGGGGCTTTATGAACTGGCACTGCTGCATTTAGTGGCGCACTCCTGCTACAAGGCCTATGCCTTTCTCAATGCCGGGGCGGCGGTGGAGCACTATCTCTACCGGCAGATGGCGCCTTCCCAGACACCAGGCCTGGGTCGATGGGCGGTAGCCCTGAGTATTGCCCTGGCACTGGTAGCGATTCCCTTCGTGTTGCTCGCCGGCCACGGGCCCTATAGCCCCTGGTTGTTGTTAACGGGCATGGTTGCGTTGCTGCTGGTACAACGCAGCCGCGATTTTGCCGTGCCCCAACTGCTGTCTGTTGTGGTGCTTGGCGCGGTGTTGATCACCACCTATAGCCTGCAAAAATCCGGCGCCAGTTGGTTGGTGGCGGAGGTGGCGGTGTCAGCAAACCCGATTGCCGATTTATGGTTTGGGTTGTTGGTCGTCCTATTGTTTGGTGGCGCGTGGTTGCTGACCTATGCGAACGATACGGTAATGGGCAAACGATTGTGGAACGCCATGTTCTCTGGCCTGTACCTGGATGAGTGGTCAACCAGAGTGACTCTGGCCATCTGGCCAACACACCTGCCTTCCCCGCTGAACGTTAAACAATTACCGCAACCCTTTTTAAGCCAGGAGCCATTGGTATGAATGCCTTGCAACAAACGCCCTATGCCACCTTATCGGACCGCCAGTATGCTGGGGTTCAACAAGCCTGTGCCCGCATTGCGCCCACATGGCCCCTGGACCAGCTGATTGCCGTCAATCCCTGGTGGGAGCTGCGGCAGCAACCCTTCGCCGATGTGTCCGCAAGACTAGCCGCCTTGGCCAAGGTGCGTTGTTTAATGCCAAAGGCCTATTACCAGGAATTGTGGTTGACACACATTCAACCTGAACACCTTGAGCAAGCGGCTCGCGAACGGAAGGTGGAAGAGGGCATCGGGGCATTGCTGGAACATTTGCAGAGCAGTGAGCGACAAGGCCACTGGCATAATGTGGCGGATTGGTTGGACAGTTTTGGCAACCGCCAGCACCGAATGGCCTGGCAGGATGAAGTCACCCATCAGGTCAGCCAGTTTTGTGCTGAATTTTTTCAATCCCACCGCCACTTTGGCCAGGCAAACAACGCCGGTTTGTACCGCGAATGGCTGGCTTTAACCCGGCAGGATCGCGGCTTGGAAATTCTGATGGCTGAGCCGGGCCTGGCCCAACAATTTGAATGCCTGCCCGACAACTACGAAGCGCTATTGGCCGAGGCGTGTGCGGAACTCGTGGTTGAGGAACCGCACCTGCCCGACTTTTTTCACGCCCTGCTGTTGGATATTAACGGCTGGGCCTCCTGGGCGGCGTATTTACACTGGCAGGCAGGCTTGCAGGAAGAAACCGGCATCCACCTGATGGAAGAATTGTTGTCTGTGCGGCTGGGTTGGGAGCTGGTACTGTGGCGCCACTATCGCAGTCAGCGTCCCGGCGAGTTTCAAAAACTAAACGCCAACTGGCGGTCGCAGTGGGCGCGGTTGCCGCACATTGTTTCTGCCCATGCAGAATCCCAGCGCTTAACCTGGGTGTGGCAACTTGCCGCGGAAATAGCTTATCAATCGCAACTCCACCAACAGCTGCAGACGGTAGCCCTCCCGGCATCGACACCTGTGCCCGCATTGCAGGCGGTGTTTTGTATTGATGTGCGTTCCGAACCCATGCGCCGAGCGTTGGAGGCACAATCCCCCAGCATTGAAACGCGCGGTTTTGCCGGTTTTTTCGGTTTGCCGTTGGAATACCGGCCCCAGGGTACCGCACTGCGACGGCCGCACCTGCCGGGCCTGTTGAAACCCGCCATTCAGGTAACTGAAGCCACTGAAACCAGCGACCACTCCGGTGACGCTCTCACCGCCCGGCCCGAAGCCCTGCGCAAAAAGGTGCGATTGCAGAATCTGCAGACTTCCTCCCCGGCAACGTTTAGCCTGGTGGAGGCCATGGGATTGGCCTACGGCTATAAGCTGCTGAAAAATACGTTTTTCCCCAGCCCGCATCATCATCCGGTCAATAATTTGCCGGGGGCTGGCGGTTGGCAATTATCGCGGGAGGGTCGACGGCTTAGCTTGGAGGAGAAAACTAAGCTGGTGGCCGGGGTATTAACCGCCATGGGGTTAACCGATCAGTTCGCCGAAATCGTGTTGCTGGTTGGTCATGGCAGTCAAAGCTGTAACAACCCCCACGCGGCGGGCCTGGATTGCGGCGCCTGCGGGGGACAAACCGGCGAACTCAACGTGCGGGTGTTGGCGAGTTTGCTGAACGATCGCGACATCCGCCGTTCCCTGAGCGAACAGGCGCTGATTATTCCGGATGACTGCCGTTTTGTGGCGGCACTCCACAACACTACCACGGACGAAATCACTTGTTTGGGTGGCCCGATTCAGGATCAATTGAATGACTGGTTGAAGAATGCCGGCCAATCCGCCCGCCAGGCGCGGGCAAAAAGCCTTGATGTTGCTGAGGTGAACCCCGCAAAACTGGCTGGCTTGTTGCAAAAACGCAGCCGCGATTGGTCGCAGGTCAGACCGGAATGGGGCTTGGCCAATAACGCCAGCTTTATCGTCGCCCCCCGCTCCTTTACCCGCGCACTGGATTTATCGGGCCGCAGTTTCCTGCATGACTATAGATGGCAGAATGACGAAGGTTTTAACATTCTGGAACTCATCATGACCGCGCCAATGATCGTCACCAACTGGATCAACATGCAGTACAACGCATCGGTGACGGATAATCGAAAATATGGCAGCGGTAATAAGGTTCTGCACAATATTGTCGGGGGCAACCTGGGCGTGTTTGAAGGCAATGGCGGGGATCTGCGTATCGGCCTGGCCATGCAATCGCTGCACAATGGCAAGCAGTGGATGCATCAGCCGCTGCGGCTCAGTGTGTATCTGGCCGCGCCGAAGCAGGCGATTGCCGATATTATCAAGCGCCATGAAATGGTCGCCGATCTCATCAATAACGACTGGCTGTATGTTTTTCAATGGGACCTGGAAGCGCAAACTCTATCGCGCTATTACCGCGGCGAATGGCAGGAGGTCGAGGTGGCCGATGCAGCATAAACCATCTCAGTCGGTTGCTGCATTCAGAAATTGTCGGTAGGCACTGTTCACCTGGGCGGGTGATTCCCATTGTGGATAATGGCCAATGTTCTCCAGTGAAATGATCATCAAGGGTGGCCCCACTACCTCTTTATAACGGGCCACCATATGAGCGCCGGAGATCGGATCGACGTTACCATTGATGAGCCCGATGGGGATGCGGCATTGTTGTAATGCGCCCACCCAGCGTTCCCGGTATTGCCGACGTTGTTTCATATAGTCGATCAACTTATGCAGTGTGCGGCGGCCGTTGTTGATATTGATCACTTCCCAAAAGCCGTCAATCAGTTCCTCATCCGGCTGGGTATCAGGCCCGAATATCTGGCTCATGGTTTTGTGGATAGAGGCTTTCTCCATATGCCGGGTCAGATACGGTCCCAGTGGGCTGGCCAATAGTCTCTGGACCAGGCGCGGGCGATGGGTTTCCGGAAACAGGCCACCGTTCAGCAGGCACAGCGATAGCCATTGGGGCTGTTCCAGTTCATTTTGTCGGGCTAATAACTCCTGCGCTACCGTGTCACCATAGTCGTGGGAGAGAACATGAAAGCGGCTCAGGCCCATGCGTTCCACCAGCGCTTCTACAATATCGGCTTGTTCCTGGATCAAATAGCGGTGGGGGTAGGGCTTGTCGGAAAATCCGAAACCCAGCAGGTCCAGGGCAATCAGGCGAAAGTCGGTTTGCAGCAAAGACCAAAGCCGTTCCCAGTCCCAGCTAGACGTGGGATAGCCGTGCAGCAGCAGAATGGTCTCTGCATCCGGATTATGCAGCGGCGGACCTGAATCAATGACAAAGATGGAGTGTCCTTTCAACCGCAGGCTGTTGCCCAGTGATTTCCACTGGCGGGGGGTGGTGCTCATGTCGGACCCTTCTTGTTATTTCTCACCAGTTAACATGGGGTCGCACTGAATTGTCAAATCCGGGCTGGGCCTGTAGCCCAGCCTGGCGGTGATGTCAGCTCTTCTGACTGCGACGGGATTCGATGCGGGTAACGAACTCCTGCATGATCTGCTCATACAACTGGTTGCCCAGGAACAGGTCTTCCACCCCGGATTCAATACTGGGGTTGTCATTCACCTCGATCACCAGGGCGCGGTCACCGGATTGCTTGATGTCCACACCATAGAGGCTGGGGCCGATCAGTTTGGTAGCCTTTAACGCTGCGTCCAGTACGGGCTTGGGTACTTCATAGGTGGGCATGGTGTCGAAGCCACCGCTGGTGAAGCGGCCGCTTTTGCTGGCGTGGTTGTAGATCTGCCAGTGATCCTTGGCCATGTAGTAACGGCACGCATACAGGGGCTTGTTGTTGATGACGCCGATGCGCCAGTCGAAATCCGTATACAGGAATTCTTGCGCCAACACCAGGGCGGACTTTTTGAAAAGGGCCTGGATCTTGGCATCGAATTCTTCCGGGTTGTTTACCTTGAACACTCCCTGAGAAAACGCACCATCGGGAATTTTCAAGACGATGGGGAAGCCGATGGCTTCCATGGCGCTTTGCAACGCAGCTTTATCCTGTTTGCTCAGAATAAAGGTTTTCGGCGACGGTACCTTGTTCAGGTTGAACAGGTCCGTCAGGTACACCTTGTTGCAGCAGCGCAGGATGGACATGGGGTCGTCGATCACCACCATGCCTTCCGATTCCGCTTTTTTGGCAAAGCGAAAGGTATGATGGTCAATGGCGGTGGTCTCACGAATGAACAGGGCATCGTATTCCGCCAGACGAACATAGTCTTTGCGGTCGATGATGTCCACGTCCACGCCGAGCTGATTGCCGGCCTTGATGAAGCGCTTGATGGCCTTGGCATCACTGGGGGGCAGCTTTTCATCTTTGTTGGTTAGGATGGCGAGGTCATAGCGGTATTGTTTGCGCGCCTTGGGTGAGCGCCAGATTTTATGGCTGAAGCGATCCAGGGCGTTGGCGAATTCCGTTTGCTGCTCGTCGGTTTTCAGGTTGTGGGGAGACAATGCCTGTAATTCCGTAATCTGCCAGCGATCAGAAAAGCGCAGGCTCACCTCCAGGATCGGGCAGGGAAATTTCTCGAACAGATCCTTGGCCAGGGTTTTGAATTCCATGTCCGGTGTCGAGCCGAAGTAGGTAATGAACGTAACTTCCTTTTCCAGCTCTGAATCATGCAGCTCCCGATCATTCAGTTCCGTCAGGTCGTCCAGGTGCAGGGTGTACAGGGATTTCTGGTTCAGGTCGTTGATGACCCGCAGGGAGGGCATTACATGGTGATCCCGTGCCTCCCCCAGCAGGGAACAATAGTATCCCTTGGACAGATACTTGTAACTGCGGCACAGGTTGATGACGCGGGTGCGGGTTTTCTTCTTGCCATCCTGGCGGCTCAAGTAGTCATCGAACGTGATAACGTCTTCAGCGGGAAAATAGGGTGCCCAGTCTTTCAGGGAATCGACCACTACGAGAAGTTGTGACATGGTTTCCTGTTTTTGTTCGCAAAGTAAATGGGAGATCTTGGGCGCGGATTCAGGGGCAACCGGAAGCGGGCCTTGCGGGAAATATTGGATTCAACCTTGGGGAATTACAAGCCTTTAAACGACTATTTTTATTGTCGCCGCTGGTAAAAAAACGGGGCCAGGGTTACGCTGTGTTTTCGTGCAGATTGAAGAGGTAAATGCATGCTGTCGCCATTGCTGTCCCACCGGGAATTATCCGTTTTTTCAAGCTCCTATGCGGAAGCTGAGCAGGCTTTCCTGGGCGCGGTATCCGCTTTGGGATTGCCGGCGCGGCTGACCTCCCTGCCCTATGAGGGCAGCGGTCCTTCAGGTGAATCTTTAGCCACCCGGCAGGTATGGATCGGGGATCAGGATGCGCCCCGGGTGTTGGTATTGTTATCGGCTGTACACGGCATCGAGGGCTTCTGTGGTTCAGCCATCCAGCAGGACCTGGTACGGCGACTTTCCAGTGGCCAGCTTTCCGTCCCGGACGGGTTGGCCGTGTTGCTGGTGCATGCGGTGAACCCATGGGGGTTTGCCTGGTGCCGGCGGGTGGACGAGCAGGGTATTGATGTGAACCGAAATTTTGTGGACTTCCGTCAGCCGCTGCCGGACAACGCCGGTTATCGGGAGCTGGCCGCTGCCCTGGTGCCACAGGAGGTAAATCCTGCTGCGGAATCTTTAGTGCAGAATGAACAACGCCTAATGCATTACCTGCAGCAGCATGGGCAGTACGAGTATGAGCTGGCGGTGAGTGGCGGGCAGTATGAATTTGCCGATGGTTTGTTTTATGGCGGCCGCGACCGCTGTCAGGCGCGGATCAATCTGGAGCTGGTCTTGAGCGAGTTGGACTGCGGCAATCGCGATGTGGCGGTAGTCGACCTGCACACCGGGTTGGGGCCTTATGGTTATGGTGAGTTGATCTGTGATCATCCGCTTGGCTCACCGGGGTTGTTGGTAGCTCGGGATTGGTTTGGCGATTCCGTTACCGTACCGGAGTCCGGGGACAGTTGTTCGGTTCCGAAAACCGGATTGGTGGACTACGCCTTTCACGATGTAATGGGGCCGCGCAGCTGCTATGTCACCCTGGAATTCGGCACCTATCCCATCGCTGAGTTGTTGCGTTGTCTGCGGGAGGATCACCGGGTACGCAAACCCGGCCAGCAGCCTTTCGCTCATCCGGACAGCGAGCGGGTACGGCAGCAGTTGTTAAAGCAGTTCTACCCGGCGGAGCCCCAGTGGCAGACGCTGGTGTTGATGCGGGGGCGTCAGGTGATTCAAATGGCCTGTCAGGGTTTGATGAATGGGTGACTCCATAAGCCTGCGCAAGGCGACGCTGCAGGATCTGGATCAGCTGGTGGATCTGGAGGAGCGGTGTTTTGACTCCGATCGTATGAGCAAGCGCAGTTTTCGCCATCAGTTGCAGCAGGATCACAACCTGTTGCTGGTGGCTGAGCAGCAGCATGCCTCACCTGAAGCTAGCCTGTTGGGATACGTCCTTGTATTTATGCGCCAGGGTACCAGTTTGGCACGGCTCTATTCCATTGCCGTATCGCCGGATGCCCACGGCATGGGCTTGGGGCGGCGCCTGTTGGAAGAAGCGGAGGAAGACGCCGCAGAGGAAGGGCGTATGTTCATGCGTCTTGAAGTGCGTCGCGATAACAGTGCTGCTATCGGTTTATACCAGCGCATGGGCTATCGCCAGTTTGGACTGTATACGGATTACTATGAAGACCACGCCGATGCCCTGCGTTTCCAAAAGCGCATCATTCCACATGAGCGGGTGGAAGAACATCTGTCCGAACCCAGTGAGCGGGTGGCCTACTACGAGCAGACTACGGATTTTACCTGTGGTGCTGCCTCTCTGTTGATGGCCATGAAAGACCTGCGGGACGATGTGGTCTGTGACCAGCGCACTGAGCTGCAGATCTGGCGTGAGGCCACCACCATTTTTATGACTTCCGGTCATGGCGGTTGCGGCCCCCATGGGCTGGCCTATGCGGCGGCCAAGCGCGGCTTTAAGGTGGATGTGTATGTGAACCAGGCCGGTCCCCTGTTTACTGAAGGTGTTCGCAATGACAGCAAGAAGCAGGTGCTGGAACTGGTGCACGATGATTTTCTGGAGAAGCTGTCGGAATTGCAGGTTCCGATTCACCATGAAGTGTTGTCTCTGGGCCAGATGAAAACCTTGCTGGATGCCAATGCCATGCTGCTGGTACTGATCAGCACCTATCGTTTCGATCGCAAAAAAGCGCCGCATTGGGTGCTGTTGGTGGATATGGATGAGGACTTTGTCTATATTAATGATCCGGACATTGATGAAAATGAACAAGCCTCGCAGCTGGAAAAGCATTATCTTCCGATTCCCCGGGACAGCTTTGACATGATGCTGTACTTCGGACAAAACAGACTGCGCTGTGCCGTGTTGGTTCAGGCGGGGTAACCGACTTAAGCAGGCATAACAATAACAAAGGGGCCGCTACGGGTGAATTTTCCCTTTCCCATTATTGACCCGCACATACACCAGTGGGACTTGCTCAATACGCCGCGCATTCTGACCTGGCCAAAGCGGCTGTTGGGTTGGAATCGAAAATTGTATGAAACTGCAATCCGGCTGGGTGCCAGTGAAACCGACAAGCGTTATGTGGGTCGGCCTGACTTTGTGGCTCATGATTATCTGCCCGAGGATTACATTGGCGATGCTGCGGGTTTACCGCTTACCCATATCGTGCATGTGGAAGCGGAGTGGCGTGACCGTGAAGGTCTGGGTCCGGTCGGGGAAACCCGTTGGCTCAATAACCTGTTCAGTGATTCAGATAACAACAGCCCTGTAAAACTGGGCGCGGTGGTGGGCTATGTGGAGTTGCAGCGTAGCGATGCCGCGGCAGTGATTGCCGCCCACCAGCAGGCCAGTGCCAAGTTCAGCGGGGTGCGCCAGATGCTGGCTTTTGATCTGGATGAAGGCATCATGCGCTTCTGTCCGCGCCCTTACCTGTCCCGTGACAAGCACTGGCAACAAGGGCTGTCATTGCTGGAACAGCATAACCTCAGTTTCGATGCCTGGTTTTTCCACCATCAGCTGGATGAGCTGGTGGTGCTGGCGCAAGCCTTTCCCGGGATTACCTTTGTGCTGGATCATATGGGCACACCCATTGGTTTGGGCGGGCAATTTGCTTCCTACGGGCGCACGGAGTCGGCCCGTGATGTCACCCTGCGTATCTGGCAGATGCGCCTGCAAGAATTGGCAGAGCTGCCCAATGTGGTGGTAAAACTGTCCGGCCTGTTTATGCCCGTGGTGGGTTGGGGTTATGAGCATCGGGCCATGCCACCGACCCGTGAGGAACTGCTGAATACCGCAGGCCCCCTGTTTGATTTTGTGCTGCAGACTTTCGGTGTGGATCGCTGCATGTTCGCATCCAACTTCCCCATGGATAAAGTTTCCCTCTCCCTGGCCCAGCTCTATGAATTCTACGGCGCCCTGGTGGCCCATTATCCGGAGGAAAACCAGCGCAAGCTGTTTCACGATAACGCTGCCCGGATCTACCGTATCGCTGATCTTTCCTGACACCCTCTCCGCTGGAAAATTGGGGTATCATGGCTGCTCTTAGCAATGATGAAACATGAAGTTTTGAGGGAAACTATGTCTGTATCACCGGAAACCATGAGCCTGGCGGAAGCCATCAAGTCACGCCGATCTGTGCGCGGCTATCTGGATAAGGAAATCCCGCAGGAAACCCTGGAATCCATCTTCACCCTGGCGCAACGGGCGCCGTCCAACTGCAATATCCAGCCCTGGAAAGTGTATGTGGCCTCCGGCGCGCTGAAGGATCGTATCCGGGACCAGATGGTGGAGAAAGTCATGCAGGGGGTGCCCTTCAATTCCGACTATGAATACCCGGATACCTTTGATGGGGAATACCGCAAGCGCCAGGTGGACTGCGCCATGGAGCTGTACGGCAATATGGGCATCGAGCGGGGTGACAAGGAGGGACGTAACCGGGCCATGCTGCGTAATTTCCAGATGTTTGATGCGCCCCATGTGGTGTTCATCGGTATGGACAGGATATTCGGCGCTTCGGTGGCCATCGATGTGGGCATGTATATGCAAACCCTGATGCTGTCCATGACCGCCCATGGGGTGGGCTGCTGTCCCCAGGGTACCATGCGTTATTATCCTGATATCGTGCGGGAGGCCTTCGGGATTGGTGAGGAGATCAATATCCTGCTGGGTATCACCTTCGGCTACGAAGACACTTCAGTGCCCGCCAACAAAACCTGGATCGATCGGGAACCTATTGATCAACTGGTTCAATTCCGGCGCTGATATGCAGGCCCTGTACTACACCGAATTTGGCGCTGCGGATTGCATGCAGTTAGGTGATCTGCCCTTGCCTGTGGTCGGAAAAGGTGAGGTGTTGGTGAAGGTGACTGCGGCCGGCCTGAATCCCATCGATGTGAAAACCCGGGCCGGGAAAGGCTTTGTGGCTGCGGGTTTAGGTGAGCGTGAATCCTTTTGTTTTGTGCCGGGCTATGATCTGGCGGGAACGGTGGAGACGGCTAACGAGGCTTTCGCGGTCGGAAGCCCGGTCATCGGGATGGTGAATTTCCCCCTGACAAAGGCAGGCAGAGGCGCGGGAGCCTGTGCCGAGTATTGCGCCGCAGTGGCTGCAGACCTGGTGGCGGCCCCCAAGCGGGTTGAGCTGGCGCTGGCTGCAGCGCTGCCCCTGGCGGGGCTTACCGCCTGGCAAGGGCTATTCCAGCATGGCGCGCTGCAGACCGGGCAGCGCTTGCTGGTGTTGGCGGGTGCCGGTGGTGTTGGGCATCTTGCGGTTCAGCTGGGGCGCTCGGCGGGGGCTGAAGTGGGGGCCACCGCTTCTGCTTCGAATCAGGATTTTCTTCACTCACTCGGTGCCCAGGTGTGCCTGGACTATTCCCGGCCGGATGCGCTGGCGGCGGCCGGGCCCTGGGATTTGATTCTGGATCTGATGGGCGGTGAAGTGGGGCGTCAGGCTTTGGACTGGCTGGCCGCGGATGGCTTGATGCTGACAGTGCCCACGCTAACAGCGGCCGAGCTGGTGGCCGCAGGTGCGGCGGAGGGTAAGCGGGTGCAGGGTTATACCGTGCAACCCAATAAAGATCAGCTGATCCAGTTAGTGGAACTGGTGGATCAGGGTGCCCTGAATCTGCATATCAGTCATCGACTGCCCATGGCCCAGGGGCCTGAGGCCCATCGCCTGCTGGAAACTGGACACATGAAAGGTAAAGTAATTTTAGAAAATCAGTCGGTTTCCTGAGGCGCTTTGAGCTTGTACTTGGCCCCCCGTATAATGGCAGCCCCAACGCAGTGAGGTTGTCATGCCCGTTTCCGATTTTATAGCCCACCAGATTGATCGTGCCCAACCGGACCAGTCCGCCCAGGTTCAGTACCGTGACGACGGTATCGCGCTGGACGACTACGCCAGCCAGTTGCTCAATGAAATCAAACAGGCATTCAGCACCAAAACCTCCAAGCGTTATGGCCATTTCAATCCGGATTTGGGGGAAAACCCCATTCCGGCCTGGCTGCGGGATTTCCTTAAACAGCAGATGCCGTTTTCCTCGTTGAGTAAAAAGCTCACCGAGCATTTTGTGGTGCTGCTGGAGCAGATGGAAGTACCGTTCCAGGGCCATTTGCTGTTCTGGCAGGAGAACAACGCCGATGCGGAATGGCTGTACGTGGCGCACCTGCAGCATCAGGTGGGCCTGGTGATCAACAGCCATCTGGAAATCTCCGAAACCGTGTATGCGGATCTGTCCCACATCGGTTTTTGTGCCCGGGTGAACCTCTCCCACTGGTCGGAGCAGATTTCCGAGAAGTACCTGACCATCTCCAAAAACCGGGGTGAACGGGAATTGTTGGGCTTGTTCAACCAATGGATCGGCTTTGCCGATACCGTTAACGTCACCGCAGACACCAACGAGTTCCTCAACATCGTGGAAGCCTATGCCCAGAACTTGCCGGAAGAGGAAAGCAAGGAATACCGGGAGAAGGTGGTGGACTACTGCATCGAGCAGGACAAGCAGGGCGAGCCGGTGGTGTACAAGGAATTATCCTATTATCTGGATGATGCGGAACCTGAGCGCTTCGAACGCTTTGTGCAGGAACAGCAGGAGCAGCCGCGGGAAGAATTAATTCCGGATAAGAACCGTCTGCGCAAATACGTACGGTTTAATGGCCGCACCAAGGAAATGAGTCTGCAGTTTGCCGCCTCACTGTTGGGGGAAGAAGTGGTGTTCGATGCGGAAAACGAACGCCTGATCATCAACAGCATTCCCAAATCTTTGCTAGGTCAGCTGAAGAAGCATCGCAGCTGAAGAAACATCGCAGCTGAAGAAGCATCGCGGTCAAAGATTCGAGAGCTGTTGCTCCAGCGCCGTCAGATTTGGATCTTGGAGTGTTTTTAAGGCGTTGCGGGTGACGCGCAGCGCTTCCTCACTTCGCCCCGTACTGTGTAAACCAACCGCGTAGACGTATTGGTAGCGTGCATTCATGGGTGCCAGTTCTGCCGCCTGTTTCAGGTGCTCAAGCGCGTTGGTGTGCTGCTGTTGCCGGATCAGCAGTAATCCAAGACTGAAATGCAGATCTGCATCTTGCGGGAAACGCTTCAGCGCTTTTTTTAACACCGTCTTACCTTGTTCATCCTGCTGCAGCATGCGATACAAATCCGCCAGATTAACGTAAGCAGGAATCCAGGTGTCATCCAGGGCAATGGCTTCTTCATAGTGAGCAAACGCCTGATCCGGTTGACCCTGCAGCACAGCCAGCAATCCCAGATTAACCTGGGATTGGGGCGAGTCCCCATTGAAATTCTGCGAGGCCACATACTCCTCCACACCATGTCGCAACAACCGGGCATCCTGTGGTGCCAGGGTTTGACTGGGAATATCCGACAGGGTTTCGGCAGCAATGACCCGCACCAGACGCACAGCGTCCTGCAGTAACGGGCTCAGCAGGGGCCACCGCATATCCGGGGGTAACGTCTGTAGTGAACGGGCGGCGGCAATACGAACCAGAGGATCGGGATCTTGCAGGGCCTGGGACAGGGTTTGCAACGTGCTTGCGTCCAGATAGCTTGCCAACAACGTTGCCGCAGTGGCGCGCACGATGGCGGTCTGGGTGAGGTCGGAAACCAATCCTTGCAGGGGCGCTTTTGCTGACGGATTTGATTCACGACCGGCAGCGATAATGTCGGCAAAATCCTGATACCCCAGGTTGGGCTCCGGGTACCAGCTCTTGATTTGGTTTGCGGCCCATTGAGCGGACTCTTTGTTATGGCAGTGATTACAGGTGTTGGGGGTGTCCAGGCTGTCACTCAAGTCAGGGCGCGGAATGCGGAAACTGTGATCCCGCCGGGCATCCACCACCATAAAATTTTTCACCGGCATATGGCAGTCGATGCACTGAGCGCTATCGGTTGTGTGGTGATGATGCTCCGGTTTGGCGTAACTGGATTCATGGCACTGCAGGCATACGCCGTCGCCCGGCAACTTTAATGCCAGTGAATGGGGATTGTGGCAGTCGCTGCAGGTAACCCCCGCCTGATACATTTTGCTTTGCAGGAATGAACCGTAAACGTAGACCTCGTCGTTCACCTGGCCATCGCTGTGGTACAGCCCCGCATCCAGCGTGGCCGGCAAGTAACTCTGCAATAAGCCCTGGCCCTGTCGGCTATCTTCGAAGAACTGCGCGCGGCGGGAATGGCAGGCAGCGCACACCTGAATTTCGGTGCGTTGATTGCCGGGTTCGCTGCGTTGGGGTTGCCCGGTTTCAGTATTTATCATCCAATGAACATTGGCCCGCTCATTAAATAAATGGGTCAGGCCTTTCTTGTCTTTAAATTTATAGTCGTTGCGTTTTGCTTCAGATGCCCACAACAAATGATTGGAACCGGGGCCATGGCAGGCCTCGCAGGCCACATCGATTTCCGACCAGGTGGTGTTGTAACTGCGCTGACCAGTATCGTAATTCTTGTTCAGGTTGGTGGAGTGGCACTCCGCACACATGAAGTTCCAGGTCTGACTTTGATTGGTCCAGTGCAGGTAGTCCTGATGATCCACTTGCTGATCCGGGTAAAGATGGAACCAGCGTTGACCACCTTCGGTTTGCGGGCGGCTGTCCCAGGCGATGCCGAAGGCCTGCAATTTGCCACCGGGCAGGGCGATCAAATATTGCTGCAGGGGATAGACGCCGAATACATAGGCAACGGGATAGCTGGTCAGTTTCCCGTCCGGACCGTCGGTTTTGATGTAATACTCGTTATCTTCTTGGGAAAACTCGGTGGTGACACCGTTGTATTCGAAGCGTGTCTGGTTGAAGTCACCCAGAACCGTATCGCCACTGACTTCCTGCATGGCCAGATCGTGGTGGGAATCCTGCCAATCCTGATAAGCCTTTTCATGACAACCCTGGCAATGTTGCGCGCCGACATAATGGGGTTGGGGTAGTGGGAGTTTGGCTGCAGGCTTGTGTTCGGCCGGTTGAGGCGCTGGGCCGGGTTCCTTATCACAGCCACTTATACAGGCTGTGATAAGGACCAAACCGATAATAATGTGGAGGTAGCGCATGGATAGCCTGAATCCCTGTAAGCTTTGGGCCTTTTGTGAGGGCTATCATGCTGGCTGAGCGTTTACTTGTCCAGTATCTGGGATTTCCAGCGAAACGGAATCAGCAACTGCTTCCAGTAATTGTTCATCGGGTAATGCTCTTCATTGCTGATACCCAATTCCACGGGGCTCGCATCCGGGCGGTAGTAGTGGGTGCCGAACAGTACATCGTACACAATCAATACGGCACCATAGTTGGTGTTGCCTTCGCTGATGTTTTTGGAATGGTGCCAGCGGTGCAGTTCGTTGGTGTTGAAAATATAGTTCAGCCAGCCATAGCGCAGCTTGATGTTGCAGTGCTGAATGGAGCCGCCAATGGCCAGAATCACGCTGTTGAGAATCAAGGCTTCCGCACTGGCACCGATCAGGTAGCAGGGCACTACACCCAGCAGGAAGGTGCAGAAATGATAGAGCGGATGGATACGGAATCCATTAAGCAAGTGCATGCGCTTGACGCTGTGATGCACGGAATGCAAGGGCCACCACTTGGGATGTTCATGGCCTAATCGGTGGAATCCGTACTTGGCAAGTTCAATAATCAGCAGCACCAGAATGGTTTCCGCCCACAGTGGTGTGCTATCGGGAATCAATCGGTAATTTTGCGGCAGGCCCATTGCCAGGAACAGGTAAAGTGCAATCAGCGGCCCCATCCGCTTCAAGGCGCCTTCCATAAATACGCCCACCAGAACGAGGGAACTGAAATCCGGGCCCAGGTCACCCCGGTACTGATTCCATTGCGGATTAAGCGGATGAATGCGCTCGAACAGCATGGTGATCAGTAACACCGACGTGGAAATGATCAGCGTTGCCAGTTCCACCTGATCGGAATACAGATACTGAGCGGTGGCATAGATTGCGCTGATGGACAGCACTGGAAAAAACAGCCATTCGAATGCAACGGCCGGCAATGAGCGCGTGCTTGTGTGGGGTAATGCTTTGACGTTATCCATGTGTAGTCTCCCTGGGAGCACGATCAAACTGAAGTAAAAGAGCCGGTATAAACAACAGGTCCACCGCCAGCGCGATGGCGATGGTAACGGTAGTCAATATGGAGGTGTTGGCGGTGATGTTCATGGCGGAAAAACCCAGCATGGCAAACCCGGCTATCAGGATCACCGAGGTTATCACAATGGCTGGGCCAACCCGGGCGAAGGCAAAGCGTACGGCGGCTTCACTGTCCATGGCCAGCGTCTGGCGGGCATGCCGATATTTGCCGAGAAAGTGAATGGTGTCATCCACCACAATGCCGAAGGCAATTCCCAGGGTGACACTCAGGCCCACATCGATATTGCCGTTTAACAGGCCCCACACGCCAAATGCCAGCGCCACCGGCACCACGTTGCAAACGATGCTGATCAATCCCAGTTTGGTGGAACGGAACAAACGGGCCAGCACGATGCCCATGATAAACAGGGAACCGATCAGGCCCACCAAAATGCCTTTCATGCTGCGATCACCGATGTGGGCAAACATCAGTGGTGCGCTGGCGGAGACAATGTCGCTTGTGACTGTGCTGTGTTTGTCGAGCCAGACCCAAGCTTGTTGATCCAGTTGGATATGATAATCCCCTGCCGTGTTGTCCATGGTTACCCGCACGCGGGAGGCGTTGTGCTGACGGGAAATCATGGTGCTGAGGTCGCCACCGAAGGGCAGCGACATTTCGTAGAGCAACAGTAATTGCGCAATGGCTTCTTCATCATCCGGTATGCGGTAGAAGGCTGGATCGTCGTTGTGCCAGGACTGATTCAGGCGCTTGATGATGTCCGCCATGGAATCTACATGCACTACGTCTGTTTGCTGGGCCAGCCATTGGCTGAAGTTATCCAGGCGCTGCAGATAACTGGGGCTGGTGAGCTTCTCTCCCTGCTGTACCGGAATAGAATAGTTGAGTGCCCCCAAGCCGGTGATGCGGTTATTCACAAACTCCATATGCTGTCGCATGGTTTGTTGACTGCCGAAATACTTTACCGGATCGTCGTTGATACGATTCAGCGGAAGGCACATCAAGCCTGCCATGATGACAACCAGGCCACCAAAGAACAGAGCCTTTTGGTGTTGTATGACCCAGTCCGCCCATCGTGCCATGGGTAGGGTTGCAGACGCTTTTTCCAGCGCGCGAATCTTATGGGGAATGAGCATCACCATGGCAGGCAGCAAAAGCATGGAATAGAGCCAGGCCGCGATGACCCCGGCGCACACAATATAACCCAGGGCTTGGTAGGGAGGTGAATCATTGAAATGCAAGGTAAGAAAGCCCGCTGCGGTGAACAGTGAAGTCAGCAACACCGGCAACGCATTCTGTTGCAAACTGGTGTGCAGCGCCTCCTGTTTGTTCTGCCCTTGTTGTCGCAGCAAGCGGTAGCGGGTCAGGATGTGGACGCTGTCGGCAATGGCCAGTGTCAGGATCATGATGGGTGCGACGGTGACGGCGGCATTGATTTTCATTCCGGTCCACCCCAGCAAACCCATGCCGGTGGCTATCGAGCAGATGGCGGTTAAGACGGTGAACAGCACAAACGCTAGGCTGCGGAAGATAAAGCCCAGTAGCACCAGCATCACCACAAAAAAGGCGGGCCAGACAAATCCCATATCGGCTTCAGTAGATTCCGGAAAGGCCTGGTCCACGACAATTTGTCCGGAAAGATAGGTCTTGAATTGGGGATGATCCCGTTCAAATTTGGCCACCATGTCCCGAATAAAAAACACCACTTTGGGTGTTTCAACGGCGCGATCGATGCCCGGTAGTTTGATCAGGATGCGCATGCCTGCGACGCTGCTGTCTTCAGAAATCAAAGCATTAATGGTGGCAGGCTCCTGCAACGCAAATTGCTTGCGGGTTTGCAGGTCTGTTGAGTCAAGGGCGGCGTCTGTATTGTATAAATCCTCCACCACAAAATCGTCTTCGCTGACGACGGTGTAGGGGAAGTTTGTCAGCGAGTCCACCCGAATGGAATAGGGCGTTTGCCAGGCCTGCTCGGTGAGGGAGGCCAGGGCCTGGAGGTTGGTTTCCGTAAACAGGTCGCTGCCATCCCGGGTGGCGATGGCCACAAATACGAATTCTTCAGAGCCGTAGGTGGATTGCAATTGCTCATAGGCTTGCAGCTGGGGATTGTCGCCACTGAAAAAGAAACGGAAGTCCAATGTGTTGTGGTAGCGGCTGGTGCCCAGGCCGCAGGCAGCTGTGATCAACAGGCACAACGCTAAGACCAGCCACGGGCGATGGACAGGAAGGCGGGTCCAGTCTTCGAGAGTACTCATTTAATTCCCCAACCAGGTAAAGTGATGGTGATTTGCAGTTAACGCGTGCACCAGGTTCAACCCATAAAAAGTAACGATAAAGGGCACTGAGTATTTTCTCGGGTTAAAGCGCTGGCTGCGTTGGGTGAGAAACAGTTTCACACTCAATCCAATCCATACACACCCCAGCAGCGGCAACCAGCCGGTGAGGGCAGCTGCGCCGGTTTGTTGCCAGGGCTGATTCAGTACTACGATGCCGCTGATGGCCAGCACGCCGCACAGTGTGCCCAGCAACACTGCTTTACTGCAGCCGATCTCATTGGAGTAAAGCTTTTCTCCAGGATCCGCCAGCGGTTCCCACATGCTCTTGCGGATGATTTCGAAATGCAGGAAAGCCAGAATGTAGCAGCCGATAATCGGCAGCAGGCACCAGGCCACGTCGACCTGCTGGGTAAAGCTAATCTGCACCAACGTGTAAAAACTGAGGGCAATACTGACGGGATAGGTCAGCAGCAAATTGAAGAACATGCTGCGGTCCATCAAAGGAATCTTTTTCTCAAGCCACATTAACAGCAGACCGTAGCCTACGTTCACGATTACAAACAACGCCAATTGCCAGGCGATCAGGATATTGGCCAGGGCAATGATCAACGTGCCCAACAGCACATAGGAACGAATATCCCCCAGACCCACCACACCGGACACCACCGGGCGATCCGGATTGTATTGACGGTCATATTCCAGGTCTTTCACTTCATCAATGGCCCGCAATACAAACAATACGCCAAAAAAGCTGCCGGCGGATATGAGGGTGGACAGGCCCCACTGCCAGGTATCGACCGGGCTCTTCAGTATGAACAAACCCTGGATTGAGAGAAACCACAGGGCGGCAAACAGAAAATGCTGTTTGGGTTCATAGATGATTTCGGCAAACGCATTCAGACGTTGCCAATAGTTACGGAGTTGCGCCTGCTTCATGCTGCGGCCCCGTTGTCTTTATCCTCAGCCTCGCTGGTGCTTGCAGATTCATCCACAATGGTGACCACGCCGGAGGAGCCATCGATTTCAATCAGGGCGCCATCGGGAATCAGCTTGGTGGCGTTGGGTAAAGCCACAATCGTGGGAATACCGAACTTACGCCCGGTGATGGCGGTGTGTGACAGCATGCTGCCCCGTTCCACCACCATACCCTTTGAGGCCAGCATCAGGAACAACCAGCCGGGATCGGTTTCCCGGGCAATCAGGATCATGTTCTCGCCGGTGGTGTCCACGGTGTTGGGATCATGGACGACACGGGCGATGCCCCGTACCTTCCCGGCGGATGATCCCAGGCCTACCAGGGCGTTGCCTGAGAGGTCTGGCAGTTCCATCGGACATAGATCGTTATCTCTAACGGCCCCCAGGGTGGTGATCTGTTCTGCCGGTTCGGCTGCATTGAATTGCTCGAACTCACCACGCCGCAAGTCTGCCAATGCCTGGAGGTTTTCAGTAACGCCCATGCCGTTGATATAGCCGAAGATTTCATCCTGAGAGAGATGCACGATGTCGCCGGTCTCGCGCAACACACCCCGTTGTACTAAATAATCTGCCAGGGCTTTGAATATCTGTTTGCTGAAGCCAAACAATTCGCTGCGGCAATAACGGGAATTTTCCCGATGCCGAATCAGGCGGCGCAGCCGCGGCAAAATAACATCGTTCAGCAGTTTGAATTTCCAGGGTTGACCGGCCAGCAGGGACGCCAGCTTTTGGTCGGCGCCTTTGCGCACGTCCAGTTCATGTTGGCGGTAACTGGCAACGGTGACATCCTGGGCCGCGTATTGGCGGATCATCTTCATTAGGACCCAGGGCGTATCACGCAGGCTGGGCTGTTCCACTTTCAGTTCCTGCAAACCACGATCGCCGTACAAGTGCAGATGCTTGCGCACACTCGCAGTAAAAGCGGGGTCCAGCTCGTTGTTGTCCAGCGCCTGCCACAACTCATGTTCATCAGACTGGCTAAAACGTTCTTTCAATTTGTCGTCGGCCCGAACCTGTTCGGCGAGGTTGACCGCTGACAGAATTATCTCAACGCTGAGTAATTGCTCGTCTCCACACAGCAGGTCTGAGAGGAGGCCCGGGTCTTCACGATTCAACTCCCACTTGTTGAACAGGGCCTCAGTCCAGCCGTACAGCGGAATCAGGTACGCATCGGTGGTCAGGGTAACACCCCAGTGACGGCCTACTTCGGTCCATATCTCATAAAAGCGATTAACCAGAGTCAGGGGGTCCTCTCCGGTAAATGATTGACCGCGCATAGGGGCGATGCGGTTCTCCCACCAACGATGGTAGTTATACATGGCGCGGTCATGACCCAGATAATCGAACAGCGTCAGCACAAAGGCTTTGCCAAAGCGAGCCCATTCCCAGCCCTTTTTCAACAGTGCTTTCAGGGTGCGGGGTTCCTGGGTGTGGAATGAGGAACGCAGGCCGATCATGTTTTCCCAGTGAGAAGCGAACAGGGGGAATAAAGGGCTTTGTTTGTGCAACAAATAGAAATGGGACAGGCAGTAATAGATGCGGCCATTCAGATAGCCAATCATGTTGTCCAAAGGTTGGTAGTTGTTCCAGATTTCTTCGTTGCCCACACTCAGGCGCTTGTAGAGATCGCGAAAGATAACCCGATAGAAATACTTGGCGTGGGTAAAGGTCAGCGTGCTGCTGATGCCGGGGTAACTCTCCGTTACGTTGGTATTGCTCCATACCAGCTGACGATTGAAATCCAGTGCAATGGGCCGCGTCTGGAGCAGATAGAATTTTCCGTCAGAGGTAAACGTACCCTCGATGTCCTGGGGCAGACCATAGAGGGACTCCACTTTGCTGCCGGCTGCAATCAGTTGCTGGATTTCAGCATCGGTGAGACAGGCTTCGTTTTGCCGTTCCGGCGGTACAGGTGCTTCGGTCAACCCATAGCCGGCTTGCGCATCGAATACCAGCTGGGTGGGTTTGTCGGCAATGGTATGGTTGATTAATCCGTTTTTGCCGCTAATAAAGTAGTGATCCACGGCGACCTTTTCCTGTACCACCCCTTCACCAATACCGTGTCCGGCAATGATGATTTTGTCCGATGCTGCGGTTTTTGGATCGGCGGTGAACATCACAAAGGAGCGCTCACCGAACACCATTTCCTGAATCCCTACTGCCACACTGAACCCCATCAGATCCATGTGTTGTTGATGACGATAAATCAGGGACTCCTGGGAAAAGCCGGAGGCCCAGCACTGTCGCACCCGTTGCAGTATCTGATCACGGCGTACATACAGAAAGGATTCGCTCATACCTGCAAACGGGTTGCTGACGGAGTCCTCGCTTTCCTCCAACTTGTGACCCACTGTGGAAGCGCGTACAGAGACCAGAGTGTCCATGCTGAACAATGTGTCGAAACCCGCCAGAATTGTGTTCTGCTGTTCACTGCTTAAGCTCAGATTGGCAATCAACTGTTGTGCCGCCTCTGAACCTTGCAGAATGCTGCTGTGCTTTTCGAAATCGATGGCCTCCAGAATGGCGCGCAACGGGTCCTGCAGTGGTTCGGTTACGGCAGCATAAAAATCCTTGGTCAGGCAGACGAATTTCGGTACAGGCAGTCCAGCGGCAATCAAGTCCGCCTGTTTGGCAAACTTACCGCCAACTTGTTGTTCTGATGGCTGGTGTCGATAGTCGATGGTCAGTTGCATGATGAATCCTTGAAATGTTGGGCGAGTTCGCGGAAATAGTCGAAACTGTCGCGGTTCAATATATCGCTGCGTAAACGCTTGCGGGTTTCGCTGACGTCGCTGTAATGATCCAGTCCAATCAGTTGAAGTTGGGTGGCGAGAGAGCGGAGCTTTTTCACCGGCAGCCAGTTGAATGAGGTGGCCAGAGCGCCAGGGTGCGTAATTCGCCGTTTGATGTGGGCACTTGGGTCCAGGGTCTGGAGGGCCTCATACATGTGGGAAAATGACAACGGCTTTTGGTAACCCACGTTCAACGCCAAACGCTCGGGCTCAGCACAGGTATAAAGGCGGTGGCAGAGTTCCAGAATCAGTAGGGCATAGTCGTCGACATCAATGACGGAAAACTGCTGTTGGCCATCGCCGATGTACAGCCCCTTTTGTACCAGCTTTATCAGGGCTGGTATGACAAAGGCATCTTCTTTACCCAGGATAAACCGTGGTCGCAAGCAATAGGCAGACTTGTTATGCTTCATGGCGAAGTCCAACACCCGTTGTTCGGCGCCGGCACGGGAGCGCGCCAGATCGGTCTTCGGCGACGGCGTTTGCTGATTGGAAACATTACGCTGATGATTTTGTCCCAGGACGGAAAGGGAGCTGTGGTACAGAATGCCAAGGGTGTGTTGGTTGCAGTGGGCCAGCAGGTTCTCAGTGCCGTGAATATTAACCCGCTCAAAGCCGGTTCCATCATGATCAATATTCTTGCCAGCCATATGCACCAGAATATGGGGTTCATCTGGGAACAATTCTGGATTGATCTGCTCCAGGCTGCCTGTAAATGTGCGGATGTTATCCGCATCAAGCACGGTGCCGGGCTCGCGAACCTGCGCTCGAATACTATAGGTTGCCGGCTGGTGGGCGGCCAGGCGCAACAGTGCGCGGCCGCTGTAACCATTGGCGCCGATGACAACAATAGTAAGTGTTGAACTGCTGCCCGACATTACCAAACACCGGGTATCAAACGTTTGTGGCTGTTGGCGTACTGAGTGTAGCCGGGCAGTTCATGCAGTGCCGTTTCTTCCACTTTGATCCGCTTCACGATGGCCGGCAGCAAAATCAACAGCCAGGCCAAGAAGGCATACAGATTGAAGAAAACCAGCACAAAGCCAAGATGGGCGATTAACATGCCGGTATAGGCTGGATGACGAACCCACTGGTAGGGGCCGGTGTCCACCACGCTGTGTTCATCAATCAGACGCACTCGGTGGGAGTAGAATTTTCCAAGTGTGTCAATGGCGTTCAGGCGAAACGCAATGCCGCCGGCGAACAAGACCAGCCCGAGCAGCATGGTGAAGTTGAATTCCTGCCATTGAGTGCCCAGGATGATGGCACTGAATACGGTGAGAATACGCCCCAAAACATAGAGTTCGCAGGTGCCGCGATCCTTTTGGGTCTCGCCCTTGCCTGATTCAGTAATGGAAACGTTGGCTTCTGATATCAGCCAGATAATATAGCCGATAGCGGCAACCCACCCACTTAACCACATCGCACCTTCCCAGTGTTGAAGTTTTAACGTGGCAATATGAGTAAAGATGACAATGGCTCCCAGCATTGTATAGAGCGGAACGCGATTTCTAAAGTCAGACTGTGTTGAATCATTCATGGTATAGCGCCTTAAAGTTTGTGAGATCTTTGTTGAATATAGGTTTCCAGACGTGTGACCTGGGCGGTAATCTGGCTGCGGACAATCGTGCGTCCCTTCTGCTTCCAGGCTACAGTGATGGTTTGGAATGCATCCTGTTCCACTCTGTCTGCGTGTGGTTGGACCACCATTTGCAGCACATCCTTGAAATCGACGGTGTCCTCGAATTCCAGCGTCACTTCAATCAGATTTACATGAGTGCCAAGGGCGACACCGAATTGTTGATGGGACAGATAGGTCAGGAACTGCCTGGATGACTCAAGAATGTAAATTGGATTCAGGCAGCCATAGGCCAGTGTGGTGTTACTGAGATAATGGCCGGGTTCTGGAGCCTGGGGGTGGCAGATCCAACAGGTTTCTGTGTGCTCCGGTTGATCGATCAACACGTTGGCTTCAATCTGCTTATGTAGCAGGTTAAAGCTTTCACGCAATGTGTCTCGCTTTCCAGGTAACAGGCTGATTGGCTTCCGGTTCTGGTAATCCAGGGTTAGATAGAGTCTGCCGATGTCTTTTCCGCTCTGACTGACCAGACATTCAATCTGCTGTCGGTAGGCGTTGCCTCCGGTGAAGTGCAGTTCGTAATGAAGATCCCGATTCTTTTCCGCAAACTGATCGAACTGCAATGAATAATGACTGACACTGCGGCAGATCAGCGGGTTAAGCGGGTCACATTCAAAGGTGGAACGGCATACCAGTTCCCAGGCTCCGGCCAGAATCAGAATGCCGGGAATATGATCCAATTCGTGATCAAAGAAATAGGGATGTTCCTCGTTGACTTGTAACGTCGCACAAGGCCGCTTGTCTGCGTTGAGTTCGGGAACACCTTTCAGTACGGATTGGGTCAAATTGACGCTTTCCAGGGATTTCCTACGGAAACGGTTTTCTGCGGCACCACAATTTCTCACCAGTTTACGAAGGAAAGATGCCAGCGTCTCAACATTGCCTGATTTGAAAAGACTGAGATGATCCCCGGGAATGGTTTTGGAATGTAGTTTGCGACTGGAGAGGTTGGCCCACTCACCGGCCGAAGTATTGGCAATCAGGTTGCTGCCGGTGGGTCCGGTCTGGAAGTGTCGAAGCTCATAGCTCAGCTGGGGCTGTTTGACTTTCAGGGTTTGGGCGTAGAGTTCAAACAGATCCGATTTGTATCGCTGCAGACTGATGGGGTCCATGGAGGCCGGGTCTGAGCTGGTTTGCTCTATACAGTACTGAAGTGTCTGGGCGCTAATGTTACTCCCCAGAATACAGGGTGCATCAACGACCGCCACAAACTTGATTTCTTCTCCGCTCCGGACCAGCTTGTTGGCTACCAAAACAGCCATGGTGGCACCCAGTGACCAACCGGCAAGCATATAAGGGCCGTGGGGTTGTTCTTTGCGGATATCACTGATCAGCAGTTCAACAACATCATCAAGATTGCGGACACGGCCGTTGTCCGTCAGCTCCGGCAACATGGCGAGCAAAGGAATGTCTTCACCGAAAGCATTGGCCAGATCCAGATACTGAAGCAGGCCCTCGTTCCCCGAATGGATGAAAAACAGCGGCAGCACGCCGGGATGACCGGCCCGCAGAATGGCGCAGCTGCCCCGTACCTCAGTTGTTGATTCCTGTTGCGCTTCGCTCGGTGTCAGTTTCGCTGCCAGTTGCGTGGCGAACTCATCGATGGAGCGGGCTCGATTGATCTCACTGGCTTTGATGTCCAGGTTGAGTTCGTTTTTCAGGCGGGAAAGCGTTGAGATTGCGGTAATGGAGTCGACACCCAGTTCAGCCAGGGAGTGAGACAAGTTAATATCCATGGGTTGCCCCCCTAAACTGGAGGCGAGGCTTTCCGTAATCAGGGCGCTGATCAGGACGGTTCGCTCTTCCATGCTGACTTCACGCACTCTTTCTGCCAGGGTTTTGCCCGCCAGTGCCCGTGAGCGTAAGAGCATGCCCTCAATCTTCAGTGTGCAAACACCCTGCTTGTCAAAGATCGCCAGGTCCAGTTCCGTATGCTCAGTGTCTTCTGACCAGGAATCCTTATGGCTTATTACTATGTTGCTTTGGGCCGGAAGGTGCTCGGTCCAGACGATGCTGCGTGCGCTGTAGGGAATGTATTCAACACCGGGACGAATCTGATCATTGTGCCGTAACGATTCGCAGTACAATCCCATTAATTGATACAGGCCTTGAATGACTTCAGGCTTAAGCCATTGCTGTCCTGTGCTATTGGCTACCAGTTCGGAGAAGTCCACGTCACATATCAGTAAGTCATCCTGCATGTTGGCGGAGCGCACTATGTTTTTGTCTTTGGTGGAGTAAAGGGACTGAGCGGCCGTTGCCGCACTGAAAAACTGGGACACGTCCTCGCTCGACGGGTTGGGCACCTTCTTATCCAGGTCGTAGCTGCGCCCACCATAGGTCTTGCCGGTTTTAGTAGGCGTAATGCCCACCGAGCAGATCAGCACCCACTGATCCCCCACCTCCACTTCTTTATCCAGTGTATAGAAATCCACTTTCAACGCATTGTTGGCACGTCGTTCCGCAATGGTGTGGATGCTGTTATCGCTACCGTAGGGAGCATTCATACGTCTGTGCAGTTCCAGATTCTGCAAGGTGAGCTTGCTGGTTTGGAATGCCTCATTTCCCACTTCCATGGCCATTTCAATAAAATGCCCAAGGTGGAAATGAATTCGGGCCGGACGCTCCAGGTTGCTGACCCAGTTCGCGGATTCCAGTCCGGGATAGGTAACGTAATGCAACTCACCGTTCTTGAGGTGGGGAGAGTGCTGACGTCGGCCCAGCAGGGAATGGAAGGCATGCTCTTTTTGCGTAGTCGGTGGTGTGACCTGGCTGGGCGCGGCATCGTTCAGCCAGAAATATTTGCGCTGGAATGGATAGAGTGGCAGGTCCTGCTTTGCATAGGACTCAATACCTAAAAACAGTTGCCAATGTATGTTCAGCCCAGAGGTATAGCATTGGGCAATGCCATCCAGGAAACTTGTGTATTCCTGCTGATGATCGCCTATCAATGGAATGATGCGGGCACTATCCCGGTTCAGGCTACGTTGTGCGATCGCGCTTAGAATAGGTTTGGGTCCAAGTTCGATCAAAATAGCGTTCTGGTCGCCCGCCACTTGTTGTAACCCACCTTGGAAATCGACCGTGGCCAGTACATGCTGGCACCAATAGTCGGCGGTCGCCAATTCAGCATGCGCTTCTTTGGCAGTTGTGTTGGATACCAGGCGATAGTTCGGTGTGTTCAATTTCAAGCTGGTGAGCAGGCGGCGAAACTCTTCCAGCATGGGCTTCATCAATGGAGAATGGAAACCGTGCGACACTGTCAGGGTACGGGTGCCGATATCACGCTCTTCCAGCTGCGTTTGCAGCGCCTGCAAACTTACTGAGCAGCCTGAGAGAACAATTTGACCCGGACCATTCAAGGCACCGATGGAAACCAATGGATAGTTGCTGAGGAGTGGCAGCACATCTTCTTTGTGAGCAAATACCGCCATCATGGTGCCGGGTATCTCCAAAGCCTGCATCAACCTTCCCCGCTCGCTGGCGACACGGATACCATCTTCAAGGCTGAATACACCTGCCACTGTGGCGGCGACGATTTCTCCCAGGCTGTGTCCGATCAAGGTGTCCGGTCGAATGCCGGCATTCAGCATCAGTTGAGCCAGAGCATATTCATAGCAAAACAGCACGGGCTGACCATAATCGGTGCGATAAATCAGTTCGGAAACGTCTCCGTCGCTTTCATTCAATATAAAGCGCTTCAGATCTATGTTGGCATAATGCTGCAACAGGTCATGGCACTGATCAATCGTATGCCTGAATGCAGTGTTGTACTGATAAAGTTCCCGGCCCATGCCGGGGTACTGTGACCCCTGTCCGGTGAACATCCAGGTCACATGCGGTGTGGACTGGCTTTTACGACGGCGGCTGGAGAATACGTTTTTCTCCAGGTTGGCCCAGTTGATGGAGCGCAGGCTTTCCTGTAATTCCTCAGTGCTGCTGCATCTCAACACCAAACGTTCGTCGAAGTGGGAGCGGCTGCAGTTCTGATCGATGCACAGTTCGCTCAGCGGCCGGTTGGCTCGGGGCAGGAAACGCAGGTAGCGATTGATTAACGCCTGCAATGCGCTGCGATCTTTGGCCGACAGACAAAACAGGTGAGATGGTATGACGGCACTTGGTTGGTCGGCGCTTTCACTGTGAGCGGGTGCTTCTTCCAGAATGATATGGGCATTGGTGCCACCAAATCCGAATGAACTCACGCCCGCGCGCCGCACTGTTCCTGCTGGTACCAGCCAGGGACTGTTATCGTCTGCGACTTTGATCGCATGTCGCTTCCAGTCAAAACGGGTGTTCGGTGTGTGGCAATGCAAACTGCGAGGTAGCATTTGCTTCTTCAAACAGAGCGCAGCTTTTATAACACCGGCTATGCCGGCAGCGGATTCCAGGTGACCGATGTTGGTTTTCACCGAACCGACAATCAATGGTGTGCTTCGACCTGAACCATAGGCTTGTGAGAGGGCGCTCAGCTCAATGGGATCGCCCAGGGCGGTGCCGGTACCATGACACTCTACATATTGCACATCTGCCGGCTTAAGTCCGCCGTTGTTGAGCGCGCGCTCAATGGTCTGCACCTGGGCCGGGCCGTTGGGCGCCGTAATGCCATTGGAGCGGCCATCCTGGGTAATGGCGGAGCCCTTTATCACTGCGATGATATTGTCACCCTGCTGCTGTGCCTGCTGCAGTGGCTTCAGTACAACCACACCGCATCCCTCCGAGCGCACGTAACCATCGGCACTGTCATCGAATGTTTTGCAGCGGCCATCCGGTGCCATCATACCGCTCTTGGAAAATGTGATATTCAGATCCGGAGACAGAATAAGATTCACTCCGGCCGCCAATGCCACTTCGCATTCCTGTTGTTGCAGGCTCCGGCAAGCCTGGTGCAGTGCCACCAGAGAGGATGAGCAGGCAGTGTCCACCGCGACACTGGGTCCGTGCCAGTCATAGAAATAAGAAAGACGGTTGGCGGCAATTGAGGCGGCCATGCCGGTACCAGAGTAGGGCTCACTGCTGGCACCCAAGCGACTGCAGTGCCGTTGATAATCAACGTTGGATATGCCTACGAACACACCGACCGATTTGCCGCCGGTGCTGGTGGCCGGGATACCCGCGTGTTCCAGCGCGTGCCAGCTGGTTTCGAGCAATAACCTTTGTTGTGGGTCCAGGAGTGTTGCTTCTTTGTCTTTGATACCGAAGAAGGCAGCGTCAAAGTCTTTTACCCGGTGCAGATAGCCTCCCCATTTGGTTATCATCTTGCCCGGGGCGAGGATGTCAGGATCGTAAAAGTCGCGGTTATTCCAGCGCGAGGCCGGGGTTTCCGTGATCGCATCTTTGCCGTCTATCAATAGCTGCCAGAAAGCATCTGCGGAATCTGACTGCCCGGGGAAACGACAGCCAATGCCGACGATGGCAATATCCCCGCACGGTTGTGCCTTTCCAGTATCGTTGGTCTCCGGTGAAGACGATTCCACGTCTGCACTTAACAGGTCTGCGCTTAACAGGTCTGCACTTAAATAGGCGGCCAGTTTGCTGATGCTGGGATAATCAAAAAACAGTTGCGCCGGCAGCTGCTGGTCGATTTTCTGTTCCAGGCTGCCGACCAGTCCCACCAGTTTTTTCGATTCCAGACCAAACTCCGAGAAGGCGGTTTGTGGATTTATGTCCTGGGGATTGATGCCCAGTTCATCGGCCACCAATTGCTGGAGGATGGCTTCATAGTGTGACCGGGATTGCCTGGGGTTTGAAGCAGCGGGCGCCGCGTTAAGCTTGATGAAATCTTTTGGCGTGAAGGCGGTTACGACACTCAGTTGATCTTCCTGGTAGAGTTTTGCCATAGCGCCACGGCGTATTTTACCGCTGGAGGTTTTCAGCAAGCTGCCCTGTTCAATGAGAATCAGTTTCTTCAGCGCCAATTGATGTTGTTCGTTCACTTCCATCATGGCGGCTTGCACCAGCTTGGCCAGCGCCCCTTCATCCTTGATGCCGCGCCGTGCCACTTCCTGTACGGCGATAACGGATTCGTCTTCCAGGCTGAAAACCGCGCCGCAGCCGACCCTGAACAAAGGGCTGATGGCTTGGATGCTTTCCTCAATATCCTGTGGGTAGAGATTGCGGCCATCCACAATCATCATTTCTTTCAGGCGACCGCTGATGTACAGGTTGCCGCCGTTCAAGAATCCCAGGTCCCCCGTGCGCATAAAGGGGCCTTCCCTGGAATCGCTGGTGAAGGCCTGGAATGTGTCTGCTGTTGCTTGCGGATTCTTCCAATAGCCCTGGGCAACACTGTCACCCATCACCCATATTTCGCCTACCTGATTCTCATTGCATTGGGTCAGGGTTTGCGGGTTCACAATTTTGACGGTTTGGTGGATCGGTCGTCCGCTGGACACCAGTGTTTTGCTCTGGGTCTTACTCTGAGTCTTGCTCTGGCTGTTATCCGGCGTTGCGCTCTGTTGGTCAGCGCCGGTAATCAGGGGGAGGCCCGATTGCAGGCTTTCATTATCCACCGTCAGCAGGTTTACCGGCGTCTGGCAGGGGTGGTGGGTGACCAGCAATGTGCTTTCCGCCAGGCCATAAAGCGGCTTGGCGGAGCTGGAACGGAAGCCACAGCGCGAGAATTTGTTGTGAAAGCGTTCCAGCGTGTTGGCGCGGATGGGTTCGGCGCCATTGTAGGCCACCCGCCAGCGGCTGAGGTCGAGGCTTTCCAAACGGTTTTCGCTGATGCGCTCGACGCACTGTTCGTAGGCAAAATTTGGCCCACCGCTGTGAGTGGCCTGGTAATCGCTGATCGCTTTCAACCAGCGATACGGGCTTTTCAGGAAACTCAGGGGCGACATCAATACGGCCGTTACGCCATTGAACAGGCTTCCCAGCAGGTTGCCGATCAGTCCCATGTCGTGATATTGCGGCAACCAGCACACGGCTACGCTGTCCGCATCACATTCCATGGCTTCGGTGATCAGGCATTCGTTGTGGTAGACGTTGCCGTGGGTGAGGATGACCCCTTTCGGATCGCCGGTGGAGCCTGAGGTGTACTGCAGAAAAGCAATGGCGTCCCGATTCGCAGTGCATTCCACATAGCCCTGCACTGTGCCTGACAGGCTGTCCGTTTCCAGCACTCTTATCTGGGCCAGCTCCCCGGTCGTTTCGATTGCGGCCTGCACCTGTTGGGCCAGGTTACGGGTAGCGCAAATCACGCTTGCTTCGCAATTCATCACAATCTTAGCGAAACGGGACCAGTGTTTGGGAGCTGTGGGCGGATAGACAGGAACAGCGATCAAACCGGCCTGAATGCAGCCCAGAAACGCCACGAAAAACTCGATCCCGGGATGATAGGTGAGAACAGCCCGGTCGCCAGGTTGAGCATGTTGCAACAGCGCTAACGCGACGGTCTGTGTTCGCTCCTGTAATTCTCTGAAGGAAACGGACTCGATGTCACCGTCCTTTTCTCCCAGGAAATGGAATGCCACTTTATTAGGCGTGTGGTCGGCCCAGTACTCCAGCCAGTTTCCAATATTTTTGAATTGAGCGAAGTTGTGCAACATATATATCAACCAAGTCGAATCCCGGCGTAGAACGCCGCAATAGGTGTTTCAGTGGTAGCAGGTCACAGGCGGCTGACGGTTAGGCACAAACTTTGAATACCAAAGTGTCAGCGTCTGTCTGCTCTACGGCGTGGTCGATACATAGCCACTTGTGATGGTGGCAATAAAAGCACTCAAGTCGGGGATACGCTGTTTCACGTCCCCTGGTGTTTGGCATCTGCACTGGGCTGCTCCTGTCCGCAGGTTTCGTTCTCGTTACGATCAGGTGCAACAGATCCGCTTTTTTTTGCCCTTCAATGAAGGGGGCGGCTCGGCGCAGATGTTTATTTTTTAGTATGTAATTTTTCTTGCAGACAAATTTTGCCCACCAGATCGATGGATAAAATTATAAGTAAAATGCGCGTTTTGGAAAGTAATTAATTGTAGTCCGCGCTTTACTGAACATTTTCGAACTTTTTATATGGTTGTGACCGGTGGTTCATTTCGGAAAAATGTATCAAAAGGAGACGAAATGGGTCAACGTCTAATTTCTGCTTTTTTGTTGTTTATGAAGGGATTCGCAAAATTAATTTACATTTTTGGGCCAAATGTTGATGCCTGGTAAGTAGTTTCGGTTTCGAACTTGTCGTTTTTTGTATGTCAAGAGCCTTTGGGAAGATTTTGTGGGTGATTATGTTACGGCTGGCATGAGGGGCGCGGGAAGAGATAAGTTATCGGGCTGCGTACCTTATACAGACGGTTACAGATCCGCTCTGGCTTTGGGATTAGAATGCAGAGGGGCAAACCTGCAGGCTTTGCAAAGGGTTTGATAGATGACAACTGCAATATTTCGGATTTGATATGTGGAAATGGATGTTGGGGGCTGCTCTGGTTTGGGGCTTAGCGGTGCAGGTGGTGGCGGATCCGCAGGTGCGAGTGGAAGGCTTGTTCAAGGGTGCAGCCGTGTTACAAATTGATGGTCAGCAGGTGATGCTGAAGAACGGCCGCTCCCACAGCAGCGGCGTGACCTTGGTGGACGCCACCGCCAGGCGTGCGATTGTGGAGATTAACGGTCAGCGCTATGAGCTGGCATTGCACACCGCGATCGGCGGAACCTACCAGCAAGCGGACGTAACCCAGGTGGTCATTAAAAAAAACGATCATAACCAGTATCGCGTCAGCGGTAGCATTAACGGGCAGACCGTCAGTTTCCTGGTGGATACCGGTGCCAACACGGTGGCCATGAATGAGATCCAGGCGCGCAACCTGGGTCTGCTTTACAAACTCAATGGCCAGGAATCCCAGGCGGTGACCGCCAGTGGTGTGGTGGCGACCTGGGTGGTCACACTGGATTCGGTGAAAGTGGGGGAAATCAGTGTGCCGAATGTCAGGGCTATTGTCATAGAAGGCGGCTATCCCCAGGACGTGCTACTTGGAATGTCCTATTTGGAGTATGTAAAGATCCAGGAGCACAACAGCGTTTTGATGTTGGAGAAGAAATTCTGATTTAATAGCGACTTCCTGTTTTGGGCTGGAGTCGCAGATGAACACCGCAAAAACCATCTTAATTGCCAACCGTGGCGAAATTGCCGTTCGCATCATCCGGACCTTATCGGAATTGGGTTGGCGATCCGTTGCGGTCTTTGCGGAAGATGATGCCCAATCCCTCCATGTCTTAAAAGCCGATGTGGCCGTGCCCTTAACAGGGCAGGGCGCATCGGCTTATCTCGATCAGCAACAGCTACTTGAAATTGCCCGCAACAGGGTTGTCACGGTATTCATCCCGGATATGGTTTCTTGAGTGAAAACAGTGATTTTGCCCGGTCGTGTAGCCAGGCTGGTTTGGTGTTCGTTGGTCCTGCGCCGGAGACTCTGGATCAGTACGGCGATAAAGCCCGTGCTCGCGCTTTGGCAGCGGAATGCAATGTGCCCGTTTTGGATGGATTGGATCATGCCGTTAGTCTGCCGCAGGCGGAGAGCTTCTTCAGCAAACTGCCGGATGGTGCCGCCATGGTGATCAAGGCGGTATCCGGGGGAGGCGGTCGCGGTTTGCGGGTGGTGCACCATGCCGGCGAAATCGCAGAGGCGTATGCTCGTTGCCAGTCAGAAGCACAGAGTGCGTTTGGCGATGGTGCTGTCTATGTGGAGCAGTGGGCGCCCGCTGCGCGCCATGTCGAAGTTCAGATTTTGGGTGATGGGCAGGACTGTGTGCACTTGTTCGAACGGGAGTGCACTCTGCAGCGTCGGCATCAAAAGGTTATCGAGATGGCCCCCAGCCCCGGATTGACGCCCATGCTCAAACAGGCTCTGTATGACGCGGCATTGGCCATGGCGCGGCGTTCCGGTTACTGCGGTTTGGGCACCTTCGAATTTCTGGTGTTTGAAGCGGGGAACGAAACCCGTTTTGTGTTTATTGAAGCCAACCCCCGCATCCAGGTGGAGCATACGGTGACGGAAACCGTTCTCGGGTTGGATCTGGTGGCGTTGCAGTTGGCGGTGGTGTTCGGTACGGCATTGGCCGATTTGAATCTGAGTGGGTTGGTGCCGGTAGGGTTTGCATTACAGGCGCGAATTACACTGGAATCTCTGTTGGAAAATGGTCAGGTTAAACCTGCAGTCGGATGCATTTCCGCTTGGGATGTGCCTGGTGGTCAAGGTGTTCGAATCGACAGCTACGTCTACAGCGGATACCACACCAGCCCGCGCTATGATTCCATGGTGGCCAAGCTGATTGTGCACAGTACCTGGGGAGATTATTCAGCGGCATTGCGAAAGCTGGCGCTTGCACTGAAAGAGTTTCGCATTGACGGCGTCGCGTCCAATTTATCGGTGCTCAGGCGTTTGGTGTCCCACCCATTGGTGATTCAGGATCAGTTGGATACCGGTTTTATCGATCGGCATGTGCAGGAACTGATAACACCGGAAGAAAGTTTATTGCCGCAGAACCTAAAAGCCCCGGGTATTTCAGACGACGCCAACCACCAATGGACGATCACAGAGAACAGTGTGCTTGCCCCCATGCAGGGCTCGGTGATTGAGTTGGCGGTAACCGTTGGCCAGGAGGTGCGTAAGGGTGAAACCCTGCTGATTATGGATGCCATGAAAATGGAGCATGTGATCGAGGCGCCTGCGTCCGGTATCGTGGAGTCGCTGCTGGTGGAAACCGGTGATGGTGTGATGGAAGGGCAACCCTTGTTGAGCTTCCACATCACTGATGATCAAACCTCAGAACAAGCGCAAAGTGCGCAGCTGGATCCGGATCACATTCGACCGGATCTACGGGAGAATATTGAACGCCATGGTTATGGGCTGGATCAGAATCGTCCGCACGCTGTTGCCAAACGTCGCGCCACCGGCCAGCGTACGGCCCGGGAAAATATTGCGGACCTGTGTGATGAAGGCAGCTTCGTGGAATACGGACCCTTGGTGATTGCCGCGCAAAGACGACGCCGTGAAATACAGGACCTGATGGAGAATACGCCGGGGGATGGCATGGTGGCCGGTCTCGGTTGCGTTAATGGAGCGTTGTTCGGTGAAGAGGCCTCCCGCTGTGTTGTTATGACCTACGATTACACCGTATTGGCGGGCACCCAGGGGATTCAGAATCACCACAAAAAAGATCGTATGTTTGAACTGGCGGAGCGGCTTAGGGTGCCGGTGGTGCTGTACAGTGAGGGCGGCGGCGGTCGTCCGGGCGATACCGATGGGCTGGGCTCCTCGGCCAGTCTGGATTGCCTGGCGTTCCTGTACTTCGCCCGCCTGTCTGCATTGGTGCCTCTGGTGGGGATTGCATCCGGGCGTAATTTTGCCGGCAATGCCGCGTTGCTGGGCTGCTGTGATGTGGTGATCGCCACCCGTAATGCCAACATTGGTATGGGTGGTCCGGCCATGATTGAAGGGGGTGGCCTGGGTGTGTATCGACCGGAGCAAGTCGGCCCGGTTTCCGTGCAGGGGAGCAATGGCGTGATTGATATCCTGGTGGAAGACGAGGCTGCGGCCACGCAGGCGGCGAAACAATATCTGTCGTATTTCCAGGGGGCCGTGACGCAATGGGAAGTGCCGGACCAGCGTCTGCTGCGTTCGGTAATCCCCGAAAACCGATTGCGCGTTTATGATGTGCGTACTGTGTTGCAGGGCTTGTTCGATGTGGATTCCGTGCTGGAGCTGCGGGCGGGCTTCGGTAAAGGCATGATTACGGCGCTGGCGCGGATCGAAGGCCGTCCGGTCGGCGTGGTTGCCAATAACCCACAGCACCTGGCAGGAGCTGTTGATGCGGAAGGGGCAGATAAAGCAACCCGCTTTATGCAGTTGTGCGATGCTTTTGATCTTCCCCTGGTGTTCCTGTGCGATACCCCGGGGATCATGGTGGGGCCGGAAGTGGAGAAGACCGCATTGGTGCGTCACGCGGCGCGTATGTTTGTGAATGCGGCCAGTCTTACCGTTCCATTTTTTACGGTGGTGCTGCGCAAAGCCTATGGGTTGGGGGCCATGACGATGGCGGGTGGATCTATGAAGGCGCCGTTATTTACGGTGTCCTGGCCCACCGGTGAATTCGGCGCCATGGGGCTCGAAGGCGCGGTGAAACTGGGCTTTCGTAAGGAGTTGGAGGCCATCTCCGATCCTCAACAACAAAAGGCCCGCTTCGAGTCCATGGTGGCGGAAATGTATGAACGCGGCAAAGCCGTTAACACCGCCACCTTCTTCGAGTTTGATGACGTGATCGATCCGGCGGATACCCGGCGCTGGCTTTTGGCTGGCTTGCAGTCAGCACCAAAGCCGTCGCCCCGCGAAGGTAAGAAACGGCCCTGTGTGGATACCTGGTAGTAATCCGTCAACTCGGACTGTTAACCGTCAACGCCCGTTTGATATCCCGCAGCTGGCTCTGGATTCGCACCGTGCTGCGGGGGCCCATTCGCCACAGTAGCTTTTCCAGATCGGTGGCGGCTTCCAGTTCAGGGTCGGCAAAGCGGTAGTAAACAGACGGTTGTTTCAGCGCGATGGAAGTGCTTTCCAGAGGGCGCACAGCCAGTACCCTGTCTATGGCTTCCAGCAGTCGGTCCCGGAATGAACCGGGCTGCCCCAGCTCGCTGTAGGCTTCCTGTAACAATGGCTCCCAGGCCCGGTAGTAGCGCGCCAACAGATCCGGGTTCAACGCGACGAAGGCGTCCACCATCGGATTCAACCGGTTGAAGTTGGCTTCTGCCAGTATCGGTTGGTTTTCCGCACCACTCACACGGAACGACGGCATGGCAAATTCCAATGGCCGGTTTTTTACCGGCACTTTTCCCATCGCCACGTTATCCACCAACAGCACCCATTTTCGAATCTGCTCTTTCGGTGTCAGCCACTGCAAAAGGTCTGTGTTGTTTTCATTTGATTTGGCAAGGTCCTTTTGTTTGGCAAGATCCTTCACGGCCGCGCGGGTTTGGGTATCACTTTGACCGAGGTCAGTGGGGGCCGGCACCAGTTGCGTTACGGTAGATGCAACCGATGGGGTTGGTGTCGCATCCGTGTTTGGTTTGGGAGTGGCTCCAGTGGGGGGGAGATCCCGTATTATGGGGTGCACCTGTTTTTCCGGTTCAGGGGCGGCTGTCTGATTTGCCACAGCGGGCACAGGTTCAGGCCGGTTGGTTTGTTGGGAATACCACAGCCAGCCCAGTCCGACGCAGGCCAGCAATGTCATCAAGATGCCAAAAACAACGGGTTTCATGTGCAAACACTCCCAAATTGGTATACTCGGCTCACCACTATACCTGATTGTTTTGATTATTATTCAGTCAGAAATGGTGATTTGGAAATTTTATCAATCATATAGGAACAATCAATTTTGTATATGATTGGTGAAACCTTATTATACCACCACGAGATAGACAACTGACCTAACTAGGAGCAAACATGGCCCAGATCAATACTGAAATCAAACCGTTCACCACTATGGCTTTCAAAGACGGCGAGTTCGTTGAAGTTTCCGATACCGACGTAAAAGGCAAGTGGGCAATCTTCTTCTTCTATCCAGCTGACTTCACCTTTGTTTGCCCCACTGAGCTGGGTGATGTTGCGGACAAATACGAAGAACTGCAAAAGCTGGGTGTGGAAGTTTACTCTGTGTCCACTGACACTCACTTCGTACACAAAGCCTGGCACGATGCTTCTGAAACCATTGCCAAGATCAAGTACTACATGCTGGGTGACCAGAGCGGCACCATCACCAACAACTTTGGTGTAATGCGTGAAGGCCAAGGCCTGGCTGACCGTGCTACTTTCCTGGTTGATCCGCAAGGCATCATTCAGGCCATGGAAATCACCGCAGAAGGTATCGGCCGTGACGCAGACGACCTGATGCGTAAAGTGAAAGCAGCTCAATACGTTGCTTCTCACCCAGGTGAAGTATGTCCTGCCAAGTGGAAAGAAGGTGATGCTACCCTGGCGCCTTCTCTCGACCTGGTTGGCAAAATCTAAGCTATCCCGAGCAAAACCGGCCGGAAGGGAGTTCGCTCCCTCCGGCAGGCGATGCGGCAAGTGAAAAGTTACTTACTGTTCAGACGTAGTCAGGTGGAACAATGTTAGAAGCAAACCTCAAAGAGCAACTCAAAACTTATCTCACTAACCTGAAAAAGGATATCGAGCTGGTCGCATCGCTGGACGATTCGGATAAGTCCAATGAGATGCTGGCATTGCTGAATGACGTTGCTGCCCTGAGTGACAAGATTACTTTGAAGGAAGTGCGTAATGATGCCGAGCGCAAGCCTTCGTTTCGTGTGAACCGCCCGGGAGAGGACATCTCCGTCCGCTTTGCCGGACTGCCCATGGGGCATGAATTCACCTCGCTGGTGCTGGCGCTGCTGCACGTGGGCGGTCACCCCCCCAAAGAAGACGTGAAGTTGCTGGAACAAGCCGCTCAGCTGGAAGGTGAGTATGAATTCGAAACCTTTATTTCCCTGTCCTGCCACAACTGTCCGGTGGTGGTGCAAGCCCTGAATTTGATGGCGGCGCTCAATCCCAACGTCAAGCACACCATGATTGACGGGGGATTGTTTCAGGACGAGGTTGAAAGCCGCGGCGTGATGGCTGTGCCCACTGTGTTCCTCAATGGTGAGGAATTCGGTGCTGGCCGCATGACCCTGGAAGAAATTCTGAATAAAGCCGACACCGGCGCGGCCAAGCGTCAAGCGGCCGAATTAAGCAAGAAAGAAATGTTTGACCTGCTGGTGGTGGGCGGTGGCCCTTCTGGAGCTTCTGCCGCAATCTATGCTGCCCGTAAAGGCATACGTACCGGCATCGTGGCGGACCGTTTTGGTGGTCAGGTCATGGATACTCTGGCCATTGAGAACTTTATTTCCGTGAAGGAAACACAAGGTCCCCAGCTGGTGGCGCAGCTTGAAGAGCACGTGCGCAGCTACGATGTGGACATCATAACCAACCAAAGAGCGGTTGGCCTGCGCGCGGACGGCATTGCCGAAGTGACTTTGGAAAACGGTGCTAAATTGAAGAGTAAGGCGTTATTGATTGCTACCGGAGCCAGCTGGCGGGAAATGAATGTTCCCGGCGAAAAGGAATACCGCGGCAAAGGCGTAGCCTACTGCCCCCACTGCGACGGCCCCCTGTTCAAGGGCAAGCGCGTGGCGGTTATCGGCGGCGGCAACTCCGGGGTGGAAGCAGCAATCGATCTGGCGGGCATCGTGTCCCACGTTACCCTGATCGAGTTTGATAACAAGCTGCGGGCGGACGCCGTGCTGCAGAAAAAACTGAACAGCCTGCCTAATGTCACCATTATTGTTTCTGCCCTGACCAAGGAAGTGCACGGGGACGGCAACAAGGTGATCGGGCTGGATTATGAGGATCGTACCACCGGTGAAATGCATAAGGTGGAGCTGGAAGGGATCTTCGTTCAAATCGGCCTGGTACCCAACAGTGCCTGGGCCAGGGAAGCCATCGAACTGTCACCCCGGGGTGAAGTGGTGGTGGATGAGCGGGGCCAAACCTCAGCACCCTGTGTATTTGCGGCCGGTGACGTGACCACCGTACCCTACAAGCAGATCATTATTGCTATGGGCGAGGGTGCCAAGGCTTCATTGGGAGCTTTTGATTACCTGATTCGTTCATCGGTATCAGACGAGCAGACCAACGCTGCTTAAAACGGGTTGAATCCCCGGTGCATGGGTCATTTTGAGCGGGATGGCCTGTGCGCCGGTGCGATTCCACACAGAATTCGGTCTTTTCTGCATTCGTTTGCTATTCTTAAACTGGTACATTGGACGTTGCATCCATGTTATTCAGCAAAGGGAATAGGGCGAAGTAAATGCAGGCTGACAGTCTAGAAAACTATCCGGATAAGCCGCTTGCACCTGCCGACTCTGTCATTCTGATCATTGATGATAATCCTAAGAGTATCAAAGCTTTAAGTTTGTTGGTGCGTGATTTTGGTGAAGTTGTCTTCGCCACTTCAGGTTCCACCGGCATTGCCATGGCAACGAAAACCAAACCCGATCTGATCCTGTTGGATGTGGAAATGCCGGGTATGAACGGTTATGAGGTCTGCCGCCAACTGAAGGCCGATACGTCCACCCGCAGCAGCAACATCGTGATTGTCACCTCCCACAAGTCCGTTGAACATGAAGTTGCCGCGTTGGAAGCCGGCGCTGCGGACTTTATCACCAAACCACTCAATGCTCCTTTGGTACGGGCCCGCGTCAAAACCCAGCTTTTGGTAAAAAAACAGGCAGATGAGCTCCATAAGCTGGCGGAACAGGACGGGTTGACGGGTATTTACAACCGACGCTACTTTGATGAGCTGTTTGTTCAGGAGTGGCGGCGTCACCAGCGCCAGCGCAGTCCCCTGGGGTTGGCGCTGGTGGACGTGGATTTTTTTAAAGCCTATAACGATGAATACGGGCACCAGGAAGGTGATGAGTGTCTGCGGGCTGTTGCTCATAGTTTGAGAGATGCGATGCGCCGCCCGGGCGAGCAGGTGGCCCGCTATGGCGGGGAGGAGTTTGTCATCATACTGCCGTATACGGACCAGCATGAATTGCATAAAATCGGTCCTTGGTTGTGCGAACACATCAGAAATCTTGAACGCCCGCACGCCAAGTCTCAGGTGTCGGAATGTGTCACAATCAGTGTGGGGCTCGCAAGCACCATACCCAGTGTTCAAGTTGCTCCGGCGCAGTTGCTGGGTCTTGCTGATAAGGCTTTATATCAAGCCAAGGCAAATGGTCGCAACCATTCAGTGGTGGCAGACAAACCTCTCGATTAACTACCATCGTAGTGACAGGGCGTGTTGCTGCCGTGGTAGGTTGCAGCTTAGGGAATAAGGGCAACCAAGCATAGGTAATGTGGGATTTTGGAGTCTGAGTGAATCAGATTAGATCCAATGGGATGTTGAATTCGTGCGCGTTGGCGGCAATCTATGCGTTGCTGGCGGTTTTTTCCTATGGCGTCGCCGGAGTCGGTACCTGCATTGCGCTCCTTTGGCTGCCGGCCAGTGTTGCGGTTGCCTGGATCTGGGGTTGTGCTCCCCGGCATCGAACCCCGCTGTATTTAGCCTTATTTCTCGCCAACAGCTTTGTTGCCTGGTTGTACGGCGGTTCGCTACTCTGCATTCTCGGATGTTCCCTGGCCCGGTTGCTGGGAGTGATATTGGCGGTGCGCCTGGTCCAGGCGTTGCTGCGTGATCATCTCACCGTACGTGATTCCTCCTATCTGATTTTCGGCTACGTATTCCTGGCCGCTCCGGTGTCGGCGCTGCTGGGTGCAACTGTTATGTGGTTTACCGAATCCTCGAACTGGTCTTCCGCGCTCATTGATTGGTGGTTGGGAGAAATTATCGGTGCAGCGCTACTGCTGTTGCCATCCTTGCGCCTGACGGTGGACGGTTTTGGCCGCATTGGAACGCCGCGCTTGCTGCTCTCACTTGGCGCGCAGCTGGTTGGGCTGTTCATGATCAGCTTTGTTGTGCTTGAGCTCATAGATCACCCTTTTGCCTATTTATCCCTCCCCCTGATGGCCATTGCCCTTTCCTATGGCATGTTACGGGTGGCGGTGTTGGCCAACCTGGTGTTTCTGGCGTTAGGGGCCGGGTTGGCCTGGGGGTGGTGGTCGTTTCCGCGTCTATTGAGTGCCAGTGAGGCCGGTGGCCTTTGGGCCGCCAGTGCGGCGGTTGTTTTCGGCCCCATGATCCTGGGTTTGGCCATTGATGAGATCCGGCGTCGGCAAAAGGAGCTGGCTACTCTGGGGGAGCGTCTGGACCTGGCATCCCGTTCGGTCGACCTGGCCCTCTGGGACTGGAATATCAAAAGCGGTGAAATTTATTGGGATTCCCGTATGCGCCAGCTCTATGAGGTGGCGGAGGATGAGCCTGCATTGCCTGTGGAGCAGTGGCGACTGCGCTTGCATCCGGATGATGTCGGCCACGCCGAAGGTTCTTTGGAACGTGCACTGGAAGGCACCGCAGACTATAAAACGGAGTTCCGCTTGGTGCGCAGCGATGGTACCTGCCGCTCTCTGCAGGCGGCGGGGATTGTAATTCGCAATGAGTTGGGTGAGCCGGTGCGCATGGTGGGTCTGAACTGGGATGTGAGCGAATTGGTCAGCGCCCAGAGAGCGGTAAAAACCGCGGAAGACAAGCTTAACTCCATAATCGAAGCCGCCAGCGAATTCTCGATAATTGCAGTGGATAAAGAAGGCGTAATCGAAGTATTCAGCGCCGGTGCAGAACGATTGCTCGGCTATTCGCGGGAAGAAATGGTAGGGCTGTGCACTCCGGCGGTGTTCCATGATGAAGAAGAGGTAGTACAGGAAGGCCTGCGACTCACGGAGAAACTTGGTTATCCTGTGGCTGGCTTTGAGGTGTTCGTGGCACAGGCCAAGGCAGGGCGAGCCGTATCCAAAGAATGGACCTACATACGCAAAGACGGTCGTCGTGTTCCGGTCAACCTCACTGTGACGGCGGTACGCAATGAACTGGGTGAAATAACAGGCTATCTGGGTATCGCCCGCAACATCCTGCAGCAGAAGATTGCCGAGCGGGAAATTCGTGCCGCCCACAACGTTCTCGAACAACAGATCAAACTGGCGCAGCAGATGCGGGACGAGTTTGAGTCACTGTTTGAGTTGGCGCCGGGCGCCATGCTGGTGCTTGACAGTGAAGGCGTGGTACTCAATGCCAACTCCCGCGCGCATCAGATGTTCGCCTGTGATCACACCATGCTGGGGCGGAACATAGCGCTGTATTTGCCGGATTTCTCCCACTATGAAACCACCGGACATGCGGCGCTGGAACACAGTGAACAGGATTGGATCGCCGTGCGTACCGATGGCAAACAATTCGAGGCGCTGCTGGAGTACAGTCCGTTGCTGCTCAATGGCGTGGTACACACCATTGTTAACGTGTATGACATCTCGGAACAGAAAGAGGCAGAGCGCTCGCTGCAACGCTCCCGGGATGCCGCCGAGAGTGCGAACCGGGCCAAGACCGAATTCCTGGCCAATATGAGCCATGAAATTCGAACCCCCCTGAACGCTGTGCTGGGCGCCGCCCAGTTATTGAGTTACACCAACCTCGACAAGAACCAAAGCAATCACGTGGGAATGATTTCCGCTTCAGGTAAAGCGCTGCTGGCGTTGCTTAACGATGTGCTGGATGTGTCCAAGATTGAAGCCGGAAAAATGGAGCTGAGTCACGCGCCCTTTGATTTAAACGACGTGGTGGAACCATTGGCGACCATTATGTCCGGTACTTCATCCAGAAAAAATCTTGAACTGGTGATTGCCGTTGACCCTGCCATTCCCAACCGTTTAGTGGGTGACGCCCTGCGTCTTCAACAGATTCTGGTTAACCTCACGGGAAATGCCATTAAATTTACAGAGCAGGGGGAAGTGGTGGTGCGCTTTGCACTCGCCCGCAGGCGTGATCAGCAAGTGGAATTGCTGATCATCGTCAAAGACAGCGGAATTGGCATGGACGCTGAGCAGCAGGCTCGATTGTTTGGGGCGTTTTCCCAGGCGGACACTTCGATCACCCGGCGGTTTGGTGGCACCGGACTGGGTTTGACCATTTGTAAAAAGCTGGTGGAGTTAATGCAGGGTGATATTAGCGTCACCAGTACACCCGGTGTTGGATCTGAATTCCAGATCAGTTTGCTGTTGGATGTGGATCCGGATGCCGGCGCCGCAGATCCGCCACCCGAAGCGGGCAAGCGCGTGCTGCTGGCCGATTGTAACGCGGCGTCGGTAGCCGGCCTGAAAGCCTGGTGTGATCACTGGGGCTGGCGTTGCGAGGTGGTAAGGTCCATTGATGAATTGAAGCAGAGATTGCAGGAACAACCGCTGCCTTATGATGTGTTGGTATTTAATCAAAACCTGGAGCAAACGGGTACGTTGGGCGAACTGAATGTGCCGCTGCCTCATGTGAAGTTGATCGGGAATATGAGTCGTGAGGAACTGCGCAAGATCAGCGTCCAGCAAAGTAAAATTGTGAATTTGTCCAAGCCGGTCACTGCAGCCGTGTTCCTGGACGGAATCAATGAAGCCTGCCAGCGCTTCTCAGATAAGGTTACCAAACGCATAAACGTCAACAATGTGAGCCTGACCCGCCTGGATGGTGCTCGATTACTATTGGTGGAAGATACTCCATCCAACCAGACGATCATTGTCGGTGTCCTGGAACAGGTGGGTGCTATCGTGGATGTGGTCAATAACGGGGCTGAGGCCATAGAACGCCTGCAAACCTGTGGTGATCCGCAATTGTATGATGCGGTGTTGATGGATGTGCAGATGCCGGTGATGGATGGCTTTACCGCCACCCGGAAAATTCGCGAGGAACTGGGGCTGACCGTGCCTATTATCGCTATGACCGCAGGGGTTTTGGCATTCGAAAGAAAGCAGTGTATTGATAGCGGCATGAATGATTTTGTGGGTAAGCCTTTGGATATTCCAAGCATGCTGGACACCATTTCCCGTTACGTGCCCAAGCGCGCCCCCATGCCGTTAGTGAAAAAAGCTGCAGCACAGGAAGAAGGCGAAGCCGCAGAAGCCCCGCCCATGGCAGCGCCGCCGATCGTGGAGGGGGTCTTCAACCCGGATCGCATCATGTCGTTTGTGCGCGGTAAGCCTGCCCGCGAGAAAGAAATTGTGGCCATGATCGAGCGTATCGTGACCGAAGATTTGGGGCCGGTCGAGGAAGGACGGCAGTTGCTGGAAGAGGAGCGGTTGGAGGATGCCGCCCGGCATTTCCATACCCTGAAGGGAACCATGGGTAACTTCGGCGCGGACCGGGTGATGAAATGTGCGCAGGCCCTGGAGCAGGCCATCAAGCAAAATCAGGTGGAGGATTGGGGAGTACTGCTTTCCGACTTTCAAAAGGCCCTGGCCGAGATGGTGCAGGTGGCGAGCACATGGCTGCAGCACTACCGCAATACTGAGGCAGGCACAGGGGGCCAGGCTGAAACCGCGCCGATGATGGATCAAAGCGCCTTTGGCCAGGCTCTGGAAAAATTACGTGACCGGCTCAATCATTCCAATATCGAGGCGGTTGAGTTGTTTGTGGATCTGACCCCAGAGCTTACCAAGCGATTGGGTGCACAGAAGATTGCTGTACTGAACGATGCGATGGAAGATCTCAGGTTTGCGGATGCCGTTGCCGTGTTGGACGAATTGCAGCTCGGCTAATTGCTTCAGTGCCTACTGTTTTGTCGGAGCCTAGACCGCGTCTTTTTTGATTTTGGTCTTGGCCAGCTGCTGCAGGCGGTCACGGATGGATTGCTCAATTCCCTCCGCATCCAGTCCGCACTGGGCGATCATTTCTGCCGGTTTGCCGTGTTCAATGTAGGTGTCAGGAATACCCAGGTTCAATACCGGCATGACGATGCCGTGTCTGGCCAGCACTTCATGTACTGCAGACCCCGCCCCGCCCTGAACCGCATTCTCTTCCACCGTAACCAACAGCTCGTGGCTGTCCGCCAGTTGCAGAATCAGCGCTTCGTCGATGGGTTTCACAAATCGCATGTCGGCCAGCGTCGCTCCCAGGTGATCCGCCACGGAGCGACAGGCGGTCAACAGGCTGCCGAACGATAAAATAGCCAGGCTGTTGCCTTCCCGGATCATGCGGCCTTTACCCAGGGGAAGAGCGGTCATGGTGTGCTGTATTTGTACGCCCGGCCCAGTGCCGCGGGGATAACGTATGGCGGCTGGGCCCGGGTGCTGGTAGCCGGTGTACAACATCTGGCGACATTCATTTTCGTCCGCCGGGGCCATGATCACCATGTTGGGAATGCAACGCATGTAGCTGAGGTCATAGGCTCCAGCATGGGTCGGACCATCTTCACCCACCAGACCGGCCCGATCGATTCCGAACGTCACATCCAGGTTTTGCAGAGCAACGTCATGCACCAGTTGATCGTAGGCGCGCTGCAGGAAGGTGGAGTAAATGGCCACCACCGGTTTTTGTCCTTCACAGGCCAGGCCGGCTGCCAGGGTCACGGCGTGCTGTTCGGCAATGGCCACATCCTCGTATTGATCCGGGAACCGCTTGGAAAATTCCACCATGCCGGAGCCTTCCCGCATGGCCGGGGTGATGCCGACCAGGCGTTTGTCCTGCTCCGCCATATCACACAGCCACTGTCCGAACACGTCGCTGTATTTCGGTAATTTTGGTTTGGGATCTGCGGTTTTAACCGGTGGCTTGGGTTCGATTTTCGACAGGGCGTGATAGCCGATAGGGTCCTGTTCGGCTGGATAGAAACCGCGGCCTTTACGGGTGAATACGTGTAGCAGGTGTGGTCCCGGGATTTCTTTGAGTTTGCCAAGATAGGTCACCAGTTTATCCAGATTGTGACCGTCGATGGGGCCGATATAGTTGAAGCCCAGTTCCTCAAACAACGTTCCCGGAGACACCAGGCCTTTCATATGTTCTTCGGTACGGCGGACAAACTCCATGGCACTGGGCATGTTTTCCAGCACTTTTTTGCCACCTTCACGCAGGGCATTGTAGGTGCGGCTGGCCCAGACCCGGGACAAATAGTTGGATAGCCCACCCACGTTTTCGGATATGGACATCTCGTTGTCATTGAGTATGACAATCATATTGGCTTTGGTGTGGCTGGCGTGATTGAGTGCTTCAAACGCCATGCCGGCGGTGAGGGCACCGTCACCGATAATCGCAATGTTCTGGTTTCTCCGGCCCTGGGCCCGACTGGCCAGGGCCATACCCAGGGCTGCGCTGATCGAGGTGCTGGAGTGGCCTACACCAAAGCTGTCGTATTCACTCTCACTGCGTTTGGGAAAGCCGGACAGACCACCGCGCTGACGCAGGCTTAACATGGCATCACGGCGTCCAGTGAGAATCTTGTGAGGGTAGGTCTGGTGGCCCACATCCCACACCAGTTTGTCTTCCGGGGTGTTGAACACGAAGTGCAGGGCGATGGTCAGTTCCACCACGCCCATTCCGGCACCGAAATGTCCCCCGGTTTTACCCACGGCATACATCATATAGTGCCGTACTTCCTCCGCCAGCTGGGGCAGCAGATCCAGATCCAGCTGGCGCAGCTGGGCCGGGCTGTCGATCAGGTCCAGCAAAGGGGTCGCGGGGCGTTTGAGCGGTATTTCGGTAAACATCAATCGATTGCCTGTGTGCCAATCCGGTTAGGAATCGGGTTAATCCGCCATTATACGGAAATTCTGGTTGCTGTGGCCATTGCAGCGTTCAGTGGCTGCGGGACACGATGTAATAGGCCAGCTGTCGCAGGGGCTCGGCGCAAAGGTCGAACTCCGCCAAAGCGGACACGGCGGTGTCACACAAATCCCGGGCTTTTTGCTGGGCCTGCTCCAGTCCCAGCAGGCTTGGGTAGGTGACTTTCTCCAGGGCCTGGTCTGCCCCCTGCTGCTTGCCCAATTGTTTGGTATCGCCGATCACATCCAGGATATCGTCCTGTACCTGAAACGCCAGACCAATGGCCTCGGCATAGCGATCCAGAGCCTGCAGCTGGGGTGCGGTCACTTGGGGGTAGGTGAGTGCTCCCATGGTGACACTGGCCCGGATCAGGCAGCCTGTTTTGTGGTGATGGATGGTTTCCAGTTCTTCCAGGGTCAGGGACTGCCCTTCTGCCGCCAGATCCAGCGCCTGACCACCCGCCATGCCCCGGGTACCGCTATTGGTGGCCAACAGCTGGATCAGCCTGAGCTTTATTTCAGCGTTCAATTCAATGGGTGAGCAGGCTAACACCTCAAAGGCCAGGCATTGCAAGGCATCACCGGCCAGAATGGCAGTGGCTTCGTCGTAGGCAATGTGGCAGGTGGGTTTGCCCCGGCGCAGGTCATCATTATCCATGGACGGTAGGTCATCATGCACCAGGGAGTAGGAGTGCACCATCTCCAGGGCGGCGGCCACGTCGTCTGCCTGGCGCGGGTCGCCCCCCACGGCTTTTGCCGCCGCGTAGGCCAGTACCGGGCGCACCCGTTTGCCCCCATTGAAGGTGGCGTAGGTCATGGCATCCACCAGGCGGGGTGCCAATCCGTTTTGTTGCTTGAGCCAGAATTCCAGGCGTTGGTTCACCTGCTGCTGGCAGCTTTCCAGGTACTGCGGTAAATCGAAGGCGCTCATTTAGTCCGCGTCATCCTCTGACTTGTCTTCGGCAAAGGGCGTCAATTGCTCCTCGCCGTTCTGATTGAGCAGGATCTCCACTTTCTGCTCGGCTTCCCGCAGGGCCTGCTGGCACTCCTTGGTGAGCTTGATGCCTTGCTCAAATGCTTCCAGGGACTTTTCCAGGGTCATGTCGCCCCCTTCCATGGATTCCACCAGTTGTTCCAGCGTCTGCAGGGATTGTTCGAAATCAACAGCGGATTTTTTCTTCGCCATGGGGGGCTCCTGATTGCGGAAAACAGTGGTTATCGGGTGAGGGCGCAAGTTTCGGTGATCCCGCACATGAGGTCAATGCGGTGCCACAATAAATCACAATCCATCCAGATTGCGGAATTTCTCCAATTCCTGTCTAGACTTACTGATGTAGGCCGCTCACAGTCAAATTGTTGAACATTTTTTAGTCAGATGGAGTAGGGGTGTGGATCTAGCGACCCTCATAGGTTTAATTGGTGCGCTGGTTATCGTCGTCATGGCCATGGTGACCGGCGGTGATGTCATGATTTTCCTCAATGTGCCTTCGATTCTTATCGTCGTGGGCGGAACCCTGTTTGCGGTGATGGCCAAATACTCCATTGCCCAGTTTGTCGGTGCCATGAAGGTGATGGGGAAATCCTTTAAGTTCAAATTGTCCTCCCCCGAAGAAATTATTGTGGAAGTGGTCGAGCTGGCGGATGTGGCGCGCAAAGGCGGCCTGCTGTCGCTGGAAGGGAAAGAGGTCTCCAACGATTTTCTGCAGAAAGGTATCCAGCTGCTGGTGGACGGCCATGATCCGGAAGTGGTGAAAAGTATACTGAGTAAGGATGTGCGGGAAGGGGTTGCCCGCCATGCCATGGGTAAAGCGATCTTCGTCAATATCGGCGACACGGCCCCCGCCATGGGCATGATCGGTACTCTGATCGGTCTGGTGCAGATGCTCTCAGCCATGGATGACCCCAAGGCTATCGGCCCGGCGATGGCGGTGGCACTGTTGACCACGCTTTATGGCGCGATGATCGCCAATATGTGGGCATTGCCGGTGGCGGACAAAGTCGCCTTGCGTTCGGAGGAGGAAGCCCGCATCCAATCCATGATCATAGACGCGCTGCTGGCTATTCAGGCCGGCCAGAACCCCCGTGTCATTCAGGGTCTTCTGAAAACCTATTTGCCTGCCTCCAAGCGTTCCGAGGAAGGTGAGGAGTAAGGGAGTCGAGTCATGTCTGACGAAGAAGAATGCGACTGCCCTGAATGCCCGAAAGGGCTCCCCGCGTATCTGGCCACCTTTGCCGACCTGATGTCGTTGCTGATGTGCTTCTTTGTGCTCTTATTGGCGTTTTCTGAAATGGACGTGCAAAAGTACAAGCAGGTGGCCGGCTCCATGAAAAGTGCCTTTGGCGTTCAGGATCAAATTAAAATGAAGGAGATACCCAAGGGCACGTCCATCATTGCCCAGGAATTCTCCCCCGGCCGGCCCCAGCCCACCCCGCTCAATGAGGTGCGCCAATCCACTACGGAAACCATGAGCAACACCCTGGAGGTGCTTTGCTCCCCCGGACGCAGTGAACAGCGCGAAGATGCGCAGGAGCAGTCGACGGATCATTCGGCGGAAATCCTCGAGCGGTTGGTGGCCATGACCCAGGCCGACGCGGTGGAAGTGGCTTCGATGATGAAACAAGACATTCAAAGCGGAGCAGTGGAGGTGGAAACCCGCAACCGGAGAATTGTGATCCGGGTGAAAGAGCAGGGCTCCTTCCCCAGTGGTTCCGCCACCCTGCGCCCGGACTTTGTGCCGATCATGGACAAGATTCGAGAGGCGATTAAGGACATTGACGGGATTTACTCCGTTGAGGGACACACGGATGATCTACCCATTTCTACGGCCCGTTTTCGCTCCAACTGGGAGTTGTCCTCGGCCCGGGCCGTATCGGTCGCCCATGAGCTCATGAAGAACAGCGACATGGATCCTGCCAAGTTCACCGTCAAGGGCTTTGCCGACACCAAACCCATGGTGCCCAATGACAATGCCGAAAACCGTTCCCGTAACCGGCGGGTGGAAATTGTGATCGAGCAGGGCAGTGAAGATGAAAAGTATCTGTCCGGCGAAGAGCAACTGCCGGAGGACCCGGAATTCAATACAGAACTGCTGAAAGAAGCCGGTATTGAGAACCTGGAGGGGTTTGAGTTGTTGTCCGGGGACGAGGCGGATCAGCAAACGGATCAGACCAAAGACGTGATCAGCGTGCTGGAGGATGACCAGCCTGCGGAAACCAGTGCAGACCAGGTACCGGTGGATGGGCAGCCTCAATCAGGTGGCGAGCCGGCGCCTTCCCCTTTTGATCTTTCCGTGGATCCCTTCGCCCCCCAGCCCGAAAAAAAAGCGGCCGATGAATTCTTCTGATAAACCGGCCTTGCCATAACCGGGCAAAGGCAGGTATTGTTTGGTCATTTAAGGCCAATAGGGTTGTTGCATGGATCTTCCCCTTCACAAGGAGTCGCCGCTGCACAAGGAGTCAGCACAGGAATCAGACCGGGAGCTGGACAAACTCAGTGCCAACGCGGTCTATGCTGCGCTTCTGGTGGAAATGCTGGTAGCACAGAAAATCCCCCTGGGCGAGTTGTTGGCCGGAACCGGGATTGAGCTGAACACCCTTAAATCCCTGGATGCCCGGCTGACCGGGCGGCAGTACAAAGCGCTGATAGAAAATGCGCTACGCCTGTCCGATGATCCTGCCCTTGGTTTCAAATTCGGCTTCCAACTCAAGCTGTCCACCCACGGATTCCTTGGCTTTGCTGCCATGAGCGCCGCCACCTTGGGGGAGGCTTTGGAACTGGCCGTGAAATATTGCCGCACCCGTTTTGATTTTTTTGCCCTGGATCTGTTTGAGCGGGGCGATGATGTGGTGTTGCAGGTGGATGAGCTGCTGGATCTGGGGCGGGCAGGGGCGTTTTTACTGGAGTCGGTGATGGCCAGTTTCGGCACCATGAGCATTAATCTGCTGGGGGAGATCCCGAAGGGGGTGCGCATCCGCAGAACCTGCGACAAGCCGCCCTATTTTGAAGCCATGGAGGAGTGGTTTCCCCAGCGTGCCCCGGTGGAATTCAACCAATCCGCCAACCAGATGATCCTGCGGCACAGCGTGCTGAAGCGACAGCTTAATCTGTCGGACCCCATGGCCCGGCAATTGGCCGAAGCGCAATGCCAGCGGGAACTCCAGACCATTCAAGTGGAAGATGACCTGCTGTACCGTGTGCACCGTCTGCTGAAAGAAGCGGAACCCAATTATCCCAAGCTCGATGAAGTGGCCTCACGCCTGCATTTGTCCTCCCGTACCTTCAAGCGTCGTCTGCAGGCGGAAGGGACGACGTTCCAGGCCCTGCTCGACAAGGTTCGCATGCATCAGGCCAAGCAGTTACTGGCGGGTTCGCGCCAGTCCGTCGACGCCATTGCTTCGGCACTGGGATACAGCGATGCATCCAATTTCAGCCGGGCCTTCCGGCGCTGTGAAGGCATGACTCCGGCCCGCTACCGGCGCGAAAGTGCTAACAATAACAATGTTGAGGGAAAGTAATGACCGAACAAACCGAACTAAGCAGCAAACTACAGGAAGCCCATGTCCAGTTTCTGCTGGCCCGGCTCCAGGGGGAAGGGCTGGAAGCCACCATTGATCGTGAACTGACGGCGGCCTGGGAATGGGGCAGTTCTGTGAGCCTGAATGATATTCTTGATCGTGAGCTGCTGATCACCACCATCGTTCGTCTGGTGGAAACCGCCCCTTTCAACCAGGAGTTGCGGGGCATCGTGGTAAAGAGTGTGATTACCGGTATTCAGTCGGAATTCAACGATGGCACCACCATCCAGAATCTGGTGCCGAAGGCGGAATACGACAAGGCCATTTCCCATTATGCAAAGTTTGAAAAGTTGCGCATGGATGTGATTCGGATGGTGTTGGAAAGTCCTATCTACAGTGAACTGATCACCGATGTGCTATATCACGGCATCAAGGATTACATCACCACGGAAAACGTGGTGGTGAAAAAGGTTCCCGGCATGGGCGCATTGATGAAAGCCGGTGCCAAGAGCCTCAACAAGGCCATGCCCAGCCTGGAAGGAGCAGCCGAAAGCACCATCAAGAAATTCATCGCCAGCAACCTGCGCAGCTCGGTGGAACTGAGTGAGAAAATCCTCAATAACGCGCTGTCGGAAGGCAATATCAAGACCATTGCGGACCATTTCTGGAAAACCGTCAGTGAGAAAGACTTCTCCAAGTTCAAGAACTATGTCTCCGAAGAGGATATTGATAGTTCCATTGCCATCGGTGACGATCTCTGGACCGAGGTCCGTAAGGCCGAGTATCTGCACAACATGATCCGCGGTATTGTGAACCATATTCTGGATGAGAACGGGGATAAAAAGCTGGCCGACCTGGTGAATGAGATCGGCTACACCCAGGAATATGTGGCCAATGAACTGAAACAGATTTTACCCGGTGCCCTGGCTCGGGATGCGTTGTGGCAATTGGTGGAAGCGCGGGTGCGTTCCAATTTGGCGGATTTCTACGGCAGTGATGCCTGCGCTGAGGCGCTGGCGTAACGGAACCGGCGGCAAAAGCGGCAAGAGTCGTAACGCCGCAGGCAAGTAAGCGCCACCCGGGTGGGGGTGGCGTATCGCTGGGGTAGGCGTAATAATCAGATAACGCTCTGGTCTGTTTGCTTTTTGGGCAATGGAGCACTTGGCAAAATCTTTGCAAATTGACACTCAATTGAAGAGTAAATCCAAGCAAACAGGAGCGAAACATGGAAGGCGTTTCGGCCAAACTGAAAAGCTGGTGGCAGCAGAGATACCACGGTAAACCCATTGAACAACGCTCCGTACCTGAGGAGGTCATGCACCTGTTTCGGTTACGGCGCGAGCACAGCCTGTTGCAGACCCGGTTTACCGGCGTCGACGACGTCTTCCAAAGTCTCCTGTTGGAAGTGGATCTGGAGCAGAATCAACTCGTTCTGGACGAACCCTTTCCCCATCGATTTCCTGCCCAGTACTGGATTGGACGACGCATCAAAGTGTCTACCAGTGAGAATGGTCTGGCGACCCGCTTTGACAGCCGGGTCAGCGGCGCCTTGGCCCTGGATCAGGGCAATGCCCTGATTGTGGAGATGCCCCGCGAAATCATGGCGGCTCAGCGTCGCAGCAGTTTCCGTCTGGCGGTGAACGCTCGTATGCCGGTGGATGCCGTGGTGCGGGTGCCCGAGCAGGGTAACCTGGCAGCGCGGGTTTTGGACTTGTCCGCAGCGGGAATTCGGCTGGCGATACCAGGTGAATTTTCTGCGTTGGGGGAAGAAACCAGAGTGGCATTGCGGCTGGGCTCGGAGGCCCCAATGGTGAGCCAGCTATCGGTACGCCACGTGCAGCCGGCTGCTGAGGAAGAGCCCTATACCGAGCTGGGAGCCCGTTTGACCGGCTTGAATACCAGCCAGTCCAAGATCATCGAGCGGTTTCTGGTGCGTATGCAGCGGGCGCAACGACAGCGGGAGTTAGAGGCTGGATTAGCCTAGGCGATGCGGGTGGGCGCACCGAAAACTGATTACTTCGGTGACGCCCGCAATCTGCTCAGGGAACCGTTTCCGGTTCCGGCAGGGTAATGTTCAGCTCCAGCACAGCGCAGTCTTCATTCTGGTCCAGCGCCACTGACACCATGTCATCCGTAATGGGGACATACTTGCTGATCACCGCCACCAGGTCCCGCTGCAAAGCGGGCAGGTAGTCGGGTTGGTCACGAGCAGTGCGCTCATGGGCCACAATGATCTGCAGGCGCTCCTTGGCCACGCTGGCCGTGCTTTTCTTTTTGGTTTTGAAGAATTCCAGTAAGCTCATTACCGCCCTCCGAACATTCTCGACAGCAAGCCTTTCTTGGCAATATTCAGGAAACGGTGTTCCACCTGTTCGCCCATTAAGCGGCGAACCGCATCCATATAAGCCTGACCCGCATCGCTCTCTTCGTCCAGGATGACCGGTTGGCCCTGATTGGAGGCGGACAACACCGCCTTGGATTCCGGGATAACGCCCAGCAGGGGAATGGAGAGAATTTCCTCCACATCCTTGACGCTCAGCATTTCACCCCGTTCCACACGATCCGGGCTGTAACGGGTCAGCAGCAAGTGTTCCTCGATCGGCGCTTCTCCCTTTTCCGCCCGCAGGGTTTTGCTCTGCAGGATGCCGAGGATACGGTCGGAGTCACGCACCGAGGACACTTCCGGGTTGGTAACCACCACCGCACGATCAGCGAAATACATCGCCATGTGGGCGCCCTTCTCGATACCTGCCGGGGAATCGCAGATGATGTAATCGTAGGTTTTCTTCAGTTCATCCAGAACTTTCTGTACGCCTTCCTGGGTGAGGGCGTCTTTGTCGCGGGTTTGTGAGGCCGGCAGGATGCTCAGGTTTTCAACCCGTTTGTCTTTGATCAGGGCCTGGTTCAGATTGGCTTCGCCGTTGATGACGTTGACGAAGTCATATACCACACGTCGCTCACAGCCCATGATGAGGTCCAGGTTACGCAGACCCACATCAAAATCGATGATAGCGGTTTTGTGGCCTTTCAAAGCCAGTCCCGTGCCGATGGCTGCGCTGGTGGTGGTCTTGCCAACGCCGCCCTTTCCTGAGGTCACCACGATAATCTCTGCCAATGTCGTATCCTCTTAACGTTAAACTTGTTGCGTTACAATGGGCTGATGATGAGTTGATCGCCTTCCAGCTCCGCTTTCACGGCCTGTTTCCAGAGTGAGCCTTGCAGGTCCTCGTTCACTTTATAGTTCCCGGAAATGGAAATCAGTTCCGCTTCCAGGCTCTGACAGAAGATGCGGGCGCTGTCATCGCCCTTGACACCCGCCAACGCGCGACCGCGTAACGGGGCGTATACATGAATGTTGCCATCAGCCAGAATTTCAGCACCGGCACTGACCGGCGCCAGCACCACCAGATCGCCACCGGGGGCATAGATCTGCTGACCGGAACGCACCGGAGTGGTAATGACCTTATTGGCACTGATGGGGACTTCCACTTCCACTTCGCGGATTTCCACAGTGGTTTCGGCTTTGGGCTCGGTGGGCTCTGGTGCGCGACTGATACTGGCAGGCGGTAAACTGGGTAACCCGGCCACATTGGCAGAGACGATTTGTTCTTCGCCACCGCCACGGACGGCGACAGGAATCATGCCGTATTCCCGGCACAGCTCGCCCAACTCGATAAAGTCGATGAAGTTATCGGCAGGACATTTCTCCAGGCTCAAAATCACCGGCGTCTGCTGGAAAAAATCCGGAGCGCTGCTGACAGTGGAGGAGAGGGTGGCGTTGAAGCTCTTGTAGTCGTAACGATAGAGCTCCAGGATGGTCATTGTGACCCGGCTGCCTTTCAGTTTGAAACAGGCTTCCGAGTCCAGTGCGGCTTCTGTGTCCTGCATAGGTCCCAGTTTTTTTCGTTTTTTTCTGAACAACTCCAATTGGCTCATGGTTTGAGGGCATCCTGTCCAGTGGATTTTTGCGGTGACGCAGCCTCCGTCCTTTTTATTGCGTGAAATTAATCACTCAGGACTGAAGTTACTGCTCACATTTTCAAACCATAACTAGCCCCCAATTGTATCAGAACTGGAAAAGATTGAAGGGAAAAGTTTGCGATTTCGTGATCTAAATTTATTTAGGCAGTTGCGGTGTCTGTTTGTTTTGGCGGGTGATCGCCAGTTCCATGGCCAGGGTTTCCACCGCCACCGGTTTGGTGAGAAAGGAAACCATACCGGCGGCGATGCCGGCATCCCGGTGTTCCTGCATGGCATGGGCGCTGAGGCCGACAATGCGGGTGTGATGACATTGCGGCATTTGCGATAGGCGCCTTGTAGCCTGATAGCCGTCCAGATTGGGCATTTCGCAATCCATCAGAATCAGGTCGTAGGGTGTCTCCGTGGTTTGGACACGATTGATGGCTTCAACCCCGTCGTTGGCCAGGTCGGGGTGGATGTTGAATTTTTTCAACAGGCCTTTCACTACCAGTTGGTTGACGTTGTTGTCCTCCGCTACCAGTACGTTCAGGCCGCTGAAGTCCTGGACTTCATACTGACCGGTTACCGGTTCTTCACGCCCGGTCAGGAGTTGCTGAATCCTTTGCAGCAACTGCGAATAGGTAAACGGATCCTGGACGCTCAGGCTATCCCGGCTGGCGGTATCCAATAGTGGTTGCAGGGTAATGACGGGACATTTCAGGGCCGTTAATGGCGGTGTGAGCGGTTGGCTGGCATGGCGAATGATCAGGTCTGCGGAATCCAGGGCCGGCAGGTCGGATTCCGTCAGGAACTCGACAGCATGGAATTCCAGAAGGGATTTCACACTGGCGACAGCCTCCGGCAACGGGTCCAGCACCAGCACGCGTTTGCCTTTCAGGTCCGGGTCCGGTTTTGGTAAACGGATGCAGCGGCAAGGCAGATCCAACCAGAATTCACTGCCCGTACCTTCCACGCTTTTGAGGCTGATCTGCCCGCCCATCAAGTGGGTCAGGGATTTGGAAATGGCCAGACCCAACCCGGTTCCACCGAAACGGCGGGTGGTGGAGGAATCCGCCTGGGAGAAGGATTGAAACAGCTTGCGCTGTTGCGCTTCGTTGATGCCGATACCCGTGTCCTGCACGCTGAGGCGCAGTTCGGAACGGGTATCGTCATAGCTGGCACTGAGGGCGACATAGCCCTGGTCGGTAAACTTGATGGCGTTACCCAGCAGGTTGATGACGATCTGCTGCAGGCGAGTTGGGTCCCCCTGAATAAAGCTCGGCGTATTGGGAGAAACGTTCAATAACAAACGAATATTTTTCTGGCTGATGGAGGTGGCGAAGAGTTCAATGCATTCATCCAGCAGAGTTCGCAGATCTACTTCAATGTGTTCGACGGTGAGCTTACCGGCTTCGATTTTGGAGTAGTCAAGAATATCGTTGATGATGGATACCAGAGTGTCGCCGGAATGCTTGATGGTGGTGATGAGATGACGTTGGTGGCTGTTGAGCGGCGTGTCCATCAGCATTTGGGTAATACCCAAAACGCCGTTCATGGGGGTGCGTATTTCGTGGCTCATGGTGGCGAGAAACTGGCTCTTGGTTGCCAGGGCCTGTTCGGCCATGGCCCGTGCCCGTTCCGCTTCGTGTTTCTGGGTTTCCAGTTCCTGGGTACGTTCTTTTACCGCCGCATCCAGTTGCTGATTAAGCCGTTCCTGCTGCCGAATGATGCGTTCTTTGCTGCGTTCATTGAGACGCTGCACTTCACGAAATTGATCCGTCAGACCCATATTGAGAATGACCAGGGTGAAGAGGGAACCAATTTGTGAGCCATAGGTGGACAGGAAGTTGACATCAATCATGTCGAAAGCCCGTAACACGTTCATCAGGCCACCAATCAGAAAGCCAAACCAGCCAATGAGATAGTATCTGGCCGCGTTTTTACCCAGATACAACTGATAGAACGCCGCCGCCAACACATAGGGAGTGACCACGATCATCGCCACCAGGGACAGTTGGATTGCGATGGTGAACGAGCTGGTCAAGGTGGCCAGGATGGCCAGTACGCCCACGCTCAGAACGAAAGGTTCAGGATTCACTTTGCCAAAGCGGAAGTGATCGAGGCCAAAATAGCTTTTGGTCAGTTTCACTGTGAGTATGCTGAGAATGCCGATGGCAATGGGGCGAATCAGTTTGGTAAATTCCGGGTAGTCCTGCCACAGAAACACATTACCGGTGCCGTTCAATGACAGTTCGACAATGGCATAGTTGGCCAGTAGTGCGACGTAATATATTTGCGCGCGCTGGCGCAGGAAAAAGAACAGGAACGAGTTGATCAACAATATAACCAGGATGGCTCCGTAGTACATGCCGAACAACATAAGGGCGGTACGTTGATTGGACTCCCAGATATCCTGGGTGGACACGGTAAGGGGGACAATCAAGGTGTCCCGGCTGCTGACCTGCCAGTAGAGGGTTTTTTTCTCCCCGGCATTCAACTCAACCGGAAAGGAAAAAAAGCGATCTTTGCGCATCCGGCTGTTAAAAGATAATTGATCGCCGGTTTGGTGATGTTGGTACTCGCCGTTGCTGTCCGGGTAATAGAAATGAACCTCGTCCAGCAAGGGATATTCCAGGCTGACAATAAAGGTGTCGCCGGGCCCCGTATTCTGGATCGTCAGCTTGAGCCAAAGCCGGTCGTCGGTAAAGCCGAAGCTGGTAAACCTCTTTTCCATGGGCTCCCAGTTATGGCTGTTGCTGACCTGCTCCCATGTCAGGTTATGGTCCGGGTCCACGCGGTATTTCGCATAATGGGCAGCGCTGGTGTATTCAAAGTCCTGGTCCAGTATCAGGGTGTTGCCCACGGGTGAATGGGCCAGCGCAACGGGGCTCCAGCTCAGCAGAAGCCAGATCATCGATGCGACAATGGTTCGCAACAGACTGATAACTTTAGTAAACGGATTAGGCATATACTCTAGTATAGATAGAGTACAGCCCATTTAATACGCTGCTTAGAGGCGATAAGCCGTCTCAGTCATCACTTTGGCCACGGCCGTCATCAGTTTTTTGACTGGGAAGGGTAAATGCATGGCGCCGGCCTTACGGGCGGTGGTGGCATGGTGGGCTTCGTCTGTATGCATTTGTTCCAGAATACGTCGTGAGCGCTCATCCTGGGAAGGTAGCCTGGCCATATGGTTTTCCAGGTGGCGGCACACCTGGAGTTCGGTTTCCTCTACAAATCCCAGGCTCCAGCGGTCGCCGATGGCGCCAGCGACAGCGCCAATGCCAAAGGAGAGGGAATACCAGACCGGATTGAGCAGGCTGGGGTGGCTGTTAAGCTCCTGCAGCCGTTGTTCGCACCAGTGCAAGTGGTCCTCTTCCTCCTGGGCGGAAATCTCCATCTGACGGCGGATACGGGGCAGGCGGGCGGTAACGGCCTGTCCCTGGTAGAGTGCCTGGGCGCAGACTTCGCCGGTGTGGTTAACGCGCATCAATCCTGCTACATGCCTGCGCTCAGCGGCCTCCAGCTCGGGGATTTCGGTGCCGGCGGTGGGGTTGGGGCGATCAGTGCCCGGGTGGCCACCGGCTATGGTACGCAGCGCGTTGTCGGCTTGACCAACCAGACGATCAAAAAAACTGTAACGGCGTTGGTTTTTAGCACTCATGGCTTTCCTTTTTTCGACCTTGTGCAAAATGTTGTTAGCCAAGACAGGATATTATAAAGGCTTCGATCCTCACATTGATATAACACCACAACAGGGAATCTTATTATGAAGAAAATATTGGCGTGGGCAGGGGCGGTTGTTTTGGGGGGCGGTGTACTGGCAGGTTGTACCCAGGAAACCCAGAATTCGATCGGCCGGGCGATCCAGAACTGGACCGGAACCAACGGCGTACTGGACGTGTATGCCGGCGACAAACTGGTGAAGCGCTTTATTGAGATCGACAAGTTATCCACCGCCTCCGCCACCAGCGGCCAAGGCTCCCGGCCCTACCGGTTTGGCTACGGGGTGTTGGATATGAACCAGAATTACCAGAAAGATCCAGGTGAGAAGAAGGTGTACTTCGAAGTCAGTGACTATTCTACTAATTATGTGTTTTACGAAAATCCCTACGAATAATTAAGAAAAGGAAGATTCCATGCCGGATCTGGTCGACCTGGAAATCATGATGTTGTCCCGGGTGCCCATTATTGTGATTGAAACCTTTGAAGAGCCCCGCGCCCTGGAACTGATTGCCCGTGCCGGTATGAAGCAGCAGAAGCCGGTGTTCTCCTGGTCAGTGACCGAAGGGATTCAGCGCATTGATATGACCCACAGCGTGCCTGAACACCTCACCAACGAGCCGGATTCCGCACTGGCCCACATCAAGCAGACCGGGCGCGCCGGGATTTATGTGTTCTGTGATTTCCATCCTTTCCTGGTGGATGCGCCGAAGAACGTGCGCCTGCTGAAGGAAATCGCCATGGGGCATGATCGCCATCCCCATACCCTGATTCTGTTGAGCCACGCCCTGGATATTCCGCCGGAGGTGCGACGTTATTGTGCCCGCATGGATTTATCCCTGCCCAACGACGAGCAGTTGATGCATCTGGTGAAAGAAGAGGCCAGCGTCTGGTCCAGCCAGAACCGGGGTGCCAAGGTGAAAACCGATACCCCCACCCTGTCCAAACTGGTGGCCAACCTGAGGGGGTTGACCTATTCCGACGCCCGGCGCCTGGCACGGGGCGCGATCTTCGATGATGGCGCTATTACTGCGTCGGATCTGCCGGAGTTGAACCGGGCCAAATTCGAGTTGCTGGGAATGGGCGGGGTCATGAGTTTCGAATACGACACCTCCAGCTTTGCTGACGTGGGTGGTCTGAATGGTTTGAAAGAGTGGCTCTCCAAGCGGCGGGATCATTTCCTCAATCCCCAGGAAGGTGTCGACTGCCCCAAAGGCGTTTTGCTGCTGGGTGTGCAGGGTGGCGGCAAAAGTCTGGCGGCGAAAGCCGTGGCAGGCATGTGGGGTGTACCCCTGTTGCGGCTGGATTTTTCCGCCCTCTACAACAAATACATCGGCGAGACGGAAAAAAACCTGCGGGAATCCCTCGCCATGGCGGACACACTGTCGCCCTGCGTGCTGTGGCTGGACGAAATTGAAAAAGCGCTGTCGGTGGACAGCAGTGACAACGGCACTTCAAAGCGGCTGTTGGGAGCCCTGTTGACCTGGATGGCAGAGCGGAAAAAACCGGTGTTTGTGGTGGCCACCTCCAATGATATTTCCCGTATGCCGCCGGAACTGGTGCGCAAGGGGCGTCTGGACGAAATCTTCTTTGTGGATTTGCCCATTGAAGCGGTGCGCCGGGACATATTCAACATTCATCTGCGCAAACGCTACCAGGATCCAGACCGCTTGGATGTGGAGGCGTTGGCCAGGGCCAGTGACGGATTTTCCGGTGCGGAGATCGAGCAGGCGGTAGTGTCCGGATTGTATCGCTGTCAGGCTGAGGGCGTGGATTTGGATACACAGCATGTGTTGGAGGAAATTGCCTGCACCCAACCGCTGTCGGTGGTGATGGCGGAACAACTGGCGCAACTGCGTGCGTGGGCCGATGGGCGCACGGTGTCGGCGGATAACTGATGTACGGATATTCCCGATGCGGAAAGATCAAAGCAGAGGTTCTTATTGTGCTTGATGTGGCATAACTGCTGATCACTCAATAAGAATGTCTGCCATAACCTTTGAACCGGCTAAAAACGCTTCTGTCCTGGCCGGTGGTCGTTTTCCTCCATTGTTGCGCCGTTAAAAATCGCTTTCTATTGCATGGTTTGCTCGTGCCATCGTTTGGAGTTCACGCCCTGCCATGCCCATATTCAAGCTGTTTTCGCTTAGCTGCCTGGCCGTTCTTATCACTGCCTGTAATCTCACTGTGGTCAATGAAGGCGGCGGTGTCGTCCAGTCCGGCAGCGGGCTGATTGATTGTGGCGAGACCTGTAAGGTGAGTTCCACATTACTGGAAAATAACAACCCGCCGTTTGAAGAAACCTTGTTCGCCACGCCGGATGAAGGCTATGAGTTCGTCGGTTGGGAGGGGGCTTGTTCCGGCACGCAAACCTGTACAGTCAGGGTGACCCATTTTTCGGGAAATAAAAAAGTTATCGCACATTTTCAACCGTTGGCCAACACCCGGGTTTTATTTGATATTGGCAGCGACCATGCTTGCGCCCACATTGATCACGGCCTGGAATGCTGGGGGCAAAACCAGTACGGCCAGTTGGATATTCCAACCGGTCTTGGCGAGATCCAATCGCTGCATACCGGTGCCAGGCACAGTTGCGTCACTACCGAATCAGGGCTCCATTGTTGGGGCGCCGGTGAGCAAAACAGCGGTGAATTGTATCAATACGGACAGTCCGATGTGCCTGATAATATTCATCAACCCAGTCAGGTAGCGCTTGGTTGGAACCATACCTGCGTGATTGAGTCGGGTCAGGTGGTGTGTTGGGGTTTTAACGAATTTGGCCAACTGAATGTCCCTGAAGGGATCGTTAATCCTCACACGCTGGTTGCCGGTGCGCATCATAATTGCGTGCTTGCGGATTCCGGAGTTCATTGCTGGGGTGCAGGGCTTATCGATGAGGGCGGTTACCCTCAGGCAGGCCAGAGCCTGGTGCCTGCAACCGTGACCCATCCTAGCGCTATAGGCTTGGGCAATGCTCACACCTGTGCTTTGCAGGACAACGACATTATCTGTTGGGGTGAGGGTACCTGGGGCCAATTGGATGTGCCTGAGATCAACGGTGAAATTGATTTGTTTGCGGTGGGCGGCACCCATGCCTGTGTGGTGGTAAGCGACCAGGTGCAATGCTGGGGTACGAACCAGTCCGGCGTGTTGGAGATACCTGAAGGTTTATCGGATATTAACGTGCTGCAGGCAGGTAACCGGAATGTGTGTGTATTTGCAGCGGAAAAGCTAACATGCTGGGGCCATAACCATTATGGCTTGAGTGAAGCTCCGCGCTCATTGGCGCGACCACTGCAGCTTGCGTTGGCTCAGCAACAAATCTGCATTCGTACCGAACATGATGCGCATTGCTGGGGTTCCTTTACCACCAACCCGGATACGTTAGTCGACGTTGTCGATGTGGCTTTGGGACAACGGCACGGTTGCTATATCGACGCTGGTGGCCTTGCCTGCTACGGTGATAACAATCATCAACAAAGTTTGGTGCCTGCGGCTATTGTGGATACGGCAGTGAATGTTGAAGCCGGTTTCGATCACAATTGTGCGGTGAACGGGGCTGGAGCAGTCACCTGTTGGGGCGACGGTTGGTCCGGCGCCACGGATGTGCCATTGGATTTGCAGCCGGTTTCTATTTTAGGTTTGGGAAATCAAATCAGCTGCGCATTACAACCTACGGAAGCGGTCTGCTGGGGTGGGTTGTCCTCTTATCCTCTGGATAATCCCATCGCCATCGCGGTGGGCAATAATCATGGCTGTGCCATTGATAATCTGGGTGTGCATTGCTGGGGCTATAATAGCAGTGGCAAGCTGAATGTACCCACGATGAGCCATGCTTCGGATATTGCGGTTGGTTGGGAACATGGATGTGCCCTGGCGGAAGAGGGTGTGCTGTGCTGGGGAGCCGGTGATGGTAGTGGTAAACCCAATTACGATTATGGCCAAAGCGTGGTTCCACACACACACCTTGTAAACCCCAGGGATGTAGAGGCGAACCAAACCTTTTCCTGCGCGTTGGATGATTTGGGTGTTTATTGCTGGGGCAGCCGCAACTTTCGGGTGATTACCCGGTAAGATCCAGCTTAATAGTGGGCCAACCGTTACAGTCCGTTCAGTTGTGCCGCATTGCCGCTGGTCTCATGGGCGTCCTGCCACTGGATCAGCATGTCCCTGAGTTCACTCAGTTCGATCGGTTTGGCCAGATAGGCATTCATGCCACACTGCAGACTGCGTTCTTTATGCTCGTCCATAATATGTGCGGTCAGGGCGATAATTGGAATGGGTGAACGTCCGGTTTCCTGCTCCCATTCCCGGATCGCGCGAGTGGCATCAAAGCCGTTCATGTGCGGCATTTCGCAGTCCATCAGAATGATGTCGAAGTCCTGCTCCTTGGTCAGCTTAACCGCATCAATGCCGTTGTCCACGGTGACCGCCTGCATGCCCAAGCGGGACAGCATACCCCGTACCACTTTTTGCGACAGGTGATGGTCTTCCGCCACCAGAATGCGCATGGGCGAAAGTGTCTCCGCCCGCTGATCGTCCTGGGGGTGGTCGGCATGAATGCGGCGGATATGGGCCAGTTCTTCCAGCAGGGTGACTTTCAATGTGCGGCCCGTCACCGGTTTGCTGATCACCCGCCGAATACCGGCGTTACGGGCAGCAGTAGCGCTGGGGGCCATGCCCAGCCCAGTCAGCATCAATACCAAGGGGTCGTTATTGATGAGCGGATCTTCCTTGATGCGGGCTGCCAGTTCCATGCCGGTCATGCCGGGCATTTCATGGTCCAGGATGACCACGTCAAAGGGCTCGTGGATGGTGGCCTGGTTGTGCAACATGGCCAGTGCCTGACGCCCGTTGATCGCCGTGGACACCTTCATGCCCCAGCTGGTGGCCTGTTGCTGCAACACCAGGCGGCAGGAGGCGTTATCGTCCACCACCAGTAAATGCAGTCCATTCAGCTGATCGGCAAACAGCGGTACGTCCTGGCCGTCGGGGGCCGGCTCCAGCGGTACGCTGAACCAGAAGGTGCTGCCGCGGCTGGCCTGACTTTCCGCACCCATTTCCCCCAGCATGATGTAAACCAGTTGTTGAGAAATCGGCAGCCCCAGGCCATGGTGACTGAGGCTTTCCAGGTGGTCCCGCTGCTGATTGAACAGTTCCTGCAGCTGGTCCCGGCTCATACCCACCCCGGTGTCCATAATGGAAAAGCGAATATGGTGCGGGCCTTTTTCCGGGTCCGGGCTTACCTCAATGATAACCTCACCATGATCCGTAAACTTGATGGCATTGGAGAGAATGTTGGCGATCACCTGACGGATGCGGGTAGGATCCCCTTTCACCTGGAAGGGAATATCGTTGTGAATGTGGGTTATCAGTTCGATGCCTTTCTCTTCGGCCCGTTGGCGATAAACCTCGATGCATTCCGCCAGCATGGTGCTGATGTCGAAGGACGTGATATCCAGGGTCATGTTGCCGGTTTCAATCTTCGAGTAATCCAGGATGTCATCCAGGATTTTCAGAAGATTGTTGCCCGACGCGCTGATGGTACGAACGTAATCTTCCTGAAAAGGGGAGAGCGGGGAATCTTCCAATAATTCCGCCATACCCAGGATGCCGTTCATCGGCGTGCGGATTTCATGGCTGAGTTGGGCCAGGAATTCTGTTTTGGCACGGCGCTCTGCTTCCAGTACCGCTACATGTTGGCGCTGCTGTTCTTCCAGGCTGCGAACTTTACGTTGGCGCACGTTCAGGGCGACGACGCCGGCAAAGCAGTCCAGGAACAGGCTGGCAACCAGTATGTAAAGGGTTTCCATGCCCACCGCCAGGGTGCCGAAAACGGTTTGTGCGGTCATCACACCAATAAACAGAATGATCAACCGGGGTGCCACCATTATGCGCGCCGGGTTGAAACCATCCAGGGCACGAATCGCGGCGTTATACAGATTCAAGGGTACGGCCAGTAATGCCAGAATTACAGAAGTGCGCGAGCCGGCCTGAATGTCGATAAAGAACACCGCCACCAACGCGACCATCATCACGGCAATCAGCAGTCGGTTGATCCTGTCCAAATGGCGCCGGCTGCGATTTAATTCAAACAATTTCCGGCTTAACTGCAGCGAGGCCGCAAACACCAGGATCAGGGCGGATGTTTCCAACTGGCTGTGCAGGTTGGTGTAAGGAAACCAGTAATAGCCGAAATAACCAAACGTGCAGGCGCAGTAGTAAACGATGGACAAAGCATATAGCGCGAAGTAGCCGTAACTGCTGTCCCGGCTTTTGATGACACCGAACAAACCATACAGACTGATCATCACCAGGGCGCCGAGAGCCAGCCCGGTGAATAACTGCTGCTTGAATTGGGTTTGATAAAATGTACCGGGATCAGAGATGTTCAGCACCATGGACATGTATTGGCGGGATCGAACCTCAATCAGGTAATCCGACCGTTGCCCGGGTTTCATAAACAAACGCAGCACGGGGGCCCGGTGTCGTACAAAGCCGTGGATATGCTCTGTCATGCTGCCTACGCTTTCCACCAGCTGCATCCCGTCAGCCGTCAATTCATGCGCCGCCAGAAACCCGATGTTGGGTTGGCTCACGTAGATCAGCGCATTGGTGGGGTGGGACAACTGGTTTTCTATCTGAACTCTTAACCACAGGGTGGAATCGGTGTACCCCAATCTTAAAACCGGCGTGCGCGTAGGCGTAAACTGCTGCAACAGCCGCTCATCCGCGAAGTCCTCCGCATGGTACTGATTCTCGGTGTCTTCAAAGTAGCTGATGTTCTGAGTGATCAGAAAGTGGAATGAGGGAGAATCTATCACCACGGCGGCTCGACCGATGGATACGGTCAGCAGCAGACAGAGTAAGGCGACACTCTGGCTGACAAGGCTGGTGCGGCGGTTTTGATTCATCGGATGTTGGCATCCTGCGCAACTGGTTAATTTTGTCTCAAGTATATTCAGTGTGCTCGCCAAATCCCACCCGTTGGCGGAGGATTTTCCCCATATTTATGAACTTAAGCCGTGGAAATATAAGGGTAAGTGCTTACCCTGCGTCGGTTTCAGACTGCAACAGAAAAGCCTGCAGTCCAGCTTTGATCAATAGATATACACCCAGTTCCGCCCTGGGACCGGCATTATCCACCACCACATAGCAGGCCCCGGAATCCAGGTTCTGACAGCGTTGGCGCAGTTTATTAAGGGGGATATTGATAGAGTTTTCCCGATGAAAGTGCTTGAATTCACCACTCAGGCGCACGTCCAGCAGGATCAGGTTGGTGCTGTCTGCCTGCATGGCCTCCAGATCACGTTCCGTCAGCCGATTCAGAACCGGTTGTTCCAGCAGGCTCTTGAACTCTTCTTTTTCCAGGTACATCAGGGCGCCGTCGGTCTCCATGGTGACGGTGGCGTTGCGGGTGGTCTCGCCGATCAGGGCTTCTTCACCGAAGAACTGGCCGGGTCCCAATTTGGCCACCTGCTCAATGCCGTTTTCTGATCGCTTGCTGATCAATACACTGCCGTGTTCAATTACATAGAAGCGCTCACCGGGGTCACCTTCCGCCACCACCACGTCTCCCAGGTTGCGTTCTTCATTCTTGAACGCCGCAAACAGTCGCTGAATATTGGCGGGAGGAACCTTAGCAAAGACCTCGGACTCCAGCAGGGCGGACATCCAGTCAATTTCATTTTCATCGTCGGACTCGTCAACGCCATACTCCCCGGCCTGATCCCAGGTGATGGCCAGGTCCAGCCGGGCTTTGTCCACTTTCAGAATCTGGCAGTCACTGGTGGTAATGGCTGAAAACCGGTGCGGGGGACGGTTGTCCAGGGCGCGCCGACATTCCGGATCTTCCGCGCTGAAGCTGGTAATGTTGAATTCTTCGTCCAGCAGGTCCACAGCGCCTTCCATCAGGTAATACCAGTAGGCATCCCGTTCTCCCCGTTTGAATAGCTTTTTGCGGGGTGGTAACGTGAGGAGCTCACAGCACTTCAGCGCTTCCTGGAACTGGTGGCGCAGCAGCTCATTGAAAGGCACCAGCTGTTTAATGGCTTCTTCGTCCAGAGAGGGGGCAGGCTGGGACATGGCGATTCCTTTGCGGTCTGTTTAGTATGAAAAGTATAGTTCAGACTGCAGAGTTGATCAGGTGGATGTAGAGCCTGAATGGCGCCCGAATGTTAGTCAGCTAGCATTATCAAAGGATTGATAGTGCTGTGTAATTTACAAAAAATAATCAGGTGAAGGAGATCAGGATCTGGTATAAACGCCACCTGACCAGGCTGGCCCAGCCGATCTCAGCTTCCCCGCTTAACGTTAGAAATGGATCGAACATGAAAGTAGCAATTCTGTCACGGAACTCCAAACTGTATTCCACCCAACGCCTGGTTGAGGCGGGTGAGGCCCGTGGTCATGAGGTGCAAGTGATTGATACGTTGCGCTGTTACATGAATATGGCCACCCATAAACCCACCATCCATTACAAGGGTAAAGCACTGGAAGGTTTTGATGCCGTGATTCCCCGCATAGGTGCGTCCATTACCTTCTACGGAACCGCGGTGGTACGCCAGTTTGAGATGATGGGGGTGTACTCGGTGAATGAGTCGGTTGCCATTTCCCGCTCGCGGGATAAATTACGTTCCCTGCAGTTATTGTCCCGCAAAGGGGTGGGTATGCCGGTCACTGGTTTTGCTCACTCTCCGGATGAGATTCCCGACTTGATCGATATGGTGGGTGGGGCGCCGTTGGTGATTAAATTATTGGAAGGCACCCAGGGGATTGGTGTGGTACTGGCTGATACCCGCAAGGTGGCGGAAAGCGTGATTGAAGCGTTTCTCGGGCTGAAAGCCAACATTTTAATCCAGGAATACATTGCCGAATCTTCGGGGGCGGATATCCGCTGTCTGGTGATCGGTGACAAGGTGGTGGCTGCCATGAAACGCCAGGCCAAACCCGGGGAGTTCCGCTCCAATCTGCATCGTGGTGGTAGCGCTACACTGATTAAAATTACTCCGGAAGAACGGGCGACCGCCGTGCGCGCTGCCCGTATTATGGGGCTAAGTGTTGCCGGTGTGGATTTGATCCGCTCCAACCATGGTCCCCTGGTGATGGAAGTGAACTCTTCACCCGGACTGGAAGGCATTGAAAATGCCACCGGCAAGGACGTAGCAGGTATGATATACAGCTTTATGGAAAAGCGAATCATGGATGGTAAAGCCAGTAATCGAACCGTCGGAAAAGGATAAATGTGAATGGCGCGCCGTCCGCAGGCCATCGAAATATTTGGAGAAACCGTTGCTGCCTCAACCCAGCAGACGTTCAATATTCCCATCGGACAGTTATACACTCATACCGACATACACATACCGGTTCAGGTCGTCCAGGGGAAAACGTCCGGGCCGGTATTGCTGATCTGTGCGGCCATTCATGGTGATGAATTGAATGGCATCGAAGTGGTGCGGCGGGTTCTGAAAGCACCCTGGTTAAAGAATTTGCGGGGTACCCTGATCGCCGTTCCCATGGTCAATGTACTGGGGATCATTCATCGCTCCCGCTATCTGCCGGATCGCCGGGATTTGAATCGCTGCTTCCCCGGTTCGGAAAAAGGCTCACTGGGTGGACGCATTGCCAACCTGTTTGTGCAGCAGATTCTGACCAAATGCCAGTACGCTATTGACCTGCATACCGGTGCAGCCAATCGTTCCAATATGCCCCAGATACGGGTGCATCTGGAAAACGAGGAGGCGGCGGAATTGGCTCTGGCCTTTGGTGTGCCGCTGGTGATTGATGCTCCGATTCGGGATGGCTCGTTGCGTGGGGCCGGTGATGATCTGGGTATTCCCATCATCACTTACGAGGCAGGAGAAGCGTTGCGCTTTGATGAGCCCGCTATCCGCGCCGGAGTAAAAGGAGTTCGCAACGTGATGATGCATCTGAAAATGTTGCCGCCCCGGAAAACCGTGGTGCCGAAAACGCCGAGCTTTATTGCCAAGTCATCGGCCTGGGTACGGGCACCGGCCGACGGTTTGTTCCGCAGTAAATTGCAGTTGGGGGACCGGGTATCCCGCGGTGATGTGCTCGGCATTATCGATGGACCGTTGGGTGGCAGTGAAACACCGGTAGTGGCTCCATTTGCCGGTATTGTTATCGGTAATACCAATCTGCCGCTGGTCAATGAAGGCGAGGCGCTGCTGCATCTTGGCCGTTTCGATGACATCGATGATGTGGAGTCGGTGATGGAGGAGTTTCGTCAGGAGTTTGATGGAGTTTTGTAGTCTGCCTCAGAGATTGAGGCAGACTACATTGTGCTAAGTTAGAATCCAAAGCGGAGTGTTTTGGTAGGTTCGGTCACAATGACTTCATTGGTATCTCGTGCTATAGACGTAAACTCATCCTGTTCAATGTGCTCTGACACGCTGGATGTTTCATAGTAGAAATACGCCTGGTTCAACGTTTCGCCTGGGTAGACGTAACTAAAATTGCCATAGTATGCGCAAGTAACATCAACAGAAGGCAGTGTGTTCTCATCCACGTATCCAATCACGCTCGGGGTTACATCTGAAATTTTAATCAATACTTCCCGGTAGTAGAGTTCTTCGCTAAAGCTGGCGTTTCCATAGTTGTTTTTAATCACTGGAAAGGTGATCCGGTTTCGGTCATCAATGTTGGCAACGTAATCATTGTTAAGATCATCCCCATAGCGAAGCGTGTCAGACGTCACATACTCCAAAGTCCAGCTATTCTCTGGTTCCGGCTCTTCGCAATAGTTAACGGTTAGGTTCGGGCCATTATCGGTTATGACAAGAACGTCAAAACCCTCGTCAGCAACGTCGCCGCGAACAGATGGACTTGTTGTGTTGTCTGTAAATTCGCCCACACTAACCCAGGTGCTCACCCAAATCCCGGTTAGGTTCATTGTTCCGGGAATGGGATTCAGGTTTAGCTCCTCCTGCAGCGCTTTCTGTGCGCGTATCGAGTCTGATTTCAGAGCATCAGCATATTTGCCTTCGACATTCTGGTCACCGGATGAGCCACCGCCGCCACAGGCGCCCAGAAGAACACTGATTGCGAGAGTAAATAAGATGGTTTTGTGCATGATTGATCCCCAATACTGCATGCGCGTTACCGCACAAGTTCCTTGTTATTGCGAAAATAAAATATCTGATTCAAGAACTAAATAAGTCGAGGAGGGCTAGTGTCCCTCCTCGACAACACTTTAATCTAACTTTAAGAATAAGAATATGTTCCGTCTGGAACAGTATGTAACTGTGCGTTAATCAATGCATGGCTCACGGATGAGTCACAATGGATTAGCCCTGCTGCTCCCGCTCGCGGGCAACCGCTCGATAACCGATATCATCCCGGTAATACACATTGTTCCAGTTGATCTGTTTTACCAGGTCATAAGCCTTGGATTGAGCTTCTGCCACCGTAGAGCCCAGTGCCACCGCGCAGAGTACGCGACCGCCATTGGTTCTTACTCGTTCCCCATCCAGCGTGGTGCCGGCGTGAAATACCTTGCTGTCATCCTGCTCGATTTCCGGAAGCCCAAAGATCTGGTCTCCCTTCTGGTAGCTGTCCGGATAACCTCCGGCGGCCAGTACCACGCCCAGTGAGGCACGCTCATCCCATTGTGCTTCCACTTGATCCAGTTTGCCTTGCAGCGCCATGTCACACAGGTAGACCAGATCGGAGTTCAAACGCATCATGATGGGCTGGGTTTCCGGATCACCAAAGCGACAGTTGTATTCCAGCACCTTGGGGGTGCCGTCCGGTCCGATCATCAAGCCGGCGTAGAGGAAACCGGTGTAGACATTGCCCTCTGCGGCCATGCCGTTCACCGTTGGGTAGATGACTTCCTGCATCACCCTTTCCTGAATTTCAGGGGTTACCACGGGGGCGGGGGAGTAGGCGCCCATACCGCCGGTGTTTGGGCCCTGGTCGCCGTTATCACGGGCTTTGTGATCCTGGGACGTGGCCATGGGCAGCACGTTTTTACCGTCCACCATGCAGATGAAACTGGCTTCTTCGCCTACCAGGAACTCTTCGATTACCACACGGCTGCCGGCATCACCGAACTTGTTGCCGGCCAGCATATCCTCGATGGCGGCAATGGCCTCTGCTTCAGTTTGCGCCAGAATCACGCCTTTACCGGCTGCCAGTCCATCCGCTTTCACCACGATGGGTGCGCCTTGCTCTTTCACATAAGCAATGGCTTTATCAATCTCGGTGAAGTTGCCGTAAGCGGCGGTAGGAATATTGTGACGGGCCAGAAAGTCCTTGGTGAAGGCCTTGGATCCTTCCAGCTGGGCGGCACCTTTGGTAGGGCCGAAACACTTCAGGCCCTTAGCACGGAAGGCATCAACGACGCCGGCTACCAGGGGCGCTTCAGGGCCAACAATGGTCAGATAAACATCGTTACTTTTGGCAAAGGACACCAGCTCATCCAACGCCAGTACATCGATGTTTACGTTCTCAACCTTGGCTTCGAGGGCAGTGCCTGCGTTGCCGGGAGCCACAAAGACTTTAGTCACAGTGGGGGATTGGGCTGCTTTCCAGGCCAGTGCGTGTTCACGGCCACCACCACCAATAATCAAAACGTTCATCTTATGCCCTCAGTTATTAAATTAATGACGGAAATGGCGCATACCGGTAAAGACCATGGCGATGTCCGCTTCATCCGCCGCAGCAATCACTTCTTCATCGCGAATAGAACCACCGGGTTGGATAACGGCACGAATTCCCGCTGCCGCTGCCGCGTCAATGCCGTCACGGAAGGGGAAGAAAGCGTCGGATGCCATCACAGAGCCGGGCACGGTCAGTCCTTCATCTTCGGCTTTAATGCCAGCGATCTTGGCGCTGTAGACCCGGCTCATCTGGCCGGCACCAATTCCGATGGTCTGTAAACCTTTGGCGTAAACGATAGCGTTGGATTTCACAAATTTAGCCACCTGCCAGCAGAACATCAGGTCTTGCATTTCTTCAGCCGTGGGCGCTCGCTTGGTCACCAATTTCAGATCCTGTTGGGTAATCATGCCATTGTCTCTGTCCTGCACCAAAAGGCCGCCATTGACGCGCTTGTAGTCGAAACCGGCAACCCGCTCGCCCCACATGTCACAAGTCAGTAGACGCACGTTTTTCTTTTCACCGACGATGGCAACCGCAGCTTCAGATGCTCCGGGGGCAATGATCACTTCCACAAACTGCTTGTCGACGATATTGCGGGCGGTGGTTTCATCCAGAGGCCGGTTGAAGGCGATAATGCCGCCGAAGGCAGAGGTGGGGTCGGTCTGAAACGCGCGTTGATAGGCTTCGTTGATATTGGCACCCACGGCCACGCCACAGGGATTGGCATGCTTCACGATCACACAGGCGGGTTCCTTGAAGGATTTTACGCATTCCAGGGCGGCGTCGGTGTCCGCCACGTTGTTGTAGGATAATTCTTTACCCTGCAGTTGTACTGCGGTGCTCACGGAAGGTTCAGCCGGGTTGGCTTCCTTGTAGAACGCCGCCTGCTGGTGAGGGTTCTCACCGTACCGCATTTCCTGAACTTTCTCGAACTGAGTATTAAAGGTGCGGGGGAAAGGTGTCTTTTCGCCGTCTGCTTTCAGGCTGCCCAGGTAGTTGGCAATGGCGCCATCGTATTTTGCCGTGTGCTCGAAAGCGGCCAGGGCCAGTTCGAAGCGGGTCTGATCACTTACTACATTGCCACCGGCTTTCATTTCTTCCAATACCCGACCGTAATCGCTGGCGTTCACTACGATAGTGACCCACTTGTGGTTCTTGGCTGAGGAGCGAACCATGGTGGGGCCGCCGATATCGATGTTTTCGATAGCAGTAGGCAGATCGCAGTCAGGATTTGCCACTGTCTGCTCGAAAGGATACAGGTTTACCGCTACCAAATCGATTGGGGTGATGCCGTGGGTTTGCATGGCATCGTCGTCAGTGCCGCGACGGCCCAGAATGCCACCGTGTACTTTGGGGTGCAGGGTTTTCACCCGGCCATCCATCATTTCCGGGAAACCGGTGTAATCGGATACCTCAGTAGCGGATACACCGCTTTCCTGCAGTAACTTGAAGGTGCCGCCCGTAGAGAGGATCTCTACTCCCATGCCAGAGAGCGATTGGGCGAATTCTACGATACCGGTTTTGTCAGAAACACTGATCAGTGCACGTTTGATGGGCTTGCTCATGATGGATGTCTGTTCTGTCGCGTGAAAGTAAATGAATGAGGGGTGCTTCCCCAGAGAGGGGCGCATTGTAGTCGGAAACCGCCCGGGATTTAAGACTTTGGGGGCTAAAAATCACACCACCTAGCCCTGACAGGGACAGGAGAATCAGGTAACAGACTCACGCTCAACCCCTAATACAGCTAGGGGTTGAGCGTAACGTTTTGAAAACGTTAAAGATCAGATCAAACCGTAGGTTTTCAGCTTTTTCCGCAGGGTGCCGCGGTTCAAGCCAAGGAGTACGGACGCTTTGGTCTGATTGCCTCGGGTGTATTCCATAACGGTTTCCAGCAACGGTGCCTCGACTTCTGATAGCACCATCTGATACACGTCGGTGACAGGTTGGCCGTCCAGATGCGCAAAATAGTTGCGCAGCGCACGGTGTACGTTGTCACGCAGTGTATGGCTATCTTGATCCGCTGCTGTGATCAGATGTTGCTTCAAATCGGTACTGCTGGCCGATGTGGAGCCGCTGGAAAATGGAGTTTCGTCGTTGTAGTTTGTATCGTTCATGCCGCCATTACCTCTCCCTCGATTAGATGCGCAAAGTATTCCTGAGCACTGGCGAGTTGTTCCGACGCTAAGTTCAGCTGGTTAAAACGTGATTTAAATTGTGCTCCCATTGGAAGGTGTTGTACATACCACCCTAAGTGTTTCCGGGCGATACGCACCCCCATATAGTCGCCATAAAATTCATGTAAACGGCGCAGATGCTCAACAATAACCGTCGATATGTCCTTATATGACGTCTTTGGAAGCGTTTCCCCGGTATCGAGATAATGCTGTATTTCCCGAAATAACCAGGGGTTCCCCTGTGCTGCCCGGCCAATCATGACCCCGTCTGCTTTGGTGTGTTCCAGCACCTGTCGTGCTTTTTCCGCTGAGGTAATGTCCCCATTGGCCAAAATCGGGATGCTGACCGCTTCCTTGATTCTGGCGATGGTGTCGTACTCCACCTCACCTTTATAAGCACAGGCGCGGGTGCGTCCGTGTACCGCCAATGCCTGAATACCACAGTCTTCGGCTATTCGTGCAATGGTGATGCCATTGCGTTGGTCAGGAGACCAGCCGGTCCGGATTTTCAGGGTGACGGGTACATCAACCGCTGCCACCACGGCTTTGAGAATCGATTGAACGAGTACTTCATCTTTAAGCAACGCAGATCCTGCGGCTTTTTTGCACACCTTTTTGGCAGGGCATCCCATATTGATGTCTATAATCTGGGCACCGCGCTCTACACAAAGTTGTGCAGCCTGGGCCATCTGGTCCGGTTCGGTTCCGGCGATCTGGACAGATCGGGGTTCCGGCTCGTCCTGATGGATCAAACGCAACTGAGACTTGCGCGTATTCCACAACCGGGTATCACTGGTCAGCATTTCAGCCACTACCAGACCTGCGCCTAAACGCTTGCACAGTAGCCTGAAAGGTTGATCCGTTACGCCCGCCATGGGTGCAAGTACCACTTGGCTATCCAGGGTGAAGGGCCCGATTGTTAAGGACACGCCGAACTCCTGTTTATATTAACGCCTAATGGTTTTCAGCCATGCTTAAAGATCGAGCTATGATAGCTGGAAGAACTCACAGAATAAATACGGTTTCGTCAGGTTTTGTAAAATAATTCGACTATTAGCCGAATGGGACAATTATTTTCGCTGAATGGCCTGTCAGTTGAGGTTGGGGGCCCCTTAGGACGCACTACTGTGAGGCAAAAACAGCAGCTCATAGTTAACCGCATTGCGACCGGGATCTTCAATTTCCAGGGTTAAATGGATTGGTGTGTCGCTGGGCATGCTGTCCAGGGGAATGGTTTTGTCGCTGATGTACTCCGACGGCGCAAAACGACGACTGGCGACGGGCTCTCCGTTTATATCCTCGAAGTTCAGCTGTACGTCCGGATAAGGTTGGGTGAACTGGGCCTGATTCTTGATGATGACATCGATTACCAAGGCATTTTTTTCATATGGGTGCGAGCGTACCACCAGGTTGGTACCCACAATACTGGCAACGTCGCTTTGGGGAGCAGGCACGCAACCAATCAAGGGGCAGTATTCTTCCAGATAGGGTCGCAGTGCAGACACCCGGGAAATGGAATCAAAATTGAAGTAGAGATATTGCCCTGCCAGGCTGAGCAGCAGAACCACCATCAACAAAGCCCAAAGACCAGCGCGGGAAGAGGAGCGGTGTTCTTCATTGCCATACTCCAGAGCGCTCAGGCGAATTTGTTGATTGATAACCTCGTCGCTGTCGGCAAACAGGTTTTCCGGGGTGATGGCTTCATCATCGGCATCCTCAAGCTCATCCTCGAAATCTTTCAACCCCGGCTCGGCAGGCTTTGTCTGCTTTTGCTGTTGATCTGGTGTCAGGTCTTCATCCAGCAGGCGGAAGAAGTCTTCTGTTTCGTCATTGCGCAGCTTTTCTTTCGGTTTGGCCTGACTTTTGGTGAGGGATTTTTGCTTGGCTTTATCCTGTTTGGCCCGTTCGCTGATCTCTTTTTTATCTTTAGAGAGTTCGCGGGCGGCAAACGGGCTGTTATCCGCTTCCGGTTCATCGTCTGTAAGCAGAGACAACCCCGTCGGTGCGGCTTTTTTTGGGGTTTCCTCTTCTTCCAGCTCATCCAGCATGGCCTTGGCCCAGGATTCGTCATCGGAATTGGATTCGCCGCCGAACTCATCGCTTTCAATATCACTGATGGCAAAAGGATCGTCGCTGGCGAAGTTGCCGAGACTGGCAAAGGTGTCGCTTAACTCGTTGCCTTTTTTCGGCTTTTTCTTTTTGGCTGCAGGTTCCTCATCGAGCGAGAACGCGTTGTCGCCGCTGATGATGGCGTCCTGTTTTTCGTCATCGTCACTGTCGTGGATCAGCTGGTCTTCTTCATCTTCGCCCAGCTCTTTCAGCAATTCCTCTGCCCAGGACTCATCGGACTTGTCTTTTTTCTTGGGCTTCTTTTCCTCGTAACCAAACTCCTCCAGGGAGGACTCTTCATCCAGGCCGGCGCGGTACTCTTCACTGAACACTTCTTCAGAAGATGCTTCCAGATTGAGGTCATCAGAGTCGTAGGGGTCCATGCCTTCGTCGGATTTCATGTCGAAGGCTTCTTCCACCGGGTCGGGTGGTTTGGTAACGGTACGACGTTCTTCCACCACAGACGTCTTGACGATGTGCTCGGCGGCATGAAATACCTGATAACAGGCGCCGCAGCGCACTGCACCGCCGGCGATATCCAATTGTGCCTGGGTCAGTCTGAAAGTGGTGCCGCAGTGGGGGCACTTGGTGAGCAGATTGTCCGCCATGGTTCGAATGAAATCCCTGACTAATTCTTCTTCTGATTTTACACAGTTTAGCGCCTAACTCTGTGATCTGCTGGCTATTTTGTTGCCAAGAGAGGGGTTAGGTTGTTTTGTCGCCAGTTAAACGCACCCAGTCGCCGTCAATGGTTGCCGGTGCCATCCTGAACCATTGCTGGTACGTGCGGCTGACATCGTCGGCCTGGTCGCGCAGGATTCCGGAGAGAACCACATGGCCTCCGGGTTTGGTCAGGGAGGACAAATGTTCCGACAAGCTCATCAGTGGTCCGGCCAGGATGTTGGCCAGCATGATGTCAGCCTGGATCTCGGGCAGGGCACCCGGCGGGTATACTTCGATGCGGTCACTGACCTGGTTGCGCTCGGCGTTATCGCGGGTGGCGGTCAGCGCCTGGGGATCGTTATCGACGCAATAGACGGTTTTGGCCCCCAGCAGCGCAGCGGCGATGGCGAGAATGCCGGAGCCGCAACCGTAGTCCACTACTATTTTGTCCTGCACATCGGCTGCGTCCAGCCAGCGTAAACAGAGTGCGGTGGTTTCATGGGTGCCGGTACCGAACGCCAGTCCCGGGTCCAGCATCATATTGACGGCATTGGTGTCCACCGGCGTTTTCCAGCTGGGGCAGACCCACAGACGTTTGCCAAAGGCGATGGGTTCAAAGCTGTCCATCCACTCGCGGATCCAGTCCTTGTCTTCCAGCGCTTCCACTTTAATGGGCAGGTCGTTACCCAGCTCATTGCGGATTGCGGCGCAAATCAGGTGGGTGTCCACGTCCGCTTCAAACAAGCCGGTAACCGTGGTGTCATCCCAGATGGGAGTGGCGCCCGGAGGCGGCTCTAACAAAGGCTGGTCTTTACTGTCTTCAAGGGTCACGGAAACAGAGCCCAATCCCATCAGCAGGTCTTCAACGTGGCTGGACTGTTTTCCGGTGGTTTGCAGTTTGATTTGGATCCAGGGCATTGGTGCGCTCTTGAGCTGCGTAAAACCCTATTTTACCTGAAATAGGTTCAGTTTAAGAATCGGGTTTTACGCTTGCCCTTTGCGGGATTCTGGATCAGTGGTGCTGACCCAGAATCTTCTCCAGATAATGAATGTCGACCCCACCCTTGTTGAAGCCGCTATCCCGCATGATCACGTCCTGGTGTAGAGGAATGTTGGTCTGGATGCCTTCCACCAGAATTTCATCAAGCGCGTTGCGCATACGCTGCAGCGCAATGCTGCGGTCTTCCCCGTAAGTGATCAACTTGCCGATCAGGGAGTCGTAGTTGGGCGGAACCTTGTAGCCGGTATAGATATGAGTATCCATGCGTACGCCGTTACCGCCGGGCGCATGCCAGTAGCTGATGGTGCCCGGGCTGGGAATAAAGGTCTTCGGGTTTTCCGCGTTGATGCGGCACTCGATGGCATGGCCGGTGATGGTCACGTCTTCCTGCTTGATGGACAGCTTCTCACCACTGGCAATACGCAGTTGTTCCTTGATGATGTCGACGCCGGTGACCATTTCGGTGACCGGATGCTCCACCTGCACACGGGTGTTCATTTCGATGAAGTAGAACGCTTCGTTTTCATAGAGGAATTCGAAGGTGCCGGCGCCACGATAGTTGATGTCGATACAGGCCTGGCGGCAGCGCTCACCCACTTCCCGGCGCAACGCGTCCGGAATGCCCGGGGCCGGAGCTTCTTCCACCACTTTTTGGTGACGGCGCTGCAGGGAGCAGTCACGATCGCCCAAATAGATAGCGTTACCCTGGCCGTCCGCCAGCACCTGGATTTCCACATGGCGTGGGGTGGTGAGGAATTTTTCCATGTAAACGGTATCGTCACCGAACGCAGCGCGGGCCTCGGCGCGGGTCAAAGATACCGACTTAATCAGATCCTGCTCGCTGTGCACGACGCGCATACCACGGCCACCACCACCGGCTGCCGCTTTGATGATGACCGGGAAACCGATGCTGCGACCCATCTTCAGGATTTCATTGTTGTCATCCGTGAGCGGGCCGTCCGAGCCAGGCACGCAGGGTACGCCGGCTTTTTTCATGGCTTCAATCGCAGAGACCTTGTTGCCCATCAGGCGAATGGTGTCCGCTTCCGGGCCGATGAAGATAAAGCCGCTGTCGGTAACCCGCTCGGCGAAGTCTGCGTTTTCCGCCAGGAAACCATAGCCGGGGTGGATGGCAGTGGCACCGCTGATTTCGGCAGCGGCGACAATGGCAGGAATATTCAGGTAGCTTTCTGACGCAATAGCAGGGCCGATACAAACGGCTTCGTCCGCCAGGCGAATATGCATCAGTTCCTTGTCGGCGGTGGAGTAAACCGCCACGGTGGGTATGCCGAGCTCCTTACAGGCGCGCAACACCCGCAGAGCGATTTCGCCACGGTTGGCGATAAGCACTTTTTCCAGCATGGTGAGGGCCTTTTAGTTGATGACGAATAAGGGTTGGTCAAATTCAACTGGTTCAGCGTTGTCCACCAGAATCGCAACCACGGTACCGGATTTGTCCGCTTCGATCTGGTTCATCATTTTCATGGCTTCCACGATGCACAGGGTATCGCCGGCTTTCACGGATTGGCCCACCTCAACAAAGGGTTTGGACTCCGGAGATGAAGCGCGATAGAACGTGCCCACCATGGGGGATTTAACCTTGTGGCCATCAGGTTCGTTGCTGGCGGGTGCCGGGGCTGCTTCCTGACTGGCTGCAGGTGCGGGTGCCGGGGCTACTGGAGCAGGTGCCGGAGCGGCATACTGCTGAGGAGCCATCACCATGCCACGATTCAGGTTGCGGCTGATGCGTACGGATTCTTCACCCTCTTTTATCTCAATTTCATCGATACCGGATTCTTCCAGCAGTTCGATCAGTTTTTTTACCTTGCGAATGTCCATGTGAAATTCTCTTTATTATGTTTGGAAAGTTGGTCAAAACCCTGTTATTCGGCAGACAGTTGTTGCAATGCTGCCTGCAGTGCCAGCTCATAACCCTGTGGGCCCAAGCCAGCGATCACGCCCAGCGCAATGTCCGACAGATAGGAGTGCTGCCGAAACCCTTCGCGGGCGTGAACGTTGGAGAGATGCACTTCGATAAACGGAATCTGCACACCCAGTAATGCATCCCGCAGGGCAATGCTGGTGTGGGTGAAGGCGGCCGGATTGATAATGATGAACTCGGTTCCGTCACTGGCGGCGGCATGGATGCGGTCGATCAGCTCGTACTCACGGTTGCTCTGCAGGCACTCGCATTGGTGGCCCTTGGCCTGAGCGGTGTCCATCAGGTGTTGTTGAATCTGGTCCAGGGTTTGGGTGCCGTAAATGCCGGGTTCACGGGTGCCCAGCAGATTCAGGTTCGGCCCATTGAGTACCAGCAACTTTGCCATGACGAGGAATATTCCTTCTTACATCGAATTTCGTGGGTTTATCGTCGATATGCACCGGATTATAACGAGTGCCCGCAGCGCATTCCTGTGCTTTGTGGCACTTCTTACAATTGCTTACAAGTTATCTGCGGTTGCTCGCAAGTTCAACGAAGATAGCCTTTTTTCGCCTTATAAATTGTTACTGAATTTGATGCTGGTCCAAATGGGAGAGGAATTGACTTTTACTTTTGTAGGCATAGATGCGGGCGGTTTTGACTTCCTCGCCCCGGGAATTGAAGAACAGAATAGCCGGTGGGCCGGGCAGATTGTAGCGTTGCAGCAGGGCGCTGTCTTCCGGGTTGTTGGTAAGGTCAATCTGCAACCACATGTGACTGCCCAGGCGGGCTTGGACATCGCCCTGGCTGAAGGTTTCATGTTCCATCTCGAAGCAGGCGGTACACCAATCGGCGAAATAATCGATCATGACCGGCTGGCCTTTAGACTGGGCAGTCGCCAGGGCCTGCTCCAGTGATTGCTCGCTGCGGATGCGTTGGAAGGGTAACCCCGAAACCTGGGTTACACTGTTTCCGGATACCGTCTGAGAAGGTGAACTGATGAACTGCGCGATAATTAACGCCGCCCCACAGGCCAGCAGGCTGAGTCCAATGCCACGGAACAACTTGCCTTTGGGGCTGGTGAGTGGGTCCAGGGCGCCCAGGTACAGACCCGCCAGAATAAACAGGCCGCCGGCGATCACCCAGCTCAGGATTTCCGGCAGCAGGTGTTTCACCAGCCACAGGGCTACCGCCAACAGCATAACCCCGAACAGACCCTTGACGTTGTCCATCCAGCCGCCGGCTTTGGGCAGGATGTTGGCCCCGGTCACCCCGATAGCAATCAGTGGTGCGCCCATGCCCAGGCCCAGGGCCAGCAGCGCCAGTCCTCCCATCAGCCAGTCGCCGGACTGGCCGATATAAAGAAGCGCGCCTGCCAGGGGAGCAGAGACACAAGGGGATACCACCAGCGCCGACAGGATGCCGATGATGGCGACGCCGATATAGGTGCCACCCTGCTGCTTTTGACTGATGTTGTTGAGCTTGTTCTGCACCGAGCTGGGCAGCTGGAGTTCGTAGAAGCCGAACATGGAAAAGGAGAGCACCACGAAGACGGCGGCAAAGCTGAACAGCACCGTGGGATTCTGCATGGCCACCTGTAATTTGGCACCGGTGAGCCCGGCCACTACGCCCAGTCCGGCATAGGTAACGGCCATACCCAGCACATATGTAATAGAAAGGGCAGCGGCCTTACTGCGGGACAGATCTGTACCCTGACCCACAATGATACCGCTCAGGATGGGCACCATCGGCAGCACGCAGGGGGTAAAAGTCAGCCCGATTCCGATTAAAAAGAAGACACCCAGAATACTGAACAAGCCATTTTCAGAGAGGAAGTTCTCCAGGCTGAGGGCATCGTCTGCGTCCAGATCTGTACTTTTGGATGCGGTCAGCCCGGATTCAGGCTTTTTTTCAGAGAATAAGCTCTCCTTTGATCCATCTAATGGCTCTGGCACCCCTTCAGAAGGGGCCATATCTGTACTTTGACTGGATTCTGGCCTGGGGTGAGGTGTTTCCGGGTTAATGTCAGGTGCGGGCGCATTAACATCAATCTGGTACATATTTGTATAAGTCTGAGGGATATAGCACAGGCCCTTATCCGCGCAGCCCTGGTAGCGGGCATCCACCTCAATAAAGCCGTCCTCGGCTTCTTCTACGGGTACATATACGTCCACTTTCGAATAAAAAACCTCCACCTGACCAAAGATGGGATCGTCTTTCCACTTGCCGGCCTGTTGATAGACCGGCTCCCCCAACAGGCCGGGGGTACCTGCGGTGGGCTCAAAACCAAAGCGGTGCTTATACAGGTAATAGCCATCGGCGATGGTAAAAGTGAAGTGCACGTGGTTGCCCGCTTCCTCTGCGGATACCTTAAAGGCTTCGTTTACCGGCAGGAATTCGCTGTCGTCCGCGGCGAAGGTCAGGGTGGTCAGCCAGCTCAGGAGCAAGGCCAGAAGCAGATTACAGTAGGGCATGGTTACTTGGTGCCTAAATCATTTTTTAAAAGGGGCTCAGTGTAACGTTAGACGCATCTGCGGCAAAAGGGTTTCACTGGCACAAGGCGAAACCCAAGAATGTGAACCCTTTCATGAGCAAAACGGAAGCACTGCTATAGTTAACCTTATCCCAACCACATTACTGAGCGATCCGTGGGTAAGCGAACAAGACCGGCAGTCCTGGTTCTTTTATTGGTGGTCTGTACCGCGGCAACAGCGGGGGCACTCCCTTTAGAGATCAAGGGCAAAGTGTATGACCAATATGGCACCGTAGGGGTGGAGCGCATTGAGCGTTGGGAAAAGCTGGTTTGGGACAATACCTATCAGAATACGGTCGAGCAGCTGCGGGCGGTCAACCAGTTTTTCAATCGCCTGCGTTTTCGCAGTGACCGGGACCACTGGCAACAGGAAGACTACTGGGCCACGCCCATCGAAACCCTGGCCAGCAACGGCGGGGACTGTGAGGACTTCGCCATTGCCAAGTATTTTACCCTGCGCCAGCTGGGGGTACCTGCCAAGCACATGCGTATCACCTACGTTAAAGCCTTGCGCCTGAATGAACCCCATATGGTGTTGACCTATTACCCGGATCAGGGGGAGCCCCTGGTGCTGGATATCCTGGTGCAGGAGATGCTACCTGCGTCAATGCGGCCGGACCTGGAACCGGTTTACAGTTTCAATGCAGAGGGTTTGTGGAAAGCCAAAACCCGGGGTGAGGATACCCGCCTGGGTGACGCCGATGACATTACCATGTGGCGTGACCTGAGAGTACGCTTGGGTATGGGAAGCCTTTAGCGATACACTCGTTGAATAAACAAAATAAACTAGGTACTTAGCTTGGATCGCGCCATGCCGTTGACATGGCAGAGGAGAGAAGAGTGAGCTTACATCGTCAAATGGTTCTTTTGATCACCGGTTTGTTGTTGGTGTTATTGGCGGGGATTTGTTACTTGAGTGTGCGCAATAGCCGGGATTACCTGGAGATGCAGATGCACAGCCATGCCCAGGATACGGCTACGTCGTTGGGGCTGTCCCTGTCCAAACCGCTGGGGCAGGACGACCTGGCGATGGTCCAGACCATGGTGGACGCCATCTTTGATCGGGGTGACTTTGCTGAAATCATATTGCGCAATCCGGATGGGGATGTGGTTACCCGCCGGTCCATGGAGCCGCCGCCGAATCAGGTGCCCGATTGGTTTGTGGATTGGCTGGAGATCAATCCCATGCCTGGTATCAGCGAAATTACCGAGGGCTGGCGCCGGGTTGGTGAGGTGCGGGTGTTTGCGGATAAAGATGCAGCCAATCGCAACCTGTGGGTGGCGGCCAAGCAGGCATTCTGGTTGTTCCTGTTTGTCGGCGGCATCAGCTGGGTGGTGATATTGATGATCGTGCGTGCGGTATTAACCCCCCTGCGCACCCTGGAGAAACAGGCCGAGCTGATCTGCAACAAGGATTTCACCGGCCAGCAGCCATTGCCCAAAACCCGTGAGCTGAAGCGGGTCGTGCAGGCCATCAATCGCATGACCCGCCAGCTGAAAGTCCTGTTCGACGAGCAGGTGGCCCAGATTGAACAAGTCCGTAACCAGGCCTATGTGGATACCATTACCGGGCTGGGCAATGGACGTTTCTTTAATGCCCAGTTGCAGGCGCGGCTGGAATCCTCGGAAGAACCTTTTAGCGGGGTGCTGGTGCGACTGCAGGTGAAGGGCATGGGGCAATACAACGAACACTATGGCCACGATGCCGGTAACCTGGTGCTGCGCCGCCTGGGTCAGGTGTGGCAGCAAACCCTGGAACAAGTGGAAGGCCATTGCGTTGCGCGGGTGACCGGTACCCGGTTCGCCGCCCTGTTACCCCATCAGACCATTGAGAGAGTCAAGGTTCTGATGGAAACCGCGCTGGGCAAAATGCAACGCCTGGATGGTCTTAATCTGGGCGGCTCCTCGGTACAGCTCTATGCGGGCATGAGTGCCTGCAAGGTGGGGGATGATCCCAAACTGTTGGAAGCCCAGGCCGCCGCAGCCCTGGAGCGGGCGCAGAGTTTTCAAAGTGGTCATGTGGAAGTTTATGATGAAAGTGCCCACGGCGACGCCCTGGCTCCCAGCATGCCCGGGGTCAGCAACTGGGCAACGTTCCTGGAAGATGTGATTGCCAAAAAGAAAGTGGTTCTGCATTACCAGCCGGTGATTTCTTGCGTAGACCAGACCCTTATGCATCACGAGGTGCTGGCGAGGGTGGCGGTGGACGGCAAGTTGGTGACGGCCGGCCACTTTATTCCTTTGGTGGAGCGCTTCGAGATGGTAAGCCGTTTCGATCGGATGATTATAGAGTTGCTGATCGAGCAGCTGAAATCCCAGCAGCACGGCAAACGGGCACCGCTGGCGGTGAATCTTTCCAGCCACAGTGTGCGGGAAGAGGACTTCGATACCTGGTTGTTGGCAACCCTGCGCAATAACCCGGACGTGGCACCCTATCTGATCTTTGAGGTGCCGGAGATCACGGTTCGAACAGCCCATGGAAAGCTACGCCGCCTGGCCGTCAGCCTGAAAGAAATGGGTGCCAAGCTTACCATCGACCATTTCGGCACCACCAACAGCAGCTTCGGCTATCTCAGTGGCTTGCAGCTGTATTCCATCAAGGTCGACAGCTCTTATATTCGGGACATTGAAGATAATCTGGATCACCAGTTTTTCGTGCAGTCTCTGGTGCGCATAGCCCACAGTCGTCAGATCCTGCTCACCGCCGAAATGGTGGAAGGAGAGGCGCAATGGAATCTGCTGCGTCGCTTCCAGCTGGATGGAGCCCAGGGGTATTTCCTCGGGCAGCCACAACCGGACCGCGAGGCGGCTTAACGGCTGAACGAAGGTTGCTACTGTGAACATAAACAGTTAGCTTAGGGACAGAAAACCGCAGGTCGAGGAAACGGGATTGGATACGCACGAGAATAAAAGCATGTGGGCTAAATTGATCACCGGATTGGTGGTGGTCTATCTGTTGGTTGCTGTCGGGTTGGGCGTTTATTGGAGCGCTGAGCCGGATGTCTGGGATGTTCCCCGCGTGGTGGAGCAGGACGCCGCAGCATTGGGCAAGCAACCGGCAATCGGTTTTGCCACCACCTCTACGTTGATTCGTTTGGGCAACGTGCTGCTGGATAAGCCCGGTGGCTATATTTCCAATGATATCGCCCCGCCTGGTTTATGGCTGGATAACATCGCCAATTGGGAATTCGGCGTGTTGGTGCAGATCCGGGATATGAGCAGGGCATTGCGTAAAGACATCGCCCGCTCACAATCCACTTCCCGTGAGGATGTGGACTTGGCCCGTGCCGAACCGCAACTGCATTTTGATAACAATAGCTTCTGGTTCCCTTCAACCGAATCAGAATATCGCCGTGGCATTCAGTACCTCGAAGCCTATCAGGTACGACTGCTGGATGACGATGTCACCAACGCCCAGTTCTATGCCCGGGCGGATAATCTGAGAAACTGGCTGGCGGACGTGGAAACCCGCTTGGGCAGCCTGTCGCAAAAGCTCAGCGCCAGTGTCGGTAAAGAGCAAATCAATGTTGACCTGGCAGGGGACTCTGCTGCCAAGCAGTCAACCCAGAGTCCTCAGGAGATGCGGCTTAAAACGCCGTTCACCCAAATTGATGACGTGTTCTACGAAGCCCGTGGCGCTTCCTATGCACTGATCCATTTGATGAAGGCCATTGAGGTCGATTTCAAGGATATTCTGGAAAAGAAAAACGCCATGGTCAGTTTGCGCCAGATCGTGCGGGAGCTGGAATCCACCCAACAGTCCGTGGGTAGCCCGATGATCCTGAATGGATCGGGCTTTGGTCTCTTTGCCAATCACTCCCTGGTCATGGCCAACTATATCTCCCGGGCCAACGCGGCCATCATCGACTTGCGCCGGTTATTGGAGCAGGGCTGATCTTCCGGGGCGGGTGGGCTTTATCCCCATCTGCCCCTCCTGTTTGCCGGTACTCCCTGTAGCTTTGCCGAACTCTGCCTACTTCCCTCTTCGCTATCTGATTTACCTGAGTTTCTCCTAATACCCCACAGATCGTCCGGTTCTTGTGGCACGTATCTTGTTATTTCTATTCAGGATTCTTTGCTTATCACCAAAAATAGGCGTTTTGATGATCAAAATGCACCAGTGATGTGCGCAATTGTTTGTTTAGTTAATTTTTGACGCACCTTTTAAGAGCTGTAAATCGCGAAGGGGAACCAAAATAATGCTTTTTGGCCGACAGGATCGCAAAAAAATCAAAATATTGGACAAGAAAGTCCAGGAATGGAAATACACCACCTGTGGTTACTGTTCCACGGGTTGTTCCATTGAAGTGGGGTTGGACGCAGCCGGTAAAGCGGTGGCGACCCGAGGTGTGGCCACGGCGGATGTCAACCGGGGCAAGCTCTGTATCAAGGGGATTTTTGAGCACGAACTGTTTGAAGCCGCCGGCCGCGGTACTACTCCCATCGTCCGGAACAAGCCCTGGGATGCCTGGCAGCCCGCCAGTTGGGACAGTGCCCTCGACAAAATGGCGTCTGAGATCAAGCGCATTCAGGGGCAATACGGTCGGGATGCCTTTGCGGTGATCTCCACCGGTCAGATCATGACCGAAGAATTTTATACTCTGGGAAAACTGGTGCGGGGCTGTATTGGCACCAATAACTACGATGGCAACACCACCCTGTGCATGGCGTCTGCGGTATCCGGCTACAAGCGCTCTTTCGGCTCCGATGGCCCGCCGGGATGCTACGAGGATTTTGAACATACCGAGTGCCTGATGGCTTGGGGTTCAAACCTGCCGGAACAGCATCCGATTATTTACTGGCGTTTGAAAGAAGCGCTGGAGAAACGCAAGTTCCCGCTGATCGTGGTGGACCCCCGTGTCACCATGTTCGCCCAGTTTGCGGATATTCATCTGCCTATCACGCCGGGAACGGACGTGGTGCTGCAGAATGCCCTGATGCATGTGATCCTGGCGGAAGGCCTGGAAGACCGTGATTACATCAACGCCCACACCAACGGTATCGAAGCGCTGGAAAACTGCGTAAAGGATTACGATCCCACCACGGCAGCCCGTATCTGCGGCATCGACGAAGACACCATTCGCAACGTGGCGCGCCTGTATGCCAAAGCCGGTGCCGCCATGAGCATCTGGACCATGGGCATCAACCAGAGCACCCATGGTTCCGACGGCGTGGTGGGTATCAACAACCTGAACCTGATTACCGGCAACATCGGCAAGCCTGGTGGTACCAGCCTGTCCATCACCGGCCAGTGCAACGCCATGGGCACCCGGGAATGGTCTTCCTGTTCCGGTCTGCCGGGTTATCGCGCCCTGGAAAAAGAAAAAGACCGCAAAGAGATCGCTGAATTCTGGGGTATTGATGAATCCTTCTTCCCGCAAAAGCGCGGTATGTGCATGACGGATATCCTGCCTGCCATCGAAACCGGTCAGGTGAAAGGGTTATGGCTGGTGGCCACCAACCCCATGACCTCCATGCCCAACACGCCCCGTATCCGCAAAACGCTGGAGAAGCTGGAGTTCCTGGTGGTGCAGGATGCCTATCAGGATGTGGAAACCAATCAATATTCCCATATGTATTTACCGGCGGCCGTATGGGCCGAGAAAACCGGCTGCTTCACCAATACCGAACGCCGGGTGAACCTGATCCGCCCGGTGGTGCCGCCCCATGCCGAATCCAAGCCGGATTTCTGGATCTTCACCGAACTGGCCAAGCGCTTTGAGAACGGCCAAAAGATCAAATTCCCCGAAACGCCGGAAGGCGCCTTCAATGAGATGAAGCAGTTGTCCAAGGGCGACTCCCGCACGTTGGATATTTCCGGCATGAACCATGACCTGATCGAGCAGAGCCGCGGTATTCAATGGCCATTTCGTGAAAAGCAGCGTGAAGAGCAGTTGGCAACCCAGAAGGTGGATAGCGAAGGCGTCAAAGGCGATCAACGTCTTTACACCGATGGCCGTTTCCAAACCGCTGACGGCAAAGCCAACCTGATCGCGCTGCCGTTCATCGACAACAACGAACGCCCCTGCGAGGACTATCCGTTCTGGCTCAACAGTGGCCGCGTGGTGGAGCATTTCCACACCCGTACCCGCACCGGCAAATTGGGGAACTGCAACAAGTTCAGCCCAACCCCCTATATGGAAATGAACCCGGATGCCGCTGCGGAGCTGGGCATCAAGCATCAGACCTATGTGCGCCTGGTGTCCCGTCGCGGTGATGCGGTGGTGATGGTGCAACTGACCCAGCGGGTACCGCGCAACATGGTGTTCATACCCTTCCATTTCCACGACTGTGTGAATCGCCTGTCATTGGGATTACTGGATCCCCATTCACGCCAACCCGCCTATAAACAGTGCTCGGTGCGTATTGAGCACACTGACCAGAAGCAGGCGGCCAAGCTCAACGCCCAGCGCCGGGCGTTTTAAACGGAATCCAGGAGAGAGGAGACAACATGTTAAGTTTATTACGCGCCGTTCGCGATCGCCTGGATCAAATCGGAGCCGATCCCGATCCCGTTTATGATGGCCCGCAACCCACTTGGGAGAAGCGCCCCGGGGAACAGAACTACGCTAAGTTATTCGACCCAAAGGTGCAGGACACCAACCGCTATGGTCGCAAGATCGACCTGCTGGAATTAAGTGGTGGCTGTGCGCCGGAAGGTCAGTCCCTGCTGATCAACCAGAATCCGGCGGTGGGGGAGAACCCCAATCGCTACAAACAGCACGGTTTTCACTTTACCGCGGACAACTGCATCGGCTGCCACGCCTGCGAAGCCGCCTGCAGTGAAAAGAACGGCAACCCGGCGCACATCAGTTTTCGTTCTGTAGGCTATGTGGAAGGGGGGACCTATCCCGACTACAAGCGGATGAACATCTCTATGGCCTGTAACCATTGCGATGATCCGGTGTGTCTGAAGGGCTGTCCTACCCGCGCCTACACCAAACATGCGGAATACGGTGCCGTATTGCAGGACCCGGATACCTGTTTCGGTTGCGGTTACTGCACCTGGGTTTGCCCCTACAATGCGCCGCAGCTGGACCCGATTCAGGGGCAGGTGTCCAAGTGCAACATGTGTGTGGACCGACTGGAAGAAGGCCTGAAACCGGCCTGTGTCTCCGCCTGTTTGGGGAACGCCCTGAACTTCGGTGTGATTGAAAACACCCCGGAAAACCGTGAGCAGGTATTGCCGCAGATTCCCGGCTTCCCCGATCCCAGTATTACCAACCCCAATATCCGCTTCCAGCAAACCAAAACCATGCCCAACGAAGTCACCCGCACGGATTCCATGCCGGTGAAGTACGCCAAAGGCGAAGACGGTCAATTCCGCTCCGTGGTGGACGAAAAGGAAGGCAAGGAAGTTTCCTGGAATCTGGCGCGCTTGAGTTCACGGGAGAATCCCCTGGTGATTTTCACCCTGGCCACCCAGGCTGTCATCGGCGCCTTCATCACCGTGCTGCTGGCGCCTTTTATTGGGCTGGACAGCATCGCCGCTATTGAAAGCAGCCTGCTGTTTATCCCTATGCTGGCCGTCTTCATGGGGTTGCAGATGTGGGGGCTGATCCTGTCCACCATGCACCTGGGCAAACCCATGCGTTTCTATCGCGGCTTCAATAACCTCAGGCATTCCCCGGTATCCCGTGAGGGACTGGGCGTTACTTTGTTCCTGACCGGTCTGGGCGCATACACGTTCTTCAAGCTGGTGAATATCTGGCTGGAGTGGGGATTTGTGGACGTGCTGGCCCTGGTGGCCGGTGGCTTTGCTGCACTCTCCGGCTTGGTTGGCCTGTGGTACATGCACAAAAGCTACCGCATCAAGGCGCGCCCCTTCTGGAATCACTGGCAGGTGATCACCTCTTTCTTCGGCACCATGTTCAGCCTGGGCAGCCTGTTGCTGGGGGTATTCCTGCTACCGCTGGCCCTGGTAAACGGGGCGGATACCACCACTTTGCTGACCGTGCTGGGCGCCATGGCACTGATCGGTTTCGCCGGTGAAGGCATCGGCCTGATTGCCCACGCCAAATACCTTAATGTGGAATCCGGTGAAGGTGCGGCTTCCCATTACGTGCAGTGCACCACGTTTGGTAAAACTTACGCCCTGCGCAATGGGCTGATTGCTGCCTGTGCTGCCATGGCACTGGGGTTGGTATTGTTGCCGCTGGAGTCTGCCGGTGTGGCGCTGTTCGCTCTGATGCTGGTGGCCGGTTTGACGGCCCTGTTGATTGGCCGGGCTTTGTTCTATGTGTTGGTGATTCCCACCACCATGCCGGGCGCGTTCTTCTGGAAGAATAAAGGATTTGAAGAGCATGCCCGGGATGTGGGACTGGCGAATATGCCTCAGGTTGGGGTGGTGCCGGATTTGCATTGATTTCAGACCAATAAAAAGCCCTTCGTTAGAGGGGCTTTTTTGTCTCGGAGAGTCACGCGGGGCTTAAGACTACACCCGCCCGTAGTTGTCTTTAAAGCGGACGATATCGTCCTCTCCCAAGTATGAGCCAGATTGTACTTCGATGATTTCGAGAGGCAGTTTGCCAGGATTTTCCAGGGAGTGCTTTTCACCAAGAGGAATATGGGTTGACTGGTTCTCGGTGAGTAGGAACTCCTCGTCGTTAATCACGACTTTGGCTGTGCCGGATACAACAATCCAGTGCTCTGCACGATGATGATGCATCTGCGTTGACAGTTTCTCTCCGGGTTTTACTGTAATCCGCTTAACCTGAAAGCGATGACCGGAGTCCAGAGAGTCATATTTTCCCCACGGACGGTAAACTTCCCGGTGATATTGCCATTCGCTGCGGTCTTGGGCTTTTAGCTGATTAACAACCTCTTTCACCCGCTGAACTTCAGACATTTTGGTCACCAGAATGGCATCCTTGGTGTCCAATACAACCACATCCTCCAGCCCAATGGCGGCGATAAGCTTTTCTTGGGAGTGGAAATAGGAGTTTTCGCAGTCGAGAGCAATTACGTCCCCCTGCATCACATTTCCGTTGTCATCCTTTTCAGAGACCTCCCAAAGCGCAGACCAGCTGCCTACATCACTCCAGCCACAATCAATCGGAATCACAACACCGTCTTCGGTTTTCTCCATAACGGCGTAGTCGATAGATTCCTCGGGGCAGTCGCAAAAAGCTTGCTCATCCACACGAATAAAATCAAGATCTTTGGTGGTGTTGCGGAATGCTTGCTCGCAGCTGAGATAAATATCTTCCCGGTATTTTTTAAGTTCCCGTAAATAGCAGCTCGCCTTGAACATGAACATGCCGCTATTCCAATAGTATTCGCCACTGTCCATGTATTGCCGGGCTTTTTCTAAATTTGGTTTTTCAACAAACTCAGCAATGAGGTGGCAAGATCCGTCTACGATGTCATCGCCTCTTCGAATGTAGCCATACCCGGTTTCAGGTTTGGTTGGAACAATCCCAAAGGTGATCAGTTTGTTCTCTTGCGCAATAGCAATACCGCTTTCTACAGCGCTACAAAACGCTTGTTCGTCCTTAATCAGGTGATCAGCGGCGAGCACCAGTAGAATGGGATCACCCCCTTCCGCTATCGCTTGAAAGGCCGCAAGTGCGATGGCAGGTGCTGTATTCCTGCCTTCCGGCTCCAGTATGATTTTTGAGCCATCAATGCCACTGGTACGAAGCTGTTCTGCAACAATGAATCGGTGATCTTCATTGCTGATGACAATGGGGGTGCCTTGATCCAGGGGAGCAATCCGAGCCAATGTCTTCTGAAGCATTGAGCTGGACCCACCCAGATTTAAAAACTGTTTGGGAAATTGCTGACGGGACATGGGCCAGAGTCTGGAGCCGGAGCCGCCGGCCATTACGACCGGGGTGATTGAAGCCGATTTGTGCATTATTCTTGTTACCCGCTCCTAGTAAGCGTTTTTATTGATAAAGCCTTTGAAAATAGTCATGAAGATGATTTTGATGTCCAGCCATAGTGACCAATTTTCGATGTAGTGCAGGTCGTGTTCGATGCGTTTGGTCAGGTCGGTATCTCCCCGCCAACCGTGTATTTGAGCCCAGCCGGTTATGCCTGCTTTCACTTTGTGTTTTTGCATGTAGCCCGGGATTTCGTCTTTGAACTTTTCTACGAAGACCGGGCGTTCAGGGCGGGGGCCTACTATAGACATGTCTCCCTTTAATACATTCCAAAATTGGGGGAGTTCATCCAAACTAGTCTTGCGCAAAAAAGCACCAAAGGGTGTTGCTCTTTTTTCACCTGCTTTTGCCCAGACGGCACCAGAATTATCCTCAACGTCTACCGGCATTGATCGAAATTTGTACATGTAAAAGCTTTTACCGTACCAGCTTACTCGTTCTTGGCGATAGAATATGGGGCCCTTGGATGATAACTTCACTCCAATTGCAAGGATGGCCAGCAATGGTGAGATAGCCAAGAGAATCAGGGCTGCCAAAACCTTGTCCTCAAAGGCTTTGATGTAGCGATTTGCGCCATCCATTGGGGTTAGAGAAAGATTTACCACTGGCAGGCCCGCGACGGTACTGACAGATTGATTGATTAACTGGAAACCAAAAATATCAGGTACAAGGCGTATATCGGCTGTGCTGTGGGCCAAACCTTTAAGTATCACCTGGATTTGCTTCACTTTGGAGATCGGCATTGCGATCCATACCTGGTCAACGTGATTATTTGAGATGTAGTCGAAGGATTCTTTGATTTTGCCGGTGATTAGCTGAGGATTAAGGTTCTTGACGCTAGTCAGATCTGTATCATTTGTAAAAAAAGCATTCAACCTGAAGCCTGTTTCCTCCGAATCTGACAAGGTTTCGGCTACCTGTTGACCAACATTGCCTGAACCAAGGATCACAATATGGCGCTGGTTGTAACCGAGAGTGCGCATTTTGCTGAGGAAACTACGCAATAGCAGGCGACCAAAGAGAAGACCCGTTAATCCCATTGCGAACCAACTTATGGCCCAGGCGCGTGAAATATTGCTTTTAGTAACGAACGTGAGCAGTGCTAAAAGAAGGAATACCATCGCCCAAGCACCGATCATCGTGCCCAGCTCTTGCGTTTTGGCGGAGCCGCGCCAATTGCGATACAGGTTAAACGAAGGTGCTATCGCAGTGAAAAGTGCAAGTCCCAGGACCACGGCTGTAATATATGGAGCTGCAGGTGGCCAGATACCCAAAGTTATGTAGTGCGATAGTAATGCAGTTAAGAGTATGACGAGCCAGTCGAAAACCCGCAGAAGCCAAGAAAATAAGAGAGCATGCTCTCTTAGAAAGCCAACAGATTGCATCCTTACGTAACCCCTTTTAGGCCCCTAACTCAATCAATGTAAAGCATTTACAAGTATAGCAGCCTATAGCAATAGACCTCGTGCCCAGTTGGAGCTACTTTTTATACGACTCAGCCACTTGCTGAGCAATCCAAGGGTAGGTTTTTTTGAGTCCCTCATATAAAGTCTCTGTGGGTTTCCAGCCCAGCTTTTCATGGATAAGATTATTATCCGAATTCCTTCCCCGAACTCCTAGAGGGCCTGGAATATGATTCACAGATAGATTTTTTCCTGCAATCTCCATAGCCATCTGCGCAAGCTGGTTGATAGAAACCATCTCGTCTGAGCCAATATTTACAGGGCCTTCGAAATCAGATTCCATCAATCTACGAACACCCTCCAAGCATTCATCGATGTAAAGGAATGATCTCGTTTGCTTCCCGTCGCCCCACATTTCTATAGAACCATTATCTTCAGCCATAGCAACTTTTCGGCAGAATGCTGCTGGAGCTTTTTCCTTTCCGCCGTCCCAGGTTCCTTCAGGTCCGAAGATGTTATGAAATCTCGCCACGCGAACTTTCATACCGTGATTTCGCCCATAGGCAAGGTAGAGGCGTTCACTGAAAAGCTTTTCCCAACCATATTCGCTGTCAGGATTGGCGGGATAGGCGGAGCTTTCTTCACAATTTGGGTTGTCTGGGTCCAGTTGATTGTGCTCAGGATACATGCATGCTGATGAGGAATAGAATATATGCTTAATATTGCGCTTATAGCAGTTGTCCAGAACATTTAGATTGATTGTGGCAGAGTTATGCATAATGTCGGCATCGTTCTCGCCGGTGAAAATATAACCAGCTCCGCCCATGTCTGCTGCCAGTTGGTAAACTTGATCAAAAGGTCCGTCGAAAACACGCTGGCATACGGTAGTGTCTCGTAGATCACCAATAATGAAATCATCCGCGGCGGTGGGAGCATATTCGGGATACTTCAGGTCCACGCCACGAACCCAGAATCCTTCGTTCTTTAAGCGCTTTACCAAGTGGCTCCCAATAAAGCCACCTGCACCACACACCACAGCCTTTTTCATGGGTATTGTTTCTCCCTGTAATCCGTCAATACCTTGACAAGAATCGATTCGAATTTGTCACCAATCTTTTTAATGTCGAAAGTTTGTTCGGCGTATTGTCTCGCAGATTGGCCCATTTGGGAACGGGTTGCTGCGTTATTCAGTAAATTCATTACACTGGATGTGAAGTCAGCGGGGGTATTAGGGGCGGTTACTAATCCAGCCTGGTTTTGTACGAGCAACTTACTGGCCAGGTTTTCGGCCGATGCAGCCAATACAATGGGGCGTTCAACGCACATATAACTTAACACTTTTGAGGGCACACAGAATTCCCCCGCTTCAGGCTCCAGGATGGCGAGCAGGACATCCGCGCTGGCCAGAACCCTGGGGAGTTCTGAGAAAGGCTGAAATGGAAGTTGAATCAATGTCCGCAAACCGAGTTTGCGATTCTGTTCTCTCAGCCAGTCTGCACCATATCCTTCAGATATCACGACCAATCGGGCATCTGGGTTCACAGAGTCCAAATTCTTTGCTAGATCTAGCAGCAAAGTCGGATTGTGCTTTAGCCCCAACGCCCCGCTATATAGCACTACCGGGCATTGATCAAGATCATGGGCAATAGCCCAACAATTTGCTTTAGAATCTTTAGGTATCTCATCCAGTGGAGCCCAATTATTGATAACTGATGTTCTATTATTCGGCACGCCCCAACGATTTAGTATTTCAAGAAAGTCAGCAGATATGGGTATGACATGGTGGCTGGAGCGCAGCAAGCGCTTCTCAAGCGCTATGTAATATTCCCCAATAAGCCGACCAACTAAACCCAATTTTGTGCTCAGTACGGTTCTGGTAGCGATTCCGAGAACATCCTGCAGCCAGAAAATAAAGGGGATATCCCTCTTTCTGCAGACGCGACGAATTGACACTAGAGAATCCAGTGGAGTATTGGAGCAAATGACGATATCGGGTTTTAGTTGCAGTATTCTCTGGGCTACTATTTGGCCATATTTGCGCTCATCAACGAGTCGCTTTAAGAAATTGTAGCGATTGATATCATGGCCAATGGTTAACCCTTCTATCGCCAACGTATCTGGGTCAGAATCTGCGGTAGTGAGATTTCCCTTGGCGCCAACAATGTCCTTACTGAATAGGTGAGTGACGTTGAAACCGCGCGAAGCTAGCTCTCGGCTAAGCTGGATTTGAAAGGGGTGACCGGAGAAGTCGTTAATAACTATATACATTACTGCTAACTATTATCTTAAAGGGTAATCTAGACGATCAAGAATATGTGCGCAATTTTCATTAAAGTAATCTAATTGCTCAGCACACATGTGCTTTCTCCATTGCTCAATTTTTCCAGAACGAAATGTGTGCGATTCTGAAGGCATTATGCGAGCAATAGCCTCTTCAGTAATTGTTTCCAGCTCTAACCGGTTTGGTGTCTTTTCATTGTACCTCTCAAAAATGGTTTTCACAATTGCAGGTAGCATTCCGGTTTGAAGGTCTTCAAATTTTATAGGTAGTACATTAGGTTGGTCTAACCAGGGGAGGAATCGCTCATAACGCTCCAATATGCTCGGATAGTACAACTCCCTCCTGTCTGGCATTCCATAAATTGATAGGTCTACTCTATCCTTCAAAGTCGTTAATGAAGAAAAAGGCCGGTGTAGCCTGTGCCAACGATTCATATCAGAGAGGTAGTGAGCTTCAGATATACAAATGTCCCTTGGGTCGCGATAAATGAATAAATGAAGTGCGTTTGTGCTCTTGATTGATTCGTTGTAAAGCTCGTGGTAGAAGATGTGGCCACCGCAGATTTCATTTGGTAACAACTTCTCAATTCGCATACTGATAGCTTCCGTATTCGCTTCTCTCATTGTAAACGAAGGTGTTGACGCAATAAAATTACCAGAATCCAAGGCTGAAGGGAGTGCTGACACTATTTGCATTAAAAGGTGTGTCCCGCTTTTAGGTATAGAATTTACCAGTATCGGAGGGTGAGTTAGTCGAGAATTATCATTGGGTCTGAGTTTCCAGAATTCTCGATAAGCTGCGAACCAGTAACGCCTTGATTTTTTAAGTATAACATTTTTTCGCCAGTTAATGTTCATACATGTGAACCTTATATCTTCAAGCTGCCTTCATGCGTTTTTCTGCGTGTTTGTGTCTTACGTTTCACGATGTATCACCGGTTTTTAATTCTTCAGGCGGAATTTGTTCACCGTGTTCATTCAGTACCTCAAGCTTCGCTGCGAAAAACCAGTACCAGCCAAATGTTAGAAAACTTGGGGATTTCATTAGCATCATAAAAAATAAAGTAATGAACATTCCGAGCCAAATGCCTACTTCTTTTCTAGTTTTTGGGTCCTCAGTGGTTAGTAGGTTTCTAGCTGAGTCTAGAATTATTAGATAATTGAAAACAATAAAAAGCGTTGTTCCTACTAAGCCACAGTTTGAAAGTAAGTAAGCAATCAAAGAAGTGCTGCGATGGCTTCCCCATCCCACACCTAATATGGGGTGGGCCATAAATAGCTCGAAGCTTCTGAGGATTGTAAGTAACCTTGTTGGGCCCGAGCCGGTTTCTCCAGTAACTTTTGTCAAGTGTTCAAGTAAAAAATATTCTACTATATTAAAATCAAGAATTTGGGCGATTGCAATCACGATTGCCAACAAAACAATAGAAGCAGTTATGAATGCCAAGAGAGTTCGTATTTTCCCTAGTGTTCCGCCGGGTGAAGGGGTTAACTGGTAAATAAGCATTGAAACTGCAGCGGAAAAAACTAGGGAGATATATCCTGAAGTGGAACCCCCCAATATAACGGTAGCAATTATGATTAGTGAAGCTACGCGTGTGGCTCGTCTCTCTAGGGTGGTGGTTGAGTTGCTAAGCTTGATCGTTAGCAAAAAGCCACAAAGAATTACTGACAAATAAAGTGTTGTGAAGCCTGGCTCTCCTACAAGTGAGTAAGAGCGAGGGATGTCCGCGAGGGAGTTGTACCCAACTGCGAGCCCAATAATCTCAGAATACAGATCACGATGCCACTGAAATATTTTTACTAGAAATGAAATTCCGGCTTCTCCAGCAAAAATATAACTTAAAATAAAATAAAAAGTGCTTGTTAATATGATGGCGCAAGTAGCATGAATATGTTTTATAGAAATGTTTGTGTTAGTTGAACGCAAGGTGTGCTTTGTGGCGATAAAAAAGATAAACATCATGAGCGGATATAAAAGTTGCACTAAATTGTTGCTGGTGAAGTGCAGCGGTTCAGTGTTGTTGTAGTCTAGAAAGTGTGTGTTAATTGATGTCACATGGACTTCGCTTTCAAGCAGAAGTGGCATAAACGATGACAGCACTAATGAGAATAAAAAAAATAATAGTACGCATGTATTGCGTGAAACCAAAATCTCTCTAGTCGTTGATTGAAACTTGTTGATCAGGGCATAGTATGTCATCAGAATTCCAAAGATATGGAATGCGCGAATTTGAAGATTTCCGAAGTTTGCGAAATATATGTCGTTTAGTGGGAGTGAGATAAAAAAAGGCAGCAAGTAGTCGTGAGATTTTGATTTCTCTTTCAAATAGATATAGGCAAGTATAAGAATGCCAATAGGAGTAATCATAGTGTAGAGAAATGTTGCTTCGACTGGTGTGAGTTGCCAAATTTAATCAAGTGAGTAATCCATATGCGCATGGTAAAATGGCTGGTCCTTTGATTTCGGTCTATGGTTTAGTTCGGTCTTTGTTTTGTTGTTCCAGTCGTGATTTTCTATGGTTGTCCATTTAGTGTTGCTTATACGTGTCTTTATAGACAGATAAGAGGGTCAGCAAGGCAGAAATCGCTGTCGCAGATAAAATCGTAAAAAAGATCATAAATATAGGTTTAGGGTGTGAAGGGTCGTTATCATAAACGGGGTAATCCAAAATTTTGTAGGCATATTCTTTTCTGACATTGGTCAGCATCACAGTTTTCGTTTGAGCTTCGATAAGGTTGAAAATAGCTTGTCTCATTTCTACTGAGTTGGTGTTTTCCAGCTCGTACTTAAGATAGTTGATACTCTTTTCTGCTTCAATTTTGTCTTTGTTTCGGATGTAGTCATTGCAGTGGTTGACGAGTGCTACCAACCAATCCATCGATTTTTGTGGTGAACTTGTTTTGATTCTAACATTGATAAATCCTGTTTCACGATCCTGGATTATTGATAGGTGGCTAGAGGTGAATTCCTCATATGCTTTAATGTCAAGGGGCTCGTTAGGGGCTACACTCTGGTCAGTTTGCGTTTCAGATTTTGATTGAGGTTGGTCAGCGATTTCATTAATCAATTTCTCTATAAAGCTTGGTTCTTTCCATTGGTTCGCTGTTTCATCCCAGCTTTCGCTCAAGATCTCCCTTTTAATATTCAGTGTGTTGATATAATCAATGATAAATGTCCTAGACTCTAATATTGCTAGGTAAACTTTGGATTTGTCAGAACTGCTTTGGATATCGAGCCCCGCAAGTGATGCAATTCCTGAAAATTGGTTGGCTAAGCGGCTAATGGTATCGGAGTCTTCGGCTACAATGCTGAGGGTTATGTTTGAAGTGTACTCTCTCTCGGCGGTAGCGCTATAGATTATTGAAACTAGCAAAGCTGATAGGACAAAGAAAATATTCACCTTTCGGCTTATTGTTTTCTTTGCTAAGTCGGTGATGCTCAAGAAAGGACTTGATGATAAATTCATGGGTGATGGGCCATGGGGGGGGTAGGAGAGATCATTTTATTCGCAATTCCAATAGTTCTGCGGCTTAGGTATTATCTGGCATTATGGATTTTTGATTGTATACTTGTGGGTGCTTAGCGATCAATCTTTTTGTCAGTTGTAGAGTGGTTTTGGCGTTTTTGGTCCCGCACAGATTGGAGTTGGTTGACTCTTTATTTATGGTTGCGATTGTGTGAGGCGCAGTTTTTTTGTGCCGCTAAATCGAAATTTCTTAATCTTGTTAGAGGTTTCCTATGGATGATAGGGTTGCACGCATAGCTTCAATTGCTAATGTGCAGGCGTATAATAGTCATATGGTTCAAAAATATGTTGATGGTGCTCCTCACGTTAAGCATGCTTCATTGAGGGCATTATATAGCAGAATTTTGATTCAGGTATTTGATAACGCTGTTCGTTACTCATCGATCCCTAGAGTTCTTGATCTAGGAGCTGGCGAGGGTTCTGTGACTCGTTCTTTTCTAGAGCTGGGAGCTTCAGTTGTAGCCGTTGATATATCTGAGTATCAGTTGAATGAATTGAAGGACAAATGTAAACACTATGGTGAAAGGTTGGAGATATATTGTGATGATGTGAATTCTGCTTTGGAAAACCTTGAGGGGAAGTTCGATGTCGTCGTAGCTAATTCCTTTTTGCACCATGTCCCTGACTATATTTCATTCATCAAAAGTTCTGTTTCCGTTTTGGGTGAGCATGGGCAGTTCTTTTCATTTCAAGATCCCCTAAAGTATAGGAGTTTGAGTCATTGGGAAAGACTATTTTCAGACTTTGCCTATCTCAGTTGGAGGGTGTTCAGAGGCGATATTATGGGTGGGGTGGCTCGACGGCTACGACGGAAAAAGGGGATTTATCTGGATGATTCAGTGGAGGATAATTCGGAATATCATGTTGTAAGAGGAGGAGTTGACCAGGATGCCATTTGGGGTGTGTTAGATGGTGAGGGGTTCGATTGTGACGTGATCTCTTATTTCAGCACCCAAAGTCGAGTTTTCCAGCCCGTCGGTACCATCTTAGGCGTGAAGAACACCTTTTCGGTTGTGGCTGTCAAATGAAAGCGAGTTGCTTTTTGTCCCAAATTTTATTTGGGGCGGTGGTCATCCGTAATGGGAGGGCCAGCTCGGTTTTTAGTTTTTTCGCTATTATAGTTGTTGATCAGATCAGTTGCAGAGAGATCGCTATCGTTTAGCTTTTTAAAATTGAGATTATTTTTGCGTAATAAAAAGCGGTAGAAACCGTTGACGTTAAGATTAGTGCTAGCAGTATTCCAGGGGAGTTTAAATAATCAAATAGCATAAATGAAAGGCTAGTTTGGGCCAATAATGCAAACACGCCAACCAGTACAATAGTTCTGCTTTTTTCTAGTAGTGAAATGATCAATGTCAATAGCCCTTCTATTGAGAGTGCTGAGAATTGTATCGACTTTAAGGTTAGGTACACTCCGCCTGAACCGTATCGATCTCCAAAAAAGATAGTGAGGATTTCGTTTCCGAAGAGAATAAAGGTAACAACAAAAATGGTATTAAATACGCTAATGGTGATTGTCAGATTTTTTATCAAATGTAATAGCTCGAGGCGGCTATTTTCCCAAATTTTTAGTACCTTCCTCTGTATTACTGGCCATATCACTAGCATAGGTATATTCTGGAAATATGCTAATCTTGTTGCCGCACCATAAAGGGCTACTTCGCTCTCATTGCCCATCAAGGCAATCACCCACAGCTCAGTTTGTAGTGGAATAATTATGATTAACGTGGTGGCCAAATGAGGTAAGGCCCGCCTAAAGGTTTTATAAATGGATACCCTATCTATGACTGTGAGGCTTTGCGAAACCTTAGCCATAAGCTTTCTAAGCATTCCCATTGCATACAGGAGTGATGCAAAGCTTGAAATTAATATTGCAATTGACACGCTTTGCATATTGAGAATATTTATGTAGCTTAATATAAGCGTTATGAGCAGAAAAACCGGGCCCCCTATTAGCCCATACCCCCCGCTTCCCATTGCTCCCGAGTTGGTTACAAGTATGGCGCTTCGCAATTTTCCTATTCCTCTAAACAGCTCACCAAAATAGATTTGAAGGGCAATACAGATTACTAAAAAAATTGTTAACGTTTTCGGCAGCGTGTTGGGCGTTGCTTCAGAAAGTTGTGCCTCATTAATTACGAGAATCCAAATGGTCGAAAACGCTGCGCTAAGTACTACAAAAATGCTTAAAGAGTTTGCTAGATAAACAATGAGGTCTTCCTCTTTTAGTTGAGCTCCCTGTATAACGTTTAACTTGTTAAAGCCACATAAGCAAACTATGCTCGCAATGGAAATAGTACTCAAAAGTAAAAAGTAGGTGGCTATGTCACTTGGCTGTAACTCATGTAACAATATTGCATTTGAAGCAAAGGAGCTTACTGAAGTGCCGATTCTGCCGATGATACTCCAGAGAGCAATATTTTGTACTTTGCTATATATTCTCTTCAAGCTATCAAAATCAATATTCATTTTTAATCTTATTGATTAAATGGCCTGTTATGATGTCGCAAGTCCAGGAAGTAATTTCCTTTTTCATTGCTCAGTTTCAATTAAATCAATAATTGATCTCGTTGAGTGCTGATAGGCAGCATTGAATACATCCGTTGCCAATTTTGATCTGTTTGGTAAGGCACGTAATTCATTCAGGCGTACAATTGCTTCCTCGTGCCAATTCTCCTGATCGCCCGGAATTTCGGCTAATACTGAGTTGTTACGTAATTGAGGTACGCAGCAGGGTAGTTTGGTTGATGCGACTACACATCCATGCGAGATCGCTTCTAGAACAACAATTCCCTCGGTCTCCGCCGGGTATGACGTAGGGAAAAGCAAAGCGTCAATATCGCGAAAAAATAATTCCTTTTTGTCACCGTATACTGGCCCTAAGTATTTTATGTTCGACTCGTTTGCAAATCCGTTGATCAGTGCTTCAGCTGGCTTGTCTGCTGGGCCGGCGAGAACAAAAAACCAGTCCAAATTTAGTCTTTTTGCGTGGCATGCTACTTCGAAAAATTTATCCAGTCCTTTTTCAATAGTTAGATTTGAAATGAAGCCAATAGTGAATACGCTGTTGTTTTTAGTAGTATCATATTTTTGTGGTTTGACTGTAAAGGCGTTTGATATTGCTAGGTGCTGTCCAGAAAGGTTTGGATAAAGTTGTTCTGCTTGCTTCGCCAATTCTTTGCATTGAAAAATATGTGTTATATTGGCGGAATATGTTTGCTTTGAAATCAAACTAAAAGCCATGCTTCGTTTATCAATATAACGCCGAGAATGATGATGGAGGATTGTTCTATTTGTTTTGCTTTTAGTTAGAATTATTACAAAGTAGTCAATCCATAATGCGAGGCCGTCATTTAACGCGATGTATAATTCTGTTTTGCTTTGGGAGTTTTCTTGGTTTCGTATCGAGGTTGATATGAGAAAGGCAGATGCCACCTTTCTAACTATTCCACAAAATTTTCTGGTCAGGTTCAGTGTGGGGTTGTGGTTTGGGGAATAATCGAATATTCGAATGTGTTTTTTTCTCTCTTCTACAATCTCACAGACTTTCGTAGAAACAACTTGCCGGCCAGTGATAGGAGTGCCAATCGGGCAAAGAGCATAGAATTGATCTGATTTCTGAGGCATGGCGTGATTTTCTTTCTATAGATATGATTTTGTAATGATCATGGTTTTTATAACGCGCGAGCTAGAATCATAATAACATCGGACGAGAAATCAGATTTTCATGGCTTCTACATATAGCGAGAATGGTTTATATTGCATTCCGTTTGAGTCAAGATCTAGCCCGATTTCGTTCCAGTGGTCTATTTGGCTGGCGTTAAACTCGCAAATTGAAACACTTCCAAAACCTATTTTCTTGAGAAGGTTAGTTAAAGTGGATTTGTCATACATCCATTGATGTGTTTCGCCACGTTTACGTGCATTCCCGAGCAAAAGGTTTTCAAGAAACCTTCTTGGCTGGCGTTGTTTGCTAGTTCCAAATGCCTCAACCCTAACGCACTGTTCAATTATATCTGCAATGTGGGTTTCATGCTCTACAGTAGATGTGGATAAACCGCTTTCCAAAGAGGCAAGATATTTTCGACAAAGTTGTTCGAAATCAGGGACGACTACTCTAAGAATACCTCCTCTTTTGAGAACTCTTAAATTTTCACTAAGAAAAGTTTCTGCCTTGTTTCTCTCAATGTGTTCAAGTAAGTGTGAATGATAGACGACCGAGATGCTTCCATCAGCATAGGGCAAGCCTTTAGATAGATCGTGGACAACGATTTTGCCTAAATCCTTAGCAATTCTACTTCTCCTTTCTTGGTTTAGGAGCAAAGGAAGAAAAGCCCTCAAAACAGGATTTTTCTTAATCCGCAGACTTATTGACCAGTCGATATTTACGACATTTGGGTGATCGCTTGTTTTTGTTCCGCAACCAAGATTCAGTATAACGTCGTGCATTAAAACTTTCCCAATATCATATGTTTAGGTTTGGAAATTAATTGCGTTGTGCGATTGGTTTGTTAAAAGCTTGCCACCGCTGCAGCACCCAGTGCAATTTGATAGAAAACTTGCGATACACTTGTCCACAAAGTCAAAGGCTTTATCCTGTCAGCGTCAAGAGGCACAACCACGGTATCCCCAGCCTCTATCTGATATTTCCCAGCCTTAAACCAACCAGATGGCTCTGGCAGAAAAACCCTGCCATTAGCTTTAACAACATAAATTCTATTGTCGTCTGCCTTTTGAGTGGTGCCACCGCTCCTTTCTATGTACTGTTTTGCATCCAGGTTGGCTTCAAAAATATGTGAGGTCGGAAACTGCACTTCACCAACAACGGTAACAGCCTGTTTCTTGCGTGGAATAACTAATTTATCCCCGTCTTTGAGCTGAATGGCTTGACCCCTGCCTGCTATAATGGAGTTTAGGTCTATCACCATTCTCCCAAGCGGGCGAACGGCATTTAAACTTTCCAACAGATCGTTTGCGTCTTCCATTGCTACTTTCTGCTCGATGGTTTGCTGCTCAATATTAGCCGCCGCGATATCAGATTCCAGCTTGCTCCTCAGTTCTTTCAGCCGTTCAGCCTCCAGCATTCTGAGATCCTCCCGTGAGAAGATTGCACCCTCCGGGTAAGCCCATTCATTTAATCCGCCCGCTCGCTCAATAACCTGGGTCAGGGTTTCGCCCCGTTTGATCTTGAATTTGCCCGGGAACTTCACTTCGCCTTCTATGGTAACGACTTCCTGATCCAACCAGTTGGGGAGTCGTTTGATATGTAGCTCGTCTTCTTCTTTTAAATTCTGTGCAGCACTATTGGCGAGATCAACATTGATATGTTCAATGCTTTGTTCTTCCGTTTCGCTATAGGTTACCCGGGTGATTTCACCCCTGAGTCCATATGCGTTTTCCGTCAAGCCTCCAGCGAGTGTGACGGCGTCGCGTGCCGACATGTTGGCGCCCAGGGGATATTCGCCAGGGAAGCGAACGTAACCGGATACGATGACTGTTTGCTTTCTTAAATCCTTGTTGGCTTGCAGTTTAAGGCGCTCCACTAGCTCTTGAAGCTGGTCTGTTCTTGTTTCTTCAAAATTGAATACGTAGATTTTGTCACGTGTTTTCAGCTCAAGGTTGTCCGGGCCTGTGGGGTTGCTAAGTGCTTTGCCCAAGTTAAACGTAACCACCACCTTTTCACGAGTGGGTTGAACCTCCCGTTCAATCAGGGCAATGTTCATATCAGGGAACGGTAGAAGTTCTTCAGCGCTGCGAATCACGTCTGTTACGCGCATGCCTTGGCGCCAGGCAAATCCACCGGGGCGTTCCACGTGGCCTTCCAGCATCACAACATCTTCCATGGTTTCTAGTACGGAATAGACGCGGATTACGTCGGCGTCTTTCACTTTTATGTTCTTACCAGAGCTCTGAGTTAAATTTGCATCAACCAGTGTGCGGTCCCCTTTATAATCAATGCGCTCGATACGCGAGGCGGCGGGGAACGCGGTCGGAGTAAAGCCTCCGGCCAGTTGTATTGCGTCGATTACGTTGTTTTCCTTCTTAAGTTCATAGATGGCGGGGCGCTTGACTTCACCACTTATTCCCACGGTTGCGCCGATAGGGGGAATGAAAATGACATCTCCCGGCAGTAGGCGGGCATCGTCACTGGTATCCCCATTCAGTAGCAGATCGTACAGATCCAGTGTGGTAATTAATTTGCCTTGGCGTTTCAATTGAATGTTGCGGAGCGATCCTATCTTGCTGATGCCCCCGGACGCGAACAGGGCATTGGTCATAGTGGATAGGGAGCTGACGGTATATGAGCCGGGTTGCAGAGCCTCTCCTAATACAAATATGCGGATAGAGCGTAACGATCCCATGGTCACGCTGGCCTTAACGCCGATCATCTGCTGGGTAACGGTGTCCATCAGTAGTTGGCGCGCGTCGCTGAAGGTCAAGCCGGCCAGGGTGATGGGGCCTATTTCGGGGAGCTGGATTTGACCATCCCGGTTCACCACCAGGTTATAGCTGCTGTTCTCTTTGCCATACAGCTGGATTACCAGATTGTCTCCTGGGCCAAGTACATAGCTGTCCGGGGGAGGGACATCAGCAACCGGTGTGAACGCGTCAGGCGTGTCGCCAAATAAATCGTAACCGAACTGACGTAGTTCCGTTTTCTTCTTGGTGGGTTCGCTTTGTGCATCTGTATCCCCGGCAGGTTGATCATCTGCTCGGTTGAACATGGAGGTGTCTTGCAGGGTGGGGCGGGTGTTTGGTTGATTCTGCGATTGCCCGAGATCGGGTTGCGCCGAGCTCCCGCCAAGGCCGAGATCGTTCAGGTCCACGCCATATTGACTGGCCAATGCCTTTTGCTGTTCAGGTGACAGGCTCTTGAACATCTCAATCTGCTGCTTGGTTGGGGTGAAGCCAAAGGCGGTTACGCTGGTCAGAAACAGCGCAATCAAAAGGCTAAAAAAATATTTAATCAGGTGTGTCTTGGTTATCATGTTGTTCCAATTACCATCTGGCTTCCCACGCAAAATAGGCTCCGGCACCGCCGATACTTTCTTTTGCATAGGTCAGGTCTTCACTTTGATAGTCTATTCCCAGGCTGATTTGCCATGGGTTAATTAATATACTGTATCGGGCATCGGCCAACCACAGATCGGTCCTGATATTCCTGCTCAGAGTGTGACCACCCGGAGCGTTGGTGTCCGTTCCATCCCGGTTCAACTCCACTTTGGTGAGCGACCAGCTGATCTGTTGGTCATCACCTATAAGCAGGTCATGTGCCAAGGTTAACATGCGGGAGTCGTTGTCGGTGGCGGAGGCGATACTTCTGTTCCGATATCGATATCCGCTTTGGTATATACCGTGTTCATAGGTGTAGTTGGGCCGGTCGCTGCCGCTGCCTTTAAAACCTTCGGCGGTAGTATCGCTGAATTCTATGTAAAAACGATGGTGGATGCTCTCAGAAACCAGGCTCGCATCCAAACCCATCAGCATGCTAAAGCGGCTGGGTAGCGCGTTGGACTCGTCTTCCCCAATCCACTGGCCGTAAAACCCAAAGCCTGTGTCGCCAAAAAATGTTCCGCTGAGCCGCCAGTCGATGCCGCCGAGTTGATTGCCGGGCTCATTGGTTTGGTCAATATCATCGTCCCCGCGATTATCGCGCCCCAATAGCAGATCAGTAAAGGTGCTGAAGCCCTGCGGGCGACCTTCGCCCCCCCACTGAGCGGTTCGGGTTAAACCAATTTCCAGCGGTTGGATCGGTCGAAAAGTGATCCGTAATCCCCACAGCAATGCATGGCTGACCTCCCGATCATTTTCTAACCGCCCCATAAAGGTTTCCAAATGCCAAGGCCCAATCCAACTTAACCAAGGGCTTTCAAACGCCGCTGAATGGTTACGCTGTAGTGTCAAGCTGGGCGCTGGTCTGGCATTGGTGCCCAGTATCAGGTTGTTTTGCCAGCTCGGCCCCCACCAGCGCTCGGTCGATCCCGCGGTGAAAGCCCAATTGCCCAGAATGGTGCTCAGGTAGCTGCCATCCAGTTTGGCGTTTGGGTCATCGTTGGCGTCGTCTGTGTAGGAGACGGACAGGCGCGCAGCAAAATGCTTGCTCATCCAGTCGGCGTCCAGGTTGGTTTCGGCCTTGTCCCGCTGGCTGTCTGCAAAATCGGTAAACGGGCGGGCATCCTGCCTTATATCGCCGCGCCAGGTCAGACGGACCTCGTCATTTGTGTCGCGGCGCAAAGCAAATAGCACGTAACTGAGTGACAGTTGTTGCCCGTGGGATAGCTCAAACATGTCTGCGTTTTCCAGATCCTGTTTGATGCCGCTCCACATCAGTGGCCAGGTTGTAACCGGCACCCGTATCACGCCCGCGTCCGCCAACACCTGAATGTGGTGGCGTAAGGTTTCATCCCCGGGGGAAATCCAGGGGCCGGCCACGCAGAAATGGCTACTCAGCATCAGCAGGGTGCCCACCGCCGCCGTTCCTATGCGTCGGATTCGATTGTGCTGGTTTCCTGGCACGGTTGAAATAGCCCATATCTCCCATTGGTCAGGGGGTATTTTGCAGTTCGATATGGGGGGATGCAAGGTGTAAGTGGGTGATTTTTAACAAGCTCATAAGCGGTTTGTCCCGTTTGTGGAGTTGGTCGCGTGGAAGCTTTGATGTATGTTGCGTGCTGGAAGCAAATATGGAGATTTTTAAGGATGAAATTACCCCTATACCAAGTGGACGCCTTTGCCGCCAAAGTATTCGAGGGCAACCCTGCAGCGGTGGTTCCGCTGGAGACCTGGCTACCGGACGCCACCATGCAGTCGATTGCGGCTGAGAACAACCTGGCGGAGACGGCGTTCTTTGTAAAAGAGGGCGAAGGTTACCGGATTCGTTGGTTCACGCCGACCGTGGAGGTCAAGCTTTGTGGTCATGCCACTCTGGCGTCGGCGCATGTGCTCTATGAGTTGCTTGGCGAGCAATCCTCTTCCATTGTGTTTCAGTCTCTATCGGGGCCTTTGAGCGTGGCGCGAAGCGGAGGGCTCCTGACCCTGGATTTCCCGGCCCAGCCGGGTACGCGGTGTGAGGCACCCGCTGCTCTGGTGCGAGGGCTTGGTGTGCAGCCCTTGGAATGTCTGGCGTCAGAGGACTATCTTGTGGTGCTGGAATCGGAAGCGCAAGTCGCCGCATTGAGCCCGGACATGGAGGCATTGAAAGCACTGGATCTGCGCGGCGCGGCGGTGACGGCACCGGGGGAGCATAAAGACTTTGTGGTGCGCTTTTTTGCTCCCCGATGCGGTATTCCGGAAGATCCGGTTACAGGTTCAGCCTATACCCAGCTGGCACCTTATTGGGCTGACCGGTTGGGCAAGGCCGAGTTGTCAGCCAGGCAGATTTCCTCTCGCGGTGGTGATGTGGGCTGTGCAATCGCGGGTGATCGGGTCAGGATTTCAGGTACAGCCTTCCTTTATATGGTGGGTGAGATTTCTGTGTAAACCGTGACTTTAGAGTCATGGGGTGGGGTGTATATCTCTGGAGGCCCCGCCCCGCCTGGGCTTGATCGCGTATTCATCCAAAAAATACCGGCTATACGATCTATTGATTTCATTTATTTCGCTCCCCTCCGTAGAATGCCCCCATCTGCAGTCAAGCCTGTTGTCTATAGTTAAGCGTTGATGTAACCGACTGCGATAAACCCATTCTAAAACGTAGAGGATCGACCATGTCTAACTACAACACTTTTACTGACGAAGCAGCGTCTGTAATCAGTGCAAATGGCCCCACCTGGAGCGCGATCAATCCTGAATCCGTTGCTCGTATGCGTCTGCAGAACCGTTTCAAAACCGGTCTGGACGTTGCCAAGTACACCGCCAAAATCATGCGCGAAGACATGGCTGCCTATGACGCCGACTCTTCCCAGTACACCCAGTCTCTGGGCTGCTGGCACGGTTTCATCGGTCAGCAAAAAATGATCGCTATCAAGAAGCACTTGGGTAACACCAAGCGTCGCTACCTGTACCTGTCCGGCTGGATGGTTGCTGCTCTGCGTTCTGACTTCGGTCCTCTGCCTGACCAGTCGATGCACGAAAAGACTGTAGTTGCCGGCCTGATCGAAGAGCTGTACACCTTCCTGCGTCAAGCGGATGCCCGTGAACTGGGCGGCCTGTTCCGTCAGTTGGACGCAGCCCGTGAAGCCGGTGATTCTGCCAAGGCAGCTGAAGTTCAAAACCAGATCGACAACTTCGAAACTCACGTTGTGCCGATCATTGCTGATATCGATGCCGGTTTCGGTAACGAAGAAGCCACTTACCTGCTGGCCAAGAAGATGATCGAAGCCGGTGCCTGCTGTATCCAGATCGAAAACCAGGTATCTGACGAGAAGCAATGTGGTCACCAGGACGGTAAAGTAACCGTTCCTCACGCTGACTTCCTGGCTAAGATCCGCGCCGTGCGTTACGCGTTCATGGAACTGGGTGTAGACGACGGTGTAATCGTTGCCCGTACCGACTCCCTGGGTGCCGGCCTGACCAAGCAAATCGCGGTAACCAACGAACCAGGCGACCTGGGCGACCAGTACAACAGCTTCCTGGATGGTGACTACATCGAAAGCGCTGACGACATCGCCAACGGTGACGTAGTTGTTAAGGCCAACGGCAAGCTGCTGAAGCCCAAGCGTCTGCCTTCCAACCTGTTCCAGTTCAAGAAAGGTTCCGGTGAAGATCGTGTGGTTCTGGACTGTATCACTTCTCTGCAGAACGGTGCTGACCTGCTGTGGATCGAAACTGAGAAGCCTCACGTTGGCCAGATCGCCGGTATGGTTAACCGTATCCGTGAAGTAGTGCCTAATGCTAAGTTGGTTTACAACAACAGCCCGTCCTTCAACTGGACTCTGAACTTCCGTCAGCAGGTATTTGATGCCTGGGAAGCAGAAGGTAAAGACGTTTCTTCTTACGATCGTGCCAACCTGATGAGCGTTGAATACGATGAGAGCGAGCTGTCTGCCGAAGCGGATCGTCGCATCCAGAACTTCCAGAAGGATGCGTCCCGTGAAGCCGGTATCTTCCACCACCTGATCACGCTGCCCACTTACCACACTGCGGCTCTGTCCACAGACAACCTGGCTAAGGGCTACTTCGGTGATCTGGGTATGCTGGCTTATGTTGAAGGCGTTCAGCGCAAAGAGATCCGTCAAGGCATCGCTTGCGTTAAGCACCAGAACATGGCTGGTTCCGACATGGGCGACGATCACAAAGAGTACTTCTCTGGTGATGCAGCTCTGAAAGCTTCTGGTAAAGACAATACTATGAACCAGTTCTAAGGTTCATGGCGGTTTAGGTAACCTCCCCTTTACCAAAAGAAGTACCAAAAGAAGTACCAGAGAAGGCCGGATGGAGACATCCGGCTTTTTTTGTTGTAAATCCGACAGCAGTGCAGGGCCTGGAAGCGCGGCACTCATTCCCTTCATTCCCTTGAAAGCCTTATCGTTATTGGACTGGCGCCCATTTCTCCCCAACCGGTCAAAATGTTGCATGGCTACCTTGAATAGCTTCCTTAATTGGGAATCAGCACAGGTGACATCATGACTCAGCCGACCATTCAACCCACTCCTGTCTACGGTATCGGGGATACGACCTACCAAGCTGCCGGTGGCCTGGAGGGGATAACCCGGCTGGTGGATGCGTTCTACAACTATATGGATACCTTGCCGGAAGCTCGCCGTATCCGCGAGATGCATGTGGAAGACCTGAACCCCTCAAGGCAGAAGCTGACCTATTTCCTCTCCGGCTGGATGGGTGGACCCAAGCTGTATGCCAAGCACTTCGGCAGCATCAGTATTCCGGTGGCCCACTCCCACCTTCCCATCGGCATGGAAGACAAAGACGCCTGGCTGCTGTGTATGGAGAAGGCTTTGGCGGATCAGGGTTATGAGCCGGCATTTCAGAAATACATTATCGACAAGCTCAGTATCCCTGCTGAGAGCATACGCTTGATGTGTGAATTCAAGGCCAAAAACCAAGACCAATAGAACCAGACCAATAGAACCAGACCAATAGAACCAGAATCGGAGGACAGCACCATGATGCAGTTTTTTGTTTCAAAAGAGCTGGCAAAGGGGTTGGGGCCCCATTTAAAGCCCACCAAGAATCTGGAGCCCAGTCTGCTGTGGCGGGCCGATATGGCGCAGATCGGGACCGACACCTGTGTGGTTGCCCAGGAAGTGTACAGCAAATACGTAATGGTGTTTTGTGGTCTTGACCGGGAAGGCTTTCGACATTTTCCGGAGTTGTTCCGGGAGCGGTTCTGGCGGGAAGCCACGGCGTTGTGTTTGCAGGGCACCGGTTTCGAGCAGGACAGCCTGATCGGCGGTTTGTCTTCCCTCTGCGATCAGCAGCATTACCAGTTGGACCCGGTTCCCCGCGAAGAGGACCGCATCATGAATATTACGGAGAAACTGGAGCGCCTGTATCTACAGGAGAAGCAGCCGCTCCCCATTGATGGCAAAGCAGCCTTCAAGTTCGGTATCCAGGTGAACGGTCACAAGCGGGAGCGTGAAGGACAGGTCTCTGCGCCCAGTCCGATGGAGCTATTTCGTGGTGCCTGCCTGGATCTGGTGGAGCAGGTGTTGGATGAGGCGCGACACGCCTCCCAGGAAAAACCGGCTGTGATCAGTGAAGTAGATAATGTGGTAACGGTGGATTTCGGCAGGAACCGCAAGGCGTCTTAACTGAGGCGAAGCTATTAACTGTTACGTAGTAATTGCAGGCGGGCTTGTTGACGCCAGGCCGGCGCATCGATCAGGAATAGAGGGGAAGCCGGGTCCATTTTCTTCAGGTGCAGCGCCGCGATCTTGCGTTGTGCCTGGTTGCCGAATTCCAGTACATCCAGGCAGTGTTCCCGGGTGATTTCCTTTCCCATCAGATAGCGTATGCCAGGCTTAAAGCTTGAGCCATGTTGTTCCCACCATTGCATCAGTTTATTTCGGTCCGGCCAGGGCAGATCTTCATCCGGGTCGGACTCCACGTTGTCATCATCCGGATCGTCATTGGGCCCGGTTTCAAAATCTTCCGGGGCATTTGCTTCCATGTTGTGTTCCACCAAATCGAGTCCGGTGATAAAGCAGAAGGAAAAAGCCGCTATCCGGGCCAGCTTGGGATCCTGCATCAGGCGCAGCAAGGCGGGAACGTTATTGGCGCCCCCCAATTCCCCGGCAACGGTAACGAGCAGACGGTTGTTGCTGGTATGAGCTCTGAGTTTCGTCAGAAAGGAATGAGCTTGATCCAGTGGTAAGAATACGGCAATCAGCGAGAGGGATGGTGGTTGGTATTGTTCGTCGCCAAGCGCGATGGACTGCAGGGTGCGTATGGATTGGGTGCTCTCACCTAACAATGTGGCAGCGCGCGCGGCAGCATACCGGGTGCTGGTTTGATCTGATTGCTGAGCCCGCAGGCACAGTTCAAGTAAAGACGTCTCGCCGGTATCCCCGGCGGCGGTTAATCCCATATTGCGAATGTCTGCATTTGTGTGAGTAATGGCCCATTCAAGATAGGTTTCAGCGCGAATATGATGTTGGTGGCAAAGATGCAAAGCCAGTTGCTGGTGTAGAGTGGCAGCGGAGGATCTCAAATGCGGTAGTAGTGGGCGCGTGATGTGGTCCGGAATCCACGTGAAAGCCTTAAATACCCCTGGTTTGAGCGCTTGGTTCGCTTCGGCGAGGGCCAGCAGTTGTTTCAGCCGTGCAGTGTGTTTCCCTTCCAGTGCTAATACAGTTGCCAGGAAAACCGTGCTCACTTCTGCCGATTCCAGTGCGCTGCTTATTATTTTCCATGCGCTTTCTGAATCCACGCGCAAGCCGTCGAGATGGGCGTCCAGTTGCAAATCCTGTAGTGTCAGCTCGATTAGCTTGGCCGTCTGCGAGTGCTGATCAATCAGCAGTTGTGCTGCGGTGAGATGCTCCTCAAGTACGAAGCTCAAAGCCCTCGCTGATTGGGCTTTAACAGGCTTAAGTTGTTGGTTCAGGACTTCCATTCTGATTCTTAGTTTCTTCCGATTGGCGGCTAGTTGTCGAAGCGCTCCAGCCACTCCTCGAACGCCTGCCGGGTAAATTTACCTTGCGAGGTGTGAACGGCGGGGTGCGTCGTCAGGCGTATGGGGTGGAGTGCTTGCGCCAGCTCATTATAAATGGGGGGCTTGGCGCCGCTATTGTGGTCGGCAACAATGGGGGACTTGCCGGCGCGAATAATTATGCCTCCGGAGTAGGGGTGGATTTCAAAGGCGGCAGACAGTTTAAATTGGGAGTCGCCTTGTTTAAGCTTTTGATCCCAGTAACTGGATAAGATGGTTAACCAGTTTCCACCTTTGATGCCTTCCCGTGACCACAGTGCGTGCTTTAGTGGGTAGTCCACTTCCAGGGCCGGGAACCGCTGAGCAAGCGCATATTCCTTGATCTCGTGTTGTGCTGCCACAAAGCGATCGCTGGAATGAATTATGCCCATACCGCCGTAGCCGTGGAATGGGTCCAGTTTTTCACACCAACGTAGAGCCAACTCCAACAGGGCTTCCGGTTCGCTCAGAGGGCTTTGCAGCGGAAAGTGGACCGAGAGATAGGACAGGTGGCCCAGCTCTTCGCTTTGTTGTTGGGACTTTCCAAATGCCTGCAAGCCACAGTCGCTGGCTTCGTTGGGGGCGTCGCTTTGCCAGTAAATTTGCCAACCATCGTCGTTGGTGACATCGACCGATTGAAGATAGTTCCTTGTTGCATTTTCGGAGAAAGTGCCGGCAGCCTGTGGCTTTCCTACGCCCAGCAATCCCCATTCAATATCATCCTTGAAGGCGGCGAGGAACTCTTCGGCGCAGTCAATGACCGCCATTCGCGTAGATTCCAGGTGGGCATTCTTAAAGTAAAGCGTCAAGAATGGGCAGACTTTTAGGACTGATTTATTTTCCGTATCCCGAATAGGCAGCATCGCCTTCAGTGTTTCCGGTAAGTCTGCATTTGCTTCATGGGTGTCGTTTAACATCCGCATGACTCCTCACTCATCAATTCAACGGTTGCGTCAGGATTATTTTCCTGGGCTATCCGCTCGTATGCATCCTGCTGCCCCTGGTTCCAGTCGTCCCCTGGAAACTTCATTTCCACTATTCGTGTAATGTTGGTTCCGCTCACCGGTCCTGGCGATGCCAGGCATACAACATCCGGACGGCGGTGGCCGGAAGGCCGCCCCGATATGGCTTGTGGAGGTGATTTGCTCATATCGAATGGCTGTTCAGCAATCATGGTGGGGTTACCCTCCAATTCTTTTTCTACACACTTTTGGTTATCAAACCGGTTGGTTTTGGCCTGAATTTTATCCGGCGATTCAAATACCCCGCGGTCGACGCCCACGGGTGTGCCCTGTTTGGCAAATGGTCTGGTTTGCAGGCACTGACAGAAGATCATGCACAGCAACTCCATTTGAAAGTCAGTGAGGTTGAGTGATGCCTGCCCAAGGCCATTCATGGTTGCTCCCGTATTCGGTGGCATCCCGCTGGCACCAAGGTTATTCAGCATCGGCTCACTAAGCAGGTGTACGCTCTTCCCCTGGATTTTTACAGTGAGTGATCCCGGTGTAATAAATTTCGCAGGGCCATGAGTATTTGCAGAAATCAACCCACCACCGGTGCCCTTGCTGGCCATATCCCCCATGCTTTTAAAAGTGGCGCCACGAATCGCAACGGCGTTCCCCTCGATTTTGACGGTTGTGGAGTAACCCTTGGGTGACATACCGGATTTTGCTATGTTGGGCAAAGGGGATGGCACAAACGGTGCCGGTGGTCCGGGCATTTTACAAACGTTTGGGATGGTCGCCTTGGCAATTCCCATGCTGCCTTTGGTAACGGGAGTTTTGGGTGGGTGAATCGCAACGCTGGTCATTGGGTTAACCTCTATACGGGCTCGGCATCACGTCCGCTTCCAACAAGGCCGCCGCCCGTAATCCATTTTCTGATCCGGTCCACAACAGGTTGCGTTTACCTGCTGCATATCCCCGTTGCGCTGCTTGTGTGGCCAGTCCCAAAAATAATGCTCCTGAGGCCGCACCCATATCGCCCCAGCAGTCTGCAGGGCTCCAGTAACCGGTTGGGTCGTCAAAGTAATGGGCCAGTTTCAAGCAGGCAAACCCCCATTCTTCACCGCGATAACGCTCACCATTAATGTCGCAATAGATTGAGTTGATGTGTTCCTGTTGTGATAAATCCAACCCCATTACGGTGGAGCGGACGGTTTGTGTCAGGGCTTCTCCCAGGTTGATGTCCTGGGTCTTGATCAGTTTGGTTTCCCAGTTGGTGGCACTGTTGTGGATAAGGGCAATAGGTTTGAGACCGGATCGTTGTGCCGCAGCGGGTGTCATGATTAGGCTGGCGCCTGCGCCTTCCCCGGGAACGAACCCGGAGCGGGAAACCGTGCCGAGAAGTTGTCTGTTGTCGTCCAGCCATTGCATGGTGTCAGGGTGGAAGTAACTTTCCACGCCGCTGATAAGGCATGCCTCATAAAGACCCTGAGCCATCTCATGTTTAGCCATGTCAATCAAGGAAAGAACTGAGCTGTTGCCGCTCATATAGGCCTGACACCTGTCAATTTTGAAGGGCAAATCAACTGATTGATTGACTCGCTGAGTTAGCCAATGTGCGTCTGATTCGTCGAATCCCGGTCTGGGCTCGGGAAGTCCCAGGAACACCGGTAGGCTTTTTACAGAGTCTTGCATAGCCAGATTTTGGCCGGCTTCCAGCATGGCTGTGTTTAGCATGGTTAACATGCGTTCCCTGCAAGGAAGCTCCGGTTCCAGCAGTGCATCCATGGAGGCCGCCATGGGTTCGCCGGCCTGATCAATCATACAGGGGTGTTCGCTGCAGCTGCTTATGGCTGCCCGCACCGCAGCGGCAGAGGCTGCGGTGTGCAGACCTAGCGGGGTGCGGGCTCCGATATCGATAACATATAGAGGCATGTTCATTGCTCATACCTCTTCTGTCGGATAGTGGTTTGCTCCAGATAGTCTCCTTCATTGCGACACAGCAGTACGCTATTCCACACCAGTTTTAATTTTCGCTGGTCCGGTTCGATAATGACGCTGGATATCTGTGCCCGATGTTCCTCGGTGCGACCATCTATCTGTGTGCTGAAAGCGAGATAAACCCTTGGCAATTGGAAGGCGAGTTGTCCATCCGGCGTCAGGTTAAACAGCTCAATGTTTTCACCACCGCGCAGCGGCTTCTCCGTCTGTTGATCCTGGGGTGCGCATTGCAGGGACTGCGGCTTCCAGTCCAATGGTAACAGGGGGTGGCGATTTTCCTGCCAGGCTTTGTCATAGGTGCCTATATGCTGGCTGCGGGGGCTCCAGAAGCTATCAATCGCACCAAACCCCGCCGGGCCGGTTTTGTGGGGAGATCCTTCCAGGTATTCAAATTGATGAAGTGTTTTTCCCAGTTGCTCATCATTTTGAATCAGACTGCTGCCCACCGGATTGCGCGGATCCCATTTTTGTTTGGCTGGATTGGGGTTGCTTCTATCCCATCCACCAAACGCTTTCTCGTAGCGAATGGGAACAGCGGTTACTGGTTGCGGTTTTGATGGTTTCAAGCCTGTCAGACCTTGCTCCCAATACCGTTCGCCCAGTACTCTTAACGCTTTCTGCTTGCCATTTGCCCGCAAAGCCACGGCAAACTCAGTGCTGGGTTTACCTCCTGGAGCATAGGCTGTGCCGTTAACGATGATGTCCGTGGTCGGTTTGGTCGGAATCAGGTCGGCTTCGTATTGCAGGCTGGACAGTCCAGGCTCGCCGAAGTATTCCGGTGCAAACAACGGTTCTGCCTGTTCCTCTGCCAACTCTAATTCGCCGTCGGGCAAGATGTCATAGGTGGCCTTCACGGCAACAATCCATTGATGCCAGCCGTTCAGGTCGCGTCCCCAGGTACGTTCAGCTGCAAAGGGGGTTTTGTTGTTCAAGGCCCACATCAGGCGGGCTCCACACTGTTGTAGTGAGTTTGCAGTTCCACCCGCTGATGATTGGCTGTTGTGTAATAGTTCCCCCATTGTTGTTCCAGCGCGTTTAACGGATTGAAGTCGGATGACTCCTGTGGTGAGGGTGAGCCTGCGAGTCTGAGTTCTAAAAGCCCGTTGTTGTGCAACAGTATGAGGTCATCAAGGAACTGATGAGGGTGTTCCAGAAGGGCATCCAACGGAGCGCTTCTAGGCCAGATGTCCAGCAGGCGATCTAGCGCATAGAGCAAGCCGTTGTCTTTTGCTTCCACTTGATAACCATTGGGGTGTTGATACCAGTGGGGTTTGTGAGGGCCGATTGCCTGCAGGCAAGAGGCAACCTGCAGGTTGATCAGAATATCCGGGTCAGGATGTGGGATTCCAACCGGTGTTTTGCTGAAGAGTGGCGTATGCAGTTGCCGATAACTAACCAGATCAACCGTGTCGTTGAGGTTGGTGCCGATCAGGTCCTGGGTTTCTATTTGTTTGTATAACGATGGACTGGTACGCCCGCTTGAATAATTGTGATCCGCATCGGCTACGTAGTGCAGGCCAAAATGGTTTGCCAGGCTCATGAATTCACTACGCCAATAAGCGTGATTGTGCTCTGTGAGAAATTCATGGGCAAGGTAACTGTCGTGGTTGTCGCATACGAACTGAAACTCATTGGCCAGCAGCTTGGAATAGGGATGGGATTCTTCCGCTAGCGAGCGGGTCATTTTGCCTGCCGCTACCCGGGCTTGCTGTATTTTTTCGGTCAGTGAAGGTTGCGCCCGGGTGTGCGCCAGCAGGTATTCCCGCACCATGCCGCGAATGTTCCAGCCAGGTTTCGTGTTGTAGTTCAGGTAGAGTAAACCGTCGTCTTTCAGTCGGCTTGCGCACAGTTCGAAGAGTGCATCGCGGACCACGTCGGGGACCCAGGAGAAGACACCGTGCACGATGATGAAATCGAATCTTCCATCAAGCCGTGATTCCGCCTGTTGAAAATCGCAGTGGTGATATTGCAGATTGCAGGGGTCAAGCTGTTTGAGCCGGCCCAGTGCGGTGTCAATGTGAGTGGCTGCGCCATCAATGCCGATGAACTCTGCTTGCGGCCGATAATATGCCAGTGGAAGTAAATTGGCTCCGTCGCCACATCCCAGTTCCAGTACCCGGTACTGTTGCAGGTCGGGTGCTGGGCCTCCGTGCAACAATGAGCAAAGTGCAAGGCGCTCTGGTGCGGTCCATTCTATGGGTTGGCAGTGATAGGGAACCTGGTCATAAGGATTGGCACTCATCTCAGTTGATCTGCACGCAGCCCCCTTTGATTCGGTGCGTTCCTGTGGCCCGGGAAGAAAGGTAGGTTCCCTTGATCAGTACCTTGCCTGCTTTGGTCAGAATAATGCTGGCTTTGCCGCAGCGCAGTTCCAGTTTTTCCTGGGCTTGGATCTCCAGGTGTTTGCCATCCGCTTCTACCTGGATTGGGTTGCCATCCAGCCTTGTAATCCAGTTCTCAGGGTTTTGAATGACACCGAGTATGATGGGCTTTTCGACGTCACCCTGGTCGAATTGAAGAATGACTTCAGCCCCAAAAGAGACATTCTGCAAATCGGCGATGGTGCGGGCTTCTTTAGCGGCACTGCCAACCTGGCCGGGAAAGATAACCAACGGGGAACGGGATGGGTTCAAACCCAGAAAATGTCCTGTGACAATACCGTATACGGGGCTGCGTAGCAGTGCCTGGTTTGGGTCTTCAAACGAACTCATCGTTTTGGCTCCTTGCGCTCGGCCTTCATTTCAACGTGTTTGCCTATTTTTTGTCAATGAAGTAACGCACAGGGAAAGTGTAATTTTTTGCGGGGTTCCAGCGTTGCAGTTTTGCTGAGCGATCAAAAAAAGACCGGCACGCTCGGGCATCGCCGGTCTTTTTCAATGAGTATCCGGTTCAATGAGTATCAGAACAGTTGCTCCGGTATGCTTCCCGAGTCTGTGTGCGGGTCTGCCATCTCATCATCCACTTCCTGTGCGGGCACATTCTCTTCCCGGAAATACTCGAAAATGGCGTTGGGTTGCCCGGGTTTGGCCCGTTTTCCCGTTTCCGGATCGATTCGAACGGTGGTGATGCCGTCAGGGATTTTCAGGCTGTTCTGAGGGGAGTCTTTAAGCGCGGTTCGCATATAGTCAATCCAGATTGGCAGCGCCGCGGTGCCGCCATACTCACCTCGGCCCAGGTTGCGCGGCTGGTCAAAACCTACCCATACCGAGGCCACCACATCCGGGTTGAAGCCGGAAAACCAGGCGTCTTTCTGATCGTTGGTGGTACCCGTCTTGCCGGCCAGATCAGATCGGTTCAGGACCCGCGCCTTGACGCCGGTACCCCGCTTGATAACGTCCTGCATCATGCTGTTGATCAGGAAGTTGATGCGCTTGTCCTGTACGCGCTCGGCGTAGCGCACGGGCTTCGCTGCGTCCTGCTCCGTGGCGTCACCCTCGGTGACTTCTTCATCGTGCTGCTTCAGGGCGTTGTCCTGGGTCTCCTGTGCCAGCAAATCAGAGAACGCCATTTGGCTTTCCTCTTGGCCTTCCTCTGTGGCGGCGGCAGCCTCTTGGCGGGCTTTTTCTTCCGCCAGTTTCTGCTCACAGGCTTCATCGCAGATAACCATAGGGTTGGCTTCGAAGAGAACATTGCCTTCATTATCTTCAATCCGCTCGATGTACCAGTGTTCCATCTGATAACCGCCGTTGGCGAGAACGGAATAGGCCGATGCGATTTCCCATGGCGTGAAGGCCGCGCTGCCCAGTGCCAGCGATAGGTTGTCCGGCAGTTTGGCGGGATCAAATCCGAACTTGGCAGCGTAGTCGATGGTGTGGCGGATTCCGATCTGACGCAGTACCCGAATGGAAACCAGGTTGCGGGATTTGTATAAAGCCTGCCGCAATCGCGTGGGGCCGTAGAATTTACCGCCGGAGTTCTCGGGCCGCCAGGTGCTCTCTAGGCTGGAATCTTCGAACACTACCGGGGCGTCGTTGATTACGGTTGCCGGTGACATGCCTTTGGCCAGCGCCGCGCTGTAGATAAACGGTTTGAAGCTGGAACCCGCCTGGCGCCCCCCCTGAACCGCGCGATTGAATTTGCTGGTCTGAAAATCGAATCCGCCAACAAGGGCCAACAGAGCCCCATTGTTGGGATTGAACGAGACCATGCCGCTCTGAGCCAGTGGTTTTTGCGCCAGCGCCCAGTGGTCTTTCTCCTGGGTTACCCGCACGATCTGCCCCACTTGCACCACGTCACTGACTTTCTTTGGGGCTGGACCCCGGTCCACGTTGTCGATAAACCGACGCGCCCATTCCATGCCCTTGAGCTCCAGTGTGATACTCTCTCCGGTTTTGAGCAGCGCGGTGGCTTTTTCATCGGTCACCTCAGTAATCAGGGCCGGATGCAATGGGCCAATGGTGCGGAAGCGACGTAATTCGGCGAGAAGATCCGTCTGTGCCACGTCTTCCAGCGGGTAATCGAGCTTGGCTTCTTCGCCCCGGTAGCCATGGCGACGATCGTAATCGATCAAGCCCCGCTGTGTGGCGATGTTGGCGGCCATTTGATAGTCCGCTTTCAGACTGGTGAAAACCTGATAGCCGTCCGTGTCTGCTTTGTCTCCATATCGGTCCACCATGTCACGACGCACCATCTCTGCGAAATAGGGCGCATCCACTTCTACCGGAATGCCATGCAGCTCGGCGATCTCCAGTTCTGCAACGGCTTCATCGTGCGCTTCCTGGGTGATGTAACCCAGCTCCAGCATGCGGGAGAGGATCCAGTTGCGCCGCGTAAGCGCACGGGCCGGGTTGGTTACAGGGTTGTAGGCGGAAGGAGCTTTGGGCAATCCAGCGATGGTGGCCAGCTGCGCCAGCGTCAGTTCCTGGACGGGCTTGCCATAATAAACCTGCGCCGCTGCCTGGATACCGTAAGCGCGGTGGCCGAGATAAATTTTGTTGATGTAGAGTTCCAGGATTTGCTCTTTGCTGAGCTTTCTCTCCATGTCGAGGGAGAGAAGTATCTCATTGAATTTTCTAAGGAAAGTTCTTTCCCTGGAAAGGAAGTAATTCTTCGCAACCTGCATGGTGATGGTGCTGCCGCCGGTTTTTATAGAGCCGGTTGTCAGCAGTTCCAACGAAGCTCGAGTCAGGCCTTTCAAATCCACGCCGTGGTGTTTAAAGAAGCGCGCATCTTCTGCCGCCAATACGGCGTGAACGAAATCCGTAGGAATATCATCGTAGAAAATCGGCGAACGTTTTTTCTCTCCAAATTCAGCAATTAGCTTGCCTTCACTGGAATAAATGCGCAAAGGCGTCTGTAATTGTATATCGAGGATCTGCTCAACCGCCGGCAGCTTAGGGCCGAGGTAGAGCAAGGTCGCTGTGAACACCATGGAGCCTGCGCTAATGGCGAGCAAGAGAAGCCATAGCGAGAGTCGCAAAATTGGATGAGTTTTAGGCATGTTTAAGGCTTAAAGTTGATCCGAAAGAGTAGATTGTAATGGCAATATTTTGTTCAGAGTGTGAATTATACGACGATATTGCAGGCGTGATCTAATTGCGTGATCTAATATTGTGGTATTTAATGTAAATAGACACATTGTTTTTGTAAGTGTGCAGAACTGCACAAAATTCATAATCAAAGCAGAACTACAAAACAGGACAGGAAGATATGCTGCCCTTCCTCAGTAAGAAGGCTTCAACAGCCAAGTTGGGAATCGATATCAGCTCGACCTCAGTCAAGTTGCTCGAGCTCAGTCGAAGTGGAAATCGCTACAAGGTTGAGGCCTACGCGGTGGAACCACTGCCAGCCAACGCCGTAGTCGAAAAGAACATTAATGATGTGGAAGGCGTGGGCGAAGCCATAGCCCGCGTGGTGTCCAGAGCCAAAAGCGGCGTTAAAGGCGCTGCGGTGGCGGTGGCCGGCTCTTCCGTCATCACCAAGGTGATCGAAATGGATGGCAAGCTCTCTGACGATGAGATGGAGAGCCAGATCAAGGTCGAGGCGGATCAGTACATCCCTTATCCCCTGGACGAAGTCGCCATCGACTTTGAGGTCCAGGGCATGGTGGAAGGCTCTCCGGATCAGGTCGAAGTTCTGCTGGCAGCCTGTCGCAATGAGAACGTGGAATTGCGGGTGGATGTGCTGGAAATTGCCGGTTTGTCTGCCAAGGTGGTGGATGTGGAAGCCTACGCCATGGAGCGGGCTTTTGGCCTGGTGGCTGATCAGATCGACGGTGGTGAAGAGCAAACCGTAGCGATTGTCGATATTGGTTCGACCATGACGACACTGAGCGTGCTGCATGATGGTCGCACCATCTATACCCGGGAGCAGTTGTTCGGTGGCAAGCAGCTGACGGAAGAAATACAGCGCCGCTATGGATTGTCCTTCGAGGAAGCCGGTCTGGCCAAGAAGCAAGGCGGTCTGCCGGATGATTATGAAACCGAGGTGCTGGAGCCCTTCAAGGAGGCTGTGGTACAGCAGGTTACCCGTTCCCTTCAATTCTTCTTCTCATCCAGCCAGTACAATGATGTGGATCACATCCTGCTGGCGGGTGGCACAGCCTCTATAGCGGGGTTGGCGGAAATGGTGCAGGACAAGGTGGGTACCACCACTTCCATCGCCAATCCTTTTGTCGATATGGCCCTGTCATCCAAGGTAAATGCGTCTCTACTCAGCGCCGATGCGCCATCCCTGATGATCGCCTGTGGCTTGGCGTTAAGGAGTTTTGACTAATGACAAAAATTAACCTCCTACCCTGGCGTGAAGAGCGGCGCCAGGAACTCAAACAGCAGTTCTTCGTCGTCCTGGTGGGCGTACTGCTGCTGGGTGCCGGCAGCGTCTATCTGGTGGATATGGGTGTGCAGTCAAGAATCGATTACCAGAATCAGCGCAATCAGTTCATCGTCAGCGAAACCAAAAAACTGGAAAACCAGATCAAGGAAATTGAAGAGCTGAAGAAAAAGCGAGAATCCCTGATTGAGAGGATGAAGGTTATTCAGGACCTGCAGGGTAACCGGCCGGAGATTGTTAAAATATTCGATGAGATGGTGCGCACGCTTCCGGACGGTGTTTATTACCGACAGGTGAAGTCGGTGGGAGACACCTTGAGCATGACCGGCTTGGCGGAAAGCAATAACCGGGTGTCCAACCTGATGCGTAACCTGGATGCATCTGAGTTGTTCGAAGCTCCGAATCTTTCCAAAGTGCAGGCTGCTTCCAAAGAGCAATCGGCCAATGAATTCGACCTGACGGTTAAGCGCCAGAAGCCGAAAGTTGAAGGGGAGGAGGGCTGATTATGGACGTTAAAGAGTTTTTTGAGTCCTTCAATAACCTGGATCCGGAAAATATTGGTGGCTGGCCATTACCGATCAAGATCTTTATCTGGATTGTTGGCTGTGTGATAGCAGGTTTCCTGGTGTTCCATCTGCTTTTGTCAGATTCCTTGACCCAGCTGGACTCGGTGGCTTCAAAAGAAACCACGCTGATGAAGGAGTTCGAGGATAAGGCCTTTAAAGCATCGAATCTGGATGCTTATAAAGAGCAAATGAAGGAAATGGAGAACACCTTTGGTGCACTCCTGCGCCAGTTGCCCAGTGATACGGAAGTGCCTGGCCTGCTGGAAGACATCAGCCACACGGGATTGACCGCTGGTTTGACCTTCAACAGTATCCAATTGGCACCGGAAAACTCAAAGGAGTTCTATGTCGAGTTGCCGATCGATATTGAAGTAAAGGGCGGCTTCCATGCTTTTGGTTCGTTTGTCAGTGCGGTTGCTTCCTTGCCCCGGATTGTTACCCTGCATGATTTTGATATTGTTCCCTCCAAAGAGGGCACCCAAGAACTGGTGATGAAAATTCGCGCCAAGACTTACCGCTATAAGGAAAATTGATATGAGAGGCGTAAGTTTTTTTGGAATTCTAATCCTGGGTTTAGCGCTTGCTGGGTGCGGCGGTGATACTTCCTTTAGTGATATCAAGGCCAAAATGGCAGAAATCAAGTCTCGCCCCAAGGGCCGTATCGAGCCCCCACCTGAGTTCAAGGTGTACAAGGCATTCTCCTATGGAGCCGCGGCGTTACGCAGTCCGTTTGATCGTCCCATTGAGGTTCAATTGGCCGCGCTGCCACAGAAACGCAGCAACGTGAAGCCCGATTTTAACCGTCCGAAGGAGGTGTTGGAGCAATTTGGTATTGACTCTCTCACCATGGTGGGTACCTTGACGCGTCCGGGAGCAACCTTATTCGCCCTGGTTAAGGATCCGGATAGCGGTTTGCACCGGGTCAAGGAAGGTAATTATCTGGGTCGGAATTTCGGCAAGATTACATCAGTTACCCCCAGCAAAATTGATGTGATTGAAATTGTGTCCGATGGACAGGATGGTTGGGTTGAGCGTCCACGCACATTAGTGTTGCGTGAAGACTGAAGCGTGGGAGACAATTCATGAAAAGGTTTCAGACTTTCATTCAAACGATAACAAGCAAGCAGGTAGCTGCGATGAAATTCAAATTCTGTTGGGGCGCTGTGTTTGCCCTGTTGTCTTCTCCGCTTTTTGCTGCGACGCTTACCGGTGTTGAGTCAGCCGCTCTGCCGGGGGATGCTGTTGAGATCAAGCTTCAGTTTGATGATGCTCCGCCGCAACCATCCGGATATACCACGGATTCTCCGGCACGGATTGCGATTGATCTTGACGGGGTTTCGAACGGTCTTGCTGAGAAATACCACACTCTTGGCAACGGCAATGTACGCAGCCTCACGGTAATGGGGGCTGGCTCCCGCACCCGCCTGATTGTGAATCTTACGAATCTGGTTGGTTACTCCACAGAGGTTAAAGGCAATCAATTGTTCCTGCGGGTTGGTGAAGGCGGTTCGGCCTCGATGCCTGCTGCGTCCGCTCCCGCTCAAGCAGGAGCCAAGGCAAGCAAAGTCGCCAGCAACGGCGTTCAGGAGATAGATTTTCGACGCGGCGAGCAGGGTGAAGGCCAGGTTGTCATTACTCTGGGTAACCCCAATGCGCCGGTGGACCTTTCCGAAGAGAGCGGCAAAATTGTCGCAGAGTTTGTCGGCGTTACCCTCCCTGATCAATTGCACCGTCGCTTGGACGTGATGGATTTTGCTACTCCCGTTAAAATGATCGACGCCTCTATGGCTTCCGGGAATACTAAGATTGCGGTGACGCCTACGGGTGATTACGAATACATGGCCTACCAGACTGATCAAACCTTCACCATTAGTGTGAAGCCCATCAGTGCCCTGGAACTGGAACGTAAGCGCAAGGATAAATTTCAATATACCGGTGAAAAACTGTCTTTGAACTTCCAGGATATTGAAGTGCGCTCGGTATTGCAGTTGATCGCGGATTTCACAGAGCTGAACCTGGTAGCCAGTGATACGGTTCGTGGCCGCATTACCTTGCGTCTGCAAAATGTGCCTTGGGATCAGGCGTTGGATCTGATATTGAAAACCAAGGGTCTGGATAAGCGTAAAGTGGGTAATGTAATGCTGGTTGCTCCCGCAGATGAAATTGCGGCTCGCGAAAAGCTGGAGCTGGAATCTCAGCGTCAGGTGAAAGAGTTGGCGCCGCTGCGTACTGAGTACCTGACCGTCAACTACGCTAAAGCGGCTGAGGTAGCAGAGTTGGTTACGGCTTCTGGGTTCCTGAGTGACAGGGGCACTATTACCGTGGATGAGCGTACCAATATCCTGCTTATCCAGGACACCGCGGCCAATATCGACGAAGTCAGATTTATGCTGGACCAGTTGGATATTCCCGTGCGTCAGGTAATGATTGAGGCCCGTATCGTGATTGCCCGTTCTGATGCGGCTGAAGAGCTGGGTGTTAAGTGGGGTGTGGGCCACTTTGATCGAAGTCCGGTTGCAGGCTTCACCGAAGGTTTCGGAGTTTGGGGTAATAAAGGAGGGTTGGAAGATACTTTGGAAAATACGCAGTATTCGTTGGGATCAGGAAACCTGGGCGTAGACCTCGGTGTCATCTCGACAGAAGCCACTCGTCTTTCCCTCGGTTACTTCGATGTAGAGCACGGTTTGGTAGACCTGGAATTGTCTGCTCTGGAATCTGACGGCCGCGCCGATATTGTGTCAACTCCGAAGGTTCTGACCGCTGACCAGCAAACTGCAAAAATTCAGTCCGGTACAGAAGTGCCATACCAGGAAGCATCCTCAAGTGGTGCGACTTCAACGTCCTTCAAAGAGGCTGTACTGTCTCTAGAAGTGACGCCTCAGATTACTCCTGATGGCCGTATCATTATGGAATTGAAGGTTAATCAGGATTCAGTTGGTGAGATTTTCAACGGTGTTCCCTCCATTGATACCAATGAAATTGAAACCAGCGTTGTGGTGGATAATGGTCAAACCGTGGTCCTCGGTGGTGTCTTCCGCTCAGAAGATGTGGAAGCGGTGGTGAAGACTCCGTTCCTGGGTGATCTGCCTGTTTTAGGTCGATTGTTCCGCCGAACCACCAATAGCAATCAGAAAGCTGAGTTGTTGGTGTTCATCACGCCCCGCATCGTGAACGACGTGCTTGCTGCCCAGTAACGCATGTCAAAACACGGAAATGTGATTCTGATCGGCCCGATGGGCGCTGGAAAAAGCACCATCGGGCGTCAGCTTGCCCAGATACTCAATTACGAATTCGTCGACTCCGACCATGAAATAGAGGCTCGGACCGGCGCCGATATCCCCTGGATTTTTGATGTGGAAGGGGAGGAAGGTTTTCGGCGCCGTGAGGAGACCGTGATTGATGAATTAACGCTCCGCGATGGCGTGGTATTGGCCACCGGTGGGGGAGCGGTGACCCGCGAGGCCAATCGCCGGGTGATTTCGGCCCGCGGCATTGTGATCTATTTGAAAACCTCGATTGAGCAGCAACTGGCCAGGACAGCCAAAGATCGTAAGCGCCCTTTACTGCAGCATGCAGAGCCCCGTAAGGTGCTTACCGAGCTGATGAAGGTGCGTGAACCACTTTATCTGGAAGTGGCGGATCATGTGGTGGAAACGGATGCCTCAAATATTCGTGACGTTGCCACTAAAATTGCCGACCTGGTCTCTCAGCCCCTCTAACCAAAGAATTCTTTCTTTTCCTGCCTCTCTCCGGCCTGGTCAGTTCGTTGCGGAATGCTGCTACAATGGCGGCGTTTGCACTGTTTGGCAGGAGAATTATGGAAACGCTGGGTGTTGATCTGGGGGAGCGCAGTTATCCCATCTACATTGGTCCGGGGCTGCTTGACCGTTTGGCTGAACTACTACCTGCCTTGGCAGGCAAACAGGTGTTGGTGGTAACCAACACGACCGTCGCGCCGCTTTACCTTGATCAGGTGATGTCCGGTTTCGAGGGGTTGCAGGCCTCCAGTTTGGTGTTGCCCGACGGGGAACAGTACAAAACCCTGGACACGCTCAACCAGATTTATACCGCTTTGCTGGAGCGTAAGCACAGCCGAACCACGACCCTGGTGGCCCTTGGGGGAGGCGTAATCGGTGATATCACCGGATTTGCGGCTGCATCCTACCAGCGTGGCGTGGATTTCATCCAGATTCCCACCACGTTGCTGTCGCAGGTGGATTCCTCCGTAGGGGGAAAAACCGGCGTTAACCACCCATTGGGCAAGAACATGATCGGTGCTTTTCATCAGCCGAAGGCGGTCATTGCCGATACCGAAACCCTGAATACTTTGCCTGAAAGAGAGCTCTCCGCCGGATTGGCGGAAGTCATCAAGTATGGACTGATTCGCGATCAGCAGTTTTTAAGCTGGATCGAAGACAATATGGGGCTTTTGGTGGCCCGTGATCCGGTAGCCATGACCTACGCCATTCGGCGCTCTTGCGAGATCAAAGCGGAGGTGGTTGCGGCGGATGAGCGCGAAGGCGGGCTGCGGGCGATCCTGAATCTGGGCCACACTTTTGGACATGCTATTGAAGCCGCCCAGGGCTACGGTCAGTGGCTGCATGGGGAGGCGGTTGGCGCCGGAATGGTAATGGCGTTGGATCTGTCTGCCCGTCTGGGTTTTATCCCGGCAGAAGCAGTGGAGCGTGGTCGATCCGTTATTGCGGCGGCAGGTTTGCCGGTGTTGGGGCCTGCCAACATGACTATTGATACTTATTTGGAAAAGATGGCGGTAGACAAGAAGAACATTGATGCCCGCATTCGGTTGGTATTGCTCAAAACCATGGGCGAAGCCATGATCACCGCAGACTTTGACCAGGGATTATTACGGGAAACCTTGCATGAATGTACGGCCCAAGCCTGATATCGAACCCACGTTAGGCGATACAGAAGTGCTGGAACAACCCACCTCGGTTGAGCCGGCTGAACGAGCCACGCCTTTCGATGATGGCAAGGTGGACGGATTGTTTTTCCCCGGTGGAGGTCGCCAGGCGGCATTGGAACAGCTGACACACCTGCTGCGCTATGGTCCGTCGCTGCTGGTGTTGTATGGTGACCAGGGTGTGGGTAAGCATTACCTGGTCGATCATGTAATAGCCAATCTGGATCCGGATCTGTTTGACGTGGCGATGGTGCAGGCTGAGGTTTTGATGAGCCCCCAGCAGATTCTCTCGGGCCTTTCCGGTCCCTGGCGCAGTCGTAACGCCTTTACGCTGGATTCCCTTCAGGAACAACTGATTGACTGTGCCTCGCTGGCCGATGATGAGTCGAGAGTGCTGGTGCTGGTGGTCCGTCAAAGCCAGTTTCTGGATGAGGCCAGTGTGCAGATTGTTTCCAGGATGCTGGCTTCCGGGGCAGGCCTGCCGATCAAGGTACTGTTGGTTATGGATGTGTCCGACCCCGCAGAGTTGGAAGCGTTTGACGCTTTATACGACCAGGTGCCGGATCTGTTTCAGCTTGAGCTGGCACCCTTTACTCAGCAGGAAACCCGCGATTACCTGGCGTATCGGATGCGTACGGGAGGAATGGGGCAGGTGCGCTTCAGCGAAGAGCAGATTGAGCGTATCTTCAACATGAGTTTGGGTAACGCGGCCCGCATCAATGAAGTCGCCGCCGCACTGTTGAAAGCCGCCATTAGCCGTAAGCAAGCTCAGGTCGATACTTCCAGAATACCCTGGATGCATATTGGCGCCCTGGGTCTGGTGGCGATTCTGCTGTTGGTTCTTTTATTTACCCGCTCAGAAACCGGTGGCGATGCCTCCCCGGACCAGCCAGCCCAGTTGGCAGGGCTTTCCTCTGAAGAGAAAACAGCCGGACCGTCGGAGGAGCCTTTATCCCGTCCGGACGATGTGCCGCAGCAAGTGGTCCGGTTGGATAAACAGCAAGAGGCTACTAAACCTGCTCCTGAACCGATCGTCGAGCAACCCGTGCCACCAACCGAAACAGTGGAGCCCGTGGTGTCGGTTGCACCTGAGGTCGTTGCACCCAAGCCTGAGTTGAAGAAGCCGATTGAGGAAACGCCGAAACCGGTATCAAAGCCCAAAGTCGACAGTCGAACCGCCTGGATTCTTGCCCAGCCCGCGGACCATTATGCGATCCAGCTGTTAGGGGCCAGAGAAAAGGCCACGGTAGACAAATTTCTGGCCAGTTACCCCAGTGTACAGAAGCTTACCTATTATGAAGCCAAACGAAATGGTGCGCCTTGGTATGTTGTGGTGCAGGCAAGCTTCCCATCCTACGACGCGGCCAAGGCAGCGGTGGATAAATTGCCGCAAAAGCTGCAAAAACAGGGCCCGTGGATCCGAAAAATCGAGGCAATTCAAAAAGATCTAAAAAACTGACGGGTCAGTGTTAACTTATTCATTTCTGGACTGTTTTTTGCGTGCATAAAGAGGATTTGGCAGGTAAAAGCAGCGTGGAACAGCCCCTGAAACCCTGGTTGGGTTTGTTCAAAGGGGGGTTCGCATGTAAAATGGCTCTCCATTTTTGCCCGGCCGCATCCCAAGGCCTGCGAGAATCGCAATTAAACCATTGAATTCACTGGAAAAAGGGCTTTCGCTTGTGATGAGTGTACAGAGTGGTGGGCTCTACCATCCTGACCAGTTTAGAGACAACTGTGGCTTTGGCTTGATCGCCCATATGAAGGGCGAGGCCAGCCATAACCTGTTGCAGACCGCAATAGAATCGCTGACCTGCATGACGCACCGCGGTGGTATCGCTGCCGACGGTAAGACCGGCGACGGCTGTGGTCTGCTGCTGAAAATGCCGGAAGCCTTCTTCCGTTCCGTTGCCAAAGAGACCTTTGGCAAGGAACTGACCTCTTCTTTTGCGGTGGGGATGGTCTTCCTGTCGCAGGATGCGGATAAAGCCAGCACTGCGCGGGCGGTTGTTGAACAGGAAGCAACCCAGCAGGGCCTGGATATTGTTGGCTGGCGCACTGTGCCGGTGGACAGTAGCGTCTGTGGCAGCATTGCCCTGGAAAGCCTGCCGACCATTGAGCAGCTATTTATCAACAGCGACGGCATGTCTGACCAGGAATTGAATCGCCGTCTGTTCTTTGCCCGTCGCCGCGCCGAAGTGGTGTTGAAGGAAGACGCTGATTTCTACATTTCCAGTTTGTCGGCCACCGTGGTGTCCTACAAAGGGCTGGTGATGCCGGCGGATTTGCCGTCCTTCTACCTTGACCTTGCCAACAAGGATATGGGTACCGCGATCTGTGTATTCCACCAGCGCTTCTCCACCAATACCCTGCCTCGCTGGCCCCTGGCCCAGCCCTTCCGTTATCTGGCCCACAATGGTGAGATCAACACCATCATGGGTAACCGTAACTGGTCTGTGGCCCGTACCAGCAAGTTCAAATCCGACCTGTTGCCGGGGCTGGATGAAATAACTCCGCTGGTGAACCGAACCGGCTCCGATTCTTCCAGCCTGGATAACATGCTGGAGTTGTTGCTGGCCGGTGGTATCGATATCTATCGCGCCGTGCGAATGATGGTTCCGCCCGCCTGGCAGAACGTGGAAACCATGGATGCGGATCTGCGTGCGTTCTATGAATACAACTCAATGCACATGGAGCCCTGGGATGGCCCTGCCGGTCTGGTTATGACTGACGGCCGCCACGCGATCTGTATGCTGGATCGTAACGGCCTGCGTCCAGCCCGCTGGGTTATCACCAAGAACGATTACATCACCCTGGCTTCTGAGATCGGTGTGTATTCCTACAAGCCGGAAGATGTAGTGGCCAAAGGCCGGGTTGGTCCAGGCCAGATTCTGGTGGTGGATACGGAAACCGGTGACGTGCTCCACACCAATGATGTGGACCAGCGCCTTAAGCAGGGTCAGCCCTACAAGCAGTGGCTGAAAGAAAACGCGATCCGTATTCAGGATACCTTGACGGACGAAACCCGTTCCATCGAGCAGCTGGACCCGGCCGCGATCAAGACCTATCAGAAACTGTTCCAGGTCTCGTTTGAAGAGCGGGATCAGGTGATTCGGCCCATGGCTGAAAATGGTCAGGAAGCCGTGGGTTCCATGGGTGACGATACGCCGATGGCGGTGTTGTCAGCCAAGGTTCGACCCTTGTATGACTTCTTCCGTCAGCAGTTCGCCCAGGTTACCAATCCGCCGATTGATCCGCTGCGGGAATCCATCGTCATGTCGTTGGAAACCTGTGTCGGTGCCGAGCGTAACGTGTTTGAGGAAACCCCTCATCACGCAGACCGGGCGATTCTGACTTCACCCGTGTTGTCCCACAGCAAGTTCCAGCAGCTGCTTTCCATTGAGCGGGAAGGTTATGCGGTGCAGACGATTTCCCTGAACTATGATGCAGCCATCAGCCTGCGCCAGGCAGTGGAAAACGTTTGTAAACAAGCGGCGGAAGCGGCCCGCTCCGGAAAAGTCATTCTGGTGTTGAGTGACCGGGACATCGGTGAGAATAAGCTGCCGATTCCGGCGCTGATGGCCACCGGTGCGGTGCACCATTACCTGACCAACAATGCGCTGCGCTGCGACAGCAACATTGTGGTGGAAACGGCGTCTGCCCGTGACCCCCACCATTTTGCCTGCCTGATCGGATTCGGTGCCACTGCGGTTTATCCGTACCTGGCGTTCGATGTGATCTGCGATCTGGTGCGTACCGGCGAAGTGTTGATGGACCCTATCGACGCGCAGAAGAATTTCCGTAAAGCCATCGATAAAGGCCTGCTGAAAATCTTGTCCAAGATGGGTATCTCCACCATTGCCTCTTACCGTGGCGCGCAGTTGTTTGAAGCGGTCGGTATTGCCAACGAAGTGGTGGAAACCTGTTTCACCGGCGTACAGAGTCGAATCCAGGGAGCAGGTTTTGCCCACTTTGAAGCGGATACCAAGCGCTTGGCGGCCGATGCCTGGAAAGCGCGTAAGCCTATAGAGCAAGGTGGTCTGCTGAAGTTCGTGCACGGTGGTGAGTACCATGCATTTAACCCGGACGTAATCGGTGCATTGCACAAAGCGGTACAGTCCGGTGACTACGAGGCCTACCGAGAATATGCGGTATTGACTCAGGATCGACCGGTGGCAGCGATCCGGGATCTGTTGGCCCTGAAAACCGATGTGAATCCCATCAGTGTCGACGAGGTGGAATCTCTGGAGGCAATCCTGCCGCGTTTTGATTCTGCCGGTATGTCCCTGGGAGCATTGAGCCCGGAAGCCCATGAAGCCATTGCCATGGCCATGAACCGCCTGGGTGGCCGCAGTAACTCCGGTGAAGGTGGTGAAGATCCGGTCCGTTTCGGTACCGAGAAAGTATCCAAGATCAAGCAGGTGGCGTCCGGCCGTTTTGGTGTTACGCCTCACTACCTGGTGAACGCGGAAGTCCTGCAGATCAAAGTGGCCCAGGGCGCCAAGCCCGGCGAGGGCGGACAGCTACCGGGCGGTAAGGTTAATGATCTGATTGCCCGTTTGCGTTATTCCGTGCCTGGCGTGACCCTGATTTCGCCTCCGCCACATCATGATATTTATTCCATCGAGGATTTGGCGCAGCTGATCTATGACCTCAAGCAGGTCAACCCGAAGGCGCTGGTATCGGTGAAGTTGGTATCGGAGCCTGGTGTGGGCACCATCGCGGCCGGTGTGGCCAAAGCCTATGCGGATTTGATCACCATCTCCGGTTATGACGGTGGTACCGCGGCCAGTCCGTTGACCTCCATTCGCTACGCCGGCTCTCCCTGGGAGCTGGGCTTGAGTGAAGCGCACCAGTCTCTCCGTGGCAACGATCTGCGTGACAAGATTCGTCTGCAGACCGATGGTGGTTTGAAGAACGGTCTCGACGTGGTGAAAGCCGCTATTCTGGGTGCGGAAAGCTTTGGCTTCGGTACCATTCCCATGATTGCACTGGGTTGTAAGTACCTGCGTATTTGTCACCTGAATAACTGCGCCACCGGTGTCGCCACCCAGCAGGACAAACTGCGGGAAGACTACTTCATCGGTGCACCCGAGATGGTGATGAACTTCTTCAAGTTCGTGGCGCAGGAAACCCGTGAATGGATGGCGCGTCTGGGTGTCAGCAAGATGGAAGATCTGGTGGGTCGTACCGATCTGTTGGACATGCTGGAAGGCGTGACCGACAAGCAGCGTAACCTGGACCTGTCTCCGATTCTGTCCAGCAGTCATGTGCCGGCAGAAAAGCCTCACACCTGCAAAGTGGCCAAGAACGAGCCATTCGATAAGGGTGAGCTGGCAGAGCGTATGGTGGCTGAAACTCTGGCGGCTATCGATTCCAAAGCCGGCGGTGAATTCGAGTTCCGCATTACCAACTGTGACCGTTCCATCGGGGCCCGGGTTTCGGGTGAAATCGCCAAGCGTCACGGTAACCAGGGCATGGCCGAAAATCCCATCACCATCCGCTTCAACGGCACTGCCGGGCAGAGCTTCGGTGTGTGGAATGCCGGCGGCTTGAATATGTACCTGGAAGGGGACGCCAACGACTATGTGGGCAAAGGCATGACCGGTGGCAAGCTGGTGATCTGGCCGCCCAAAGGCAGTCCGTTCAAGAGCCAGGAAACCGCCATTATTGGTAACACCTGTCTCTACGGGGCTACCGGTGGTAAGTTGTTCGCGTCCGGTTCGGCCGGTGAGCGTTTCGGTGTGCGTAACTCCGGAGCGCATGCGGTGGTGGAAGGGGTTGGCGACCACGGTTGTGAATACATGACCGGCGGCTTGATTACGGTGTTGGGTAAAACCGGTTACAACTTCGGTGCCGGTATGACCGGTGGTTTTGCCTACGTGCTGGACGAAGACAAGACCTTCGTCGACAAGTACAACCACGAACTGGTGGAAATCCAGCGCATCAACAGCGAAGAGATGGAAGCCTATCGCAACCACCTGGTGGGTGTGATTAACGAGTTTGTAGCGGAGACAGGCAGTGCCTGGGGTCAACATATTCTCGATAACTTCGATGACTTTGTTGGCCAGTTCTGGCTGGTGAAACCGAAAGCCGCCAGCGTGCAGAAACTGCTGAACAGCATTAGACACCGTCCTGAATAAGAAGGATGAGATGGGAGCCTGGCTCCGGATCCATGAAAGAGGTTTAAGATGGCAGAACGTTTAAGTAACGACTTCCAGTTTTTGGATGTGCCCCGCAATGATCCTGCCAAAAAGGATGTTGGGGTAAGACGTTCTCAGTATGTTGAGATCTACAATCCGTTCCAACCGGAACAGGCGTCATCTCAGGCGCATCGCTGCCTGGCCTGTGGTAATCCCTATTGTGAATGGAAGTGCCCGGTGCACAATTACATTCCCAACTGGCTGAAGCTGGTATCGGAAGGCAACATCCTTGAAGCGGCCGAGTTGAGCCACCAGACCAATACCCTGCCGGAAGTCTGTGGCCGGGTGTGTCCACAGGACCGTCTGTGTGAAGGGGCTTGTACCCTGAATGACGGCTTTGGTGCAGTTACCATTGGTTCGGTGGAGAAATACATCAGTGATACGGCGTTGGCCATGGGCTGGCGTCCGGATATGTCCAATGTGGTGTGGACCGATAAAAAGGTCGCCGTGATTGGCGCCGGCCCTGCCGGTTTGGGTTGTGCTGATGTCCTGGTGCGTAACGGTGTTAAACCGGTGGTGTACGATCGTAATCCTGAAATCGGTGGTTTGCTGACCTTTGGCATCCCCGAATTCAAACTGGAAAAGCCGGTGATGCAGCTGCGCCGTGAAGTGTTCGAGGGCATGGGTATTGAGTTCCGCCTTAACACCGAAATCGGTAAAGACGTTTCCATTGATGATCTGCTGAACGAATACGATGCCGTCTTTATGGGGATGGGTACCTACACCTACATGAAGGGTGGTTTCCCCGGTGAGGATCTGGAAGGCGTGTATGAGGCGTTGCCTTATCTGGTGTCCAACGTGAACCGTAATATGGGATTCGAGAAAGCGCCGGAAGATTTCATTAATATGGATGGCAAGAAGGTGGTGGTACTGGGTGGTGGTGATACTGCCATGGACTGTAACCGTACGGCCATTCGCCAGGGTGCCACCCAGGTGACCTGCGCTTATCGTCGCGATGAAGCCAATATGCCGGGCTCAGTGCGGGAAGTGGCCAACGCCCGGGAAGAGGGTGTGGAGTTCCTCTTCAACCGACAGCCTATTGCCATTATCGGTGACAACAAGGTGGAAGGCGTGAAGGTGGTGGAGACCCAATTGGGTGAACCGGATGCCCGTGGCCGCCGCAGCCCTGAGCCGATTCCCGGCTCCGAACAGATCCTGGAAGCGGATGCGGTGATCATCGCTTTCGGTTTCCGTCCCAGCCCGCAGCCCTGGTTCAGTACTGCCGGTGTTAACACCGACGACGGTGGTCGCGTGGTGGCGCCGGAGCAGGCCCAGTTCAAGTTCCAGACCTCCAACCCCAAGATCTTCGCCGGTGGTGATATGGTGCGGGGCTCGGATCTGGTGGTCACTGCGATTTGGGAAGGTCGTGAGGCGGCAGAAGGCATCCTGGATTATCTGGACGTCTAATCCGTAAACGCTACTGAACAATTTGGTAACACCGTTGCAACGGGTGGGGTAATGACGAGCGAATCGTTGTACACTTCCACCCGTTTTTTATTGATGGATCTACTCTGCTGTGGGGCGGGCCTGGTGGAGTTCAGACCGTCAGCGGCCATGGACGGCCGCTGTCGAGCGCACAGGGATGTGCTTGTAGCGTGTCTGAACTCCACCAGGCCCGGCCCGCTTGCCAATTGAATCAAGCAAAAAGGCCCAACATGTCCGAACTGAAGAACGATCGATTCCTGCGCGCCCTGATGAAACAACCGGTAGACGTCACCCCTGTGTGGATGATGCGGCAAGCGGGTCGTTATCTGCCGGAATACAAGGCCACCCGTGCCCAGGCGGGGGATTTCATGTCCCTGTGCAAGAATGCCGAACTGGCCTGCGAAGTGACCCTGCAGCCTTTGGAGCGCTTTGAGCTGGATGCCGCGATTCTGTTCTCTGACATCCTTACTGTGCCCGATGCCATGGGGCTGGGACTGTATTTCGAAGCCGGCGAAGGCCCCCGTTTCAAGAAGCCGGTGCGTACTGAGCAGGATGTGGCGGCACTGCCGATCCCTGATGCGGCCACCGATCTGGATTATGTCATGAACGCCGTACGCACCATTCGCTCCGCCCTGGGTGGCCGGGTGCCGTTGATCGGCTTTTCCGGCAGCCCCTGGACCTTGGCAACCTATATGGTGGAAGGGGGCTCCAGTAAGGATTTCCGCACCATCAAACGCATGATGTACGCCCAGCCGGAAGTGCTGCATGCCCTGCTGGATAAACTGGCGGACAGCATTATCGATTACCTCAACCAGCAGATCCTGGCAGGTGCTCAGGCGGTGCAGATTTTCGATACCTGGGGTGGGGTGCTCAGCACCGGCCACTACCAGGCGTTTTCCCTGAACTATATGAAGAAGATTGTGGCCGGCCTGATCAAGGAACACGATGGTCGCCCGGTGCCCAGCATCCTGTTCACCAAGAATGGTGGCCAGTGGTTGGAGTTAATCGCCGCTGCCGGTTCCAATGCGGCCGGTCTGGACTGGACCATAGAGATCGGTGATGCCCGCAAGCGGGTGGGGGACAAGATTGCCCTGCAGGGGAATATGGATCCTTCGGTGCTCTATGCCTCACCACAGGCCATTCGGGCGGAAGTCGCGCGTATTCTTGAAAGCTTCGGTGCGGGCGAAGGTCATGTGTTTAATCTGGGTCATGGTATTGCCCTGGATGCTGATCCCGATCATGCCAAGGTGTTTGTGGACGCTGTGCACGAGCTGTCGGCTCAATACCACAACCAGCAATAACGCTGATACAAAAAAGCCCGGCACTCCCTAAGAGTATGCCGGGCTTTTTTATGGGCAACGCTACAGCGGCTTAACGGCCGTGGGCGCGCGCCTGGTAGCGGCCGGTGGTAACGGCACAGATTTCACCGCTTGCGTCTTTGATTTCCTGTTCCAGGATATAGACGGATTTACCTTTTTCTTCCACTTCCCGATTCACGCGATCGATTTCTTCTTCGCTGATGCGGCATTCAACGGTGGCAGCGGTCTTGATGGGCTTGAGGAATTTCACGCTCATCTCGGTCACGATTGGGTAGCATTTGGTGGCGTCAAAAGCACTCCAGAACAGAGCGCCACCGGGCAATTCACCCAGGGTAAAGATGGAGCCGGCGTACATGATGCCGATATGGTTGATGTTCTGCTCAAAAGGCATGCTCATCTTGACGTAGCCGCGCTCCATTTCAATCACCTCGGCTCCGGTGAACTTCGCCAGGGGGATCGAGCCGGCGGTCATTTCATTTACTTTATCTTTATCGAATTGCATCGCTACACCTTGGTATAGTTAGTTCATGGATTACTCTGAGTCCGTGACAGGATGATACCAAGCTGAAAAGGGGGCGACTATATGGTCAAGCGAGCTTTTGCCGCTTTGTTGTGTCTGGTGAACGGGTTGTTAATCACGGTGAACGTGTGGGCAGAAAACGCTGCGAACAGAGTCAATCATGCGGTGATCCTGCAGTATCATCATATCGCTACTGATACACCTGCCAGTACCTCCCTGTCTCCCAAGGTGTTTGCCCAGCACCTCGATATTCTGAAGCAAGAAGGTTACACGGTATGGCCGTTACCCAAACTGGTTAGGGCGCTGCAAAGCGACCAACTGATTCCGGATCGAACTGTGGTCATTACCTTTGATGACGCCTATGACGATATCGTGTTGCAGGCGGCGCCGATGCTGAAGAAACATGGTTTCCCCTTTACGGTATTTGTCAGTACGGATTTTGTGGATCGCAGACAGCCGGGATACATGACCTGGGATCAGCTGCGGTCCTTGAAGAAGCAGGGCGCCACCCTGGCCAACCACACCCGCAGTCATTTACACCTGTTGCGTCGGCCGGAAGATGTCGGCCAGAAGCAATGGTTGCAGACGGTGCGGGAGGAAATCGACGGGGCAGAGCAACGCATTGAAGACGAGACCGGGGAGCATTGGCGTTATTTTGCCTACCCTTACGGTGAGGCGGATGAGGCGTTGATCAAAGCGGTTACCGCCTGGGGTTACCTTGGCTTTGGTCAGCAGTCCGGGGCCGTGAATAAAAGTCTGTTGCGCAGCGGCATGGCACCCCGCTTTCCCTTTAACCAGAGCTATAAGGATCTGGCTGATTTTCGTATCAAGGCCAGCAGTATGCCGCTGCCGCTTCTGAAAGAAAGCTTTCCGGGATGGGTGTTTGAGGATGCGGTTAAACCGGAACTGAAACTGACCCTGGCGCCTCATCGAGGCAAGCTCAGCTGCTACGCCAGTGGGCAGGGCTCTGTTCCGATTCAGTCCCTTTCCGACAATCTGTTTATGGTGCAGGTGGACAAGCCGATCCCTGTGGGCCGCTCACGCTATAACTGCACTTTGCCGGTGGCGGGGCAGCCTGGTCGCTACCACTGGCATTCCCGCATGTGGATTCGGAAGCGGGATGACGGCAGCTGGTATCCGGAGCCATAGCCGGTTGTCGGTAATGTTGAACCGGTTAGGTTTGGTAGCGTAGCTGGTTCACGGAAAAGGCCTACGGGATGCAGTAAAGTCGGAGTCATAAAAGGAATGCTTTCGCACAGGCTGTGCACACTATAAAAATCATAATATGAATACCACTACCCAATTTCCTATTTTGAAAGAATACATGTCGGAATACTCAAAGTTTTTTGAAGACTTGGGAGTCGACTTGGAGTATCTCTATCAGACCATTTTAGTAAGATGTCCCGGGTTGGTTGCACGCAAACCAATCCTCAGTATCGATCAGGTTTCAGCATTAAAAAGTAAACTCTATGATCTTTTGAGTCTGCCTCACCTGGGCCTTGCTCTGGGCAAACAGGTACGCTCTTCAGCGTTCCTGCCTTCACGTTCGGCGCTGTTTCAAGTGCATCAACCCACCTTTGAATATCTGCTCAAGGCGATGATCGAAACCATCAACGTTACCTATCCCACGGTCTCGTTACGCTATTTCGAAACCGAGAACGCCGCCGGTTTGCAGGTGACTGCTCATGAGCCCGATGCAGCCTCCAAACGCATGGCCATTGAAACGGTGATGGTGAACGTTACCAACCATTTCCCGGTTTTTCTGGGTGAGGCTGTGGGTCCGGAATTCATGACCTTTGACTATGCGAAACCTACATACGCTGACCAGTACGATCAATATTTTTCCTGTGACTTGAAATTCAGCGCCGAACATTCGGCCATCCTGATCCCAAAAGAATTGTTGCACGCGAACATTGTCATTGCTGAAAGCAGTTATGCCTGTGTTCGCGATCTGTATTTAAACGGCTCCACTTTACCCGCCAAGCTCAGTTCGCTTAGCAAGCGCCTGCACACCTATCTTGCTGAAGTCCATAGTGGGGATGGGTTTCCGGCGCTCGATGCGGCGGCGAGCCACTTGTGCCTCAGTCCGCGCACATTGCGGCGACACTTGAAGTTGCTGAACACCAGCTATTTTGAGGAAATTCAGTCCTACCGAAGACGTAGCGCGATTGACCTGTTGATCAATAGCCGTGATTCGATTACCGACATCGCGCTGCATTTAGGGTTTTACGATTCATCTGCGTTCAATAACGCATTCAAAAAATGGATGGGACGAACCCCGCGCCAGTTCAGAATGAACCCCTATCCCTGATGGATATCTGTGGGCAAGTGGACTGTGCGGGGGGTGGTGAAATCGCTACGGTTGTTCTGACTGGTTGATGGTCAGGAACAGGTTGGTTCGGTCCACTTCAGCCGAACCTCCGTATAACGTGTCGTAGGCGTCGGCCTGCCCTTTTACGTGGTAATCCAGCCATGCGGTCATATAGCGGCGGGAGAGCAGCTGTTGGTGATCCTGGATTGCGATTGTTGCAGTGCAATCAACCAACAGTTGTCCGGCAATGGCGGCGATGCTGCCTTGGTCATTGAATCCCACGTGATTGCCGCCGTTGATCACCAGCACCTGCTTGGTTATACCCTGCGGTAAATTGCCGTAGGAGCCCAATGCGCCGCTGGCGCGGGTGATGCAATCCTCATTTGCGCCCTGGATTTGAGTGGGTGCGTTGATGCCCGACAGTTCTTCTGTGCTCAGCTCGGTGGGAGCCAGCGCGACAATGGCGGAGAGTCCAGCAGACTCTGATGCTGCCACCAGGCTACCCATCGCCCCCATTGAGTGTCCGCCGATGATGCGTTTGGAAGCATCGGTTATACCGAAAATCGGACTGCCGGTATCATTGCCTTGTTCCTGCAACACTTGTAATCCGGTGATCAGCCCATCTTTCTGTTGGTTATAGTATTTGATAAAGGGGACAGGAACGGAAAATACCATCACCACGTAGCCGTGTGTGGATAAATGCTCTCCCACCCAGGTGTTGAATTCCTTGACCGCGCCGAGCCCAGGTGAAAAGGTCATGATCGGGTAGGGGCCGTCGGTGGCATCGGCATTGCCCTCGGCATCCGCAGGGAAATAGATGTCCGCACCGTAGAGGCCGTGCTGGTTGGTAAAGGTGACTTTATAATGACCGACGGAATAAGAGCCAACATCATCAGCAGGCGTGATTTCAGGCTCACCTATGGGTAACGGATCGTTGTTGTTGCTATCGCAGCCGGTGGTGAATAGTGTCAGGAAGACCAGGCAGATAGTCGCCCTCAGGCCGATTTTTATGGATGGTGTAGGCATTGCGCTTCCTCTGGATGTTGAAGTTTATCTGAGGTTGCAATCTAGCAACTGCTGAAACGGCCTGTACTGTAATTTCCGGCCATTTCAGGAAAGGCGGTGGCAGGCTTTCTGCAGTTTGGATTAAGCGTTCAATTAGGAGTTTAAGCCAGGCCGGTAAACTCCGCCCATACCCCAAAGGGCTTCCACAGCCTGTCCAGGTCCGGCCGGGCACTGGCGCTATCCTCCCCCAGTATCTGAGTTCGGTAGCGATAGATAAAGGCCGAGACCCGCATGTTGGCGGCGCAATGGACGAACACCGGTTGCTGCGGATAGACTGCGAGTGCCGTGCAGAACTGCTCAAAGTCGTCTTCAGTTGGGTTATCGAAAGCCACTGGAATATGTACGTAATCCATGCCGTTGGCGGCTACCAGTTCGGCCTCATTCGGCAGGGCGTTTTCAGCACCGTGGGGTGCCAGATTGATCACCGTGGTAAAACCCGCTTCCCGGATCAGGGGAAAATGGCCGGGCTGGGGCTGTCCCGAAGTGGCAAGCCCGTCGGCAATGGGGTGATAATTGAAGATGCTGTGCAGTCCGTCTTTTTGAATTGCAGCTTCGGCCGTGGTTATCCCCATAAAGGTTTTGATGAAACCCAGGCTGGTGCGAGTGCTGCTGATAGAGTTGAAGTAACGTACATCAAGTAGCTGAGCAAACTCTTTCCATTTTGATCTACTCATTATCGTTCCCTCGATAGCGTGAAAGTTCAATTTAATCAATCGTGCGTTTGGAGAAAGGGATCTCTTCTTTCTTATTATTGCGCTCTACCGATATACGCTGATTTTTGCCACCCATAACCCGGCGTTGCCACAATCGCTCCGCGCGCAGGGCGGTCCGATCCAGTGCCCGCCAGGCGTCCTGCAGCAGAAATTTTCCGGCCGCTACCGCGTCGGGTGAACGCACGGAAATCTCATCAATCAATGTCAATGCCCTGGCCATGGGATCGTCACAGACGTGGGTTACCAGCCCCAGGCTTTGAGCGGCGTCGGCCTTGATAATGCGGCCGGTCATGGTCAGCTCTTTGGCTTTATCCAGCGGCATCAGCTCCCGCATCAGGGCTACGCCGCCCATGTCGGGCACCAGGCCCCATTTGGCTTCCATCATGGAGAGCTTGGCATCCGGGTGACAGATGCGGATGTCCGCTCCCAGGCCCAATTGCAGGCCGGCACCAAAACAGTTGCCATGCATCAGGGCAATGACAGGGGCGCCCACATCCCGCCAGCCGATACTCCAGGTCTGGAAATCATTCTGGAACGGCAGCCACAGCTGCATGTAACTGGTGAAGGCGGTTAGCGGTTTGGCCAGAACGCTCTTGAAATCCAGGCCGGAACAGAAGGAGGGCCCGTCCCCCCGCAGAATCACAGCACGAATGTTCTTCATTTTGCGCACTTGCTTTTGGGCCGCGATGACGCCGCGCAGCATATCCAGGTCCATGCCGTTGTGTTTGTCCGCCCGATTGAGGGTGACAGTGGCGATATTGTTGTCAACGGATACGATGACGCGATCGTTCATTAGGGGCTCCTCAAGCAACGATTCTTCAGCTTTCTGAGATCGTTAAAGTACTGGTTCCGACCGGGTATGTGAACAGGGAGAATCCGGCTTTTTATAACCCGGATGAAGAGTCTATGAGCCTGTCTGAACATCATCAAACAGGATGCCCATGATGCGTTCCACCTGATATGAGGTCGGGGCCGTCGTCGTTTCCCCCAACAGGCTCTGTATGCCGGGGAACATCAGGGGAAAGAACGTGAGGCTCAGCAATGCCAGGAAAAAGGAGTCATTGCTGTAGGGTTTTAAGGCTTTGCAGTGCGCTTGTGCCTGTCCGAACAGTATGCCGATAGGTTGGTGCAGGCTCAGAAAGTTGTTCCTCATGTGTGCGGCACGTTCATTGTCTGTCTGGCTTTCCCCCATGAGCAGTTTGGCGAACACCGGGTTGCTGTAGGAGGCTTCGATAAAGGCCCGGACCACTTGCTGGAAGTCTTGGAGCGGGTTCGGCTCCTGTCCATTCTGCATGCCTTCTGCTGCCATGACAGGCATCAGCTTCGCCTGGTAATACTCCAGCACCGTATCAGCCACGGCTTTCCAGATTTCCAGCTTGCTGCCGAAATGGTGGCGCAGGGTGCCGTGGGTGAGGTGGGCGGACTGGGCGATTTCCCTCACAGAAGTGGCTTCGTAACCCTGTCGGCTGAAACACTCGGTGGCGGCCTCGACGATGGCTTGCCGTGTCCGGGCAGCTGTCTCAGCGCTTTGCCTGCCCCGTCTGCGCTGCGGTTCAATGGCGTTCATCTGATTGTTTTTCAAAGAAAGTTTAAAGATATCGGATAGAGAGAGTATAGCCACGCCAGCATGGCGTTTGAACCCGTTTATGTTCTACCCGTCCATCCCGGGCAGCTTGCTGTCCTTTAGCTTGAACTATATTATCCAGATGGATAATATATGGAGAAAACAAGAACAGTCAAATTGAGGTGGATAATGAAACATTTCCTACGTTGGGGGTTGCTGGTGATGGGCCTGGTGGCGTCTCTGCCCACGCAGGCGCACTTGCGGGACATGATGCAGCCGCTTGATAAGCATCAGCGCATAATCGTGGTGGAGCAGGAGTTGGAAGGCCTGCGTCCGGAAATGCTCGACTGGTGGTGGAACAATCTGGGGCGGGACGATCTGTTCCAGCGTTGGCATCCGCAGGTGAATCAATCCTTTGTCTGGCTTACCCCTCCGGTGACACAAGATCAACTGGAGGTGGCGGATGGCGCAGTGCAGGAAATCACCCTGGCTTTAGGCGGGTCCCAGGTGCAAGCCCAGTTGCGTTATCTGCAGCCGGGTGTGCGATGTGTAGGGGACGATCATCGCCTGGTGGCTCAGATAAGGTTCCCCGGTTATGAAGAAATTGGTTCGGGGTTGGTACGTTACGATTATGGGATGAGTGCCCGGGGAGAGGGACTGTTGTTGCGTACCAGTTACACACTGCCTGATGCAATTGGGGATGTGTATCCGGGCTATCTGGAAGCGTTGGAAAGCTATGTGCAAACCAGCATGGGGAACTTGCCGGAATTGCTGCCGGATCTGTTTCAGGCCCATTATGTGGAGGATGCGCTGCTGCAATGGGGCAGCTATGACATTGTGCCCAATGGCTGGCTTACGAAAAAGGTCATCGTTAATCAGGAGATCCTGGGCATTACCCCGGACATGCTGGATTGGTGGTGGGACAACATCAATACCACCAGCCGTTATCGCGGTTGGCACCCTACTGCCCACGTCAGCTTTAGCTGGAAGGTGCCTCCCAGTCAGCCGGATCGCCTGGATTATTCGGTGGGTGCGGTGCAACTGGTGCGGGAATACATCGGACCCTATGCCAGTAACCTGTTGATTACCTGGCTCGATCCCAGCGAGGCGGAGGGCCAGGTCGAATACGAACACTGGATCGTCGCAAAAACCGATCTCAAGGAATTAAGCGGCATTCTGCCCCAGCGCTTGATTCACGAATACCAAACCAATGAAACCGGCGATGGAATCGTCATGCGGTCCACCTTTACGGTGCCGGTGTTCTTTGATTGGATTATGCCGGGATTCTCAAAAAGCCTGGGTGAGCATGCCATTCAGGAGATGCACTTCCTCCCCAACTTTCTACCCGCGATGTTCAAACAGGAATATGAAAAGCAGCTGGTTGGCTGCCAGTGCGAAGGTGAGTAGCTGAAGTCAGAATAAAGGGTGAGCCTGATTACACCCGTTGGATCAGGCTCAGTTCCTCTTCTTCCTCGTCCTTTTCCGTGGATTTCTTTTCAATGCCATTAGGACCACACTTGATGGTGTCCATCACAGTATTGTCCTGCACGGATTCCAGTATGACGTCGAACTTCCACAGACGGTGCAGGTGCTTCAGCACTTCCTCTGCGGACTCTGTTTCCAGAGGGCGACGATTGTGGCGTACGTGGCGTAAGGTAATGGATCGATCACCCCGTACATTCACGTTATAGACCTGAATGTTGGGTTCGTTCATGGACAGGTTGTACTGTTTGGACAGTGCTTCACGAATGTCACGGTAACCTGGATCGTCGTGAATGGCGGTGATGTGCAGGTCCCGCTCCTTGTCATCATCCAGGATAGAGAAGAACTTGAAGTCACGGATGATCTTCGGTGACATAAACTGCTGCACAAAACTTTCATCCTTGAAGTTTTGCATGGCGAACTTCAAGGTTTCTTGCCAGTTACTACCGGCGATGTCCGGGAACCACTTTTTATCCTCTTTGGTTGGGTTTTCGCAGATGCGGCGAATATCCGACATCATGTTGAAACCCAGAGCATAGGGATTGATCCCACTGTAAAAACGGCTGTCGAACGGCGGCTGGTAGACCACAGAAGTGTGGGATTGCAGGAATTCCAGCATAAAGCCATCGGTGACTTTGCCTTCTTCGTACAATTTATTCAGCAAGGTGTAGTGCCAGAAGGTGGCCCAGCCTTCGTTCATCACCTGGGTCTGGCGTTGGGGATAGAAATACTGCGCAATCTTGCGCACGATACGCACCACTTCCCGCTGCCAGGATTCCAGTAATGGTGCATTCTTTTCGATAAAGTAGAGCAGGTTTTCCTGGGGCTCTTCCGGGAAGCGGCGTACATCGAGATGGTCTTCTTTGTCGCCCAGTTGGGGAATGGTTTTCCACAGTTCATTAACCTGTTTCTGCAGATACTCTTCCCGTTCCCGCTGGCGTTGCTTCTCTTCCTCGGCAGAAATGGGATAGGGGCGTTTGTAGCGATCCACACCGTAATTCATCAGGGCATGGCAGGAATCGAGTATGGCTTCCACTTCGTTCACACCATAGCGCTCTTCACACTTCATGATGTAGTTTTTGGCAAACACCAGGTAATCAATGATGGAGGAGGCATCGGTCCAGGTACGGAACAGGTAGTTGCCCTTGAAGAAAGAGTTGTGACCATAGCAGGCATGGGCAATGACCAGGGCCTGCATGGTCATGGTGTTCTCTTCCATCAGGTAGGCAATGCAGGGATTGGAGTTGATGACAATCTCATAAGCCAGGCCCATCTGGCCACGGCGGTAATGTTGTTCGTTGCTGACAAAATGCTTGCCGTAGGACCAGTGGTTGTAGCCCACCGGCATACCCACCGAAGAGTAGGCATCCAGCATTTGTTCAGCGGAAATGATCTCAATCTGATTGGGGTAGGTGTCCAGGCCGAAATCCGCCGCAACACGGCCGATTTCCCGGTCGTAATCCTGAATCAGTTCAAAGGTCCAGTCGGACCCGGTTGAGATTGGAGTGCGTTCAGTCATAGGCATTCTACAGTATTACTAACTGGCCCTTTTGGTTTCCTTGCGTTGGAACAGTTCGCGGAACACGGGATAGATATCGCCGGGATCGCTGATCTGTTGCATGGCAAAGTGTGCTACGGTGGCTTCGATGGTTTCGTATTCTCGCCATAAAGCCTGATGTCGACGCGGGTTAATCTCAATGTATGAGTAGTACTGTACCTGGGGCAGAATGTCCTTGATCAGGATTTCCCGACAGGTGGGCGAATCGTCATTCCAGTTGTCACCGTCAGAGGCCTGGGCGCCATAGATGTTCCATTCGTCAGCCGGATAACGATCCTTCATAATGTCGCGCATCATTTTCAGTGCGCTGGAAACGATGGTGCCGCCGGTTTCACGTGAGTAGAAAAATTCTTCTTCGTCCACTTCCTTGGCGCTGGTGTGATGACGGATAAACACCACTTCAATTTTTTCGTAATTGCGCTTCAGGAACATGTACAGCAGGATGAAGAAACGCTTGGCCATGTCTTTCATGGCCTGGTTCATGGAACCGGAAACGTCCATCAGGCAGAACATGACCGCCTTTGAGGTTGGTTTTGGTTGTTTCAGGTGTAGGTTATAACGCAGGTCGATGGTATCAACGAACGGAATCTTGTTGATGCGCCGACGCAGCTTGGCGATTTCCAGCTCCAGCTCTTCTTCTTTGCGTTTGTCGCGCAATACCGGATCCTGTTCCTGCAACGCAGCGAGTTTTTCCTCGGCTTCCCGCAAGCGGCGGCGGGAGGAAGCGGTCAACGCAATCCGACGGCTGGTGGCCTGGCGCATGGAACGCACCACATTGATCTTGGCCGGGTTGCCTTCGTTCACCACGCCGGCTCGGACATACTTGAACGATTCGATACCCTGCAGTTGGCGTTTTACCAGGTTGGGCAGTTCCAGATCTTCGAACAGGAAATCAAGAAACTCATCCTGGCTGATTTGAAATACAAAATCATCAATGCCCTCACCGGAATCACTGGCGTCGCCCTCTCCGCTGCCACCGCCGCCACCGCCCCCTTGCGGGCGTTGGATATGGTCGCCGGTGACGAATTCCTTGTTGCCGGGATGGACCATTTCCCGCTTGCCACCCTTGCCATGATGGAAGAACGGCTCGGAAATATCCCGGCGGGGAATGGAGATACTTTCACCACTGTCCAGGTCAGTGATGCTGCGTTTGGTAACGGCTTCATCCACCGCTTTCTTGATGTGCTTGCGGTAACGGTGCAGGAACCGTTGCCGGTTCACTGTACTTTTGTTTTTACCGTTCAGGCGGCGATCAACGATATACGACACTGTTTCACCCTTAGCGGATGCGGTTCCGCGTTACTGCGACTTGCGTACGCGCAGGTACCACTCGGACAACAGCCGAACCTGCTTCTCGGTGTAACCACGTTCCACCATACGTTTGACGAAGTCTTCGTGTTTCTTCTGATCCCCTTGTGAGGCTTTGGGGTTGAAAGAAATAACAGGGAGTAGGTCCTCGGTGTTGGAGAACATCTTCTTCTCGATCACCGTGCGCAGTTTCTCGTAGCTGAGCCAGGACGGGTTTTTACCAGAATGGTTGGCCCGGGCCCGCAGTACAAAATTCACCACTTCATTACGGAAATCTTTCGGATTGCTGATGCCCGCTGGCTTTTCAATTTTCTCCAGCTCATCGTTGAGGGATTTGCGGTCGAAGATCTCACCGGTGTCTGGATCGCGGTATTCCTGATCCTGAATCCAGAAGTCGGCATAAGTCACATAGCGGTCGAAAATGTTCTGACCGTATTCGGAATAGGATTCCAGATAGGCGGTCTGGATTTCCTTGCCGATGAACTCCACATAACGGGGTGCCAGGAATTCCTTGATAAAGCGCAGGTAACGCTCACGGGTTTCTGCCGGGAACTGTTCCTGATCAATGGCGTTTTCCAGAACATGCAGCAGGTGCACAGGGTTGGCGGCCACTTCCGCGTGATCGTAGTTGAAAACTTTCGAAAGAATCTTGAAGGCGAAACGGGTGGACAAACCATCCATGCCTTCGTCCACCCCGGCGGCATCCCGATACTCCTGATAGGATTTCGCTTTGGGATCGGTATCTTTCAGGTTTTCACCATCATAGATGCGCATCTTGGAGTAGACGGAAGAGTTTTCCGGTTCTTTCAGGCGGGAAAGCACTTCGAACTGCGCCAGCATGCGTAATGTGTCCGGCGCGCAATGGGCATTGGACAGGGAACTGTTCTGCAGCAGTTTTTCGTAGATCTTGATTTCTTCCGTAACCTTCAGGCAATAAGGTACTTTCACGATGTAGATACGATCGATGAAGGCCTCATTGTTTTTGTTGTTACGGAATGCCTGCCATTCAGATTCGTTGGAGTGAGCCAGTACGATCCCGTCAAACGGAATGGCACCCATGCCTTCTGTACTGTTGTAGTTACCTTCCTGGGTTGCCGTCAGCAAAGGGTGCAGTACTTTGATGGGGGCCTTGAACATTTCCACGAATTCCAACAGACCCTGGTTAGCTTTACACAAGCCGCCGGAGAAGGAATAACAATCGGGATCATTTTGGGCAAACTCTTCCAGCTTACGGATATCCACTTTACCTACCAGGCTGGAAATGTCCTGGTTGTTTTCATCACCGGGTTCGGTTTTGGCAACGCCAATCTGATCCAGAATGGAGGGGTAGAGTTTCACTACTTTGAATTGGGAAATGTCACCGTTGAATTCGTGCAGGCGTTTCACCGCCCAGGGAGACATGATGCCTTTCAGGTAGCGGCGGGGGATACCGTATTCTTCTTCCAGTATGCCGGCGTCTTCTTCGGGTGCGAATAAATTCAGTGGCGATTCATTAACCGGAGAATCTTTGATCGCGTAAAAAGGGATTTTTTCGATCAGGTGTTTTAATCGTTCTGCCAGTGATGATTTACCACCACCCACTGGCCCCAACAGATACAGAATCTGTTTCTTTTCTTCGAGGCCTTGCGCGGCGTGTCGGAAATAAGAAACGATTTGTTCAATGCATTCTTCCATTCCGTAGAATTCACTGAACGCAGGATAACGTCGAATAATTTTATTGGAGAAGATGCGGCTTAAGCGCGGATCAAGGGAGGTATCGATTAGTTCTGGTTCGCCGATCGCATCAAGCATGCGTTCGGGGGCACTGGCATAAGCATTCGGATCGTTCTTACATATCTCCAGATATTCCTGAAGCGTGTACTCTTCCTCTTGCGTAACTTCATACCGGGTTTGGTAGTGACTAAATATGCTCATAGGTCTACCTCATGTTACCGCGATTGGTCTTTACAATTTGAGTTTTTGAATCGGCATCAGTTCCAAATCAAATTCCTGCTTATTTATTATCTTAGTATGAAAAAGTAAAAATGGTTGAAAGAAAAGAACTTATTTTATTTTTTTCAAAAATAAATAAGTTCAGTCTAGAAAAGTTGATCGGTTTAGTGACAGCTTCAAGGGATCACTTTAAGCTGTTTGCTCGGCTTTTGGGATGCGTCAAAAAACGTAGATCGCCAACCGTTTTTGCTTCCGTGTTCTCACTTTCACGCGCAGGTTTATCCAGCCGGGATTTCCATAAGCAGAGTTGGAATAACCCCATCGTTACTTATGCGTTAATGTGGTTGTGGATAACTATGAGTGGCTCAGATGAGTGGCTCAGATTAGAGGATCAGTGGTGGCAGTTGCAGCGGGTCCAGTGTCTGGTTTCCAAGCAGTAGGCGCTTAACTGATTGCCCCACACGCATCCGGTATCCAGACCTATGACATCATCTTGGTGGGTGTTGCCCTCCAGGGCAGCCCAATGGCCAAACAGTATCTTTTTCTCAATCGGCACCCGTTTGTGCCATTTAAACCACGGGCTGAACCCCTCTGGTGCATCGGTGAGGGCTTCCTTGAACTTGAAATCCATGCTGCCGGCAGCGTCAATCAAGCGCATTCGGGTATAAAAATTGGTAATAGTGCGCCACCGGTCTGGTCCGGTCAGGGACTCGTCCCAGTGAGCAGGTTCATTTCCATACATATGTGTGAAAAACACCTGCCTTTTTTGTGGGTTTGCCAGTACCGCTTCCACTTCCCGTGCGCAACGGCGGGCGGTATCCAGGTCCCATCCCGGGTAGATGCCGGCATGACACAGCAACCAATCTTCATTTTCATGTAGCAGAGGACACTGATGCAGCCACTGTGCCAATTTGTCTCGCTGGGGAGACTGCATTACGTCCTGGAAGGTGTCCTTGCGTTTAGGATCAAGGCAGCCGTCCAACACGGCCAACATGTGCAGGTCATGGTTGCCCAGAACGGATATCAGGTTGTCCCGCAGATCAAAGCAATGTTGCAGGGTGCGGAGGGAGTCCGGCCCCCGGTTTACCAGGTCCCCGGCCAACCATAATTGGTCCCGGTCCGGGTTGAAGCGGATTTGCTCCAGTAAACAGATGAAGGCGTCGTAACAGCCTTGCAGGTCGCCGATGGCGTAGGTTGCCATCAGTGCAGGGACCGGGGTGTCGCCAGGGTGAAGACCGGGATTTTGGCATCGAATCTGAGGCCGGTGGCGTCCACCATCTGGTAGGAGCCCTGCATGCTGCCCACCGGGGTCTGAAGCACTGTGCCGCTGCTGTACTCGTAGCTTTCGCCGGGCATGATGGTGGGCTGTTCGCCGATGACGCCTTCACCTTTCACTTCCTGCACTTTCTGGTTGCCATCGGTGATGATCCAGTGGCGGGACAGTAGCTGAGCCGGCAGTGTGCCGCAGTTCTCAATAACCACACGGTAGGTAAAGACATAGCGATTCTCATCCTGACTGGATTGGTCGGGCACGTATTCGCTTTGTACCTGCACCTGGATGTCGTTGGGGGCCTGCTCGCTGTGCATACTGATTTCTGGCTCCTTGGATTCAATTTGGTCGCTTGGCTTTAGGTTGGCTCATTTGCCACAGTGAGATCGGTCAGGCGGGCGTATTGAGCCAGCGAAACCTGTTCCGGGCGCACTTCCGGATCAATCCCGGCTGTTTCCAGCAGGGCATCATCCGCAAATGATTTTAAGGCATTTCGAACCGTTTTGCGCCTTTGGTTGAAGGCGGCAGTCACAATTCTGTTAAGGCTTTTTGTACATCGGGTGGTCACCGGTGGTGTTTCATGGGGTACCAAACGCACAATGGCAGAGTCCACCTTGGGGGGCGGATTGAATGCGCTGGGGGGCACCAAAAACAGGGGTTCCACCCGACAGAAGTACTGAATCATGATGCCCAGGCGGCCGTAGGCGCTGTCACCCACACCGGCCGCCATGCGGTCCACCACTTCTTTCTGCAGCATGAAATGCATGTCGCTGATCTGGCTCTGGTATTCGATCAGGTGGAACAGCAGCGGCGTGGATATGTTATAGGGCAGGTTGCCCACAATCCGCATTTTGCGCTGGGCGGTTTGCTCGGCACACAGATCGGACGGGATGCGCTGGTAATCGAACTTGAGTGCATCCCCTTCATAAATGTGGAAATTCTTGCGGGTGGCAAAACTGATGCGCAGGTTTGGTATCAGATCCCGGTCCAATTCGACGACGGCCAGTTGCCCCACCTGGTCAACCAGATGTTCTGTCAAAGCCCCCAGACCAGGCCCGATCTCCACCATCAGGTCATCCGCTTGGGGGTGGATGGCGTGAACAATCTGGTCGATGACGCCCGGGTCTTGCAGAAAGTTCTGGCCAAACCGCTTGCGGGGCAGGTGTTTGCTGAAGCTTGGTTTTCTACCCTTGGCCATGCTGCTGGGCTCCTGAGTTAATGCGGGAAGCCATCATGGCGCGGGCGGTGTTGATCGCGGTGAGCAGGCTGCCGGTGTCGGCGTCGCCGGTGCCGGCCAGATCCAATGCGGTGCCGTGGTCAACAGAGGTACGAATAATAGGCAGGCCCAGGGTGACGTTCACCGCCTGGCCGAATCCCATATGTTTCAATACCGGCAAACCCTGGTCGTGGTACATGGCCAGCACGGCGTCGGCTTGCTGCAGGTATTTTGGGGTAAAAAGGGTATCCGCAGGGAGCGGACCAACCAGGTCCATACCCTGTTTGCGCAGGCGATCCAGCAGGGGAATGATAATATCCAGTTCTTCTTTCCCCAGATGGCCGGATTCACCGGCGTGGGGGTTCAGCCCGCAAACCAGAATGCGGGGCTCAGGAATGCCGAACTGGTGCACCAGGCTGTGTTGCGTAATGGTCAACACCTGTTCCAGGTTGGCTTCAGAGATGGCGTCCGGGACTTCCCGCAGGGGTAGGTGCGTGGTGGCCAGTGTCACCCTAAGACCTTCGGTGGCAAGCATCATGACCACCTTGTCAACACCGCAGCGTTGCTGCAGGTACTCTGTGTGGCCGCTGAAGGCAATGCCTTCCTCGTTGATGACGGATTTTTGTACCGGGCAGGTGACCATGGCGCCAAAGCGTTGCTCCAGACAACCATCTATTGCAGTGTCCAGGGTTTTTAGCACGTAGCGGGCGTTGGCCGGGCACAGCACCCCAGGTCGGCAGGGCTCGCTCAGGGAAATGGGTAATACCCGAAGTTGGCCCTGTGAGGCCGGCTGCTGCCAATCCACCAGAGAGATGGGCAAACGTAGCGTGTTGGCCCGCTGCCGCAGGAGATCCGGGTCCGCAATCACCACCCACTGGCTGCAATCCTCGGACTGCGCCAGCTGTAACACCAGGTCGGGGCCTATGCCCGCTGGTTCCCCGGGGGTGATGGCAATGTCCATCTAGAGTTTAATCTCCACGTAGGCATTCTGGCGCACTTCCCGCAACCAGCCATCCAGTTCTTCATCAAAGCGGCGTTTTTGCAGCATCTGGCGGGCGCGGCCGCGACGGAAGTCTTCACTCATGTCCTGGCTGCGGCGCTCTTCCACCTGCAGGATATGCCAGCCGAAATCCGTGCGGAAGGGCTTGGAGATCTGGCCGATGGGGGCCGACTGCATTTGTTGTTCGAACTCCGGAACCATGGTGCCCGGATTCACCCATCCCAGGCTGCCGCCCTGCAGAGCACTGCCGGGATCGTCGGAATAGGTTTTGGCCAGTGTCTCAAACTGGCTGGGATCTTCCTGCAACTGTTGGTAAATGTCGTCGATCAGCTTGCGGGTTTCCGTTTCGCTGCGGATTTCGTTGGGCTTCACCAGAATATGACGGGTGTTGGTTTGCTGGACGATTTGCTCTGTTCCTCCCCGTACATCCAACACCTTGATGATGTGGTAACCACTGGCACTGCGAATGGGCTGGGAAATTTCCCCTTTTTTCATTTCCAGAACGGTATCGGAAAACAGGGTGGGCAGCTGTGCTGCCTTGCGCCAGCCCAGATCCCCCCCTGAGAGGGCGGTTTCCCCACTGGAGTATTGGGCGGCGATGGCGGCGAAGTCGGCGCCTTCACTCAGTTTTTTATAGACCAGGAGAGCCGTTTCCTCCGCCACCTGGGGGGAGCTGCCGTCGTTGATGGCCACCAGAATGTGGCCCAGGCGGTAGTCCGGTGCCAGGTTGGTTTTGGCCATTTCGGAATTAAGGAAATTATCAACGTCCTGGTCGGTGATCTGGATGCGGCTGCCAACCCGCCGCTGGCGCAGTTGGTTTACGGTGAGTTCGCGGCGAATCTGGTCCCGCAACGCCGGCCAGGACATGCCCTCGTTGAGCACGGTTTCGCGAAAGGCTTCGGTAGTCATGTTGTTTTGGCGTGCAATATTGGCCAGGGTTTCATTGAGTTCGTTGTCGCTGATCCTGATCCCTGACTTCTCCGCCATCTGCAGCTCGATGCTCTCAACGATCATCCGTTCCAATACCTGCTCGTAAAGCACATCCAGGGGCGGGAGTTGGGTGCGTTGTTCCTGCATGCGGCTGCGGATGGCGTTGGTTCTTTCCACCAGTTCGGAGTGCATAATGATGTCATCGTCCACCACGGCCACCACCCGGTCCAGCGGCGTGGGCTCTGCCCAGAGGTTGGTGGTGACCAGCATCAGGGCACTGATCAAGGTGCATAGCAGGGTATTTGTAACAACGGGTCTTGTTTTAAATGTCATTATGGTCATGAACTCGGGGTAATACATTTAATTGAAATTTGTGGGGCGGGCTTCTTCCCGTTCCCGGTAGCCGGAGATGGCGTCGTCCAGCATGCGATCCACGGAGCCGCCAAGCCCGCCCAGGCCTTTCAACTCAAATTGGAGGTAGATGCCCTGGGAGGGTTCCACCACTTCATTTACATCATTGGACTCTTTCAGGTAGCGTCGGTTCACCAGCCGTGCGCGCCAGCAGCAGCTTTCGTACTCGATGCCCACAATGTTGTCGTAGGAGCGGTTTTGTTCCAGGTCAAAGCCCCAGCGACCGATGATGCCCCAGCGTTGGCTCAGGCTCCAGAGAAAAGAGATATCTGATTGTTTGATGCTCTCGGCTTCGGGATCGGCAATCACCGCACCGCTATCGTAGTAGTTGAAATTCAGGTTCACCAGGTTGTTGTATTCATCCCGATAGCGAAAACCGGTGACAACGCTGTCCAGATTGTTTTCCTGGGTATCCATTTGCGCTTCTGCGCGCCAGGTCCAGTTCTGGTTCAGCAGCCAGTTTAACCGTCCCACAAAGGGCGATAGAGTGGTTTCTTCAATGGCATCGGTTTCTGCAAGCTGCACCACGCGGTCGCGCAGATAGAAGATCTGCCCCAGGCTGATATTGATTTGCTCAGCGCCGGTGTCCTGATTGATGAGCCGGGATGTGAGACCCACCGACACCTGGTTGGCGTCGCCGACCCGGTCCCCACCGGTAAAGCGGTTCTCCCGGAACAGCTGCTCATAGCTGAAACTGGTTTTGGCGGTATCGAACAGGGGGAGATCACTCTGTTCCTTGTAGGGGGCGTAGAGATAAAACACCCGTGGCTCCAGAGTCTGGAGAAAATGCGTACCCCTGAAATCGAATGGCCGGTCCAGATAAAGCCCGCTGTCCAGGCTGAAAATACTGTTCTCCAGCGTTTTCTCATTGTCCTCCAGGTTGACCTGGTTGAGATCATAATATCGATAGTAGAGCGATACTTTGGGTACCACAAAACCCCAGGGGCGGCGGTAATTGTAGAGCGCAGCGGGGATCAGGCGCACTCGATCCGCGCTGGTGGGGCCACTGATATCGTCTTCAGGGTGATCAAAGTAGGTATATTCAGCGCCCAGCTGTAACTGCAGACGGTTGTCGTGAAAGGGAAACCGTCCCAAAGTGCTCAACTGCGGCAGCATGCGGTAGGGTAAGTCATTGTCCACGATAAGATCATCGATGGTCTGAAACTGGCGCACCGATATGCTGCCGGTCCAGGTATCACCAAAGTATTTCAGATCCGCCCGTTGGTTCAGGTGGGTGTCTGCGCTGGTGTTCAGTGTGGTGTCCAGATCGAGGAAATAGTCGCTGTCACTTACCCGGGTATAATCCACCTCGTTGATCCATTTGCTGAAATACTGCCCCCGGTGGTGCCAGGTCACCAGGCTGCGGCGATCGTCATAATCCTGATCGTCGGGCATGTAACCGACCCCGAAATCCCCTTCGGTATTGTCCGTCAGGTAGCGGAACTCACCCTCCAGCATTTCGCCGCGGTCAGCCAGGTAGCGGGGCGTCAGGGTGGCATCGTAGTTGGGGGCCAGGTTGAGGTAATAAGGCGTGGAGAAATCCAGTCCGTTTTCACCACTGCCGATGCTGGGAAACAGAAAGCCGGATTGGCGCCGGTCATCAATGGGAAAAGTCCACCAGGGCAGGTACACCACCGGCACCCCACCGAGTTCCACGGTGGCGCCGGAGACTTCACCCCAGCCTTTTTCCTCATCCAGCTTGATTTCGTCCGCCTTGATCACCCATGCCTCGCTGCCTGGTTGGCAGGTGGTATAGGAGCTTTGGTCCAGCACCAGTACCCGTTCCTCCGGGTTGTAGATGCGGCCGGCTTTACCATGTACATGGATGCTGTGAATCACGTACTCGGTGTTTTTGACATCGAGTTTCTTCTCGTTCAAATTCACCTCGGCGCTGTCCCCCAGGATCAGCATGCCCTGCTGCCGGATTTTGACATTGCCTTCCAGGGCCGTCGCCCGGGTGATGCGGTTGAGGCGGATTTCGTCGCTGTAGAGCTCCCGGTTACCCTGTTTGAGGACAACCCCGCCGCTCAGGATATTGGTACCATCCGGCAGGGTGTCAAAGCGGTCCGCAGAAGCCTCGATCTTGGCCTGGGTGGGATCTCCCTCCACCAGGCTCGGCGCCAGATAAACGCCTTCGCAGATGCCGGTGAACCTGGGCCGCCGCTCGGGCGGCAACGCCGCGATCTCATCGGCGGTCACCCAGTCCAGATGCTGATAGGGATTGGCAATTGGGGTTACTACATTAGGCGCTGAATTGGAGGCGGACTTATCCTGATCAGCAGTGGTTGAAGCTTCTACGGTGTCAGTTGTCTCGTCTTCCGCAAAGGCAGACGTAATAGTAACCGCCATCATCGCGAAGGCGGCGAAAATTCTTATCCAATTCATGAACTAAGGTTCGGAATGTGATGTGGGCGCTTGACCCTGTTTTAAGTCTGGTGTGATCATACACGATCACTTGATACGAGTCACAAATTTGCCATTTCCTATGGATCAACATGCGGATCAACGTCTCGCCGGGCTCAGTGCCTGGGTAAACCATCAGCTAGCCCGTTTGGATTTATATAAAGGCCCTTCACTGTCCCTGGAAACGGTGTCCGGCGATGCCAGTTTCCGGCGTTATTTTCGTTGCCGCTACCCGGTTGAGGCGCCGGTAAAGGGACAAATGTCCTCCCTGATCTGTGTGGATGCCCCCCCTGACAAAGAGAACAACCCGGTATTCATCAAGGTGGACGATGGCTTTGCGGCGGCGGGGGTTCCCGTACCACGGATTCTGGCAACGGACCTTGAGCAGGGCTTTATGCTACTGTCCGACATGGGGGATCTTCTTCTCAAGCAGGTACTCAACGAGCACACTGCGGAGCATTTTTTCGGGGAAGCCTTTCGCATTCTGCTGGATATCATGGCCGCCGATTTTTCCCAGGATCCGCTGCCGCCCTATGATTCGGCGTTGCTGCAGCGGGAAATGGAGCTGTTCCGGGACTGGTTCTGCGGCACGTTTTTGCAGCTGGATTTAAACGCAGCCGAACATCAGTTACTGACCGACGTGTTCAGATATTTGGAGCAGCTGGCCCTGGCGCAGAAGCAGGTGCCGGTACACCGGGATTACCACACGCGGAATTTAATGGTACTTGAAGACAGGTCCCTCGGCGTGATTGATTTCCAGGACGCAGTGTTTGGCCCAATTACCTATGACGTGCTGTCCCTGTTGCGGGATGAAACGTTCGCCACCTGGGATCAGCAGCTGGTAAAGCGCTGGGTGCTGGAGTTTGCGGTTGCATTAAGGGATAAAGGGGTAAGTCAGGCGAATGACCAACGCTTGTGGCAGGATTTCAATGCCATAGGCGCTCAACGTCACCTCAAGGTGGCAGGGATTTTTGCCCGCTTGCGTTATCGCGACCAAAAAAGCGGGTATCTGGAACACACACCTCAGTCATTGCAGTATGTCTTGATGGAGATTCGTGCCCTGCAGGCGATGGGGCCGGATTGCCTCAAGGACTTTGATCGCTGGCTAAGGGAGCGGGTGGTGCCGGCGTTGGCCAAACACTTTCCTCAGGTTGAGCATTTGATTGAAGCCGTGCCGGAGGCAGGCTTTTGAAGGCGATGCTATTGGCAGCAGGGCGTGGCGAGCGTATGGGGGCGTTAACGGAACGCTGCCCTAAACCTTTATTGCCGGTCGCGGGTAAACCGTTGCTGCGTCACCATCTGGAGCGACTTGCCCATATGGGTATCCGGGAGGTGGTGGTCAATGCCTCGTATCTGGGTGAACAGGTGGAAGCTTTCCTGGCACAACAAACGGATCTCGGCCTGGTGCTTGCCTTAAGCCGTGAGCCGGAGCGCTTGGAAACCGGAGGTGGCATCCATAATGCGCTACCCTTATTGGGAAGCGATCCTTTCCTGTTGGTGAACAGTGATGTCTGGAGCGATTATCCGCTGCAGCAGTTACCCCAACGCCCAGCAGGATTGGCGCATTTAGTGCTGGTGGACAACCCTGCGCATAATCCCGATGGTGATTTTGCGCTTCGTGGGCAGGATGTGGTGGCAGAAGGGCTATCCGCTGGGGAACCCCGGCTGACCTTCAGCGGTATCAGCGTGATTGATCCAGTGCTGTTTGCGGAATGCCAAGGCGGGCGCTTTCCGTTGGCACCATTGCTGAAGAAGGCTATGGGGCAGGGCAAGGTGCAGGGCGAGCACTACGGCGGCTATTGGGTTGACGTAGGTACACCGGAACGGCTCGCTGCCGTCGAACAAAAACTTCAGGAGCAGACACAGTGACGTCTTTGGTCTGGATTGGCCCCCTGGTGGGGTTGTTTGTGGGTTATTTTCTTGCTGGCGGAGGCATTCTCGGCCTGGTGGGGTCGGTGCTGGGTGGCTGGCTGGGCCATCAGTTCGATGCCATTATCCAGCTCAGCAGCAGCGTCTACCAAATTGCCCAACCCAAGACCAAAGGCCGGGAATCGCAGATTCAGCGGGCGTTCTTCCAGGCGACCTTTGTGGCCCTGGGGCGTGTCGCCAAATGCGATGGCGCGGTGTGTGATGCCGAAATTCAGTGGACCACAGCGGTGATGAACCGCATGGGGCTGACCCCTGAGAAGAAACGGGAAGCCATCGACCTGTTTGAAAAGGGCAAATCCAGTTCAGACATCTCTGAAGAACTGGATGCCTTGCGTGATGCCTGTGGCCGGCGTTCGACCTTGTTGCAGATTTTTATGGAGATCCTGGTTCAGGCCGCCCTCGCCGACGGCAAGATGGACCAGCAGGAGTGGTCCACTCTTTCCCATATTGCCCAGTCCATTCGCTATCGCGTCACTTACCTGGAAAAAATTGTACGCAGTGCCCAGGCCTATCAGGAATTCCGCAGTGACCAGGAACCGCTTTCTGAAACGGACGGCCTGTTACGGGCCCATGAAATTCTGGGGGTGAATCCGGAAGCCAGTATGCAGGAGGTAAAGCGGGCCTACCGTCGCCTGATGAGCCAACACCATCCGGACAAACTGATTGCCCGGGGCATGCCGAAAGAGATGCTGGATATGGCAAAAGAGAAATCTCAGGCGATTCGCTCTGCCTATGACAGAATCGTCGCTGCCCGCAAAAAGTAGTCTTATTGACGGCGGAACAACTTTTCCGCCCAGCCTCGCACTGTTTTCATCAGGCGCTGTTCCGCACCATTAAAATCCCGATTGCTGCCCCGAAGTATCCTTTGTTGATACAGCGACTGCTGGCGGCGCCTTGCGTTGGCGGCTCTGGGCTCCGGGTCTGAGCGTGGATTGAATTCGGGGGCGATGTCCAATAAGGGAATTCTTAAGTCTGATTCTGCCATTTCCAGATCGATGTCCTTGAGGCCAGGTAAAGGCAGCGGATCAATGATTACCAACCCGTTTACGTCATTCAGGGAGCCACTCTGTGCCTGCTTTAACAGCAGGGTGGCGCTGCTACCGACGGCAATGATCACCAGCGGATAATTGTTTTTACCGTTGATGTATTGGGTTGCCAGCAGAATCCGTTGTGACAGTTCTTCCGGAACCTGATCTTCCGGGGCGCGATCATCCATTGTCTGGGCGGGCTCATCATTGTCCTCACTCATTGCCTCTGGTTCGGTGGCTTCTGTATCCAGTTCCTCCAGCACCCGCCCGGTGGCTTCGGGCTGGTCAGGTTTCAGTGGAGGAATGGCGGGGCGTGGCTGATAGTCCGGTACCGCGATACTGAGTGTGTTCCATCCCCCCCGCGTCAACTCCTTACGCAGGCTTCTAATGACCCCGGGCCAGTCCGGGTTTTGCAGGTTGTCGTGTAAAATCAGGGTGTTAACAAAGGGTTTGCCACTACTGTCAGGCAAATACAGGGCTAAAAACTGCTCTTTGCCGGAGCCCAGCCAGGTGACTTCCGTGGTTTTGTCGGTGAGGGCGAGCTGTGCGGCAACCGCTTGATTGCGCAGGGTTTCATCCCGTTCCGGTGCAGGTTGCGGCAAGTGCTTGAGGTCGCTTTCTTCCTCGGGCGGGTCTTTTTCTTCCGCAATCAGTGCTGTGGCAATCAAGAACATCATTATCACTAGCGGTAGCAGGGTGATCTTCGGTATCGGCATAGGGGTAGGTTAGCCCTGTGGTTAACTGTGTTAGGCAAATGTCAGGTTGCCTTCAGTATAGACCCTGAGTGCAGTACAATGCGCGCTCTCAGAAATTGACCCGGAATCTTACTGGAACTTAGCCATGGCCGAATACCTGATTGCACCTTCTATACTATCCGCTGATTTCGCCCGTCTGGGGGCAGAGGTGGACGCAGTGTTGGCGGCGGGTGCCGACGTTGTGCATTTCGATGTAATGGATAACCACTATGTGCCCAACCTCACCATCGGCCCTATGGTGTGTAAGGCGTTGCGTAATTACGGCATTACAGCGCCCATCGATGTGCACCTGATGGTGAAGCCGGTGGATCGCATCATCGGCGATTTTATCGAGGCCGGTGCCAGCTACATTACCTTCCATCCGGAAGCCAGCGAACACATCGACCGCAGCCTGGCCATGATCAAAGAAGGTGGTTGCAAAGCCGGTCTGGTATTCAACCCCGCAACGCCTCTGCATCACATCGAGCATGTAATGGATAAGCTGGACATGATTCTGCTGATGTCGGTGAACCCCGGATTCGGTGGTCAGAAATTTATTCCCCAGACCCTGGAAAAGTTAAAGCAGGCACGCAAGCTGATCGATGACAGCGGCCTGGATATCCGCCTGGAGATCGATGGTGGTGTGGGTGCGCAGAACATTCGTGAAATTGCCCAGGCAGGGGCGGATATGTTTGTGGCCGGTTCGGCTATTTTTGGCAAGGAAGACTATAAAGCTGTGATTGATGCTATGCGCGCCGAGCTGGCTCAGGTTTGATTTCGGGGGTGATTTCCCAATGCTGACGAAACTCACGGGATTCTTTCACGGGCATCTTCCCCAACTGATCGCCTTCGACCTGGACGGTACCCTGGTGGACAGCGTGCCGGATATCGCCGTGGCCACCGACCGCATGTTGGTGGCACTGGGGCGGGCTCCGGCGGGCGAGGAAAAAGTGCGGGGTTGGGTGGGCAACGGTGCCGCCATGTTGGTGAAGCGGGCTTTGGCAGACAGTTATGATCCCGTCGCAGTGGCGGCCATTTCGGATGAAGAATATGAACCGGCCATGGGCAGTTTCCGCGAATATTATGCCGAAGAGAACGGCCGCCTGACCCAGTTGTATGCCGGCGTTTCTGAAGTGTTGCAGGCCATCTCCCAGTTGGGTGTGCCCCTGGCGGTGATCACCAACAAGCCCAAGGTGTTCGCCGATCCCTTGCTGGAGAGCCTGAATATCGCGGGATATTTCAATCTGGTTTTGGGTGGGGAATGTTTGCCTCACAAGAAGCCACACCCCATGCCGCTGGAAGAAGTGGGGCGTCAGCTTGGCGCTGCTGCAGCCCACAGCTTGATGGTGGGAGACAGCCGTAATGATGTAGAGGCGGCCAAGGCAGCGGGCTGGGTCAGTGCTGCGCTGACCTATGGTTATAACCATGGGGAACCCGTGGCCAACAGTGAACCGGATTGGTTGCTGGATGATTTTCGGGAACTGATTCTGTAGCTGCAAGGCGCTTTAACTGGAATTTTGTGAAATTGTGGGGCTTGGCAGAATCGCGGGCCTAGTGTAAGGTTGGTATTCATTCGAAACGAAACTGTGTGCAAACCAAAGTGAACTTAGCATTTTCGAATCAACCTTCCTCTCTGAGCACCGACTTTCGCTGGCGATGGCGTTGGTGATGCTCGTCCCTGGCTGGCGTTAAGCGTTTTTGCCCAGCCGCCCCGTACGTATTTAATTTCTGTAATTTCTGTAGCAATTAAAATTCAGAGTTTTCAGCAATACTGAAACTGAGGTTTCGGCCCCGGTGATGCGCTGCACAGATGATTGATGTGCCTGTCGCCCGGCCACAGTAAGAGAACAGGACAATGACACCGGAAACTTTCAAATCACTGGCTCAACAGGGGTATACCCGTATTCCCCTGATGCGGGAGGCGCTGGCAGATCTGGAAACGCCCCTCTCCACCTATAAAAAACTGGCGGGACAGCCCTACACCTATCTGTTTGAATCCGTGCAGGGCGGGGAGAAATGGGGGCGCTACTCCATTATCGGTTTGCCCTGCAGCACCCGCCTGATTGTGCGGGATCGTGATATCACTTTGCTGGACGGCGACACCGTGCTGGAGCAAACCACGGTAGAAGACCCACTGGCCTACGTGGAAAGCTTCCAGACCCGCTACAAGGTGCCGCAGGTTGAGGGCTTGCCGCGTTTCAACGGTGGCCTGGTGGGGTATTTCGGTTACGACATCGTGCGTTATATCGAGAAGCGCCTGGACCAGCCCAGCAAACCCGATCCCATCGGTACCCCCGACATTATGCTGATGGTGTCCGATGACATCGTGGTGTTCGATAACCTGCGGGGATCGCTCTATGTGATCACCCATGTGGACCCCGATCAGGAAAATGCCTACGCAAAAGGCCAGTCCCGCCTGGATGAGATCCTGCAACAGCTGAAGCAGCCGTTACCGGTGCAGGAAGATCCCCAGCGTTTCAACGTGCAGGAAAGCGATTTCAAATCCAGTTTTCCGCAACCGGAATTTGAAAAAGCGGTGGATGATATCAAGGAATACGTACTGGCCGGGGACACCATGCAGGTGGTGATTTCCCAGCGCATGAGCATTCCCTATGAGCTGCCACCGCTGGATTTGTATCGCGCACTGCGTTGCCTGAATCCTTCGCCTTACATGTATTTCCTCGATATGGGGGATTTCCAGATTGCCGGTTCCTCGCCGGAAATTCTGGCGCGGGTGGAAGAGGGCATCGTTACCGTGCGACCGATCGCCGGCACCCGTCGCCGCGGCAAAACCCACGACGAAGACCTGGCCATGGAGCAGGAACTGTTGGACGATCCCAAGGAGATCGCCGAGCATCTGATGCTGATCGATTTGGGCCGCAACGATGTGGGCCGCATTGCCGAAATCGGCAGTGTGGAGCTCACCGACAAAATGGTGGTGGAGCGTTACTCCCACGTTATGCACATTGTGTCGAATGTGGAAGGCAAACTCAAACCGGAACACAGTTGCATAGATGTGTTGCGAGCCACCTTTCCGGCCGGAACCTTAAGTGGTGCGCCCAAGATTCGCGCCATGGAAATCATTCACGACATGGAACCGGTGAAGCGAGGTATTTACGGCGGCGCTGTCGGCTACCTGTCCTGGCATGGTGACATGGACACGGCCATTGCTATTCGCACCGCAGTGATCAAAGACGGCCAATTACACATTCAGGCCGGTGCCGGTGTAGTGGCGGATTCCGTGCCCAAACTGGAATGGAAAGAAACCCAAAACAAGGCGCGAGCAGTATTTCGTGCCATGGCCATGGCGGCCAATGGTCTGGTTCCGGTGGAGGAGTAAACCCATGTTGCTGATGATTGATAATTACGACTCGTTCACATACAACCTGGTGCAGTACTTTGGTGAGCTGGGTGCAGACGTGGTGGTGAAACGCAATGACGAAGTTACCCTGCAGGATATTGAAAACATGGCACCGGAAAGATTGGTGATTTCCCCCGGCCCCTGTTCGCCCAACGAAGCGGGTATATCCATGGTAGCCATTGAACACTTCGCCGGTAAGCTGCCGATCCTGGGTGTGTGCTTGGGGCATCAGAGTATCGGTCAGGTGTTCGGTGGGCAGGTGGTGCGTGCGGATGCAGTAATGCATGGGAAAACGTCGCCCATTTACCATCGGGATGAAGGGGTGTTCAAAGGCTTGAGCAATCCGTTTGAGGCCACCCGCTATCACTCGTTGGTGGTGGACCGACACAGTTTGCCGGAGTGTCTGGAAATCACCGCCTGGACCCAAAATCAGGATGGTTCCATCGACAAGATCATGGGTATGCGCCATCGGGAGCATAAGATCGAGGGGGTACAGTTCCACCCGGAATCCATCCTCACTGAGTATGGTCATGATTTGCTGAGAAACTTTATGAGCCTTTGATGGTTGCTATTGTCGCGGAAGCCCCTGGCTCAGGTTATCTTTAACCAGGCCAGGGCCTCTTCTTCATCCCGAAAAATATGCACGTTGTAGCCATTATTGCCCATGACAATTGCAACAAAATCATGGGAATCATCATCAGGTGCGGCAAGAATAGCTATGCGGTCCGTTGTCCGGAGTTTCAGAGCGGCAGCGTCTTCATTGGCAAACTGATAGTTCTGGGAGGGGGCGTCCACATTGCGGCAGTTACGCACATCAATTAGCCCTGCTTCCAGGTTTTCAGCCCGTAACATTTGAAAGACACCGTCAGTCATTTGCGTGGCGATGACGCGGGTAATATCGCAGGTTGCGGTGGCGCGAACGTAGCCTTCCTCCGCATTTACTTCCAATTCGTAGTACATCAAACACTCGGTGGAACCTAGTCTTCTCCAGCATAGCACGGATGATCGGGTTCGCTACATCAGGTTTCGGCGCCGCCGGTTCCCTGGCTTGTTTGCGGCCGGCCCTGTCGGGTGGGTTGCAGGGCGCCGCCCCACAGCGGGGGGGGGCAAAATACAAGACAAATTAGGGGAAGTTTCCTGTTCAGGTTACCCCACGGCACGTTAAGGCCGGGTTAACACAGGCGGATTTATGGTAGCATTGCCCCTCATTTGAAGACTTTGAGACCGTGTCCAGCATGAATATCCAAGAAGCCATCAAACAGGTAATCGAGCGTCAGGATCTGACGGAAAATGAAATGTCGGAAGTGATGAACCAGATTATGACCGGGCAGGCGACCCCGGCCCAGATTGGTGGATTCCTGATTGGGCTGTGCATGAAAGGGGAGACCGTGGACGAAATTACCGGCGCCGCCCAGGTGATGCGTTCCCTGGCCACCCCGGTTCAGGTCAATGCAGACAATCTGGTGGACACCTGCGGTACCGGTGGCGATGGTTCCAAGACGTTCAATATCTCCACCACCGTCGCCTTTGTGCTGGCTGCGGCAGGCGGCAAGGTGGCCAAGCATGGCAACCGTTCCGTTTCCAGCATCAGTGGCAGTGCCGACGTGCTGGAGGCCGCCGGTGTGCATCTGGGTCTAAGCCCGGAACAGGTGGCACGCTGTGTGGAAACCATCGGCGTCGGGTTCATGTTTGCACCGGCCCATCACAGTGCCATGAAACATGCCATTGGGCCCCGCAAGGAAATGGGGGTGCGTACCATTTTTAATCTGCTGGGCCCGCTGACCAATCCCGCTGGTGCCAAACGCCAGGTGATGGGGGTGTATTCCAGGCATTGGGTGCGCCCTATCGCGGAGGTGCTGCAACGGTTGGGTTGTGATCACGTGTTGGTGGTCCACTCTGCCGATGGAATGGATGAAATCAGCATCGGTGCCGAAACCTTTGTGGCTGAAGCGACGCCTGCTGCAGTAAAGGAATATACCATTCAACCGGAAGACTTCGGTCTGGAGCGCGCCTCATTGAGCTCGCTGGCGGTAAACAGTGTGGAAGAAAGTCTGACCATCATCAAAGGTGTCCTCGGCAAAGAGCCAGGACCGGCTGCCGACATCGTCGCCATGAATGCGGGGGCAGCCATTTATGTGGCCGGATTGGCGGATTCGATCAAAGAGGGTGTAGCGTTGGCACAAGATGCCATTGGCAGCGGCCTGGCCTATGCCAAACTGAATGAGTTGGCGCAACTCAGCAAAGTCTTTCAGCAGGAAAATGCCGGTGAGTAACAGCATGAACGATTCCTTTTCCGGTACTTACTCCGGTACCCCCACGGTTCTGAAAAAAATTGTCGCCCGCAAATGGGAAGAGGTGGCGGAGCGCAAACCTCAGCAGTCTGAAGCACTGTTACTGGAAAAGATTAAACAGGTGGATGCACCCCGTGGCTTCGTCGCATCAATGCAACGGGCTTTAGCTGCAGGGCGTTCCGCTGTCATCGCCGAGGCAAAAAAAGCCTCCCCCAGTAAAGGCGTTATCCGCGAGCAGTTTGAACCGGCTGCCATTGCCCGTTCCTATGAAGAGGGTGGCGCAGCCTGTCTCAGTGTGCTGACGGACCATGACTTTTTCCAGGGACATGAAGACTATCTGCAGCAGGCCCGGGCGGCCTGTTCGTTGCCGGTTATTCGTAAGGATTTTATCGTCGATCCCTATCAGGTGTTGGAAGCACGAGCCATTGGCGCCGACTGTATCCTGTTGATAGCCGCCTGTTTATCCGATCAGCAAATGGCTGATCTGTGTTCAACTGCAGTAGAATTGGGTATGGACGTGCTGATCGAGGTACATGACCGGGAAGAGTTGGATCGGTCACTGCCCCTTGAACAAACTTTGGTGGGTATAAACAATCGTAACCTGCACACCTTTGACGTGAGTCTCAATACCACCTTTGACTTGTTACCACATATTCCTGAGCAGAGGATTGTTGTAACGGAAAGCGGTATACTGAGCGTCGACGATGTCGAACGGATGCGCGCGCATGCGGTAAATGCGTTTCTCGTGGGGGAAGCCTTTATGCGTGCAGAACAGCCGGGCCAAAAGCTGAGGGAGTTATTCTTTTAGGCTTATGGATCGGTAAAACAGTACTTTGGGACGAAGTAGCCATTGCTTCCAGGTTGTAAAATCGGTTATCAGTGTATACTAATCATTCTGTTGTTGATTTTGATCAGTCTCAAACAGGATCAATCTGATATTGTCACTGCCAACAGTGGCGCATAATAACGAATGGAATTGAAGAACGGGGAAATCGCATGCAATTAATCGCAATACTGGGTGTGCTGGTAGCTGTCAATCTCGGCATCGTGTACGTGGGCTCTGAAGCTGTTGATGATAGCCAGCCGGAAGTGGAAGGCGTGGTTGAAGTGGAATCTGTAGACGCTGTTGAGCCTGCGACAGAAGCGCAGCCAGCCACTGAAGAAACCACGGAATCTGAAGCCCAGTAAACAAGGGTTTTTGGACTGTGTAGTCAGATAAAGACTGCGAAATTGTGGTTAAAACCACCGGAATTGACGTTGTCGCACTGGCATATGGCGTGTCGATGGAGTATTTTGGTCGCCATTAGACAATCACATATTTGCAGTTTTTCGCAGTATCGATAGGAGAACATTATGGGACACGTAATCGCAATCTTTGGAACTCTGATTGCACTTAACCTGGGATTTGGTTATTGGTTGTCCGAGCAAAACGACGTTGCGGAGCCCGAAGAGGGCGTAGTTGAGGTGGAAGAAGTTCCTGCTGACCAGGCGGTTGAGCAGCCTCAACTTGAACAAGAAAAGTAAGATATTTATCAACCCATAAAAAGCCCGGCCATAGTGTCGGGCTTTTTTATGGGTGCCGGACTCAGTCGCGCTCAAACGACCACAGGATATCAAAGGCGTTGGCTTTGCCGCTGATCACTTCTGCATAAACATCTTTCCTGATTCGGTATTTCAGGGTGATTGAGTTCACCGCTTCAAACATACCTACGCCATAGCGGACCATCAGGTCCGGTGTGATGTAGCCACTTAATCCCACTTCACTCCGGTTCTCTGTATTGCCGGCGCTCAGGGTCAGATCCTGGATACCCAGCTTCTCCCCGGCTTTGCGGGTGAAGCCACCGCGGGATTCCAACGCCAGGGAGAGCGCTGCTTCGGCTGCGGGAGAGCCGCCGGTCGCATCGGTGTTAGGCGCCCGCCCGGTAATCAGGTAGTGAAACTTTTCCTGCTCCGGCATCTCCGGGAGAGAAAAAATCGTGATATCGGGGTTTTGAGCGCGACCGGTGGCGCGCACGCCGACCACCACATTATCAGAGATGTTGTCGCGGGTGGCGGAGATGCGCAGTTGTGGATTTTCCAGGTCATCAATGAAGATCAGGTCGCCATCGGTGATGGTGAGGTATTGACCATAAGCCTGGTAGGTTCCATTCTCCAGTCGAATGATTCCCTTTGCGCGCAGCAAATCCGATTGGTGCTGCCGAATGGTCATCTGCCCGGTGACATCCGTTTCCAGACCATAACCCTTAAACCGAACATCATCGCCCAGGGTGAGAGTCAGTTGTGTGCTTATGGATATGTTTTCGTTTTGATCGTCCTCGGCGTCGACGATGACGGCATCCGTTGAAACCGGCACCGCCGTTTCCGGCAGGCTTTTCAGGTGTATGCGGGCTTTGGGAACAAACAGGTCCCCGATGATGTTGAGTTCGTGGGGTGTCAGGTTGAAGTCGATATTCGGCTTCACGTAAATCAGTATATTGTTATCGGGCTGATAGGCCAGGGTGTCAGAACGGAAGCTGACTTTGCTCCACCATTCCTGCTGCTGCCAATTGAAGGTTCCCTGCAGTTGGCCGGGGTTATTGTTCACCGTGAAGCTGCCCATCAGCTCGGCACTGCGATTCTGGGTGGTGAGTTTGATGTCGATATTTCTAATGGGTAGAGGCAGCATGGCTGTCTCAATTTCACCCTCTGATAATTCAGCTTTGCCCTCCAGCAGAGGTGCGTTCAGGGTGCCATCCAGTTTGAATTGACCGTCGATCATTCCCGTAATGTGATCGCCTTTTTCAGTGAGCAACCAGGGTGAAAACGGTGCCATGTCGAAGCGGGAAATATTGAGATAGCCAGACAATCTTTCCTGATTCAGAGCCAAGGCTATATTACCTTCTGTGTTCCCGTTGGAGGAGTGCAGGCTCCAACTGATGCTGGCATCTTCATCCAGCAAAGTGGTATTGATGTCCACTTGGCTAAAGGGAATCTGCACGGGCGTTTTCTCATGTTCAAACAGGGTCAGGATGGTGTTGTTGCTGTTGACCTTGGCGGAAATATTGATGGTTTCACCCATCGCCAATGTGCTGCTCAGCTTGACGTTCCCGCTGAGTTTCATCCCAGAGGGCAACCAGGGATTGAGCCAGGACAGGTAAAGCTTGTCGCCCTCAAGTTTCGCCGGGCTGATTTGAGCTGAGTTTATGGTGACGGCTTCCTGCAGACACAGCCTGCCGTTCTGGTATTTATAACAGAAGGGCGAGATCCTGAATGCCGGGCCTGGCTCCAGCTGCAAGGACAGTGAGCGTTGCAGGGACCAGGTTTGCTCCGGTTCCAGATACGCGACATGCAATGCACTGCGGTCACAGTTTGCCTGCCATTGGTCCAGCCGGGGTTGTTGCTGTTCCAAATTGAATTTTCCGGTACAGCGCAGGCTGAATCGGTTGCCGTTTTGTTCCGCCAGGCTCAGGTTGATGTGGTGTTGTTGAGCATCTCCCTGTGCATCGATCGCCCCTTGCAACACCACCTGCTCAGCCAGCTTCAGGCTGTCGAAGTTCACGTCAATCTTGTTTTTATGGGCGGCCGCCAGCTGCCAATCTATGTTTAAGTCCGCCCGGCTCAGTTGCAGGTCTTGATATTGCAGATTGCGGGCCTGAATTGATCCTTCAATCGAGGGTATTTGCACTGTGCCTCGCAGTGACAAGCCGGCGCTAATAGCGCCGCTCAGGTCGGGAAAGAGTTGCTCAACCCTGCGCACATCCAGGTCGAGTTTTATGTCACTGTCTCCTGCCAGGGCGATGATGCCGTCAGCCTTGACCTGATTCTGATCCTGGATCAGTTTGATCTGGTGCAGGGCGATCTTTTGGTTTTCAAACTTTGCATTGCCGAACAGTTGCCAGGGGGTGTCAAAGAGAACCCCCGTCAATTGTTCCAGGTGAACCTGTAACAGTAGGTTATCTCCCTGCAATGTTCCGCTGTGAGAAACGGAACCCCCCAGGTTGCCATCGGCTTCAGCGTAGAATTGATCAAATGCCACTTCCTCGATCCGGCTTTGGGCTTGCCAGCTCAATTCTGGTGTAAAGGATACTGTGCCTTGGGTTTCGATCTTCCCCTGTGGCAATTGCACGACCCATTGTTGCAGTTCCATCCCATCGAATGTCAGATCCCCTTGCAAACGCGTGGACACCGGTGAAGGGAAGAGCCCGCTGCTGAGAGTGCTTTCCGCGTTAAGTTGGATCAGATTCAAATTACCCTGGCCGATGATGCTGGCGTTACTAACGGTTAGCTGATCCGGTTCCATCGGGTAGTGGAAGGCATCCGTCAAGTGGCCGGAGAATGACAGAGGCAGGTCGTCTTCCAGCAACGCCAGCTCCAGCTTCAGGTCGGCTTCCAGGTCACCTTCCGAGTTAGCGGTAATGGCCAGTTTGTCCAGATCACCTTGAGCAGCAATATCAATGTGGGAAAGTGGATACAGGCTGGTTGAACACTGCAGGTCGGCTTCCAGGGGATAGCGGCGGGTAAGGCGGATCGTCGTGTCGCCTGACCACTGGCAGAACTCATCCGCCATGGTCAGGCTCTCGGCACTTACTCTATGTAAGATGGCCTCGGCCATGAGGTTAATGTTGGTCGCCTCGTAGACCGTGCTGTGCTCATAAATAAGGGAAAATGATTGGATGCTCACCTGATCCACTTTGACCGGAACAGGAAAGGAAATAGCCGGCAGTTCGATGGGATCGGTATTCTCCGGGGCTGCCTCGCCGGCGGTGATGGCGATACTGAGGCTGTCCATCGTCAATGAGCGCACACAGAGTGAAAGCTGCCAGAGACAGGCCGGTCGTATATGAATTTCGGTATTCACCAGCGCTACGGCAACCTCAGCATCCACATACCGGATGTCCAGCGTCAGTCCCCGTGCCAGTGAACCTGCCCGATAGTCCAGGCTCAATTCCGGAACCTGTTCGGTCACTTCCTCCATAATGCGCTGACTGACCGCGGGGTTGTAACTGGCCCAGAGCAGCAATCCCAAAACCAGAAACACTAACCCCAGCAGCACAGCAAGCATTTTCAAAATGCGGGTACCGGTCATAGCAGCATCCCCAGATAGACGTGCAGTCGAGGGGAGGTTTTGTCTTCTCCTGTGACCGGCTTGGCAAGGTCGAACGAGAAGGTGCCGATCGGCAATACCCAACGCAAGCCGAATCCGGCACCGGAGTGAAAGGGCTCGTGGCTGGAAATAAAAGTGCGCCCGGTGTCAGCAAAGACGGCCAGTTTCCATTCCTGGCTCAGCGCGTAGCGATACTCCAGGCTGAATACATTTAAAAACTGTCCTCCCGTCAAGGCGCCTTCGGCATCCTCCGGTGAGATGGCATTATAGCGATAGCCGCGTACGGTTTGGTCACCGCCGGTATAGAAACGTTTGGACAAGGGCACACTGTAGAAGTCGTTGGTCATGATGGCGCCCAGTTCAAAGCGGGTGGCGATGCCATGCTTATCGGTAAAATCCACGATGTAGGATGCTCCAATCGCGGTGGACAGGAACAGCGTGTCTTCTGCCACCAGAACGTTAAAACCGAGGGAGGAATCCAGCCAGTACTTCAGCACGGCATCAGGGTTTTTTTTGTCACCGAACACCAGGCGTTCGATGTAGTGATAGTTGGGCAGGAAGTAGGTAATGGTTTCGGTGGGGTTGTCCCCCTGGCGATAGCGCTCGTTTTCCAGATTGACACCCACGCTGTATTGCCAGCGCTTGCGCTGCGATCGTTTGAGTGCGATACCCGTGGTGAGTACGGAGGATTCACGGTCTTTGGTTTCTTCCCGCTTCCAGCCGGTATCCAGGCTGAGATAGCGCTCCAGTGGGTGGGGCCAGGGGATGTGGTATTGGAAAGCGACTTCTTCGCCGATCTGGGAAATCTGAACATTGCTGTAAATATCGTCCCCCCGTTTGTTGACCTGGGACCGGGTCCAGCCTACCTTGCCGCGGGCGCCGGTGTCGGTGCCGTAGCCCAGGCCGGTGGTGAACTGATCCTTGGGTTGATCCTCCAGCTCGATGACCAGGGTGGCTTGATCCGGGGGAGTGCGTTCCACATCGACGATGGCATTGGAAAAGTAGCCGGTGGTCAGCAGATCTTCGTAGAGCTCGCCAATTTTTTCTGTGCTGTAAAACTCGCCTTTTTTGGTGTTGACCAGGGCCAGGGTGGTTTTGTCTGAGAGTTTGCTTCCGGTTACCTGGATGTCAACGATGCGATAGCGTTGCCCCGGCTCCAGCTGCAACACCACGTTCGCGCGTTTTTGCTCAACGTTGATAAGCAGCTGGCTTTTGCTCCAGTGGGCATCCAGATAACCCTGTTGGCGCAAACCCAGCAGTAATTCCTTCTTGTAGTTGTCGTAGAGTGCGTGCTCCATTCGCTCCCCGGGTACAAAAGGGGGATGCTGAATGCGTTTCCGTGTCTGCGCACCCAGGCTTGCTTCCGGTAAGGGTACCTGAATATCCACTTGATCCCACAGCACAGGAGGGCCGTGATCAATGGCCATTTTTACGACTTTCTTATTCCACTCCAGATGAATCTCCGGCTCGTAATAACCGAAGGGCTGCAGGCCTTTGCTGATGGCAGCGTGGAAGGCTTTTTCAATATCCTCGGCGTCGCCCTGGGGCAGGCTCTCAAAACGGGATAGATGCTGGCGGACGTTTTCTGCCAGCGTGTTATTCAGCCCGCTGATCTGAAAATCCAGTTTTGCCCAGGACAGGCCCGGGATCAGTAATAAACCGATCAGGAGGAGAGGAGGTAACCGGAGCATGGTTGGAAAACTTCTCACAGCCTGAAAGAGGCGAACGCCGGTTGTCTGGAGGTGAATATGGCAGAGCCCTGTGTTGATTGAGTTTCGGTCATCACTGTGGTCGACATGGCCAAAGTGGGTTTGTCCGCCTGCCATTTTAATGTTTGACCGATAGCATGTACAAGGAAGCCCGTTCCCGGGTCCGGATAAAACCAAATATAAAGAGGTGGGAATTATGGAAAGGCAAAAGGGGAGTACACTGCAGCGCTGGCTGGGGGTGATGGCAGTGACATCGGCTTGTTTGCTGGCCAGCGGCTGTCATGATGATCTGCATGTAAAAGTCAAGACGGGTGGATGGGTCACGGGTAAGTGGCATGATGGTGAAGCAGGGGGAGCCAGGGCTTTTCTGGGAATCCCCTACGCCAAGCCTCCGGTGGGGGATTTGCGTTTCCAGCCCCCGCAACCGGCAGCCAGATGGCATGGGGATCTGGACGCCACTGAATTCGGACCTTCCTGTATGCAGAATCCGGGGGCACTGTCCGCCGGTGGTGAACTGAGTGAGGACTGTCTGAGCTTGAATGTCTACAGCCCGGAAGATCCGCAGCCCGGGTCGCTACCGGTAATGGTCTTCATCCATGGGGGCGCGTTCGTGAGCGGGGGCAGTAGCCAGTATGACGGCTGGCGCCTGGCGGAAGAGTATGGTGCCGTGGTGGTGACGCTGAACTATCGCCTGGGGGCTCTGGGTTTCCTGTCGCATCCTGAGCTGGATCAGGAAATGGGCGTGCCCCAGTCCGGCAATATGGCGCTCAAGGATCAGCAATTGGCTCTGCAGTGGGTACAACAAAACATAGCCGGATTTGGTGGTGACCCCAATCAGGTAACCTTGTTCGGCGAGTCCGCCGGCGCCATGAGTACCTGTGTCCATATGGTGGCACCGGCCAGTCAGAATCTGGCGGACCGGTTCATTCTGGAGAGCGCCGTCTGTGTCGGTGGTTTACCTGTTAATACCAAAGCGCAGGCCGATGCCATCAGTGAAGCCATGCTGCAGACGTTCTGCGCTGATGCGGTTGACCGCCTGGCCTGCCTGCGGCAGGTGCCGGCCACTGAATTGACCGCCTGGGGAGCGGACGCCGGTATTTTCGGGGCTGGCTGGTCGCCGACGGTGGTGCCCAACAGCGATATTCTGCCGGCGCAACCGGTCCAGTTGATTGCTTCCGGCCAATACAATCAGGGCCCTGTTATTGTGGGGACCAACCGTAACGAATGGGGGCTGTTCCAGTTGGTTGACGCGGCGCCCAGTGTGTCGGACATCGCAGGCTTTAATCTGTACATCGAAGAAAATTATCCGCCGGCCTTGGTCGTCCCACTACAAGGCCTGTATGCGCCGCTGTCGGATGAATTGGCCAATGCAAAACTGGTGGAAATGGTGACCGATCAGGTGTTCCGTTGCCCGGCACGAAGCTTCGCCCGCTTGACCCAGGCCATGGGGTCCAATGTCTGGCTTTACAGCTTTGATCATCTGCCGGCGTTCCACGCCATGGAGCTGCCCTATGTGTTCGGTAATCCCAGCGCGACTCTGGCCCCGGTGTTGAATGAAGCGGTGCGTGCCACGGTGCAGGGATACTGGAGTGAGTTTGCCCGCACCGGGAACCCCAACCTGGATGGTGCGCCGGAATGGCCGATGTATGATGCGGTATCGGATATGAGCATGAGTTTGCAGGAGGTTTCTGCCGTGGAACAGGGCTTGGCAGAGAGCACCTGTGACTTCTGGGCATCGCTGGTGCCTTAATGTAAGAGCAAGGGTTCGCAGACATAAAAAAAACCGGCCATGAGGGCCGGTTTTTTTATACTTGCTTTACGCTTACTGGGCCACAGTGGTGGTGAATTCAACCACAGGGCAGGACAGTTCCCGTTTCAGCAGCGGTGTGCGGGAGCAGACTTCCACGCTATGGTCACCGGCCAGCAGTCGGGTCAGGTGGATCTCGTCACGACGCTTCCAGATGGACCAGCCGCCGCCATCGACACGATAACGATATTCCAACAGACCCAGGTCGGGGTTGGGATTCAGACCATCGATATCAATGGTGACTTCACCGTTGTTCACAGTGACGGCCTTGGACGTTACGACGCCACTATCGCTGACCGATTCAACCTTGACGGTGACGTCTTCGGTGACCACGTCCTGTACCTGAGTTTCCGGCGCTGCGGCGGCTTCAGTCACACTCACCGGAATCAGGTCACCGGCCAGAGACAGGTTGTTGTTACCGGAACCGGCAATCCAGAAGTCACGCATCAGCAGGGTGTGCTCATAAATGCGGGGCAGCGGCACCACTTTCAATTCTTCCGCCAGACGCGGCATAACCGCCGGCATAAAGAAATCCAGGGTGGAATTGATGAAGCCGGGCGGCAGTACAATCATGCCGGTGGTATCGGTCTTGGTGATGAACAGGGTGGGCAGCTGTTCGATACCAATGCTCAGGAAGCCATCTTCAGTGGAGTTCACTTCGAACGGTACTTCCAGATTAAAGGTAACGCCGAACAGGGTGCGGTACTCGCCCCATTCTGCCTTGTACAGATCAAAGGTCAGTTTCACGTCATACCAGGCAAACACACCGGCGGCACCGTCTGCAGGCATCAGCTTGATGTAGGGGGCTGAGGCCGGTTCGATACGCATACCGATCTGGTCACCTTCCTGAATATCCGCATCAGCGGGAGTGTACACGGCGATACCGGCAGGCGTCGCATTGGCATAGAAGCCCGGGCTGATGTCCATGGTGGTAACGCCGGCTTCGTGGGCGGCATGCAGCGCCTGATTAATCACGTTGGATGAGATGGATGCACCGAAGTGGAACGGTGTGCCGTCCGGCGTGGTGGAGCCCAGGCTCGGTGTCTCGCCCTCGACGTACAGGGAACCCAAAGAACCGGGGATGCCGGCCGGTGGATTCGGCGCCCAGATACGGGTGCCCAGATCAACACTGATACCGTTACCGAAGGAATCCAGGTAGGTCGGCAGCGCACGAATCATCAGTTCCTCACCGTCATCCAGCGTCACCAGTTGCAGGGTGATGGGGATGTCTTTAATAAAGTCAGAGACGATGGGGATAATGATTTTTTCCAGGATGTTGATAAACAGATCTTCAAACAGCGGTGCAACCACATTGACCACGGCGCTGGTGAGCATGTCGATGAAGTTCAGAATGTTGGGGGTATTGTGCAAATCGATTTTGATAGCAGAGTGATCCACTGTGGTGCTGGACAGCGCAATATCCAGATCCGAATTCAGAATATCCAGCAGCAGGTCGGTACCCACATACAACTCGTCCATCTGAATGGTTGCACCCGAGCTCCAGTCAACCGGAATAAACAGAATCCATACGCGACCACTCAGGCTCACGCCCAGTTCGAAGTTCTGGGTGTAGAGTGAGGTATCAATTTTTTCGTCGTCCTGAACGTCCAGGCCGATATCGATGTTGTCCAGGTTAAGGGAGGTGACCGTCAGGTTGAGATCGAAAATGCCGGCATTCAGCAGTTCAATCGTGCCGATGTTATCAACGATTTCCTGGAAATCGGCTTTTGCCAGTTCCCCTTCCAATACATTTACCAGGAAGTCCAGACCTCCCTGGTTTAGCCGTGCTGCGATGCCGTTAAACTCGTTATCACCACGGGCGATTTCGGTAGTGCTGCTATGGCCGAACCCGTCGAGTGCTTCAAAGGTGTTAAATGGTTGGTCCATGAACGCGGTGCTGAAAGAATTGTTCTCCCCCAATTCGACGGCAACGCCGTCCAGTATCAGGCTTTCCACTCCACCCGGATCAGACACATAACCGGTGACGGTCATGGTTTCCCGGTTGGCATCCAGAATATGAATCTCAGGCCCTTCCGTATCGTAGTAGAAGGCCACCTGCTTGATCTGGTTGTAGGCTTTTACCCGGAAGATATTGCGACCGGAAAACACGTGATCGGCCAGCAAGGCTCCATCGGCACTGGCGTTGACATCGGTTACTGTAAACAGATCAGTAACGTCCGCTGTATTTAACTGAATTGCCAGATCGGTTGGTGCGGCACTGCCGGTAAAGGCAATCTGGAAAGTGACCGGTTTGTCGATGGAAACGGAGTTATTGGTAGGAGTAACAATATTGGCCTGGTCACAGGCAGCCAGCCCCAATACTGCTACTAACAGCAGCATGCGTTTTAAAGTTATCACGATGTGCGCCTCGATACTTTTTAGTTGGAATTGTTTTATTTTTTCTTATTCATCGGTTCTTGCTGTAAAAGCTCGGGCAGCAGGAATCAATGCAGGTCATCCCTAACCGAATAATACAAGGATGCCTTGAGTACAATCGTACTAGATTGAAGCGTACAGTAAATAGTCTTTTTGTATATTGATAAGCCTATAACTGTATAGGGGACGGCTCGAATCTAAAGAAGCGTAAAGAAAACCGACAGGAAGCAGTTGTTTTATGGGTCTATTAAACTAATTGAGTTCTGTAGGCGGGACACTTCCTTTCGGATATCCGGACCTTCGGTGTCGTAGTAGAATGCCTGCACTGATCGGGCTGCAAGAGATAAGCGTAACGGGTGTAGCCGACATGAGCGGCCAATAAGGAGTATTAAAATGGAAAAACAAACCGAAATAGAAGCGGCGGTCTTCAGGCGTCTGCTGGAGCATCTAGACGCCAACAAGCAGGTGCAAAACATCGAGCTGATGAATCTGGCAGACTTTTGTCGTAACTGTCTGGCCAAGTGGATGGTGACAGCGGCCCAGGAGCGGGGTGTCGAACTGGATTATGAAGCCGCCCGGGAACAGGTGTACGGCATGCCTTACAGCGAATGGAAGGCCAGGTATCAGATGGAAGCGACTCCCGAGCAGTTGGCCAAATTCAACAGCAAGCCGTCCAATTAGTCCGGGTGGAGCCGTCGGAAGGCGGCAAACTCATCCAGGTCCCGCAGCAGTATATCCACCAGTTTAGGATCAAACTTGGAACCGGAGAGTTTTCTGATTTCCTGTTCTATCTGTTGCAGCGACCAGGGCTCCTTGTAGCAACGGCGGCTGCCCAAGGCATCAAACACATCCGCCAGCGCGGTAATACGGCCGGCGATTTGGATACTTTCCCCACACAGACCATTGGGGTAGCCGGAACCGTCCCAGTTTTCGTGATGTTCCCGGGCAATCGTGGCGGCCAGTTCCAGCAACGGCTTGTTGCTGCTGTTCAGCATTTCGTAGCCCACGTGGGCGTGGGTTTTCATGGTTTCCCACTCTGCAGGCTCCAGGGCGCCGGGTTTGTTCAGGATGCGGTCCGGAATAGCAATTTTGCCGATGTCGTGGAGTGGGGATGCGAGTTTGATGTTGGTGGCCTGGATGTCATCCAGGCCATATTTCCTGGCCAGCAGCTCCGAAATCAGGGCAACTCGTTGTACATGTCCTCCGGTTTCCTTGGAGCGTTTCTCCACCGCTTCACCCAGTCGATAGATCAATTCTCTCTGGGTGGCTTCGATCTCCTGGTGCAGGTTTCGGTTTTCCAAGGCAATGGCCACGTTGTTGGAATAGATCTCCAACAGGTGCAGTTCCAATTGGCTGAGGTTGTTGCCGGGGCAGACGTAGAGTAAATGTTCATTGCCCTGCTTGGTAACGAAGTAACCGAAGAAAGCGTTGTTGATCTGAACACTTTTCCGCTCTGCCAGGGCTTTATCAAAACCCTGTTTGATCTCTTCGGGAATCTCATGGTTGTCAGACTGGGCCATGATATCGGCAATGTTGCCGGTGGTAGCAATGACTTCATAATGGTCGGTATTTTTGCCGTGACTGGCCGCCATGGCTCGCACCGCCGAAGCATAGATGGAATCGTGCTGGATATACAGCAGGTTACTGATTTGCTGCAGT
>PAPM01000022.1 GCA_002708905.1 Pseudomonadales bacterium | reverse complement strand
TCTTCGAACAGCCCGCTGCGCGAGCCGAACAAGGCTTCCAGCGGTGAGACGGTGCGCTTTTGCTGGCGCACCAGTTGGCGATAGTGATCGTCACACAACAGCATGGTGCTGTGGCGACCATTGAGATTGGCTTCCACCCGCACCGTGGCGGGTTGGCCGCAGACTTGGCATTGTTTTCTGGCCATGCTGATGCTCCTGTAAAGATTGATCTGACGAGGCACCGCCGATCACGGTGCCTCATCTCTTTGTGGTTTTTGAGAAAAACGCGCTGCCCCGCGTCAGCCGTTGATCGGGATCGAGCGCCCCTGCTTGGGCGTACTGGCCTCGCGCTTTTCCATCGTGATCGTGAGCACGCCGTTCTTGAAAGCGGCCTTGATCGTGTCCTGGTTGGCATCGGCCGGCAGGTTCAGAGCGCGCTGAAAGCTGCCGTAGGAGCGCTCCACCCGGTGGAAACCGCCGTCTTTCGTTTCCTGCTCCTGACGCTTTTCACCGCGCACCAGCAGCACGTCGTTGTCGAGCGTGATCTGGATGTCTTTTTCCTCGACGCCGGGCACTTCCAGGGCGATCTTGTACTGCTTGTCGGTCTCCTGGATGTCCAGCGCCGGCTTCAGCAGGCCCGGCCAGTCCGACGGCCAGCGTGGCATGGCCAGCGCCGGAAAGCCGAAGCCTCGAAACGCGTCGTCGAAGAGGCGATCGATCTCGCGATGCAATTGCAGGATGGGACTGACGGGCCCACCCGCCACCGGCAGGTCATTGCGCTGCACCGGCAGCGAGGCAGTGCTCTGTTGTTCTTCCTGCTCCTTTTTGAACCAGTTCCAGGGAGCCAATTTCTTGAAATCAATGTCCATGTCATACCTCCAGAAATCAATTGAAGACTCACTCAATCCGTTTGCCTGCGGCTATGGATAGCGCGCCCAGGCAACACGGGATGTTTCGCTGACTTCGGCTGCTCATCTGTGCGTATCACCTCCTTCTTTCTGCCTGCTTGGATCTGATCATTGATCCATTGATCGATTTCACTTTGACGAAACCGCCACGTCCCGCCGACCTTGAAGGCTGGAATTTCCCCGTGCGCGGCGAGCCGGTAAAGCGTCCGCTTGCCGACCTTTAAGTAGGTAGCCAACTCGTCGAGTGTGAAGATCGCCTGCTGGCGCGCTGTCATACCACCCCCACAAGTTCCGTCGTCACGCGGCCTCGCTCGAGGAAATTCTTGCAAGACTTTGCAAGATATTGCGCCTAATATGCCGAAAGTCAAGAGTCAACATCCAGCGACCTGCTGGCCGATTGATGTGACTCAAATCTTCAAGGACGGTATGCCAGGGCGGGCCGGTCCGGCGCAGGGGACGGTGGGTTGATCGGGACCTTGCGGGCGCCGCCCACGGCCGCAGATCAAACACCGATCCTCACGTTGTAACCGAGCGCCCGCAGCCCCTTGCTCGTCCGCATGTTCCTTGGTGGAAACTCGTCTGGGCGCGCCCAGCCGACAATTTCCCCGAGGCTGCTCAGACCAATGTGTGGAATTGCCCAGTCGTCGCTGCGGATCGCGTTCCAGAGCCGGGCTGAAACACTTCCGTTGCCCCAGACAGCGTAGTTCAACAGTATCCGTCCGGCCAACACACCTTCCCGACACCGCCGCCGAAGGCCATGGCCCATCAAGCGGATTTTCCATGCCCCCTCAGCGCCGTACCTACAGCAAATCTTTCAAGGCCCAGGTCATTCAGGAGTGTTCTGAACCCGGTGCCTCCATCGCAAACATCGCCTTGGGCTACAGCCTCAATGCCAACCTCGTCCACAAATGGATTCGGCTGCATACCCAGAAAACCACGGCTATCCAGCCAGCGTTCATCCCGTTGCCTTCTCAAATGCTCGGCGCGGGATCGCATGCTCAAGTGCGCTGCTGCGATCATGAGTTTGATCCAGTCGGCCCGTAATAATGGGCACGATCCGTATGCCTATCTCAAGGATGTGCTGACACGGTTGCCGACGCAGCGGGCGAGTGAGATTGCAGAGCTGCTGCCGCATAGGTGGCATCCGGCATAGTCGCGCAAGACGGTTTGCCCGCACGCTTACGTTCAACAGCTCAAGCACCGTCCGCCCTTCGCGGGATCGTTGCCGCCAGAGCCACACGCCGAACTTTTCCACCTTGTCGTCGCCGGCCTGCGGTCAGTCAGGCAAGCCCAGGTGCTCGTTTTCCTGCTTGATCGCGTGGTCTCGGATCGCGTGCACCCGGGAAACGGCATCCACGAACTGCCACCATCTCTTAGCTTGGCGGGGTCAAGCCAGCCGGGATGCCCGGACGGTTACGCTGGTCCGCGCCCAGTTGCAGCACCAAGGTCGGCCGCAGTGATGAAGCGGGTCTTGATGCCGCACTGCGCCGCCCGATAGCGCAGTGCGATGGCCAGATGCGTCTTGCCGACTCCCAAGGGGCCTATATCGCCTTGGCACGGCTCCGGGCAGTTTCGGGGAGGCTGCACGCAGTGCGCGACAAGATGTATCGCAGCCGAACTGCGGTGTATTCTGCAATCAGCCTAGGGCCGCGCGTATCCGCTGCTTCCAGTCGAACACCCGGGCATGGTTGGCCCCAGGTGAGCTTTCTTTCGGGTGATGCACAGAGTGCAAAGGCTCACAGTACTTCGCCATGGTGCCTGGCCAACGCAACGAGCCTTTCACTGTCTCCCTCAAGATCCTGTCTATGCATTTTCCTGCCTCAACACCTGCTTTGAAGCCCATGATCCGCGTTGACATGGTCTTCCGGTTGTCTGAGGTATCTATTTCTAGAAGGTAGCGTTGATCGCCGTTTTGCAGCTTGAACCTTGCCAGCAGATAGCAGCGTGATTTTTCGTGATCAATCATGTGGTAGCTGCAACGTGGAACCGGCGGCAGAGGCCTCACTTCCAGTGCTACCAGCGCAACTCCAGACTCTTGGGTGATTTGTTCAAGAATCTCTCGGAGCAGCGAGAAGCGATCTGCAAGCCGTTCATGCTCGTCCCCATCACCCTCTCCCTCACCCAATTGTTGGAATTCTCCTGACGCTATGCTGCCCTCGCTCACAGGATCAGCCACGCCGAAGAGTTGGCTTTCTCTGCTCGGGCATTGCTCGTCGTCGACCTTCTTGCCATGACCGTTGGCACGCTCCCCGTTGTAGGCGATCTTGGTGCGCAGCTGAGCATCAAACGTGACTCCCTCAACGGGCAGATGAATCAACCTCTGCTCCTTGGCAGCAGTCGGCTCTTCGTCAGCATCCACCTCCAACTCTTTCGCTCCCGATGGCACGGATACACAGCCTGTGTTCTCTCCCCTGACGGGTAACTTGAGAGCAGGGTGATGGAAAAAAATATCACCGCGATGGCTAAACCGGAGCCCCTGAAGCTTTTCGATCTCCCAGACCAGCAATTCGTTGCTTTCCGGATCAAAGGGGCCTCGCACATCCATGGTGGTACCCGCGAGGGAAGTGGGTGCCTGAAAGTCGAACTGCCACCTGGCATACGCCGACTCTTGCAGTACCCGCTCTTGCCTTTGATTGAGGCTTTGCCAGATTGACTCGAAGGATCGCCTCACATCCTGATTCAGCAGCAGCCAACTGAAATGGTCTCTGTATCCCTTGATTTTGAGAAGCTGACTTGGGGCCCCCGTCTTCGGGGGCGTATGGATATGAACAACATCGCCCTCTCTGTAGATCGTGAAGGCCATGTCCAAGCCATTCGGTGCGAAGGCTGCACGAACGATGAAGGCTGCGTGGAAGAACATTTTTCGTGCCAGCTCGAATTTCGGCAGCCAGACGGTCAGACCATCGACCTCGAACACAAAGCATCGCTGTCCAGATATCTCAGGATTTGCAGCAAGCCTTCTGGCCAGACGTGGGCACTCACCCAACTGCCTTTCCCGCCAGGTATCTATTGCAGGAAGCACCACCGTCTTCTTGAAACCACTGGGACGATAAGGAGCCCCTTCTTCGCCAAGAAACTCGCGACCAACGGCCAAGACACACGACATCTCCTGTGCGAACCGCTGCAGCTGCAGCTGACCGTTACGCTCAAAGAGAGCCGCCAACTGCCACTGGGCCGCCGGAGTCTTGGCCCTGAAAAAATTTCCAACGGCCAGCAACCTGGATCCGTTCGGGATCTGACGAAATACTGTCCTATTCAATCCATCTTCCTATCAATCGAATGAACGCAGTGGTCAGTGGTGCCACCCTGCTTTTTTCCAATCCACAACGCTTTTCCAGCTCCCAGCGCCTAGACGTTATGCCTGTCTGTACATCCTTCAGCATCGCTGCAGTCAGGCGACGGATCTGATACTCGCCGACGGACTCGGCATAGCGATCCAGGAAGGTGCAGCAAAGAGGCAATTGATCGAGACGGTGCTCGACTGATGCCCGATGGGGTAGCTGCTGCAGGAACCAGTTGCGACTCCTGCGCGGAAGGCCCAGGTCTTCTTCGCTACCTCTACCAATCCGGATCAGCAGGCGCACCAACCTTATGTCACGCGCTCGCCAGTCGATGTGGCTGTTGTTGCCCTGTCGGCGCTGCCTGACCTGGTTCGCAACCATCAGCCAGTGTCGGTCATGACGATAGAGCCAGGCGTAACATGCCCCTGCTCCGTCTTGCCTGGCTGCCTTGGCTCCACCGTGATTAGCCAGTGCTTGCAGCCAAATGGCTCGGTACTGCTGCTTTTGCTCAAACTCAGCAGGGAGCAGCTGCACTGACCGCTCGGAGGCAAGGTCGACCTGGCGAGTCTTCGCCTCGCTGATCAGCTCGCCAGCATGCTGGCCAGGGCGCAGGCTGGTCCAGACGATCAGATGCTGCAGCGCACTGAATCCCTTGCGATGCTTCCTGAACATCGCCAACAGCCAAGGTGGAGGCTCTCCGGATGTCAGCAGACCGTTCGCAGCAAGCCAATCCCTTTGATGGGATGCCAGGATCTTCTCCCAGATGACTTCAGCCCTGACCTGCCGGCCTCGCCTGGCGCCGCACTCTGTAGCCAGGTACCGGTACAGGTTGGTCCAGCGTCCGTAGCCAGGCGATTGCACCTCTTCGAGCGCCAGCAGCTGCATAGCAGCCTTGGCGAGCCTGATAGCCTCTTCGCCCACGGGACTCACGCGAAGATCACGGGGCAGAAACAGTGGAGAGGCTGTATGAAACTCGTGCCGCTGCGCTCGACGGAACGGGATAGGTGAGTTCAGGAGCTGACAGCCATGCTCGGGACAGGCATCTATCCCTTGAATCTGCCAGCTACGCCGCCAGTAGGGTTCACCGTAGCGCGCAGCCATATCTTCAAAGCAGATCGGGCAGTAACGCAGCCAATCGGGCCACTTGACCAAGGCCGTCGAGGCCCCAGACAGACCAATCGTCGGCCGGTCGGGAGCAAGCATGGCCTGAAAAAGATCGGTACGGCGCTCCGGCGGAATGAAAGGGGCATAGAGCGGGAACAGCGTGTGATTCAGGATCATGCCTTCCGCATCCAAGCCCGTGTTGTTCGCCAACGCAGTCAGGTGTGTGGGCAGATCGGTGATCGCGGCAACCTTGCTGTCACCGAAAAGCATGTGCAGCAAGGTCTTGTGGCTGCCTATCCCCAGATGTACCCGGCACCGGGCAATACCGCTGTAAAGCAGTTCGTCCGGGTAGAGCCTGGGGAAGTACATGTCAGCTCGCTCTCAGCAGAGGCCGCAGATCGAGGATCAAGCCAGCCTGCTTGAATCTGTCATAGGCCTCGCTTTCAGGCCCATCGGCATAACGTCGGCGCAGATCCTCCTCGGATAGGCACCCCCACTCCGTCCGCTTAACTCTGGAAATGCCGGGCCTCTTGGGAGCGTCCTGCGCGAGGTAGGCCGTGGCCTTGTGAATCAGGGCCGCCAGCGGGATGTCCGGATTCTCCGCCAACAATTCATCGGCCATGGGAATGGCGATGTCCCTCGGGATTTCCATACCTTCGAGCAGGGCGGCCAACCGCTTTGCCTTGTCATCAGCCGGAGGGGCCGGTGGTTTAGGTTGGGGGACGCTATCCAGAGAGCGAGTCAGGGTCAGCAACCGTCCCTCGATCTCTGGCATCAGCAGGTCGTCATATTTGGCGATCAGCTCGGGCCTACCGCTCCGCAAGGCCGCCAGCATCGGATGGACCGGTTTGAACTCGTCCTCGAAAACCCTGCGCAGCAACAGCGGCTTAATGCACTCGACACCTGTCACTATCGCCCGGATCTGCGCCAGCGCGAACAGCTTGATGACGATGTCCATGACCCCTTGGGTGAGGTCGTACATCGTAGCCTCCAGTTCATCATCCAGCGGCGCCGCATTTCGCAGCCACTGATACTTCCAAAGCCGCTTCAACAGACGCTTCCAATGCTCGTCCCGAGGCAACCTATCCCAGCGGATGCTGCCCAACCCGGAGACCCGCCGAGCAGCCCGGAACGTGCGCTGGAAGAATTTGCTGGCCCGGTGGGTGCCGACCTGAATGATCGGAACACCGATGGTGTTCACCAGCGACACGAAGAAATTGTGCATTTTTTCGGCACCACCGGAGCGTGCCTCGTTGAGGTTCTGAACCTCGTCGATGATCAGCACTCCGAGCGTGTGCAGATTGGCCACCTGGCACATGGATGCCAGCAGACGTTTGGTACCCAGCTTCTTGCGTCCGTGGCTACGGCTGTAGTGGGTACCCAGGATCTTGTCTACTTCGTTGAAGAAGCTCAGGCACAGCTCATCCAAGTCACCGTCAATTGGGCAGTCGATCTTCAGGTAGACCAGTTGGGTGATGTTGTAATCAGGGTGATGGAGAGCTTGGGGGTACATGCCCAGAATCCGCTCCAGCGTGCGCGTCTTGCCGCAACCGGAGCAGCCGAACAGCGACAGGCTGTTGGCCGTAGAGGAGACACTCTGGTACACCGCCGCATCCAGATCCTCCTCCTCGACACGGCGATAGCCATTCTGCAGGTGCGCATACCAGGCACCGCTGGCCGGATTCCGACCGATGTACCCTTGACGGATCATCAGGCTGATCTTGCTCTCCAGCTCCAAGTGATGGCTCAGCGGCTGGAAGAAGCCGTGCAACAGGCGGGCAATCGCATGTGCCCTGAGTCGACCATCCAGAAGCGCCTCCTGCGGCTCGAAACCGGGAAGCTGCTGCAATAGATCGACCACCTCCTGCAGATCAGGAATCGGAGGCAATGCGCTGATGAGCGGATTGTCCTGATACTCGGGAAGCTGCTGCTCCTGGTAACGCGCCAGGGGAATGACTCCGCGCTGGAATTCTTCAGTCATCCTCTTCCTCCTTGAATATCAGGTCACTGAGATCTGGGAAGGCATAATCTTCCTGCTTCTCGCCCCGCAGTGGGATCACCTCGGCTGGCTTTTCCTGCTGTGCTTTATCCGGTTTGAATGCTGTTTTCTGGCGTTCCTGGCGCTTTTCCTGCTGCTTGTTCTCGCGGATCTGGGTTCCCAGATCCTTCGTGGTCATACCCGTTTTGACCGGACTGGCATCCTCTGCCTGGGCAACGATGGACTCGATCTGCTTCAGAAGATTGCCTCTCTCTACCAAAGCTTCCGCCGCCGCGTTGGTATCGCTACGCCGTTCCTCTCTGGACAGCAGCCAGACATCCCAGAAGGTCATCCCCCTGAAGCGTCGACTGCGGTCGGCAAGATCGCAAACCCAGTAGTCCTTGAGACTATTGGACGGCCGCAGGTAGATGTGGTCGGCGCTACGCGGATCGTATGCGACCGTTACCCCTGTCGGCCGGCGCCCCTGGCCTCGGTGAAACCAACCCTCCCTGATTGCTTCCTGGCAGGTGTAGAAGCAGCCGAACAGCCTGATTCCCAGCTCCGAAACCGTGGCCGACTCATGGGGCAAGAGATTTATCCGCACCAGCTCCTCGGGCGCAGTACGTAACCGGCCGGTCAAGTTGGCCAAGCCCCAGTTCCACAGCATGACCGGGATGGCTGGCAGATCGCCCGGCATACCAGAGGTTCTGTCGTATTTGCTCAAGGTATGAAAGTTGTTGTGGTAGAGGATGCCGGCAATGATGATCTGGGTGAACTCGGGCAAGGTCAGACTGGCATCAAGTCTGTAGTCGTGGCCACCCCGCTTCCGGCTGGTGGTGTCCTCGACCACACCGCTGGCATAGGGCTTGAAACGCTCCTGCACCGTCCGGAAATAACGCTCGACGATCCCCTTGGCATCTCCTCGCCTGGCCGGTGCATTCTCGATGCGAACGCCGAAGGCTTGGGAAAATGCTTCCACCTTGGTGCCATTCAGTTCGCCCTTATCGGCCAGCACCACATCCGGCAAGCCTTTGACCGGCCAGTCGCTGGCATCGATCTCCACGCTATACTGGCGGCAATACTCAACCTTGTCGGCGACCGTGCTGGCCAATGCCACCATGGCACTGACCCAGGAAGGTCCCTCGAATCCGACGTACATACCAACGACCATGCGGCTGAACACGTCGATCACCATGTAAACGACAGGCCTGCCGACGATAAGGCTGCGATCATGTTCTGAAACCAGATAGATATCGGCGATGGTGGCATCGATCTGGTAGCGGTATCCGGGCCCCAGTGCCTCGGTCGTCGATGTACTGCTGAGCGGTCGGAAGTCCTTGGCAAAATCCACTGCGGACACCCTGCATGGCAAGGTGTCGGTGAAGTGATATTCGCGCCCATAGAAGTAACGGAACTGCCCCAATGTAGGCAGTTCGAAGGTCGGCAGCTCCGTCAGAACAGCACGGAGCAGATTCAGCCCGGCGGCGTAGGCATCAGGAATGGACGGATGTTTTTCCTTGAGCAAACGTTCCTCGATGACCCGGCGAAAAATGCGCTCGATGTCCGGCGTGACATTGCTCCCTTTCCCCTCCATCACCACTCTGGGCCTGCCCAGCTTGGCCTGGTTCGGCTTTCTGCGCTTGCCACGGGCGCCCGAGTTGACATAGTCCGGCAAGAGGGCATTCCTGCACATGCCTCGCTGCCAGTAGCGCCTCAGTAACCTATACACCGTCTGATTGGTGACACCATGGCGCTCCATGATGCCTCTGACAATGAGCCCTCTGGGGCGCCGCACGAAAAGCTGGGGGTCGTGCACAAAATCCGCCAGCATTCCCCAAGCTTCATCACGCTTCTGCTGATCAAGGGAACCTTCCTCAACCTCCCGTAGGACTGTTTCCTCGAAGGGATCGGCAATGCTCTCCAGCTCCCGCTCCATGATCAGACGCTCCAGCTCTACAATCGATATCGGTTCGGGCAACGCCGTGTCCGAATCGATATCGATCCAGATTGCCTGCTCGGTACCGGACCAAAGCAGGCGCTTTCGCAGTTCCCCCATCCGGAACACCTGATTAACGGGCAACACTGCTCAGCTCCTGATGCATTTGATGAGAGTTGGCAACCAGGTCTTTCGGCTTCAGCTCCCGGTAAGGAGTGTCAAGATCGAAAAGGAAACAGTGCCGGGCCAGCAACTGGCGTAGCCAATAGAGCGCCTGACCGGCCTCCAGCTGGCCGTAGGTATCCAGTCCTTGGGCAATAGCGGTCAGCTTCCGGTCTGGGTGACGCTGAAACTCGAGCAGAAACAGCTGCTGGTAATGGGCGAGATCGTCCTGAGCGATGTCGCCTTCAGCATGGGCAGGATAGAGCCATTGGATATTGGCAAATGCCACCTTGGATACCTCGCGCTCAGTGACGATGACCCAGGGAATACCTTTTTCCTGCCAGTAGCGCCTTTCAAGCTCAAGCCTCTCGATAACTTCAGGCTTCTGCAGGTCGGTACTGTACTTGGCCTGAATCGCGATGCTCGGGCGCTGAGGATCTTCGAAATCCACCAGAAAGTCGCTGGTCAGTACCTGCGGGGTACCCTTGTAACAACCGTGGGGCAGGCCAAGCTCCTCGGCGATGCGCACCGTATCTTCGACCCGCATCGGAAACTGTTCACGGATATCGGTGACATGGGGAGACCGATCCAAGGTCAGGAAGATGGCCAGTTCAAGATCGGATAGAAGATGGTGTAAACGCCGGGTCTTGCTGCCAGGCAGGCGGTGGGAGCGACCCAGCGAGGACACGTCCCTGGTGTAGATGAACGGCTTGTAGTCTGATCCCTGGCCTTGGCCACGCCCGTCCTTGAGCCTTCTATCGATCTGGGCCTGGGTCAGCCCCTTGAATGTTCCAGACATGAGAAAGCCTGCCCCCGCTGTGTCGATGACCTCAACATAGCGGATGCAGGCTCAGAATGAAACTTTATTTATACGGACGATACTTTATTTATACGGATGAACCTTTATTTGCATCCCACAACACGCGCACCACAGGGATTGCTGATTACTCCACCGTCACGCTCTTGGCAAGATTCCGCGGCTGATCCACATCCGTTCCTTTGATAATGGCAACATGGTAACTCAGCAACTGCAGGGGAATGGTATAGACAATAGGGGCCAGTTCGGCCGAGACTTTGGGCACATCCAACACATGAACGTCATCCTGCTGTTTCAAAGCAGCATCAGCATCCTGGAACACGAATAATTCTCCGCCGCGGGCCTGGACTTCCTGTAGATTGGACTTCAGTTTTTCAAGCAACGCATCAGAAGGCGCAACCGTCACTACCGGCATATCTGCATCCACCAATGCCAGAGGGCCATGTTTCAATTCCCCCGCAGGGTACGCCTCTGCGTGAATATAGGATATTTCCTTAAGCTTTAACGCACCTTCCATAGCGATGGGATACTGCACACCTCTACCCAGAAACAGGGCATGATGTTTTTCGGCAAATTTCTCAGCCATTCGCTCGATGGGTTTGTCCAAACGCAGAGCAGATTGCACTACGTCCGGGAGCTGTTTGAGCCCCGCCAGCAACTCACTTTCCCTATCCTCTGGCAAACCTTTTAGTCGGGCGATGGCTACCGTCAACAGATAGAGTGCCACCAGTTGAGTTGTAAAGGCCTTAGTGGATGCCACTCCGATTTCCGGTCCGGCTTTGGTAATAAAGCTCAATGCGGATTCGCGCACCAACGAACTGGTGGGGACGTTACAAATGGCCAGGGAAGAGAGATAGCCTTTGGCATTGCGTAACGCTGACAGCGTGTCCGCCGTTTCTCCTGACTGGGAAATCGTCACAAACAAAGTGTTGGGCCGGACCACTGTGGTCCGGTAACGAAATTCACTGGCCACTTCCACATTACATTGCACCCCGGCTATGCTTTCAATCCAGTATTTTGCCACCAGGCCGGCATGAAAGGAGGTTCCACAAGCGATGATCTGTACAGACTCCAATTTGGAAAAAAGCTCCGGCGCAGTCTCACCGAATATGGCTGGATCAACCCTATTATTATTCACGTAACCATCCAGCGTATTACGGATTGCGGTGGGCTGTTCAAAAATCTCCTTGATCATGTAATGGCGGTATTCACCTTTTTCCGCCGTGGATTCCCCGCCGGTAAAAGGCTTGATGGGGCGCTCCACTGTCTGGCCTTCCCAGTCGGATATGGAAAATTCGTTCTTCCCAATGACCGCAATATCGCCGTCTTCCAGAAAGACAAAACGTGTGGTGACCGGTAACAACGCCAACTGATCCGAAGCGACAAAGTTTTCACCCAAGCCCACTCCCAGCACCAGGGGGCTGCCTTCTCTCGCAGCGACCATCACCTCAGGATGATTTTTATCGATCACGGCAAGGGCATAAGCACCGCGCAACTCTTCAGTGGTTAGTTTGACCGCGTTGGCCAGGTCATTGCTGTGTTGTAGGTGACGATGAATCAGGTGGGCGACGACCTCAGTATCGGTTTCAGATGTAAAGGCATAGCCAGAAGCACTCAGGGACTGGCGCAGCGCTTCGTGATTTTCAATGATTCCGTTGTGCACCACAGCAATGTTGTCGGAGGACATGTGGGGATGAGCATTGTGTTCGGTTGGCGCTCCGTGGGTGGCCCAGCGGGTGTGGGCAATCCCAATGCAGCCACTGCCTTTGCTTGCTGCAACCGCCGCCGCCAGTTCCTGAACTTTTCCCACCCGACGGATGCGCTCAATATCCGCACCGGGATTGAAACGCGCAATACCGGCAGAATCGTAGCCCCGGTATTCCAATCGCCTTAACCCCTCCATCAGAATTGGAGTGACATCCCGAGTAGAAATTACGCCGACGATTCCGCACATGTGTTCTGTTCCCTGTTATTTATTCAAGTTGCTATATGCAGGTATTCAAGCCGGAAAATCACTTCGGCTTTTTGGTTGGTCGTGTCCAGCTTTCCAGCGTGACCTGTTTGGCACGAGTCACTGTAAGTGCATGACCTTTGGCATCTTTCGAGATCGTGGAACCGGCACCAATGGTTGCACCTTCCCCAATTTCCACCGGTGCCACCAGGGAACTGTTGGAACCGATAAACGCGTTATCACCGATGACCGTCTGGTGCTTATTGGCGCCATCATAATTGCAGGTAATGGTGCCGGCACCGATGTTCACATCCTTACCGATAACACTATCACCGAGATAAGTGAGGTGATTGGCCTTCGATGCCATTCCCATTTGGATGTTTTTGGTCTCCACAAAGTTCCCGATCTTGACCTGATCCGACAGTTTGGTTCCAGGTCGCAGGCGGGCGTAGGGGCCGATGTCGCAATCCTTCCCTACCACAGCATTCTCCAACACGCTGTTGGCTTTGATTACCGAATTACTGCCAATGGTGGAATTCTGGATCAGGCAGTTTGGTCCTATCTGAACATTATCACCCAGGCTGTTCTTACCTTCGAATATGGCATTGACGTCAATAAAGCAGTCCTGGCCAACGGAAACCTCACCACGAATATCAATCCGCTCCGGATCGGCCAGGGTGGCACCGGCCAACAACAGTTTCTCCGCCAGATGTTTTTGCAGCATCCGCTCCAGTTTCGCCAACTGACGTTTGTCGTTAACCCCTTCCACTTCAATGGGATCTTTCACCCGGCAACCAATCACCGGCACATCATGCTCGTTGGAAATACGCACTAAATCTGTCAGGTAGTATTCACCCTGCACGTTTTTATTCTCAATGGTGGGCAACCATTGCTGCAGATCGATGGAATCCGCCAGCATGATGCCGGTATTCACTTCCTCTATCTTGCGGATCTCCTTGCCGGCATCTTTTTCTTCGACGATCTCCCGTACCACGCCGGCGTGATCACGCACAATGCGCCCATAGCCGGTGGGATCGTCCAGCTTGACGGTAATGACGCCGCATTCACCCGGCTGAACTTCATTGAGGAAGCGACTCAGGGTTGCTTCGGAAATCAGAGGCACGTCACCATATAGAATCAGAGTGCGGGTGTTGGTTTCCAATAGATCCAATGCTTGTTTCACTGCGTGGCCGGTACCCAACTGTTCAGCCTGCTCAACCCAATGGATGGGCGCATCCGGAAAATGCGCTGCAATCTCTGTCTTCACGGAATCGCCACCATGGCCATACACCACGATGACCTTGTGGGCGTTGAGTTTGAAACTGGTTTCCAGCACATGGGCCAGCAACGGCTTCTTGGCCAGAGGTTGTAATACCTTGGGAAGGCGCGATTTCATGCGCGTGCCCTTGCCGGCGGCAAGGATGACAACGTTGAGATCCATTGGTGCTATTCCATTTGGTTTAAACGAAAAAAGGGCAGCATACGCTACCCTTTCTATCATGCTTTGTTACGCGTTTCACGACAACCGGTGCTTACTTACCCATTTTCTTCTTAAGGGCTTGAATTGTACGCAGTTGTGCTGCCGCTTCCGCCAACATCGCTGCCGCAGCAGAGTAGTTGATTTCGGAAGACTGGTTGGCCAGGGCGCGACGCGCATCTTCCACAGCCTGTTGAGCAGCTGCTTCGTCGACGTCGTCTGCGCGCTGGGCAGTATCCGCCAGAACCGTAACCACCTTGGGTTGCACTTCCAGCATACCACCAGACACGTAGTACACTTCTTCTTCACCGTTTTGCTTGATGACACGAATCGGACCGGGGTTCAATTGCGTCAACAAGGGAGCGTGACCCCGGGCAATACCCAGGTCACCCAGTTTGCCGTGAGCGATAACCATTTCCACCAATCCGGAAAAGATGGATTTTTCGGCAGAAACGATATCACAGTGTACGGTTATCGCCATGGTTCTTACTCCCAGGTTTTACCTAAAGGGCCAATTACGCTTTTTCGCCTTTTTCAATAGCTTCTTCAATGGAACCAACCATGTAGAACGCCTGCTCCGGCAGGTGATCCAGTTCGCCATCGAGAATCATCTTGAAGCCACGGATGGTGTCTTTCAAAGACACGTACTTACCGGGAGAACCGGTAAATACTTCCGCCACGTGGAAAGGCTGGGACAGGAAGCGTTCGATCTTACGAGCGCGGGATACCACCAGCTTGTCTTCTTCAGACAGTTCGTCCATACCGAGGATGGCGATGATGTCTTTCAGTTCTTTGTAACGCTGCAGGTTGGTCTGTACGCCACGGGCCACTTCATAATGTTCGGTGCCGATAACCAGAGGATCCAACTGACGAGAAGTGGAATCCAGTGGATCTACCGCAGGGTAGATACCCTTGGCAGCAATATCACGGCTCAGTACAACAGTGGAGTCCAAGTGAGAGAACGTGGTTGCAGGAGACGGGTCAGTCAAGTCATCCGCAGGTACGTATACCGCCTGGATAGAGGTGATGGAACCGGTCTTGGTGGAGGTGATACGTTCCTGCAGAACACCCATCTCTTCCGCCAGGGTAGGCTGGTAACCTACCGCAGAAGGCATACGACCCAACAGTGCAGATACCTCGGTACCCGCCAGGGTGTAACGATAGATGTTGTCCACGAACAACAGTACGTCACGACCTTCGTCTCGGAATTTCTCCGCCATGGTCAAACCGGTCAGTGCTACACGCAGACGGTTACCCGGTGGTTCGTTCATCTGACCGTAAACCATCGCTACTTTGGACTGGTCGAATTTCTCAACGTTAACAACGCCCGCTTCCTGCATTTCGTGGTAGAAGTCGTTACCCTCACGAGTACGTTCCCCTACACCGGCGAATACGGACAGACCGGAGTGCTCGGTGGCGATGTTGTTGATCAACTCCATCATATTTACGGTTTTACCTACACCCGCACCCCCAAACAGACCAACCTTACCACCTTTCGCGAAGGGACAGATCAGGTCGATTACCTTGATACCGGTTTCCAGCAGGTCAGTAGAAGAAGACTGCTCGGCATAGGTAGGTGGCTTACGGTGAATGGAAGAGCGTTCCTGTTCGCCGATTGGACCGCATTCGTCGATGGGGTTACCCAATACGTCCATGATGCGGCCCAGAGTCTCGCGACCCACTGGTACGCTGATTGGAGCGCCGGTGCTGGAAACGTTCAATCCACGCTTCAGACCTTCGGTGGAACCCATGGCGATGGTACGTACAATACCGTCACCCAATTGCTGCTGAACTTCGAGAACCGTTGGATAGTTATCTACGTTCAGAGCGTCGTACACGTTTGGTACAGAATCGCGCGCGAATTCTACGTCGATAACCGCGCCGATGATTTGTACGATACGTCCGCTACTCATGTTTGTATCCTCTTAAATCGTAACTGTTAAAAACCTGAATACTGTAAACCGGTCCCTTATACCGCTGCCGCGCCGCCCACGATCTCGGAGATCTCCTGGGTAATGGCAGCCTGACGGGCTTTGTTGTACACCAATTGCAGATCGTTGATCAGGTTGCCCGCGTTGTCGGTAGCGGACTTCATCGCAACCATTCGAGCAGCCTGCTCACAGGCGTTGTTCTCGACCACGCCCTGGTATACTTGGGATTCAACAAAGCGAACCAGCAGGTAATCCAGAATTTCTTTCGCCTCAGGCTCATAGATGTAGTCCCAGTGATGCTGGTACTCTTCATCTTTGCTGGCTTCCAGAGGCAACAGCTGGATGCTGGTTGGGGTTTGCGTCATGGTGTTCACAAAATCGTTGTACATCAGGTACAAACGATCGATTGTGCCGGATTCAAATGCGTTCAGCATGACCTTTACGGCACCGATCAGATCTTCAACCGCAGGTTCATCACCCAATCCGGTTTTGGTGGCAACCACGTTGCCGCCAACGGAACGGAAAAAGCTTACGGCTTTTCCGCCGATCAGGGTCATGTCCACTTCGCAGCCTTTTTCTTTCCATTGCTTGGTCAACTGCAGGGTCTTTTTGAACAGGTTAATGTTCAGACCACCACAAAGACCACGATCGGAAGACACCACAATGACGCCGACGCGTTTAACTTCACGCTCGTCCATGTAAGTATGCTTATATTCCGCATTGGAATTGGCTAGGTGACGCACGACCTGGCGAATTTTTTCCGCATAGGGTTTGGATGCCGCCATACGGTCTTGCGCTTTACGCATTTTACTAGCCGCAACGAGTTCCATTGCAGAGGTAATTTTCTGCGTATTTTTAACACTGGCTATTTTGCCACGTATCTCTTTTGCGCCTGACATAGGTCTACCGTATTCAGGTTACGGGGCAAGTCGCCTTGCCCCGGTGAATGATTACCAAGTCTGGGTGGACTTGAACTTCTCAACGAGTGCTTTGTACTCGCTTTCGATATCGCTGTTCCAGTCGCCTTTCTCATTTACTTTGGCCATCAGCGCAGAGTATTCAGAGTTGGCGTAAGACAGCAGAGCCGCTTCAAAATCCAGGATCTTGGCAACTTCGATGTCTTCCAGGAAACCTTCGTTGGCCACGTACAGAACCAGACCCATTTCTGCCACAGACAGAGGCGAGTACTGTTTCTGCTTCATCAGCTCGGTTACCCGAGTACCGTGTTCCAACTGCTTACGGGTTGCTTCGTCCAGGTCGGATGCAAACTGGGCGAACGCCGCCAGTTCACGATACTGAGCCAGAGCCAGACGAATACCACCACCCAGCTTTTTAATGATCTTGGTTTGTGCTGCACCACCTACACGAGAAACCGAGATACCGGCGTTCATCGCAGGACGAATACCGGAGTTAAACAGGTTGGTTTCCACGAAGATCTGACCGTCGGTAATGGAGATTACGTTGGTCGGTACGAAGGCAGAAACGTCACCCGCCTGGGTTTCGATGATAGGCAACGCCGTCAAAGAACCGGTTTGGCCTTTCACTTCACCGTTGGTGAACTTCTCTACGTAGTCGGCGTTTACACGGGCAGCACGTTCCAGCAGACGGGAGTGCAGATAGAATACGTCACCAGGATAAGCTTCACGGCCCGGAGGACGACGCAGCAACAGGGAGATCTGACGATAAGCCCAAGCTTGCTTGGTCAAGTCATCGTATACGATCAGCGCGTCTTCACCGCGGTCGCGGAAGTATTCACCCATGGTACAACCGGTGAACGCGGCCAGGAACAACATCGCTGCGGGGTCAGCTGCTGCTGCCGCTACCACGATGGTATTGTCCATTGCGCCGTGCTCTTCCAGCTTACGCACTACGTTGGCAATCGAAGATTGCTTCTGACCGATGGCCACGTAGATACACTTAATGCCGGAATCTTTCTGGTTGATGATGGTGTCGATGGCGATCGCGGTTTTACCGATCTGACGGTCACCGATGATCAGCTCACGCTGGCCACGACCAACCGGGGTCATGGCGTCGATGGATTTCAAACCAGTCTGAACAGGTTGGTCAACCGATTGACGGGCGATTACACCAGGTGCAACCTTTTCAACAACGTCAGTCAGTTTGGTGTTCAGTGGGCCCTTACCGTCGATGGGATTACCCAGACCGTCTACTACCCGGCCCAGCAGTTCAGGACCAACAGGTACTTCCAGTACTTTGCCGGTACACTTCACTTTTTGACCTTCGGCCAGTCCCAGGTAATCACCCAGTACTACCGCACCTACAGAATCCTGCTCCAGGTTAAGAGCCATACCGTAAGTGCCGTTTTCAAACTCGATCATCTCGCCGTACATTACGTCGGCCAGACCGTGAACTCGCACGATACCGTCAGATACGCTAACGATGGTACCTTCGGTGCGCGCTTCGGAAGTTGTATCCAGATTCGCGATGCGCTGTTTGATCAGCTCGCTGATTTCTGAAGGGTTGAGTTGCTGCATGCTTATGTCCTCAAGAATTCAATTTTTCGGCCAGTTTAGCGAGCTTGCCGCGTACAGAACCGTCAATCACCATGTCGCCGGCTCTGATGATGACACCGCCCAACAGAGCTTTATCTTCTGCAGTGGTGACGTTGACTTCACGGCCCAGTTTCTGCTTCAGGGCAGCAGCAAGTTTGTTCCCTTGCTCATCGCTCAAAGCAAATGCAGAGGTAATTTCCACATCAACGCTTTGTTCCTTTTGTGACTTCAGCGCTTCGAACAATGTTGCGATTTCCGGCAACGCCGCCAATCGCTTGTTCTGCGCCAGCATGGCCACAAAATTTTTACCCTGGGCATTCAGTTTGTCCTTGCACAGATCACCAAAAGCCTCTGCTTTCTGGGCAGAGGTGATTTTAGGGTTGTTCAGGAAACTGGATACTGCTTCATCTGTAGAAACAGCCGCTGCAAAGGCAAGCATATCGGACCATTCAGCAAGTGCGCCGTTCTCGTCGGCGAACTGAAAAGCCGCTTTCGCGTAAGGCCGGGCAACTGTGATTAGTTCTGCCATAATCCGATACCGTTACAGTTCTGATGCAAGCTGCTCAAGCATTGCGTTATGAGCATTTTGATCGACTGCCGTGCCAAGAATTTTTTCTGCACCGGCAATAGACAGAACAGACACTTGAGCACGCAACGCTTCTTTAGCGCGGTTCAGTTCCTGTTCCACTTCTGCCTGGGCAGCCGCTTTCAGACGCTCGCCTTCGGCGCGGGCCTGATCTTTCGCTTCTTCGACCAATTGATTGGCGCGCTTGTTGGCTTGCTCAATCAACGCAGCAGCTTGCTGCTTGGCTTCACGCAGGGTGTCTGCGGCTTTTTCTTTAGCCAGTTCCAGATCCTGCTCAGCCTGGTCTGCCGCCTGTAAGCCCTGTGCGATTTTTTCTGAGCGTTCACGCATGGCATTAATCAATGGTGGCCATACGAACTTGAGACAGAAAAATACGAATACGGCAAAGGCGATGGATTGACCTATGATGGTGGCATTAATATCCATACCAAACCCTCTCGCTCGTTAAAGTAAATGTGTGACGCTACTTTCTCGAAGCGATGGACTTAGGCCAATACGAAGATCATGTACATGCCGATACCAACACCGATCATTGGAACCGCGTCCAACAGACCTGCCATCAAGAACATTTTACCTTGCAGCATAGGCGCCATTTCCGGTTGACGGGCAGTACCTTCCAACAGACGGCCACCCAACAGACCAAAGCCGATTGCAGTACCCAACGCGCCCAGACCGATTACCAGACCAGCGGCGATCAATACAAGTGCAGATGCAGTTTCCATGTTATCTCCTGGTATTACTTTTAAAGTTTAAGGTTAAGTTAATGGTTAAGGTTGAAACACAATTCTTAGTGATCTTCGTGTGCTGTGCTCAAGTACACAATGGTCAGCACCATGAACAGGAAGGCCTGCAGGGTAATAACCAGAATGTGGAAGATCGCCCAGCCCAGCTGCAACACGCCGCCAAACAGCGCCATGATCACACCGGCATTGAACATCAGAGCAATAAGAATGAAGATCATTTCACCCGCGTACATGTTGCCGAACAATCGCAGACCCAGAGAGATGGGCTTGGCCAGCAGGTTCACGGTTTCCAAAAACAGGTTAACGGGGATCAGCAGAATCTTTACGGCGATGTTGTTGCTGCTGAAAGGATGCAAGGTTAATTCGCCGGCAAAGCCGCCGATGCCTTTCACTTTGATGCTGTAGAAGATGATCAGGAAGAATACGGTAAAGGACATGCCCAGGGTGATGTTCGGATCAGTGGAAGGCACGATCTTCATGTAGTGGATGCCTGCAGCACTGGCCAAGGCCGGAATCCAGTCTACCGGGATCAAGTCCATCAGGTTCATCAGGAACACCCAGCAGAAGATGGTCAGTCCCATGGGGGCGATCATGGCATTGCGGCCATGGAAGTTTTCTTTCACCTGGGTATCAACGAAATCCACCAGGATTTCAACAAAGTTCTGGAAGCCTTTCGGTACATCCGTGGTGGCACGCTTTGCCGCCATGCGGAACAAAAGCAAAAAAAGAAGGCCTAAGCCCACAGACCAACCAAGGGAATCCACGTGAAATTTCCAGAATCCCATCTCTGCCGCTTCGGCAGCAGAGTGCGCAAAGCCCCAGGAACCATCGGGGTGCTGGCCATAAACCAGATTAGTCAAGTGGTGCTTGATGTATTCTGAGGAATCTGCAGCCATAGTATCCCAATACCTTATTTCGAAGTCGGACTTAGCTTCTTCGGGCGTATGCTTGCGCTGCTATTTGCGCAACACAAGGGGTGCCAGCCAAGCGACACCGTACACTACAAAGAAGGCTGAAAACAAATATGCCGCGCTTTCACGGACACCCGGGAGCAGTTTGAACGCTGCGATGAACAGCAGCATGACAATGACAAATTTTCCGGCCTCACCCCGATAGAAAGCCCGCACCATCTCTTGCGATGCGCGCGCCCCTGAGAAACGAAATGCCTGTATGGCGAAGTAAAGATTGGCCAGAACCGCGATCCAGCCCCCTACCAAAGCTGCCAGCGCAGCCGCTTTACCCACAACACACAACACGATTACAGGAATCAAGGTCGAGATCAGGGCCTGCGAGCCCACCACGTAAACACCCAAATACCCTTTGTTTAACGTGCTCGGCTTTGTCACAGTCGTTTTCCGTTTGCCCTCAATCAGCGAATTACACTCTGTTGGCCTTTTGGACCTTTTGGGTCAGCTCAGACGCTGATTGCAGGTGCCTGTGTAAGGCGGTGCCGATTATAGAGACTTTCCATAGCACAGGCAACACGGGTCGCCGGGCCATTTCGGCTTTATTTGATGTGGTCGAGGATGCCGTCCAGCTCATCCAGACTGCCGTAGCGAATCACCAGCTTGCCCTTACCTTTGGCGCTATGGTGGATCATGACCGGTGCACCCAGCTTGTCGGACAAATTATCTTGTAACAATTTGATATCAGGATCGATTTTGGTATCACCGGTGGCGATTTTTTCCTGCTGCAGGCGCCGCACCAGTGCTTCGGTCTGGCGCACGGAAAGCCCTTTGGCGACAATAGCCCGTGCCGCCTCGGTTTGTTTGCCGCTGTCCAAAGTGAGGATGGCGCGGGCATGGCCCATCTCCAGATCGCCGTGTTCCACCAGCTTTTTGGCCTCCGCACTGAGGCTCATAAGACGCAGCAGGTTGGTCACCGTGGTGCGGGATTTGCCCACTGCTTCCGCCACCTGCTGGTGAGTTAATTCAAATTCATCCTGAAAGCGCTGCAGGGCTGCGGCCTCTTCAATGGGGTTGAGGTCTTCCCGTTGGATGTTTTCAATCAGCGCCATGGCAATGGCGGCTTCATCGGTTACAGAGCGAATTACGCAAGGTACTTTATCAAGCCCCGCCAGCTGGCTGGCGCGCCAACGACGTTCACCGGCAATGATTTCGTATTGGTTGGGTCCGGCAATGGGGCGAACCACAATGGGTTGCATCACACCCTGGGCCTTGATGGAGTTGGCCAGGTCTTCCAGGGCTTGGGGGTCCATATCGCGACGGGGCTGGTAACGGCCGCGCTGCAGAAACTCAATGGGGAGATGCTTGAGTTCACCGTCAACGTCTTCACGGGTGATCGTGACGGGTTTGCTGGCATCGGTGGAAACTTCTTTTTGCGGAATATTGGCGCTTCCCAACAGCGCATCCAGTCCTCGACCCAATCCTTTCTTCTTGGCAGCCATGTATCGCCTTTATTGTCGTCGGTGAAAAATGTGACTTACCTGATAGGTTTCACATTAATGATGGGTTCCACATTATAAGGGGCTTGGCTTGGGACGCAATCAGGCGGTGGCGGTTTCCGCTCCGGTGGCTGTCAATTTCTGTTCCGCCCGGCGAATCAGCTCACCGGCCAGCGCCAGATAGGACACCGCGCCGCGGGAACGACGATCGTATTCCAGCACCGGCAAACCATGACTGGGGGCCTCCGCCAGACGCACATTGCGTGGAATGATGGTGCGATAGACCTTATCGCCAAAGTGCTCTGTCAATTGACTGGACACCTGGTTGGCTAATGCAATGCGGGGATCGTACATGGTGCGCAGCAACCCATCGATCTCGAGCTTGGGATTGAGCACGCTCTGGATTTTTTCAATGGTGTTCAACAAGGCTGACAATCCTTCCAGTGCATAGTATTCACACTGCATGGGAATGATGACGGAATCGGAGGCCACTAAAGCATTCACCGTCAACATATTGAGGGATGGGGGGCAATCAATCAGGATGTAGTCGTATTGGGAACGCACCCCTTCCAGGGCATGATTCAGGCGCTGTTCTCGGGCATCAAGATCCAGCAGTTCCACTTCCGCCGCCGTCAGGTCTGCGTTGGAACCAATCAGGTCGTAACCGGGTTCGGTATGCACCACCGCATCGGCCACGGACATCTGCTCCACCAGCACATCGTAGATAGAGCTCTCCAACTCGTGCTTGTTGACGCCGCTGCCCATGGTGGCATTGCCCTGGGGGTCGAGATCGATCAACAGTACCTTTCGCTTGGTAGCAACCAGTGACGCAGCCAGATTTACTGAGGTGGTGGTTTTACCCACACCGCCCTTTTGATTGGTCACTGAGATTACTTTACCCACAATCGATCTCCCGGATGCTTTTATCCTGTGTGCGTTCTTTTTACCACAATCAGGTGCCGCTCTTCATGCAAATAGGGCACATTGAGTGGTTCAATGCGAATTTCCAGTGCCTGTTGCTGCAGGGCTTCGATTTCGTCTTCCGGCACCAGACCTTTCATGGCCAGCAGTTCTCCCCCTTCTTCCAGCAGTGGTAAGCACACACCTACAAAATTCTGCAGGGAAGAAAACGCACGACTGGTGATGGTGTCGAAGCGCTGGCTGGCCGGTACTGATTCGATCCGCCCCTTAATCACCGAAACGTTATCCAGCTTGAGTTCCGCCTTCATTTGTACCAGAAAACGGGTCTTTTTGCCGTTGCTGTCGATCAGGGTCCAGTGGTGATCGGGATCGCAGATGGAAGCGGGAATACCCGGTAACCCGGGACCGGTGCCGACGTCCAGAATCCTGTGGCCTTTAACGTAGGGCACGATGGACAGGCTGTCCAGCAAATGCTTGATCACCATGTCATCGGGATCGCGGATAGCGGTGAGGTTATAGGCTTGGTTCCACTTCAGCAGGTTTTCAAGGTAGGCACGAATGGTCTGCTGTTGCTGGTCGCTCAGGTTAAGGCGCAGTTGTTCACAACCGGACGCGAGCCGCGTTGCTTGTTGTTCGGTTAATTGCACTGTGTGGTTCCGTGTATTCTTTGCCAGGCACTTTCTTTTCTGGAGAGCGATTCTACACCACACCGGCAAAATATCCGGAAATTATATTCAACTCTATGTGGACACATTTTGGAGCCCGGACACCCTAAAGGTGTTAGCCTAAATGAATCGAGCTGTCCGAACCAATGGCAAGTTTAGTTTTTTAAGTCAATTGAAAATGATTCTCCAGAACCCAGTGATACGTGAACCAGATGGGCCGACTTCACATCTGCCCCTACTTTGGTAAGCCGGAGTTCAGCTTGAATTTTTCGATCTTGGGTAATTATATAGACCGAATAAGTGTAACGATCTCTCTGCTGCTCAAAAATCCCGCCAAGAAATTCAACTTCCTGAATAGCCCCGAATGTTTGTTGGAGCTTTTTGGAGTTCATTATTTTTTCTGAATAGCTCTCGGCTTCCTCAGTTGTCAGCGGCTCAAGCGTGATACGCTGTCTCACGCTATGCGCATAAAATGAAAACACCATCACTACAAGCAAGAAGGGGATCCAATAAGTCTTACCCAGTTTTCGCCAAGCGTCATCGTTAATATCTCTAATAGGATTCCTCACTTACTTAATGCCATTTTCTTAAGCTCCTCCTGCAAGCTACCAATAAATTCCCTCGGATACAGCTTTATAGGTATGCAAATTTTGCTTTTTCCATCCCCATCATAGATCTCAAGCCTGATAGTAGGCTTCATACGATCGCTATACTTAAAAACGCCAATGTTAACCCTATAGTCTTTAATATCCGTTAATAAAATCTTGCGCTCAATAAAGAAAAGCTTCTTACGGATTAGCAAGCCATTCAACAAAATCACCTCATCTCCATACACATACGCCACTAAGGTAATTGCAAACAGCAGAATGAATAAGCTGACGCCCAACGCACCATCCGCTCCAGTGACAGCCTATAGGCAAAATATGCCGAATACATAAGGAGCACGCCCGGTAATAAGTGCACGGCAGAGAAGAAACGAGAAGATTTGCACCTTAAATTTCTGGGGCTTTCACACATTGTTAATTATAAGTGAGTAGAGTAATCAATGGATTAAATGCATTAAATCTAAAAGCCAACGAAGCATACGGCCATACCAGCGTGACCTCCGCCTATGATGGTGAGTCCGTAGCGCTTAGGATAGTCCACGAAACAGCCCTCTTGGGTTGCTTGTTGCGCTGAAAGCACATAGAACTGGGGTTTTCGCCCACCGGTGGGCGGGAGAAAAGGCAAACAGTAATATGTCAGACGCCAGAAACAGAAAAAAGCTTTATTAACACACAACCTAATAAAGCCATGTATTCCATATAATAAAGCTGGTTAAAGACAGTATGATTAGAACAGAAACTCCATAAAATATTCTATCCTTGGATTTGATCGAAGACCCACACACAGAGCAAAAATAAAAGGTGCCGTTAGGATACGTTATTTCCTCTTTTTTGCCTTCAGCCAATTGGGCACCACATGAAGCACATAGTCCCTTCCGATTTAGCCTAGTCCTCCTATTAAACCCTATCGTTGAGAACAAAAAGACAACGAGAACACACATTAAAAGAATATCATTCACTCTGTACAGCCATTTGTATGAGTAAATATAGTGCAAACAACTATTGTTTAAGCGCTTTTCTTGCTCTGGGCGTCGCGTTTTTTCAGGTGTATCAGCAACAGGGAGATGGCTGCCGGTGTGACACCGGGAATGCGACCCGCCTGGCCCAGGGTTTGGGGTCGGGCCTGATTGAGCTTGGTTTTAATTTCATTGGACAGACCGGAGATGGCATCGTAATCGAAATCCCCGGGTAGCTTGGTGTCCTCGCTGCGACGCAGGCGTTCCACCTCATCCTGCTGGCGTGCGATATAGCCTTCATACTTGGCATCGATTTCAATTTGTTCTGCAACGTCGTCCGCCACGCTCAAGTCTGGCGTCAATGCAGCGATGTCCCTGTAATTCAATTCCGGGCGGCGCAGCAGATCTTTCAGATTGTATTCACGGCTGATGGCATTCCCCAGTTTGGGATTGAGTTGCTTGGCCATCACACTGTCCGGCAACACCCAGGTGCTGCGCAGGCGTTGCTCTTCCTGCGCTATGGCTTCTTTTTTCTCGCAGAACCGGCGCCAGCGTTCGTCACCCACCAGCCCAAGTTCACGGCCTTTTTCGGTGAGACGCAGATCGGCGTTGTCCTCCCGCAGCAGCAAGCGGTGTTCCGCGCGGCTGGTGAACATACGATAGGGTTCGCGGGTACCCATGCTGATCAGATCATCCACCAATACACCGATGTAGGCTTCATCCCGGCGCGGGGTCCAGGCTTCTTTATCCTGGGCACGGCGGGCGGCGTTCAAACCTGCCAGCAAGCCTTGGGCACCGGCTTCTTCATAACCAGTGGTGCCGTTGATCTGACCGGCGAAGAACAGACCGTTGATGAATTTGGTTTCCAGGGAGTACTTCAGATCCTGCGGATTGAAAAAATCGTACTCGATGGCATAACCCGGCCGCAGGATATGGGCGTTCTCCATACCACGGATGGAATGCACCAGTTCAAGCTGCACGTCAAAGGGCAGGCTGGTGGATATGCCATTGGGGTACAGTTCGTGAGTGGTCAACCCTTCCGGCTCAATAAATATCTGGTGGGAATCCTTGTCCGCAAAGCGATGAATCTTGTCTTCAATGGAAGGACAATAACGAGGACCAATGCCTTCAATCACCCCGGTGTACATGGGGGAACGATCCAGGCCACCGCGGATAATGTCATGGGTACGCTCATTGGTGTGCGTAATGTAACAGCTAATTTGCCGCGGATGTTCTGCCAGCGATCCTATAAATGACATTACCGGCAATGGGGTATCACCAGGCTGTTCGGTCATCACAGAAAAGTCCACGGACTTGGCGTCGATACGGGGGGGCGTACCGGTTTTCAGGCGGTCCACATTAAAGGGCAGTTCCCGCAGGCGCTGGGCCAGGGCAATGGACGGCGGATCGCCGGCGCGACCACCGGAGTGGTTTTCCAGTCCGATGTGGATTTTGCCACCCAGGAAGGTGCCAGCCGTTAACACCACCGCCTGGGAGAAGAACCGCACCCCCATATTGGTTACCACACCTTTTACGGTTTCGCCCTCGATGATCAGGTCGTCCGCCGCTTGCTGGAAGATATCCAGGTTGGGCTGGTTTTCCAGGATTTCGCGGATTGCTGCCTTATAAAGGACGCGGTCAGCCTGGGCGCGGGTCGCCCGCACCGCCGGGCCTTTGCGGGAATTCAGAATGCGGAACTGGATGCCACCACGGTCGGTGGCCCGGGCCATGGCGCCATCCAAGGCATCAATTTCTTTCACCAGGTGGCTTTTACCGATCCCACCGATGGCCGGATTACAGGACATCTGCCCCAGGGTCTCAATATTGTGGGTCAGCAACAGGGTCTGCACGCCCATGCGGGCACTGGCCAATGCCGCCTCGGTACCGGCGTGACCGCCACCAATGATGATGACTCCGTAATGCTTTGGATAATCCACAATATTGCCCTCAAAATGCGCTAAAAGGCCTATAAACTCTAGGCCTTTCCCCCGAGCCTGGCCTGGAGAAAAGGTCGGGCATTATACGCCAGGCTCAGGAAAAAGAAAAAAGCTTTACGGTTTTGCACGCTAAGCGGCGCCAAACTGACATCCATTGTTTTCACAACCCGCTAATATTTTGTCGCAATTGGCCTTGCCTTCGACCAAATGGCCGTGGCATACTCACTGTTTACCCAATGTAGTACTCAAGTGCAGGAATTACTTGAGACAAATAACAAAAATGACAACTACAGGGAGCTACCTGCATGTATAACCCAAATCTGGGCTGCACTCCTGTGCATGCTCGTTTTCTAACCGTTCTGCTGTTTTCCATCTTACTGGTGGCCTGTGGCGGTGGCGGATCTTCCAATGACACCCCAGCTCCCGGGGTCAACGAGCGTTCGTTGGATTCTCCGGAAGACGTGCCGAATGACCCTGGCATTGAATCTCCGGAACCAGAACCTCTTCCCGCCACCATCGAACTGGGCGCCTATCACCGGGACGCCATCTATCCGAAGATTAAGGTGAAGTATCTGGAATACGTTCCCACCACCAGCGGCAATCTGATCGGTGTGCGGGTAACGTTACCGGCCAATGAAGACGGCACGCCGGCAGAAGGCCCCTTCCCCACCATACTGGTACAAAGCGCTTACAACATCAGCATGATCTCCTTTATGCCCATGCCCGGCGGCGTGTTGCTGGGTGCGCCCGATCCCTACATGGTGCGTAGAGGCTATGCCCAGGTTTCAGTGGATGTCATCGGTGGCGGCGTCTCGGAGGGCGGCTGGGAAATGCTGGGAGCAGAGGAACAGTCCGGCTACGGTGACGCGGTGGATTGGATCAAACAGCAGCCCTGGTCCAACGGTGACATAGGGGTCGCCGGCGCTTCTTACATGGCCATTACCGGTTTGTTCACTGCCCAGCAACGGCCGGACGACATCAAAGCAGTGTTCGCCAGTGTCCCCATGGGTGATGCGCAACGGGGCACGGTAGGCATTGGGGGCATGCTGAACGCCACGTTCATGAGCAAGTGGATGACCCTGACTCATTTGACCTCCACCCAGAACATCCCGGCCATGATTCAGTTTCCCAAGTTAATGGATCAGATCTCCAAGTCCACCGCTGATCATATCGCCCAGATCGACAACTATTACCTGCCGATTATCGATGCCACCATCAACGGCGATCCGGAAGTAACCTACGATGGTGAGTTCTGGCGCACCCGTTCTCCCATTGAGAAGATGGATCAGATCCAGGCACCCACATTCTTTATGGGCGCCCTCAATGACATCTTCCAGCGGGATGCGCCTTTGCTGTATGAGACGTTGAAAGATCGGGTGGACAGTCGCCTGGTGATCTACAACGGCGATCACGTCAGTCATTTTCTACAGGCCTTCCCCGGCACGGACAAAGTGGACCCGATCCTCCATCTGATGCTGCAATGGTTTGACCAATACCTGATGGGCATGGATGCCCAGGTGGACTCCATTCCTCCGGTCACCCAATACGTCAGGAATTATCAGTTCGGTATGTGGCAGGGATTTGCCACCACCACCGACTGGCCCCACCCTGCTGCCATGCCGGAGCGCTGGTATCTGCGCGGTGATATGGGTCTGAGCAGACAAATGCCGGAAATGCCTGAACCCAGCCATGAGATGGCAACACCCCCGTTTGCCGATTACGAATACCGCAAGAACGAACAGGGTGGCCTGCTGATACTGAACGTGTTCCTGAACGACGGCACTGAATGCTCCCCCAGCTTTGTCCAGTGGACCCTGGGAAGCGCGGGCATTGCCACACCTAAAGTCTGCTTCTGGGATCGCGATAAGCTGGAGCGTTCCGCCCTCAACTACGAATCCGAGCCAATGGCGGAGGATTACTATATCAACGGCCCCATCCAGGCGGACATCTGGATGGAGAGTACCAAAACCGAAGCGGTGCTGGCGGTACGCATCGACGAGGTGACCCAAAGCGGACGGGTCATACCCATCACCGACGGCATGCTGCTGGCGTCCGCACGCACGGTGGACCCGCTACGGTCCCGCTATCTCAACGGTGAAATGATCCAGCCCTACCATTATTTCACGCAAGCGGCGGAAACCTTCCTGATCCCGGGCGAACCCACCCTGATGCAGGTTGAGATCTTCCCCACCTCGGCCCTGATCCGCAAAGGCAACAAGTTGAGGGTTTCCATTTCCCCCAGCAATCAGGCGCAGGGAATGTTGAACGAACCAAGGCGTGAACTGGCGCAGGATGGCATCACCACCATTCACAACAGTCCGCAATACCCTTCCAGCGTTGTACTGCCTATTGTGCCACTCAGTGAGTTGAACTAACGCCCGCCGGACCACCCTAGCCCTGTTAGGGGTGGTCCGCTTCTACCTCGCTCTAACTGGATACTGGAAAACAATTGAAAGTATCTATACTTAACCTATCCTTCCTCTCGTTTTCTCGACCCAAGGATGTTCAGTATGGACGCTAATACGAACACCAATACGCTTTCCCTTTTGTCCAAAGGTGTTGGTCTGGGCTTTGTTCTGGTTACCCTGATCTGCTGCAGTGCTATCTGGTACCAAGCCCGCATTGTCAGTCATTTTGAAGTGCTGGTGACGGAGGACCTTGCCCATGTCTCGGCCATCCAGAAGATGAATTATCTGTTTAAAGTGCAGGTACAGGAATGGAAGAACGTACTGCTCCGTGGCCATGACGCGGCGCGGCGGGAGAAATACTGGACCGCCTTCCAGGACCGGGAAACTGAAATACAGGAGCTTGGCAAAGGGTTATTGCAGCACCTCGCGCCAGGGGAAGGCAAGGAAGAGGTAAGCAACTTCCTCTCAGCCCACAAATCCATGGCCGGCGCCTATCGGGATGGTTATCAGAAATTCATTGCGGCGGGACTGGATCATAAAGCCGGTGACGCTGCGGTAAAAGGCATTGACCGGGAACCCGCTCAATTGCTCGCTGATGCCGTGGCGAAACTCTCTGAAATGGCCCAATCGAAGGCGGAATCGAATGCCGATGAAGTGAATTCACTTATTGCTATCATTATTCCCACTGCACTCGTCGCCGTCATTGTTATCGCCGGCACTGTCATATTCGCCATGAACAGCCTGATCATTTCACCCCTGCAATCTCTTATGCTGGGCATTAAACAGATGACCAGAGGGGATTACACTCACCCCATCACTACCAGTGCCAAAGGCGAGCTGGGACAATTGGCCGGTGATGTCAATACCATGCAACAAGGCCTGCGAAAAATGGTGGAAAGCATGAAAACCAGTGCTTCCACCCTGGACGACAATGCGCAACATCTACAACAGATGATGAGCAACATGCTGCGCCAGAGCGACGACGTCCAGACCCGCACCGAATTGCTGGCCACCGCAACGAATGAAATGACAGCGGCATCCCAGGAAGTTGCCGGCAACGCTTCCGGCGCGGCAGAAGCTGCACAGCAGGCCGACCAAGGTGCGCAGAATGGTATTCGAGTCATGAACGATACCATCACTGCCATTAATCAGCTGGCGGATGATGTGCAAAATGTCGCAACGGTTATGAATAAACTGGCAGCCGACACCTCCCGCATCGGTAGCGTACTGGACGTAATTAAAGGCATCGCAGAACAAACCAACTTGCTGGCCTTAAACGCGGCCATTGAAGCCGCCCGCGCCGGTGAACAGGGACGGGGGTTTGCCGTGGTGGCCGACGAAGTGCGTACCCTGGCCCAACGTACCCAGGAATCCACCGAAGAAATTCATCAGATCATCAGCAACGTCCACAACGGAACCCAGGATGCGGTGCACGCCATGCAGGTAAGCCAGGAACGGACAGCTAAGTGTGTCACTCTGTCCCAGCAGGCTGGGGAAGCCATTACCAGTGTCACTTCTGCTGTGGAGGCCATCAAAGGCATGAATACTCAAATTGCTACGGCAGCCGAAGAGCAAAGTTCCGTTGCTGATGATATCAATGCCAATATTAATGGTGTTGCCGTCCTCGCCCAGGAAACCCATGAGTCTGTAGCCAGCAGCCGCGAGATCAGTGAGAAACTATCAGAGCTGGGCGCACAATTTAGAAAAATGGCGTCGCAATATAAAACCTGAGTCAGTTTCCGGGTAAAGACTGTCCCTGCACGTTCCTTGGAGGATTCGGCGGGCTCAGCTTGTTCCCTGCTGAAAGATCCCCGGTCAAGAGAGACACTGGGCCAATGGCCTGACTCACTACCTGGGTTCGGGCGCTGCTGTCCCGTGCCCGCCGATACAGACTTTCCCGCTCACCATTGACCCACTGATTTCCCACGACCATTTCGTATAGAAATCTGAAGAAAGCTGGGTCTGTCGTCTCTTCTGCATCAGGGGGTGCCAAATCCCCAGCTGTATAACGTGCGTAATAGTCCAACGCCGTCATTAACGAACCATTCCGACTACCGGTAAACGTCCAATAGTTGATGCCCTTGTGGACTTCCGCTATTTGTGCCGCCAAAGACAACGACCACAAGCTGAAATTGCCGTAGAACAAACCCTTGTGAGACGATGCGCGCACAGCTTGATCGTAGATCTCTCCACTGGCCGACACCGCATAACCTACCTGCGCTTCGAAGTTGGCAGGATTCGCATAAGGGCCACTGTGTCCGTCATCAAACGTGCCGCCTTTAAAGGTGTAATTCCACATCGCCTCATCATTCAAGGCCGCCGCTACGGATGACCAACCAGCCACACACCAGCTGAGGTGGTTGTCACTGCGGTAGCGGGTGTATGCACTTGACCCGGTGTGATTATCAGCCCAACGGGTCCAGGAATGGCAGCCGGCATTCATGGCAGGAAACAACTCCCGGCTCAGCCACCTCTGCAATACGGTGCGATCAGCAGCGGACAGTTGATATCCATTTCGCGTTAGGATGGCATACACATCACTGAAATTAATCAGGCCATAGCCTTGCCACATGCTATCCAGAGCCATGTTCCAGGAGTTGTTACAAAAACCTTCTTCGATGCCGTCAAAACTTGCTCTATTAAAATCCACATTAAAATCGTAGATATTGAACAAAGTGCTGCCTGTAGCCCATGCCAGCATAAAATCCCTGGCTTTGTCGGCAAAACGCACATCATCTGAAAGCAGGTAGGCGACCGCCAAATTGCGCGCAGTGTGAGAATCATCCGTGATCTTTTTCACCAGATCATTCAGCGTGTCGTCCTCTCCTCCTGCTGTGCCACACCAGCCAAAAGTGATGTCTTTAACGTTCGCCATGCTAAATGGGTTTGGCGAGCGACTGAGCGTGGCGCTGGCTTGACGCAGAAAACTCTCATAGAAGGCAGCATAGGGCTGCTCTCCGGCCTGAATTCTCTGTTTAACTACGGCGAGATTGGCTCGGGAAACGAACAACCCGGGTGATAAACCACAGTCATTGTCTCCAGGGCAGGCAGGGTACGCGAATTGTGGGACAGCAAGTGTGAAGAGTGTTGCACACAAAGCCATGCAGAATTTTAATGGGTTCATAGCGAAGCTCGACTGGGTGGAACCGAAGTGTCCGTCTATTTGACCAAAAAAACCTTCATGAAAAAACAGCAACTCAGGGCGATTCCTCAAGAATCCCACCTTGTTCACACTCGCCCCGAGAATTAAAGCCAGAATTGGCTGGTTATCCGCGCTTATCGAACTCTCGACCCTGAGACCGGCTTCATAAATTCTCCCCGGGCTGGATACAATTGCTCCAGATCGTTTTCCCACCAGCGGCTTTCCAACAAGGCTTCGATTTTCGCTTTCGGGAAACGGTAACGAATAATCATCGCAGGCGACCCGCCCACAATGGCATAAGGTGGTACGTCAAAATTCACAATGGTGCCTGCACCAATGATAGCGCCATCACCTACTTTTGAGCAGGGATATACCAAGGTGGCGTTGTGGCCGATAAACACGTCATTTCCGATTACGATTTTGGTTCGCGGAATTTCCATGCCATCGGAAAACCCGAACGATTCTCGGTAGAACAAACCACTACTGGAAACCGTTGTAGAAGGGTGATCCGCAGTCTCAAAACGGGCTGTCGGGGTAATGGAAGAATAGCGGCCGATGGTGGTGCCCGGCTTGAAGTTACCTTTGTCAAAACAGCCAGCGGTATAGTGACCTATATCCATGTCGTAGTATTTCTTATACAGCTTGCGCATGGTTACGGAAAACAGCTCACCGCCTTCCAACTTGAATATAATCCGCTCCAGAACTCTACGGATGGTCATCCTGGAAAAGCCGTACAGCCGTGACAGGAGCCACTTGCAAATCAGGCTTTCCTGCATCCATATTTTATTAGGTTGGCTTGACCCACGATATTGAAGTTGATGGATATCAGCTTCTGAAGCAGACGCGGAGTGCGGGGTGGTCTGTACCGGCTCTTCTGCTTCTCCAGCCGCTGTAATACCGTACGCTTTCAACAGGTGATTAAACGTCGGGTGATCAAAAAAATCAGAAATCTCGATGTTCTGGTTATAGCGCTTGTTCAACTCTCCGATCAGCTGCACACCATTCAATGAATGTCCGCCAAGATCAAAGTAGCTGTCATCGTCATCGTAGTCCGGTTTTTGAATATAGCGCTCCCAAACATCACGAATCTCTTTCTGAGCATCCTTTTCCTCAACCTCTTCCGCAAAGCTGGGAGTATTTACCGGCGGAAACATCGCCGTATTGTGCTGGGGGAACGCCGGTCCGGTTTTTTCGTTTCTCCAGTACGCTGTGCGCTGGAACTGATATGTGGGCAGATCCACGATAGCGCCGGAACCCACCAGACCGGCTTTGGCAAAATCGACGCTGACGCCGGTACACCACAAATGCGCCATCGAACTCACAAACAGCTCGAGGGAATTGGCAGACATCTTGGCACCCGGTAAGGTTTGAATCAGGTTGGCTCTATCCAGGGTGATCGTGCGCACAAAATTGATCAACGCGTCCCCCGGCCCAATCTCCACCAGATTATCCGCATCGTATTGATCGATTAACCGTTGTACGCCCTGGTGAAAATTCACTTCATTGCGCAAATGCTGAACCCAGTAATCTGCATTCACAAAGGGTTCTGTTACTGAATCCGTCGTGCAACATACGATGGGAATCTCTGGTGGGTTTAGCGTAATACCAGCAAAAACCGATCGGAACTCTTCCAGAATGGGTTCCATGAACCTGGAGTGGAACGGAAACCGGGTAGCCAGTTTCACACAGGCAAGTTTTTCGAGCTTCAGCTTCTGTTCCAGACTCTGGATATCCTCGACAGTGCCGGAAATAACCGTATTCAACGGGCTGTTTTCCACGGAAACCGCCAACGACCCAAATAGTATTGGTTCAATCTTGCTACGGGGAGCAAGCACCGCTACCATGGCTCCCTCGCCGGTACTTGACATCAGGCGGCCACGCTCGGACACAATAGCCACAGCATCTGGCAATGAAAACACGTTGGCAATGCATGCCGCAGAAAACTCTCCCAGGCTGTGACCGATCAACACATCCGGGTTAATGCCGTAGTCCATGAGGGTCCTGGCCAGCGAGTATTCCAGGGTAAACAAACATAGCTGGGCAATTTGCGTATCCAGAATGCGTCTGTCGGGATACTCAGTACCCAGCAGCGCCTGCTTCACTTCGTTGGCCAAATCACTATGCATTGCCGCTATGCATTGATTTACGTATTCGCGATAGCGGCTATCACCTTCATAAAGTTCATATCCCATTCTGTGAAACTGACTGCCTTGTCCGGAAAACATGAACGCATTTTTCGGTGCATCTTTGGCTTCAGATACCTTTCCGGAAGGGACAATTTTTGCATTGGAATGCTCGCCGTCACCAACATCCAACACACTGTAAGTACGAAAATCAAAGGGTGTTCTGTAGTTCAACAGTGTATTGGTACAGGCTTCGATTTCATCCATTCGACCCATAATGTGCTGGTCTGTCTTTTTTTGAATCTCCCACAATGAATATTCACTTTTTGCACTATACAACAGCGGACGGATTGGGCCGCCGGCTGGACGGGCATGCTGCACCGGCGGAGGTGAGGAAACGATGATATGGGCATTCGTTCCCCCAACACCAAAGGAGCTGATCCCAACCTTGACATTCTCTTTCGAATTCAACTCAATGGCACTGTCGGTAAAATAAAAAGGCCCATCACCGTGGTATTCAGGTTTTGAATCCTGCGCAAATATATTCGGCGGAATAATCTTGGTTCTTGCGACGCAGACCGCTTTAATGAAAGAGGCTACGCCTGCAGCCGCATCCAGATGACCAATATTGGCTTTTAACGTGCCCAAACCAATGTGCTTGTCCGCATTGCTGCCAAACACGCGCTCAAGTGCAGACATTTCAATTGGGTCACCAAGCTTAGTACCGGTGCCATGGGTTTCTATATAGTCCAGTTCTGATGGCGACAGGTTTGCCAGTTGCAACGCCAGCTCGATGACATCCGCCTGGCCGGAAACGCTGGGTGCGGTGTAGCCCACTTTGTCGGCACCATCATTATTGACCGCAGCTCCGCGGATCACGGCAAGGATGGAATCCCCTTGCTCCAGTGCATCCTCATAGCGCTTGAGCACCACAACGCCCACGCCCTCACTGAACACGGTTCCATTCGCATTGGGACTAAAGGGTCTGCAATATCCGTCTTTGGACATAATCAAACCCTCGGAATACAGATAGCCTCCACCGTGTGGGATGTTGACACAAACACCGCCACAGACTGCCATATCACATTGATAGGTCAGCAACGACAACATTCCGGTTTGAATGGTTACCAATGAGGTCGAGCACGCCGTTTGAATATCCAGCGCCGGCCCTTTGAGGTTCAACTTATAGGCTACACGTGTCGCCAGAAAGTCCTTATCGTTGTTTAGCATCTTCTGGAAGTCGGACACCCCGAAGGAGCTGAGGTCGAAATCAAGGTTATTGATGGCGTAGCGGTTCCATCCACAGCCGGCAAACACACCCACCGGCTCCTGGATTTCCCGCGGACGATACCCGGCGCTTTCCAGCGCTTTCCAGGCATGCTCCAGAAACAGCCGCTGCTGCGGGTCGATGGTCTCTGCCTCATCCCGGCCGTAACCAAAGAATTCGGCATCAAAGCATTCCACGTTCTCCAGTATGCCGGAGCGCCTCACATAGTTGGGGTTTTCAATCAGCTGCGGGGGAACACCGGCACTGATCAGGTCCTTGTCTGACAGCTCGGACACCAGGCAACGACCATGGACGATATGATCCCAATACTGGTTTATGTCTTCGGCACCGGGGAACGCACCGGACATGCCCACCACGGCAATGGCGTTATCCAGGGTGTCATCATCAAAGGAGTCATCGAGATCAGTCATGTCGATTCCAGCTGCTGTTCTTGTGTTTTGTCAGTATCCAACCCAGTGATTCTTCCGTGATGGCAACGTTCGCAATCTGGTGACCGGCATCGAAGGTTCGGAACACCAGATCGGCGTCATGTTGTGCTAAAGCCGAGGACATGGCAGTGCTGTTTGCAATGGGTGCCACAGTGTCTTTTTCCCCGTGACCAAGCCAGATCGGTGTTTTGGCAATGGCCTGGGCGACACCGGGATCGGAGCGGCCATTCATGATCAGCGCCGCAGCAAATTTATCCGGGTGCCGGTAAAGGAATTCCCAGGCCGCCGTTGCCCCCATGGAAATGCCCACGAGGTAGATTCGATCCGGATCTGCGATGCCCTGATCAATATAGCGTTGCACCAATTGCAACAGTTGCCGGAAGCGCTCACTCTCCTCCAGGCGGGTAAAATCAAGATTGGGATAGGGTGGCGAACCGGACTGGGCATTATTCCATTCCACACCATCCGGGCATTGCGGTGCCAGAATCATATAATCCAATGCGTACTGCTGTTGCACCTCAATCAGGCGCCACATCTCCTGCCGCAGTTGCCCCAGGTTATCATCACCCCGACCGGCTCCGCTCTGCAGATAAAGAATCAGAGGTCTTTTGCCCTCCTGGGCCCGCTCCGGCATGTAGGTTCGGTAAGGCAGCGCTTCATGGCGATGCGCTTCGGTCATCAGATCCAACTTCAGCGTGGTCAGATTGAAGTCGTATCGTATTTTGAATAGAGCCGCCGCTGACAACACCAGCAACGCCACCAGAATCATAATCAGTGTTATCGGTTTCATCATTATCTTGGCCTTTTGAAGGCGGATCTCATTTTTTGCGCCCGGTTCCTGATACGGGCATCCTGGTCCGGCGATTTTTCACCATCACTGTCGATATACCTGGCCAGGCTTTCGATGGTTGGATAGGCAAACATATCCGTGCTGGCGATCCTGCGCTTCAGATGCGGGAGCAAGTACTGATACACCTCCATCAACTTCAACGAATCCCCACCCGCATCGAAAAAGCTGGCATTGGAGGCGAAGTCGGTTTTCCCCAGCACAGACTGCCAAGCTTGCTGTACCAAGCGCTCTGTGGAACCCGGGGCAAATTCTGTGGGCACAGTATTCGTCGGCATATTGATACTGTCATAGGGCAGGTTTTTGCGATCAATTTTGCCACTTGGAGTCATGGGCATACCCACCAAGGGAACATAAGCCTTGGGCAGCAAATGCGGTGGCAGCCGGGACGCCAAATGACGTTTGATCGTCTCTTCCGTGATGCTGGCTTTGTCTGTTACATAGTGGGCCACCAACCCGATCCCGTTATCCTTGCTATAGGTTACCACCGCCATTTTAATCTCAGGCAGGGTCAGGATGGAGTTTTCGATTTCGCCCAACTCAATGCGGACGCCATTGATCTTGACCTGGAAATCCAACCGGCCAAGATACTCAATTTGCCCGTCCTGATCCCATTGCGCCAAGTCCCCGGTCCGGTAAAGCCTTCCCCGGCCAAACTCATCGACAAAAAACTTTTCATCGGTCAGGGCCGGGTTATTAATATAGCCGTCGGCCACCTGCACGCCACCGATCATGATTTCCCCCGGCACACCTATGGGTACAGCATTTCCCTGTTTGTCCACGATATGAATCTGCGTATTCAATATGGGCTTGCCGATGGGCACAAAGCTGCGTTGATCGTTGGGTTCACATTTCCAGCAGGTCACGTCCACCGCCGCTTCAGTGGGGCCATACAGGTTGTAGAGCGATATCCGGTTGAACTTGCGAAAGAACCTGCCCTGCAGTTCTTTGGTCAGCTCCTCGCCACTGCAGACAATGGTTCTGAGCGGCAGCGGGCGCTCAATCTCAACACCCAGAAATACCGCCAGCATTGCAGGCACGAAATGCGCGAATGTCACACCGAACGTCTCTATCTGACGACAGAGTTGGTAGGGGTCTTTGTGGCTGTTGTGGTCTGCAATAGCTAGTGTTCCACCCACCTGCAGAGGCAGAAAAAGCTCCCACACTGACACGTCAAAGGTGACCGGCGTTTTCTGCAGAATGACGTCATTCTGTACTTGAAAATACTCCTGCATCCAGTAAAGGCGATTCATGATGCCTTGGTGGGAATTGACTACGCCTTTCGGCAACCCGGTAGACCCGGAGGTAAAGAGCACGTAGGCCGGGCTTTCCTCTGGTACCTCAATGGGTGGCAGTTGCACATCATACTGTTCAATATTCTCGTAGTCGCTGCTTAATACGATGCATTCAACAGCAAGCGACTCGAGCTGGCTATGATTGGCTGTGGTGGTCACCACTAAACTGGCCTGCGCCTGCTGCAGCATGTAACGGGTGCGCTCCAGCGGAGCGTCCACATCAAGTGGTAAATACGCGCACCCGGCCTTAATAATGGCATAGATGCTGACAAGCAGCTGTTCACTTCTATCACTATACACACCTACGATGCTGCCTGGCTTCAGCTTCGCCTGTTGCAGCAAGCAATTTGCCAGCCTGGCCGCCAATGCATCGAACTGCGCATAGGTGAGTTGCCTACGGGCGGAGACCAGCGCAATCGCATGGGGATTGGCTTTAACCTGGGCTTCGAACGCATCTTTAAGATTGGCTTCCGCCTGCACAGGACCCTGTGTGCAATTTGCGGCCTCGATAACACTCTCATCTTCCGCCGGCAGGTAGCGGATCTGCTTGAGCGGCTTATCCTCGGCAATAAGGCCTGTCAGCATCAGCTGAAATACGGACGCCAACCGTCGTGAAAAGTCGCTGCTATATTTTCCTTCATCGTATTCAATGCGGAAACGCATCTGGCCGCTTTCTTCCCAGCCGCGAAGAAAAACATCAAGTTGAGCACTGCCGTTGTAAAACGGAATGCTCTGGGTGTGGGTTCCAACCAAATTCAGGGTCATCGGTGGTTCCAGCGTAAACCCGAAGTTGAACAACGAGGACTGGGCGCTGGACAACAGGCGCTTAATTTCAAACACTGGTAATGCCTGGTGGCGGTTTGCCAGCAGGAATTTCTGCCGCACAACCCCAAGATACTCATCCTTCGATGCTTCCCAATCCAGGTTGCCCACAATGGGCAGCGTATTGACGAAGCATCCAATACTATTTTCAAATTTATGACCGAAGCGGTTGGACAGCGGCACCCCTATGCTCAGTTGGTCAGCTACTTTCAGTCTGGACAAAGCAAGCTGATAAGCTGAAAAATACAGAAGGAACGGATCAATCTTACTGGTTCCGGCAAACTTGGTAACCTTATCGATCAGGCCTGAATCAAGGATGAATTCAACGCGGCCACCTTCGCTGCGTTGCGTAGAAACTGATTGAGCCAACTCCGCGGAAGTTGTCAGTTGTTCGAGTTCTGATTTCCAGTAGTTGCGTGCCCTTTCGGCTTTATCCGATTGGAGCCACGCGCTGTGTTCCTGCACAAATTCGTCATAGGTTTCATCCAACGAGTACAATTGCTCCGGTGCTGTCCAGCGGCGCTCAATTTCACTGGCCAAAAGCTCCTTGGTACGCAAATCTATAGCAATATGATGCACAATGATGCCAAACCAGGCCCGTTCCGCTTGGGGTGCCTGGATAGAAACCAACCTCGCTAATGGTCCGTTCTCAATATCGAACTTCGTTTCGCACAGCTCGCGAAAACTCGCCTCGGCGGACGTTTCAAAGCATTCCACATCCAGGTTCAGGGTAGTGGTTGCCAGCGCGCAGGCATTCTCAACGCATTGCAGCTCCCCGTTTTCCAACCGGTATACCTGAGTTCCGATGCCCCAGTCCGTCATCACCGACTGCACCAACTGCGACAGCCGGCCCACTTCCGGAGCAGCAACCCAAAATGCAGACACAATGTTATAGGCAGTACTCTTGCCCTGTTGATCCAGAAGCCAGAACTGCTTTTCAACATCCGATGCTTTTCGTACGTGAGCGCTATTTTTCATTTGATCTGATCAGTCGTTTACCATAGTGAATGAGAGGCTTTTCAATGAACAGGAAAGTGAGTGACGACACCAACACAACCAAACCACTGAAAACCGGCATCCATATCAAGTGTTCATTGAAAGGTACATCCTTCACTGGAAGCACCGGCCATCCAACCAATAATAAATACAGTAATAATCCATGCATGAGGTAAATCGAGTAGCTGATCTCTCCCAATACGATTGAACATTTTCGGGCAAGTAGCCTGAACAAATCATTGCCATTGGCGATGGGTACAAAAAACAGGGCAATCAGTATGGTATAGGTCAAAGTGCTCTCATCACCGAGATTCAAAACCAGGAGAACGGCGGCCAGGGCAAACACACTCACCATCCAGGATTCCAGGTATTGGGTAATGGCGGGTTGCTTCTCCACCAGGTACGCAGCCACCCCACCCACAGCAAAATAAATCAGATATTCGCTGGAAAAATACATTCCTTGCAGCGGATACAGGAAGAGCGGAATGGTCAGTATCGCCAGAATGGCCAGGGCGTAGCGGTTTAGCCGGAAGAGCAACGCCAACAATGGAATGGACAGATAAAATGCCCATTCATATTTTAGTGTCCAATACACTCCGAAAATCACCAACCAGGTATCGGCAAAATTGTTGATCTGTCCACCGAGCAACAAGAGCCACTTCACATGCTGCAACGCCCACTTTACGATGGAGACCTCCAGGGTGAAGCCGGTCTTCACGGCCACCACCAATGAAATGCAAATCACCACAAAAATAAACAGCGGATAAATTCGGAAGAACCTGGAAACGTACAGGCTCTTCCAGTTTCCATGGTAATAGCCCGCCAGGATGCGCCGGATAAACAGAAAGCCGGTGATCATAAAAAAGATCAAAACCGAGACCCGACCAATATTGAAAAACAAAGGCTCAAGTATCCGGGTAGCACCACCATCATTTTTGTTCAACCAGTACCAGGAGAATACAAAATGGTGAATGAAGACGCCAAGTGCAAGATAACCACGCACACCATCCAGGGCTGTGAATCTGCCCGCGCGGCCCTTCAGGTATGCCAGTGCAGGCAGTTTGCCGACAAACCAGGCAACCGCAGCCGACACAAGATACGTTGCCAGCACCAGCGCAACGTAATACAGAAGGTGAAAATTGAAACTGTCTGCCCCCATTCGGCTAACGTATCCTGATTGGTTATCTGAGTTTAGTTACAGGTTTTCTTTAAAAGCTAGTGTGTCGCTACTTCTGGTTTGAATAGACCCACTTCACTTTATCAATAGATGCATCGTCGATATCCAGCTTTTCCATGATCGTTGGAATCATTTCCCTGGGTTGAGTCTGCATTTTGGTGAGAGCCTCTTCTCTGGTAAGCAAGCCCTCCCTGATCAAGTGGCTCAGTTCCATCTCATAGGGGTTGTAATCAAAAACACGTTCATGCACATAGTTGTTGAAAGTGTTCAGCATGCAGTT
>PAPM01000021.1 GCA_002708905.1 Pseudomonadales bacterium | reverse complement strand
TCCCAGTTCTTGCTGGTTTCCGGATCTTCGTTTGCCCTGGCACCACCTCCGAGAGGGGAGAAACCCCGGTGCACGCCACCCAGAACCTGCCAGCTTTGGGACAGGTCATAGGTAAAGGAAGCGCCAGGCAGGAGTTCGGCGCTGTCATTGGCGCGGGTGCTGTCGACGGTCGTGCGACCGGGATCCGCGTATTGGGTGCGGCTGGTCTGTACATCCTCGTAGCGCAGAGCGAGGTTGATATTGAGCTTGTCCGTCGCCTGCCACTTGTCGAGTGCCCAGAAGCTCAGGGCTTCGCCGGTCTCAAAGCGATTATTGCTGCCGGTGGGGGCGATCGTGTTCTGGAACACCAGAGAACCGTTGACCTGATCATAAACATCGACCGGCTGGAAGCGATCCATTTCATCTTCGTGGGCGCGGGCGCCGAAATCAAACTGGTGGCTGCCCATGTCGACATCAAAGTTTACCTGCACGCCCTCGGACAGGTAGTCCCTGGCGTTGTTTTTGTAATCCAGGCCGCTGGCGTCAACTGTGCCGTCCAGAATACCCTGGGCATTGGCGTCGCCGCCGTTTGCCGCGTCGATGATGCTTCCGCCATCGCTGAGCTTGAACCAGTTCCGCTTGAAGTCGTTGCGGTAGAGGGTAACGGTGCTGCTTACGGTGTTACTCCAGTCGAACTGATGGGTCAGGCTGATACCGGAGTGGGTGTTGTTCATCTGGTCGATACTGGATAGCCCGTAGCGCCGGTTCGGGTCCTGGCTGAAGTCCGCATCGGTCAGGCCGAGGTAACTGGAGTTGGAGGTTTCCTCGGAGTATTGCAGCTTGGCGGTCACGCTCTGGCGCTCTCCCTGCCAGCGCAGCTTGCCGACATAGTCTTCGATATCAAAGCCGGTATCGCGGCCGCTGCGGTCAATCTCCTTGAAGCCTTTCGCGGAGCGCTGGACGGTCTCAAGCAGGTAGCCCCAGTCGCCGGCCGTGTCACCATAGGTTACATGAACGTCGGTGGAGCCGCGGTCGTTGGTGACTGTCTCAACATAGCCCTGCCGCTGATCGGGAATGGGTGTGGAAATCAGGTTGATGACACCACCGGTGGTTTGTGGGCCATAGCGCAGCAGCGGGGCACCCTTGAGCACTTCCAGCGAGGACATGCGTTTAAGCGTTGGGAAATAATAGGCGGCCGGATTGGAGTAGGGAGCCGGTGCGATCAGAATGCCGTCTTCCATCAGGGTGATATTGCTGCTGCGCTCGGCCGTGGCGCCGCGGATGCCGATGTTGGGGCGCAGGCCCAGGCCTTCTTCTTCCCGCACATAGACGCCCGGGACGGTTTTCAGCACCTGGTTGATGTCGGTCTCAACCTCGGTTTTCAACTGCGCCTCACCAACGACGTAGCCTGACCCTGGCAAGGTCTGGGCTGCGGACGCATCGCCAATGATTACCAGGGCTTCAAGGGTCTGGGGCTGGTCATCGCCAGCGGCAGAGCCCAAGGCTGGGGCGAGGCTGATCGCCACAGCCAGTGATAGTTGGGAAGGTCTAAACATACGGTTGTTCTCCGTTATCATTTAAGTTTCTTGGTACAAGTGATAATCATTAGCATTACGTTGCGAAACTTTATGGCTTTGTAACTATTAAGTCAATTGCTAATCGGCTCACGACGTCTCAGACCGCGAGCGTCTCATCATGGAAACCTGGACAGGGGCCTTCCCCCAGCTCCTGGCAGCCTATGAGCACAAGGAGCGGTTCTACCACATCTGGGGCTGTGCCACCCGGCGGGATGCTGAGAAGGCGTTGGCTGCCTGGGTTGACGGCATCCCGCAGGGGCAGAAGGAGGTCTGGAAGGATCTCGTTAGCGCCGTCAGTGGCTGGCGTGAGGAGGTGCTGACCTACTTCGAGACCGACATCCCAATCACCAACGCCTTCACGGAGTCGATCAACCGGCTGGCCAAGGACAAGAACCGCGATGGCCGGGGCTATTCATTCGAGGTGATGCGGGCCCGGATGCTCTACACCACCAAGCACAAGAAGAAGACGCCACAGACCAAGGAATCTCCGTTCCTGGGCAAGGCCACCATGACCTACAGCATGGGTCTCCCCGAGGCCGAGAAGAACTACGGCGTCGATCTATCAACCTTCTGGGAGGATTAAGGTTTTGGTGGATCAGAGGGGATCATCAACCACTTAATCCGGATAATATGTGCTTGCATATTAGTTACATTTATTTATAATGGTATTCATTAGCCTGTTACTCTTTCAAGGGTGAATACCGTGTCGAGATTTATCATTTCAGTTGAGAGCAAAATATCTTGCGCTAGCACTTTTGATGAAGCGCTATCTGTTTTTGGTGGCATGATGTATATCAACAGGCCTCTAGTAAAAAAGGATCTTCTGGAAAAAGGAGAGTCATATCAAGTTTACGGTTTCTGTACTGGTCACATCGTTGATCGTCAGTTTTCAGCTGTTCTCAAAACAACATGCACCGATTGTGATGGTTGCGGAGAAATAACCATCGTAAATTGTGAGACATCTCTCTGTGACCGATGCATGAAAGAAGGAGAGGTATGTCATGGCTAAGCGCAACGATGTTTCAATAACTGACGTAATTCACTATCTGGTAGAGACTCCCTGGAATTCAGTTGATGCCAGAATTCTCGTGGTAGCCGCTGGCACCTGCAATGAAAAGCCCTTCGAGGCGATTCTAAATAACGATCCTGGACTTCATGCTTCTGCGGATCTGTATCATGACAATGTCTCTCCTTTCACAACCTCGGAATATCAGTCGATTCGACGCAAACTAAAATCTGCTGAGCCAACCGAAGTCATTGATCATCGGGGCGAACCAGCTCCTGAAGGATTTGAGAGCTTTCAACATTTCCTGTATGAATCCATGAACGAAAAGCATTTTGGGAAGAAAGTATTCCTCAACGTCCCCTTCGAAGAGAAGGATCAGGCAAAAACTTTGGGTGCTCAGTGGGATAGCTCTAAACGGCAGTGGTTTGTTCTGGATAAAACTGTCGATATTGAAGAATTTAATCAGTGGGTGCCAGCATGAGCATTGTCGTTAAAGAGTGGCAGCCTGCTGAAGGCTGTAAATCCTGCATGAATGCTCAGCGTATTATGCATGATCAAACGCGCATAAGCAGTGCTGGCAGCGCCTTGGCAATCAAGAAAATCAGAGCACAAGAAGATCGAATAAAAGAACTTGAGCAGCAGTTAAAGGAGGCGCAGGATGCCATTCCGGTTGAAATGCTCGATCTTGTGCGCTTTCTGGCTGAAACGTGGGATGCTGTCGATCAATTTGTGTATCAACATTGCGACGGTGAAGCGTTAATGAAATATCCCGTGGTCCAGGGCACCAGAAATCAGATGGATCTGCGAGCTATTGGGAAGCAGCCCTACGAAGCGAAGCGTCTCAAAAGAGCTGCGGAATGGTTACTAAATACTGGAGAGCACCAATGACTATACCCGAACAAGTGCAGATCGATGCGTGGAAAGCAGAAACCGCCCTGCTGATTATTCAACAATGTCATTTTAGTTTAGAGGATGCATTAAGTTTCGCTGAAGCGTCTTATTCGAACATAGACGGAGATATAGAGCTGGAGTCTCCCCAGGATTGCGTTGATGCTGAAATCGATGCAATGCGTTCGGATTGCTAAAGGGACGGGAGTAACTTCTTATGACGTCACGGACAGTCGCAGGTGAAATTGTCGATCGTCGAAAGATGAGATTGTTCCAGCAAGCCACCATTGGCGGTAAATCCCGATTTCATCCCTTTGAAAAAGAGGTGGTTTGGGTGGCTTCCAGCGAAACATGCCTGGAGTTTTGGCATGGTGGTCAATTGCTTAAAGAGGATGCCGCTTTTAACGACTTTTACGGTTATCTGACTTCGATGAGATTCGATGATGGCATGCACCTTCGCGTGGCCAATAAATTCAAAGTCGATCAGCAAAGCACACTGGAACTCCGGCTAATCACATCCATTTTTCTGACGCCCTACTATGAGGATGATGAGTGTCGGCGATGGAACAGCGATGCACTTGAACGGAATGTGAAGTACAAGCTTCTTGACCTTCCATCTGAATACCGAAGCCCATATGAAGAAGATTATGGGGCTGGGCTAAAAACCTATTACAAGACACTGGAGCGAATCACGGCAGCAGAAGAGACAACATGGAGCAGTCAGCTATCACCCGAAGATAACGAGAAGATTTCCAGATCCTTTAAAGAGAAATGGAAAAACCCTGCGTTGGTTAGAACACATTTTGCTCATTTTATTGATAAAACGTCTCCCGTAAGCACAACAGGCGTAGAAGTATGACATCTGTAATTCGTCTAAAGTCGGATTTTCATGATTATTATGATCACTGGTTTGCTGGTTCATGGCAGAAACCGGATATCGAATTCAGCCGAAACACAACAGACGGACTTTTGCGCCCGGTTATGTTTCAACGTATGGAAGCCTGGGGACTGAAATTACCCAGACATGGGATCGTCAAGCATCTGCATCCAAAACTGATTGCAGAGGCTCCCGTAGAAGAAGCCAACCTAGTTAAGGAATGGGCAAGAACACTTTGCGAAGTGGTTGTGTATACCGACACTTCTGCCCATGCTGGCGAAGGAAAATTTAAGGTCAGCCTGTCTGACGCATTGGGAAATTATCCTGATCATTTTGCCAGTGAGCATATTCCAGCGTTGGCAAATGGCTGCGGACAGTCCTTGAGATACTTGCGAATCGGTTCTCGACAGTTCTGGCTGCGTTATACCAGTGCAAACGATTGGCGTTCAAATTGTGGTGACGTAACCATCGAAGTGCTTTGCGAAGAGAAACCAAAAACGCCTGCTGAACAACTACTCGATAAGGTGAATCATCCGCTTTTCGCGGTGGACTTTGTTCGTGGAAGAGAGCTATATGCCGTGGACTTTAACATTGCGCCTGGGCTAAAAGGCTCAGGCATAGAAGAACACATTTCCTCACAAGAGGTGTATAAAGAAATTTCTGATTGGCTTAGTCAATATAAGGAGGTTCAATAATGGAGCAGCTAGAACAAGACCGGTTGCAGAATCGTTTTTACGGTGTGCTGTTTTGTATTGTTAGCGCATTCTTTTTCGCGCTTTCGTTCTACGCTTCTACGGCTTGGCAAACCGCAGGAAGTGTTTTTGTTGGTGGATTAATCATGACGGTCGGGATCTGGCTGATTAAGACTGAAAAAGTTTATTGGTCAGTCAGCGAAGGTTTTACTCCAAAACGGAAGGAGCAAAGAAATCATGTCTAATGGCGAGTTTAGCAACAGAATAGACGCATCAACAATGAGCGATAAAATTGATGGTGAGCGTCGAATCACAGGCGTTCAGTTGTTTGTACCCTTTAATTACCCGACAGGCACCAGTACAGCTGGAACGCATTACGAAGTAAGTCTTGAAGATGCCCAATTGCTTATGAGAGAGATTCAGAAAACACTGGATCTGGCTATTCAGATCAATGATGGCAAAACAGTCATTCCTGTTCCAACAATGCTGATTGACGGAAAAGGCGATCCCGGAAGACATAAACAAATGCAGGATGCACTAGGCGCGATTAATCAGAAACACGGTAACAAGGAATAAGGCGAGTGATTATTGGTGTTGCCGTGCAGTTCAAGAACGGCCAAGAAATCAGGCTACCCAAGCCAAATCGACATGCTGACTGTTTTAGGGTTGCCGAAGAACAATACCATCTGAAGCCAACAGAATGTGTTGGCTCCCACGGTCAAGGTTTTTTCACCGACACAGGCGAATACCTGAATCGCAAAGAAGCTATGACCCATGTTCGCAACGTTGGTCAAGAATTGCTGCCGGACTGGCGAGACGGAGACATTAATCAATCGGAATACCTCATGAGTGAGGACGTATGGAGGGACGCATGAAGTCATTATATGCATTTGCCTTTTTAGTTGCTTTGGCAGGGTGTGACCAATCCAATTTAAACAACGCCGCACAAGCAGTAGCGGAAAAATACGATATTAAACAACCCGAGGCATGGGCTTTGTCTGATGGACAGAAGGTCGATATTGGTGGTGAAGTCACCTCTATTATCGGCACGGATCAATGCTCCACAGGGTTTGGCAGTACTTATGCCTGCTGGAAATTTTCTCTTAAGCCTGGTGATACTCAGCTAGTCAGCCTTGCAAACGGGACACAGGAGCTTTGGACAACAGAAAATGCTGGAAGCGGTCGTGTCAGTTTGGTTCGCCCTAATGGATTCAAGGTAATTGGGAAATAAAAAATGTAAATGATGGGATGCCCTAACTATGAAGCCAACTGATCTCGTAAAAGGACGAAAATACAGAATAAAAGGAACGTTGGGCGATGCTGTTGTAGGCAAGTTCATCGAACGCATTGATCGATCAAAGAGTTTCTTCATTGTTGATGAATACAAAGGCCTCGACAGGCCAGATGATGATGGAAAGGTGCAGATGTCAGATTATGTCATCGCCAGAAATGTCGAAGAAATTAAGGAATACTGATAAGGAAACCTAACGTTGTATTTGTATTTTTCTACTGAAGAATTCCAATTAAAGGGCCAGCCCTACAAAGACTTCCCGCTTCTGTACGACCACTCACTCTCTTTAGTAAAACCTGCTTTCTACTTTCTGGTCTATCACTGCATTACCCGAGGCCGGGTGCAATCGACCCATAGTTGGGCACGTTACGGCCAGGACATGTACGACTATTTCAGTTGGCTGGAAGCGAATAACATTGAATGGATGGATACCGCTGAATATTCAGGGCAATCCATTGTTGCGTTATACAGGGATTGGTCTCTGGAGCACTGTAAGCTATCCGAAACCACCATCAATCAACGTCTGCGCACCATTGTGATGTTTTACCGATACGCTTACCGGCAAGGCTGGGTGGATACAGTCCCTTTCAATATCGAAACGGTGATGATTTCAAGGCAGCCAGGCTTGTTGGCACATGTGGATGCCTCCGATGGAGCAAAACAAGCCCCGGACATTCTCCTGAAAGAAAAACGAAAGCCTTTGAAAGTGCTAAGCAAAGCACAAGCAATTGAGCTGTTAAATGTCATCGAAAACCCGACACACAAACTGATGACCCGGTTGGGGTTACAGGTCGGCCTGCGCCGTGAGGAAATTAACACCTTCCCCAGGAAGTATGTGATAAACCCCATGTCGGGGAAAAAGCGATCGGGCATGTTTCGCGTCATGCTAGATCCAAAAGATATGCGTACAAAGGGGAGCAAGTCACGGGTGGTCGATATCCCCTGGCGACTCATGGCAGATCTTTGGGATTACCTCATAGTCGCACGCCATCAATTGCTAACCACAGCGGAGAATGATCCCAAAGAACTCTTTTTGAACCAGTATGGCCAACCTTACAAACCTGAAGGCTTCGGGCTCAATCACGCGCTGGTTGCCTTGAATCTGGACTTTGAGGTGACAGCTCATGTGTTGAGACATACCTATGCCACGCACACGCTCTATGAGATGAGGGAAAACAAAACTAGTCAAGACCCCTTACTGTATTTGAAACAACGCTTGGGGCACGCGTCCATCAATTCTACACTGGTCTATCTCCACTATCTGGATCAGGTTGAGGATGATCTGATGACTCGCTACCAGGAAGAAATCGACGCGGGGAGTGTGGATTAGTGGCGAAGCAAAGAAAGTCGTTCGTAAAAACCGGTGTGCCCGCAGAAATCACTGGCGAGGTGGGTGCCACTGAATGGGATCTATCGGTTCCAGCAAATACCGTGGTGAATGTGAGCTACAATTTCGATTTTGGCCCGTGGTATCACAAAGGTATTGATGATGTTGTGTCTGCCTGCCAGCAGATAATTGAACATTGGATAAGAACCCATGATGGAAGCTATTCAGATAGAACGCTGAGAAGTTGTTGTGATAACGGCCTTAATCATTTTTTCGAGTTTTTGGTTACCCTTTCTTCTGCACTGGAAAGGAAACTTAGTCTCGCGGATATTCAAAGGGAAACAGTTGAACAATTTATCCAATACCTCAATCAGTGTGAAATAGCCAAGTCAACACAATACAACAGATACACGCACGTCAAGATAGTGCTGCGCGGGCTGTGTGAACGTGGACTGCTACAACGACAAAGGCTTTTTCCAAAAAATCCATTCCCTAATGCTGGACGGAAAAAACAATCACATGCGCCTCTTTCCTCCAGCGAGAGAAACCAATTATCACAAGCCCTACGAAAAGAGCTAGCAGAGGCGTTTTCCAGAAACGAAGCTCTCACAAGCTACCAATTAGCTTGCGCCATACTGGCCATAGCATTGAGATCTGGACGTAATACAACGCCATTGTTAGAAATGACAACGGATTGTTTGCGAGACCATCCGCTCAAGGAAAACCGTAAACTCCTGGTTGTTTTTAAGCGCCGGGGTGGAAAGTCGCATCTAGTATCCTTGCGCTCTACTGTTCAAGATGTGGAAACTGTTACGACAGTGATGCCAGATGTGGTTTCAATTGTTGAGTCCGTTACTAAACTCACCGCTGAGCTTAGAGAGGAATTGACTAAATCAGAGCGTAATCACCTTTGGATATATAAATCCAGAAAGCGCGGTGCGGAAGGCAAGATCGTTTCGCTCAGCGAGCCTATGATTTATCACTGCGCTGGCAAGCTTGTTGAGAAACACGAACTAAAGAATTCAGATGGGGACCCCTTACAGGTTAATGTCTCCCGCATGAGAGCCACTTTCATTAACCGTCTATGGAAGCTATCAGGCAATGATCCCATCATCACTGCCAAGCTGGGCGGCCATACCCTGAAAGTCTCCAATGATCATTATTTGCAGGCCACGCTAGAAATGCAGCGTGATCACAAATTCATGGGTGATGTACTGGTTCAGGAACTCATGAGTAATACCCTGGGCAGCCATGCAGATAACACACCGGTAGGAAAATGCCGTGATCCTCTCCATGGTGATCGAGCGCCGAAGAATGGTCAGCACTGCACTGATTTTCTTAGCTGCTTTCGTTGCCGCTCCTGCGTCATTACTGGCGACGACCTTTATCGCCTGTTCAGCTTTTACTGGCTGATCATCAAAGAGCGAAATGAAATTGGCCCTCGCCACTGGGGCAAAGTCTATGCGCACATCATTCGTATCATTGATCGGCAAATAGCGCCACAATTCCCTCGTGAACAAGTGGAAGCTGCCAGACAGCAAGCCATGAATACCCCACATCCCTTCTGGCGTAATCGAGAACTCCTGGAGGCCTCCGCATGAATATAGCCGTAGTGAGTGCCGGAGAGCTGTTAAAAAGACCTTCAGAAATTAAGGATGAGAGTAATCGTGATAACCTGGTCATTAGCGCATCCAAGCAAAAGAACGGGACCTACATTGTGGTATCCCGGTACGGTGATGATCGCTGGCAATTTGTTGGAGGGGCTACCAATGCGATCATGTCCTCAAAGACTATTAACTTTGATCGGGTTCCAGAATGCTTCAGAGCAGAAACCAAGGCGATGTTCTACCGCTACATTCTCAATGGGCGTGAAGGTCACGGTAAACCTTCGACACTTACTGTTAAGCAAACCTTCAACTCGGTGGTTATTTTCCTCACCTGGTTAGAAAAACGATCGGTAACAACGCTGTCGGCCATTACACCTTTGCACTGCATCAACTATGCGCAGGATTGTAAAGCCTATCGGAAATCAAACGGAGAAGGCTTGAGTATTGGGATGGTAAAACATCGCCTTATCGCGGTCGAAGCCGTTTACGAATTGAGTCAGTTTACCCAGTCACCGATGCTGCATCACCCATGGCCAGAGTCTTCATCCTGGATAATCTCGGGATCTCACAACGAAACCGTCGAAGGGAAAACGCCGGTCATTCCCGAGGATATCTTGGCGCACCTGTTTAAAAGCTCGTGGGAAATCATCGAACGTGGTCAGTTCCTGTTAACGTTGCGTGACAACAAAGAAAACCTGAAAGCAATGGGTTGGCACGAGGGCCGAAGGAAACTCAACGAAGCGTTAACTGACCTTCGAACCGCTTGTTACATTGTACTGGCCACCACTTCGGGTTGCCGAAACCATGAACTGGCCTACCTCAAAAATGATCCATCTCATCCAGAACCGGCACAGCAACACCCATGGCATTCCACCGAAGACGATGACGGCGTTCGATACTGGTGGATGCGCAGTCGTTCCGATAAGACCAGTGCTGGGAATACGGAATGGATGATACCCGAGACAGCGGTAGAAGCGCTGAAAATTATGGAGCAGTGGGCTGCCCCTTACCAAGCCATCATTGAAGAAGAAATCCATCAGCGAAAACAAGCTAATCCGAACGACCCTGAAATTATCGAAGCCAGACGCCATCGCAATGCGCTTTTTCTGGGAACGACCAAGCATACCGGTTTAACCCGAACGGTATCCAACCTTACCTGGAATCAGACCTTGACCAAGTTTGCCCGGAAGCTAGGTCTCGATATCAAGCTTAACTCCCATATGTTTCGCAAAACCTTTGCAACCTATGCCGCCAAGAGCCCTTATGGAGATCTGGTCTATCTGAGAGATCACTTCAAACACTGGACACTGGATATGACAGCGCTGTACGCCCTGAACGAACATCAGGACATCGACCTTTACGACGAAGTGATCTCGGCCAAAGAGGGAATCAAGATCGGTATTGTGGAACACTGGCTCGATGAAGAAACCCTATTATCTGGCGGCGCTGCTGAAAAAATTAAGCACTATCGGGCTTCCACGCCTGAACTGAAAGTCTTTGAAACCCGCAAGCAAATGGCAGAAGCCATCAGCGATCAGGTGCATATTCGCGGCGCAGGCCATGTCTGGTGCATCAACGATACCGCAGGCTGTAAAGGTCACGGCTTCGTGGATCGAACACGCTGTGCGGATTGCGATAACAGCGTGATTGACGACACCAAACAAGCGGTCTGGCAAGGCATCTACGAACAACAGCTCGAACTGATCCACATCGACGATATTGGCCAAGGTGCCAAAGAGCGGGTTCAGCGAGATCTTGCCAGAGCGAAAACGGTGCTAAACGAACTGGGCGCTGACATCGAGTAGACAGGCACATGACAAAGACCAAAGGTGAACAAACACAAAAAGCGCTGGAGCTGGCGATTCATCGAATTACCACGGGCCGCGCTCGCAAGGTAAAACCTGAGCGTAAGCTTTCCATTGCGGCGGTGGCAGAAGAAGCCGGTGTATCCACGGCCACCATCCATAATCGATACCCGGAAATCGCGGAAAAAATCCGCCAATTACTCAACAAAGACGCCAGGCATCAGAGGGACGAAAAAAATCAGGCATTGAAAGAAGAAAAAACCAAACGCAAGGAACTGTTGGACGAGAACCGGTTTCTTCGTCAACAAATGGCAGAACTCGTCTCACGCAATGCCACCCTGGAGGTGGAACTGGATCACTTGCGAGCGGTGGTTGAGAGCAAGAACATTGCTCAAATCAGCCCTAAAAAAACCGGAAAATAGTTACATTGAATATATCGTTTATAAACAGCGGTTTATCATTATGTAACAGTTACACCCAAATCATATCGGATACCCGAAAAATGAAAGTTAGATTGCTTCCTTTAGCTATTGGTGCTGCGATTGCTATGCCTGGCGTAGCTTTTGCTGACGGCCCGACTGTGTACGGGAAAATGAATGTTACATATGAATATGTAACTTTGGATGACGGTACTAATGATGACTCCAATGGCGAGCTGAACAGCAACGCTTCACGCCTGGGTTTCAAAGGTTCTGAAGACATCAGTGATGACCTTAGCGTTATCTATCAAGCTGAGTACCAGATTTCTGTTGACGGCGACGCTAGCACATTCAGTCAGCGTGATATCTTTGTGGGCTTGAAAGGCGGTTGGGGTACATTCCAAGCTGGTAAATTCGATACTCCGCTGAAAAAGTCTCAGGGCAAGGTTGATCAGTTCAATAATATGCAATTCGGCGATATCAAGAACGTGATTGAAGGTGAAAATCGTGTAGGTGATATCGTTCAGTACAGCACTCCCAGCATGGCTGGTCTGACTGCGACTTTGGCCTTCCAATCCGATGAGAACAATGATATCAACCCCGGTGCAACTCCTGAGGAAGAAGGCTACTCTCTGTCCCTGGTATACGAAGCTGATATGATTTTCGCTTCTATTGCCATGGATGACAGCGTTGCTGGTTACGATGCAACACGCTTGACCGTAGTGGGTAATATGGATGTTTTCCAACTTGGTTTCTTGTACCAAACTGCAGAAGAGGCCGATGTTGACAACGCCGAAGAGCAAGACGGTTACATCCTGAGTGCTGCCATGAAGTTGGGCGAAAGCAACAAGCTGCGTGCGCAATACGGTTTTTCTGAAACTGATCTGACTAATGATACGACTGACGAGGTTACCCAGTTCGGTATCGGTGTTGATCACAAGCTGAGTAAGCAAACCAAGCTGTTTGCCAACTACATTATGATTGAAGAAGAAAACGACGCGCCTGGTAGTGTTAAAGAAGAGGGCTCTACGCTTCAGGTTGGTCTGGAGCACAAGTTCTAAGTCGGACTTGTTAAGAAAACGCCCGCAGATGCGGGCGTTTTTTGTTTCGGTTAGCGTCAGCGGAAAAGACCGCCTGAGGAGTTAATCCAACTTCCTAAACACCAAAGTCGCGTTAGTCCCACCAAACCCAAAGCTATTAGACATCACTGTCTTCAGGCCCGCGTTATCCTTACGCTCACGGGCAATATTGGCGCCTTCAATCTTCTCATCCAGTTGCTCAATATTGATGGACTCAGCGATAAAGTCGTTCTCCAGCATCAGCAGACTGTAGATGGCTTCCTGAACGCCGGCAGCGCCCAGTGAGTGGCCAGTGAGCGATTTGGTCGAACCCACCACCGGCATATCCGCACCGAAAACTTCCCGTACAGCACCGATTTCGGCCACATCCCCAACCGGTGTGCTGGTGCCATGGGCGTTGATGTAATCGACGGGGGTGTCCACAGTGGAAAGGGCCATCTGCATGCAACGCATGGCGCCTTCACCGGACGGCGCCACCATGTCGCTACCGTCAGAGGTGGCACCATAGCCCACCAGTTCCGCGTAGATCTTGGCGCCACGGGCTTTGGCATGTTCGTATTCTTCCAGCACCAGCATGCCGCCGCCACCGGCGATAACAAACCCGTCACGACCGGCATCAAAGGCGCGGGATGCCTTCTCCGGGGTGTCGTTGTACTTGGTGGAGAGGGCGCCCATGGCGTCGAACATCATGGTCAGAGACCAGTGTTCCTCTTCGCCACCGCCGGCAAATACCACGTCCTGTTTGCCCAGCTGGATCAGTTCCATGGCGTTACCAATGCAATGGGAGCTGGTGGCGCAGGCGGAGGTAATGGAGTAGTTCACGCCCTTGATTTTGTATGGAGTGGCCAGACAGGCGGAAACCGTGCTGGTCATGACCCGGGGCACCATATAAGGCCCAATTCGCTTAACGCCTTTTGCGCGCAGGATATCGGCGGCTTCGACCTGGTTTTTGGAGCTGCCGCCACCCGAGCCGGCGACGATACCGGTACGAATATTGGAGACTTGGTCTTCACTCAGGCCGGAGTCCGCGATGGCCTGACCCATGGCGATATAGGCGTAGGCGGCTGCGTCACCCATGAAGCGCAATGGTTTGCGATCAATGTGCTCGGAAATATCGATGTCAACCTGGCCGGCCACGTTACTGCGCAGGCCCATTTCCTTGTATTCTTCTTTGAAGCGAATGCCGGAACGCCCTTCGCGCAAGGAGGCGGTGACGCTTGCTTTATCGTTGCCAAGGCAGGACACGATGCCCATACCTGTAACCACTACACGTTTCATGGTAATACCCTTTTATCTGTATCGCGTTTGATTATTATCGTTGTTATGTGCCGGATCAGAAGCTGTCTGTTGAAGTGAACAGTCCCACGCGGAGATCCTTGGCGGTATATATTTCCCTGCCATCTACCTGCAGCGATGCATCGCCGATTCCCATCACCAGTTTACGCTCAATCACGCGTTTCATCTGGATTTCATAACGCACGGTCTTGGCGGTAGGCAGTACCTGGCCAAAGAATTTCACTTCCCCGGCACCTAAGGCGCGACCGCGGCCTTTATTACCTTTCCAACCCAGGAAAAAGCCAATCAGCTGCCACATGGCGTCCAGTCCCAAACAGCCGGGCATGACCGGATCTTCCTCAAAATGGCAGGCAAAGAACCAGAGCTCCGGTGTGATGTCCAATTCAGCAATGATTTCGCCTTTGCCATGGGCTCCGCCCTCAGCACTGATATGTGTTACGCGGTCCATCATTAACATGTTAGGCAGAGGTAAACGGGCATTACCGGGACCGAACATTTTGCCGTGTCCGCAGTCCAAGAGTTCTTCGAGAGTATATGAGCTTTTTTGAATCATCATTAAAAAGGTCTTGTTGGTGAACGGGTTGTCAGGCCGATTGATCGGATTTCGAGATGGCATTCCCAATTGCCAGGCCAATGCTTCGGATTGTTATTGTTTTGCTCTCGAGACGACGGCAGCCTGCGCATGCTTTTTTTCAGGAACACATGTTAGCGGTTCTAGGGGCAAGAATCGACCGCTAGAAGGTCTAATTTGTATGGGAATGTGTTTCAAACATAAGGGATTAGGAAGCCCCGCATCGATTGGCGCGCAAGGCTAGGGCGCTCGCTGGCCTTTGTGGTAAGGTAAGCGGCGTTTTTTCAGTGATTTAGCAACTCAGTGAGGTTGGTTCGTGATTCCGGAAATAGGGCATTTTGCCATCGTAATGACACTGATTTTGGCGACGGTGCAGGCGGTTGTGCCCCTCGCTGGGGCAACAATGGGTAATGAGCGTTGGATGGCTGTGGCCCGCCCGGCAGCTTATGGCCAGTTTTCATTCCTGTTCGTGGCTTTTGTTCTCCTGGCCTACAGCTTCGTCGTTAATGACTTCACGGTATCCTATGTGGCGAATCACTCGAATACCTTGCTGCCCATCGGCTACAAGATTTCGGCGGTGTGGGGAGGTCATGAGGGATCGCTGTTGTTGTGGTCTCTGGTATTGTCCGGTTGGACCGCTGCGGTGGCGCTCTGGAGTCATCATCTGCCAACCATCGTGTCCTCCAGGGTGTTGGGGGTGATGGGACTAATCTCCATTGGCTTTAACGCTTTTCTTCTATTCACTTCAAATCCGTTTGACCGTCTGTTGCCGGACTTCCCGCCCGATGGCGGCGACCTCAATCCGCTGTTGCAGGACCCCGGTCTGATTGTTCATCCCCCCATGCTTTATATGGGATATGTGGGCTTCTCGGTCGCATTTGCCTTTGCTATCGCCGGGCTCCTGGGTGGACGATTGGACAGCGCCTGGGCCCGCTGGTCCCGCCCTTGGACCACGGTGGCCTGGTGTTTCCTGACACTGGGTATTGCGCTGGGCAGTTGGTGGGCTTATTACGAACTGGGCTGGGGCGGCTGGTGGTTCTGGGATCCGGTGGAGAACGCTTCCTTTATGCCCTGGCTGGCGGGAACAGCGCTGATGCATTCCCTGGCGGTGACAGAAAAACGCGGTGTTTTCAAAGCCTGGACCGTGCTGTTGGCGATTCTGACGTTCTCGTTAAGTTTGCTGGGAACCTTCCTGGTGCGTTCCGGCGTGTTGACCTCCGTACATGCGTTTGCTGCGGACCCAACCCGGGGATTCTTCGTGCTGGTATTCCTGTTGTTGGTGGTGGGCAGTTCGCTGCTGTTGTTCGCCATCCGGGGCCAGTCCCTGAAGAGTGAAAGCCACTACGACCTGTTTTCACGGGAAGTTTTCCTGCTGGTAAATAACATTATCCTGATCTGTGCCACCGGCGTAGTGCTGGTGGGTACGCTGAGCCCAATTCTGTTTGATGTGCTGGAACTGGGCAAAATCTCGGTAGGGGAGCCGTTCTTTAATACGACGTTCGCTCCTATTGCATTGGTGCTGATGGTGTTTACCGCTATTGGTCCTCTTGTGAACTGGAAGCGGCATAACTTCTCTGTGTTGCGATCCTCCCTGTTGCAGGCATTGGTTATTTCTGTGGTGGCGGCTGCCATCGCACTTTGGACCTTTGATGCTGGTTGGAATTGGCTGGTATTCGTCACCTTGTTGCTCTGCGCTTGGGTGGTGAGCCACTCCCTGCTGGACGTCTGGAAAAAGATTGCTTCCGCCAAGGCCGGTGTTTGGGCGGGCATAAAGCGTTTGTCATTAAGTTATCGCGGTATGGTGATTGCCCACATCGGCATTGCCATCACCGTGGCCGGTATTGCGATGACCAGCAACTACGATGTGGAACGCGATGTGCGGATGCATGCCGGTGATGAGGTGGATATCGGACCCTACCACTTTGTGTTTGAAGGTGTGAAAGAGGTGGAAGGCCCCAACTATTTTGCCACTCGCGGTTTTGTATCGGTTACCAAGGAAGGCGATCCGGTGGCCCTGCTGACGCCGGAAAAACGCCGTTACCATGTGCGCCGGGATGTTATGACAGAAGCGGCGATTGATGCCGGATTCAGCCGCGATTTGTATGTGGCATTGGGTGAGCCCCTGGATGACGGTAGCTGGGCTGTGCGTATTTATTTCAAACCGTTCATGCGTTGGGTATGGGGCGGTGGTGTGGTGATGGCCATCGGCGGCTTTATCGCGATGAGTGATCGCCGCTATCGCATCAAGGTCAGGCAAAAGGTGTCCAATGTGGCCACAGGGTTGATGGGAGGAAACGCGGCATGAGCCGAACCAGGTTGTTATTGTTTTCCCTGCCGCTGCTCGCGTTTCTGGTGATGGGGTACTTTTTTCTGAGAGCGCTGAATTCTGACCCGTCACTGTTGCCTTCTACCCGCATAGATCAGCGGGTGCCGGCGTTTACTCTGCCGTCCCTCATGGATGCCCGGGCCATGATTTCGGAACAGGATGTTAAAGGTCCTTTGTTGTTGAATGTATGGGCCACCTGGTGTCCTTCCTGCAAGGTGGAGCATCCGGTGCTGAACGAACTGTCCAAAAACGGCATTCGTATCGTCGGGCTGAACTATAAGGATGTGCGGGAAGCAGCGATCAAATACCTTGAGTTCAATGGCAATCCCTATCAGGAAAACATCTATGATGAGGCCGGGGACCTCGGTCTGGATCTCGGTGTCTACGGCGCTCCGGAAACCTTTTTGATCGATGCGGAAGGCGTAATTCGATATCGGCATGTGGGGGTGGTGACGCCGGAAAACTGGCGTGAATTACTGTGGCCAAAATGGCAGGAAATGGGAGGCAAAGGACCTTGAGATTATTTATTTTGAGTCTGCTGATGGTTGTTGGGACAGCATATGCCACCATTGATGCCTATGAATTCGATGATTATGAAAAAGAGCAACGTTTCCGTGCCTTGATCGGTGAATTGCGTTGCCCCAAGTGCCAGAACCAGAATATTTCAGACTCCAATGCCGGGCTCGCCAAGGATATTAAGGATCGTGCTTACCGGTTGATAAATGAAGGCAAGAGCAATCAGGAAATCACCGGCTATATGGTGGAGCGCTATGGGGATTTCATTACCTATCGTCCCCCGATGAAACCTTCCACCTGGTTTTTATGGTTCGGCCCCTTTGTTCTGACTTCGTTGGCTATCGTGATTCTGTTGATTCGTAAGCTGAAGGCTAAACCGCCTGAGCCCGTGAGTGTGGACGCTGCCAAGCATAAGAAAGTGGAAGACCTCCTCAAAAAGCTGGATGACTGAACCTGCTGAATCAATATTTTAAGGAAACCTGACTATGACCCTGATGTGGGTAGCCCTGGGAGCGATGACAATCATTGGCGTGCTGGTGATTGTACTGCCCCTGGTAATGTTTAAACCGAAACAAGAACTCTCTGTGGATGTGATCAACGCCGCGGTCTTCAAGGATCGTATGAGCGAATTGAAGGAGGATGTCGCTGAGGGTCGTATCGACCAATCTGAGTATGAGCAGTTGGCTCAGGAGTTGGAATTGACCCTGTTGCATGACGTAAGCGTCGGCGATAAAGGCGATTCCCGTCTGCAGGGTGGTAAATGGCTGGTGTTGCCCCTGGCATTGTTGATTCCAATAGGCGCTTTTATTGTGTATTGGAGCGAGGGCTACCATCCTGAACTAGATGAGTGGTTTGCCAAGCAGGAAACGATGGCACGGGTAATGCCGCTAATGATGGCGGGCAAATTCGATGCCGTGCAAGATGAAAACATTGGTGTCGACGATTTTATCCGTGCTCTGCAAAGACAGTTACAGTCCAAACCCGATGACGCGCAGGGCTGGTATTTATTGGGAGTCAGTTATCTGCAGGTGCAACTGCCTCAACAGAGCGAGATGGCATTCCAGCGGGCATTAGGTCTTGAGCCTGATAATATCGATTTTGTGATGGGGTATACCCAGGCTACGTTGGCAGCCAACGGTGGCAATATGACGCCCCAGATTCGTGGTACCCTGGAGCAGGTAATGCAGGCCCAACCGGATAATCCAAAGCCCTATATGACGATGGGAATGGCGCTGTTTCAGCAAGGTGATTTTCAGGCGGCTATTCATGTTTGGGAACGCTATTTGAACCGTGAAAATCCCGATCCCAGGGCGGTGCAGTTATTGCAGCGCAGCGTTGAAGTGGCTCGCAACCAACTCAATAATCCACCACAGGAACAGACCGTTGCGGGCAATGGCCCCAACATTCAGGTGACGGTGAATATAGCGGACGAAATTCGCTCCCAGGTCTCAGCAGCCGATACATTGTTTATCTACGCGAAAGCCCAGAGTGGCCCCCCGATGCCATTGGCCGTTGTGCGGCAACCGGTGTCCAGTTGGCCGGTTACGGTAACGCTGAGTGATGCCAACGCAATGACGCCTGCGATGACGCTTTCCAAATTCAAGAATGTGTTGGTTCAGGCCCGGATATCGTCCTCAGGCAATGCCATCCCGCAGTCTGGTGATTGGTCTGCTGAGCCTTTGCCACTGGAATTAAGTGATGGGCGCAAGCAAGTGCAACTCATGATTAGCAGCCAGTTGCCTTAATGGATTTGCTTTGGGGTGGGCTCATGCATGTGTCGGTCCGAGTACGATCTTGTTTCTTTGTGATCAATGTCTCATCACAACGGAGAAATAATAAAAGATCTGGATACATGATGAGCAACCGAAGCCGGTTTGGGTGCATTCGCTGACTACACTTCATTAAATTATTCTGACGTGTAGTTGAGGCGACCTATGGACATAGCCCAATCTATCGAACGTTATCTTCAACGGAAGGAAGTAGCGTTTACGGTTCATACCCATCAGCTGGAAACCAGTCTGTCGAAGCTTTGCCAGGAGATGGGTATTTCTCCTGAACAGACGGCCGTTCCCATCTTGCTGCGCACAGAGCGTCAGGCCTATCTGATGGCGGTCATTCCGCTTAGCCATTCTCTTGATCTGGATCGGCTTGAGGCGTTACTGCGCCGACAGTTTATCTATCTGGATGAAGCCGAAATCAGTGCCTGGTTTCTGGATTCCCAACCTGGTGCAGAACCTCCGGTTTCCGAGCCCTATAATCTGCCCTGTATTATTGATCGCAGCCTGTTTGAGTTGCACCGGGTGTATATGCGGGCTGGCAGTCACCGCTCCCTGATCAGTGTGGACAACGAAAACCTGAAAAAGCTGTATCAATCCTATCCCAAAGCCGTCATTTCAAATCCTTCGGTGTTACCGGTGGCGGATGACCATGCCGCCGCTCTGGATTCCACATCCATAGTAGCGATCTTTAACGCGCTGGATAATCTCGAACGCCTGCCCTCCATCCCGGCGTTGGCTCTGCGGCTGCTGGAGCAGGCCAGCAACTCGGAAACCTCGGCCGCGGACCTGGCGGCAACGATTGAGATGGATCCGTCCGTTACAGCTCAGGTAATGCGCTACGCCGGGTCACCGTATTTCGGCTATCGAGGTAATCTTGATTCAGTTCAGCATGCCATCACCCGGGTGCTGGGCTTCGAAATGGTCAGTAACATTGCCCTCGGCATAGCGTCCAGTAAAGCATTTGATGTGCCTCAGGATGGCCCGTTGGGATTAAAAGCGTTTTGGAAGCATGGCCTGTACACGGCGGTGCTGGCACAAAATCTGGCCCGAAAAATCAATCAGCCGAGCATTATCAACCCCGCTCGTTCCTACCTCTGCGGGCTATTGCATAATTTCGGTGTGTTACTGATGGGGCATCTTTTCCCACAAGAGTTCAGGTTGCTCAATCACGAAGTCAATCGATATCCCAATCGTGCGCTTCATGATATTGAACGGGATGTTGTGGTGGCGGGTGATGCTCAGCAATTCATCCGGCTCGGCCATGATCATATGGGCGGCTATCTGTTGGAAAAGTGGCGGTTGCCTGAGGCGGTAAGTGTTTGTGCCTATTATCACCATGACGCTGAGTATGAGGGGGAATCGGCTCAGTATGTTGAGTTAATTCAGCTCTGCAACCAACTGCTAGCCACCAGGGGCATAGGCGACACGGGAACTGAGAAAGACACCGGACTGACATGGAAATCAAACCTGATCAGTGAAGCGGATGCGTTTTCCGTACTTGAAAAAGTGGGGTAAGCGGATTAAATGGTTGATCTTACCTTTGCATGAGAGTGAGACAGACCGGCATCTCATCGGATTATCTGGTTGATGCTTCACCTACT
>PAPM01000020.1 GCA_002708905.1 Pseudomonadales bacterium | reverse complement strand
TTCAGGTGTGGCCATCATGGGGCCATTGGTGCGCATCAACGAAGGTGGCGGCGGTGGCTCTGCCCAGGCCGCCAATCCAACCCAACCCGGCTCACCGGCGGAAGCGGACAATGACAGCCCCGGCGCCAAGTTGCGGGCCGCCACCGGCGGCAACACCCCGCTGCCACAGACTATCGACTTTGAAAAGACTCGCGCCCAATTGGCCACATTGCGGATATGCCACATATAAATCCGGAGCATATCGACACCGTCATGTCACCTGAATACACCGCCGTTTATGAAACATCAATTGAGAAAGCGAAGGGCTCTGGGTTCGACCTAAAGAATGACGACGACATGATAGCATTTGCAAAGAACGCAAAACTGACGTCTGAAGATGTAAAATTGCTGGAAACAAGGCAAGAAATAAACAATCAATATGGTGCGAATGAAATGTTTTTGGGAAATGGCCTAACCAAGGATGTTAACGGAAGTGCGGATTCAGACGGATATGGAATGGTGGAAACGTTCACCCTCGATAAAAAGCCTGGCCTACTGGGAGACCTTGAAAGTAATGGCATACTTCAACGAGTCCCTTTGACCTCCTACTAATCAGCAAGAAGAGAATTATAGAATGCAGGCTTTTGATGAAATAAATCCATTCTCTATCAGCCAAAACCCAAAAGTAATTGCATCAATAGTTGATCCAAACAATCAGGACCGAACATTCTATGTATTGATCGACGTAAACTACTCGATTATTGCTTCAGCAAAAATGCACACCTACCCAGAAACAGGAAAAAGCGAGTGGCTAACTCACCAATTAGAGCTCCCCAAAGCTGGTATTAAGTGGATTGTGAACACACTAGAAAACAAGTTTCTCAAGCTCTCCCATGACGGAGGACTACCGGCCGATGTACGCCATTTTGAAGAAATAGTGGATGGTGAGAAGCTTGGTATTAGTAGAGCAATGGGCTTAGGCACAGATGACAACAGAGAAGCTGGTTACACGATTTACACCCACTCACGCAAAAGCGAATGGGACACTTCCAAAAAAATGAGTTTTACAGAATCCTTCCTCTTTGAATATGGTTTTTTTGACATTTTAAAAAAAATCTCCGAGAAGATTGAGAAGGACCAGATTTAGATTTAGTTCATTGTTTATTAATTGGGTCCTTATGTTTGATGTAAAACCACCCTATTCGATTTTGAGGTCTCTACCGGACATCAAACAGCACGACCAGTTACCTGCTGGAACAATTAAACTCGGTGAGTGTCTGGACAACACATCAGGGCGAGACAAACTATTTGTAGTAATCCAGACTTGACCTGACAGACACCTTCTGAAAAACCGGTAACTGTCAGATCAAGTCTGGATTACTACAATTTAACTCTGACATGATGTTCTTTTACAATCCGAAGTTGCAGCGTGTCCTAGTTGTAAACGACTGGAGTTGAGTATGCCTTCTATGTATAACTTTACAGTCACATTAATTAAGCGCATAACAAGGGGAATTGGACCATACAATCCAATGCACGCGGAACCAGCTACGTAAATATTCTTGTGCTTTGGGCTTAGAAAATTCGAATTATTCACGTAGGAACGCGTAGTTAATCAGAAATTATTAGAGGTCGGAGTTTTTCTACAGCCTCGTTATGCAACGAAAGTGGCTGAGTTCGCTCTAACAATATGGGGGCATTAAGCCCCCATATTGTTAATAAACAGCTCAGTGATAACACGGCGGCTATTCTGACCTCCTATGAGGTTGTCGCCATCCAAGTGAATGAATCTAAAACGCTGAATCCACGCTCCGACAAATGCGCTGTACCGAGTCTTCCCACAGGGCGGTCATGTCCTCACGATGGGGCCCGGACAGGTGTTGTACCACCACATCATGTAACGTCCTATACATACCTTTGAAAGTGTCCGCTTCCAGGCCAATCATCTGGTGATGCAGGGTCATATCTCGGATGATGGCTAATGCGGTATCAGGATTCTCGGCCATCTCCATCAGGTTCTGCAGAATTTCCTGAATCATATAATGCTGCCAACTGGTGTCCTCCCGGCTGAAGGCAGCCAGTTCCGGATGACGTTGGTAGAGCAGGGTAAATACCGGTTCGGTGGGATCACCAATGGCGGAGGCTATCTGTTCCAGCGATAGGTTCAGTAGATCGGAATTGTTCAGTTTCATAGCAGGTAGCAGTGTAATGAGCGATGGAGAACAGCTTACTCCATCGGCCGATTGCCCGAATACGGCCAAATGGAGTAGGTGTACATGCAATTTGAATGGCCAGTGCGAGGGTAGCTGATTGGCTTCCAGCGGACTGGCTCTCAATAGGTCTTAAGTTGGTTACTAATGCACATACCTCTTAATCACATACGTGACTGAAATTTCAGGACAGGAAAAATACATCTGCCGGCAAAAAGACTTCCCTTTAAGAGTCCTCTCTTGGTTTCCAAAAGCCTTGGAAGAATTCATAAAGCCTCCCACTGACGGTGGGCTCCAGACGTAGACGGGGAAATGCTGTCTATTGGCAGCAGGACAAAAGGCTACGAAATAACTAACTGGTCTAGATACGGCAGCGGCGAAGACGTAGTTCCTGAGTACTATGAGCCGACCAGCCTCAGCCTCGACTACGAGCTGTTGTACGAATATGGTTTGCTGGATCTATGGAAAACGCTGGGAGAAAAGTACGAGCGGGGCGAAATGTAATAAAAGGAGCCTTTGACACATACAATATTTAGCTTGCTACCAACACTATCGTTTTACGCGTCAATGTATGATCTGCCTCCCTGCCAAGAGCCAGATCAAAATATCACCAACACTCCAGTTCGGGATAATGTTTTTTATGTGAACTCAGACCCCGCGCCAACCGCGGGCTGTAGCCATTCCCTTTTTAACATAATATTGCGACTAGGAAGTTGATGGCGCTGCTGAAATGCAATCCACACTTGGTAACCTGATCAGTTGCGACGCCTCTTCATTGCTGCCGGTTAACCAGGTATCGATATCCTCGAGCTCGATGGACACCACTGATCGCTTGTCTTGATCATCCGGTCCATAAGCAGGATCCGGTTTGTGCATACGGTTCATGATTGGGTGATGATCGGCGTTGATCGTCAGCATCGTATAGCTCTCAAACAATTCACCTGTGGTCTTATCGATCCAAGTGTTCCACAAGCCGGCCAAGCCCCAAGGATTACCATCGCGTCGTCGAAAGCGCCACCAGACGTTTTTGCCGGTTTCCCAGCAGGGTTCGTCAAAGGACGCTGCTGGAATAATGCAACGCTGCCCATGTTTCCAGGCTGTCCGATAGCTGGCTTTGTCTGCTATTTCCTCAGAACGGGCATTATTGGTGATGTATTTCAAAGTGGGAGATTTCGCAAAATAAGGTATCAACCCCCATTGACCCACGACCAATTCTCGGTTGCCGTTCCTGGAACGAATGAATGGCCCAAGTGATCGCGGGAAAATTTCACTACGATAGAATGGTCCAGGACTTGAGCGCCCAACATGCCAAAACCGTTCTATCTCAGCTTCGTCGGGTGGAACGTATCGATTGCACATAAGGTATATTACAGCAGGTTTTCGATCGTATTACACACGGCTGGAACAGGTTTATATTATGTCCAATACTAGAAGGTATACGATATGGTATTGGGTGATTGCATAACTCCAGAGTACCCTGCTTGATTAATAGCAGAATTAATCACACTCCAAGCACTATGAGTAAAAAAAGAGTGGTGATTTGAGGCCCGTTCACAAGCTTTTCTGAACAGGTCGACAATGTGTCCCCCATGCACTGTGTGGTAGGTTAATGAGGTATCGTACTCTCCATCAGATAGTCAGCATGCTTCCACCCATTCGATGAATTGGCTGCGAACTGAATGCGATCCTATTTTAGCAATAAGTTTATGAATTTATATTCTTTGGTTACGTGAATTTCCGAACATAGAATCCTCGCCTATTAAGTAGTAGAAGGCATATAAACGTGGAGTGGCAAGGTTGGTTGTCGTTGGCCCTGACGATTGGGGCTCTGGGGGTTTTAACCTTTACCCGTATTGGCCCGCATCTGGTGATGATGGCGGTGCTCACTATTCTCAGTTCGCTTGGTATCCTGTCGGGTACTGAAGCTCTGGCAGGCTTCGCCAATTCCGGGCTGATCACCGTGGCGGCCATGTTCGTGGTGGCAGCCGGGATACATGGTTCTGGTGGAATCGACTTGCTGGTGAACAAGGTGTTGGGGCAGCCCACATCTATTCGCTCTGCGTTGGGACGCATATTCGGGCCGGTTATCCTGCTAAGCGGATTTCTCAACAACACGCCGGTGGTGGCCACTATGATCCCTGCCATCCATGCCTGGTCGCGAAAAATTCGCATACCGCCCTCCAAACTGATGATCCCGTTAAGCTATTCCGCGATTCTGGGCGGAACCCTGACGCTGATCGGCACCAGCACCAACCTGGTGGTCAACGGTCAATACCAGACATTGACAGGGGAAGATGGCTTTTCACTGTTTTCCATTGCGGCCGTTGGGATTCCGGTGGCGTTGGCGGGCATGGTTTTTATCTGGGTTTTCTTTCCGCGCTGGCTGCCGGACCGCAGCGATAAACAGGCTTTTGGTAACCTGCGGGAATTCACCCTTGAAGTGACGGTAGATCCGAGCGGTCCTCTGGTGGGCAAAACCGTAGCCCAGGCTGGTCTTCGCCATCTGGAACGGGTTTATCTTGTAGAGGTGGAACGCCAGGGAGCTATTGTGACCGCCGTGCCTTCAGAAGAAATTTTACACGGTGGGGATCGACTGGTGTTCGCCGGGGATACCCAGGCCATCTCCGATCTTCTGCGCATCAGTGGCATTATTCCTTCATCGGAAAACGGGCATTCCGACACTTTAAACAAGAATCGCGCAGAACGGCGCCTGGTGGAAGCGGTTGTATCACCCCACTGCGCAGCGTTGGGAAAAAATATTCGCGATGCCAAATTTCGTGACCGCTATGGTGCGGTGGTGTTGGCGGTTGCCCGCAATGGGGAACGAGTTAAAGGCAACCTCGGCACCATTCGTTTGGAAGCCGGTGACACCTTGTTGTTGGAGGCCAGACCGGCATTTGTCACCCGGCAGCGCTACAACAAGGATTTTCTGCTGATCAATGACCTGGATTCCCAGGCGCCACGCCACGACCGGGCCTGGTTGGCCTGGGTAATTCTGGTTAGCGTTGTGGCAGCAGCAGGGTTCGGGGTGATATCCATGCTGAATGCCTCATTGATCGGGGCGGGATTGATGATCATCACCGGTTGCTGCTCCGTCAGTCAGGCGGAGAAAAGCCTGGATTTAACGGTGATCATCACTATCGCTGCTTCCTTTGCCCTGGGGGCTGCATTGCAGAAAACCGGGGTAGCACAGTCTATTGCCGGTTCGATCATTGATCTTAGTGGTGGCATGCCCTGGCTCATGTTGATCCTCACCTATGTAGTGGTTTCCCTGCTCACCGAGACGATCACCAACAACGCAGCAGCCGTATTGATACTGCCCATCGTGCTTGAGATGACAGGCAAAGCTGGGCTCCATAATGAACCCTTTGTGTTTGCCATTATGATGGCCGCATCGGCCAGCTTTGCCACACCTCTGGGTTATCAGACCAACCTGATGGTCTATGGCCCGGGCGGCTATCGGTTCAGTGATTTTCTGAAAGTGGGTTTACCAATGAATGTGTTTGTCGGCATCATCACTTTAAGTGTGTTGATGATCGGTTGGCCGCTGGTGAAGGGATGAGATTGGTGGCAGATCTTCCCCCACCCGAACCACAACATGCTTCTCCCCTTCCAAAAACGGCTCCCAATCCAATAATTGTTGTTTCATAACCTCAACTCCCGCTTCCGATGCATCCTGACTGTTACTCTGGCGCTGTAATATCCGTTCAACCAACGTTGGTTCAGGAACATTCATGTACAGGATCTTGAACGGTACTCCCAGTTTTTCAGCCAGCATTTGAAACGGTGTCCGTGCAAGCGCCTTCAAAAAAGTAGCATCCACTATGACGGGATAGCCCATTGATAAAATCGTTTCTGCTAACGTTTGCAAATGGTCGAAGGTTTTAACGGTATAAGCTTTGGAATAAAGCGCATCAGGATTATCCGGATCAAGATCCACACTGCTTTCCAGCGGTTTGAGTCCAGCAATCTGCTTTCTTATCACATCGGAGCGCAGGTGAACTGCCCCACTTTGCGCAGCCAGTTTTCTGGCCAAAGTGCTTTTACCCGAGCCGGATACGCCGCAGGTGATGGCCAGGTATTTCTGTGAGGATTGAAATGACCTTTCTGCATAAGATAGATGCTGACGAAATTGCTGTAGTAGTGCCTCAGCTTCATCCCCTTGCGCCTGCTCCATTCTCAGCACCGCCACTTTGGCCCGCACCAAAGCCCGATACACCTTGTAGTATGTCAGAACCTTTAACAGCTCGTAGTCACCGGAATATTCCAGGTAGCTGTTCAGTAAAATATTCGCTTGCAGGGAATAGCCATGGAACTCCATATCCATTAACAAGAAAGCAAGATCACTGGCCACATCGATCCAGCGAAAGCGTTCATTGAATTCGATGCAGTCGAACATCACCGGCTTGTCATGGATCAAGGCTATGTTTGCCAAATGCAGATCACCGTGGCATTCCCGCACCATACCCTGTTGCTTACGTGTTACAAACACAGGTGTCAGCTTTTCGCTTTTCCCCTGACTCCAGGCTGTTATCCCTTCCAATCGATCTTTATCGGTCTGCACAGATAGATGAGGCAGTATCTGACGAAAGTTCTCCTCCACCGGAAAGCGCACGGACTCCGGGTTACCGAATTCTTCATTGGCGCCACTAACCGCCGCGGTGGAATGGAATTGTGCAAGGGTGTAACCGAGCGTTTGAAAAAATCCATCCCGGCCGGATACTTCCTGCATCCGATTCAGCAGTAGCGATTCCGGATCAAACTGCTTCATTTTGACCGCATAATCAATCACCTCTCCACGGCCACAAAAATTGTAGCCCTGATCATCACGACACAAGGCCTCCACCGAGACGTAAAGCTCCGGCGCGGAGCGTTGATTCAAGCGCAGCTCTTCTTCACAGAAATGTTTGCGCTTAGCCAGGGTGGAAAAGTCAAGAAACCCGAAATCCACCGGCTTCTTGATTTTATAGACCCACTCCCCGGTTAACAGAATCTGGGAGATATGGGTTTCACGCCATTCAATGTTGTGGGTTGCGTGGGGAAATTGAATAGAACTCATCCAGTCCTGTTGCATAGAGGCCTCTGTCTTACTGGATCGGTGGTTTGGGGTTGTAGTGTTTGATACATATCAACACGAGGCCCCAAACACTGTTGCATTATCAAAGCGTACTACTAAAGAGGTTACACAAGCATATGGCCAATACAACCCATTCCAGTCAAAACCCACCCCTAAATTCTGTGCTGGCCAAGGATGTGATGAGCACTTCATTGTTAGCTGCCCATGAGTCCTGGACTGTGGCCGAGCTGGCCCAGTTTTTGGTAAGCAACGGTATTACCGGAGCTCCGGTTCTGGACGATGATGAACACTTGGTTGGCGTGGTTTCCGTCACCGATGTGACCCGGTTTGCCAGTATGGGCGAAGACGTGAGAGACGACCGCGGCCGGCACGGTTATTATACCGATAGCCTGGATTTCAATTCACCGCTGGATTATCTGGAGGATGCGTCTGAATCCGATATGGAGACAACCACCGTAGCGGACATTATGACGCCCAGCGTGTTCGATGTCACATCCACCACCAACATTGAAGACGTTGCCAGGGAAATGGTATCCAACGGAATACACCGGGTGTTTGTGCGTGATGAGAGTCGTATTGTTGGCGTCGTCAGCGCGCTGGATATTTTGAAGCTCGTAACGCACTGATCGGTTTGGATCGTCTTACCGGCTTGGCATCCGGGTCCGGCCGGAAGGGATCTTGATGCAATAAAACATCCGCAGTGGGGAATTCGTCTTTGATTTCCCGCTCCACTTCGTCACAAATATCGTGGGCCTGCCACAGCGGCATGTTACCGTCCAGCTCCAAATGCAATTGCACGATCTTCACCCGCCCGGATTGTCGGGTTCGCAATTCGTGCACGCCCAATACTTCCACATGGCTCAACGCAATGCCCTGGATTTTCTGCTGCTCCTCTTCCGGCAATTCCCGATCCAACAAATGCTGAATGGATTCGTTCCAGATCATAATCGCCGTGTAGAAAATATAGATCGCAATGGCAATCGCCAGTAATGGATCGACCTGACTCCAGCCGAACTGGCTCAAAATCAGCGCAACCACAATGCCCAGGTTGGTGAGCAAGTCAGAAACGTAATGCAGTGAATCCGCCTTGATGGCCACCGAATGGGTTTGGCTGATGACCCAACGCTGATACATAACCAGGCAAAAGGTTGCCACGATCGAGAACACCATGACACCAGCGGCAACATCAACCTGTTCCAGTGGCTGGGGATTCATCATGCGATCCACCGCCTGCACCATCAGGTACATGGCAGACCCCATTATTAATAGCGATTGTCCAAGGCCCGCCAGGGATTCCGCCTTACCGTGACCAAAACGATGTTCTTCATCCGCCGGTTGCAGGGCATAGCGCACCGCCAGAAAATTCACGCAGGAAGCCAGTGCATCAATCATGGAATCGGCCAGCGAGGCCAACACACTCACTGAGCCGGAAACCCACCAGGCATACGCCTTCACCACCAGCAGCAGTACGGCCGTGAATACGGAGGCGCTGGCAGCCATTTTCAGCAAGCGCTGCTCGGAATGATTGGTGGAATACACTGAGCTCATAACAATTCTGTCTAAAACGTCCGCTTTGAAATGCAATCAAAGTACAAAGGTGGTGGGATTCTGCTTGATTGAAAAATCAAATCCAACCCCCATTATAAAGCAAGAAGCACTGAGCCTGAACAAAATACAAGGCGGAGATTATGAGAACAGTACGCGAACCAGCGGTGGCCGGTTTATTTTATCCCGATAACCCCCAGGTTTTGGATAATGATATTGATAAATACTTATCGGGCGCACCTGCAAACGAGAATGATTCCGTAAAGCATTTAAAAACACCGAAGGCGATTATTGTTCCTCATGCCGGTTATGTTTACTCCGGATTAACCGCCGCCAAGGCGTTCAACGAATTGCTGCCTTCCGCGGATAAAATTCGCCGGGTAGTCTTGTTGGGTCCTTCCCATCGTGTGGGATTTGAAGGCATCGCGTTCTGCAGTTCTGATTTTTTCCGAACACCCCTGGGTGAAATACCCATTGATCATTCTGCATTGGTAGCCATCTCGGATTTGTCCAACGTTGGCTTGCTGGATCGCGCCCATGAACAGGAACACAGCCTGGAAGTTCAGTTGCCGTTTCTGCAGAAAGTATTGCGAGACTTCAAACTGGTTCCATTGGTGGTGGGTGACACAGATACCCAAACCGTCGCCCGCGTGATTGAGCGTTTGTGGGGGGATGACTCTACCCTATTTGTAATCAGTTCCGATCTTAGCCATTACCATGATTACCGCACAGCGCAACGGATGGACTCCGCAACCTGCAATGCCATAGAACATCTGGCAGCGGATGCAATCGGCTTTGAGCAAGCCTGCGGTCGCAATCCGGTAAAAGGATTATTGGACGTAGCCCGTCATCGGCATATGGATGTTAAGACTCTGGCCATGTGTAATTCCGGCGACACATCCGGCGATCATGACCGGGTGGTGGGGTACGGTGCATGGGGGTTTTGGGAAGCCTGATGAATTTATCCGAACAAGACAAACAAACCCTGATTGATCTGGCCTGGCAATCCATTCGCTGTGGATTGCAAACCGGACACCCGCTACAGAAGCTGGGCCCGATGCCACCCGGGTTAATGGTACCGGGTGCCAGTTTCGTTACACTGGAATCGAACGGGAATTTGCGCGGCTGCATCGGCAGTCTGCAGGCACACCAACCACTGGCGGAAGATGTGGTTCACAATGCCTACTCCGCGGCATTCCGTGACTCCCGTTTTATGCCTTTGCAGGCCGATGAACTAGCGGGATTATCCTTACAGGTCTCCGTTCTCACTGAGCCCACCGACCTGTCGTTCCGGGATGAAGCTGATTTATTGCAGCAATTGGTTCCCGGTGAAGATGGCATTATTCTGGAAGACGGCTATCACCGGGCCACGTTCCTGCCGCAGGTATGGAATCAACTGCCCCAGCCGGATCTGTTTATGACCCACCTCAAAAACAAGGCCGGCCTGCCCTCCAACTACTGGAGCGAAGACATCCGTATCCAGCGCTATCATGTGGAAAAATTCGGTTGACCACCTGACAGCACCCTCTTCGCTTTATATACTGGCGTTTTACCCTAGAGCCAGTACATGTCCAACGATTTGCGCAGGGGCGCCCTCCTTCTCTTGGCCGGAGAGTTCATTCTCTCTGTTATGGCCGCTTTGATAAAGTACCTCTCCCCTGAAGTCTCCCACGGTATGCTGGTGTTCGCGCGCAACCTGTTTGGGTTATTCTTTCTGCTACCCATTATCTACCACCAGGGCTGGCGCAACCTGAAAACCGACCAATTCGGGCTGCACCTGGTCCGTTCTGTCGTGGGCGTCATGGCGATGTACGGCTACTTCTATGTGATTACCCACCTGCCGCTGGCAGAAGCGGCACTGGTGAAACTGTCTGCGCCGTTTTTTCTACCGATTATTGCACTGATCTGGCTGGGTGAACGCATTAGCCATAAAACCATTTGGGCCATTATGATCGGGTTTGTCGGAGTGGTTTTCGTGTTACGTCCGGGCAGCGAAACGTTCCAGCCGGTGGCACTGGTGGGGGTGGCAGCAGCCGCCATGGCCAGCGTGGCGAAAGTGACCATCCGCAAGATGTCCATCACCGAGCCCGGCTATCGAATCGTGTTTTACTTTGGCCTGCTGGCCACCGTGGTGTCCGGCATCCCCTTGATCTGGGAATGGCAGACTCCAGCCCTCTCCACCCTGCCCTGGTTGGCGGCCATTGGCCTGGCGGGCACCCTCGGTCAGTTGCTGATGACCAAAGCCTACCAGGTGGCCAACCCCGGCCAAGTGGGCCCTTTTACCTATGCGGCCGTGATCTACGCCGCTCTGTTCGGCTGGATGTTCTGGAATGAGGTTATCGTAATTACCACCCTGATCGGCAGTGCTCTGATAATTGGTGCGGGCATTCTAAATATGAAATCACGCTGATGGCGCTCCAGATTGACTAATTTGCCCCTACTGAACCGTTAAAATGCCAATGTTTTACTAATCTGATATGAGCATCATCGGTCTACTAACGATAACAACGAATCACTAAGCAGGTCATAAACGAGGAGAAGCCAATGAGTCGCGATCCAATCGGATTGGCCATGGCCACCATGAGCCGCATCGCCAGTTCTTCACTGGTGGAGAAAATGGGGCTCCGCACCACCATCGAAAAGCTTACCTACCAGGGCACCAAAACCGGGTTCCAGGCCCTGGGGGCCGCGTCCCGTCAGTTTAAAAGCGTGACCCAGTTATTGCGCCCGGAGCGGCTGGAAGCACCGGCCCAGCCCAAAAGCCAGTTCGACCTGACCATCAGTGAAGAACAGCAGATGATGCGTGACAGCGTGCGGGCGTTTGCCACCGAGGTACTGCGCCCGGCTGCATCCAACAGTGACGTGGAATGCACCTTGAGCGAGGACCTGCTGTCACAGGCCAACGAATTGGGGCTCTCCTATTTCGCTGTACCGGAGAATCTGGGTGGCGCCGCCACAGAACGCTCTCCCGTCACCAGCATGTTGATTGCCGAAGACCTCGCCTATGGAGACATGGGGTTGGCGGTGGCCATTTTATCCAGTATCGGTGTGGCCAATGCACTTACCCAATGGGGCACCGCAGCGCAGCAATCCAAGTACCTGCCGGCGTTTCTGGACGAGAACCTGCTCCAGGCCGCCATCGCCGTAAACGAAAAACGCCCCCTCTTCAATGCAAACCAGTTGAGCACAACCGCCCAGGAAAATGCGGGGGGCTATGTGCTGAACGGCGCCAAAACCATGGTACCGTTGATCGACAAAGCCGAGCTGTTTTTGGTGGCTGCCGACCTGAACGGCAAGCCCCGGGTATTCCTGGTGGAAAGCAGCACTGAAGGAGTCACCATTGCACTCAAGCCCAACATGGGTGTGCGCGCCGCCAATATGGGGGACCTGATTCTGGAGCAGGTAAGCGTGAGCAAAGATGCCTTGCTTGGGGAAGACACCTTCGATTACGAGGCCTTCATCAATATGGCACGCCTGGGCTGGTGCTCCCTCGCCTTGGGAACCGCACAAGCCGTGCTGGACTATGTGATTCCCTACTGCAATGAGCGCGTTGCGTTTGGCGAGCCCATCAGCCACCGTCAATCAGTTGCCTTCATGATCGCCAATATCGGCATTGAACTGAATGCCATGCGCCTGATGACCCAGCGCGCCGTCGCGCTGGCTGAAAGGGGCAAGCCCTTCGCCCGGGAAGCCTACCTGGCACGAGTCATCTGTGCCGACAAGGCCATGGAGATCGGCACCAACGGCGTCCAGTTATTGGGCGGCCACGGATTCACCAAGGAGCACCCCGTCGAGCTCTGGTATCGCGACCTGCGCGCGATTGCCGTGATGGACGGTGGTCTGCATCTTTAATCGAATAGCATCAAGGTGAACTGATTATGTATCTGGAACTTCCAAAAAAGTTAAAAGTATTGGGTGACATGGCGACCAACCTGTCGGTGGAAATGCTGCGGCCTATCTCCCGTAAATATGATCTGGCGGAGCACGACTATCCCAAGGAGCTGGATCTGGTGGCCTCCATGCTGGACGGCATGAACGACGGTGAAGGCGGTGCCGGAGTGGGCGCCGATCAGTCGAAGCAGAAAAAAGAAGAGAACGCAGGCGTGCGTAACGGCGCCAACATGGCCGCCTGCGTTGGCATTCAGGGCTTCTGCTGGGGAGACGTGGGATTATTGTTAACCCTGCCCCGCCAGGGTCTGGGCAACGCCGCAATCGGTGCCGTGGCCAACGAGGAACAGTCCAAGCGTTTCCAGGGGAAGTGGGCGGCGATGGCCATCACTGAGCCGGGCACCGGCTCCGATTCGGCCAACATCAGCACCACCGCCAAGCAGGACGGAGATTACTATGTGTTGAACGGCGAAAAGATCTACGTCACCGCCGGCTCCCGTGCCGATATTATCGTGGTGTGGGCAACCCTGGATAAGGCGGCTGGACGCGCCGCCATTAAGTCTTTCGCAGTGGAACGGGGCACGCCGGGAATGGAGGTGACCCGCCTGGAACATAAATTGGGGATTAAAGCCTCCGATACAGCCGCCATCTCTTTTACCGATTGCCGGGTGCATAAGAGCAACCTGTTGGGTAACCCGGAAATCGATACCAAGAAAGGCTTCGGTGGGGTCATGCAGACCTTTGACAACACCCGCCCGCTGGTCGCAGCCATGGCGGTGGGTGTGGCCAAAGCGGCCCTGGATCGCACCAAGGAACTGCTGAAGGACTATACCCAACTGGATTACTCTGCTCCCATCAATTCTGTGGCTTCTGCAGAAGCCGAGATTTACCGTATGGAAGCAGATTGGGAAGCCGCCCGCCTGTTAACCTTGCAGGCTGCCTGGATGGCAGACAACGGCAAACCCAACTCCATGGAAGCCTCCATGGCGAAAGCCAAAGCGGGACGCGCCTGTAACGCCATCACGCTGAAGTGTGTGGAACTCTGTTCCGGTCTTGGTTATGGCGAGGATGAGCTGTTGGAGAAATGGTCCCGGGATTCCAAGATTCTGGATATCTTTGAAGGCACGCAACAAATTCAACAGTTGATCGTCGCACGCCGGTTGTTGAATCTGTCTTCTGCGGAGCTGAAATAAGCTGCCTTACTTCGTTGGCCTGCGGGGTCCTGTGAAAGCCCTGCGGGCCAACGAATCTCTTCCTGCTCTTCTATTCCGATTCTTCCAATCCCGCTAAACTGTTGGCGGTGTTATCCGTTTCCCGGTATGAGTTTCCTGCATGAATGGAACAGAAGGTTTCAAGTCTCTTATCTATGCAGTGCGTTGGTCCGCACTGGGGCACCTGGGCAGCCGCCTGGCCGTAATACTGGCGTTGCTGTGCTTACCTTCGGTTCTGGCGGCGCTTGTTTTTGCCGAGTACCGCTATCTTCCCTGGTTTTTCGGCGTCATGGCATTGCTGCTCGCCTTTGCCCTCTTAACCTGGCGTCTGCCTGAGCCCCACCGGGTGTTCGTCAGCGAGGGGTTCGTCTTAACCTCCACGACCTTCCTGGTGACACCGGTGTTAATGAGTATTGCCCTCTGGCCGGCATCCATGAGCTTTGCCGACCTGATACTGGAAACCACCTCGGCCATCACCACCACCGGCTTGACCACCGTGGCACAACCGGAATCAACCGACAAAACCCTGCTGTTTACCCGTTCCTGGATGCAGTGGTATGGCGGATTGGGCATCGTGGTGTTTTCTGTGACATTCCTGATGCAACGCTCCCTCGCCGTTTATCAATTACTGGATATTCCGGAGGGTCAAGGCATCGTGTCCGCCACCCGCGTGTATGCGCGCAAGGTATTAAATCTGTACCTGGTCATCACACTGATCGCGATTGCCGTATGCTGGGTTGCTCTGGGTGACTTTTACGATGGCCTGCTGCACGGCTTTGCCGCCATATCAACCGGGGGATTCTCAACTCTGGGAACCAGTGTGGAAACCCTGCCTTTTATTGCGCAACTGGGGGTTATGCTGTGTGGCCTGGCTGGCGCACTTTCCTTTGCGATTTATCTGCAGCTGTCACGGGGAGCGTGGCATCAGGTGCTCCACAATCAGGAACTGAAATTTTTTATCGGTTTGGCTTTATTAACTTGCGGTCTGCTCACACTGGTCGGCTGGGGCAACGGCACCAGTCCGGAAGATGCATTGAGAAACGCCATCCTGATGGGGACTTCTGCGCTCAGTACCACCGGTTTTTCCAGCATGGAAGCCAGCCAAATGAGTAACGATTATAGGCTGATATTGATTGCAGCCATGTTTCTGGGCGGCTGCCTGGGTTCTACCGCCGGCGGCTTCAAAACCTTTCGCCTTATGGTTGTGGTACAAGTGTTAGTCACTTACTTCCGCCGGGCATCTGCGGCACCGCACGCCGTGATTGAACCTCGTATCCAGGGCCGATTGTTAACCCAGGACCAGGTGCAACTGGCCATGCTAACCGGAACATTGTTTGTGGGCTTGACCTTGATCAGCTGGTTGCTGTTCCTGATGTACGATTATAACCCGGTGGACTCCCTCTATGAGGTGGTCTCCGCCGTCGCCACCGTGGGATTATCCAGTGGCATCACCAGTACGGATTTGCCTCTGCTTCTGAAAGGGGTATTGTGTGTGGATATGATTGCGGGCCGGGTGGAAGTGCTGGCATTGCTTTACCTGTTCTATCCCCGCGCCTGGTTCGGCCACCGCAATCACGAACACTAGACGGAGTCCCAAACACTAAGCGGAGACCCTATGCGAATCGTTTTTGTCGGTGCATCCAGCCTCACCTTTCACACTGCCCGCCTGTTGTTACAACGGGGCCACGATGTGGTGGTGATTGAACGCAATGAGCACATCATTCAGGAACTCATGGAATCCATCGGTTGCGGAGTGATCCATGGCGACGGCAGTAAACCGGCCATTCTGCAGGAAGCCGATCCGGGAAACAGCGACTACTTGTTCTGCGTTACGGATAATGACCAGACCAATATTATTTCCAGCCTGGTGGGTCGTTCCCTGGGCTTCGCACAAGTGGTCACCCGCATCGACGACCCCGAGTTCGAACATATCTGCATAGAACTTGGGTTGGAAAACACCATCATTCCCAGTCGCACCATTAGCCGCTATCTGGCTGCCATGGTGCAGGGGGAAAAGTCGCTTTCGATCTCCGCCATGGTGAAAAACGATGCCGCCCTGTTTTCATTCGTGGTGGAAGATCATGAAACGGTCACGGTCAAAGAACTCAAGCTGCCCGAAGGTTGTCGACTGATGTTCCTGTATCGAGGCGACAAATTCATCCTGGCGGAGGACAATACCCAGCTCAAAACCGGTGATGAGGTGGTCATCATCTGCCACAGCAACAAACTGGAACAGTTACGCAGTCGCTGGGTTCATACCGACCTGAGCAAAGATGAGTTGGATAACAGCATCTAAGAGCACCAAGCGGAGCGCGCCAGGATTACAGCAGCACATTCTGAGCGCTGAGGGTTCCGGCGCTGTTCCGACATAACTAGATCTTTTGCAGTTCCGGCAACGCCGTATTTTCCTTCGCAAAGTAGATGACACCGCCGTGAGGCATGGCATCATGATGCACCCAGGCATCCAGACCTATTAGATTGCCGATATTCGACATATAGGGTTCGATTTCTTTGTAGTTTTTTATGTACTGACCATAGTCCACCTGCAGCGCACAGATACTTTCACGACAGTCAGCATTCAACAATGTAATGCCTTTCATTTGCGGCACCAGTGTTTCAGAAAGCGTGAAGTATTGCAGCATTTCCTCTTTCCATTCCTGATCCTCGCCTTCATCATCCATGATTGCCTGGATTTTTTCGGCACGCTCTTTACGTGCCTGCGCAAAAAACTCCATGATTTTCTCCGGCTGCGCATTCGCGATGTAGCTCTTCAGCTCAGGCGACATTTTGGGAACGTCTTCGGTGGCGGCAAACTCTGCTTGCGGCAGTTGATTGTCAACGGCGGCCGAAGCGTCTTCCCTGGCCTCGGCATAACGTTTCCTGACGTCTTCTTTCTGGTCCTCATCGAGAAAAACCATATAAGGGTTTTGCTCTAACTCGGCATTGGATGTCAGCTTTTCGTCAGTGGGTGACGGATAGAGCGCGTACACAACGGCGCCGCCTATCACGGCCAATCCTGCCAAAGCGATTGAAATAGATTTCTTCATGATCAGTATCCCTTCCTTTGTATTCCTGTTTTTTGGGAATCAGAGAGCGCCGGGGCGCTCTCTGAGCTTCGAGGCTATCTAAGTTCAATGCCTAGGGGCAATTACGGTAATCAACCCAAACATCATTGATGGCGTTGTGCCAGAGGAAGAACAGTGGGTTAGCGGGTGAATCAAAGGTTCCGAAGTGACCGCCCGTCAAAACATGACCATTTCCATGCCAACCGTTGGAAGCGCTGGCAACTTGTGCGGTGGTGGCATAGGCACAAACGTTACCGGGCAGTACAGAATTCGGCTTAACCGCATTGGGTGTGGAGTCTGTAATCGGGTCAGAACGCCATCCGTCACAGGTCCAGCTATTGCAGCTACCGTCCGGAGAGACTTCAGCATTCTGGAACTGGGTTGGAATCCAGGTGCTTCCGTTCCACGCCGGGATTTTTCCTTCGGGCATCCAGGGATAGTCATACACCATTACGTGGCGTTCCATGCGACGGATATAGCGCTCATGTCCACCAAAGAAGCCTCCCAACTCACAGGTTCCATCGGACCCCGGCTGACGGCTACAGGTGCCACCGGCATCGTTGGGCAGCGCGTTCTTGGACTCAGCAGTGGAGGTGTTGTGATTGATTTCGTAATGCAACAGTATGTTGTTTTCATCAATCTTTTCCCGCATATGGTTGCTGACAATGGTGCGGGCACAGCTTGGAATCTGGTTCACCATATAGTGACCATTGGTTTTGGCGAGCGCTGCTGAGGGAGCCGGGCAGGTAGCGGGCCCTTCCCGATAGTTGCTGGTGTAAACGTAAGCTTCACCGCGATGGGAGAAACAGTTTCCAGCCATGTAAGAAATGGTATTTCCTTCTCCATTGAAGTTTTCAGTGAAGCACTCAATGGCATCTTTGCGGGATACCAACGTGTTGGTCCAGCTGCTGCCGTTGGTGGTCCACTGGGTACGGATACGGGCAAAATAGCCACCGGTTCCCGCCGTCCAATAGGCGCCGGGAATCACAATGTTACCCGCGTTCCAGTTGTAGAGTTGCGTGCCATCGGCGGTGGTCCAACCAACATTGGCGCTGATGGACACGTTATCCTTAATGGTCACCCAGCTTCCGGTCGCAGGATTGCGGGCCTGCACACGCATCTTCGACGCCCTGGTCGGCGCTGAAGTGACATATCCCCAAGGGTTAATGGTGGAAGCTGTATTGTTGATGCGTAGTCCATCGTAAACACCGACTGAACAGCCGGACAACAGTGCGAGCACTATCGAAATTACTGCAAGCTTTATTCTAAAAAGATATTTCATTCCGGTATCTCCATTACACGAATGTGAAGCATTTGACGAGCAATACTACTGAGCCGTGATAGCCCCAAATGGCTCAAGGAAATTTCACCTTAATTCGCCATTTCGTGAAATTGGATTTGTCGCTTTGAATACGTGACTTTTACTACGAAATGAATACCTAATTTCTGCGTGTCGATTTTATTTACATAATCTGAATAAGTGGGCGAATGAATAACTGTACTATGCCATTGCCATGGAAGCGCGCTCTACCGGTTCCGCTGTATCGGGCTCGGTCTCGCCCGCCAGCCAAAGATACACAGAGGGCAGTATAAACAGCGTAAACACCGTGCCTATCGCCATCCCAGCCACCAGTATAATACCGATGCTGTTGCGTGCTTCTGCTCCCGGCCCCGTCACCAGCACCAGAGGGAAATGACCCAACACCGTAGCGGCTGTTGTCATCAATACCGGTCTTAACCGCAATGCCGCCGCCTCGGTGATGGCTGCAGTCTTCGTCATGCCATGGCGTTGTTGCTCATGGGCAAACTCAGTAATCAAAATGCCATTTTTGGCAATCAAACCCACCAGGGTTATGAATCCTATCTGGGCATAGATATTGATTGTGGTGAAACTTAAAAAGGTGAACAGCATGGCACCGGAAAGTGCCAAGGGAACCGAACCGGCCAGTACCACCAATGGCAACCGAAAGCTGTTGAACTGAATCGCCAGAGCCAGATACACCACAATGATGGCAATCACCAGCACCGACACCATGCTATTGCCTTCTTTTTTTAACTGGCGGGAAACACCGGCGTAGTCAATGGTGTAATTGGCGGGCAGCACGTCCGCTGCCGCCTGCTCCAACGTTGCCAAAGCCTGGCCATTAGTCGTTCCGGGCAGCACCCCCCCGAAGATCCGGAAGGAACGCTGTTGATTGAACTTGCCCAGGGAACGTGGCCCGGTAATGGATTCCAACTCAGCAATGGTACGCAGCGGAATCAGTTCACCGCTGGGGGTTCGCACCGACACATCCAGGATGGCGTCTGGATTGTCCCGGGCCTGGTTTTCCACCAGGGGAATAACACGATAGGCCTTGCCGTCCGCATTAAACCGATTAGCATCCATCTCCGCAAACAGTGATGCCAATTGGTTGCTGACATAATGGATGTCCATCCCCAGGTCGGCAATTCGGTCATGATCAAAGCGCAAACGGCCCTGCGGCAGGTTCACATTGAGGTCGGTATCCACAAACATGAACTGACCACTCTGGTACGCCGCCTGAATCAATTGGCCGGCATATTGCTCCATGGTTTCGTAATCATCGGGCGACTGCACCACCATTTCCACATCAAACTGCCCCGCGGTGGGCAGACTGGGAAACAGTATGGGGAAGACCTTGACGCCGGTAATGGACGACAACCGCTGGAACGTACCCGGCAACAATTCCTGTACCGACTGTTCCCGCTGATCAAAGTCCACAAATTCAATCCCACCGAACCCACCGTCAGGGGAAATTATTTGCCAAACCATCTTCAATCCGGGGGTGGTGTTTTCGATCAGGTCGATCACATCGTGCATGTAGTTATCCGTGTACTCCAACGAAGCATTGGGTGGAGACTCGATAATGATGTTGATACTGTTCTGGTCTTCGATGGGTGCCAGCTCTTTTGCAGAAAAAAGATAAAACGGCACGGCCAGCAAGGTGATAAACAGTGCCACAAACAGAATCTGATTACGCCAGGCAAAGCTGGCACTTAACAACCGGACATAACGATTGCGCAAACGATCAAACCAATTGTTGACCACTTGGGTCATTCGGCTTTCCTTGCCCTGGTCGGCACATACCCACGCACTCATGATAGGTGACAAGGTGATCGCCACGATACCCGAGATGATAACGGCGGTCGCCAAGGTAAAGGCAAACTCCTTAAACAGGCTGCCGGTGAATCCCGATACAAAGCCAATCGGGGTATACACCGCCGCCAGGGTGAAGGTCATCGCGATAATGGGAGACAACAATTCCCTTGAGCTCACCAGCGCGGCTTCCACACGACTACGGCCTTCCCGCAGATGTCGCGCCACATTCTCCACTACGACAATAGCATCATCCACCACCAGCCCCACCGACAACACCACTGCAAGTATCGTCAACAGATTCAAGGCAAATCCCATGCTGTAGATCACGGCAATACTGCCCAGGATGGAGATGGGGATTGTCACCAGCGGTACCAGGGCGGTGCGGAATGATCCCATCAGAATCAAGACAACGACACCGACAAGCAGAATGGTTTCAAACAAGGTGGTAAAAATTTCCCGCAGGGATTCCCGCATATAGATGGTGCCATCGTAGCCGGTGTTGATAACCAGTCCCCGTGGCAATGCCTCGTTAATGGAAGCCAGTCGCTTGTAGACTTCATCTCCGATGGCGATCTCATTGGCACCGGGCAGGGGCCAGATGGAGATGTACACGGTCGTCTTCTGGTTATAGCGGGCTTTGATCGTACCGCGGGTCTCCCCCAACTCCACCCGGGCAATATCGCCCAACCGAATGACAGCACCGTCAATATTACTCACCACCAACTGCTCAAAGTCAGAGACGGTTTCCAGGGTCGCATTACTCAGTAGATGAATCTGACGCTGGTCATTCTCGGTTTTACCCATAGTGGCAATCACGTTGTTGGCACGGATGGCGCTCAGCACTTCGTCCGCCCCCATATTCAATGCAGCGATCTTCAGGGGATCGATCCATACCCGCATGGCGGGAGAGCGCCCGCCCTCAAGACCAACCCGCTGCACACCATCAATAGCGGCAAACAAAGGGTTCACTTCTCTTTCCAGGTAATCGGTCAACTCCGACCGGCTCCACTGGTCACCTTGCACATCCAGATAAAACAACGCCGCAGGCCGATCCGCCCGCACCACCGATACCGCCGGATCTTCCGCACCGTCAGGCAACTCGTAGCGAATCTGCGCGAGCCGTGCTGAAAGCTCGGCCAGGGCCCGGGTGCTGTCTTCATTCAGTTCCAGCCAGGCGGTCACTTTACTCAATCCGGCTGTGGTGGTGGCATCCACATAGTCCACCCCGGGAATCGTCATGGCCGCCCGTTCAATGGGCTCGGTAATAAACCCCTGCACCACTTCCGCTGAAGAACCCGGATAGGAAGTGGTTATCTCCAGGGACGAACTTTCAATTTGCGGAAACTGAATTACCGGTATTTTGAAGGCCGCAAAACTGCCCGCCAGCAGCAGCACCAGCGAGATCACCACCGCCAATACCGGACGTTTGACGAAAATATCCATCACAGTGCTTCCTTCGGGTCAGAACCGGCATTGAGGTCAGCCATGTTGTCTGAATTAACTTCAGAGCGCCCGGCACGATCTTTGGTGTACACCAGAATACCCTCATGCAACTTGAAGGCGCCTGCCGCCGCTATCGGGTCACCTGCTTTGATGCCGCTGGTGGCATCAGGAGTGGCCAGCAATGTGGTATCGCCTATGGTGGTTTTGATCTTTACCTGATGTCTGTGCGCACGAAACCCTTCGCCATCCTCGACGCTCTGTAACAGGAAAACATAAGCGCCCAATGCATCGTACTGAATTGCAGCCGCCGGCACCTGCAATACCTCCGCCGCATCACCGATGGGTACATGGACACTGACCATGGTGTTGGCAGTAAAGCGCTTGTTATCCGCCTTGATCGCGGCCCGATACAGGCGACTGCGATTTTCAGTTTGCACAATGGTATTTTCCCCAATCACTGTGCCGCGGATTCGTACTTGGTTATTACTGTGCCCGATACTCTCAATCACCACCTCGGCACCGATCTCAAGTGGGCGGTAAAATTGCGGCACTTTAAAGTCCACCCACGCCACTTCACTGTCACCCACCAAGGTGGTGATGAAGGTGTTTTCCGGCAGATATTGGCCCACTTCAAACTGATGCAGACCCGCCGTGGCTGCGAAAGGCGCACGCAGGGTCTTCTTGTCAATGGTACGCTGCAGGACTTTCACTTCCGCCAGGGAGGTGGCCAAATCGGACTGCGCCTGGTCCAGCTGCTCCTTGCTGACAGCATTTCTTCCGTACAAATCCTTGGCCCGTGCGAACGTGGACTGCGCCAGATCAGCACGGGCTTCGGCTGCGGCGAGGTTCGCCTGTTCAATGGAGACATCCAATTGCAGCAGGATCTGCTCTGCCTCAACATGTCCGCCGGACACAAAGTTCACTTTGGTGATTTCCCCCGCCAGTTCGTTGTGCAGATCCAGGCGCTTGGCCGCTACCACCGTTCCCATCACCTTAATGGTCGGCGTGAAATCAGCGACCTCGACCACCGCATCCTCAACCGTTTCCGAGTGCTCAGGAAACGATTCACCGAAGGCGATGGCGGCTTTGATTTCCATCACCTTGAAAAATGCCAATGCAGCAAACACGGCTACACAGGCAACAGCAGTCAACCCCCAACGGCGGATGTTCATAGCGTGTACTCTCTTGTTAAATTACCAACGGTTGAAGTTCCTAACCCAGTTGAAGTTCCTAACCCAACAGACAACTTGCCCACAGACGGCTAGCGTAAATCCCGCTGTTCAAGCATCTGTATTGCCTGCATGATGAGTTCATCTGTGACGGGCGTCTTCCATGGGTAACTGTTTATTACGGTTTTGATGCTGCGGATAATGGGCGAGTTGCACTCCAGCTTTTTGGGACCTTCCGCCCCCCGACCGATAACATTACGGGCGCTGCGTTGCATAATAACCTGGGTATGCCCGACACATAACGACCACATGCCAATCACCATTTCATGGGCCATGGCTTCCTGCTCGCCTGAATCCACCACCAGTTCACCGGATTCACAGGCATCAAAGATGGTTTGTCGGAACAACTGCTCTATCGCAATATGCTCTTCCATAAAGCGCTGCAACCAGCGTTCGGAGGCACGCTGCAGAATAGCCTCGTTGCCCAGCAACATATCCAGATGCTGGCTGAAGCGGTATAAGGCCACTTTCTCATGACAAAATAACTGCACAGCAATCAGTCGAACGGATACGGGCAAGGGCAGAGAAAGCACTTCCATGAAAACCCGTTTCAATTGCACATTGGAGCGATAGCCCAGTGCCACCAACACATCCTCTTTACTCTGCATATGCTTGTAGACCGAGCCCATGGACAGCCCTGCTGACTTTGAAAGCGCAGACATGGTGAAATCAAGCAGGGAGGTATCCTCAATACACTGCACGGCGGCAGCGAGGATAAGATCTTCCTGCTCTTGCATGGAGAACCTTGGGGCGGGCATCAAACGCTCCGGTTAATAAACTGGGTGTACGATTCCACGAACACTATTCGAATAGAGTTCAAATAGCAACACTCCGCCACCGGAATTTTGTGCATCGACCTGCGGCCATCCCAAAGTTTGTCACAAAAGCCACAACGCTAACCCTTGCAATAGCCTAAGAATCAATGAGTTATAAACTGGCGTGAATTGTGAATCCGGCAACTGAAAAAGAATCCCGTACCTGAACACCAAGGGGGCTCCATGTCCAAGATCATCCAATTCCCCAATTCGAACAAGCAACAAAGTTCTGACCTGGAAAGCGTTATCGACATTGCCCTGCGCGCGATTCCCAAGCGGGATCGGGAGAAGCTGCGCTTTGAATTGATAAAAACGGTGGATAGCTATGATTCTTTTTTCACCGAATGGTCTCTGACGGTCCCCGAAGACAGTGGCGAAACCCTGAAAAAGCAGCTCTACGACATTGCGCACCAGGAGCATGAACGCAAAATGCGCATGCTGGCCGATATCATCAGGCTGAAAATCAAAGTGCTGGTGGCGGAATATCAGCGAGGAAAGTAACCCCTGGTGGCCAAGGGTGATCTTTCGCGACCGCTGTCATATCATTGCTGCTCAGCTTTCTGCTGTCCCAGAAGAACAAGAACAATTTGAATAAAGGAAAATGAAAGTGTCAGCCCCACTTCTCCGACAATAACGTGTCGACAATAGGAAGGAACTTCCATGCGTACATTTATTAGCCTCAGTGTTGCACTGTTGTTGGTCTTGCTTGCGGTTTTCATCTATCAATCACAACCACCATCCGTTGACCCGGCTTTTGACAGCGCCGAACGGATTCAAAAGGTCACCGGCACGCTCAACGGGGATCGCATTCGGCAGGCAGACAGCGAACCACAAAACTGGCTCGCCCACGGGCGTACCTACGATGAATCCCGCTTCAGCCCGCTGTCACAGATTAACACCACCAATGTAAACCAACTGGGGCTGGCCTGGTCCTATGACCTCAACAGCAGCCGTGGCCTGGAAGCCACCCCTATCGTCGTGGACGGCATCATGTTCAGCACCGCCGCCTGGAGCATCGTCTATGCCCACGATGCCCGCAACGGCAAACTGATTTGGAAATACGATCCCAAAGTCCCCAAAGCCTGGGGCGCGAAAGCCTGCTGTGACGCAGTGAACCGTGGTGCTGCCCTGTGGGAAGGCAGAGTCTATGTGGGCACCCTGGATGGCTATCTGGTGGCACTGGATGCGGGCACCGGCAAAGAACTCTGGAAGGTCAACACTATAGACCGCGACAAGCCCTACACCATTACCGGTGCTCCCCGCATTGTGAAAGGCAAAGTTATCATCGGTAACGGTGGTGCTGAGTACGGTGTAAGGGGATATGTCACAGCCTATGACGCAAACACCGGCAAACAAGCCTGGCGTTTTTATACTGTGCCCGGCAATCCGGCGGATGGTTTTGAATCCGACGCCATGGCGAAGGCCGCAAAAACCTGGAGCGGAGAATGGTGGAAGTACGGCGGTGGCGGTACCGCCTGGGATTCCATGGCCTATGATCCGGAATTGGACCTGTTATACGTTGGCACAGGTAATGGTTCAGTCTGGAATCAATCGGTGCGCAGCCCCGAGGGCGGCGATAATCTTTATTTGTCATCGATTGTGGCATTAAAGCCGGACACCGGTGAATACGTTTGGCACTACCAGACCACCCCGGGTGACAGCTGGGATTACACAGCAACCCAACATATGATTCTGGCCGACCTCAACATAGACGGCACTAAACGCAAAGTGCTTATGCAGGCACCGAAAAACGGCTTCTTCTATGTGATCGATCGAACCAACGGTCAATTCATTTCTGCCAACAATTATGTTCCGGTTACCTGGGCCACCCATGTGGACCCGGAAACCGGACGCCCGGTGGAAACCGCCAACGCCCGCTACCAGGCTCCGAATCCGCTGGCGACATTATCCCCCGAGCAATTGGTGGCCGTGCTCAAGCCGATGCCGCCCAAGGATCTGGAAGGCGCATTTCATAAACCCTCTCCATTTGGCGGCCACAACTGGCAGCCCATGTCCTACAACCCGCAAACGGGACTGGTCTATATTCCCGCCCTGGACATTCCTTATGCCTACGGCAACGAACCGGCTTTTGAATACCAGGATGGACGTTGGAATATCGCCATCAACTGGCAGTTGAACGCACCAACCGGTGACGCGGAACTGGATGCCGTGATTGCCGGGACCGTCCGTGGCCACATTGCCGCATGGGATCCCGTTGCGCAAAAAGAAGTATGGCGTGTGCAGCATGCCGGTTCCTGGAACGGCGGCATTCTGTCCACGGCGGGCAATTTGATTTTCCAGGGCACAAGTCACGGCCAGTTTGCTGCATACAATGCGGAAACGGGGGAGCAGCTGTGGACAACAGAGGCCCAGACCGGCGTGGTGGCGCCGCCCATCACCTACAGCATTGATGGCGAACAATACATTACCGTAGTCGCAGGTTGGGGCGGTGTATTCGCCCTGGCCGCAGGAGAAGCGGCGAGCAATATTGGCCAGAAACACCGCGGCCGCATCCTCACCTATAAAATTGGTGGTCAGGCAACGCTCCCGCCTCTTGAGGACGACACAACCCTGCCGGAGCTGCCGGAATCCACCGCTTCCGCCGAGCAGATTCTGCAGGGCAAAATCACCTATCACCGCTATTGTGGCGTCTGCCATGGACCCGGCGTAAACGGTGGCGGCGTGATACCGGATTTACGTTTTATGGGTGAAGCAAAACATAATATCTTCAACGACATAGTGTTGGGCGGCGCCCTGAAGGATGCCGGTATGGTGAGTTTTGCCGATGTCATCAGTGAGGACGACGCTCATAATATTCAGGCCTATATCATTGCCGAGGGTAAACGCCTGCGGGCATTACGGGCAGAATAGCGTCACGAGCAATGTGACTTACCCCAACTCAAGTCAGCTGGCATAATGCCTAATCAAAGTGAAACTCGAAGGAAGAGGATATCCATGCAACCCCAAGTCAAACCCGGTAACCCGAACTTTTCATCCGGCCCCTGCTCAAAGCGCCCCGGCTATGATGTGTCCGCCCTGGATCTGTCCACCCTGGGCCGTTCCCACCGTTCCGCCCTCGGCAAGAGCGCCCTGCAACGCTGCTGCGATGAGACCGCTGAATTACTGGGCTTGCCGGAGGGTTATCGAGTGGGTGTTGTACCCGCGTCCGATACCGGCGCTGTTGAAATGGCACTCTGGTCGCTGTTGGGGCCGCGTCCGGTGGACGTGTTGCACTGGGAATCCTTCGGTTCCGGCTGGCATACCGACATTGTGAAACAACTGAAATTGGACTCGGTACGCTCAATGCTGGCGGAATACGGGGAACTGCCGGCGTTGGCCGAAGTGAACTTCAGTCACGACCTGGTGTTCACCTGGAACGGAACCACCTCGGGGGTCAAGATCCCCAATGGCGACTGGATACCGAATCAGCGCGCAGGCCTGACTATTTGCGACGCTACTTCTGCTGTATTTGCCATGGAATTGCCTTGGGAAAAACTGGATGTGGTCACTTTCTCATGGCAGAAAGTGTTGGGTGGTGAAGGTGCCCACGGCATGCTGATTTTGAGCCCACGTGCCGTCGAGCGCCTGGAAAGTTACACTCCTCCCTGGCCCATGCCCAAAATTTTCCGCATGACCAAAGGCGGCAAATTGATTGAAGGTATTTTCCGCGGCGAAACCATCAACACGCCTTCCATGTTGTGTGTGGCCGACTATCTGGACGCCCTAAGTTGGGTCCGAGATCTTGGTGGTGTGGCGGCTGCCATTGAGCGCTCCCAAGCCAACCTGGCCGTAGTTGAAAACTTTGTGGCTCAGCACGACTGGATTGATTTCCTGGCACAAGATCCCGAACAACGATCCAACACCAGCATCTGCCTGACGCTGAAAACCGACAAGGACCAGACCAAACAATTCATCAAGCTGCTGGAAGCTGAAGGTGTCGCTTACGATATCGGCGCCTATCGGGATGCACCGGACGGCATTCGCATCTGGGGTGGTGCCACAGTGGAAACCACGGATATGGAAGCATTGATGCCCTGGCTGGAATGGGCCTATCAGCAGGTAACGGCATAAGATCAGCGCATAACAACAAATTGAAAGATCAAATTTTAAAGGGAATAACCGATGTTTAAAGTAAAAACCTACAACCAGATCTCGGTAAAAGGACTGGAACGATTTCCACGGGCAGAATTTGAAGTGGGAAGCGATATCAGCCACCCGGACGGCATCCTCTTACGCAGCCACAAACTGCATGATGAACCACTGCCGGACAGCGTGGTGTGCGTCGCGCGGGCCGGTGCCGGGGTGAACAACATCCCGTTGGAAGATTACAGCCATCGCGGCATTGTGGTATTCAACACGCCCGGTGCCAACGCCAATGCAGTGAAGGAATTGGTGCTGGCAGGTTTGTTACTGGGTTCCCGTGGCGTGCTCACCGGCATCGAATATGTGCAAAGCCTCACCCATATCAAAGACGCCGGTGAAATGAGCAAACTGTTGGAAGCGGAGAAAAAGCGCTTTGCCGGTAAAGAATTGTACGGCAGCACATTGGGCGTAGTCGGTCTGGGAGCCATCGGTTCCATGGTGGCTGAAATGGCTCTGGCCCTGGGCATGAAAGTAGTAGGGTACGATCCTGCCCTCTCGGTAGAGGCCGCCTGGCGCCTGCCCAATCGGGTGGAACGCATGGAGAACCTGCACTCCCTGCTATCCCGAGCTGACTATATTACTTTGCACGTGCCGGCACTGGATGCCACTCGCGGCCTGATCAATCAGGATGTATTGAAGTCCGTCAAACCCGGTGCCCGGCTGCTCAATTTTGCCCGCGATGCCATTGTCGATTCCAGTGCTGTTGTGGAAAGCCTGAATTCGGAACAGGGGCTGGGCATGTACATTTGTGATTTCCCGGAACCGCAACTGCTTGAGCGCGAAGACGTGATTGCCATGCCGCATATAGGCGCCAGCACAGCGGAAGCTGAAGAAAACTGTGCTGTGATGGCAGCCGATCAGTTAATGGAGTTTCTAAAGCACGGCAACATCAAAAATTCGGTCAATTTCCCTGCGGTCAACATGCCTCGGGCTGACGGCGGTTGCCGCATCACTTTCACTAACGACAACGTTTCCGGCGTACTGGGTAACGTACTCTCCATCTTTACGGCCAATAACGTCAACGTCATCGATATGATGAACAAGAGCCGTGGCGATGTGGCCTACAATATCCTGGATGTGGAAAACGTTCCCAGCGACACGATCATTGAACAATTGCGTCAGGTGGAACACGTTATCAACGTGCGGGTACTTGGGTCGGAATAAGCATTAAGTCTGAAGATTGATTACGAAGCCTGCTCCAGCAACGCGTCGCGGGCTTCCGTAATCTGCACAAAAAGTTCATGCTCTCCACCCGCATCGGGATGGGCTTTTTGCGCAAGGCGCCGGTAGGCCACTTTAATCTGGGTTACTTTCAACTCCCCTTCCACCGGCAGATTCAACAGCTCACGATGTCGTTTGTCGCTGGTTCGCTGAAACTGTGCAGGCCGCCCTGCGCTACTCTGCTGCTGATCTCCCCTACGGGCATTAAAGCGGGCAAATGCATCAGCCACCCGCTCCTCGAATGCACGGCGATTGATGTGCGCCTGACGGCGCTGCTCGGCCTGCTCCCGCTGCCAACGCTCCTGCGACATGACCACACAAGCCTCAAAGCGGATCTGGCCTGTGGTTTCCAGCTGATCCAGGCAAAACGGACCCACCATATCATAGGGTTCATCCAACCAGGCCTGACGGCCATTGGCGCCGGTCTCAATCTCTCCGATAACGACCGTGTCGCGCAGTCCGAGGGTCACGTTCCAGATTACCCATTGTCGTTCGTCAACATGATCCGCATTGTCGTACATAAGCCAGCTCGTACTTGGAAAGAAGTCATCCACCTTGGAGTAAGAGGTGTACGAGCAAGATGTGTACCAGGCGCGAGCAAAGGAAAACCCTCCCATCATGCCCATCGACGCGAAGATATACGTCAGGAAAAGCACAGCAAATGTCGAATTCCCCACAGGCCTTACAACCGCCGTGAGCAAGCAATAGACTTTGGTAGGGTGTTTGAACGCAGGTATACAATGTTATTCTGGACCAACGACCCCGGTATTGGCATATCCAGAAAAACCGCTAATAAAAAGGCAAAATATTATGACTCAAGCGACCACTGGCTCCTCTTGTTACGAGCGGGAATACCGCGAATCCATTGAACAACCGGAAGCCTTCTGGCGCAAGAAAGCCAACCAGCTGAAATGGTTCAAGGATCCCGAGCAAATCCTTTCCACCGACGAAAACGGCATTCAACGCTGGTTCGCCGATGGTGAAATGAATACGGCCTACCTGGCACTGGACTATCACCTGGAACAGGGGCGCGGCGAGCAAACTGCGCTGATTTACGATTCACCTGTTACCGGCAACAAGAGCACGTACACCTATCAACAGCTAACGGACGCCGTGGCAACCTTTGCCGGAGCCCTGAAAAACGAAGGCGTAGGCAAAGGCGACCGCGTGGTAATTTACATGCCCATGGTGCCGGAAGCCGCCATCGCCATGTTGGCCTGCGCCCGCCTGGGTGCCGTTCACTCTGTGGTGTTCGGCGGTTTTGCTCCCCACGAACTGGCGGTGCGTATTGACGACGCTACCCCCAAAGTTGTGGTGAGCGCCTCCTGCGGTATTGAAGTGGGCAAAGTCATCGAGTACAAGCCTATGCTGGATGAGGCCGTGCGCCAGGCGGAACACAAGCCGGAACGCTGCATCATCCTGCAACGCCCCCAAGCAACGGCTGACTTGATCGAGGGCCGGGATATCGACTGGCTGGACGCGGTCTCAGCCGCCGAGCCAGCCGATTGTGTTCCAGTGAAGGGTACCGACCCGCTCTATATCCTCTACACCTCCGGCACCACCGGCAAGCCCAAAGGCGTGGTGCGGGATAACGGCGGCCACGCCGTCGCCCTCAACTATTCCATGAAAGCGGTGTACAACATGAACCCTGGCGAGGTGTTCTGGGCAGCTTCTGATGTGGGCTGGGTGGTTGGCCATTCCTACATTGTGTACGGACCACTGCTGGCGGGCTGCACCACCATCATGTACGAAGGCAAGCCGGTGAAAACACCGGATGCCGGTGCATTCTGGCGGGTGGCGAGCGAGTACAAGGCCAAAGCCATCTTTGCCGCGCCAACCGCATTCAGAGCCATCAAGAAAGAAGATCCAGAGGCCAAGTTGTTGGCCGGATATGATCTGTCTGCCCTGGAAACCATTTTCATGGCCGGTGAACGCCTGGACCCACCCACCTATGACTGGACCCGGGAAAAAACCGGCAAACCGGTGATCGATCACTGGTGGCAGACAGAAACCGGTTGGGCCATTTGCGGTAACCTGATGGGCATCGAGGCCAAGCCCACCAAGCCCGGTTCCTCCACTCTGCCCTCACCTGGTTTCGACGTACAAATACTGGATGATTCCGGCCATCCCCTGCCAGCGGGCCAGCAAGGGGCTATTGCGATCAAATTACCGCTTCCCCCCAGCTGCCTGCCCACCATCTGGAATAACTTTCCCCGCTTTCAGGCCGGCTATCTGAATAACTTCCCCGGCTATTACACTTCCGGTGATGGCGGCTACAAAGACGAAGACGGCTATGTCTTTATCATGGGACGTACCGACGACGTGATTAACGTGGCCGGGCATCGTCTCTCCACTGGCGAAATGGAGGAAATCATTGCCTCCCATTCTGCTGTTGCGGAATGCGCTGTCATCGGTGTCCACGATGAACTGAAAGGCCAGGTGCCTATTGGACTGGTTTTGCTGAAAGACGGGGCTGACATAGAAGAGAGCCAACTACAATCCGAGCTGGTGGCCATGGTTCGCCATGAAATAGGCCCCATCGCCTGTTTCCAGAAAGCTATGATCGCCCAACGACTGCCGAAAACCCGATCCGGGAAGATTCTGCGCAAGCTGTTACGCCAAATCGCGGATGGGGAGGAATACGCGATTCCCTCCACTATTGATGATCCCGGCAGCGTGGAGGAAATGGCGGCCTTGCTAAAGTAATTCTGGGAAAACAGGCAACAAAATCATCCTGAAAGTGTGACTTTTACCTTGCCTTGATGGGTGCGTAGCTTTTATTTTGATATGAATAATCAGCTCACACTCACCAAGGGCAGTTCCAATGGCAAGGGATGGCTGGCGCCGATTGCGCCGAATTGATTTTTCCGATGTGGACTATCCGGGTACCCTGTATCGTGCCGATGCGGCTAATTTCAGAGTCCCCCAACAGCCGCGCCAAATCCGCTACATTATCATTCATATCACAGGCGGGCCTGCCCAAAACGAAGGGCCTGCCATCAACACCTTTCGCAATGGGCCCGCCAGCGCCCACTACATCGTCAACCGCCAGGGCGATATCACCCAGTTTGTACGGGATGCTCACATTGCCAATCATGTGGACAACATCAACTCCGAGACCAACCGGGACAGCATCGGGATTGAGCATGTGAACCAGTGGAGCCACGGCATCCACATGCACCCTACCCATCGTCAATATGCCGCGTCTGCCCAATTGGTGGCTTGGCTCTGTCATCGTTACAACATCCCCATTGTGCACGATACCCGGCGTCATGCTCCCGGTATCCGCGGGCATATAGAAGAACAACCCAATTCCGGCCACACTGCCTGCCCGAACCCGGCCTGGGACTGGCATGCCTATATTTCGCTGGTGCAAAACGTGCGGATACAGAGCTTCGATCAACTCATTGACAGTCTTGCCACCGATCCTGACCCGTTCTCATAAAAAACTTGTAACAATCACCACATCAGATCATCTGGAATCTGGTAATCCGCATAGGGGTCGTCCACATCCACCGGATTGGAATCCAGCTGATTCATGACCACCACATAGGCTTCATCGCGCTGAGCAATTTTCTCGGCCACTTTAGGTGGCACCAATTCATACTGATCATTCAACACCACTATCGCCAGCTGCCCCGCCACCAACCGTCGCTGTTGCTCGTCCGTCACGTAGATTTTCTTGATCTTTTTGTCGTGGGCAAACTGGTACGGTTGTTCTGCGCCTTCGCGACTCAGACGGGATGTTGCCACCAACTGTTTGATCTGCGCCAGAATCGCTCTGCGCTCTGCTTCCTGCTGATTCTTCTGATTGATCTGGCGATCCTTCTCCAACTTTTCTGCTCTGGCCTTGGCAGCCAGGATCTTGGCTTCATCCTCCTGCACCTGGCCTTTCGGAAGTTGCTTCTGTTGCTTGTGTTTTTCCTTCTTGGCCTTCTGATTCTTGGATTTATCAATGATGCCGGCTTTCAGCAGCTGGTCCTGTAACGATGCCATGGTTCGACCTTCCCAAAATATGCAATTACATGGGGCTGTATTCTAACCCAAAGGGTTAGCGGGGCAATTACTACTCGAAGCGGACCAGCAGGGCCGTCGCATTATCGGCCCTTGCGCCGCCCCGTTGTACTGCGGTTCTCAACAGTGCTTGCAGACTCCCCGCCGCATCTTCAGCAGCTACCAGAGCCAACCATTCCGGGTCCCGCACCTGGCTCCACAAACCGTCACTGCATAAGGTCAACGCCTGCCCCCTGCACAATGCGGGATGCAGCGTCAGGGTGGGTTTAAGCGGCTTATTCCGCCCCACACTGCGATACAGCAGTGCGTGCTGCCCCTGTGCCTTGGGCGTATGCCGGGGATCTATATCCCCATTCATCACGCCCAACTCATACAAATTGTGATCCTGGGTACACCAAAGGACGGCATCCGGACGCAGACCATAGCAACGGGAATCCCCCGCATGGGCCACCAGGGTGAAATCCCGTGCCAGCCAGGCCAGTACAAACGTGGTCTGCGCCTGACGGTGACGCTGTTGTAGCTGATGTTTGTCGCAGAACAGCAACCACGCCCGCTGCAGCCAATCCGTCATTGCCTGCTCGGGGCTTACCACCTCTTCCGGGATATGCCGGGTAACCACCTCTTTCACCGACTGGGCGAACGTCGCCGCAGCCCAACCACCATCGGCATAACCGCCCATGCCGTCACATAGCACGGCAAACACATCCTGCCCAAGCTCAAAACTAAGCGCAAAATCCTGATTCTCTGAGCGACCACCAATTAATGATTCGCTATAACAACACAACGGCATTCAAGAAATTCCAATCATGGGATGCAATTCACTATACTGCCCGGACACAGGTATTACCACGGGAAATCCGCGTTCCGGCCCTGGGCGAGCATCCCATTTTTACGGAATAATTGACTAATATGAAAATATAAACTCGATTTACGAGATCAGCTTGATGCTGTCCAGGTTCTTGCCAACTGTTTTACTGATAACGGTGCTTGCGGGCTGCAACACCATGGCGCCCTGGTGATTCTGGCCGAACAGCAACGGCAACAAATGGCAGAGCTTCAGGTACAGGATCTGCAGGCTGCCCTCAACCTGCGGTGATTGATCGGTGACTAAAGGGCTGCCACCAACTCCGGTTTCACCATTTCCACCCAACCGTCAATACGTGCATCGGTATTGAGCTTCTGGGACTTGTTATCCAATGCCAAGCCAACGAACTTGCCGTCAATAACCGCCTCTGACGCGGTAAAGGTGTAGCCATCCGTGCTCCAACTGCCCACAATGTTGGCGCCCTTGTCTTTAAAGATGTTGTACAGCTTGGCCATACCGTTCACATAACGGGTGCCGTATTTCTCCTGGTTGCCCACACCATAAAGCGCGATGGTTTTGCCGGTCAGGTCAACCCCCTCCAGCTGCGGTACGAACTCCGCCCAGCTGCCGGCTTTAACGTTGTTTTCCATGCCGGGCAAATCCCCTTCACCGTAGGTCGCGGTGCCCAGGATCAAAACCTGGTAGCTAAGCAGATCATCCAGACTGGCCCGATTGATATTAAGGGGCTTGTCCACCAGATCCTCCCCGAGTTTTTTTGCGATCTTCTTCCCCAGGAGACGGGTGGTACCGGTGTCTGTACCAAAGAAAAGGCCGATCTTGCTCATGGCAAATTGCTCCTTGTATTGCTGTTAAATCTGAACTGGCTTAATCATCCAGAGCAAGGACCGAACCACCCCCAGCAACTTAATACTCCAACTTTATCAGCCACTTAGGAAACTCGCAGAAAGCATACTGCTGCCAGAAATGACAAACTTCCCCCAGTTTGTATGCAATGCGACAAGGTATGTTAAGCTAATGGGGCACCATGGATGGCGACCACAACAATAACAACAGCCCTTCACCTGCCCCGGTATTCTTTTCATGTTCAATGTCATCGTACGTAACAGCAAAGGCGAAGCCGTCTCCTCCACCTTTATCGATCAGCCGCACTGCACGCTGGGCTCAGGACCGGATAACGCCGTTGTTTTACCCGGCTGGAAAGTTGCCAAACTGCACGCAGAACTGAAACTGCATGACGACGGCGTACATGTGGTTAATCGTGCCAAACTGAAAGCCCTGCGGGTGAACGACGTCAAGGTGGAGCAATATGGTCCACTCACCCTCGGTGACACACTGACCCTCGACGATTACCACATCAAGGTGCAGATCAAAGGGGGCGGCATACGGGAACAAAACGATGCTGATCCCAATGCGCAGGAACGCCTTTACCAACAATTGCGGGAGAAACTGTATTGGTCGGTGGCCGATGCCCTCACAGAGGATCACCATAACCGGATCGATGACGAACATAACGCTACGTTGCGCAACCTGATCACCACGGCTTTAAACCAATGGCAGGACATTCCGGCCGCCATTGACCGCAACCGCATGGGACGCCAGGTGATGAACGAATTCATCGGCCTGGGCCCACTGGACAAGTTGCTGGAATTTGACGATGTCAACGAAATCATGGTGAATGCAGCCGATGAAATTTTCTACCAGACTGACGAAGGCACCCAGCGGGCCAGTGATCGATTCACCAACGATGACGCCGTAGTTCGAGCCATCAAACGTATCACCCGGGAGTCCGGTCGCCGCATTGACGAACGCTCTCCCATGGTGGATGCCCGCATGAAGGGAGGCTCCCGTATCAATGCGATTATTCCGCCACTGGCCATCAAAGGTCCCTCCCTTACCATCCGCCGCTACAAAAATGAAAAGCTGACCGCATCGCACCTGATTAATTACCAGTCCCTGAATCCGGCAATGGTGAAGTTTCTTGAACTGGCGGTAAAAAATAAACGCAACATTGTTATTTCAGGGGGTACCGGTTCCGGCAAGTCCACGCTGTTGAATATTCTGTCCAACTTCATTCCGGAGCAGGAGCGGATTGTCACCATTGAGGATGCGGCAGAGCTGGAATTGTCGCAGCCCAATCTGGTGTCGCTTGAAACCCGGCCTGAAGATGCCGATGGACAGGGCTCCGTAACGATTCGCGATCTGGTAAAAAACAGTCTGCGCATGAGCCCGGACCGCATCGTGGTGGGCGAATGCCGCGGCGGTGAAGCGTTGGACATGTTACAGGCCATGAACACCGGCCACGACGGTTCCCTTACCACCATTCACGCCAACTCCCCCCGCGATTGTGTGAACCGACTGGAGGTGCTGGTGCTGATGTCAGGCATGGATCTGCCGTTATCCGCCATTCGTGGCCAGATCCAATCGGGAGTACACCTGATCATTCAGCAGACCCGCTTCCCCTGTGGCAGCCGCCGCATCACCAGTATCAGCGAAGTCTCCGGTGTTGATTCCAATACGGTGCAGCTGGGGGAAATTTTTCGCTTTGAGCCGCAGGGGTTTGATGCCGATGGTAAAGTGCAGGGGCGATTCGTCGCGACCGGGGTAATCCCTGCATTCCTGGAGAAACTGCGGGAACGGGGCATCAACGTTGATTTCTCTATGTTTGGGTAAATGACTCTCCACCCAGGGTGAGTCATTTATCCACCGGCTAAAGTATGCTGGTAGTATATCCCGCCAGGAAACATCTTTAGGCCTAAGGAGACGATCACATCATGGATGACAGCGGAGACAACTCCTATAAATCCACCACGAACAAACCCATGCCAAAAAACAAAATAAAAAAAGGCTTCATCAGCCGCAGCTTTACCACAGCAAAACTGTCCACCCGCCTGGGTATGGGCGCTGCCAGGAAACTCCTGAAAGTAAATGCAGATAATCCGGAGAAAGCCGTTGAAGTAGCTGCCAAGCTGGTGAGCGAGTTCGACGGCATGAAGGGTTTGATGATGAAGTTCGGCCAGATGGCCAGCTACCTCGGCACCCAAATGCCGCCGGAGGCGCGGCAAATGCTGGCGACATTGCAGTCCAGCAGCACCGCCATGGAATTTGATGAGGTTCGGGCTCTGATAGAAGCGGAATTAAAGGCACCGATTGAATCCCGCTTTGATGCGTTTGACGAAACCGCATTTGCGGCAGCCTCTATCGGCCAAGTACATAAAGCGGTGGTGAACGGCAAACCGGTAGCGGTCAAAGTACAATACCCGGACATTGAAAAATTGCTGTCCATGGATCTGAAACTGGTAGGCAATATGTTCACTGTATTTATGGCCGGCACATCCATGCCCGGCAAAGCCATGGCTCAGGAGTTACGGGCGCGGTTGTTGGAAGAATGCGACTACGAACTGGAAGCGCAGAATCAATTAAAAATACGGGCACTGTGCGAAAACACAGCCAGTGAACACATCCCCGATGTTCTGTTAAGCCACTCCAGTCGCCGGGTTTTAACCACTGAATTCTGCACAGGGCAGAATTTTCAGGATTTCTGTAAAACCGCTCCACAAGAGTTGAAAAACCAGGCAGGCCTGAATATTTTTATTCACACCATGAATGCCATTTTTCGCCACTGCTATTTCAACGGTGATCCCCACCCGGGCAATTACCTGTTCCATCAGGATGGCCGTGTGACCTTCCTGGACTTTGGTTGCATCAAAAAATTTCATCCTGAATACATCTACCGCTGGAAAGCCATGGCCAAATCCATCCTGGAGCAGAACAAGACGGATAATCTGCACGCCACCGATGCCATGGGTTTGATCGGCCGGATGAAGGCGTTCGACCATGACTACCACTGGGAGTTAATGAACCACGTGTACACCCCGTTCAAAACCGACGCACCGTTTGCCTTCAGTCACGAGTTCAATGCCAAAACCACCAGCCTGATGATCTGGGAAAACAAGAACAAGTTCAGTGGCGCCATGCCCGCAGACTTTCTGTTCATCAATCGCCTGCAGTGGGGGCTGGCCGCGATCCTGGCGGACATGAAAGCGGAAGCGGTTTTCTCGGAACCGTTCAGAGAAGCGGTCTATGCCGATGCGGTTCCGTTGTTCGAGCCGAATTAGCCTGAAACACTATGGCTGATTGCGCATCTTTTGCATTGGCGCCGACAACACCCAGATCAAAAAACAGGGAAGAAAGGTCAGAGTAATGATGGTGGAAAAGAAGATTCCTGCCAGTACCACCACCCCGACTCCACGATACAGCTCCGTGCCCGCCCCGGGAATCAACACCAGTGGCGCCAAGCCAAAGATGGTGGTGAAGGTGGACATCAATATGGGCCGCAAACGCGTGTGCAGTGCATCCAGCACAGCTTCCTGCACCCTTTGTTTTCCGGCCGCCAGATTCTGGCGGGTCTGATCCACTATGAGAATGGGATTATTGACCACCGTACCCAGCAAGATTAAAAAGCCCAGCATGGTGATCATGTCAAAAGGTTGATTGACACCCAGTGCGTTCAATGCGATCAACCCCACCAGACCGCCGGCCAAGCCCAAGGGTATCGTGGTCAGAATCACCAGTGGGTAACCCCAATGATTGAAGATGGCCACCAGCAACAGATAAATCAGGATCAGGGCCACAGCGAAGTTGTCCAACAGTGCTTCCCGCGTGGCCTGCAACTGGTCTGCGGCGCCGGAAATGGACACATTCACCTGCTGATCAATCTCCCCGGCCGCCCGCATCTGGGGAATCAATTCGTTTTCCACTCGGGCCACTGCGGTTTCCAGTGCCACTGATCGCGGCGGAATGATGCGTAAGGTGACCGTACGGTGGCCGTCCACTCGCCGCACCTCCGAGCTGTCCACCGTTTCCTGCAGGCTTGCCAGGGCACTTAAAGGCAACACACCCGCCGCCGGTGTCATCACCGGCAGATCACCCATATGTTCCAGCTTGCGTTTCTGACCGGCGTCGCTCAGCAGGAAAATATCAACCTTGTCGTCGCCGAAAAAAAACTCATCCACAAAGGCGCCGTCACTCAAGGCCGATACCGCGTAGCCGAACTCATCGGCACTGACGCCGTACTCCGCCAGGCGGTCCCAATTCGGTCGCACTTCCACCAGGGGTTGATCCAATGACAGAGAACGTGGCGCCGACTGGATCTGGGGGTTTTCAAACAGTGCCTGGGCGCGCCGGTAGGCGTTCTCGCCGGTCGCGTAAAGTGTTGCCAGGTCAGGCCCGGAGATGTCCAGGTTTACCGCCCGGGTACCACCGTCATTACTGGAAATAATGGAGCCCCGGGAGGAAAACGCCCGCATGCCCGGATACTCCCGAAACATAGTGGTGAGGGCATCCATCATGGGTTCAATATCGTCTTCCCGCACCGGCTCGGAGAGAAACCAGAGGCCGGAGGTGGAAACGCTCATGGCGTAATACTTGAGGGCAGGCAACGGCAGTTCCCCCCGGTCATACCGCGCCGGATCGGCATTTACCGCAGGATCAATCCGTTGCCGCAACTCACGGCCAATGACCTCCATCTCCTCCAGGTTATAGCCGGGAGGCGCGATCATCAGGGAAAAGGCTTTGGGCTCCTCGCCTTCCGGCAGATACTCCGCCGCCGGCATCAACCACACCGCCAGCCCCAAAGTAAGCACAACGGATAGCACCAGAGTGGCAATTCGCCTTGCCGGTTTTACCACTAACCACTGCACCCAACTCAGAATACGTTGCTGCAAACCGGCCTGCTGATTAGTCTGGGCCTGCCCGCCGAAGCCCATCCGGGCGCTGGCGGACGGCACCACACTGATGGCGACTAACATTGAGGCCAGTATCGCGGCCGAGATTGCAATGGCAATGTCAGAATACAATTGCCCCGCTTCTTCTTTCACAAACAGGATGGGAGCAAACACCAATACCGTGGTCAGCGACGATGCCAGCACAGCCGGCCAGACTTCGCGCACCCCCGTCAGTGCCGCTTCAAACAATGCCTTGCCGCGCCGTCGCGCCTGCTCAATGCTTTCCAACACCACAATGGTATTGTCCACCGTCATCCCAATGGCAAACGCCACCCCGGCCAGGGAAATCACGTTGATGGTTCGCTCGAAAGCCAACAACCCAAGGAACGCGGCGATGGTACAAATCGGAATGCTGAGGACACCCACCAACGTGGCACGCAAGGAACGCAGGAACAGGAACATCACCAGGGTAGCCAAGGCCGCGCCCAACGCCAGGTTGGTCCAGACATTACGAATGGACGCCTGCACATAGCGGACATCGTCTCCCAATAGCAGAATGCGCAGTCCGTTGGGTTCCAACAGATCCACCGCCATGGTATCCACCAGAGGCAGCAACTGCTCCTTGATATCAATCACATTGGAGCCTGCCTCCCGCCGCACCGCCAGGCGAATGCTGCGTTCACCTTCCTGGTAGGAATAGTTACGCACCTCATAGTGATCAAGCACCACCGTCGCCACATCACGCAGGCGCACGGTGCCATCGTTCTGCTCCAGCAGAATCAGGTTTTCCAACTCATCAAGCGTGGCAAAACGTCCAACGGTTCTAAGCAGATAACGCCGTTTGCCACTGTCAATATCACCGGCAGACGTATCCGCATTGCGGGCCCGCACCAGACTCCTCACTTGGGTCAGGGTCAGTCCCCGCTGCGCCAACTTTTCGGGATTGAACAGAATTTGGATCTGACGTTCGGCACCACCGCGCACTTCCACCTCAGCGATGCCTTCGACCCGTTCCATACGCGGACGGACAAAGTCATCGACGAAGTCGTACATCATATCCATATCCAGTTGCAGTGGGTTGCCCTGCAAAGGCTGCACACTGAAGTACATAAATGCATTTTCGGAAAAGGAACTGCTGAACAGGCGCGGTTGGTCGACGTTCTCCGGGTAGGAGGAAACCTGGCTTAATGCGTTGCTCACTTCTATCAGGGTTTCATTGATATCCACGCCAAAAGGGAACTCCAACTCAATGGAGGCCCGTCCGGTTTCGGCACTTGAGAGCATGCGCTGCAGATTGGGCACAGTACGCAGATAGCGTTCCTGCTCAATCAGGATTTCCTTTTCGCTATCCTGTGGCGTCGCTCCCGGCCACCCGGTACGCACGCTCACTGTGCGCACCTCCAGATCGGGGATCATCTGCACAGGAATACGCAATGCAGACACTACCCCTAATACACAAATGATCAACACGGTGACGCTGACGATGATCCCTCTGCGGATACTGGCCTCAAACATACATCACCATTTACTCACGAGCCGCCAACCGAACCGCCGACGATTTTCACCGCCTGTTCATGGCGCAGAATTTCATTGCCCCGTACCACCACCGGTTCATCCTCTGGCAACCCGGAGAGCACTTCCACTGCGTCCCCAAGGCTCCGACCCAGTTTCACCTGACGGCGCAAGGCTGTCTGCCGGCCTTCTTTTTCCATCACGGTAAAGACACTGAAACCACCATCCGGGTTGCGCAGCAAAGCATCTCTCGGCACTGTCAGCACCTGTCCATCCTGCCGGAAGGTGAGCACAGCGCGGGCGGAAGCGCCCGGCAAGAGCGCCGCACTGGGTTCGCTGGCCATGATGCGCAGGCGAAACGTGCGGCTGACCGGATCGGCCACCGGCACCTGGGCCGCCACCCGGCCAGGCAACACCAGATCCGGCTGAATGTCAGACATAATGCTGATTTCGGTATCTTCATTGATAACCCCATAGCGCTCCTGGGGAACCTGTACATCCAGATATAGATCCTGGGTAGCCACCACCTCAAAGACCGGCGACCCCCGGGTGATCCACTCCCCCACTTCGGACAGTTTGGTCACCACCACCCCGGCAAACGGCGCCTCAATACGATGCCAAGCCAACCGCTGCTGCTGGGCAGCTACCTGCGCCTTGGCTGCATCCAGTTGCGCAATAGAGGAAGACAACGCCGCCTGACGCAGGGCCAGTTCGTTCTGCGGAAGATGGTTGTCCCGGGTGAGTCGTTTGGCTTCGTCAACCAGTCGTTGGTGCTCGTTGGCCTGGGCCTGGGCTGACGCCCGATTGGCAGCCAAGCGCTGCAGTTCATGCTGTTCCAGGCTGTCATCCAGTTCCAGCAACAGTTGCCCCGCTTCTACCTGTGCTCCGGCGTCCACCAAGACCTTGGCTACGGCCCCGTCCACTCGCGCAGACACCTGCGCACGCCGCAACGCCACCAGCGAACCGGACAAGCGCAACTCACGGATGGCGGTACTCTGGCTGGACGACACCACCTCCACCGGCACCGCACCCTGCCCGTTAGCAAACGTTGCCAGCAAACAGCAAAACAACATCCCCCAACACCACATCACACAGCGAACCATAAACTCCCCCGCACTGGCTCCATGAATCTGAATGAGAACCACTAATATCATCCATCCATGGGGAACTCAAGGTGAAGCTCTAGTTGTCCAACGCCGATTTTAGCCGTTGCAGTTGCTCCTCATAATGCTGCCAATGATGCACCGCCGACTTATAAATGGGCTGGCGCACCTGAGCCTGGCTTGGAGTATTCACGATGCGTCGGGTGGTAAAAAAAGACAGGCAGTCCGGCTCAAACTCCAGCCCACAGAATGCCAGCATTTGTCGAGTTTTTTGCTCTGTTTCCGCCACCAGATCCTCATATTGCAGGTTGAGAATCTTATCCGGCATCACCTGACTCCAGTGTGCGATTAAATCCTGGTACAACCGGTAGTAGTGACCCAATGCTGCCTGATCGCAGGCATAAGGATGGGATTCAGAAAACAACTGCTTGTAAATAGAGAAGCAGGTATCCATCGGGTCCCGCTGACAATGAATAATTCTGGCATTGGGAAACAGCACGGCGATCAATCCCAGATATCGAAAGTTGTGGGGCATTTTATCCACGATGACGGATTTATCTGTTTCCGTGCTCACACGCTCCACGTAGCGGGCTGCCAGGGTACGGTAATGGGTTGCGGAGAGTTGATCCAATCCTTCTGGAAACGGTTTAGCGGTAATTGTCTGCAGGCGGGTGATCACTTCATTCATATCCTGCAACTCCCCCGCGCCGAAAACCTTGGAGTGACTTGCCAGAATCTGTTCCACCAGACTGGTGCCGGAGCGGGGCATGCCCACCACAAACACCGGCGTAAAAGGAGCTTCTTCAGCTAATCGATACCGCTGAATGAAGTCACCGCTGAACAGGCTTTTTATCTGGTTAAACTGGGCCTGTTCCAGTTCACCGCTGTAGGGCTGCGGCAAACTTTGCTTGCGCAGATCATTGCCTTCCTGCAGATAACGGAAAGCCTTATCGTATTCCTGCAGATCATCAAACACTTTGCCAAGTGCGTGGGCCAGGTACATTTTATCCTGCCGGGTGCCTCCACCCTGTTGCGCAGCCGACTCCATCAGTTTGATATCCTCGGAATACGCAGTCTGTTTCGCCAACATTGCGATCCGGTAGTGGCATTCGCCGTAGCCGGGCTTAAGGGCGCGCGCGCGCCGTAACAACGTCAGTGCTGCATCCACGTCCCCTTGTGCCGAGCGCACACGAGCCTGGTTGACCAACGCAGGCACCTGCTTACGGTTGAGGGAAAAGGCTTTGTCCCAATGCCGGATAGCGGCATCCAGATGACCGCAACTTTCCTCCACGTTACCCAGCGCCATAAACACCGCATCTTCCCGAGGGTAGAGGTCCGCCAACTTTCGGATATTTTGCAATGCCTCCTGCTGACGCCCCAGAGCCAATAGAACATTACCCAACAACACCTGCGAATCGATATGCTCCGGTTGCTGCGCCACTACCCTGCCAACATGCATCAGCGCGGCATCGTTACGACCTGAACGGTGCAGCACCATGGCCAGGGAGTAATTGGCATGCAGCTGCATTGGGTCCTTTTGTAAAATGCGTTGATAAAGTGCAACCGCTTTTTGTGGCTCCTGTGCCGCCAGAAACGCTTTGGCGTTTGCCAATTCCTGGGGAAAACCCGAACCTTGCAGGGCGTATTTCTTGGGTTGCTTTTTTACATTGGATTTTGGCTTTGCCATGGCGCCGTCCAGTTGAAGTCAAACATTATGGCTGGTTATTTTAACAGGTGTCAGTATTAGCACCATTGCCGTGCGACAGAATTGCAATCCCCATGGATATCCCGGCTGCCTGTTGGTACTCTTGACCTTGGTTTGATCCGGATAAACGTTGAATGTGCATACTGATTACAAATTATTGATTACTAGTTAGTTTGCTAGTTACATTACCAGTTACAACAGGAGGCTAATATGCCAATGCAAGACCGAGTACCTGACGTCACCTTCAAAACCCGTGTCCGAGACGAAAGTGTCGAGGGGCCCAATCCCTATCGCTGGGAAGACAAGACTACCGCTGACATCTTCGGAGGCAAGAAAGTCGTGGTCTTTTCCCTTCCCGGCGCCTTCACACCCACCTGCTCCTCCAACCACCTGCCGCGCTATCAGGAATTGTACGATGAGTTCAAAGCACAGGGCGTGGATGAAATCATCTGTGTCTCCGTTAATGACGCGTTTGTGATGTTCCAGTGGGGCAAGCACATCGGTAACGAGAAAATTTTCCTGTTACCCGACGGCAATGGCGAGTTCACCCGCAAGATGGGCATGCTGGTAGACAAATCCAATCTGGGATTCGGCATGCGCAGCTGGCGCTACTCCATGCTGGTCAACGACGGCAAAATCGAGAAGATGTTCATTGAACCCGATTTCGGTGACAACTGCCCCACTGATCCCTTCGAAGTGTCGGACGCCGATACCATGCTGGCCTACCTCAAAGGCGTAAAGCCGGAGGGTGTATCCGATCCTGTATTGGCATTTGAAGGTTAATTGTCTGGCGTGTCCAAACCGGAAGTCATGGCCCACCGCAGTGGCGCCCTGACTTCCGGTCTCGAAGAGAAAGACCTGTTTAGAACGGCACCGTAAAGCGCTTGATTACCTCCGCCACTTCACGTTTCAACTCGTCACTGAACACGATATCAAAGGCGGCGATATCCTCCTCCAATTGCGCCATGGTGGTGGCGCCAATAATGGTGGAGGTCACACCGTCCACCTGATCACACCAGGCAATCGCCAACTGCGAAGCCGTCATGCCGTGTTTCCCGGCAATGGCCACATAGGCCTCGATCGCGGCCGATGAAGCCTCTGTATCCCGGAACAAACCGTTGCGTTGAGTCAGAGTCCAGCGGCTGCCTTCCGGGATAGTTCCCCCCAAGTACTTACCACTGAGCATGCCGCCGGCTAGAGGCGACCAAGGCAGGAAAGCCACGTTTTCCATTACACAGTGCTCCACCAAATAGGGCCAGTCTTTACTGTGGAGCAGATTGAACTCGTTCTGGATCGACACCATGCGCGGCAGGTTGTGCTGCTCACTGAGTCTAAGGTAGGTGGCGATACCCCAGGGGGTATCATCGGACAGGCCGCAATGACGGATCTTGCCGGCCTTCACACAGGTATCCAGTCCTTCCAGAATATCCAGCATACCTGCGGTTTCCACCTCGGCGCTAACTTTGGTGAATGCGTATCGATTGGGAAAGTGCTTGCCGAAGTGCGGGCTGGTGCGGTTAGGCCAGTGCAGTTGGTAAAGGTCGATATAATCGGTTTGCAGGCGCTTTAAGGAATTATCCACCGCTTCAATCACCGCTGCTCGGGACAGGGGCGCGCCATTCCTGACCCAGGGCAGGCCGGGAGCGATTTTGCTGGCGAGGATAAAATCACCCCTTCGCCCCTGGTTGCGTGCCAGCCAGTTACCAATGATCGTCTCCGTCTTGCCATAGGATTCGGCATTCGGGGGGATCGAATACATTTCTGCAGTATCGATAAAGTTCACCCCTTTGCTCAGCGCATAGGCGATCTGTTCGTCGGCGTCCTTTTGTGTATTCTGCGTGCCCCAGGTCATGGTGCCAAGGCACGCTCGGGAGACCTCGAGGCCACTGGTACCCAATGGTGAATAGCGCATTTCTGATTCCTTATCACGAGAATGTGTTTAGTAGTGTACTGTAGCAACAAAGAGAATAAAGCCCGTTTTCAACTTTATCCAGAACCGTTCACACCGCGCCGGCTCTCGAATATTTTTTCTGTATCCAGTAGCATTGGCCAATGATCGCCAAGCTGCTCCGTAAATTTTTCAAATTCTGTCTGCTGACAGTGCTGGTGTTTATCGTCACCAGCTTTGCTGTGGTCGGCGCTTTGCGCTTTTTCAATCCCCCCACCACGGCGTTCATCGCCAGCTGGCAGCTGGAGCACGGGCGACGGGCTTACCAGCAATGGCAACCGCTGGAGCAGATCTCCCCCCATTTGCAACTGGCGGTGATCAGCTCGGAAGATCAGAAACTTCCTCACCATTTTGGATTTGATTTTGATTCTATCCAAAAAGCCCTGAGCGAAAGTAACGGGCGTCCCCGAGGTGCCAGCACCATCAGTCAGCAGGTGGCGAAAAATCTGTTTCTATGGAACGGACGCAGCTACGTGCGCAAACTGCTGGAGGCCTGGCTCACCCTGGTTATCGAATGTTTGTGGCCCAAGCAACGCATTCTGGAGTACTACCTCAACATAGCCGAGTTCGGTAATGGCATATACGGAGCCCAGGCTGCCGCCCTGTCTTTCTACAACCGCCCTGCCCGCCAACTAACGCCCTGGCAATCAAGCCTGTTGGCTGCTGTCTTACCCAACCCGAAAGCAATGTCTGCCGCAAAACCATCGGACTACGTACAAACCCGCGCGCGGGAAATTATCGCGGCGGGCCGACAACTGGGCGGCACCGACTACCTGCGACAGTTAGATAGGTAACGGGCTCGCGCTTCAGGCAATCTGCCAATTACACCTATACTTTATCCGTAACACCCATACCCCGGACCTCAAAGCCTCTGACTTTAAAAGGAATTATACTTGAGGGTATATATATTTGTAGCGACCCTGATTTGCCTGTTAAGCAACTCGCTCGTACACAGCCGCGTGGTGGTATCTGATGCCCCGAATCAGTCCTTGAACGCTTCAATGCACTACTACGAGGATACCAGCGCTGCCTTGAACCTGAATCAATTACGGCAACGCGATGTTCACTGGCAGCCAAATGGTGACCGTGAGTTCAGCAAAGGCTACTCCAACTCTCATTGGTGGTTGAAGTTAGAGCTCCAAAATACCGCTGCAGAAAAACGCCAACGTTATATCGAGATCAGCTATGCGCTGCTGGACTCCGTCTCTATGTATGTCGTTGAATCCGAAACCCTAATATCAGAACTTCATCTCGGGGATAAACACCCTTTCCATACCCGGCCGGTCAACAGCCCCCACTTTGTCTTCCCCATAGAGTGGCAACCCAACCAAACGCTCACGGTGTATTTTGAAGTGCACAGTGCCGGCTCGCTTCAAGTACCGATGATGATGTGGCAGCAGGAGGATTTTTATCTGCACCAGATGCATCTGGACACTGTACAGGGAATCTATTGGGGTGGAATCTTAATTATCTTCATTTACAACGGCTTGCTATTTTTTGCACTTAGGGACAGTGCGTATTTCTGGTACGTGGGCAGCGTGCTGTTTATCGCACTGGCATTCACTTCCCACAGCGGTCAGGCATATCGGTACTTATGGCCCGACTTCACACACTGGAACAATATTTCCCTGCTGGTAATGATTTGCTTGTCCTGCATTTTCGCCGGCCAGTTTGTCAAAATATTTTTAAATGTGAAGCGGCTTTCACCTTTGATGGAGAGAGTTCTGAATGGGCTTATTACGTTGTTTATCGGCTTGGCCGGCTTGAGTTGGTGGGGTCCATATCATGTGTTGATTCAGGTTTCCTTGATTATGGTGTTTGCACTGGTTTCCTGTGCATTTTTAATCGGCGTATTTGGCGTGCGGAAAGGTGATCGCAGCGCCAGATGGTATTTGTTGTCCTGGACAGTATTTCTGGCAGGGGTGGTCATCATCTCGTTGAGCAAGTTCGGATTACTGCCCACCAATTTCTTCACCCAGAATTCCGCTCAAATTGGTTCAATGCTGGAAGCAGCTCTGCTTTCCTTCGCGCTCGCAGACCGCATCAATCGAGAGAAATTAATGCGTCTTACCGCACAGCAAGCGTTGCTGTATACCACTGAAAAAATGAAAGAAGAACTGGAAGTCAGAGTGCAGGAGCGCACCAGGGATCTGGAAGCCCTCAACGACAAGTTGGAGCAGCTAAGCCAGACCGACCAACTTACCGGTCTGAAAAACCGACGTTACCTTGGACAAAGAATCGAAGAGGAATTTAACCGATGCGCGCGCTATAACCATGCTATTTCGGTACTGATGATCGATGTGGACCACTTCAAATCGGTCAATGATCGCTACGGCCATGCAGCGGGCGATCAATGTTTAAAGACCATCGCGTCTCATTTGTTGACGGGGGTACGTCTACCACCGGATGTGGCTGCTCGCCTGGGGGGCGAGGAATTTTGCCTGTTGTTGCCGGAAACCAGCTCGGCCGGCGCATTAACCGTGGCGGAACGGATTCGGGCATCCATCCACGGCAGCGTCATAAGTAGCGATAACATCATTTTTTCCGTCAGTGTGAGCATTGGGGTGTTTACCCAATCCAGCGGGGACTATGAATGGGAACAGGCATTGAGAAAAGCGGATGAGGCGTTATACCAAGCCAAGAATCAAGGCCGCAACCGCGTGGTGAAATATGCTGCAGGGGCGTAAATGGCTATTACCGCGGATGGCGCTTACAGAAAGACCGGGCTTCCACAGCAGCACCCTTATAATTCTATAACTACCCATTTATACTCATGTTCTGAGCGAAAAAAATATTTAGCCTGCCACTGGGCATATGGATGCACCTGACCATTTGACCTAAGCTTGTAAAAAGAAAGGATTTCAGGGTGAAGGAATGCGAACCGGAGCAAAGGCCTGGTCTAAACAGAAAGCACAATGTTGGATTATCTGGCTGATATCTGCCGCTGTTAGCTTTCCCGCCCTCGCCAGTGGAGAACAGGACACCGACCATCTGTTTTTGTTGTCCTTACAAGAACTCATGGAGTTGGATATCACCAGCTCTACACTCACCAGCAAAACGCTGTTATCCGTGCCCGCGTCGGTGACGGTGTTCACCCGTGACCAGATCCGTGAAATAGGTGCAGACTACCTTTATGAACTGATCAACTTCGTCCCCGGCTTTCAGTCTTTTCGGCAGGGTGCAGACGGAATACAGTATTTCCACAGTGCCCGCGGACACCGCACCAGTGTCAAGAGCCGTGAGGTCCTAATCCTGATCGACGGTGTACGCATGATCCGCGAGTCTGACAGCGGAGAAGCCGTGCCCATGCTGTCCCTCTATAACGTAGCCAAGGTCGAATTCATCCGGGGCCCGGGTTCCGCTATCTATGGCTCCAACGCGTTTCTGGGCGTTATCAATATTGAGACCGTTCGCAATCAGGATGCGTTTCAGGTGGCGGCAGGCGAGCACGGCCGCAAACAATTTAATGGAGTCTATAGTTTTGGCCAGCAGGACGCCGAACTGAATCTGGCCATCAACCTATTCGATGAGGCGGGAGAATCCTATCAACTGGAGGACATCAACGCGGTTCCCCTGCAGACTACCACCGGCAAAGATCCGAGGCAGGGAGCGGACTTCCAGTTCAACGCCAGCGTGGGTGACTATCGACTGAAAGGCATGATCTCCCGAAGAGAGGCAGAAGACTATTACATCGTGGAACGGGCCGCCTCCGACACCAACCATTCCTACCACGATATAAGCTATCTCCACCTGTCCAAGGACTTTAGCTGGCAACCATACCTGCAGTCCACACTCGAACTGGGCTATTCCGAGAACGCATTCAAGCTTAATACAGAGATCCGGGGGTTGGGTGTCACCCGCACCGATCAGCAGGAAACCAACCTCCAGCTCATCGCACGCAATGCCTGGCAATATGCCGATCAAAACAGCCTGGAATTTGGCTTGGAGCTTAGAAACACGGATATGTCCTCGGTTTACAGCACAGAAACCCAAGGCGACCTGGAGTTCTACCCTGACGCAGAACGTACCATCACCGGGCTCTATGTCCAAAACCAGCGTTACTATGACAACGGCCTGCAGATGGTTATTGGTGGACGTTTTGATGACTATGATGACGTGGGTTCTTCGTTCAGCCCCCGGGTCAGTCTGGTGTACCCGCTTGCGCAGCTGCACACCATCAAAGCACTGTATGGCGAAGCCTTCCGCGCACCCACCGCGAACGAATTGTACCTGGTGGGAGTGACCCTGGCGGGTAATCCCGATTTGCAGGCGGAAACGATCAAGACCTCAGAACTTATCTGGATCAGCCAATGGGGTAATCATCGACTGACGGTAAACAGCCATTACAACGTCATTGAGAACTCCATCTACAGCACCAACACCTTTATGAATCGCTCAGAAGATGAGGCGTTTTACGGCATGGAAGTGGACTATGCGGTCCAGCTTTCAGAACAATGGCGGTTGCAGGCAAATGGCACGGCTTTGCGAAATCTACCCAGCTCCGATTATCGCGAAGCAGACAGGCTGGCTTCCTTTGTTTTGAACTATTGCACTGGTCCCTGGAATTTTAACCTAAATGCCAACTACGCGGGAGCGCGGGAAATGCGAGTCGGAACCGACTTTGTCAAGCTGGACGACTACTGGCTGTTGAACACCAAGTGGATATACAGCATCAACCGGTCTACCAACCTCTACCTCAATGGCAGAAACATCCTGAACGAAGACTACGGCACCCCCACCCGGCTTTCACTCCACACCACTCCCATGCCGAATCGTGGGCGGGAGTTTGTGGTAGGCGTTGAACTCAGTATTTGAAGCCAATCCGCACCAACACCTAATAAAAAACCTGCCATGGACAGCCTTGCACCGGCATCCAAACCCTTCAACATACTGAAAACAGCCCGGATACTTTGTGTTTACCTAACTACGTTTTTAACTCATTGATCTGTAAATGAAATTAATAATTCTGTACAATCCCCCGTCATCAAATTCAGAGGGATGCCATAAAAGGACTAATCAGTCATAGTGTGGTATTCCGTGGCTCAGAAAAATAACAGGTGTAACCCGATGTCAGACAACAAATCAAAAATCATATACACACTCACCGATGAAGCGCCCGCGCTGGCAACCTACTCTCTGCTGCCCATCGTGAATCATTTCACCAGCCTCGCAGACATAGAAGTTGAGACCAGCGATCTTTCGTTAGCGGGGCGCATTCTGGCAAGCTTCCCAGAGCGTCTGACAGATGAGCAAAAAGTTTCTGACAAACTTAAGGAATTGGGTGAACTCACTCAGGACCCTTCCGCCAACATTATTAAACTGCCGAACATCAGTGCCTCCATTCCACAGCTGGTGGCGGCCATTACCGAATTGCAGGAAAAGGGGTATGCCATCCCTGACTATCCCAGCGATCCACACACGCCGGAAGAAGAGGACATTAAAGCCCGCTACGCCAAGGTGCTGGGCAGTGCCGTGAACCCGGTGCTGCGGGAAGGTAACTCTGATCGAAGGGCACCGGCTGCAGTCAAGCGCTATGCCCGCAATAATCCTCATTGGATGGGCAAATGGAGCCAGGCTTCAAGAACACACGTTGCCCATATGCGCTCCGGTGATTTTTATCACAGCGACATCTCAACCACGTTGGAAAAAGCCGACACTCTTCGCATCGAGCTGGTAGACGAAAAAGGCAAGGTCACTGTGCTGAAAGAAGTGCCGGTACAGGATAAGGAAATCGTCAGCGCTCAATTCATGAATACCAAAGCACTATGCAAATTCCTCGATGAAGAGATGGAAGGCGCCCGCAACGCAGGCCTGCTGTTTTCCTTGCACCTGAAAGCCACCATGATGAAGGTGTCTGATCCTATCGTGTTTGGTCATGCGGTTCGGGTTTATTTTAAAGATGCATTTAAGAAGCACGCCGACACGTTGGGAGAACTGGGTGTTGAGCCAAACGAAGGCCTGGGCAGTGTGCTGCGCGCCATCGACAAATTGCCCTACTCCAAGCGTTCCGATATCGAATACGATTTCCGCAAGTGCTATGAAACCCGTCCCATGATGGCGATGGTGGATTCCGACAAAGGTATCACCAATCTGCATGTACCCAGCGACATCATCGTCGACGCCTCCATGCCGGCCATGATTCGCAACGGCGGTAAAATGTGGAGTGCAGATGGCAAGCTGCAGGATACCAAAGCCATCATCCCCGACACCTGCTACGCCACCATCTACCAGGAAGTCATCAACTTCTGCAAGCACCACGACAAGTTCGACCCAAGCACTATGGGCACCGTGCCCAACGTGGGCCTGATGGCGCAGAAGGCCGAAGAATACGGCTCGCACGATAAGACGTTTGAATTGCCCTGCAATGGCACCATGCGCATCGTCAACTCCGCCGGTGAAGTGTTGCTGCAGCATGAAAATTTGGAAGCCGGTGACGTCTGGCGTATGTTCCAGGCTAAAGACGGCCCGATCCAGGACTGGGTAAAACTGGCGGTTACCCGCGCCCGTGCCAGCAAGCGGCCTGCTGTGTTCTGGCTGGACGAATACCGTGGCCACGACCGGGAGATGATCAAAAAGGTTGAACACTACCTGCAGTACCATGACACCGAAGGTTTGAAGATCCGCATTCTGAATCCTGATATGGCCATGCGCTACACTCTGGAACGGCTGCTGCGCGGCAAAGACACCATCTCTGTTACCGGTAACGTGTTGCGCGATTACCTCACGGACCTGTTCCCCATTCTGGAACTGGGCACCAGTGCAAAAATGCTGTCCATCGTTCCGCTGATGAATGGCGGTGGCTTGTTCGAAACCGGCGCCGGTGGCTCCGCACCCAAGCATGTGCAGCAGTTTGTGGAAGAAAACCACCTGCGTTGGGATTCCCTGGGTGAGTTCCTGGCACTGGCCGTATCTATCGAAGATGTGGCCACTAAATCCAACAATCCCAAAGCCCAGATACTCGCCAAGACACTGGATGAGGCCATCGAAAAGTTGTTGGAAAACGGCAAATCCCCTTCCCGCACCGTTAAAGAGCTGGATAACCGGGGCAGCCATTTTTATCTCGCCAAGTATTGGGCGGAAGCGCTGGCCGCACAATCCCATGACGCCGAGTTGAAATCGCATTTTGCGAAGTTGGCCAAGGCCTTGGCCGACAACGAGGAAACCATCGTGGCTGAGCTGACGAATTGTCAGGGCCAGTCGGTGGATATGGGTGGTTACTATATGCCGGAGTTGGCCAAGGTCGAGAAGTTGATGCGGCCCAGTGAAACGCTTAATGCGTTAATCGATAAGTAAGAAAGCTCCTCCTGTAAACCGAACCGCAACCGCGTATATGTCCGCATCACATTCAACACGGACATGTACGCGCCTTCACATACTCCATCAAACACCACAACATCGGCGTTGTCGTATTTGTCGTGTCGGGTTGTTAAAGATTTGGAACGGGTAAGCCTAAAAATGTTGCGCCAGGGTCAGGCCGCCCCACATGACATTGCGGTCACCGGCGCCCTCTTTCACTTCAGAGCTGTGGCCACGTAAGACGTAACTGATTCGATAACCGCCGGCGAAAGCATGGGTGTATCCCATCCAGGCCTCAACGATGCCGTGCTCCAGTTCAGAGCTGGAATAGGCCACCTCACTGTCGCGAAACTGGCCCTGCAGAAAGGCGTTATACGCACGCAGCTTCAGCGCAACACCCGCAACAAAATAACTCTCCCGTTGGCACTTGCCGGCAATGGCCTGAGACGCCTGCTCCCGATACTGGGTTAACTCAGGGTTGTAGGATTGCCAGCGGGAAGCGATTCGACCAAAACGAATACTGGTGCCATAACCCAACTCAGTAATGTAGCCCACCGACCCCATCCAGGAGGTTTTCACTTCCAGATTCGGATTACCCAGCGTCCACAGAGTTTGGCGCGCCAGAGTGTAGCGGGCGGTGAGCTCACCGCCATCAGAAACCTGATGGTCCCAGCCTTCTGCAATCTGGCTATCAATCCGCCGGTGCACTTCGTTTTGCAATTGACCGGCGATGTCCAGACCGAGCACGCCCAGGGTTAAGGCGCTGCGCCATACCACGTTCTCCTGGACACCGGGCTGCTCCTGAGATGCAGATAGATAAACCAGACTGGCGTAGGGGCGGTCATCGTGATTGGGAGTCGCTACAGCAATATCTTCCGGAGTGAAACCATAGATGCCGAACTCCACACTGTGCGTCACGGCGTTGCCGGCTGAAACATAACTTCCCAGATTTTCATTCAGTGCGGCCAGAGGCTCATGGATAAACCAAAAACCATCCGCTATAGCCGGGCCGGAGGCCGCGATACTGACACCGTAGGTGTAATCCTGATCCCGGCTCGAGGGCACCAGAATGTCGTTGTCGAATGACAGCGACCAGCTTTGGATGCGCCCTTGCCCACAGGGAACCGACTGCGCTTTCTCCTCCCCGGGCGGCGCGCCCACGGAACCCATGGCAGCGAAAGCACCGTGCCATGAACCTGCCAGCGGGGCAAGCACCAACAATCCGTACAGCAGCAACCTCTTCATATTCTTCATTACAACTCTCCCATTCATACAACCCATGCTCATTACTGATTTCAATTTACTTCATAGAGGTCAAAAATAGATGACCGGTCGTCTTGTTTTCGCTTCAAAAATAAGCCCCAAAGGGGCCTATCGTGGAATACTTGTTACCCTGCAGCCGCAACAACCCGGGGCAACATGGCCAGAAACGCGTCCAGGGGTTCCCGGCACTTGGCGGCTTTCATTCGCATCAGCGCACCTTCCCAGGCGTTAAAAATAAACTCCGCCATCTCCCGGGTATCACAGTTGGGAGCGATGTCGCCCTGTTGTTGCGCCTCTTCCAGAACATCCTGGATCAACTGGGTGTGATTGCGCAGGGGCTGCCTGACCTTAAGGCGGATAACATCGCTGCTGTCCGCCATCTCCTGACAGATATTGCCCAGAAAGCAACCGATGGTGAAGCCGGCTTCCGTTGCCTCATCCACCTTGGATTCAAAGAACTGCCGCAACCGCACCAATGGCGCCTCGCCGGTGTGATTGAGCTTGTTCCGCATCAGCTGCAGTCCTTCCTGGGCCGCTCTCTCCAGGGCTTCCACGGCAAAGGTTTCCTTACTGTCGAAGTAAGTATAAAAGGAACCCTTCGGCACCCCTGCAGCATCCACAATGTCTTTTACGCTGGTGCCGTTGAAGCCCCGGGCTTTCATGACGTCCATGCCCAGCTCCAACAACTGCTCTTTCTTCAATTCGCGTTTACTCATGAGCCAAATATATGACCAGTCGTCTGCCTTTGCAAGTAAAAAATTGGAATTAATCCATAACGCGTAAGAATACCGCACTTTGTCACAATCCCTCCCACCACTTTATTACTTACGCCCGGCATCGCCCTCATTAGAATGCCCCCATCTACAACGACCCCACCAGGAAACAACAATGTCCAAAGGAATGCTCCAGAAAATCCCATCCACCCTCTCCGCTTCGTTGGCGGCTTGCGTACTAATGTTCAGCGGTAATGCTTTCTCACAGGGTGAATCCTATATTGAAAAGCGTTTTGAAAGTGATGAAACCCGTGTTGAGTATTTGATTCGCGTCCCCGAAGCCTGGGCCGACGACGACAGCATATTCAAAGATGCCTATGAATTGGTTGATGAATCGGAATCCATGTTGATCAACTTACAAAAGACCACAGGCGAGCGCCTGGTCGGTTTGCCCCCAGTGCGTATCGACTGGTTACGCAAAGGCCGCACCATTGATAAAGGCAACCCGGAGCAGCCTGAAGCCAAAGCCGATAAAAGCTTTAATCGTGTTGATGGCTACGCTGAATATGCGCCAGCCGATGTGCCCACCGTGGACAGCTTCTCTGCCTACAAACCGGAAACACGCAACGAATTCAATTTCTTCATGCCGGTGGAAATTCGCGAGTTGACTTTTCGAGCCGCCATCAATGAAAAACAGAACGACAGTTTTGTGGGCCAAATAAAATCGGAAACCACCGAACGGGTCGAAGCCGTCGACAAACGTCAGTTCTATCCCATGGGATGGAGCTTTAACGACGACAACCGTGTTCAGCTGGGCTCTCTCAATACTGAAATCAACACCTGGCCCTGGAGAACCATTGCCAATTTTGACTATGGCGGTTCCAACAGCGGATGCTCCGGAACATTAATCGGCCCCCGCCACATTGTCACAGCAGCACACTGCATTAACGCCTCGGCCACCGACAACTTTTTTGCCTTAACTGCTCGTGTCGGTCGCAACGGCAGTGATTGGATCGCCTCTTCCACCATGCCCGGCTGCCCAAGCTCCAGCACTCAGGATTGCCCCAGCATCGGCAAAACCTACTGGTATTTTACCCCCAGCAAATGGCGTCAAAGCAGTGTAAGCAATCGTGAACAATACGACTTCGGCATTATCGTCATTCCCGACCGCCTGGGTAATAACGTGGGCTGGATGGGCTACTGGTATGCCCCTATGGGTTCACTCAACACCGTCTCCAAGTTCAGCCGTGGTTATCCTTCCTGTAACGCCGGCCCTGCGAACAACCCACGCATTGACGATCCGGCGGACCCGGCCAAGTGCCCCACCTGCACAACGGATCTGGAAGTCTGCAGCCCCTTCCACCTGTACGGCGACGCAGCCACCTGTTCGGTGGGCAACGGCACCAACCTGGATAGCGACGGCTACAACCGCAACTTCAGAATGTCTTGCGATGGCTCAGCGGGCATGAGCGGTTCACCCCTGTATTTGTACGGTAACGGGAATGTCGGTAACAGCGGCTCGGTTTATTACACCGCCCATGACATTCAATCCACTTGCGGCGGAACCGCGTCTTCCTCTTCTTGCGCGAACGTGAGCCGGGCTGACCGCATGGTGCGCTTGACTCCACAGTATGCAAGCTGGATCTCCTATTTCCGGTCCATGTTCCCCTAACCAATAACCTCTGATCACTAACCACAGAGAACAAGGCTGGCAATTCAGATGAAACTGAATTGCCAGCCAATTTCATTATGCACTTACCAAAACATATTTTACTTATCATGGTGCTCCTGGGCATTGGCATGCAGCAGGCCAGTGCCACGCCTATATTCGACAGCAACGCAATCGTGGCCATCAAGGTCATGGGCAAAAAAGACTTCTGCAGTGGTGTAGTCGTTGGGACTAACGAGGTATTAACCGCAACCCATTGCATTTATGACCTGCGAGCCAAAACCTACCACTCACCCCGCACGGTCAGAATTGGTATCGGAGAGAATATTGCAGATGACAGTACTCAATGGTTTGAGGTTATTGAAATAGCGTCCAAACCCTCTGCCAGGATCACAACCGCCGGAGACTTTCTCGGCAACGACATAGTCCGCTTAACCACAGCCGGCAAGCTAGCGGTGACACCGGTGACCATTGCATCCGACCCAGCCCCGAACACAATGCTCATCGCCTGGGGCTTTGGCGAAGACCAGTGGGGTTACTACGGTATAAGGAAATCACGGCCATTGGAAAACCCGATGCTCGATGACAAACTGATCTCGTTTGCTTCCGGCGCGTGCCGGGGCGATTCAGGGGGGCCGGTCCTGAATGCAAGGAATCAAGTGGTGGGCATTATCAGTGTGAGTGAGGTTCAGCATTGCGTGGAACCGGGTAAGCGATTTGCTCAGCGAATCGGCAATTCTGAAATCTGGAACAACTGAAGCTCTATATCCGGTCGGGTTCCTTCTTTTACTGACTCCTTCCGTTAATAGACACAAAGTTTGCCATCAAACCATCGGTCTCGTTATGAGTAGACCCCGGTTGATAGCGGTTCTGCCATTCAGCTATACTCGTTAGGCAATTCATTTTGGGGAAAAGAAGTGGGGCGACTGAACCATCAGCGTGTCCTTTTTGCCGAATTGCCATCATTGGGGATGTCTTTGCACCTTAGACACGTTGTTATCCAGCTATTCGACTGGCCAACCCCAGCTTCAGTTATATCAGTCCTTGCAGGTGACCCTGGGCTCTGCCTAAGTCGCTAATAAATGGAGCATATCGTCATGAAGCGAATTATCATCTGTGCCGACGGCACCTGGAACATTCGGGATCAGCTGGATAAAAAAACCGGGCGCCGCCACCCTACCAATGTCACCAAAATTGCCCGTGGGATACTGCCCACCGCCGCAGACGGCACACCGCAGGTGGTTTATTACCATGAAGGGGTAGGCACCAACGGACCACTGGACCGAGTCACCGGCGGCGCGTTTGGCAGCGGCATGGAAGAGAACATTCGCAACCTCTATCGTTTTATCATTTATAACTTTCAGCCCGGTGATGAACTCTACCTGTTCGGATTCAGTCGCGGTGCGTTCACGGTCAGAAGCCTGGTGGGCTTCATGAACAAGATCGGCCTGATCGGGAAAAACGACGATTACTACGTCCCGGAACTGTACGCCTGTTACGAGAAGAACAAGGGGCCGGGTTCCAAAGAATGGGAAAAAGCATTCCACAACGTACGCACCCAACAACCCTGCCCCCCCATCAAGTTCATCGGCGTGTGGGACAGTGTCGGTGCCCTGGGCGCGCCGGGCCTGATCGGTCAGATGTTCAATAAAAAGAAATATGAGTATCACGATGTGGGACTCAATCCTCATATAGAGAACGCATTTCATGCACTGTCCATCGACGAACGCAGAAAACCGTTCAAACCCTCCATCTGGAAACGGCCACCACAATGGAACGGGCAATTGCAACAGGCCTGGTTCGCCGGTGTGCACAGTAACGTGGGTGGCAGCTACTCGCCGGACGGATTGGCTAATGAGGCTCTGCACTGGATCGTGCAACAGGCAGAATCGTTGGGACTTGAAGTGGACAGTCCCTTTCTCGAATACTTCAAGCCCTGTTTCAATTCGAATCTGAATGACTCCATGACTGCGGCCTATCGGATAATGGGGCCATTCATTCGCAGCATCGGCAAACACCTGAAGGATGGTGAATGCCTCCATCAATCGGTGGTGGATCGCATGCAGCATGGCCCCAGCCACTATCATCCGGAAAACCTCAAGCATTACCCGGACCACTTCCATGATCTGCCGGTGGTGAACACCACCCGTATTGCCCGGGGCCAGCCCTGCGAAGATCTGTAACGTGCGTAGACACTCACCAGGAGAACCACCATGCAAGAACAGATCAGCAGCCTGACTGATGCCGGATTTCTGAATTACGGACGAGAGCAGTTTGGTCGTTGGGGTGAGGAACTGAGCGATTTTGAATTCGCCGCAGCGCTGTTGCTGCTGGGGCTGATTCCGCTTGCGACCCGCAACCAACCGGCCCGCCACCAGATTACAGGTTTGCGAACGATACTGAGCGCTGAAACGCCAACACCGCTCACCTGGTACCTGGATGCATTGCCGACCGAACAGAGCAGCTGGGCCGCAGCACACTCAGCAAAGTCCCTGCACGCCCTGATCACCAATGAGCAGATTTTCTATCAGCCTATCGCCATACGTCACGACAGTGTTGTCAGTCCCTTATGGTTTTGGGGCTTCTTCATTAAGCATGCGCAAGACCTGCCACTTTTCACATCCAATCTAAACCTGTATGTCTCGTTTTCAGGCTTTTCTGAACGGACCCAGTTCCGCTGGCCGGTACGGGTGGGCTGGGTGGAAGAGGCCGCCTCGATAGTGATCGGACAAGAACTGCAGGGGCTGGACTACTGGAACGGCAATGTGTTCAGCCCCGTGTACCTGGACCGACGTCATTGCGAGTGCGATATCCTGGTGGGCCGGTTTGCTAACTTGGGTACGGCCATTGAGGAGGTTTCCCGTTTTTCCGCGCAAAACGGCGGCCTTATCACTGATTTGCTGTTCCTTTCCCTGGAGGAAATCAACTTCACCCGTTGCGAGGATTTGTTGCCTTTACAGCGTTCAGTCCAGGCCAGCGGCATCCTGTTATTGCCCGCTGGACTGATTGATGAGGCGCTGACGTTGCAGAGCGCATTGGTGGAAATGTCACACAACACACCGCTTTCAAAAGCCTTTTCCTTCGCCAGCGACGGCCGCGCTTTATTGATTACCAATGATACCCTGTTAAAGGAATCCCAACTCAGTGACCGGCTCAGCAACATTGCCCTGGAGATGCAAACCCCGGGACAATCAAATCGCATTCTTCAACTGGACGGTAACACCAGCTATTCCTTTTTTCTGCCCACAGATGAAAGTCTGAGCCGCCTGGAAGCTGGCAACATCATTACCGACCGCCTCTCTGATTTCGAGTTTCTGGCGGAAAGCAGTGAGGCCAGCGCCATCGGAGAGCTGGTGCAAAACCTGGAAGAGCAGGACCGTGATGAAGCCATAGCCCGCTATTTGCAGGCCGGCATTTTCCATACTGAGGAACAAAAAGCCATAATAGAAGGCCCGCTGAAACAGGACACCGATTACGAAGTCCGGGTATTTGTGGGTGAGTCCAATCCGCTGTTCCATTCCACCGGCACCGAATTCCCGCAACTGGAGCCGTTGAACTGCGGCCAATCCCATCAGTTGACCGTCGTGTTTTGGGAACCCTCAGTATCGCCCGAACCACAACGCGCTACCATTGAGTTACCCCCGACGGGTGACAGCAGTGTCTGCAGCTTCAGGTTCCTGACCACAACATCAATGACAAAGCTCGCGGCGCGCATTACCATTATTCATCGTGGCCGCGTGCTGCAAACGGCCACACTGCGAGCCCCGGTGGGCACCCGCAAACGCAAGCATACCTTCACCCTGGATGCGACGCCCAGACGCATCCTCAACGGCTTGGAGGAACGTCTCAACTTCGATGCCAGTTTCATTCTTAATGATATGGCCGGGGCATCTCAGATCCATGTGAATGACCGTACCCGCTCCACCGTATTGGACTGGGACCATGCCGACATCAAGGAACTGTTGGCAATCCTGGGAGATTCAATCGGGGACATTACCTCCGATCCAACCGGCTACAACGATCTTTTTTCCCCGGCCAGCGAGACACTATTACGTCGCCTGGCTCAAAAGGGAGCCTCCCTGAGGGAGTACCTGCTGGGAAACGTACCATCCCCTTCCCATGTTCAGCTGGTGATGGCGAAACCGGACAAAGTTCTGCCCATTGAGTTTGTCTATGAATTCGAAGCACCGGAACCCGAAGCAACACTCTGCCCTAACGCAGCGGTCTGTCTGAATTCGTTGATCATGGGCAGGTCAGTGAAGGCGGCGTGCGAAGGGGTCTGTCCGCCCCTGGATACCACTGGTCAACCAATGGCGCAAGACATGTTGATCTGCCCGCTGGCATTCTGGGGTATACGCTGCACCATTGAGCGGCGCGTGCATGACCCGAATGCTGAACCGATCAAAGGCGATGCCCTGTTACTCTCGGAGCCGGTTCGCGCCAAGGATCGCGAGCTGAAACCGACGCAGCGTATACTCATTGCCGCCACAGACCGCGCCAACCCTCCGAGTGAACCAAATGCAACAGCGCTGATGTTGGAGCGTATTCATCAAGTGGCAGGAGAACTTCATGAAGTAAAAACCTGGAAGGCCTGGGTGGATGAGATTCAATCCTTCGCTCCCAATTTGCTGGCGATCCTGGCCCATCAAACCCAGGATGAGTTTCAAACTCCAGCGCTGGAAATCGGCAGCCCCCCCAATCTGCTGAGTGATCTGGTGAAAGCCAAGCACGTACCACAAAACACCCAGTCCATCGCCCTGATCATCGGCTGCGAAACCTCAGTGGCCAACATCAGCTACGAAAATTTTGCGTCACGCTTTCATCGGCGGGGCGCAAAAATCGTGGTGAGCACCATTGCCAAGATTCTGGGCCGACAAGCGGCTCCACTGACTGCCGAAATTATCGAGGAGATTTCCCGCTCTTATACCGCCCGCCCCTTTGCCGACATCATCCGCATCGTGAAATGCCGCCTGCTGCTGCAAGGCACCCCCATGGTGCTGGCGTTGACGGCCATCGGCGATGCGGATTGGGATGTCATCAACCCGATCATTGAGGTGCCTTAATCATGTTCAGCATTGAAATGTTACCTGCAAACGAGGGCGACGCCCTTTGGGTGGAATACGGCAACCCAGACAAACCTTCCCGGATCTTGATTGACTGCGGATACAAGTCCACCTATCGCACCATCATGAAACGGTTGCGGGGTAAACCGGAGATAGAGTTTGAACTGTTGGTGTTAACCCACATTGATGGGGATCACATCGCTGGTGCCGTACCCTTCATTGCCGACGGTGACGTCACACCACAACGTATCAAGGAAGTGTGGTTCAACGATCACAAACATATTTCTGACACTATGGGTGTCAGGCAAGCACTCTACCTCTCCCGAACATTGGAAGATAAGCAATTTGCCTGGAACAAGCGTTTTGGAGAACGCGCAATACACGTGCCGGAGGACAGGCTGCTTCCTCCTATTCATCTGGAAGGCGGGCTGGTGATTACATTGCTTTCACCCACCGCAGTGCAACTGGAAGCACTGGCACAGCATTGGGAAAAGGAGCTGGATGACATTCTGGATGGCAAAACCGAAGAAGAAGTCACGCAAACCACACCGGGCGCCCTGCAACCGGATGTGTTGGGCGATCCCGATGTAAATCAACTGGCACGCACGCCATTCAAGGACGACACCACAGTACCCAACGGCAGCAGTATCGCCTTTCTGGCTGAGTATGAAGATTCACATGATAGCCAACGGGTAAAGCGGGTGTTGTTTTGCGGCGATGCCCACGCCGGTGTCCTGGAGCACTCAATATCGTTGCTCCTGGCAGAACGTGGCATAGACCAGCTATCACTGGATGCCCTCAAAGTCTCCCATCACGGCAGCAAAGCCAACACCAGCCCAAAAATGCTTGATTTAATTCAGTGTAAGCACTTTTTGTTTTCCACCAATGGCAGCCGTCACGACCATCCCGATCCGGAGTGTATTGCGCGCATCATCACACACAGCAACCGCAAAATTGACCTGCACTTCAATTATCGTTCCGAGGAAAACGCGCCCTGGGAATCCCCGGGGCTGGCCCGAAAATTTAAGTATGATGCCCATTACCCCGAAACGGGTAAGAATGGTCTGGTCGTGATCTTGTAGGAATTTAAGCTAATCAAATCGCTGTCAACCAAATACCATGAATATTTATATTCAAACCAAGCGCAAAATCACTCTTTTGATAACCGCTGCGGCAGGCTTGATCCAGGGTCGTATGCCTTTGAAAGCCTCAAAATTTTCCCGTTTGAAATCCTCGAAGCTGTGGTGTTGGAACTGCAGTAAGCGTTGTGATTCCGCTGTATCCGCCCAATCTGCGTATAGTGGCTTGTCCCCAAAATCCGCATCGGTAAGGGTAATGCCAAAGGCACCCAGGGTGGCGTTCAATACATTGATGTGCTTAACCTGGCAGTCGCTGCCGCCACCGATCAAATGTATTTTGTTGTGCGCATCACTCTGGGTGAGGCAGTTGACGAACGCGGTGGCGGCGTCCCTGGGATGAATGTATTCAAACCGGTTATCGGCCGCCATTGCGAACGCGTATTTCATCTGATCCAGACCCCGATGCCGCATACGTGAGTCCACCATTCCTCCCAACCGTAAAATAGCCCAGGGTGACTGCAGGCCCTGAACCATTTCCTCACAGGCAATCTTGTGGCGGGTATAGTGGTCCGAGGCAATGGGTTTTTCGCTCAACGTGCGGGGTGGAGGTTGGTTCTGCGGCCCGAATACCGCGAACGAGGAACAGTAGGCCAGCAACGGTTTGCGCGCCATCTCCTGAATCGCATGGATAATGTGTTCGGTACCGCGCACGTTGACATCATAGGCCAGGTCCGGGTGGATTTCGGAGTAGGGTACGATGATGGCGGCCAGATGAATGATCGCCTCCACCTGATTCACCAACTTACGGACCTGAGTGCTGTCGCGAATATCGCCCCACTGGATCTCCACATTGGGATTTTTTTCATAATCCCTGGCAATGCGGGCATTGGTTTTATTTCTGACATCAAAAGCAATAACCGAGTAATCCCGCTGCAACAGGGCTTCCAGCACAAGGCTGCCCAAATTACCAAATGCTCCGGTCAATAACACTTTCCTGGGTTTCACATTCCGCCCCTTTGCCAATACTACCAGTGCCCGAAAATCGGAGTCATGCCCACTTGCGCAACCTGCTGGCGTTGGGCGAACCAGGCCACGGCGTCTTTCACAGTCTCGGCCATGGGGCGTGGCTTCCAATGCAGTTCGCGGCGAGCCTTGCTGGTGTCGAGTTCTTTGAAGGCCGTGGACAGAAACACCGCATCACTGCGGATCACATAATCCTTGCGGCGCAGCAGCTTCAATAATTTTTCGCTTATCCGCACCACGGCTTCGGCCACCGCTACCGGTAATACCAGTGGTGGGGTATGACCACCTTCTGCCGCGACCATGGTGAACATCTCACGGTAACTCAGGAATTCATTGGAGATAATGTAGCGCTCACCAATGCGACCGTGCTTTTCAGCCAGCGAGCAGGCCTGCGCCACATCGCGAATGTCCACGGTGGGTTGGGCCGCATCCCAAATCACCCGTAACTTACCGCGCGCCGCTTCCCAGAGCATTTTGCCCTGCGGTGTCGGTTGATAGTCCTCGGGGCCAAAGGTGTTGGAAATGCATAGGGCAACACCGGGCAGTCCTTTGTCGCGGCAGTATGCTACGAACTTATCCTCCGCCTGGCGCCGGGAAAGAATATAAGGCGGCGCCTTGTCATACCAGTTAAACGCCAACTCTTCTGTGACCGGTCCATCCGGATTGAGGCCGAGGGTACCCATGGTGCTGGTGAAGACAAAGCGCTGTATTTCGCATTCCAGCGCTGCATCCATGGCGTTGACCAGACCTTCCACATTGTTGCGAAACAACGGCGCAGGATCGGTCAACCAAAAGCGCGGGTCCACCACACAATGGAACACAGTGGAGCAGCCTTTCATTGCCCGGCGCAGGGAATCCGGATCAAGGACATCGCCGAAAAAAATCTCCACCGGCAGTCCCTTCAGGGCTTCCTGATTACTGGTTTTGCGCAGAAAGACCCGAACCTTGCGGCCTTCCTTCACTAACTGCCTGGCCGTGTGGCTACCCACGAACCCGCTTGCACCGGTAACCAATACAGGTGTCTCATTAGACATCGCTTACCTCGTTGGTCCGAAGAACATATTCTCATTCCATTTACCGAATTCCATACTGTACCAGGCAGTGATCACGCGTTTTTTGATTTTCCAGCCTTCACTGGTATTGGCGTATTCATCATCGTAAATACCGCCCGCTTCCATGGGGCCGAAATTCGGAATATTAACCACGGCGGTCCAGCCCCAGCGTCCAACGGCATTGTCACCGTGCACTTCGATATACGGTGCGTGCCCCAGGTGCCACATAAAACAGGGAAACGGAGCGATGCATTCGCTGAAAACTTTGGCAATGTCTTCCCGGCCATGATGCTCTTTGGCTACCACAAATCCCACCTTGTCAAAATGCAGTCCTTCGGTATCCAGCACGGCATCTTCAGCGAAGGTGTCGATGTACCCCTGCACGTCGCGATGGTCCGCCTTCCATAAATAAGTGGAAACCAGATTCCGTATTGCCCACTCTGCCTCCAGATCCTGTACCCGTTGTTCCAGTGTCTTCGCTGCCTGATTATCCATGTTGATCTCCTGTTGATTAATTCAGTTCGGTCGTCTCGATTCAATGAGAAACTGTTCCCGATACAGACCCGGGGGCCCGCTGCAATAAGAAAGTTTGGGCAGGTCGTCGATGGTTGGACTGCGGTCACCCAGCGTTTGATCCAGTTCAGCATGAAGCTTTGCCTTCACTTGGGGGTTACTTGCCAGGGCATACCAGGCAAAACTCATGGTGCGGGCAGTGGTTTCATATCCGGCTGCAAAAATGGTTATGCATTCGTCCCGTAATTGGGTTTCACTCATCGGCTCACCGGCCGGGTCCCTGAACCGTTATTGTTATTCTCGCCGTCAGGCTGTCACTTTTGACTAGTGAGTAAATCACTTTTTTTACTCGCCAGTCAAATTTATTGTACTGACAAGTCAATCAAGCCCGTCCAATACATTGCGGGCTGTGGTATTCTCCCCGACGATCCACTATGGGTTGTTATCCAAGTGCTTGTAATGTATAGAGTGAGAACCGTTTTGATTGCCGCTCCCAAAAAATCCGCCACAAAAGCCGAACGACGACGACATACCATTCTTGAGTCGGCGGAGCGTTTTTTCGCACTGCATGGTTTCAACGCTACGCGCCTTGAAGACGTGGCTGAAGATGCCGGACTGACCCGTCCGGCACTGTTTTATCATTTCCCCGACAAGCAGGCGCTGTACCAGGCAACACTGGCTAATGCATTTGGATCGCTTGCGAGCAAGCTTGAACAGGCGCTGAAGAGTGGCGGATCGATTGTGGAGCGATTTGAAAAGGCCACCGAGTTATTGGTTGAAGAAGTTACGCAGCGGCCTTCGCTGGGCCGACTTATTATGCGCTATGTGGCGGATGCCGGTGAACACCAGGAACTGAGCCTCCATCCTGAATCCCACCAACTGATTCAGACCGCATGGGTATTGTTCAAGCAGGGTTGCGACAGCGGTGAACTCAAGCCGATGCATGAGCATCCGTTTCACACTGCAAGTGTGGTGATAGGCAGTACCGTTTTTTATACGTCCGCAATTACCAAGCTGATTCCCAGTGGCAACTTCGATCCCTTATCAGCCGAGCATATTGCCGCGCAGAAGCAGGAGACCTTGCAGATTGTTCGATTCCTGCTTGGCATTTCGCCTGCCACGGCTTAGTTAAGGCTTAGTTAAATTCCTCAGAAGCCCATTCGCGTCCCCTGGACGGATTTTTAAAGTGAGCGCACCAATGGCAGCCGTGGATGAAATCCGCGACGCGGGTCAGTATGGATTCTGGGATAATTTGGGTTCCAGTAGATCCACCAGATAACACTAAAGTTGGGCTGATACTCCAACGCGCAACTGTATGCCCTCTTCGTACTGACCATCCGGGTGACGCCAGGTAGAGGGGGTACGGTTTTCTTTATCAAACAGGTTCTGCACCGATACGTACGTTGATACCTGCTGACTCAGACGATATTGGAAACTGCCATCGACCCGAAAATAGGACGGCAGCTTGGGGCTGGAATCCAAATCCGTCGCGGTCCAACCGTTTTTGTGGCGCGCCATTAATTGCCATTTAACGACATCACCCTCGTAGATATAGCCCGCGTAGATCGCCACCTTGGGGAAAGCTGTGTATTCCATCCCCGTTTCCTCATCCTTCGACTTGATGTAATGCGCCCCTAATTTGAACAGATGCACCGAGTCCACAATGGTAATCGCCGAAGTTTCCACACCATAGGACGAGCTTTCACCCTTATTGATGTATTGGTACAACGCATTGGGCACCACCTCTGCAATGGAGATGGAATCATGCCACCGGGATTCAAACAGCGCGGCCGAAAACCGGAAATCATCGCGCCGGTAAAGGTAGGACAGCTCAGCCATGGTCAGCTTCTCGTTTTCCAGCCCCTCGTTCTCGGCCACGATCGTGCCATTGCCGCGCACTTCCCTTGCCGTGGGCGCCCGAATGCCCTGCGAACCCTGCAGCTTAACCGTTGAATAGGGGGTCACATCATAGGTAAAACCGATTCTGGGTGAGAGATAGTGATCATCGGTATTGGAATAGCGGTTATAGCGAGTGCCCAAAAACAGGTGCAGATCGTGGCTCAGGGCATACTGCCCATCAAAAAAACCACTGGCGGTTTCCCGCACTTCGCCCTCGTCATAACCGTTTGCCGCAATGCCGGTAAAGGCATTACGTTCCTCGGAGTGGTGCACTTTATCGTAATAGTATTCAACACCATAGTTGACACTGAGCGCATCCGAACCCTCATCAATTAAATGGATCTTGGCACCGGCTTTTCGATCTTCATAGGCGAGAAAGGATTCAAACGCCCCCACATCGGCGACAATATCCACGTAAGACGAACTGGCCCAGCTGGTCAAACGTAACTGATGCTCCGGCAGGATCGGATAGTGGTATTTGTAATAGAGCGTTTTCAGCCGGTTGCGATCCATCCGGCCCGGCTTGTCATAGTGCAACCCGTTGGAGGTCATCATGTCATCGGCGTCCGCCTCACTGAACAGAATGCCAACGTAGTGATCCCCCAGCGTAATGCCCTGATGCACACCAATGCTCTGGTAGCTTTCCTCGCGCTCGCCTTCCGGCCGCTGGTTGTCCTTAATCACGGAATCCTCATCGGCCACCAAGGCCAGATTGGTCGTTAATTTGACGGAGTCCAGCGCCACATTCGCCAAAGCGTTCAGGTGTTCAACGCCGGATTCCCCCAGAGTGACCCGAGCGGTGTTTCGGTTGGCTTGGTAATGCTCCGGCAGGAAAGCCACGGCACCGTGAAACGCATCCGGCCCATAAATGGTCGAGATCGGCCCCTTGGCGACTTCCACCGAATTGAGCAAGGCAGAGGGTAGCAGTGAGTAGGTATAAGCCATTGAGGGGCACTCCATCGAACAACACCGCCACACCCCGGTTGGATTTTACACGCTCGGTATAGCCGCGAATGGAAATGGACTGAATCCCCGACTGGGAAATGTAGACTTCGATGCCTTCGATGTTTTGAATTGGATAAAAGCCACGGCGGTATTCAAACGCTTGCCATTGCCCCTTTTGGACTTTGGATACCGTGTTCAACACATCGGCTTCATCCTCGATTTTGAGGCTCGATACCGATATTTCAATTTTGAGGAGTTCTTCCAGACTCAAACTAAGAATGTCATCGCTGCTTCCGTGCGCGGTTGGCGCAAGAAGGGCGACCGCCAACACAGTGGACAACCTATACTTATTCATTATCGGTACCTTGATCCATTAGGTTCGATGAAATTTATTCCAGTCAGTATAATGCATTGGCCCAGCAGTGGCGGTTATTGAAACTCCGCGCCGCATACTCACTAATCATAACAGCCAATCCTATTTCCTTTACCCCCACCCTGTCTCTATAAACGGAGCCCCGCCCCAGCCCCGACCAAGCCCCTTTCTATCCGGCCGGGGCTTCCCATCCGGTCGGGGCTCCTTTTTTTTGTAAGCAGTAACCATTAACAAACCGATAAGGACATTGAATATGAGTAGCGCGGATTATCCGGGATCTGGCCTATACGCACCTGAAGGAAGCCGTGGATGAGATCCGCGACGCCGGTCAGTATGTGTTCTGGGATAACGAGGCGCGGTTGGAGGGGTATTATATTCAGTATCACCGGTCCAGCGGCTCTCGGCGTTCTTCTTCTAAAGATACTTCCAACGATCCTTCCAACAATCCTTCCAGCTCCACCTCTGAGCAGGATTTCAGTTCCTGATCCTTTGCCGGGGATTTACCTCCCCGGCGTCTTTATCTGGTGTCCCGGTGAACAATTGGGGCTTCCCGGTAGCGAACCTGAGCAACCATTACATATGCGAAAACATATCCAAGCCATCTTTCGGCACGAAGATCCAGCCTTCTGACCTTGGTGTTTCTGCGGGTGGCATCTCCAATTGCCCAGGTTCATTCGTGTACAGCCAGGCCAACAAGGCACAAATCAAGGCGTCCCGCTTATCATCGTGATCAATACCGGGCACAAAAGTGGCCCCCTGCCAGTGGGCATCAAGTGGTAACTGAAGTATTTCCTGCTCAACGATAAATGACTGCAGTAAAGAACCCATGGTACCGGAATGTTTACACGCCGAAGGATAGGCCTCAATCGCCTGCAGATTACCCTCATCCTGCCAAACACCCACCGACTTCACGCGTGGAGAGAACTTGGCCAACGCATGCATGCCTTTGGTAGCCTGACTGCCAATCATGTCTTTAACAGCCGATAAAGGTTTCAACCCACGTTGAAATAGAAAACGTTCTGTGTAACGGAATAAGTAGGGGTTTGTTTCCGAGTCTTCGATGGACTCAACGGCGCCTTTACCCGCTATCAAGTTCTGAAATGACTCTGAAAAACCTAAAGGAGTGTCGATCGCCAGCACAACAGTGGGAAGCTCACTCCCCTGCCAAATAACCTGACAGAGATCGAGTAACGCTTTAATCCATTCAGAACTATTGCTGGCATCATTAATAGTATTGCGTAGATTGCCGCGCCAGGGCTTACCGACCAGCTCGCATTTACCATCCAATATCACCAATGCATCCCGGCTTTTTCCGTTACGTTCGCAATTCCAGCCGCCTACGTCCCAGCCGATATAAAGAGAATATTTTCTATAATTATTTCTATCCATCACCTGATACCATAACAAATCATAGACTTGTCTCGGCCATCTCTCCTTACAAAAGTGAATCAGCTGAACACTATCTATATCCTCACCTATATCTAAGTGACATGTATAAAAAGCCATTCATGATTTCAATTGCTCAGAGTGACCAGTAATGGCATATGGTCACTGATCTCTAACCAGTCAGACGCCTTTCCAATGATGATATCAATAGAACTCAGAAGATCAGTACACGCAAACACATAATCAATATGGTATGGCTTATTAATATTTCGCTGATGAAAGAAAGTAGGTTCAGGTTCCGAGCCTTGATTCACCCCCCTGAGATAATGATAGACGCTGTGGATATCCAATTCTGCTAACTCATCAACCACGCCGGAATGACTCCACCATCGGTCTGGCTTATCCCAAATAGTATTGCTGTTGAAGTCACCGAGCACCATAGTGTTCGGCCCTGCCAGGTCCCTGTCATGGATCTGCAGATATTTCCAGAACTGGCCTACATATTTGAATACCTCATTTCCCCCGTCCCTTAGTCCAGACACCAAGCATTGTGTCTCTATTGTTGAAACTGAAAGGTAAAAACAACTGCAAGTCTTTCGTGGTCCAGGAGTGTGATGAGTGGCATCGTCTAAATCCGCCAAGGGTAAACTCACCATACCAGTTTAGAGGAAACACCTGGTTTCCCCTCTTTGGAAAAATACCAAGCCCTTTGTGCCTATTTTCTCCTATCCAGAGATGCTCACCTGCCCAGCTCCGATAGTTCCTTGTTGAAAACTCAGGGTTCTCACACTCTTGTATTACAAGAAGATCACAATCAAGAGAATCTACGTAGGACAATTTGTTTCTAAATGCACCATTGAAATTCCAAGTCACTATCTTCATAACAAATATGGCGAAATAATCCTTTTCTGAAGATTGATAGCTTTCACATTAGTTAACGAACAACAGTGATAAACCTACTGTGGGCATTAATCGATAAGGGACATTCACTTCCCAACAACGACAAGATATTCACCTAGTACTTTCAATTCCTCTTGATCATTTTCGATCACAATCGGGGAGTAACCAAATGCATTCGTATCTGGCTTCAGCATTATCTTTGTATTTATAAGCTGTTCATCTTCCTCTGTTTTTTCACTATGATAAACCTTAACTGTATAGCTCCCTCCATGATCTGGATCTTCAATATTGCGATGCTGGACCAAAACAGCTTTCCCGGCACGGGTACCACCAGGGTTCGCCTTAAACAAACACCAAGAGCCATTAGGTATTCGACGGTTCATCGACTCACCAACAACCCTGACAACAAACATCCCTTCACCAGCTTTAATGTATTCAGGCAACTCGACCCACTGGCATTCTTCCAGAACCTGAGGTTCGCTAAAATCACCGGCTGCAGCATGCAAATCATAGATAGGGACATGGGTTTCATATGGTTTAGCTTCATCAAAGGACACAATTGGTAGATCTAACCCTTGGTAAGGATAGAAATTTTCATGATCGACCCGCTCGTGGCGCTGAACAGCTTGCTTAAAATATTCACGCGCTTCAGGATCAGTACAGAAAATATAACAACCCTTTTGGCCACGGGTCATTAATGTCCTGTAAGTATTCTTGATGATTTCATCGGCCAATTCGCGTGCTTTGTTGGGCTCTTTCTTAAGCAGGGTCTTATATCCACGAATAGATCTATCATTACTGGAACGTTTTCCTGCATCAGTAATAACAACGCCATCACGCACACCTAAGTCATCCCCAATTATCACACCGATATAATCAAGCTCTAGCCCTTGGCAAGTATGTATGCAGCCAACCTGCTCAATAGAATTTTCAGCTATCATCCATAAACTACCATCTTCCGTTAGATTCCATTGAGCCTTGAAATTGAATTCTGGAATAATGATATCAAATGCTGATTTTTCCTTTTTACTGGCCCAATCCCAGCAATAACCTGCGACTAAACGAGCTTTGTTGGATATTCGATTCTTTTTGTAAATCGCTGACCTCAGTTCGTTGGGGTCATCAAAAACCTTAACATCATAGTCAACATCATCCAAAGTGGTATTAGCCGTCTCTCGAATCTGTAAACTATTATCAACCCATGCCAGGTACCCGTCTGAACCATTGCAACGAAACTGTGACACCAACTCCATTTCAGTGATCTCAGAATTCAGGCTATCCGCCCAATTTCTAATTGCGCCGATGCTTCCGATATCATGTAGTGTTACTCGTTGGGCTTCGTCAATAAAAAAAACATTGAACTGCGAACCATAAATTAATTCTTTAATCTGATTAACACCAAGATTTCCATACAAACCGGACTTTTCATTCAGGCGATGAGCTTCGTCTATCACTAATGCAGCAAATTGATTCTCCTCAACATCAGTATAGCCTCCTGACCCTTTGAACATTTGATCGATGTGCGTTTTCTTTCTGGTACCAGTTAGCTTCTTCTTAAACACTTCTCGAGGTGCTGCATTCTTAGATACGTACTGAACCAGCATTTCACGTTTGGTTAGCTCAGTAAGCAGATTAATAGCGACGACAGACTTACCTGTACCCGGCCCGCCTTTGACAATCAATGTTTGCTTCGCGCCATGCTGTGCCTTATGAGCCAGGTGAATAGCGGTTTCATAAACAAGCTTCTGTTCATCAATCATCAAGAATTCTGGATTACCATCCAGCATCGAGGCCAGTGCATCAGCCAGATTTTTCGACGGTTTAATAGCACCGTGTTCAATGCGGTACATGATATTGTCACTATCGCCGTACTTTACGTATTTCTTCAGAAACTCCGACAGCTTAAGCGCATCTTGAGATATAAAAACCGGGGCTTTTTCAGTATGACTTGAATAAAATGGATCATTGATAACCGTTCTTGTTCTCATATTATGGAGATACGCACACGGTTTTAAACGGATGAATTCCTGGCGGACTGTCTCGTTGTAGTCCTCGATTAATGCCGAGTAGGACCATGCTTGATATGAAGGATGATTGGTTTCTGCCAGACCATGCTGGAATCTGGTTTTTACAATAGCATCTTTAGTAGTCTTTTCTACTTCCTGCCACTGCTTGAGCTCAATGATAATAGCTGTGTCATTACGCTCATGATCTTTACCCGTAAGGATAAAATCAACTCGCCGATTGGTCATAGGCAAATTATATTCTATGGCTACCCCGGCTGATAATGGAATGTCATCGTCCCAGAGAACCTGAGACATATACTGAAGCGAGTTTTCCCAGGACAACTTTTCGTTCCTAGGGGAATTACGATTTAGTTTGCGTAACACCTCGTTTTCTATCGCATCTGCTATTCTGTTTGACCGAACATCATCTAGAAATTCTCGTTTCGATGCTGAGTACACGATCATGGATTTGACTCTTTGTTAATCGTATTCATTGTATTTCTTCGAACTGCCTCTAACTTTATCAGCCGGATATTTAGCCTCATTCTTTTCGATCTTTTTCTCAACTGCGTCGAGAATATCTACACCTAATTTGTCCGACAAACGAATGAGATAAAGCTGAACATCAGCGATCTCATCAATTACAGCCGCCATCTGCTTAGGACTCAGCGACTTTGACTCCTCCTCGGTGAGCCACTGAAAACACTCTAAAAGTTCGCTTACTTCCACACTCAGAGCCATTGACAAGTTCTTTGGTGAATGAAATTGGTTCCAATCACGAGCCTCTGCAAATTCGCGTAATCGTTGTCTGATTGCATCAAAATCTTTCATGTCCTTCGGCCTATTACTGATAATTCGATAGAAGTTAAAATAACTTACACCCTCTAAGTCCGCCTCAAAAATCCACCGTGCCTGCCGTAGGATCGAAGATGGTGCGGATGATACCGGGCTTGGTGAGGGCCTCTTCAGGCATGGACTGAACGCGGTAGTCGTATTCTGCCAGTACGGCTTCCTTTTTGCCCGCCAACACGCATTCCAGGCGGCCGTATTGGCTTTGTTTGAAGTCGCCGCGCAGCAGGTCCGCCAGGGACCAGATGTAGGCGGCCAGGTTGTTTGGTGTTTGGTTCATTCTTTATTTAGTCTTTTAATTTCAAATAGTTATTTAAAATACAAGTAACAGATACGGGCAATATTCAGTCCTGTATTCTGCTATCCGAATTGAATTCTATGTTTATGGTCATTCTTTAATGCCAGAGTGTCTTTCTTATTATAAGTATTTGAAAGGAAAGCGCGATGGAATGCGACTTGATGGTGGAACCCAGCCAGATCTCAGTCAATCTGGATGACGAAGACAAAGCGGCTCTACGCAGGATCAAACAGAACTATGAAAGCGCGGGCCTGTTTGCGGCCCTGATGTCAGCGACGCACGTGCTTTCATGGACCGATATGGATGTGGGTTTGGTTACCGTTGGTAATGAGGATTGGCTTGGGTTGGCGAAAACCATTATCGGCTCCAACAAAGTCATCCTGGCTGGGGTATCCTCCACGGCAGCCAAACAATATCTACGCCACAGCATGCGGGGTACTCCCGAGCAAGCTCAATTCTGGGCTATCTATCAGACTATTGTGGCTCGTGCGTTAAAAGGTAAATGCTAATGAAACTGTTTAATCACACTAAAACCATTGTGGCGACCTGCATGATGTTGTTCGCGCTGGGTTGCCATGCAGAACAGGCCGGTGGTTCAGAATACACTGTGATCACCAGGGCTCAACTCGATTCCTTCAGCGGAAAGGCCATCTATAGCACAGAGAACTTTGTGTACGTAGGTGAGCTGAAAGCCGGTAAGCGGCACGGCTATGGCGTGAGCTATGGCAAAGACAGCAGCGTGATCGCCGGGCAATGGCGGGACGATAAGCTGCAAGGCGAGGCGGTGATGGTGGATTTGGCTGCCAACTCCGTAAGTGCTGGCCATTATGAGCAGGATTTCATGGTGGGAACGGGCGCATTGACCATGGGTGAGGATGTGGTTGTGGGGGAGTACAAGAGCAATTCGCCTATGCCTTTAGACCCCACATGCTACAAGGCGGGTAGTGAAATTCCCTGCAAGGAAAGCGAGTTGTTTAAGTAATTGGCTCGTAATCTGAGCCGAATAATCAAGTTTATTCAGCTCAATTCCCCTTATTCAAAAGCCCCCTCAACATCGCGGGCATGATGAAGAACCCGAAGGATGTCCACCCAATCCCCAGACACGCGATAGAATATGATGTGCTTTTGATGATTGCGGCTGAAAATGCCGCTGCGGATTTCCTTGCGCTCCCGCCCAAGGTAAGGTGATTCAGCGATCTTTGAAAATAGCTTAGCCAAACTGTCCAAATACAGTTCAGTCTGCTGTTCGCCCCAGGTTTCAAAGGTATATGTGGCGATCGCTTCGATATCCTGATCTGCTTCCGGCGCTAACCGGTAGCCTCTCATTGACCGGTTTTCCGTTTAACCCGGTTCAACATTTCCTTGGGGTCGTATTGCATACCCCGGCCATCGTCCAGTTGCTTGCATGCCACTTCAATATCGGCCCGCAGTGCTTCCAGCTTGGTTTGGTAGGTTTGATCCTGCTGCATCTTCAGGCGCAGTGCTTCCCGTATCACTTCGCTGGCATTGTTATAGAGGCCGGATTTGACCTGTTCAGCGATATACTGTTCAAACTGTTCGCTCAGGTTGACGTTCATAGCCATTACCTTCTTTATCTGTTGGGGATGTGGCGCACTAGTCCAATATTAGCAATATTGGACATAGATTCCACCCCCTCAGCCAGTTTTAGACAAAAACGCCACCACCATCAGCGCACAGGCGGCCTAAATGGTTGACTTGACCCAACCGTGACGTACACTATCTTAAATCTATACGTCACCGGCTATTTGCCAAGGCCAACAGCATGCAGACCAAACTTACGCTACGACTCGACCAAGAGCTGGTTGAGAAAGCCAAATTTTACGCCGCCGAGCACGGCAAATCCGTGTCCCAGATGGTGGCGGATTATTTTCGGTTTCTGGATGCACAACCGGCGCCTACCGCCTCCCCCGATGCAGCAATGGGTAACAAAACCCAAGCCCTGAAAGGGCTGCTGAAAAAAGCCAACATCAACGAAGACGATTACAACCAATACCGCACCGACAAGTACCTGTGAACGCCCTGTTTGATACCAACGTTATTCTTGACCTGCTGCTGGACCGGGAGCCCTTCAACGCTCCCGCCACCTGGCTGATCTCACAGGCCGAGGCCGGAGCCATTAACGGTTCCCTTTGCGCCACCACCCTCACCAATATTTTTTACATTGCCAGCAAAGCCCTTAACCGACAACAGGCCGCCACTGCTGTGGCCAACATCATGAGTATTTTTGAAGTGGCCCCGGTAACCCGAGCCGTGATCGAAGATGCCCTCACCACGCCCATTCAGGACTTTGAGGACGCCGTGCTGTACCAGTCAGCCATCCATTACGGCTGCCAGCTGATCGTGACCCGTAACACCAAAGACTTTACCCACAACCGCATACCTGTGATGACGCCAGATGAATTTATTGCGTTGCTGCACAGCACTTAGCTGCGTGTAATGATTACCCTCAAACCGGCGCCACCAACAACCCAATCCCCAACGCCGACGTCACCACCCCTATGGAAAACTGCAGCCCGGTATGCACCCGCGTCAGCTTCTTCGCGGTCATGCCCAGGGGCACCGAGATCACCAGTGAAAACAAAACATCTTGGCAGTACTTCAGTAACAGACCTATAACTGATTCAACAACAATTGTGTGAGCTCAGCTTCCAGTTCTTCCATAGTATTCAATTGGTGCTCCATTGCGTGCGTGTGAAGGCTTTCCAACAGCTGGAAATCTTTATCTGTTCCTTCTTTTATGCAAAAAGCCTGAAATGTCATCGGTTTTAGGTTGTGTTGCAACAGGATGGCTGTGGCTTGAATAAGCGACTGCCTATCCTGCCAATGGATAAACGCGGCCAGGCGATCTTTCACCACGTCTTCTGCCTTTAAAATAGGGATTCTTCCACCGCCCACCTTGGCTACCGTGGTTTGCTTAATGATTTCATCCCCCACCGATAGCGGCGCAGAGGGAAACTCCACCGTGATGTCGGTGCTTGCGTTTACATACACCCTTCCCTGCTTGTGAAAGTCCAGCTGTGCCATAGCGTGGGTCAACTTGCGTGCCGGCTGGTAATTGGTGTTCACCATGTCGATATCTTTGGTGAGATAGAGGTTGTGCGTATAGATCTCGACAGCCAAGCCCCCCACTAGCACCACTTCAATCCCATGCTGTTGCAGGTGTTCTGCCACGATGGCTGCGATAGTCACAATATCGATTTTGCTGAAATCACTCATTTACCGGCTGCCCTATTTTTTCGGTTTGGCAGTTCTGCCTGCGGATACCAAAGGTTTGCCCGCTTGGCGGGGACGGGTACGTTGCACCAGCAGGGCGTTGATCACGGTTGGAGGGTAAGCTTCGGCTGCTGCCTTGAGCAAGTCTTTCAGGGGCTGAAGAAAGGGATAACGGGGGTTGAGCTGATAGCTGCGTACCTTGCCTATCAGTTCACTGACGATGACACCGTCCTGTTCAAGTCGGGCCAACTGCTTTTGCACCGGGTTTTGCGGGATGTCGTAGAACTCGGCAATGCTCTTGCCATAGCCGCTTCCTTTTAGCAGCAGGTAGATCAGGATCTTTTCCTGAGTTTCCGCCCTCAGTATGCCTTTGAGCACAAACATGATGGGTTCTCCCCCTTTTCCATAAACCATACAATGGTAAATATAACCCAACAATTGGTTAATATATACCACTTATTGGTTTATGGTGCACGGGCTCCGCTATATCGGCGCCACCAACAACCCAATCCCCAACGCCGACGTCACCACCCCTATCGAAAACTGCAGCCCGGTATGCACCCGCGTCAGCTTTTTCGCGGTCATGCCGAGGGGCACCGAGATCACCAGTGAAAACACGAACATACCCAGAATTGATCCCAGTCCAAAGATGGCGATGTACGCCAACCCCGTGCTGATGGAATCCACCTGATCCACAAACAACAGGATCAAGGCAGCGGAACCGGCCATGCCGTGGATGATGCCCATGAACAACGCCCGCAGGGGCCAGTCCTTTTTATGAGAATGATTGTGGTGACCGTGTTTATACTCAAGGCCCAGTTGGGGTTGGATGAACGGTGCCAGGCGAAAGTTTTGCGGTTGATCATGATGGCTGTGGGCGTGGAAGTGTTTGGTGCCGTCTTTGTGTTGGTGCAGGTGGAAGTGGACTTTGTCGCGCCAGGCCCGGCGCAGTACGTCCAGGCCCAGTACGATCATGAGGGCGCCGACGGCCATTTCCAATCCGTGGGCCATTTGTTCGGGGATCATGGTGTCGCTCCACAGTACCACCGCGCCCACCAACAGCAGCATGACGCTGTGGCCAAAGCCCCAGGCAACGCCCTGGCGCACCACTTGCCAGCGGTTGGGCAAGGTGCTGGCCAGTGAGGCCACGGTGGCGATGTGGTCCGCCTCCAGTGCGTGCCGTATCCCCAGTAAAAAGCCCACGAATAATAAGCTGGTCATCAACAGATCCTCGGTAATTGCTCGCCCACGAGCCGGTCTACTATTCGCTGGCTACCAAATCCTGTGGTCATCAGCACGCTTGGTTTTGAAACTGGTTTTGATAATGCTTTTACTTGCCCGATGATGGTGCTGTGGCGCCCCGCCCGGTGGTTTTGCATGACTGCTATTAATTTTTCCGCAGCGGCAGCAGGCACCACCGCCACCAGTTTGCCTTCGTTGGCCAGATAGAGCGGGTCCAATCCCAGGATCTCGCACATGCCCCGCACTTCGTCGCGAATAGGCAGTTTGGTCTCGTCCACCTGCATGCTGCAGTTGCTGGCCTGGGCGAATTCGTTCAGCACAGTGGCCAGGCCGCCGCGGGTGGCATCGCGCAGGCAGTGAATGTCCGGGCACACCGCCAACATGGCTTGCACCAGATCGTTCAGCGGCTGGCAATCGGATTCGATGGTGTTCTGCAACGCCAGGTCGCCACGGGCATCCACAATGGCGGCGCCGTGATCCCCCAGGTAGCCGTTGATGATGATGGCGTCCCCCGCTTGTGCATTGTGGGCGCTGATGTTGACGCCTTCGGCAATCACCCCCACTCCGGCGGTGTTGATGAAGAGCTTGTCGCAGCTGCCCTTGTGGACCACTTTGGTATCGCCGGTGACGATGCTCACCCCCGCTTCCACTGCGGTTTGTTGCATGGAGCGTACCACTTTTTTCAGGGTGTCGATGGGCAGGCCTTCTTCGATGATAAAGCCGCAGCTTAAGTAAAGCGGTTTGGCGCCGCCCATGGCCAGGTCGTTGACGGTGCCGGTGACGGCGAGTTTGCCGATGTCGCCACCGGGGAAGAACAGTGGATCGACGACATAGGAGTCGGTGGTGAAGGCCAGGCGATTGCCCTGTTGTTGCAGGGCCGCAAGATCAAAGCGGGCCTGGTCTTCCAGGCTGGCCAGTTGGGGGTTGTCGTGATTGCTGTTGAAGGCCTCGACAAACACGGTGCGGATGAGTTCTTCCATGGCTTTGCCGCCGCTGCCGTGGGCCATTGTAATAGTGCCCAATGTAATTTTTTCTTGGGAGACGTCGGCGCTCATGCGGATACGCTCTCTTTTTGATGGCTCCGCTTCAGTTTGAGTTCCTGCACATCGCTGTATTGGTAATAGGCGGCGCAAGCCCCTTCGGAGGACACCATCAGCGCGCCCATGGGGGTTTGCGGGGTGCACTGTTCGCCGAACTGCGTGCATTGCCAGGGGCGGATCAGGCCTTTCAGTACGTCGCCGCATTGGCAACCGGCGGGATCGGTAACGGTGATGCCCCCTCCCGTTAAAGAGAGGGGGAATTTGCGTTCCGCATCATAGCGGGCGTAGGCATCGCGAATACGCACGCCGGAGTGGTCCACGGAGCCCAGGCCCCGCAATTCAAAAAAGTCACGAATTTCAAACACGGTTTCGATGGCCTGCTGGCCGGGGCTGTTGCCCTGTTTTTGCACCACACGCTTGTATTGGTTTTCCACTTCGGTGCGGCCTTCGTTGATTTGCAGCAGCACCATGGTGAGGGATTGCAGGATGTCCAGCGGTTCAAAGCCGGTGATCACCAGCGGTTTGTGAAATTCCTTGGCCACAAACTGGAAGGGTTCCTCACCGATCACCATGCTGACGTGGCCCGGTGCCAAAAAGCCATCCAGGATCATGTCCGGGTCGCCCAGAATGGCGTCGATGGTGGGCACCGTGGTGATGTGGTTGCAGAACAGGGAAAAGTTGGTAATACCCTGGCGCTCTGCCTGCAGTAAGGTGAGCGCCGTGCTGGGCATGGTGGTTTCAAACCCTAACGCGAAGAAAATAACTTCACGCTCGGGGTTTTCCTTCGCCAGCTTGAGCGCATCCAGCGGTGAATAGACCATGCGAATGTCCGCCCCATCGGCCTTGGCCTGCAGCAGGGATTTTTGCGAACCGGGCACGCGCATGGCGTCACCAAAGGTGGTGAAGATGACTTCCGGTCGACTGGCCAGGGCCACAGCGTCGTCCACCCGGCCCCGTGGCAAGACGCATACCGGGCAGCCGGGGCCGTGCACCAGTTCGATGGTATCCGGCAGCAGTTGTTCGATGCCGTAGCGGAAAATGGTGTGGGTGTGGCCGCCGCAGAATTCCATCAGTTGCAGGGGCATGGTGTAACCTGCTTCTGCCCTTTTCGCCATGATGCTGTCGGTGAGGCGCTGGATCTGTTGCACCAGTTTGCGGGCGGTGTCCGGATCACGAAATTCGTCGACGTATTTCATTGGCTTTCTCCTGCTTGCTGGGGTTCTTGCTCCTTCATGGCATCCAGTTCTTCCTGGAATTCGCCTAGCTCTTGCAACAACGCCAGTGTGCGTTGCGCCTCTTCTTCATCCAAATGACTCATGGCAAAGCCCACATGCACCAGCACCCATTCGCCGATGTAGTCCTGGGCGTTGGTGTTGGGCTCCACAATGCACATGATGTTCACTTCACGCTGCACGCCGGACACATCCACCATGGCCATGCTGTTGTCGGCGTCACTGATGCTGACGATCTGCCCTGGAATACCTAAGCACATGGGGCGTTCCTCTTTATTTGCGAATTCTTCTGTAGAGAGTTCAATTGAATTTGTTTGGCGGCGGCGATCAGGGCCTGGCCCAGGGCAATGCCCCCGTCGTTGGCGGGCACCTGGGAATGAGTGAGCACGTTGAGTTGATGCTGTTGAAGCAAGCGGGTAACTTCCGCCGTAAGATGCACGTTCTGGAATACGCCGCCGGTGAGTACCACTTCTTTTACGTTATGTTCTTGCGCCAGTCGCCATACGCAGTCCGCCCAGGCTTGGGCCAAGCCTTTATGAAAGCGTGCGGCTATCAGACCTGTGGGTTCTGCGTTCTGCAAATCCTGCAAGAGACTGTGCCACATGGGGGCGGGATCGATCTGCCAGAGGCCGCTTGCTTCTTGCTGTATTGCGAACGGGTAAGATTGTTTTTGTGTTTGCACCTGCTGCCAGTGTTGTTCGCTGATGGAGGCTTCCAGCGCCATGGCAGCCTGGCCTTCAAAGCTCATACCAGCGGTGGCGAAGCCCAATAGCGCCGCCACCGCATCGAACAGGCGGCCGCAGGATGAGGACAGTGGCGAGTTCAATGACTTTTCCATCATTGCAATGATAGTGTCTACCGGTTGTTGGGCAATGGCTTGGATAGCACTTAGCTCACCAAATTTTTCGTTGACATTTTTCCAGCCGATGGCGCTGTGCAGTTGCGCCACGGTGTTGCGCCAGGGTTGGGTGGACGCCGCATTACCACCCGGCAGGGGCACCGGTTTTAATCGGGCCAGGCGTTTCACCTGGGTGTAATTGCCCAACAGGATTTCGCCGCCCCAGAGGGCATCGCCATCACTATCTCCACCATTGGGGGCAAACCCCAAACCATCCAGGGTGATAGCAAGTACCTGATTGACAGCGTCTTCCCCATTAAATAACAGAGGCCAACCGTGCTCGCCCAAACAAGCCGCCATATGGGCATGATGGTGCTGGATCTCCAGCACCGGCAAATTCAATTGCTGCGATACCATGCGCCCCACCCGCCCGGAGTGATACTGGGGATGGGCGTCCACCGCGATGCATTGCGCTTCATGCTGGTAGACTTGCTGATACAACGCCAGGTTGCGTTCAAAATCCGCCAGGGTCAGCACATCCTGCAGATCGCCCATGTGTTGTGAGAGCACCGCTTTGTTCTGGCCCAGCAAACAAAAAGTATTTTTGAGTTCGGCACCCAACGCCAGAACAGCCGGAGCCGTTTCAAACCCCGGTGGCAATGGCAGCGGCATGGGCGCATAACCGCGACCGCGCCGGATTACTTGCGGCTGGTTGTCGATAACCTGAACCACGGAATCATCCACCCGATTGAGGATGTCCCGATTGTGGAGCAGGAACAGGTCCGCCACGTGAGATAGCTTTTCCAGTGCGCGCTCATTGCTGATGCATTGGGGTTCGCCACTGGGATTGCCGGAGGTCATCACCAGGGGCCTGTCGAAGGTTTCCAACAACAGGTGATGCAAAGGAGACGGTGGCAGCATCACGCCTAACCGTTGTTGATCCGGCGCGATGCCTGCGCCGGGCATGGTGTGGACGTTCAGCAATACCACCGGGGCCGCTGCGCTTTGCAACAGAGCCTGCTGTGCCTGGGAAATATGACAATAACGTTTGGCCACTTCCAGATTCCGCACCATGACCGCCAACGGCTTATCGGGGCGGCGTTTGCGTTGGCGCAGTGTTACCACCGCGTGCTCATTACCGGCATCCGCGGCCAGATGAAATCCACCCACACCTTTCACCGCGACAATCTTTCCGGCACGCAATGCATCTTGCGCCACTGTGACCGGATCGCCGTCTAGCACTGCCCCAGACTTATCCGTAATCCAAAGGGTGGGGCCGCACACCGGGCAGGCATTGGGCTGGGCATGGAAACGGCGATTGGCGGGATCATCGTATTCCCGCTGGCATTGCGGGCATTGTTCAAACACCGCCATGCTGGTATTGATTCGATCATAGGGAATGCTGCGCACAATGCTCAGGCGCGGGCCGCAATGGGTGCAGTTGATAAAGGGATAGCGATAACGGCGATTGTTGGGATCAAACAGTTCTTGCAAACAGTCTGGGCAGGTGGCCAGATCGGCGGACACGCCGGTTTTCAGTTGTGGCTTAGATTTGCCTGCTACCTGCTCATGAAGGCTTTCTTCAATTACGAAGCCTTCAACCTGCAGCGGATTGTCACTGTGCCAGCATTCAATTTTGCTGATATGGGATTGCGCGGGCGGTGAAGATTGCAAGCGTTGGATTAATCCTTCCACTGCATGCTCGGTGCCACGACAACAAATCAACACGCCGTCATCATCATTATAGACATGACCGGTCAATCCCAGTTCCTGCGCCAGATGCCATACCGCCGGGCGAAAACCCACTCCCTGGACCACACCACTGACTCGAATGGTTTTTTGCACCGCCTGTGTTATCGAGTCCTGTTGTAGTGAGTTCATCGCCATCAGTGCACCGTGCAAACCATACAGGGGTCATAGGAACGAATCACATGCTGAATAGGCAGGCATTCATGCAGCTCGGCGGCATCACCTGCGTTGTTCAATTCGATATTCTGCAATGCGCTTTCCAGCGGCCCGCACACACCCTGTTGATCCCGGGGTGAAAAGTTCCAGGTGGTGGGAGCAATGATCTGGTAGTTGGCAATGCGGCCGTCTTCCACGTTAAGCCAATGGCCCAGACTACCGCGGGCGGCTTCCACCAGACCCTGGCCTTTACCGGACGATGGTTGCCGGGATTGATCCGCACAAAAGGCTTCATTCACCTGCAGTTGCTGACACCATTGCTCCATGGCAGGCACCACTAAGGCGAATTCCAGCAGGCGGGCCACTACCCGGCTCATCACCGAAGCGCCATCGGTTTTTACCAGATCCAATAACAAGGGATGGCCGTTCACCACCTGCCGCGCCAGGGCACCCACTTCCGCCACATTGCCATCCAATCGAGGAGCCTTGCACCAGGAATAGCCGGGCACATCCGCATCCGGTTGCGTGTTCCCCTGATAGGGATGGGCTCGTTCCCCCACCAGCCAGCTGTAAGCGATATCTTCTTCAATTAAGGTTGTATCCAGTTTTTTGGATTTCAGGCCACCGTTTTTAAGAGATTGCTTTTGCCACTGGGCCACACCTTGCTTGAACAGATGCGGCTGTGAGCTATTAGATGGAATGTCATAGGCGCCGTAACTGAGGAAGGTATTACGAGTGACGCCCAACTGATCCAATTGCAGGGGTTCCACCAATGACAGAAAGCGGCCGAAGTCCGATTGCGCATGAGATGCGGCCCACGCGTTTAATTGCTCGCGGTTTTCCAGCGCCGCCACGTTTTCCAATGTATCGGCAAACAACACTTGTTCCAGAAACTGGCGAAAACTGCGAATCATCATCAGTAGTCGCACCTGCTCGCTGCTGCCCAGGGCTTTGCTGGTGCCGCCCGGTTGCAGGCTTAAACTGTGAGGCCATTTTCCGGCGAGGATTCCCGTCATCTGCATAAAACCAGCCCGGGCCGGTAATACCTGATTCACCACCTCACCCACCTGGGCGCGAAAGCGTTTTTGGATGGCGTCAAACCAGGGCTGGCTTTGATAACCGGCGCGGGCAAAATCCGGCATAAAAAACAGATAGAAATGGCTGAGATGATCCGCCAGATTTTCACAGGCCAGGGTCAAACTGGTGGCGAGCCTGCCGTTATCAGTGGGCACCACTTCCATATAGTTTGCCAGGGCGGATGCGGCAGCCACGGACTGCGCCACCGAGCAGATACCGCAAATGCGGGGCGTGTACACCAACGCATCCAGCGGCGCTTTGCCCTGCAGGATCACTTCGAAGCCACGGAACAACGGTGAATTCACCCAGGCCTGCTGCACGCGGTCTTTTCCATCATCCGACTGCGCCACTTCCACCCGGATTTCCAGATCCCCTTCCACCCGGTTCAATGGGCCCAATACGGTTTTGCCGGTGGGTAAGGTCATCGTTTCTTACCCTCCCCTTTTTGCTTTACTTCTTTGCTCTTTGTTTCCTTGCGTGGCGGATAAATCAACCGTTCTGCTACGGCATTTTTGCGCAGGCGTTCCGGGGTGGCGGCTTTGGCAAGGGAAGCCAACGCCACAAACCAGGCTTTGGGCATATCCGTGGGCAGGCCCACCGGAATGCCCGCCAACTTGGGGGTTTCCATAAAACTGTGGCGGCTGTCTTCAAACCCCGGCGCGGTGCAATTCACACAGGCGTAACCACCTTTCAGACAGGAGCCAGTGCCGTTCCAGGGGCGGATATTGCAGTCGGCGCGCGCCTGGGTGCCCAGGCAACCCATGTGTTCCATCATACAACCCAGATCACCTGGCTTTTCGGAACTGGCTTTGTATTCGTAATACTCGTTACGCGGGCAACCGTGATGCACCAGATGATCGGTGTAAAACCGGGGCCGGTTATATTCATCCAACTGGTTTTGATCCAACGCATCCGCCGCCAGCAGCATCAGGGTTTCCGTTACCCAATCCGGATGGGTTGGACATCCGGCAATATTGATGACCGGCAAATCGGACTGGCTGCGCCATTGATCCCCCAACAGACCACCGGGTTGTTCGGAATCGAATTGCAAGCCGGTGGCTTCGCCAATATTAATCCCCGCCGAGGTTATGCCACCAAAGGCTGCACAACTGCCCACCGCCACCACCTGCTTTGCCTTTGCTGCCAGTTTTTGCAACCAGTGGAACATGGGTTGGTCGGTGCCGCTCAACAGATGAAAGCGCCCGGTGCCGTTTGGCCCCATCATGACGGACCCTTCCAGGCACAAAATATCCAGCGCCTGTTCACCTTCACAAATGGATTGAATCAGCGACAGGAATTCGGGCCCATTGGACTCGCTGAGACTGGGGTGCCATAACAAATCAATTCCGGATTGGGACAAGCGATCCAACAGGTGCGGGTTTTCTGCATTCAGTAATGAGAGACTGCAACCTCCACAACCACCGGACTGTAACCACAACAGCGTTTTTGGTGTCATGTTGTGGCTCCATTATCGGTGACGGCTTGCGTGATGGCGGGTGTGATCGCTTTAGGTAAAGTGAGTGTAAACTCAGCTCCCCCTTGTGGTGGACATTCCACCGTAAGATCACCGCCACATTGTTCCGTGGCCAACAGATAGCTGATGTACAAACCCAGCCCGGTGCCCTTACCGGATTGTTTGGTAGTAAAGAACGGATCAAAGATGGTGGCCAGGTGTTCGCGCTTAATGCCGGGGCCGTTGTCACGCAGCGTAATGGCAACGGTTTTCTCATCGGCTTGTACGCTGACCCACAACGTGGGAATTTTCACAGGCTCCACCGCATCAATAGCATTTTGAATCAGGTTCACCAGAATTTGATGCACCAGCCCCTCGTAACCTTCAATCTGCAATGACTCAGGCAAATCCAGATGCTGCTGCGTTGCGATACGGTTGCTGCGACACACCCACTGCATGGAACTACGAATCAAGGCGGCCAGATCAAAGGGCGCAACCGCACGCTTTTGCGGAGTGGTGAAACGCAGCAGGTTCTGCACGATCTCGGTGACCCGTTCAGCGCCTTCCTTGGTGCCTTCCACCAGCGGATTCAAATCCCGCAGAATGGCATCGATCCGGTTGTGTTCCCGTAGTTGATTCACCACCGGGTGATTGAGTGATTCCAGTTGCTCGAAGAAATTCTGCAGGCGGGTGTTATAACCTTCCAGGGCAAAAGCGTTGCCCTGAATGAAACTGATGGGGTTGTTCAGCTCGTGGGCCACCCCCGCTACCAAACGACCAAGCGACGCCATCTTTTCCGCCTGAATCAGTTGCCGTTGGGTTTGCTTTAATTCTTCGTGGGTGCGATGCAGTTCCTTATAGGCGGCTTCCAGTGCATCATTTTTATCTTCCAATGCCACCTGGTGTTCCACCAGATCCGCATAGATGTCATCCATTCGCTGAATAACTTCAATCCACGCGCTCTCCCCCACTTCTTCCGGCAAGGCTTCCGGAATGGCCACCTGATTGGTCAGGGCCTGGGTGTGGTTTTGATTACGTGGTTTCGATTTCTCCATGGACTTTTATCCTCTGCTCTATCCTTGAGCCGATTGGGGTTTCTGTGGAATCTGTTCCAGTTCGTAACGCTCCAGCTTGTTGCGCAATCCGACCCGGGAAAGCCCCAGCTCTTCCGCCGCCCGGGTTTTATTCCAACGGTGACGAATCAGGGTTTCCTTTAAAATACGTGCCTCAAGGGACTCCACCCGTTCTTTCAACGAACCATCAATACCGGTCAACAATTCCAGATCCGATTTCGCTTCTTCCGGAGCCGCCAACACGATACGCGCGCTGATCAGGTCTGACCCCAGGTAATCTTCATGGGCCAACACCAGCATGCGCTTGATCTCGTTCTGCAGTTCCCGCACGTTACCGGGCCAGTCATAGGCCTGCAGGCAGTTGATGGCTTCGTCGGTAAAGCCTTTTACTTTTTTGCCTAATTGCCGGGAGGATTCTTCTAGGATCGCATAAGCCAGCGCTTCAATGTCCATGGGGCGTTCCCGCAGCGGCGGCAGATGCACTACGAAGGTGGCCAGGCGGTAGTACAGATCCTGACGGAAGCGGCCTTCCTTCACATCTTTCTCCAGATCCCGGTTGGTGGCCGCCACCACACGCACGTCGATTTTACGGCGGGTGTTGGTGCCTAACGGGCGGATCTCCCCTTCCTGCAGCACCCGCAACAGTTTCACCTGAAATGCAGGAGAAACTTCGCCTATTTCATCGAGAAAAATCGTGCCGCCATCAGCCCGCTCGAACAGCCCCACCCGATCATCCACCGCACCGGTAAAAGCGCCGCGCTTGTGGCCGAACAATTCGCTTTCCAGCAATTCATCCGGCAAGGCGCCGCAGTTTTCCGCCACAAACGGGCCGTCCTGACGCAGACTGTTGTAATGCAGCGCCCGTGCACAAAGTTCTTTGCCGGTACCGGATTCACCAGTCAGCAATACGTTCACATTAAACGGTGCGACATGTTGAATGATTTCACAGACATGATTCATGGGGCTGTCGGGGGAGCGTACAATACCCAGATCCCAATCAAAGCGGGCACGCAACAGTTGACGCTTTTCTTCCAGTTCATCGGCCACGGTTTCCGGCCGCAATTTCAGTTCCACCGCCAATTGTTCGTTCAGCCGCTGCAGGCGAAACAGCTTGGCGGCGTTGTGCAGTTTCATCAACAGGTCAGCGGGTTGCCAGGGCTTGGTGATGAAGTGATAGATACCGGCATCGTTCACCGCATCAATAATATCCGCTGAATCCGTATAACCGGAGATGATCATACGAATCACTTCCGGCCACTGTTGCCTCACCCGCATCAAAAATTCAACGCCGGTCATTTCCGGCATACGTTGATCACAGAGAATGATCTGCACCCACTCCCGCTGCAGAATGGCTTCTGCTTCTTCAATGGTGGTGGCGCAATGCACGTCAAACTCATCCTGAAGAATACGGGCCAGGGTTTCCACCGAGCGTTGTTCGTCATCCAGTATCAGCACCGAAGGTAATGACTTCGGTACCGCAGGCATGCCGGCACTGGCATCAATCAGCTCAGGCATGGTGTGTTTCCCCCTGTGAGGCGTCGGCAAAGGCCGGATGCCCGATCAACCGACTCTGCCGGTTCAGGGTGAGCCATTGATACCATTGCTGCATGCCTTCGCCGGTCTTGGCAGACACTTTGATAATCTGGATAGCCGGATTGATGCGGCGGGCGAATTCAATGCAGCGTTCCACATCAAAATCCAGGTGGGGCAGCAGGTCGATTTTATTCAGCAGCAAAACGTCAGCGGCGGCGAACATATCCGGGTATTTGATGGGTTTGTCTTCACCCTCGGTGATGGAAAGAATCGCCACTTTGTGGGCCTCCCCCAGATCAAACGCGGCAGGGCACACCAGGTTGCCCACGTTTTCGATGAACAATACACTTCCGGGTTGCGGTTGCAGGGTTTCCAACGCATGCCCTACCATGTGCCCATCCAGATGACACCCCTTACCGGTATTCACCTGAATGGCATTCACACCAGTGGCTCGAATGCGTTCGGCATCCTGGGAGGTTTCCTGATCGCCTTCGACAACGGCCAAGGGAAACTTGTCTTTCAAATCGGTAAGGGTACGTGTGAGTAAGGTGGTTTTTCCGGAGCCCGGGCTGGACACCAGATTCAAGGTAAATATCCCCTGTTCGGCAAAGCGGGCACGGTTGGCGCGGGCGTATTGATCGTTTTTACCGAGAATGTCTTTTTCGATTTGCACCATACGGGCCTGATCCAAGCCCGGTGCGTGGGCTCGGGCGGGGCCTAGACCGTAGTGATGGTGGTGTCCGTGGTCGTGAGAATGATCGTGGCTGTGCTCGTGGGAATGATCGTGGCTATGGCCGTGCTGATGGCTATGTTGATGATCATGACTGTGTGAATGAGCATGAGCGCCCTCGATGGTGACTTCACCTTCACCGCAACCGCATACTGTACACATCACTCCACCTCCAATTCTTTGATTCGCATTTCATCCCCACCGGTAACCTGCAACTGATAACCACCGCATTCCGGGCAGGGCTGGTAGCGCTCCTTAATCTCGATCGTTTTGGCGCACTGCATACACCAGGCTTCACCACCGGGCTGCACAATATCCAACGTGGCGCCTTGCAATACACTGTTACGGGCCACCACATCAAAACAAAATCGCATGGCTTCCACTTCCACACCGGCCAGTGCACCAATTTCCAACTGCAGCCATTTCACGTTGTTGAATTTCTGTTTGGCCGCTTCTTCTTCCACAATCTGTAATACGGATTCACAAAGGGACATTTCATGCATGGCCCTGGACCTCCCATCCTACACAGGGGTTCATCATCATGACCAGTAACGACAGTCGTTGGCGAGCCTCTTCTTCCTCCGCTCCCTGCAGTGTGCCTACCATTGTATGCAGCACGCCCTGCGGGTGAAAGTTCCAATCCGTGGGCGCGATAATCCAGTAGCGCTGGATGCGATCGCGATCAGGGTTCAATTCCACCCCATGGATCAGCTCTCCGCGGGCGGTTTGCAATTGACTCAACGCGAATCGGGGTGAAGGGGACTCGATATTGCCATTACTGATGTTGATTCCGCCATCCTCTTTCTCACCATCGACTCGGAAGCCACCCGCGGTCAGCCAATTCAGCAGCAATTCCACTTCCAATAAGATTGCCAGCAACCTGGGTTGCAAACACCAACCCTGCTGCAATGCCTGGAACACTTGCGGGGAAGCGGCTTGCCGCACTACCGCACCGGTTTCCCGGGGCTGCTGTTGCCATTGGGGTTGATGGCCAAAGGCGGGATCGCCGATCAATCGGCTTACCAGATCTTCCCCATAGAATGATTGCAGCCCGCACAGGTGGTAATCGCTGCGCCAATCCTGCTTGCGGGTTGCGGCCAGCAACTCATCGACCAGGTTGTTCTCCCCGGCAAATAACGACTCGGATAGCTGCGCCGCCCATCCCGCCAGGTTCACCACCGTAGGCAGTTCACTGACGCCACCCTTGCCGCCGTAAATCCCCGATAGCACACTCCTGCGGTCCATGCCGCTCATGGCACAACGCAGGATCTGGCTGGCTTCCGCCATACACGCTGTATGCACAACCAGCCCCAGGCGCGGAGGCAGCTGAACCAACAGGGTCCACAGGTGCTCATGCAGCAGTTCCAGACGCAACATCTGGTCACGACGCTGTTCCAGCTCTGCAGGCACGCTGACACCCATCAACTGCTCGGCTACCCGGGACGCAGCAACGGTTTGCGCCCGCCGACACACGGAAAACAACAGTGACACCACTTGATGCGCTTCGGCGATGGTGCGGTTTTGCAACAGGCGGGTCAGCCCCTGAGGGCGGGTGGATTCGATGGACAACAACGCGTTCGCTGCAGAATCGCGCCCAAACCGGATATTCAAAGCGCCCGCCTGACTCATTCGACTGCTTTCCCCTGAATGTGCTGTTTATCGGCTTGCTGGCCCAGAATACGCCGGAACAAGGTGCGTCGCGGTGGTTCTGCGCTGCAGTCTGCTGGTATAGACGATTCGGCCGTGGACGCTTCGGCAGTCAGCAGTTGCTTCAGCGATGCCATTGCGATTTCTTCCGCCAGATGTTGGCTCTCAAGCTCCTGCACTGGGGAGAATAAAGAGCAGCTCATGTAGCTGCCAATGCCGCCTTCGTGCCCGGCGATAAAGGAAAACGTACCGCAGGGAAAATTTACCAATTGCGCTTCCCCAAAACGCGGCACACTGACGCCATCTTCCCTCGGCAATAACATGAAATTCATAAACCAGGGTGTCACTAGAACCCCCAACCAGTATTGCTGCCAGGGTTGAAAGCCCAGCGCACGCACCTGTAATCGGGGGTTCAAAAACGGCAAGCCATCCATGCGCTGTTGCACCTGGGTAAAGGTGGTTTCCAGGGTGCGGATAACCTGCTGTTCTGAAGTAAAGGTGACGGTGAGGGCCATGGCAGTTACCTCACCACCATAAACTGTTTTTTTGCCCCATCGCATTGGGGACAACGCCAGTGGTCGGGCAACTGGGAAAACGGTGTGCCCGGCTCAATCTGCCAGACATCATCACCTTGTTCCGGATCGTAGCGATACCAACAGACCTTGCATTCCAGAATCGAGTCATCCTGCAACCGGCTGGCATCGCCGCCATAAGACCCTTCAAATGAGGAACCTTCGAATGAGGTACTGCCACTCACCGGTAGATCTCCAGAATTTCCTGCAGACGATGGGCGCTGTCTTCGATGTCTTCCGGCGCCGCCATCACCACTTCCGGCATGTTGGTGACTTCGATGGTGTTCAGGATCAGCGCATCTTCAGAGTTGAAGTATTTTATCCACCACACGTTGTTACAGGCGGTACTGCCCACCCGACAGTTACCGTAACCGCGGGACAAAAAGGTGACCGGACCCACCCCCAGACGCTCACCCAGGCAATACAGATCCGCATCGCTCAATGGTAGCAAGGTCAGATTCATCACATGGGCAGGTTGCTCATGGGCCCTGTCCTGCGCCCGCTCCGCAATTTTGTCCGCCAGTTCTGACAACAGCGAGGGCACATTCATAACACCGATGGGTAGATTGCGGGTGTCGGTATCCAGGCTGGAGGCAGCCTCGGCAAACGCCAGCTCACTCACACAACCGGGTACAGCGCCCACTTCCAGTCCATCCCAGATCAGGTTGTCGTCGGCATCCCGCTGCTGCACCCGCCACAAACCGGCCATCACTGATTCCTGTATATGAATTGGGGATGTTTCCAGGGACGCTCCGCCGATGGTGGCGCTCACCTCGCCCACCCCCATCATCTGATTCACCAGGCGCAGACTGTCCTGATTCAGACCGGACAACGGAAACAATGCATTCCCTTTATTGGGATAGTGCTGCAAACCGAGCAATACCCGCTGCAGCAGTTTCAATGCCGGTTCAATGTCGCCGGCATCTTCCGGTTCCGGCACCTGCGGTTGGTGATAGGTTGCCATGGCCGAGGGCATGCTCATGTATTGAAACGACTCTTCGAATTCCGGTGGCTGCGAACCCGGGCCAAAGTAAGACACTACCGGTATGCGATCTGAATCACTCATATCTGGCTCCTCATATTTAGTTCCTCACGACAAACTGACGTTGGGAATACGTTGATCGGCCTGAAAGCCGGGTTCCAGCAACGGTTTGATCAGGGCCCGATACTCGGCCCAATCCCGGACTTTGCTGATCACCTCAAGCTGGGTGCCGCGCCGTAAGAACACCAGTGCCGGCCATTGGTTGAAGGGGTAGCGCTCCTTCAAAGCCTGTTCACTTTCACGATCCACCACCGCCACCTGAAACCGGCCATAAAAGGCCCGTTGCAACTCCGGCAGAATAATCGCCACATCGTTGCTCTCCGGATAACGGGCAGGGTCATTGGTAAAAAACAGCATCAGGAATTCGTGTTTCGTCACCAGCGCATCGATGGTATCCAGGTTTGCTACCGGGCATCCTACTTCTGAGACCAGTCGTTCAATCAGTACAGACATTATTCTTCCTCTTGGTTTACCACCATGGGTTTACCCACTGCTTCACGCAGGTGATCCGGCAAAGGCGGTTCGCGATCCACCAGATCGGCAAACAGATAATCGATATCCGATTGTCCGTTCATGGTTTGCTTAAGTGCTTCCAACGCCGACTGCATACGTTGGGCGGTATCCTGATTCAGGATTTCCCTGGCGGCACCCAGAAACACCAGCAACCAGGTCCCTGGATCACAAGGGCCTACTAACGCCAAATCCACTTCTTCCACGGCACTGGCTTCATCCGGACGACACCAACCAATCAGCCCATCGACAGACACCACCTGCATGGGGATACCGATGCACATCAGTCCTGCCTCCGCTTGTCCAGATCCACGCTGAAGGACAGCGGTTCTGCCGTAACGGCCTTGGGATCAAACACCACCTGGCCGGATTGCAGCACCCGGGCATCGCCCAAGCGGCAGGCGTCTTCTTCACTGGGGCGCCTGGCCTCATAGTCCTGCAGGGCAATACTGTGGTGAGCAAGGGATTCGGCGGTGGAGTGATAGGTGTGTGGCGAGACCTGGATGCCCTGCTCCTGCAGATAGGCAACGGCGATCTCCAGGGCTGGTTGAATCTGGGCTTTTACGGATGGCCGCAAGCTGCCGCCGTAATCCTCCAGCTCTTCCGGCTGCACGCCGATCAAGAGCAGTTTCTGCGGGCATTTACCCAGCATTTCCGCCATGGCCAGCACTTCCTGAAAGCCGGTCTGATGCAGGCTCATTTTCTTGGCCCCCATAAAACTGGGGACGTCCTGATCGCGAATCACTTTGAGTGTGCCGGGTGGCAGGCCGTAATCAATGGCATCGAACACCACCAGGATATCGGCCTCCTGCACATGGGGAACCAGATAGATGCCCTGGGTGCCCCCGTCCATCAGGCGCACGGATTCCGGTACTTCATAGCGCTCATTGAAAGCCTCTATGGCACGCACGCCGAAGCCTTCATCGGCCCACAGTACATTGCCAATCCCCAAAAGCAGTACCTGGTCACTCATGATGACGGTCTCTTGATCAGTTGCGAACGAAAATGGATGTGACCCTCATTCTGTCAACAGCCTGACCATTGCGCAAGACCAATTGAAAACTTTCTTTTCAGTAATTAGACCAAAGTGTAATAACCTTTTCCGATTCGAGACTATGAGCCTCTCCAGAGCCCCCATGACCCGGGAGTTTTCGCTGTGGCACACAACTTGCCCAAAGGCTGTTCAAGAGGAGTCACCGAATAACAAGACCGATAGGGGAATGCTCATGACTGAGACCTTTTATGAGGTAATGCGGCGCCAGGGCATCACGCGCAGAAGCTTTATGAAGTACTGCAGCCTGACCGCCACCGCACTGGGCCTGGGGCCCGCCTTTGTGCCGAAAATCGCCCACGCCATGGAAACCAAGCCGCGGATTCCCATCCTGTGGCTGCATGGCCTGGAGTGCACCTGCTGTTCAGAATCCTTCATCCGCTCAGCTCACCCGCTGGCCAAGGATGTGATTCTCTCCATGGTCTCACTGGATTATGACGATACGATCATGGCCGCTGCCGGCCACCAGGCTGAAGCCATCATTGAAGAAACCATCGAAAAATATAACGGCAACTACATTCTGGCGGTGGAAGGCAATCCGCCCCTGAACCAGGATGGCATGTCCTGCATCATCGGCGGCAAGCCGTTCCTGGACCAGTTGACCCATGCGGCCGAGCACTGCAAGGCCATCATCTCTTGGGGGTCGTGCGCGTCCTACGGATGCGTGCAGGCAGCGGCCCCCAACCCTACCCAGGCCACACCGGTCCATAAGGTGATCCACAACAAACCGATCATCAAGGTACCGGGGTGCCCACCCATTGCGGAAGTCATGACCGCCGTGGTGACCTACATCCTGACCTTTGAGCGCATGCCCGAGCTGGATCGCCAGGGCCGGCCGAAAATGTTCTACAGCCAGCGTATCCACGACAAATGCTATCGACGTCCGCACTTTGATGCCGGCCAGTTTGTGGAAAGCTGGGATGACGAGGCCGCCCGTAAAGGCTACTGCCTCTACAAAATGGGCTGCAAAGGTCCCACCACCTACAACGCCTGTTCCACCATTCGCTGGAACGAAGGCACCTCCTTCCCGATCCAGGCTGGCCACGGCTGCATCGGTTGTTCGGAAGACGGCTTCTGGGACAAAGGCTCCTGGTATGCCCGCCTTACCGACATCCCGCAGTTCGGTGTTGAGGCCAACGCCGACAAGGTGGGCGCTACTGCCGCCGCCGTCGTCGGTACCGCCACCGCAGCCCACATTGCCGCCAGCGCTGTGAAGCGCGCCATGCAGAAAGACGCGCAGCCAGGCTCACAGAAAGGAGATGAATAATAATGAGTATTATCAAAACCCCAAATGGTTATGACCTGGACAGCAGCGGCCGCCGAGTGGTGGTAGATCCAGTGACCCGAATTGAAGGTCATATGCGTTGCGAGGTAAACGTGGATGATAACAACGTCATCCGCAATGCGGTGTCTTCGGGCACCATGTGGCGCGGCCTGGAAGTGATCCTGAAGGGCCGTGATCCCCGCGACGCCTGGGCATTTGTAGAACGCATCTGTGGTGTCTGTACCGGCTGTCATGCGTTGACATCAGTTCGCGCGGTGGAAGATGCCCTGGGCATCAGGATTCCACCCAATGCCCACCTGATCCGGGAAATCATGGCCAAGACCCTGCAGGTGCACGATCACGTTGTGCATTTCTATCACCTGCATGCGTTGGACTGGGTGAATCCGGTGAATGCACTGAAAGCCGACCCCAAGGCCACATCACAACTGCAGCAGATGGTATCCCCTGCCCACCCCATGTCCAGCCCGGGTTATTTCCGCGATATCCAAACCCGCATCCGCAAGTTTGTGGAGTCCGGTCAACTGGGCCCGTTCAAAAACGGTTACTGGGATAACCCGGCTTACAAACTGCCGCCGGAAGCGGACCTGATGGCGGTGGCCCATTACCTGGAAGCGCTGGATCTGCAGAAAGATTTTGTGAAGGTGCATACGGTGTTCGGCGGCAAGAACCCGCATCCTAACTATCTGGTGGGTGGCGTGCCTTGCGCCATCAACATGGACGGCGACCTGTCCGCCGGTGCGCCGCTGAATATGGAACGCCTGAACTTTGTCAAAGCTCGTATCAATGAAATGGTGGCGTTCTGCAACAACGTGCTGATTCCCGATGTACTGGCCATTGCCAGCTTCTACAAAGACTGGCTCTATGGCGGTGGCCTGGGTGCCTACAGCGTGATGGATTACGGCGCCTATCCGAAAGTGAACTACGACAAGTCCACGGATCAATTGCCCGGTGGTGTGATCCTCAACGGCAACTGGAATGAAGTGTTTCCGGTGGACCCCCGCGACCCGGAACAGGTACAGGAATTTGTCGCCCACTCCTGGTACAGCTACCCGGATGAAAAGATGGGCCTGCATCCCTGGGACGGCGTAACCGAGCCCAACTTCAAACTGGGGCCAAACTTCAAAGGCACCAAAACCAACATTCAGGAAATGGACGAAGCGGCCAAATATTCCTGGATCAAAGCTCCGCGCTGGCGCGGTCATGCGGTGGAAGTGGGACCACTCTCCCGCTATACCCTGGCTTATGTGCAGGGCGTCGACTATGTAAAAAATCAGGTGGACACCAGCGTTGCCGCGTTCAATAAATTGGCGGGAACGGAACTGGGCGCCAAGTCCGTGCTGCAATCCACCATCGGCCGCACCCTGGCCCGCGCCCTGGAAGCACAATACTGCGCCGACATGATGGTGGACGACTGGACCGAACTGATGGGCAACATCAAGAACGGCGACACCACCACCGCCAACATGGAAAAGTGGGACCCAAAAACCTGGCCCAAGGAAGCCAAAGGCGTGGGCACCGTGGCCGCACCCCGCGGCGCTTTGGGTCACTGGATCAAGATCAAGGATGGCCGCATTGAAAACTATCAATGTGTGGTGCCCACCACCTGGAACGGTTCACCCCGTGATCCGGCAGGCAACATCGGTGCGTTTGAGGCCAGCCTCATGAACACGCCCATGGAACGTCCGGACGAACCGGTGGAAATTCTGCGCAGTCTGCACAGTTTCGATCCCTGCCTCGCCTGCTCCACCCACGTGATGAGTGAAGACGGCCAGGAACTGGTTCGGGTCAAGGTACGGTAAACAGGAGAACGGCCATGTCCACAGGACAGCAAACAGAACATGAACTGTATCGTTCCGAACCGGCGGTGTACGTGTACGAGGCGCCGGTGCGCATCTGGCATTGGGTCAATGCTCTGTGCATTACGGTATTGTGTGTCACTGGCTACTTTATTGGTAGCCCGTTACCCACCATGCCCGGTGAAGCCAGCGACCATTTCCTGATGGGCTATATTCGCTTTGCCCATTTTGCCGCAGGTTATGTATTGGCCATCGGTTTTTTGTACCGTATCCTTTGGGCCTTCTTGGGCAACCATCACGCACGCCAGCTGTTTGTGGTACCCATCACTAACCTGAACTGGTGGAAAGGTGTTATGCATGAAGCCAAGTGGTATGCGTTTTTAACCAAGGAACCACACAAGTATGTTGGCCATAACCCGCTGGCGCTGTTGTTTATGCATGTCATGCTGGTGTGGGGCACGGTGTTTATGATCTTCACCGGCTTTGCACTGTATGGTGAAGGTACTGGCATGGGCAGTTGGCAGTTTGAATGGTTCAGCAGCTGGATCATCCCCTTGTTTGGTCAAAGCCAGGATGTCCATACCTGGCACCACCTGATCATGTGGGTGATCATCTGCTTTATCATCATGCATGTGTACGTTGCGATTCGCGAAGACATCATGTCGCGCCAGTCCATGGTGAGCACCATGATCAGTGGTTGGCGTACGTTTAAGGATAATCGCGCAGTGGATGACGAAGACTGAACGTCTTTACGCAGGGGCTTCGGGAATCAATAACGAGACTTTAAGCCCCTGCAATGATTCGCTTTGGGACAAACTGATGTCCATCCCCAACAAATCCACTACCCGTTTCACAATGGCAAGGCCAAGCCCTGATCCCTGCACTTCGGTATCCGGCACCCGGTAAAATCGATCAAAGATCAGGGCTCGGTGTTCTTCCGGCACGCCTTTACCACTGTCTTCAACCCACAGCTCAACCCCACCATTACTGCGAGCAAGCGTCACCTTCACCGATCCATTTGGTGGAGAATACTTGATGGCGTTTTCAATAAGATTTTTCAGAACCACCGACAACAGTTGAGCAACAGAATGCACCGTCACTCGCTCTTCTTCACAATGCAGTTCCAGCTGCAGCTGTTTAGCATCCGCCAACGGGTAGAGTGCAGCAATTTCTTCTCTGAGCAAGGGCACCAGGTTGACCGGCTGCGTCTGATAGGAGAATTCAGTTTGTTCCAGCTTATTCAGGGTGAGCAGCTGTTCCATTAAACGGCTGGCACGATCGATGCCCTGATTTAATTCCTTTAAATAGTATTCCCGTTCTTCATGACTTTGTGCGTTCATGGCATTTTGCGTGTTCACCTTCAGCACCGACATGGGTGTGCGCATTTCGTGAGAGGCCAACGCAGTGAATCGACGCTCCATCTCTATGGAATTCTTCACCTGATCAAACAAATGATTCAATGCCTGCACTACTGGTCGAATTTCCTCGGGAGTAGTCTCCATTTGAATAGGAGTCAGATTATCCTCCCCACGACGCCGGATGTTCCCCGCCAATTCCCGAAGCGGTTCCAAGCCATGTTTGAGCACCCATAACAACAACACCAGCAGTAACGGCAATATGATCAACAATGGAATCATGTAGCTGGTGAGTATCTCCTCCGCCAGTTCATCGCGGATATCCGCCCGCTCACCTGCGGTAAAACTGAAGTCGCCGTCTTTCAAAGTGAAAAGGTACCAAAGATAACCATCAACGATCACTTCAGAAAATCCCTGGGTGGGTACCGTACTCAAATGCAGCATGGACTCATCGGACTCAAAAAGCACCTGTTCCCTCTTGCGCACCTGGAACAGAACTTTTCGCTCATAGCGGTGACCATACCGGGTACGTTCTTCATCGGAATCTACATCCGGCGGCGACCCGTTGGCAGGACTAAACTCTTTGAATTCCTCTTCGAGGGAAGTGTGACTGCTTCCCACCCGCTCAAAGGAAGATTTCAACAAGCGCGCTGTCTGCGCCAGCTCCGCATCGAACAGTTCATCCACTTCATGGCGAGCTTCAAAATAACTGACGGTCATAGCGAGGACAAACGCGGTGACCAGCACCACGGACACCATCACCATCAGAAAGCGGCGAATCGACTTCATCAGGCTTTTTCAACCAGGTAACCGACCCCGCGAATGGTACGAATCAGGTCGTTGTAAAATTTCTTACGCAGATGATGGACATGAACCTCAATGGCATTACTGGCCACATCCTGCCCCATTTCATAAACAGCCGACTCCAACTGGTCCCGGGTAAGCACTCTACCGGTATTGGATAACAGTTCCTGCAACAGCAGGAATTCCCGCCGCGGCAGAATCACGTCGTCACTCTGATAGGTCACTCGCATGGAATCCGGATGCAATGTGATATCACGGTATTGAATGGTTTTCTCCGCCCGCCCGGTACGCCGACGAAGTAACGCACGAATCCGCGCCATCAGTTCATCAGAATCAAATGGTTTGGCCAGGTAATCGTCTGCACCCAGATCCAGACCACCCACCCGATCGGCAATACTGTCACGGGCCGTCAGAATAATCACCGGCGTGGTGGAACCAGACCGGCGCATCGATTTTAAAACATCGGTACCGTCCATATCCGGCAAACCCAGATCCAGCACAACAATATCGTATTTCTCTTCTTCCAGACATTGGAGGGCACTCTGACCGGCTGACATCCAGTCTACGGAGTAGCCCTCCTTTTTTAAGCCCGCCAGGATAGCTCGTCCCAGCATGGCATCGTCTTCTACCAGCAATAGCCGCATTGAATCGCCTTAACGTAGTTTCTTCTCCACTTTTTCCAGCTTGGCCATAATTTCGTGGCGGCGCCCTTCATCCGCCACCATTCGATTGGCGCGGGGAGCAGCCTGCATGGCCTTCTCGAAGTATACTTTAGCTTGAGCGTAGTCGCCCTCTTCCATCAGGTAATCCGCGTAAAAATAGTTGCTGTCAATGCCATCCGGATTGATCTTGACCGCCTGTTCCAACAATTTCTGGGCTTTTTTATCATCACCAAAGGCGATGGGCCAGCCCGGAACCTGATAGTAAAGGCTGCCCAGTGAGGTATAAGCAGAACCCGATAACGCTGCAGGATCCATCTCCATAGAGTGTTCAAACAACGCCTTGGCTTCTTTCACCAGACTCAGGGCACCCAAACCACCCCGGGCACCGGCCCAGGTGGAAACAATAATACCTTTCCAGATTAACGGCTCGGGTCGATCCGGATAGGCCTGTACCATGCGCTCGGCTTCAACCGCCAACTTTTCGAAGGCTTTTTCTCGTTCCTTTGCAGGTGTTTCATAATTAATGTGAGCCCACTGTTTCTGCAACGACAGTAATTGCTCATCAAATCCAGTGGATGCCGCCATGGCATTGGTTCCCATCCACAGGCAGAAAACACCGCATACCATCCAATGTTTAATGTTCATAACGCTCTCCTCTCTTTAGTTAAACCTGGCTTTAATTAAACCTGGCTTCAAACCGCCTTTCGTTTCAAATACTGCTGCACGGTGGGCAGCTGCTTGATCAGCGCTTTGTCCACCAGATTTGAAAATACGCCATTGATGATCACAAACAGCTTTTCCGGCCAGCCCAAAAACAGTTTTAAACGATTCTTCTCGATTGCCTGCACCAATTGATCTGCAACCCATTCCGGCTCATCCATCGCCACACCCAGGGCCTGATTCATCTCAGTCACCGCCTGTTCATTCATCGCAGTTCGAGTAGCCCTCGGTGCCACATAAAACACACTGACCTTGGTGTCTGCCAGCTCTCTGCGCAGTGCTTCGCTGTAACCACGCACACCGAACTTGCTGGCACAATAGGCCGCAAATCCGGGATAACCGATGCTGCCGAAGGTTGAACCCACATTCACAATGGCCGCTTCCGGACGCTGCTTCAACGCGGGCAGCAATGCAGTGGTGAGTAACAGGGTGCCTTTCAGATTGATATCGATCAGTTGGGAAAGCTGATCCGCACCGAGCGCATCACAGGCTGAGAATTGATTCACCCCTGCGCCGTTGATCAACACATCGATATCAGGGTGGCGTAGCAGCAGCGCCCGGGCTTGCTCCGTCAGTTGGGCTGACCCAAGATCAAGCATTACCACATCAACCTGCACTCCGGTGTCAGCCAGACTGGTTTTGATCTGTTCCAACGCCGACACATCTCTGCCAGCCAATACCAGGTTGGCGCCCTGACGCGCCAGGGAGGCGGCAATCGGCTTGCCGATGCCACCGCTGGCTCCGGTCAATAGAACCTTTTTATCACGCAGCCTCATGGGACGACTCCTGCTGCGACTTTTCTTCTTGCACTTGTTCAAGGGGAATGCAACGCAACATGTCGCCGTACAAGCGGTACACCATATTGGCGCTGTGAACGATAGCCTGCTGATCTTTGGGGTCGGTAACTTTATCCATCAGGTTGCAGAAAAAATCGAAATGATCCACATCCAGCTCACCGTGGGAATAGAGGTAACTGAATGCCTGATTCGGCAGGTCCAGTTTCTGCTGGACAATTTTTCCCATCTGGGTTGCCAGTTTGATACTGGTACCTTCCAGCACCATCACCATGCCGAAGAACGCCATGGGATTCTGGCGCTGGATCTGGTCATAAAGAAACGCAACCATCAATTCAATTGCCGTACTTGGCTGCGCCTTGCGCACGGTATCCTTATCGCCACCGCAAGCTTCGATATCGTTCAGAATCCATTCCTGGTGACCGTATTCATCTTCGATATACTCTGCCAGCGCTTCGCGCACCCACTCTTTATCCTCAGGCAAACGCCCGCCACAGGCCATCATCAACGGTACGGTATGCTTAACATGGTGATAAGCCTGCTCCAGGAAATACTGATAACCCGCCAGTCGAAAGCGACCCTGGGGAACGGCCTGGATCACCGGAGCTGACAAGAGATATTCCCGGGCTGCCGCCGTTTGTGCTGTAAGTTGTTCGAAAAAGCTCATGGAGGTTGCTCCCTGTAGATTAAAATAATGTTGTTCGATTGCATTGCGACAGTTACGGCCATTGGCGGTTGCCATACCGTTACTGACAGAAAAGGGCTCATGGGATTGGGTTAATCGGCTGACACGGGCGTATTCAGGTAACCTTTGGTTTGCCTCGGCCACGGCGGCTTCCACCGCTTGCCAGTCAAACCCCATGCGCGGGGTTATAATCGCGACATTTTCCGCCATGGCTTCACCGAACACCGCAGCCTGGGAAATGGCAGGATGGGCTGTCAGTTCCGCTTCCACCCACTCCGGATTTACATTGCGGCCATAGGCCGTAATGAACATATTTTTCTTGCGTCCGGAAATATGGACAAATCCATCTTCATCCATCCACCCCAAATCCCCGGTGGCAATGGGGCCATCGCTATTCGCTTCTCCCAAATATCCCAGCATAGTGTTGCCATACACCAGCAGCTCGCCTTCGTCGCTAAACTCGGCGCGCACTTGAGATAGTGGCTTTCCCACAGAACCGGGACGATTGGCGCCGGGTTGATTCAGGCAGACCACGGACCCACACTCAGACAGTCCATAACCTTCAAATACCGGGATATTCAACGCCACTGCCCGCTGTAACAAATCAGTTGAAACCTTACCTCCACCCACCGCAATAAATTTGAAGTGGCTCGGCACCGGAAATCCCTTTTCACAGGCCAATACCAACGCCATCAGTAACTGTGGCACCAGAATGCAGGCATCAGGCTGAACCATCTGAACTTGTTGCATAAAGGCGAATACATTAAATTGATTCGCACCGTTGAAGCCCATTTGCGCCAGAGCGCGAACATGCACGGTTACCTGCTGCAATATGGGCGCATAAATGCCTGCCACGTTTTCCAGCAACGTAGCATAGGGCAACACACCCAGGTGACTGCTTACCTGAACATCTGCCATGGCATCGGCAATCGCCACAGCAGTGTGTTCCAGAACCTCCAGCGACAAACGCACGCCCTTGGGAGTGCCAGTGCTGCCGGAGGTAAAAGTCACTTTCTCGTATTGATTGACCACAACCCTGGGTGCAGCGAGTTCAGACACACCGATGTCACACTCATGAATAATGTCTGGAGCATCGCAATAGGATTGGAGCGCACTTGCATCTCCAATTACCAAATCAACATCCGCCTGCTCAAATACGTGATCGATCTGTTCACTTGTGAAAAATGTCGGAATCGGCACCACTCGTACCGGCAGGCCCATTAATGCCAGATCACACATCACCCACTGCAAACAGTTATCACCCACCAGCGCGATGGCCGCTCCTGCATACTTCTGCAACTGGGTTTGCAGCTGTTGCACCTGGTCTGCCACTTGACGCCAGTTTAGTTGAGTATCCTGATCCCGCAGAGCAACGCCGTCACTGCGTTGCTCTGCCAACCATGCCAGTTGCTCAAGCAATAAGGACATCGCTTACCTCCGCGGGCTGGTAGCCACAACGCTGCAGGAATCCGTTTTCCTCAACTAGATTCAGGCCGGTGGCGATTTCTCCCACCATCACCATGGGTTCGTGCTCGTAATAACTGCCCCATCCTGCGCCGCCATCAGGCAATCGGTCCGGATGCGCTGCACTGATTGCAATAGGCTGGATACCCAGGCGATGGAATACGTTCGCCACTTCAGGCGTTCCAGTGCAGGCCAACCAGCGCGCGCCCCAATCCTGCAGCACTGCAGTGAGCACGGCAAAGAAGGCTCGACTGATACCACGCTGGCCACCCGCCAGATTGCCCACCTCGATTACATCTTTGCGTGAACAAATCGAACGGCTGTGACGACTTATTTCAGTCTCAATTGACTGACCAAGATATTGTTCCAGAAACAGCCTTTCAGTTTGGGCGCTGCGTACGCCAATAGCCGCCAGAATTTCTCCTGCTGTGGACTCCAAACTGATTAAGGTAGGCAGAAATGCTTTCACCTCCGCCCCATGTACTTTACGAAAGCGTGCAGCAATAAAACGCTCCACCCGGCTCCGCCCTTCGTGCCAAGGCAGATAGCCCACTACTTTATGCGACCGACCACCCAGTGTGATCTCTGCAAACACCTGATTGGGAACAACAATAGCCACAACAGTTTCCTCGAAAAGTTGTTTTGGGGAACTCGGATACTGTCAGGTTAGAGGGGATGACTTAAAGGAATCTTAAGGAAACTTAAGGAAATCTTAAGAGCTGAAAAAAGGTGGAAAAACATGCGCGCAATCACAATTTTCGTTGAATACACGCATGTTCAGGGAACTTCTCTAAAACGTATCTTACACTGGGCTACAACTCAGCAGCCAACATGGAACCCTGGCGGATGGCGCGCTTTGCATCCAGCTCCGCTGCCACGTCTGCACCCCCAATCAGGTGCACAGGTTTGCCTTTGGCTTGCAGGGCATGCGCCAGCTCTCGCCGTGGTTCTTGTCCGGCGCAGATAATGATGTTGTCCACCGGTAAAATGCGCGATTGACCTTTCACGGTAATATGCAAACCCTGATCATCTATGCGGTCGTAGGACACGCCGGCGATCATCTCTACATTTTTCTTTTTCAATTGCGCCCGGTGCACCCAGCCACTGGTTTTGCCGAGGTTTTTACCCAAAGCCGATTCTTTACGTTGTAACAGGTAGACCTGTCTTGGACTGGGGGCCACTTCCGGCTCAACCATGGCAGAGCGATGGGCCAGTTGGGTATCCACACCCCACTCTTTATACCACTGTTGTTTTTCATCTTCGGCATGACTGTGGGTTAGATACTCACCCACATCAAAGCCAATGCCACCGGCACCGATAATGGCGACGGATTTTCCGACCGGTTTTTTATCGGCAATCACATCCAGATAAGACATGACTTTCTCGCTCTCCACACCAGGAATCGAAGGAGTGCGGGGCACGATACCGGTCGCCACAATCACTTCATCAAACTCGGTCAGATCCTCCGCTTTAACATAGGTGTTAAGGCGCACACTCACGTTGAATTTTTCCAGCATCACACCGAAGTAACGCAGGGTTTCTTCGAAATCTTCCTTGCCTGGAATCTGCTTGGCGATATTGAACTGGCCACCGATTCTGTCCGCTGCATCAAACAGCGTAACGTCATGGCCACGCTCGGCCGCCACGGTTGCTGCCGCCAATCCCGCCGGCCCGGCACCGACCACCGCCAGTTTCTTTTTATTGAGGGTGGGCAGGTAACGCAGCTCGGTTTCGTGACAGGCCCGCGGATTCACCAGACAGCTGGCGCGCTTGTTTTTAAACGTGTGATCCAGACATGCCTGGTTACAGGCAATGCAGGTATTGATTTCATTGGCCTTGCCCGCTTCCGCCTTGGCAACAAAATAGGCGTCCGCCAACATGGGACGCGCCAGCGACACCATATCCGCCTGACCACTGGCAATGATTTCTTCCGCCAGCTCCGGCGTGTTAATACGGTTACTGGCACAAACCGGCAGATCCACCGCCTGCTTCAATTTTGCGGTTGCGAAACTGAAGGCACCCCGCGGTACGGAAGTTACGATAGTGGGAATACGGGCCTCATGCCAACCAATGCCGGTATTTAGGATATTCACACCTTCTGCTTCCAGGGACTTGGCCAACGCTTCCACCTCATCCCAGGTTTGACCGCCATCCACCAGATCCATCAGCGAAATGCGATAAATAATAATAAAGTTATGCCCCACGGCTTTGCGCACCGCACGCACCACTTCCAGGGGAAAGCGCATGCGGTTCTCCACACTGCCCCCCCATTTATCGGTACGCTGATTGGTTCGTTGCGCCAGGAACTGATTAATCAGGTAGCCTTCAGAGCCCATGATCTCAATGCCGTCGTAACCGGCAAACTTGGCCAGTTCCGCCGCGCGGGCATAGTCGTCGATGGTGCCCTGCACTTGCTTGGCACTCATTTTGGCAGGCTTGAATGGCGTGATCGGAGATTTGATGCCCGAGGGAGAAACACTGTAAGGGGTATAACCGTAACGGCCCGCGTGCAGTAACTGCAGGGCAATCTTGCCGCCTTCGTTATGTACCTTGGCCGTCACGTGCTTGTGCAACGTGGCGGTGACTTTCGAGTTCATACTGGAACCATAGGGCAGCAGGTCACCGCGGCGATTGGGAGAGTAACCACCAGTGACAATGATACCGACGCCACCCCGGGCCCGCTCAGCAAAGTAATTCGCCAACTTATCGATATGATAGAAACGATCTTCCAATCCGGTATGCATGGAGCCCATCAATACGCGGTTGCGCAGCGTGGTGAAACCCAGATCCAATGGTTGGAGCATATGTGGATAATGTTGGTTCATGTTCTCTCCCTAACAGGACTATCGTTATAAGATTGCCGTGGTTGCTGCAGCAATCCTAGCGCACTGGTTGGTATTCAGCAGCCTGGAATATTAACCCGACTATACAGTCTGATTGCCACGAATTTACAGTTGGCGCGATAAAAGCCAGTAGTAAGGAAAGTGAAATTGAGAACGTCAGCGGCCAAGGACGGCCGCTGTCGAGCGCACAGGGATGTGCTTGTAGCGATTTTCAATTTCACTTTCCTTGCTGCTGGCGGACTACGCAGTGCGACCCAGGACACCATCAAACCATGCCATCAAACAAAAAAAGGCGACCAAAAGCCGCCTTCTTCCAACCCCGGGAGAAACTTATTTCTCCAGAATCGCCGTGACGCCCTGACCACCTGCAGCACAGATGGAAATCAGACCACGGCCGGAGCCTTTCTCATTCAGCAACTTGGCCAGCGTATGAATAATTCGGCCACCGGTGGCTGCAAAGGGGTGACCCGCCGCCAGGGAAGAACCCTTGATATTCAGCTTGCTGCGGTCAATGCTGCCCACAATACGATCACGCCCCAGACGTTCCTTGCAGAAAGTCTCATCTTCCCAGGCTTTCAGGGTGTACAGCACCTGGGCAGCAAACGCCTCGTGAATTTCATAAAAATCGAAATCCTGCAGAGTAATACCGGCACGATCCAGCATACGGGGAACCGCGTAAGCGGGAGCAATCAGCAGGCCTTCTTTCTTGCCCACGAAATCAATTGCCGCAGTTTCGCAATAGGTCATGTACGCCAGGATTGGCAAACCACGCTCCTTGGCCCACTCTTCACTGGCCAGCAGCACTGAAGACGCACCATCGGTCAGTGGCGTGGAGTTGGCAGCGGTCATGGTACCGTTTTCCTTGTCGAAACAAGGCTTCAGAGAAGCCAGCTTTTCCAGGGTGGTATCGCCGCGCACGTTGTTGTCACGATCCAGGCCCATGAACGGGGTGATCATGTCATCCATAAAGCCTTCTTCGTAGGCTTTCGCCATATTCTTGTGGCTGTTGAAGGCCAGCACATCCTGCTCATCACGGGGAATGTTCCACTCTTTCGCCGTGATCTGGCAGTGGTCACCCATAGCCAGGCCGGTACGGGGCTCAGCGTTGGCGGGAATCAAAGGCATCAAATGCTTGGGACGCAGCTTACCCAACAGCTTCAGACGATCCTGGTTGGTCTTGGCCCGATTCAGCTCCAGCAAAATTTTACGCAGCCCCTCACTGACACCGATAGGTGCATCAGAAGTGGTATCCACGCCACAGGCGATCCCCACATCGATCTGACCCAGGGCGATTTTGTTGGCCACCAGAATGGCCGCTTCCAGACCGGTACCACAGGCCTGTTGAATGTCATAACAGGGGGTTTCGGGCGCCAGCTGGGTGCTCAACACGGATTCCCGTACCAAATTGAAATCCCGGGAATGCTTCATTACGGCACCCCCCACCACTTCGCCCATCAGTTCGCCCGCCAGGTTGTAACGATCGATCAAGCCGTTCAGGGCAGCGGTGAGCATATCCTGGTTGCTGGCATAGGAATATGCAGTGTTGGAACGGGCGAAAGGAATTCGATTACCACCAATAATGGCTACTTTACGAACATTATCTACTTTCATGGAATGGCTTCCTGTTGAATGCGCTCCCAAGCCAGGAGCATAACGTATTGAGTTGCTTACAATTTAAGAAATTGCATTGGGCTGCAAGCGGCACAGTGCCAGCGTTGACATACGCGAGCTTCGTGGGAGGCTAGTCTACAGCGACGGATTTGTCTCGCATTGGCACAACTGACCTGCGGGCACTTAACCCGGGTCAATTCAAATTTCAATGCAACTCCTTTAATATACGGGCCGGAATATACCACACAACGCACAAACACACAGGATCTGACTGATGGCCGATGTTTACGAATCCATGCTCAACAATAACGTTGGACGTTCTCTGCTCTCTTCTCTGAACCTGCCTGTTCCCACCCAATTGGAACGGCATTCACAGGCTCAAACTTCTTTCGTAACCGGAAACGTTCTTGTCGGTGCCGCACCCGGCGGCCGCATGGTTGAATCCATTGCCAGCACTCTGAAAGCCAGCAACGCGACTGTGCAGACACCCAACAACAGCGCTGCGCTGGAAGAAATCAAAGCGGCGGGTGAAAAAGCCGAGCTGAAACTGACGGCGGTGGATTCTTCTGCGGAGGCGGCAAAGTTCAAGGCGTTGGTGTTTGATGCCACCGGCATTGAAACCAGCGAACAAACCCGCGAACTCTACAATTTCTTTCACCCGGTGATTCGCAAACTGAACGACTGTGCCCGGGTGGTCGTAATCGGCTTACCACCGGAGTCCTGCAAGTCCAACCCACGCCAACAAATCGCCCAACGGGCCCTGGAAGGCTTTGTCCGCTCAGTAGGTAAAGAAATCGGCAAGAAAGGCGCCACCTGTAATCTGGTGTATGTGGCCAAGCAGGCGGAAAAAGCCGCTGAATCGGCGCTGCGTTTCTTCCTGTCACCGAAGTCCGCCTTCGTTGATGCCCAGGTGTTGCGCGTCAGTAAAGCCAAGGCAGTCGATGCGGAATTCAACTGGAGCCAGCCACTGAAAGATAAAGTGGTCTTGGTGACCGGTGCGTCACGGGGTATCGGCGAAGCCATCGCCGGTGTTATGGCTCGCGACGGCGCCAAGGTAGTGTGCCTGGATGTACCTCAAGCCAAGGAAGATTTACAGAAAGTCGCTGATCGCCTGAACGGCGGCATGATTGCCATCGATATTACCGATCCCAAAGCACCGGAAACCATTGCCGACACCCTGAAAGCCGAATACGGCGGCGTTGACGTGGTGGTACACAATGCCGGAGTGACCCGCGACAAAACCCTGGGCGGCATGCCCGACAAATTCTGGGACATGGTGATCGACATCAACCTGTCTTCCGAAGAGCGCATCAATGATGCCTTGTTGGAAAAAGAAGTATTGAAAGAAGGCGGCCGCATCGTCTGCGTTTCTTCCATGAGCGGTATTGCCGGTAACTTCGGTCAGTCCAACTATGCGGTTTCCAAAGCCGGCGTCATCGGCATGGTGGATGCCTATGCACCGATTCTGGCCAAGAAAGACATCACCATCAACGCAGTTGCCCCAGGCTTCATCGAAACTCAGATGACCGCAGCGATTCCATTTGCCACCCGGGAAGCGGGTCGTCGCCTGAACTCACTGAAGCAAGGCGGTCAGCCAGTTGACGTGGCGGAAACCATCGCTTTCTTCGCCAGCCCGGCGTCCAACGGTGTTAACGGCAACACCGTTCGTGTCTGCGGTCAAAACCTGCTGGGGGCGTAACGTTCGCCAGCTGAGCTAAGCTACAAACGTTAAGCCACAAAAAAAGCCGGTACCCTGATAAGGTGCCGGCTATTTTGTATCCGATAGGGATTTATCGCTGCTTGGCTTTGCGGTATTCCACCGGAGTCTGCCCCACCCAACGCTTGAACGCACGATAAAAAGTGCTGGGTTCGGAAAACCCGGTCAGGTAAACAATCTCATCAATGGACTCATCGGTGCGGGCCAACAGTTTCTTCGCCAGATTGCAGCGGTAATCCGCCAACAGCTGATTGAAATTGGTATCCACTTCCGCCAGTTTGGTGCGCAGGCTGCGGGGTTTGATGTGCAAACGTTCCGCTACGGTTTCCAGGTTGGCATTGCCGGACTCCAGCAACTCGCCAATCAGGCGATTCACCTTGGCGATGAAATCCTGTTTCTCCAGTTTTGCCACGTGTTCGTTGGCCAGCTGCTCATGCAATTTCAGTAGCTCCGGCTCCGCGTGACTGGAGGGAATATTCATGCTCTCTGCGGTAAAATAAATACGGCTGCCGGCCTGCTCAAATTTCACCGGACAGGGAAAGACCCGCTCATACTCTGACGGGTTGGTTCCCATGGCGTGCTCAAAATGAATTTCCAGCGGCTGGAAGGCGCCTTCGGTGACATAATTGAAGAACTTCAGCACCGCAATCACCACACATTCCGTGAGATGACGATAGCCACCGGTGAAACCGATGTTGCCCACAAACAAGCCAATCTCGTCCTCATCCAGGGCGGCATTCACTGCATCGCTCAGCAAACGCTGGTAATTCAATGCCCGCTTCAGGCCTTCACCAAAGGTTTCACTACTGAGAAAGAGGTATTCCAGCACCTGGCCTTTGAATACCGGGATCTTTTCCCCCAGATGGAGGCCGATGTCGGGATCGTTGCTGACCTCTTCAATAACAGACCAAAACAGGTTCTGGGCGGAATGCGGGGTACGCAGATCCTTCTCGTCCAGCTGCTCATGCCTCAAGCCGATGCGCTGCAGTACCACTGCTGCATCAATGCCGAGATCCTGCATAGCTTGGTAGGCGAGCCGAACCAACACTCCAGAATCGGTGAAATCGCCCATGGATTACCTTCTAATAGCGTTTATTGGGAGAAAACTGCGAAATTAACTGTATGAAAATCCGAATAAAACCGGAAAAGCGTTTGTAATAATAGTCAGCACAGTCCCCAAACACAATAGCGTCGCTACGGCCAATTGGCAGGAAAGCCTCCCAATGGTGCCCGCGAGGGCAATTACGCTGTACAATCAGGCCGCTACAATCCCCGAATTCACTTCGCTGGCTTTTGCAAAACAGGATTATTTGATGATGGCTACTATAGAACTTGAGAAATCGCCCTCGACCATGAGCCTTTATTACCGGGCAGTCACCTCGAAGAAGCCCGGCAAGTTACAGGGAGATAGCCTTCCCACCATCAAAGCCCATCTGCGCAACGTGACCGCGGACCTGGGAAAACTGGCGGAGTACCGCAAGGTCTGCGGCTTCCCGGTCTCCGGCAGCCTGCCCGTCACCTACCCGCATATCCTGGCGTTTCCCCTGCACATGGAGATTCTGGTGAACCCGCTGTTCCCCTTCCCCTTATTGGGTTTGGTGCATGTGCGCAATGAAATCACCCAGTATCGCGCCATCGGCAACCAGGAGGCGATGGATATCGAGTGTGAGCTGGTGGGTCCGGATACCGTGGGCAAGGGTCTGGAGTTCAGCATCATTACCCGGGTGAGTGTGGAAGGAAAACTGGTGTGGGAAAGCGTCAGCACCAACTTGTTCCGCACCAAGACCAATGTGGAAGACAAGAAAGACAAAAAGGAAGACACCTTTTCTGCCGACAACATGGATTATTGGAGCGCCCCGGAGAACATCGGCCGCCGCTACGCCAAGGTTTCCGGCGATTCCAACCTGATCCACCTGTATGCCGTGACCGCCAAACTGTTCGGTTTCAAACGCCATATTGCCCATGGCATGTGGAGCAAGGCCCATGCTCTGGCCTGCCTGGATGATCAGCTGCCAAAAGGCCCATTCAAAGTGTCCGTGGCGTTTAAACTGCCGGTTTTCCTGCCTGCAAAAGTTCAGTTCCAGTACGCCAATACCGGTGACACCATTGAGTTCCGGGTTAAGGACCAGAATGGCGAGAAACCCCATCTGGCTGGGTCGATCCAGGTCCTCTAACAATACTTGGCTCGGACTTGTCCAGGATCACCAGGTTCGAGCCGTCCACTTCCTTCTTCCAAGCTCACAACTGCGACGCTACCATAGGGGCGTCATCGTCAAAGACACCGAAGTGTCCACAGCCTGAATTGCATGAGCGTACCGGTACCACCGCCCGAACTCCCTCTCGGATACCATGTTGAGAACCTGTCCACCCTGTTGCAGGGTGTCATGGATCAGTATGCCGACCTGCTCAATGGGGACGAGCTTCAGCTCTATGAGCGCTTTAACACTCTGAGTGCCAGCGCCAAAAGCCTGTACTGTCGCCTGCTCACCCGCCAGGGAACCATCCTGCGCCAGGACAAACTGAACTACGTGGACGTCCCCGACTTGGATGGCATCCTGGCCGAGCTGGAGCAAGCCGGACTGGGCAAACGCAATCATCCGGTCGCCACGGAAGAATTACTGAACCTGTTGACGCGTCCCGAGCTTATTGAACATTTTCAGCCACCGGGACGCAGTAAATTAAAAAAACCGGAATTGATCAAACTGATTCTGGCCACGCACAACGAAGGTGCTATCCACGAGTGCATTCAATCCCGTTTTCCCTATGTGGAAGCGCATTTTCAAATAGCCTTCGAAACCTACAAACTGTGTTTCTTCGGCAACAGTTACCAGGATCTAACCGAGTTCGTGATCAGCGAACTCGGGCACGTACAATACGAACACTATTCCCTATGCCGGGAAACCCGCTATTTCCAGACCCGGGAGCAAATCGAGCAGCAATTGCATTACGCCCGGACCCGCCAACAACTGGAAGACAAATCACTATTACAGGATGCAGCCCGGCTGCTGGAACTGGCACGCTCCCTACCCCAACCGGACCAACACCCCCATCTGCAGCGACGCTACCAAAAAACCTTGCTGCCAATCGCCCGGCAACTGGAACGGTTGGAGCAATACGAAGAGGCTCTCATTTTGTTTCGTCTCTGCGATCGCCATCCCAGCCGGGAACGCCAGGCGCGTATTCTGAAAAAGCTGGGGCTATTGGACGAATCCCTCGCGCTCTGCCATCAAATACTGGAAGCAAGCCAACACCCTGAAGAGTTGGAATTTGTAGCGCGATTTCTGCCCCAATTACATAGGGCGTTGGGCAAAAAAAGCAAACCAAAAACAAAAACACAATGGCGGGAAAATCATCTCACACTCGCCAACAGTGAAGATTCCGTGGAGTGGATAACGGCCGCAGCGCTCACTGATGAAGATCACGTTTGTTGCTACGTGGAAAACACCTTATTCAACGGTCTGTTCGGCTTACTGTTCTGGGATATCATTTTTGCCGCAGTGCCGGGCGCCTTTATCAATCCGTTTCAGCGGGGGCCCCTAGATCTTAATGGGGGGGATCTCAATGGAGAAGACTTTTACCAACGGCGCAAAGCTGCGGTTGATGATCGCCTGGACCAGCTCAACCATCGAGCATGGCAACAGACGGTTCGCCGGCACTATGAGTCCAAGCAGGGATTGGCTAACCCCTTCGTGTTCTGGGAAGCCCTCCCCGTTGAACTGCTGGACCTGGCTTTAGATCGAATTCCTCCCCGGCACCTGCAAGTCATTTTTCAGCGCATGTTGCAGCACCCGGGGCTCTATCGAAACGGTTTTCCCGACCTGATCCGATTCTCCACCGCCGCCCATAGCGACCGTACCTATGAGCTCATTGAGGTGAAAGGCCCCGGCGATAAGTTACAGGCCAATCAGATCCGCTGGTTAAACGAGTTTGCAGCGGCCGGTATTCCCGCGTCAGTCTGTTGGGTAAGCTGGGACAACAATGACTGAGATCAACTCCGAAACCAACTCAGAAACAAACTCCGAAACCACCACGGAACCACCGATCAAAACCGACTCGGGTGTCCGCGCATTCCGTGTTCCCGTTACGGAACTGGCGCACTTTTGTTGCCGACGCGGTGATGTCGTCCTGGGCAGTGAACGCAGTCCCAGCGCGCAGCAGGGGCAGGAGGGCCATAAACTACTCCAGTCCCAACGGCCACCACACTATCAACGGGAAGTGGCCATCAAATCCCAATGGACCGGTGCGCATTGCGTTTGGACCCTGGCAGGCCGCATTGACGGCCTTGATGTTGCAAACGACCTAACCACTTTGGAAGAAATCAAAACCACCTACTGTGCTGATCAGGATCTGCCGAACGCCCAATACCAGGTCCACCTGGCACAACTCAAGCTTTACGGCGCTATGTTCTGCCAGCAACATGCCAAGGATACAGTCAGCTTAAGGTTGACCTATCTCAAGCTGGATGATGAATCGACTTTCGTGCGGGAGCATTCCTATAGTGCGGCAGAGCTGATCGACTTTTTGCGTCAATGTTGCGATGAATACACCACTTGGCTGGACAGCTTTTGCCAGCACCTGGAACAACGGGACCGCAATCTCTCAACCATCAAATTTCCGTTCCCAAACTACCGGGCAGGGCAACGCACTTTGTCCGTTAACCTCTATCGTCACATTCGTGACCGGCAGCAGGGTTTCTACCACGCACCCACCGGCCTGGGCAAGACCATGGCCACCCTGTTCCCTGCCCTCCGGCAACTGGCCGAAGGCACCATCAAACAGCTGTGGTACCTCACCGCCAAAAACAGCGGACACAACAGCGTCAGACAGGCACTTTCCAATTTTGATCAGACACCCAAGCTCAGGGTCCTGTTCCTGCAGGCCAAAGATAAGGTCTGCACTAACTGTGACCGCAATCAGGTCAACTGCAGCGCGCAAACCGGCTATTACGATCGCCTTCCCGCCGCCCGCCAATCCTTCCAGCAGAAACAGCATTTTTTTGAAGCAGACCTGCTGCAACTGGCGACTGAATACAACCTCTGCCCTCATCAGCTGGCGCGGGACTTATTGCCCTGGATGGATGTTGTGGTAGCAGACTATAACTACGTGTTTGATCCCCAGGCCCGACTCAACGATGCGTTGACGGACAGCAAACACTTCTGCCTGTTGGTGGACGAGGCCCACAACCTCCCGGATCGTGCCCGCACCATGTTCAGTGCAGACCTGTACCAGAGATCCATTAAACACCTGCAGCAAAACGTCACCGATCCGGGACTGCAAAAACGTTTACGCAAGCTGGCCAGGCAGTTTGTTGAAGTGTTCAATTGCACCGATGCAAAAGAGCTGTCGCCATCCTTTGTGCAACAACTGCAGTCCGTTATTGAACCCATGAACGACTGGTTTGCACAGCAAAACTGGTTATTGTTTCCGGATGAATTGTTTGAACACATGATGGCACTGTGGCGCTTCACACAGCGGGCTCAGCTGATCGCGGAAGAAGATGTCCTGCTCTACAGTAGCAAACCGGACCGCATCCAGATATTCTGCACCGACCCTGCACCCAACCTGCAGCGCATCACGGACAGCTTTCACTCCTGCCACTTTTTCTCCGGCAGCCTGTTACCAATGGATTACTTCCAACGCAGTATCCTGGGTAATCAGGAAGCTCTCAGATTGGCATTACCCAATCCGTTTCCAACGGAAAACCAGTGTACTCTGGTCGTTCCGGTAAATACCCGTTTCAATCAACGCTCTCAGTCCGTCGGGGAAATCGTTGAATGCATCAATGCACTTTGGCAATCCCATCCCGGCCGCTATCTGATGGCCCTACCCTCTTATGAATATCTGGAGGAAGTCTCGGTACAACTGAGATCTATTCCGGAGCTACCACTTTACACCCAACCACAATCCAGCAGGATAGCTGAACGGGCAGCGTTTCTGCAGCAATTACACACCCCCCAATATCTGGCCGGCGTCATCGCGGGGGGATTGTTTGCTGAGGGTATCGACCTGAGAGACAACAAACTGGATGGTGTCATTATCATTGGCACCTGCCTGCCGCCGCCTTCTCCGGAAAGGGAGCACATAAAGCAACACTTTGAAGACAGCGAGCAACTGGGGTTCGACTTCGCCTATCGTTATCCAGCCGTTAATCGCGTAATCCAGACTGCCGGCCGCCTGATCCGCAGTGAGCAGGACCGGGGCCTATTGCTGCTCATGGACGATCGTTTTACCCAAGCGCAGTACCGCACCCTGCTGCCCTCCCATTGGCAACCCCGGCTGGTAAAAAATAGTGATGATCTGCAATGGGCGTTGGCTTCTTTCTTCCCGAAGTGACGTATAATCCAAACCATGAAAAACCCTAACTTCCTGATTATTGATTCCGGCGTAGGTGGACTCTCCATCTGGCAGGAGATCCAACAGCTGATTCCCAACAGCCATACCTGCTATGTCGCCGACAATGGGGCCTACCCCTACGGTACGCTGGAGGAACAGGTTCTGGTACAAAGGCTGTTGCAATTGCTGCCGGAGTTGGAACGGCAATATCAACCGGATATCATCGTCATCGCCTGCAATACGGCCAGCACAGTGGTCCTGGATCCATTGCGGGCGCAAACCAATACTCCGGTCATCGGCGTGGTTCCCGCCATCAAACCGGCTGCAGCCTGCAGCCAGTCAAAGCAAGTGACCTTGCTGGCCACTCCAGGTACCATTCAGCGCCGCTACATTGATCGTCTGATCGAGGATTTCGGCAATGGCTGCCGCTTCCTGCGCATCGGCTCCAATCAACTGGTGCATGAAGCCGAGCAGAAGATTCGGGGAAAACCGGTTAACCGGGCCATCATCCACGAGGTGCTCGCCCCATTACAGGATTCCCACACTGACGTACTCATTCTGGGTTGTACCCACTTTCCCATCCTGCTGCAGGAGATCCGCGCCGCCATACCGGCACACATCCGTATCCTCGACAGCGGCGCCGCCATTGCCCGCCGGGCACAGCAGTTACTCATCGATTTACCGCCGGCAGAAGGCAAAACCCGCCTGCCCGGCAACTTGTTTTTATTTACTGCGGAAACGGAACAGGCCCATCTACTGGAGGCCGGAATCAAACATTTTGGCTTTGATAAAATTCGGTTTTTTGCCCCAAACGCTACACAATTTGAACAAAAATCTGGTGCAACCTAAACCCCTTTGATATAAGTTTGTAGTTTACAAAGATAACAAGATATTTGAGCAGTCGTTCATGTCCAACAAGCTGGCTCTGGTAGTCGACGATTCACGTATGGCCCGACACGTTCTCAGCAAGATGCTGACAGAACAGGGTATCGATGTGGACTCTGTTGAATCCGGGGAAGAAGCCCTGGGTTACCTCTGCGGTAAAAAACCCAGCATGATTTTCATGGACCATACCATGCCGGGTATGGACGGTTTCCAATGCCTGCGCGCCATCAAGAACGACCCTCACACCGCCACCATCCCCATCATCATGTACACCTCCAAAGAGGGCGAGGTCTATGAAAGCCAGGCCCGCGCCCTGGGTGCGGTCGACGTTTTACCAAAAACCCTGAAACCGCTGATGTTGGCACAGGTGCTGGAGCGCCAAAATTTATTACCCCATCAGACCCGGGCAACAGGCAGTGCCCCCCAGGTCCGGGTGGGACAGGCTGCGAACGATGTCGTCATCGTGGATATGGACGCCAAACCGGAGGCCGCACCGACTCCCCGCCCTGCACCGACACCGGAAGAGCACCCGGAACTCAACGCGCTGGAACAACGGATAGAACAGCTAACCCAACAACTGCAGGGCATGTCCCAGAAAGAAGACAGCCAACGCAGTCGCTACGGTCTGGTCCAGTATCTGGGACTTGCACTCTGCGTGGTCCTGATTGGCTGGCTCCTGCTGAGCAACAACCGGCTGATGCAGGAATTGACGGTGGTGCAATCCAATAATCGCCAACTGGAAGACACCGTGCGCGAGCAAACGCAGAAAAATGACGCCATGCGTAATGAGCTGAACGCGCAGATGAGTGCCCAGGAGCAAATGAGCAGCAACCAGAATCGGCAGTTCTATGAGAGCATCGAGTGGGCACTGAATGAAGATGGTCAGTTCGCCTGGGACGAAAAGCCGTTCAATGACCGGCTGGCGTCCACTTTGTCGCAACTGGCGAGAAACCTGAGCAGCGTTGGTTTTGCAGGAGAGATTGCCATCCGCAGCCACCTTGGACGTTTCTGTCAGGTCACTGCTGCCAACGGTGAAACCTTCCTGCCTGACGTAGATGCGACCCTCAGCAGCTGTGAGATCGTTCAATTCAACCCGACGTCAGCGGAGTCGATCGGCACAGAACAAACTCCCGGCTTCGAGCGCTTCCTTGCCGCATTCCAGTCGGAATACGGCGATGAAATCGAACTAAACCTGTCCACTGCCGGGGATCGACGCCCCGTTGCGCGTTACCCTTCCCAAGATCCTGACTCCAGCGCAGACCGCTGGAACAAAGTCGCGGCCCGCAATCAACGCATTGAAATATCCATCAACCCATACTAGGGCGTTATGACCCAGTCGTTATCCAATCGCCAGGCTGCTCTTGAACAGGCTCGCGGCCTGCTGGCCCAATGCGAAAAAATTGTCTGCTTCTCGGGAGCCGGCCTGAGTGCAGAATCGGGCATTTCCACATTCCGTGATACGGAAACCGATGCTCTTTGGAGTCGCTACGATCCCACCAAGTTGGCTTCCCCGGAAGGGTTTGCGGAAGATCCAAAGCTGGTCATCGACTGGTACGACTGGCGCCGCCAAGCCATAGCCAATGCCGAGCCCAATGCCGCACATATCGCCCTGGCGGGACGACCTGATATCATTCAAGTTACTCAAAACGTGGATGACCTGCTGGAAAGGGCCGGCTGCAAAGCAGAATCTGTATTCCATCTACATGGCAATATCACCCATGATCGGTGCCATGCCCGCTGTGGTTATCAACAGAAAGTCGACTTAGGCTCTCCCCCGGGCTTACGCAGCTGTCCGATGTGTAATGCCCCTCTGCGGCCCGCTGTGGTTTGGTTTGGGGAAACCCTGCCCCAATGGGCCTGGCAGCAGTCTGAGCAACACTGCCGAACCGCCGATTGCCTGCTGGTGATCGGCACCAGCGCCAGCGTTTATCCCGCTGCAGGATTGATTCAACTCACCAAAACCTACGGCGGTAAGGTACTGGTCATCAACACCCAGCCCAGTGGTGCCAGCGCACTGGCAGACATGGAATTAATCGGCCCCTGTGGCGAATGGTTACCGCAGCTATTGAGTTAGGTTAGTAAAGCGTCTAAATTGTCACAAACCCTGATTAAACTCAGTAACTGTCTGGAAAAGCTGAGTATTCTGGATCAAAATGAAAGTAACAGGATAAACGGATGAGTGCATAGCGGCCAAAAGCTGCAAACATTCATCACGGTAAGCATTCCAAAAGTATGCGATTAAATAAACAGGTTATGTACTATGCAGATGAACACCCGGGTCCTTCGACTCAACAAGGCCGGTGTGCCCCTGCAATGGCTTGATCGGGAGCAAGCCGCCACGTTACTGGTTAAAGGTCTGGTACTGTGGTCATTGGGCGACACCACATTCACAATCCGCGGTGGCTATAACCGCCACGGACAACGTTCGGTCCTGAATATCCCCACCATCATCGCCACCAACGGCGATATCCACTACAACGATCATCATGTCCCGGCAGTCTGTAATCGGCTCCTGTTCCGCCGCGATCGCAACACCTGCATGTATTGCGGCGATCAATTTGCCCAGGACAAACTCACGCGAGACCACATCATTCCCCGCTCCCGCGGTGGTGGTGAGAGCTGGACTAATCTGGTGGCAGCGTGCCGGCGCTGCAATCAGCGCAAGAGCGACAAAACACCGGAAGAAGCCAGCATGCCCCTATTGGCTGTACCGTTCAAACCCAACAAGATGGAATATCTGGCGTTGGCCAATCGCAGCATCCTGGCCGATCAGATGGACTTTTTAAGATCCGGGTTTTCCAAGCACATGCAGCACCATTAGCACCGCCAGGTGAGCATGTCAGGCCGGTGAGCCATGACGATGAATAAAGGTAAGTGTGTCGTCGATGGAGTACGACATGGACTTCTTGTGAACCGCCTCTTCCAGATAGTGGAATGACTCTTCAATGTAATCCACATCATACTTTTCAGTAAGGTGTGATATCGCGTAGCCAAAGTGCAGATCGTACTGCTCGCCAAGGGCAACATTCCAATGCTCCACCCGCTCAATCACATCTTCCGCTTCAAACTTGTTATGGAGCGGAAACAACAACACAGTGACCTCACCCACTAACCCTTCTGTTGAGGTTTTAAAGGGAAATACCGTAATCCGGCTCTTGAATAACGACCGCAAGCAATCCCCAAGGGCAATGTAGTCCGGTCGGCGGGTGGTTTTATCAATCACCATGACCGACACCACCAGCACCCGGCCCAACTCGGAATGAATGCGCCGGTCCAGATCACGGATATCCTTGAGATGCTTTTCCAACGGGGGAATTTCCAGGAATCCACTCTTGTTGTTGACGATGTTGATCCGTTTCTGCAAACGCTGCTTCATTAAATCCAATGTCACATTGATGCGACTGCGCTCCGCTTTCTCATGTCGGTATATCGCGGACATCGCCAGGGAAAACACGATGATTTCAAACACGGAGCCGATTTCCTTACTGTGATAAATCAGGATGTTCGACGGCAAATAACCCAAGATATTCAGAGCGAAGATACCAATGGACAGGAGCAGCGCAGACCACCCCACCATGAAATACCATCCCAAAAAGTAACCATCCAGCACCGACTTCACCCCTAACGCCATCATCAGCACTGCAAACGCCAGCGCCAGATACGTCGCATAATGAGCGTAATCGTTCAATGTGATAAGCGAGACCGTCCCCAACAGCAAGCCACCGACGATGACGACCTGCCCCAACCGATAAAGCTTGGGATTAAAGCGCCGGGCATTAAGCAGAGTCATGGCGAAGGCCGTACCAAAACTGCTGTAGAAACTGAAAAACAGGGTAATGGAGGCATTGTTGAAAGCAGGAATGTCGGGCCACAGATAGGCGAAACCATGCCCATTGAGAGCGCTCACGAATAGCGCGGTGGACAGGACATAAACGGAATAATAGAAGTACATCTTCTCCCGGATGATCAACCCGTTCATCAAACTGTAGAGGGCCATTACCAGCATGGTGCCATAATAGGCCCCCCACAATATCAGGTTCCATTCTTCCTTCTCATAAAACGCTGACTCTTCGTATAAGCGCACCGGCATCTGCAGTGAATTGGAGGTCTTGGCATGAATAAAAACACGGCGGCCTTGCAGGGCGGGATTCACCAGAAAGCTGTAATCGTCGTCCCAGATCGGGCGGGTATCGAAGGGGTAATCCGTACCGGTCACATGCTCCTGGGTGACCTGGCTGTCTTCGTCCACAACGTAGAACGCCAGGTAATCCACTGTGGGGTAGTGAATTTCAATAACCACATTTTCCCCTTCCGCCATTTGCACCAGGGGAATTTCAAAAAAGAACCAGTGTCCAAAGGTAGACGATCCGTAGTTCACCTTGGATGGCTCGGCGTTACCCCAATCGTAGGCGATCGCATCCTGGATTGAGGTGAGCTGATCCGAATCCTGGGCGTGGCGAATATCGATAGAGAACGAACCATCAGTGCGCCCCTGGTGACTGGCAACCACCACGGGGAACACGATGGAAAAGGACAACAACACCATCAACCAACGCATTGTGTCGCTCCGAACTCTGTCCGAACTGGGGGCAAACGTCCCCGTTTCATAATGGTCATGAAGAGAGTTTAATTAGTGCACAATATTTAAGTTATATACCCGATTTTCACTTTTCACAACAATTACAATAAATTAACAGCAACTCATGACAACCAAATCACATTAGGGCGACTGCTTCTCACCCAGCCCATGAACCAGTCGACACATTCCAGACACAAAAAAAGGCCGCCCCGTCTACCGGTCAGCGGCCTTTTTCAGCGATACCCATGCATCAGAACGTATAGTTCACACCCACCATGAACTTACGATCGGAATTCTTGGAACCTTCCGGCACCTCATCAGTATGCTTGATCTCATAAGCGACAAAACCGTTCAGGCTGCCGTTGATCTTCACTTTCAAACGAGTATAGGACTTGGTAACCGTCTTCTCTTCACCGATTTCAGTACTGAAATCTTCGTCGAAGGTTGTATTCTCATTGATGCGCCACAGGTACAGAGCACCCAAACGCAATACAGCCTCTTCCAGCACATCCCCGGTTTCGATTTCTTTTGATTCGCGATAACCAATACCGGCGTCAGCACTGAGTTCGTGAACTTTGTTCTTCAGGATATCCTGACCATAACCGAAGGTGGCCGACGCTTCGTACTCATAGCCGCTGAAGCGATCATCCGTATATTCCAACAGGCCGAAAAGGTAGGAGCTGGCACCGAATTTATACTCTGCCTTGGCGGAGGCAAAATACTTCTCAGCCGTGCGCACTTCCTTTTCATTGCCGTTTGCGTCTTCCTGCTCGGCCGTCTCGTTACTGGCTTCCAGCTTGTAGATGTTGCGCCAGGTTTCACCGTCTCTTGTAGCACCGCTTCGAAACGCCAGATTCGTGCTTTCGGTGTTGCCCGAGCTGTCGATATAGCTAAGGTTGGCTTCGCCGGACCACAGCTTGTCGGCGTCTGCTTCCTCTGCCAGAACCGTGAAAGGCGCAATGGCCAGAGCCAAAAGAGTGAGTTTATGTTTCATTTTATATATCCCCTAAAATACAAATGCCGGCGCAAAGCGCCGGCACGGAATCAGTAAAGTTATTGCATCACTTCCTTCTGCATAACCGCAACCACGCGGCGGTTTTGCTTACGCCCTTCCGCAGTGTCGTTGGAAGCAATCGGGTTTTCCTCACCATAACCCACCGCAGTGATACGCTCTGCGGCAATGCCAAAGCGCTTGGTCAATTCCCGTTTAACCGAGTCAGCCCGTTTTTGAGACAAGGTTTTATTGTAGTTCGCTGAGCCCTGGCTATCGGTATGGCCTTCAATCTCCACCTCAACATCAGTGTGCTTGTTCAGGAAATCCGCAACCTTCTTCAATTCAGGATCGTATTGCGCCTGGATCACGTCTGAGTTGGTGGGGAAGTTAATTTTCAGCTCGATGCTTTCAACGGTAACGGTTTCTACTTTACCCACACAACCTTTTTCATCAACGGTTGCGCCGGCTTCAGTATCAGGACACTGGTCCTTATCATCAGTAACACCGTCGCCATCAGAATCCAGCGGACATCCGGTAGCATCAACGGCAACGCCGGCTGCTGTACCCGGACACTTGTCATCAGCGTCCACCACACCATCACCGTCGGAATCCACCGGTGCAGCCGCCATGACGACAGGTTCTTGCTTGGGTTCAGGCTTGCTTTCACCGCCGAACGCATAACTGATACCCAGCGTGGTCATCATGTCGGTATCGTTTTCATCAATGCCATACACACCGCGCAAATCCCAACGGGCAGACCAAGCTTCGGAGAAGTTGAAACGCAGGCCACCGCCCAGATTCAATTGAGTTTCACCACCGTCCAGCTTCGCGTCCGGGCTATCAAATTCCGCGTGGCCAATACCGGCACCCACGTAGGGTTGAACGGTGCCGTCCTTGCTGAAGTAATACAAACCATCCACTTTGAGCTGCTCAACGTCCGTGCGGGCATCTCCATCGTTACGAAATGCCGCCACTTCTGCCGCCCAGTTAGGTCCGAATCGATACTCAACACCCAAGCCAAAACCATCGGCTTCGTCCGGAGTACGATCATTATCAAACTTAATGTATGAAATGGCTGGATTGATTACGATCTGCCCTTCCTTGTTTTCCGCCAGAGCATGACCAGCCAGCAAACAGAGTGACATTGGTAGGATGATTCGCTTCATCGTTGTTCCCCTTTATCCTATTGATGAAGCGCATACTATCGGGGTTTTTTTCAATTCTCCAGTCCATGAAACCAAAAAAGGCTGCGATTCACACCGCAGCCCTTCAGGTTGAACGTTATTTAATTAAAACTTAATCAACCTGCTTAATACCGGCTAATTTTTTCGCATGCCATTTTTTCTGCTCCACGTTCATACCGCGCAGAATCTGGATACGCTGAGCTTGAGGCGAGCCGGCACCGTGCAAAGACTCAGTCAAATAGCCGACGGCATTACGCCCCAGGGTCATGTTCTCAATGAGTCGCAGGATTTTCACCCGATCCGCGGTGGGAATATCTTCCCGACCCTTGAAATATTTTTCCAGCAGGGCGCCGGTATCCTTGGATTCAAAATCCTGCTGCGAAGGCAGGGTAACCATCAAACCACCCGCCAGATCCTGGGCCAGACGGGCAATCTCATAGGGGAAACGGGTCACGTTGTGCTTACACACATTGGCCAACATGGAATCATTAATCCAGGCGCCGGAAGGCAAGGGCTTGGACTCGTGCGCAGAGGCAATACTGGAGGAATAAATGGTTTCGTTCAGGTGAGTCATTTCCACCAGTTTGTCACGGATGTGGGATACTTTTTCCAACCCGTTGTATTCGGCAATGGTAGCAGCGGCACCCACCATCACATCGCCCAGCCCGGTCTTACACACGTAACTGGCACGATGATATGAGGTGAAGCGTTCCACCATGGGCGCAGCAAACTCGTATTCGCCGTCCATGAAGATGTGATCCCAGGGAATGAACACATTATCAAACACGGCCAGCACTTCCTGCCCCGCGTACTGGGCATTGCCCTTATCCACATCTCCCAACTCCATGGCGCGGGTGTCGCAGGATTGGCGTCCGTAGATATAGGTAATACCTTCCGCCTGCAGCGGGATCGCACCGATAATGGCAAAATCCTTATCCTCTTCGCCCAGGCGCATGGTGGGCAATACCATGATCCAGTGGGAGTTGAGGCCACCGGTCATGTGCGCCTTGGCCCCGCTGACAAACACTCCGTTTTCATTGCGGGCAGTCACCCGCATAAACAGGTCCTGGTCCGCCTGTTCGTGCGGCGCTTTACTGCGGTCGCCTTTAGGATCAGTCATGCCTGCCGCAATAATCTGGTTATGCTTCTGCAGACGATCGAGGAATTTCAAGAAGCGCTGGTGATACTGGGTACCATGGGCTTCATCAATGTCGAAGGTGATGGAGTGCATCACGCTGATGGAATCGAGGCCGGCACAACGTTGGAAACAGGTTCCGGTGATCTGCCCCATTTTGCGTTGCATACGGTTTTTCAGCACCAGATCCTGGGAACTGTGCGGAATATGCAGAAAGCGATTGATTTGCTCACCGCTTAGATGGCTCTTGGCGGTTGCCAGTTCCGGTTCAGCAGTTGCCAGATCGTAGCTTGCCTTAAGGGCATTGATGGAAGGCCAGATCATAGGATGATCCACCGGCTCAGCTATCTCTTCGCCAAACAGATACACCTTAAGGTTGCGCCCTCTCAGGCTCTCCACATAATCGTCACCGGTGACGATGGGCTTGAACTGACTCCACACTTCATCCGCGGAGTACTGAGATCGCAAGTTTTGCTGCACCATATCATTCATGGTTACATCCCTCTCTCAAAAAACAAACGTATACAAAAACCAAAATTATTGTTGAGCCGTCGCCCGCCTGATCAGGCAATCAATGACCACGCGGTCAGCGATATTAACATTGGAGCGGAGGGATGTCGCCCCATTTGGACAATGGGGTATCTGAGGTATTGAAAGCAGCTTCAATCGAGGTTTCAAAAAGCTGCTTTCAGACATTGCAGAGCTAGATCAGTTAGGTTCTCCAACTGCCTCAGCTTCGAGGGTGGACCGATATTTTTGTGCCAGACGAATAAACTTTGGTGTGAGTCCCGCGTCTTCATAAATGGGATCACCGTATTCGTCCTGGGCAACTTCCTTGCCCGCTTCATAGGGAAAGGATTGACTCAGTTCGCCCAAAGCAAAACACAGCAGGTCTGTGAGGATTTGTTCTTCCGAACAATCCGGGTACATCTCTTTGAGCGCCAATACCTGAGCGGCTTCTTTCAATGGCAGGTTGATGGAAAACTGCTGACGAGTTCGCTCACCTCTATTGGCCTTTTCCCAGTGAGCAACCAATTCTTGAATACGCATGTGTATCTCCCGAACCGCACTTCGACAATTTCAGTTTAGCCCGAAAAACCGAGAGCTTTCAGGTAATTTTGCCAATAAATGACAAAGAATTTTAAAATGCCATCAGTTTGTGCAGAACACCCGAGCATTTCGTGAGACTGCCCACAATTAATGCATTATCCCCTTCAATTATCTGGCCATAAACGGAAAGCAACATGTCGATTAAAGTTGAACACAACGGTGCCATTACCACGATCATCCTCAACCGTCCGCAGGCAAGAAATGCGGTTGACCGTGCCACCGCAGATGCACTCGCCGATGCCTTCAGGGCGTTCGACCAAGACCCGGCGGCAAGAGTCGCGGTGCTTTATGGCGAACAAACTTTTTGCGCAGGAGCGGACCTCAAGGCCGTGTCCTCCGGAACAGGAAGCAACCGGCTGGAAACGGAAGGCGATGGCCCCATGGGGCCGAGCCGTATGTTGTTATCGAAACCGGTGATCGCCGCCATCGAAGGCTTTGCTGTGGCAGGCGGTCTGGAGTTGGCCCTGTGGTGCGATCTCAGAGTGGCGGCTAGCGATGCCACGCTGGGGGTCTTCTGCCGTCGCTTTGGGGTGCCCTTGATCGATGGCGGAACCGTGCGCCTGCCCCGTTTGATTGGCATGAGCCGCGCCCTGGACCTGATTCTGACCGGGCGTCCGGTACCAGCAACCGAGGCATTGGAGATGGGGCTGGTGAATCGAATCTGTGATCCGGGGCGTAGCCGCGAAGTGGCCGAACAACTGGCACAGGAGATTAGCCAGTTCCCCCAACTGTGCATGCAACAGGATCGCATGAGCGCCTACCAACAATGGGAAATGGATCTGACGTCGGCTTTGCAGAACGAATTCAGGTTGGGTATGGAGGTTATCCAGAGCGGAGAAACCGTTGCCGGTGCCACCCGCTTCAAACAAGGTCAGGGGCGACATGGCAACTTTGAATCCAAGCCCCCTGAACCGGACCGGAATCAGGAGTAATCATTCTGCGGCAATGCATTGGCTATTGTTGGTGAAGCAGATACCATAACCATATCAAAGACTTGCTTGGGACATAGATATGGCATTAACCACGGCTCTGGTGACCGGCGCCTCCAGCGGGATTGGCTATGAGATCAGTAAACTTCTGGCAGAACAGGGTCATGACCTGGTGTTGGTGGCGCGACGGGAAGACCGCCTGAAACAGCTGGCGGGATACCTGGAGAAGGAGTTCGACATTAGCGCCCGCGTGATTGCTGTGGACCTGACCGACCTGGAAGAAATCGACCGCCTGTATATCACCCTGGAGCAGGAAAATATTCCGGTGGATATTCTGGTTAACAATGCCGGCGTTGGAAACTGGGGGCCCTTCACGGCAAACAGCTCGCAAAAAGAGATGGAGATGATTCAACTCAATGTGATGGCCCTGACTTACCTTACCAAGCTGTTCGCGACAGACATGGTGAAACGGGGGCTGGGTAAAATCCTGAATATCGCCTCCATCTCCGGTTTCACCCCAGGCCCTTACATGGCCGTTTACAACGCCAGCAAGGCCTACGTTCTGTCGTTTAGCGAAGCGCTGCACGCTGAGTTGAAGGGTTCGGGTGTGAGCGTCACGGTCAGCTGCCCGGGGCCGGCCGCATCAGAATTTCACCAGCAGGCAGGTACCACCGGCGCCTTGTTCCTGAAACTGATGCCGATGATGAACGCCACCCAGGTGGCGCGGGCGTCTCTGAGCGCCATGAACAAACGCAAAATCCTGGTGGTGCCGGGAACCTTCAACTGGCTGATCAGCGTCGCGCCAAGAGTGACGCCCAGAAAAATCATGCTGTTTATACTGAAGATTTTGATGCGTCCACGGGGACGTCAGCGGTAGATAGGAAAGAGGCAGGATCAGGAACGCAGTTCGATGCGGTTGCGGCCATTGTGTTTGGCCAGATAAAGCGCTTCATCGGCGGCTTCAATGGCCTGATCGACGCTTTCATTTTCCTGCAGCGGAGATACTCCCACAGAAATCGTGACCGATGGCAATTCCACGCCCTGCTCCGCTGAGACTTTGCAGTTGGCCACCGCTTTGCGCAGGCGTTCGGCTACGGCCCTGGCCTGTTCAGCTGGAGTGCAGGGTAACAGAACAATAAATTCCTCTCCCCCAAAACGGGCCAGCATATCGCTGGGGCGCAGGCTCTTACGCATGATACGGGCAACCATTTGCAGAACCAGGTCGCCGGATTTGTGTCCGTAGGTGTCATTGAAGTTCTTGAAATGATCCACATCCAGCATCAACACCGCTAACGGCAGTCGATCCATCAAATCATGCCCCTTCATATTCTCCAACATACCCTGTAACCAGCGACGATTATGGACCCCGGTGAGCGCATCCACATTGGCCGCCAATTCCTGTTCCTTCTCCCGGGACTTGGACACCGCCACAATATCGTTACCACTGCGCAAGCGGTTGGACAGGAAGTACAACAGATTACGGCACAGGCTGTGGGAGGAGTCGATCAATTGCCAGAGGATGTCTTTCTCCACCACCACCACTTCGCAGGGCTCAATGGCTTTCACATAGGCAGAAGGATTACGTCCGTCGAAAACCGACATCTCGCCAATACACTCACCGCTACCCAACTCCAGTAACGGAGTGGCATCGAGGTTTTCCAGGGATACTGCCACCCGACCACTCAGCAACAGATACATGCAGTCATTGCGAAACTCCGGCCGCAGCAGAACATCACCGGTATTGATCAATTCTTTACGGCACTGGTTCAATAACGGCCGGATCCTGCTCAGATCCACCTCGTTGAATATCGGAAACAATCTGAATTGGGTATCCGATACCACTTCGCCCGTTTGTATTTTTTTTGACGTCAATGCCATAAAGACCACATTAATGCTGGAACACTAGAATAGTTGTCCCCAATTTTCATTAGCGCAACCTTAATCCTGTTCATTTGGTTAATTTTACGCTGAAGTCAGCATTCAAATTGATAACCAGGTCAATTTATAAACAAACGATCCAGTTCCTGGGTTAACTGCTGTAGCCTAACCGGCTTACCCACCACCCCCTGCATACCGGCATCCAGAATGCGCTGGCGATCCTCATCCAATACGCTGGCTGTCATGGCGATAATCGGTGTGGAGCGATTTGGGCCCGCACCGTCAATAATGGAACGGGACGCTTCCAGGCCATTGAGTCCGGGCATTTCAATGTCCATCACGATCAAATCGTAATGCTGGGCGTTGGCAGCGGCCACAGCAGCCTCTCCATCGAAGACAATATCAACATCCAACCCGATCTTGCTGAACATCTTTTGCGCCACCCGTTGATTGACCACATTATCCTCGGCCACCAACACTTTCTTCTGGTAGTTCTTGCTCAGCAGATCCTGGGGCGATTCATCAGCAATAGGATCGGTTGCTCTCAAGGGCAACGTGATAATGAACGAAGCGCCTTTGTCCTTTTCACTTTCAACCTCCATGTACCCGTCCATCAGGTCAATCAAATTCTTGCAGATGGTCAGTCCCAATCCGGTACCACCGTAATTACGACCTATGGTCACGTCCGCCTGCTCAAAAGATTCAAAAATCTTATCGATACGATCCTTGGGAATACCGATACCCGTGTCATGCACCTCGATGATAATGTTGAAGCGGTTACCCTCAATATGGTCATAGCCCACCTCAATATCGACCCGGCCTTCACGGGTAAACTTGATGGCGTTGGTCACCAGGTTCATCAACACCTGACGAATTCGCGTGGCATCACCCATCAGATACTTAGGGGTGTCAGGCTCCAGCGATACATTGATGGTGACCGCTTTGTCCATGCCAAAGGCACGATTGAGATCGCAAACATCGTGGATCATCTGGTGGAAATTGAACGGCTCTTTCTGCAATTCGAGATGACCCGCTTCAATCTTGGACAGGTCCAAAATATCGTTGATAATGCTCATCAGGGAGTTGGACGAGCGGTTAATCAAGGTTACCAGCTCATGCTGTTCCTTGTTCAATGGGGTGTCCTGCAACAATTGCACGCTGGCAATAACGCCGTTCATCGGGGTGCGGATTTCATGGCTCATGTTGGCCAGGAATACGGATTTGGCCCGCGAAGCGATTTCCGCAGACTCTTTCGCCTGTTGCAAGTTTCGATTCAGACTTTCCAGTTTTTTGGTCAGGCGCGCCTGTTCTTCCAGCTTCAACGCCAGATCCTGATCAAGCTGAGCGTTCACCAGTTGATCCTGCCAACCCGTTTGCAGAATGTTATTGAAGATCTCTTCCGCCCGATCGCGGTAGAGGACCCCAAGATAGTTTTCCAGGGTATCGAGATAACGACTCAGATCAGTAAGGGAATCGACTTTGACAAACTCGGTGCCTTCACGCTCCAACCCACTCTCCATCAGCATGAAATCAATGACTTCATCACTGCAGGTTTCTTTCAGTTTTCTGATGTGGGCGCTGACCAGCCTTGACCAAATTGACATAGGAAGTAAAACTCTTGTACTACTCTCATAAAGCGTAACAACGGATCTGTGATTCGGCAAATTCGCGACCCTCGCAGCAGCCCGATACTTGTCCAATTTTCTCTGCTAAAGTGTACCCCCCTGATGAAGCCCCGTCGGAAGTGAGACTAATCCGTTGAAAAACCAAAGTGTTCCCATTCAACCTGCTGCCACCATTGTACTGCTGAAAGATTCCGACCAAGGGCCGCAAATACTGATGCAGCAACGCAATCCGGAAGCCGTTTTTGTCGGGGGAGCCTGGGTCTTTCCAGGCGGCAAACTGGATCCTCATGACCAGGATGACGGCTGGCTCAATTTCTGCGATCTGGAACCGGAATCGGCTAACCGCCTGCTGCAACTGGAAGCCAATGCGCATGCCTACTGGATCGCCGCCATTCGTGAATTGGTGGAGGAAGCCGGTATCCTCCTGGCCCAAGGTGCCAGCGGCGAACTGGCCGCCAGTGCCCAACATTTCCTGCAGCAATCCCCTTCCGGATTTATCGATTTTTGCACCCGGCACCAATTGCACCTGCAAACCGGCCAGCTGAAGTACCTGAGTCGCTGGATTACCCCTCCCGGCAACCCCAAACGTTACGACACCCGCTTTTTCCTGTGCCCCTGGCCGGAAGGACAGGAGCCCCGGCAAGACGACCATGAAGCCATAAATACCGGGTGGTTCACGCCGGCAGAGGCGCTTGCTCACTATGAACAAGGGAAATGGGAGCTGGTGCTCCCGACCATCATGACGTTGCGCCACCTGGCGAAATACAGCAGTGTGCGACAGCTGATGGCAAACGAAGGGCAGGCAGCCAAGGGCAAAACGCGTTAAAATCGACCCATTATCCCGGCAAGGCAGCGCTATGAGTAATCTGGTACACGGCGAAACCATTGTTCTCTCCCCCCTGATCCGGCGGATCACGGCACCCAATCCGGGCATCATGACCGGTCCAGGCACCAACACCTATCTGGTGGGGAAAGGCGAATGGGCGGTGATTGATCCTGGTCCGGCCATTCCGGAACATGTGGACGCCATCCTCCAGGCCGCGGCGGACGCCCACGCCACCATTCAGTGGATCTTATGCACCCACACCCATATGGATCACTCGCCGGCCGCCAAGGCCCTGCAGGAGGCGACTGACGCCACTGTCATTGGTATGCCTGCCGTTTCTCCCCAATCACAGGACCCGAGCTTCAGCCCGGATCAATGCTGGCAGGAGGGTGACTATGTGCAGTGTGATGATTTCCGTCTGCTGGCGTTGCATACACCCGGCCATGCCAGCAACCATCTGTGTTTCCATCTGGAGCAGGAACAGGTGCTGTTCACCGGGGATCATATTATGGAAGGGTCCACGGTAGTCATCGCACCACCGGATGGGGACATGAAGGCCTATCTGGAATCACTGGAAAAGCTGAAGGGCATCGCGATCCGGCAGCTGGCGCCGGCCCATGGCCACCTGATGGATCATCCCCAGGACGTGATTGAAGGGCTGATTCAACACCGCTTGATGCGGGAGGCCAAAGTGCTGACCGGCATGGAGAAAACCGGACCTGCCGACCTGGATACCCTGACCCCCGCGGTGTATGACGATGTGCCGCCGTTCCTGCACCCCATCGCCCGCTACTCCCTGCAGGCCCATCTGGACAAGCTGCAAAAAGAGGGCATCGTCAGGGAATCAGCCGGGATCTGGCAAAAAAACTAGCGCTTCTTGCCATTCTTGGGTTTAGGGCCCTTGTTGCCGGTTTTGCTCTTGACCTTAGGCCGGTTTTTCCAGCCCATCGCCTTCTGGAACTGCTTGCGCAGGTCCTTGGCCGCCTGCTCTTTCCGCTCATGCACCACCCGCTCCCGGGCGCTGCCGAACTCCACCACATTATCATCCGATTTGTCATCCGGCACCCTGAGTGCCCTCCTCTCATCATCAACGCTACCGCTCAATTTACCCCCAGTCCGGGCAACGGGCAAGATTGGCAATGGCGTCGTGGTTCACCGGCCCCTGTACACTAAGGCAAATGTAATCAGTGGCGATTTGAGTTACTATTTGGCGCCATTGGGATTCGGCCCGAGTGGGCCATCCAAGACCATTCAGGGGGTTGGACGCCGCCATTTGGCGTCCACAACATTAAGGTGTTCAATGTCAGAAAAACCGAAAACCACGCTCAAGCGAGTCAAAACCGGCGCATTTGAGCGGCGCTTCAGTATGGCCAAGGCCGGCTTTGTGGCAGGTACCATGCTCGCAGCACAGTCTGCCGGCAACATGTTCACCCGCAAGGAAGAGCGGGCCGACCGCCAGAAGGCCATCCTGTCCAGGCAGGCCCATTACCTGGCAGAGGAAATCGGCAAACTGAAAGGCAGTATCGTCAAAATCGGCCAGATGATGGCGCTTTACGGCGAACACTTCCTGCCGCTGGAAGTGACTGAAGCCCTGCATACTCTGGAAGACAACACGGCCGCCCTGGAGTGGACCACCATCTACGAAGAGCTGGAGGACGAACTGGGGGCAGAGAAACTGGCCATGCTGGAGATCGAAGAGGAACCACTGGGCGCCGCGTCCATCGGCCAGGTGCACAAAGCCGTGATCAAAGCCAGCGGGGAAGAAATCTGCCTGAAGATCCAATACCCCGGTGTAGCCGAAGCCGTTGACAGCGATCTGGGTGCGGTGGAAAGCCTGATCCGGATGCTCAAAATTGTGCCCATTACCGAAGAATTCGAATCCTGGTTCCAGGAGATCCGGGAAATGATGTACCGGGAAGTGGATTACCAGCACGAACGGGAGAAGACCAAATTATTCCGTGAACGCCTGCAGGATGATACGCGCTTTATCGTGCCCAGGGTTTACGACGAATTCTGCAGCAGGCGGGTCATTGCCACGTCCTTTGAGCCAGGTCTGGACATCGACGCCCCTGAGACCAAGGCCCTGCCTCAGGAGCGCCGTAATGCCATTTGTCGCTCGGCTCTGGATCTGTGCTGGATGGAGGTATTCGAATGGGGCGAAATGCAGACTGACCCCAACTTCGGCAATTATTTCGTGCGCCTGGGCGATGGCGAGAATGTCCCTGACCAGGTCGTGCTGCTGGACTTCGGTGCTGTGCGGGAATTTTCCGACAAAACCCTGGGGCCGGGTCGCAAAATTGTCAAAGCCGCATTTCTACACGATGAAGCCATGTTGCTGGAGGGATTGGAATCCCTGAAGCTGTTCAATCCCGGCACACCGCTGGACGCCAAACGGGGACTGCTGCAGCTTTGCTTTATGGCCATCGAACCCTTTGCCGATCCCGAGCGTTTCCCACCGCCTTCGTATCTGCTGAACGAGCAGCAGGAATACAAGTGGGGTGAGAGCAATTTGCCTGCCCGCCTGAGTATGAAGGCCGGGTTATCCGCCGCCGGGGCCAACCGCCATTTCACCATTCCACCCAGGGAACTGATGTTCCTGGTGCGCAAGATCATGGGTGCTTACACGTTCATGTCCGTGCTCAAGGCCGAAATCAAGGGTTATGACGTATTGGCTCCCTATGTTCAGTAAGAGAAAGGTTAAGTAAGAGAAAGGTTATGTAAAAGGCCCTGCTCCGGGGCAACCCGGAGCGCCTAATCCAATTTGTCCGCTGCCGGAATCCCGTCACAAACTTTTCCCAATCCCACCACGCATTCTCCAATCCGTTTCTATACTGAAGAAATACCGGGCTGCCTACAGGCAGTGTTGATTCACGGCGTAGACCTTTCGCCAAATTGCACCAGATGAATGACTGCGATGGACACGGAACAGCTTAAGCAATTCGAGCTACTCCGTCACTTGAGTGACGAGCAGCTGATAGTACTGATTAATAACAGCGAAACCCTGCGTCTGGGACCCGGGGAACTGATCGTTGAAGCAGGCTCATCAGATCCATTTGAGTACTTCCTGTTGGCCGGAGAGCTGGATCTGCAGGACCCCGACACCCACAGCATTAAAACCATCGTGGCCGGCAGCCCGGATGCCCAGGGACCCATTGCCCACAAGCGCCCGCGCCCGTTCAACATTAGCGCCCATTCCAACGCCGCGGTTCTGCAAGTGGAGCTTGAATCGCTCAAAGCACTGCTGCATGAGGCCCCCGGCGACAGTTTTGAAGTCAAGCGGATACTGAGGGAAGACCAGCCGGAGGATAAACAATTACTGTTGGATATTTACGGCGACCTGCGCAACAACAAGCTTGTCCTGCCCAGCCTGCCTGAAGTGGCCGTCCGTATTCGCAAGATGATTGATGACGGCACCAACAGTGCAAAGAAAATCTCCCAGGCGGTCAACACCGACCCTTCCATCGCCGCCAAACTGATTAAAGCCGCCAACAGCCCGCTGTTTCGCGGCACCAAAGAGTTTGAGACCAGTGCCCAGGCTATCGTCCGCTTGGGAATGCAGACCACCAAACAGCTGGTGACCAGTTTTACGCTCAAAGAGTTGTTCAAAGCCAATGCGCCCTTACTGAAACAGCGCATGGATGGCCTCTGGCAACACAGTATCGAGATCGCGGCCATTTGCTATGTACTGGCAAAGAATGTGCGAGGCCTGGACCCGGATCAGGGCATGCTGGCCGGGTTGCTGCACGACATCGGCGTCGTGCCCATTCTGATGTACGCTGATCAGTACCCGAGCCTGGCACAGGATGCCAAGCAGTTGGAAAAGACGATCAAGGAACTGAAGCCGGAGCTGGGCTCGGTGATTCTGAAGCGCTGGGGTTTCAATGAAGAAATGGTGGCCACCACCACCCACTCAGAAAACTGGCGTTATCACCACGACGGGGAAGCCGACTTTGCCGACCTGGTAATTGTGGCTCACCTGCACCATATGATGCTGGATGAGGAACGGATGAAAAAACTGAGCAAGGTTCCGGCTTTCAAGCGCCTCTTCCCCGGGGAAAGCGACCCCTCCATCCTGAACTCCATCATGGCACAGGCCAAATCCCAGCTGGAAGATACCCGACAACTGCTGGTGGCATAGGCCATGTGATTGCCACATAAAAAAAGCGCCTCGCGGCGCTTTTTTTAATTCTTCCAGCTATTTCAGCGGAATAGCGAATTCGCCCTCGGCCACTACCTGCTTGTCTGCCCCCACATTACCGTAAGGGTAACCGGTAAACGAGAAGATACCGATCAGCATACCCTTACCATCCTGTAATACCGTCAGCTTGCCCGGCTCAGAACTGGAGGTGCGATAGGACTTGCTGTCACCTTTCTTCTGAATCGCCGCCTTGAAATACTTGAGTTCATAAGTGCCTTCGCCTACGTACTCGTCAATGGTGAAAGTCACATCGTATTCACCACCGGTGGCGGAAATCTGCATGGCTCCGAACTCGTTGATGTTTTTCTCCACTGCCAGGTTCGGAATGTTGTCGCTGTAACCACCATTATGCTTGAAGAAAAACTGGCTGCCATCGGCGCGCACACCACGCTTGGTACGGGGATCTTTCGGCTTGGGTGGTGGTGCAGGTGCGGCTTCCACTGCTGCAGCGCCGGCCGCAGCGCCACCAGCCACCTCTGCAAAGGGGATCACCTTGGGCTTATTGCCAGCCGCAGCAGGCTCAGCCGGCTTGGCAGCGGGCTTAGGTGTGGGTTTGGGAGCCGGCTTGGGTGCGGCTACCACTGCCACTTCCACTTTCTCCCCGGCTTTGAACTCACAGGCAACCGGTTTGCCGTCGATGGTACAGGAACCCTTACCATTGGGCAGGTAACCACCCCGCACCGGGCCTGAATACAGGTCACCACCCTTCAACACAACGGTCGCCCGAGCGGGCGGTTTGTCCGCCTTCCAGACGCCACGGGCCACATTGCCGTTTTTCATGGTAACGGTAAACTCACCTTCTCGCTGGTCATCTTTCCAGGTGCCTTCGTATTTCACACCAGTGGCGGCTTCAACCAGCACGCCCTTACCCTGTTTCTGATCAGCAATGAAGCCACCGGTGTAGGTATCACCGTTGGCCCACTTGTACGTGCCCTGACCACTCATCTTGCCCTGCAGCCATTCACCTTTATAGGTATTGCCGTTGGGCCAGCTTTTGATACCCATGCCGTGCTCACGATTATTGCTCCAACTGCCCACATATTTTTCGCCATCCGGCCAGGTCTGGGTGCCTTCGCCACTCTTGCGGCCGTCAACCCAGTCACCTTCATACACATTCCCGTTGGTATACTTGTATGTACCCTTACCATGGAACCGGTTGAAGGCGTTGCGCTCCCCCTCGTACACACCCGCCGCCAAAACAGTCGAGCACAACATAACGGAGGCAAATCCTGCGATCAGAAGCTGTCGAAATTTCATCGTGTTAATATCCAATAAGGCTGAAATAATTTGAATTTAAAAGAGAAAATCGCAAATCAAAAAATAAAAAAAGACTCATAAGTATATAGCAGACGAACCCTGTTTTTTGAAATTTATCAAAGTGAATTCAGGTAGTTTTATTGTTGTTTTCATGTAAATCCACCAAAACAGAGAGCGCTTCTTCAGTCCATTGAACACTGCTTTCTTCATAGATAATTCCCCGCCGCAACGTCAGGTACATCATTCTGAGTTCCGGATTCAAATCCGTTTCCGAGAAATATTGGGCTTCCACCTGCCGATAGGCCAGCAATAACGCCTTGTGCTTTGTAAGTCTTTGTTTCGCTTCGCTGATTAAGGTCTCCAAATAGTGGGTATCGGCACCAAACAACTTTACCAGATAGGGTTCATTCACTTTGGGGAGGGGCAAGGGCTTGCGCATCCACTCATCCAGGGCTTTCTCCCCCTGCTCAGTAATCTCGTAAACCTTCTTGTCAGGCTTACCTTTTTGCGGCACCACCTCGAAGCGCACCCAGCCTTCTTCATCCAGCCTGGCCAGAGCCCGGTAGACCCGCTGATGACTGGTGTCCCAAAAATACCCCAAGGGCCCATCGAACCACTTGGCGATACCATAGCCTGTCGCTTTCTGCTTCTTCAGTACCATTAACAGTACATGCTGGAGAGACATTCACTTACCTCTTGCCTGTGATCGGCACATTATGACTCATGTTGCATATGGCCACCAGCAGTGATAGCCTTTATGACACATGATGCATATCATCTAACGAATGAGAGACTGGTGGAAAACAAGGAGACCCGGAATGAGTAATCAGCACTACGACGCCATTGTAATCGGTTCCGGGCTGGGCGGATTAACCGCCGGAGCGCTGTATGCCCAACAGGGAAAGCGGGTGCTGGTGATCGAACGTCACGACAAATTCGGCGGCGCGGCTACGGTATACAACCGCAAACATCTGGACATCGAAGTGGGCCTGCACGAACTCTGCGGTTTCGGACACCTGGATTTGCTGCCGCAGGTTTGGCATCAACTGAAACTGGATAAACGGGTGGAGCGCCTGCCGGTACCTACGTTCTTTGCCGTGAAGAAAAGCGGTTCGCCGCAGCAACAGGTGATGCCGGAAGGCTGGAACGAGGCCAAGGCGGCCGCGCTACGACTCTTCCCCACTCAGAAAAGAGGTATCCTGCGTTACTTTCAGATTCTCCACGAAATCCGCAGCAATATTTTCAACTTCGTTAATGCCAAAAAAACCAAGTGGTGGTGGCTGCGCAATGGTCCCATCATGCCGTTGAAATTCAGGGCCATGTTCAAGTACAACAAAATGACGGTGTCCCAACTGTTCCAGGATCTGTTTGGCGACGATGAAGACATCAAGTTTTACCTGGCAGCCAACATCGGTTACTACAGCGACCGCCCGCAGGAACTGTCCGCCTTGTTTTACGCCATTGCCCAGGGCTCCTACCACGAGGGAGGCGGCTACTACATCAAGGGTGGCTCGCAAAAATTAAGCGATGCGCTCGTGGATATCATCAAGGAAAACGGTGGCGAGGCCCTGATCCGGCGTACGGTCACCGAGATCCTGCTGGATGAACATGGCCGGGTGCAGGGTGTTACCCACGAGAAGAACCTCACCATCGGTAAACGACGGGACCCCAAGGATAAACTGCCGCGCAGCGATTACGCACCGCTGGTCTTCGGTAACGCGGCGCCCAACATTCTGCAAGCCATGCTACCCAAGGATAAACAAGCGGCCTTTATGCAGCCCTATGAAGGCCGCCCGCTCTCCCCCGCGCTCTGGGTTTTGTTTGTCGGGATGGATCGAGATCCCAGGGAATTCGGTGTCACCGATTACGCCACCTTTGTGATACCGGAGCATTGCAAGAACTTTAACGACTACGCCAATTTTAAAACCGCCTTTGCTGAATTACCCGGCCAGACCATGCCCGGATACGTGTTCACGGACTACAGCAAGCTTGATACCGGTTTGAACACCAAGAGTCGTCACTTTGCCGTGCTCTGCGGCATCGACGACATGGACAATTGGCAACATCTTTCGGAAGAGGATTACTACGCCAAAAAAGCGGCTTGGGAAAAGGCCCTGCTCAATGATCTGGACAGGCAATTTCCGGGCTTGGGCCAGCACATCGTTTTTCATGAGATGGGCACCGCCCGTACCATGAACGAATACCTGAACACGCCCTCGGGAGCGACCTACGGCTTTGCCCAGAACGCCCCCTTTATTCAATCCAAGCCGCCGACCACCCGCACATCGGTGCCGGGCTTGTTCCTGGCATCCGCCTTCGGTAGTCACGGTGGTGGCTTTGTGGGTGCCATATTATCCGGAGCCAACGCTGCCAAGCAGGCGCAAAAATGGGAGGCCCGTCAGCCTTCTCCGGCCACCATCACCGCTGCGCCTCAGGCCGTATAACCCACCGGATCTCGTCAGGGAGGACGACCATGGCCGACTACATTCACTTGGCTGCCGCCTGTTGGGTACTGGTCGCAGGCGGCCTGCAAATTGCGCTCAAAAAAGGCACATCAATGCACCGGCGCCTGGGTTGGAGCTGGATGCTGAGCATGTTGGTGGTTGCACTCTCATCGTTCTGGATTACCGGCTTTATGGACCTGCTCTGGGGCTACAGCCCCATTCACCTGCTTTCCCTTTGGGTAATTTTTTGTGTGCTGATGTCGGTTCAGGGTGCCCGCAATCAAAATCTGCGCCGGCATATTCTCTTTGCAGTGGGGGCCTACTTAGGCACTGTTGGCGCCACCCTGGGAGCGCTGGCACCGGGAAGAATGCTGCATGGTATCTTCTTCGGTTAGCCACCTGACCATTTCATTTTAAGTTTGAATTAAGCTGCCCGGTTCATACTGCCTCCAAATTACTGGAGGAACCTTTATGGACAATAAAATACGCATATGGGACCCACTGATCAGGGTTTTCCATTGGTCACTGGTCACATTATTTGGCGTTGCTTACCTGACAGAAGGCGAGCCGGAAACCCTGCACAGCTGGGCCGGCTATGGCATTGGCATGCTACTGGTATTCCGTCTGGTCTGGGGGGTGATCGGCACCCGCTACGCCCGCTTCAGCAGCTTTGTTACTACCCCCACCAAAACACTTCTCTATCTCAAGCAGATTTTCAACGGCAAAGCGAAACGTCACCTGGGGCACAACCCGGCAGGTGGCGCCATGATCATCGCCCTGATTCTGGTGGTTGGATTCACAGTGATCAGCGGAATGGCCCTGTTGGGCACCGAAGGCGAAGGTCCACTTGCGGCTACCTTTTTAGCGGGCTTGCCGGAAGACCCTTTGGAAGAGGTGCATGAATTCTTTGCCAATGTGTCGGTGCTATTGATTGCGTTACATGTCGCCGGGGTGTTAATCGCCAGCTGGCAACATCGTGAAAACCTGATCCGCTCCATGTGGAATGGCTACAAATCTGTGGACACCCCAGCCGAAGCCCCTACATCCCAACCAGGAGATATTCGCCATGATCAAATCAGCTAATATCCGCTGGGGAGTTGGATTTGTCATGCTGGCCTCTGCACTAACGCTGACGCTGTTCGGCATGAGCCAATCCCAGGTGGCAAGCGTCAATGAATCCCACGATGAGCATGAACACTCAAAACACAGGGAATACAGGAGCGACAAGCAAGGCAGGATGGATTACCAACAGGAATGTGGCGGTTGTCATCTGGCCTATCCAGCGCGCATGCTGCCGGCTGTGTCCTGGGCCACCATGATGTCGAACCTGTCAGACCACTTTGGGGAGAATGCCGAATTACCAGCACCACAGGTGGCAATCATTGCCCGCTATCTGGTAACCCACAGTGCACAGCCTGGAGACCGCGTGCTGCGGCGATCAACGCAAACTGCTCCCCTTAGGATCACGGAACTGCCATACTTTATACGTCAGCATGACGAAATACCCATGCGCATGGTAAAGGACAACCCGGAAGTAGGAGGCTTCAGCAATTGCAATGCCTGCCACCAAAATGCCGCCACAGGTGACTTTGATGAAGACCGTGTTTCTATTCCTGGTTATGGTCGCCAGCACTTTTAACCAGGCCAAAGCAGATAGCGACTATGACCCCGAACGTCTGCAACAGCTGATCAACAGCAAGCAGCTGATTCCGCTGGAGCAGCTGCTGGACAGGCATCGGGAACTGCTGTCAGGCCGAGTGGTCGACGTAGAATTGGAACGGGAACATAAGCGCTGGATCTACGAGATAAAAGTGCTGAAAGAAAACGGTAAACGCCGCGAGTTCTATTTTGATGGCACCACTGGAGCTCTTCTGAAGGGCGACCATGAGGAATATCATCATTGAAAATCCTGTTGGTTGAAGATGATCTGGAACTGGTAACCAAGTTGAAGCCGCAACTACAAGCGGCGGGATACGTGGTGGAAGTAGCCTACAATGGCGTAGACGGAGCTCACCTGGGCCAGGAGGAAACGGTTGATGCCGTGATCCTGGATCTTGGCTTACCGGGCAAAAACGGTTTGGAAGTGTTAACTGGTTGGCGCCACAACGGGATGTCCGCGCCGGTGCTGATTCTCACTGCACGGGATGCCTGGCATGAACGGGTGGATGGGCTGAAAGCCGGTGCAGACGATTACCTGGGCAAGCCTTTTCATACAGAAGAGTTGCTGGCGCGATTGGAGGCGCTGATTCGTCGCAATGCCGGGGTCAGCAGCAACCAATTAAGCTGGGATGGGGTAACGCTGGACACGGAACGACAACAAGCTACTACCGCCAACGGCGAAACCATCCACCTCACCGCCATTGAGTTTCGACTGCTGCGCTGGATGATGCTGCACCCCACCAAAATTCATTCCAAAACCGTACTCAGTGAGCGGGCCTATGAAGAAGAACAGATCCGTGACAGCAATGTGATTGAGGTGTACATCAATCATCTGCGTCAATATTTCGGTAAATCGTTCATCGAAACCCGACGCGGTCAGGGCTATCGGTTGCGACAGCCCTGATGCATTCCCTACGATCCCAAATCAAGCGCTATTCCCTGATCACTTTCGCCCTGGCCATCGGTGGTGTGCTGCTGATCAGTGACCAGGTGTTGCAGCGCATTACACAGCACTATATCACCACTCGTTTGCAACATGATGCGGACAGCCTGGTGGCTGCACTTTCGTTGCAGAACACTCAGTGGGTACTGGCCGGCAGGCCAATGGCAACCGTCTACGACCGGGTTTTTTCCGGTCATTACTATGTTGTGTTCGATAGCAATACCCAGGTTCGCAGCCGCTCCCTGTGGGACTATGCCCCACATTTGGAATCGGTAGCACCGGGAAAAACAGCCTCTTACCAAACCGATGGCCCGAATCAGCAGCGCTGGCTGGTATTCACCCAAGGCATCAGCAAAGCGGAGAAATCGGTTACGATTTGGGTCGCCGAAGACATCACGCCCATTTTGCAAACCCAACAGCAGTACCGCTGGATGGTGTTGGGATTGTTGGCACTCGCTCTGCTAGTGCTGTTATGGCTGCAACAACGCTTATTGGGCAAAGCCTTTGCTCGCCTTGATCCCATTAGGACACATCTGCATAACATGCGACTAGGGGAAGAAGATAAAGAATTACAGGACATGCCAAGCGAGATTCAGCCTCTCGTTGACGAAATTGGGCGACTGCTGGAGCAGTTAGGCCAAAGGGTGTCCCGATCACGCAATGCGTTGGGCAATCTCGCCCACGAAATGAAACGCACACTCCAACGCCTGCAACTCACCATTGAACAGGTTCCCGAACAACAAAGGGCAGAGGCCCAGTCTGCTCTCAATGAATTACAAAGACTGGTGGAACGGGAACTCAAACGGGCGCGGATCGCCGGCTCATCTTCACCGGGTCGTCACACCGTGCTGTCAAAAGAGTTACCACCGCTTAAGGAAATAATGGAAAAGCTGTATCCCCACTGTCATATCCAACTGCACTATGCGGACGGCCTGATTTTACCCCAAGATCGTGATGACATGCTGGAGCTATTGGGAAACCTGCTGGATAACGCTTGCCGTTATGGCGCATCCAACATTCAGGTGTTCATTAAAGAGGAGCATGATCGCTATCAACTGAGAGTGATGGATGATGGCCCGGGTATTCCAGGGGATAAATTAGAGCAGTTAAAAGATCGGGGCCAACGCCTGGACGAACACATTGAAGGGAGCGGTTTAGGATTGTCTATTTGCGAGGACATCGTGCGTCTATATTCGGGTTTGATGACATTCAAACCACTCTCCCCTGGCCTCGAGATTGAAATTCTTATCCCTTCAAAATGAAGCATTGCCAACATAGTTTTACTTATAGCACCCGGATAAACTAGCATTGGCATGTCAAGCGCTCACTCGTAAGGAAACCAAAGTGACCATTTACAGCGAAACTATTATTGAACACTCCTTGCATAGGAAAACGGGTATTGGAGACCTCTTGGGCTGGGAGAATTGGCAACACTTCGCTCAAACCCAAGGCACTCCTGGGATTGGTCTGGGTCATTGCTAAGGGCCACCTCGGACGCATGCATCGGCATAACCGCAGGAATTTTCTATTGAAGTAATCACTGTTGGAACGATTACATTAGCTACAAAAACAGAAAAGGGGCCGCTAAGGCCCCTTATAAATAGCAGATCAAACTAGTAGAGCTTGGCGACGGATTCCTTTACAAAGTCCTGCAGCTCATCAAAACGGCCGTGTTCAATCTTGGTCGCCCACTCCGGGTCCTGCAACAAGGCCCGCCCGATGGCAATCATGTCGAATTCGTCGTTTTCCATCCGCTCCAGTAAATCATCAATGCCACGTTGCTCGATGTTGTCCATGGGCTTGGGAGCCAGGGTGCCATCCAGGAAATCCACGTTCAGGCCCACACTGCCGACGGAGATGGTGGGCTTGCCGGTAATCTTTTTAGTCCAGCCGGCCAGGTTCAGGTTTGAACCTTCAAATTCCGGTTCCCAGAATCGACGCGTGCTGGCGTGAAAAATATCGACCCCCGCTTCGGACAACGGCAGCAGGAACTGTTCCAGCTGCTCAGGAGAATGTACCAACTTGGCGGAGTAATCCTGCTGTTTCCACTGCGAGAACCGGAAGATCACCGGGAAGTCCGCACTGACGCGTTTGCGCACAGCGTGCAGGATATCAATGGCAAACTGGCTGCGTTTTTCGAACGATCCACCCCAACGGTCGGTTCGCTCATTGGTCACCTCCCAAAAAAACTGGTCAATCAGATAGCCATGGGCACCATGCAGCTCAATGGCGTCGAACCCGATCCGCTCGGCATCTTCAGCCGCCTTGGCAAAAGCATCAATACAATCTTGTACTTCCTCCTCCGACATTGCATGCGCTTTACGCTTACCGGCCGAGGAAATACCCGATGGCCCCATACCCGGTACCGCCGGATCCGGACCCACCCCCGGGCGACGCACCGCCCCCACATGCCATAACTGGGGCGCAATCTTGCCACCGGCGGCATGTACTGCGTCCACCACCTGCTTCCATCCAGCCAAAGCCGCTTCACCGTGAAATGCAGGTACACCTTCGTAACCATTGGATGCAATCTGGTCAATGGTGGTACCTTCGGTAATAATGAGGCCTACATTGTTCTCAGCACGGCGACGGTAGTAAGCTACCACTTCGTCGTTGGGCACATAACCCGGTGACATATTGCGCGTCATTGGGGCCATTACGATGCGGTTGCGCAATTCCAGTGTTTTGCACTGAATAGGTCGGAACAAAGTGGAAACGGACCGAGTCGGTGCCTGTTGGCTCATGGTTGTCTCTCTAATGCAAAGGATTGGAGCCATATTTTAGGAGGGAACCCCTCTCCAGATGAAAGGGGATAAACGTCAATTACAGGGCAATTATTGCCGAAATCACCCTGTTATGGCGATTAAGGAAACCTTATTGATCACTCACTTTTTAATACAGGAAACTCTATGACGGTCAGTGTGAACACGCCCTGTGGCGAAATCATTGGACTTCAGCGGGAAGGTTATCAGGAGTTCAGGGGCATCCCCTACGCTGAGCAACCTATCGGGGTCTCCCGATTCAAGGCACCGGAACCTCTCCTCCCCTTCGACGAACCCTTTAAAGCCGATCGATTCGGTGATTCAGCGCCCCAGGACCACATTCCACTGTTCGGTATCACCCAAACCAGCGAAGACTGCCTCTACCTCAATGTCTGGACACCGTCCTGCGATGACAAAAAGCGCCCGGTAATGGTGTGGATTCATGGTGGCGGTTTCCTTACCGGATCAGGCTCCCAATTGATATACAACGGTCGTAACCTGGCGGTGAACGGGGATGTGGTGGTGGTGTCCATCAATTACCGGCTGGGCGTACTGGGTTATCTGTATTTCAACGACCTGATCCACGAAGATCACAACATCAGCGCCAACAATGGACTGCTTGACCAGATTGAGGCGCTGCGCTGGGTTAAGAACAATATCGCTGCCTTTGGTGGCGACCCGGAAGACGTGACCCTGTTCGGTGAGTCCGCCGGGGGTATGTCCATCGCCACCTTGCTGGCCAGCCCGGCCGCCAAGGGTTTATTCAAGCGCGCCATTATCCAGAGCGGCGGCGCCGACCAGGTGCTGACCCGCAGTGAAGCCACCGAGATCGCCCGCAAATTCCTTGAAATTACCGAGATCGATCCCGCCAATCCGGAAAAACTCTGGCAATTGAGCCCGGATCAGATTGTGAAAGCCCAGCGCAAACTCACCAAGCTGTCTTTCAACCGGGGGGCGTTCAGCCAGGAAGTTCGGCAGACCGGTATGGTGCTGCTGCCGGTGGTGGAAGGCTGCATATTGCCCCAGACACCCCTGTCCGCCATTCAACAGGGGGAAGCCAAAGACATTCCCATCATGGTGGGATGCACCCGTGACGAATGGAACCTGTTCCTGAACCTACCGGGTACAGAAGGTTTATTTGCCCCCGGCAACGTCAATGAAGTGGAGAAATCAGACCTGATAGCGTTGCTGGAAAAGAGCGTGCCGGGAATGGGTGAACGCGCGGCCAACCTCTACGAAAAACTGGTTCAGAAAGCAAAAGAAACCAGTACCCTGGCCGACATCTACAGTGCTTTCGAAGGGGATCGCATGTTCCGCATCCCCACCTTGAGGATTGCGGAGGCCCACAGCGAGCACAATCGCAATGCGTTCGTGTTCCAGTTCAATTGGGATAAAGGTGGCTTCGGCGCCTGCCATGCCAGCGACATTCCCCTGATCTTCGGCTGCACGGACAATCCGGCTGGCCAATTCCTGTGTGGCACCGATCCCGGCGCCGCCAAGCTCAGCACCATTGTGCAGAACTGCTGGATCGCCTTTGCCCGGTCCTCTGATCCCAGTACCGATGGTGTCGGCAAGTGGCACGCGTTTGATGACGAAAACCGCCATGTCATGTGCTTCGGCGAAAATTCCCAATTGCATCCCGATCCGTTTGCCGATTCCGCGCCGCTGTGGGAAGGTGTTCTGTAAACGTCTGAAATCCCAATCCGAGTTTGCTAGAATACCGCGCAGCCTTTTTCCGGAGACAGTCAGTACCATGAGCGAACAGGTTTTTCACGTCGGCCAGCGCTGGTCCAACACCGCGGAAACCGACTTGGGGATCGGCATCGTGACCCAGGTGAACGAACGCACCGTCACCCTCTTCTTCCCCAACACCGAAGAACTGCGTAATTACGCCCAGGCCAATGCGCCCCTCACCCGGTTGGAGTTTCACCCCCGGGACATGATTGAAACCGAGGATGGCACCAACTATCGAGTACTCACCCGGCATGAAGAGGAAGGACTGTACTTCTACGAAGCCGAAAGCGATACCGGTGAAATCAAAATCCTCTGTGAAAGCCAGGTACAGGGCAGCAGCAGCATGCCCGAGCCGTTGAAGCGTCTGCTGCAGGGCCATTTTGAGCACTACAAGAATTTCGGCATGCGGGTGAAGAGCTGGGAGCTGTTATCCCGCTATGACCAGCATCCCGCTAAAGGTTTTATGGGCCCCCGGGTGGACCCCATCCCCCACCAGTTCCACATCGCCCAGACCGTTTCCCGCCATGCCCAGGCGCGGGTCATGCTGGCCGATGAAGTGGGCCTGGGTAAAACCATCGAAGCCGGCCTGATTGCCCATCAGCTTCTTATCAGCGGTAAAATCAGTCGCATCATGATCCTGGTGCCGGATTCCCTGGTTCACCAGTGGCTGGTGGAGATGCGCCGCCGCTTCAATATGCCGGTGCGGGTACTGGACAACGATCAGTGCGAAGCCCTCTGCGAGCAGGAAGATACCGACAATCCCTTTATGCATGAACAGCTGGTGTTGTGTTCCATCCAATTCCTGCTTAACCATCAGCGCTGGGCAGAAGCCGCCCTGGATTCTCCCTGGGATCTGTTGATTGTGGACGAAGCCCACCACCTGGCCTGGCAACCGGAAAATCCCAGCCCGGCCTACAGCCTGGTGGAAGCATTCAGCCTCAAGGCCAAGAGCCTGCTGCTGCTCACTGCCACCCCGGAAAAAGAAGGCCCTGAAAGCCACTTTGCCCAACTGCACCTGTTGGACCCCCTGCGCTATCAGGATTTGCCACGGTTTATGGAGCAACAGGCCAAGTTCAACGACATCGCACTGATTGCCGAGCAACTGATCGATCACCAGCCCCTTTCGGCGGCGCAACTGGATCAGCTCAAACAGCTGCTGGATGACGATTCCAGCCTGGAGCTGATCGATCAGCTGGAACACAGGCAGGAGGACAGTCACGCACCCACCACCCTGGCACAACGCCTGCTGGACCAACACGGCACCGGGCGCGCCCTGTTCCGCAACACCCGTGCCAGCATCAGCGGCTTCCCGCAGCGGGAGCTGACCCGGGTCCGCCTGAAAAACCCGGAAGCCTATACCGCCCTTGGGCTGGAGAGTTTCCTCGACCAGCTCTATCCGGAAATGCATCTGCCGGAGCAGGAATGGATTGCCAAAGATCCCCGGGTTGAATGGTTGCTGGAAACCCTGAAGAAGAACCGCAACGAAAAGTTTCTGGTGATTTGCCATCACAAGGACACCGCCTGCGCGCTGCAGGCACATCTGCACTTCAAGGGCGGCATCCAATGCAGCGCCTTCCATGAGGATCTGAGCCTGATCGAGCGGGACCGCAGTGCCGCCTGGTTCGCCTCTGAGGAAGACGGTGCCCAGGCACTGATCTGCTCCGAAATCGGCAGCGAAGGCCGTAACTTCCAGTTCTGCCACAACCTGGTGATGTTCGACCTGCCCGGCAGCATTGACCTGCTGGAGCAGCGCATCGGCCGGCTGGACCGCATCGGGCAAAAACAGGACATCAAGATCTACACCCCCTACCTTGGTGGCACCCACCAGGAAAACCTGCTCACCTGGTACGACGAAGGCTTCGCCGCCTTTATCAAAACCGAAGCCTCCCACAGCGTGGTGTTCGAAAACCTCAGCGCTGCATTCCAGAGAGTGGTGGCCACCCAGGATGAAACCGCCCTCGAACAGCTGATTGAAGAAACCCAACAGCGTATTGCCGATCTGCACGAGCGTTTTGTCCACGGCCGCAACCGCCTGCTGGAAATTCATTCCCGTGGCGACGACAGCGTGGAGCCACTAATTGAAGCGGTCAAAGACAGTGACAACGACCCCGAGCTCAGGGACTTTATGGAACAGGTTTTCAACGCTTACGGCGTGGAGGAGGAAGACCTGTCCGACGATATCGTCCTGATCCGCCCCGGCACTTCCCTGGAGCACAGCAGTTTCCCCAACCTGCCGGAAGACGGCTTCAGCGCCACCTTTGACCGCGCCGTGGCTTTGGGTCGCGAAGACATCGAGTTTCTCAGCTGGGATCACCCCATGGTGCGCAATGCCATGGACATGATCATCACCAGCGGCAAAGGCAGCTCCGTAATGAGCCTGCTGAAGAACAAGCAGATCAAGGAAGGCACCATCTTGCTGGAAGCGCTCTTTATCGTGGAGTGCCCTGCACCGGCAGAACTGCAGCTGGGGCAACTGCTGCCGGCCACTCCGGTGCGCCTGTTACTGGACCAGCAGGGACGCGACATCGGCAAGGCGGTGACCACCGACGCCCTGGATAAACAACTGAAACGGGTAAAGGGTGACCTGATCACCCCCATGCTGAAAGAAATCCAGGAGCCGGTACTGGAGATGCTCAACAAGGGTAATATCCTGATGGAGTCGCGCAAACAGGAACTGGTGGAACAGGCCCAACAGCAGTTCCGTCATTACTGGGAAGGAGAGAAGCAGCGCCAGCAAGCCCTGGGCAAAGCCGCCGGCCGGGACAAGGCCATGGAAACGCTCGATAAGCGCCTGGAAAAGGGCCTGGAACTACTGGCAAAAAACAGCCAATGCCGGCTGGATGGCCTGCGCATTATGGTTACCATCTCTTAGCACCTGGAAACTGGACCGTGGCCGTACCATCGCTGAATATCCTGTACGAAGACGACCAGATTCTGGTGGTTAACAAACCTGCGAACCTGCTCTCCGTAGCCGGTCGCGGGCCGGAAAACCAGGACTCCATTCAAACCCGGGCCGGGGCGCTCTACCCACAGGCATTGGTGGTGCACCGGCTGGACTGCGCCACCTCCGGGGTCATGCTGTTGGCGAAGACCAAATCCGCCCAAAGCGAACTGATGCGGCAGTTCCGGGAACGGGAGACCCACAAGGAATACCAGGCCATCACCTGGGGAGACTGCCCGGCGGATGAGGGCAATATCGAATTACCCCTGATCACCGACTGGCCCAACCGTCCCAAACAGAAAATCTGTTACGAAGCAGGCAAACCCTCCCTCACCCGATATAAAGTCCTGGAGCAGGCCGGCCGGCGCCGCCGCCTGCTGCTGATCCCGGTTACCGGCCGCTCCCACCAGCTGCGGGTGCACACCATGGCCCTGGGCATGCCGATTATCGGGGACCGTTTTTATGCCCCAGAGCCCGTCATTGCCATGGCCGACCGCCTGTTACTGCACGCCCACACCCTGACCTTCCATCACCCCTCCACCAAGGCGGCCATCACGTGCAGGGCGCCGCTGCCGTTCTAGCCTGCCAGACAAGGGTGACTCCCCTTTTGACTCGCTGCCTGTATACCCTGTAGCATCAACCCATTGCCAGGCAACAGGGATGCCCCATGAGCCAGAAAGATCTGTTTATTTTTGGTGATGTTCCACTGCAAAGCGTGGAACTGATTGAATTGGAAGATGGAGAAATACTCTGGGTTCGTCATTTTTATGAAGAGGACACCGCCCAACAACTGTATTCGCGCCTGCAGGAGGAAATTCCCTGGCGTCAGGACAGTATCCGTATAGCCGGCAAAGACAAGCCCATTCCCCGCCTCCAGGCCTGGTTTGGCGACCCCGGCATGACCTACACCTATTCCGGCCTCACCCTGGAGCCCGAGCCCTGGACCGAAACCCTGCAACAACTGAAAAAGCAGATTGAAGATTACGGCGACCATCAGTTCAACAGTCTGCTGGCCAATCTCTACCGCAATGAGCAGGATAGTGTAGGCTGGCATGCCGACAACGAGCCGGAGCTGGGGCAGAACCCGGTGATAGCGTCCCTTTCCCTGGGGGCGGTTCGCACCTTCCAGCTCAAGCACCGTGAGCACCCTGAGCGAAAACTGGCCCTGGAACTGGGATCAGGGGACCTTCTCATCATGAAAGGTGCCCTGCAACATCATTGGCAACACCAGATTCCCAAAAGCCGCCAACCCTGCGAACCCCGAATCAACCTCACATTCAGAAAAATTATTGGGGTCGGCACAGGCAAATTGTGATGCATAGCATGCTTGCAGCCATTACAATCGGCATCTCTGTTTCCGGAGCGCACCTTACTCAAGACCGAAAACACTTATACTATGAAGTATTTCAACAGGATCATTGTCCATATATTCACGGGGTATTTACTTTTGACCACGTTGGCGGCATCCACAGCTAACGCTGGGGAAAATGAGAGTGACATTACCGAAAAGCTCATTCTGGGGTGGATCGAGAATATCTACCTGCAGCCCAGCGGCATGAAAACCAAGGCCAAGCTGGATACAGGTGCCAAAACCAGCTCCATCCATGCCAAAAACATCGAGCATTTTGAAAAAGATGGTGAGCCCTGGGTTCGCTTTCAGTTCGCCAGCAACACCAAGCTGAAAGAGGAAAAATACACCAACGGTAAAAGCAAGAAAGTGGTGACCCTGGAAGCCCCCATTACCCGGCGCGCCCTGATCAAACGGCACAAGCACACCAGCCTGGAGCGGCCCGTGGTCGAGCTGCCTTTTACCATCGCCGGTGTTGAGTATACCGCTGAATTTACCCTTACCGACCGCAGCAAATTCCTCTACCCTGTGCTGCTTGGGCGGCGTTTTCTAAAGCATGTCGCTATTGTTGATCCGGGCAATACTTTCCTGAAGACCCGAACCCAACCGAAGATCGATCCTGAACCTGAACCTGAACCTGCAAACAATAAAAACGACAAGGCCGAAGACGCTTAAATGAAGAACAGCAAAATCAACCTCACTGCGTTGATCTTAATCGCAATCGCACTGAGCGCTGTCTATTACAAACACGAAAAACTCGGCTTACCCCTGAAACCGGCTGAACAATCGGAAGTCTGGACAGTGGAAGCCAAGTTGCAGTTCAAGGCCAACGGCGGCCCCGCCAAGGCCCAGTTCTATATTCCCCGTGATCCCCCCGGCTTCATCAAGCTCAATGAGGACTTCATCTCCAGCAACTACGGTCTGGCCACGGAACAGGATGCCCTCAACCGTGAAGCACTGTGGGCCGTGCGCCGAGCCAAAGGCAAGCAAGTGCTCTATTACCGTATGGAACTGACCCGGGACGATAACGATGTTGCGCCTCGCACCCAGCCGCGACCAGCGTATCCGCCCGTGCCGGATTATGAAGAGCCCCTGGGCTCCGCCATCATGGCGCTGTTGAAAGATGTCCGCTCCCATTCCGCCGACATCGCAACCTTCACCCGAGAGCTCTTGCTGCGCCTGAACACCCCCAAGCCTGACCAGAATATCTCACTGATCAACAAGGCCGGTCACGGCTCTGTCGAGTGGGTGCGCCAGCTCATTCAGATTCTGGCCGGGGCCCGCATTCCCGCCCGCATTGTTTATGTTCTGCCGCTACAGGACCTGGTAAAGCACGGTACGCTGGTGCCCTGGATCGAGGTGCACAACGATTTCGAATGGGTAGCCTTTGATCCGGTTACCGGCCGCCAGGGATTTCCGGATGATATTCTGGTATGGCGTACCGGCGATGACCCTCTCATTACCGTGTCCGGCGGCCAACCCGGTGAAGTGGACTTTTCCATTTCCCGCCATGCCCTGTCCCAGGTTTCCATCGCGGAACAATGGGCGCGGCAAACGGATTCCAGGCTGATGGACTTTTCGCTGTTTGCCCTGCCGGTGCAAACCCAGAACGTTTACCGCATCATTCTTATGGTGCCCTTAGGTGCTCTGGTGATCGTTGTGCTGCGCAATCTGATCGGGCTGTCCACCTTCGGTACCTTTATGCCGGTGTTGATTGCACTGGCCTTCCGCGAAACGTCTCTGTTGTGGGGCGTGATCATGTTTACCATGCTGGTGATTGTGGGTCTGGCGCTGCGTTTGTATCTGGAGAAGCTGAAACTGCTGTTAGTACCTCGACTTGCCGCCGTGCTCACCATCGTCATCATGATGATCGCCCTGTTCAGCATCATCAGCGTGCAGCTGGACCTGGAGCGAGGTCTATCCGTTGCCCTCTTCCCTGTGGTTATTCTGGCCATGACCATCGAGCGCATGTCTATTGTCATGGAAGAAAATGGCTCCCACGAGGCATTCAAACTGGGCACGGGCAGTCTGATTGCCGCCATTATGGGTTATATGGTCATGACCCATGAATGGTTGGGCCACATTATTTTTGTCTTCCCGGAGACCCTGTTGATTGTGCTGGCCATCACGCTCATCCTCGGGCGTTACACCGGATACCGGTTGCTGGAGCTGTGGCGCTTCCGGGGCCTGATCAAAGAGGCCGATAAGCCATGAAAATGCCCTGGACCCGGCTGCGGGAGCTGGGGATAGTAGGCATGAATCAGCGTAATGCTGAGTTCATCATGCCTTATAACCAGCGCAAGTATTACCCCCTGGTGGATAACAAAATCATTACCAAACAACGGGCTATCGAGAAAAACATACCCGTGCCGCAGCTTTACGGCCACATTGAACTGGAACATCAATCCGCTCACCTACCCTCGCTGCTTTCACAATACACTGAGTTTGTCATCAAACCGGCCAACGGCAGCGGGGGCAATGGCATCATGGTCATTGCCGGCAAAACCGCCAGTGGGCATTTCCGAAAATCCAACGACAGCGTAATACACATGGATGAAATCAAGCACCATGTGTCCAACATTCTTAGTGGCATGTACAGCCTTGGTGGAGAAACAGACACCGCCATTATTGAATATCGGGTTAAGTTCGATCCCTGTTTTGAGAATGTCTCGTTTAAAGGCGTTCCGGACATCCGGCTTATCGTGTTTCGGGGCATTCCTCTGTTTGCCATGATCCGCTTGCCCACGCGACAATCGGATGGGCGCGCCAACCTTCATCAAGGAGCGGTTGGTGTCGGTATCGATCTCTGCACCGGGCTCACCAATCACGGCGTCATGCAGTCCCGCCCGGTTCAGGCACACCCGGACACCGGCTTTCCACTCACCGGCATCCAGATCCCCGGATGGGATCAAATCCTGGAAATGGCGGCCGCCTGTTATGAGCTGGCCCCCCTGGGTTATCTGGGGGTGGATCTGGTACTGGATCGGGAACTTGGCCCGATGATGCTGGAGCTCAATGCCAGGCCCGGCCTGGCGATTCAAATTGCCAACCAGCAGGGCCTGGAACCCATCCTGAAATACGCCCAGGCGTTGGGTACCATTCCCCCCTCCGCCAAGCGCCGAGTCAAGGTGGGCAAACAAATACGCCGCAAGTTTGCCAGGGATTCAGCATGAACGACCAAAAGCCTGAGCGCCGCAAACGTATTCTGTTGGCAGCCCGGGAAGTGTTTGCCAATGAAGGCTTTCGTACTGCTGAAGTGAAAACCATCGCCACCCGCGCCGGCGTCGGCAAAGCCACCATCTACAAACATTTCGACAGCAAAGAGGATCTGCTGCTTTCCGTGGTCAAGGCGGATCTGCAGGCCATTCGGGATATCGCCCTCACCAATCTGGTGGGCGCAGGTCATCCCCTGGAACGACTCAAGAGTACCAGCCTGGCCATTGCCGATTACCTGGACCAAAACCGCAATTTTTCCATGGTATTAATTCGGGAAGCCGGCGAGTTCATGCCGGAAATCCAGCGCCTGCATGAGGATGTGGTGTCGGCAAACCAGGCCTTTGCCGATGCCTTCTTCGACGCCATGAAAAGCGAAGGTGTGTTACCGGATATCCCCAACCAGATTTTACTCAACCTTCTAATGAACCTCACCATCGGCACCGTGTATTCCTGGACCCTTAATAAAGAGCAGGATTTGCGCTCTCAAGTACAACAATTGTTTGATCTCTGGATAAAAGGCACAGCCAAAACATAAACCATGCCTGATATATTTATTCTGTCGCATCTTGTTACGTATAGTTAATTGCCTATCCATTCGCTTTGCGCGATAGTAAATAAAGTAAAAAGCAAATCTGGACCAAAAAAAGCGGGCATACCCGATGAATGCCCGATTTGGAGAGACACAATGAGCGAAGTAAAGGCTGAAGCCAACACTAAACGTACCCAAGCGCAGGAAAGCACCAACCCAAGCCAGAAGCGTCGCAGCTATGGATATGGACTGGGGCACTTTTTCAAATCCAAGCAACGTTATAGTCCCGTCACTGAAAAAGACGGCGCTCACGCCTTCGAACGAGGTTACAACTGATTCCTCAATTGAATGTGGCCGCTGAGGCAGGCACTTGGGTACGATTCCGCCCAGCGGACTTGGCAAGATAGAGAGACTGATCCGCCACAGCAATTAAAGTCTGCTGCTCCTGATGCGGTAAAGGGGTTTGTGCGGCCGCTCCGATGCTGACGGTGACATGCAGGATCTCGTTATCCACCTCGACTCCCTTCTCTTCCACTGCCCGCCGAATGTTCTCCGCCACATGCACCGCGCCGTCGATATCCGTTTCCGGCAGAATCACCGCGAACTCCTCACCACCATAGCGAGCAACAGAGTCGGACGGTCTGGTGAGCGCACGTTCGATCACCTGGGCAACCAGCTTCAAGCACTCGTCCCCGGCCAGATGGCCATGCTTGTCGTTGAAGGCTTTAAAGAAATCGATATCGATTAACAACAGGGCCAGGGATTCCTGATTGCGCAGACTGCGATGCCATTCGCGTTCCAGCTTTTCATCGAAATAGCGACGATTACGGATCCCGGTCAGCCCGTCCTGGGTACTCAAGGCCTGCAACCGCTGGTTGGCATTCGCCAGTTCTTCCATCGCAGCCTGCAACTCCTGGGTCCTTTCCGCCACACTGGCCTCCAGACGTTCATTGGCCTCCTTCTGCAACTCAAACGCCCTCGCCTGCGCCTTTTCAAACGCCTTGCGTTGCGTATTCATGCGGTCGGCCAGTGCAAATGCGAACAGCACGGCCTCAGCCACGGCCCCGAGCTGCACAGCGTATTCACTGATGCCACTGCGGGAAAAGAGGCCGAACTTGGAAAGCGCGTAGAATGTAATGGCACCCAGGAACGCAGTCCAGGCGATAACAAAGTAACGGGCTGGCTTGTAACCGGAAAGCCAGCGGGAGATCCCGACCATAATGCCCCCCATACAAATGGGTATCACCATCGCGGCATTCAGGCGAATCAACACGGCATAACCGATAAAAGGGGCTGCTATTGCCAACAAAAGGCATAGGGATCCCAAACCGATAATCATTTGATTGAGCCTGGGATAGGAACGCTCCAACTGTAAAAAATGGCGGGAAAACATGAGCGAGAAGAACAGCGTCAAGGGTATCACTATCACCAGGGCGTTTTCCCGCAACCAACTGGTTTCTGCCCAGACAAACTGCGCAGTAAAACCGTGCATCGTGGATAGAAACAACATCAAGCCGATGGAGAACGCCGCGTAATACACCATGCTCTCATCCCGAAACAGGGTGTAAATAAAGAAGTTATACACCCCCATGACGACGAGAATGCCGAAGAGTGCGCCGAAAAACAGCAGTTTGACCTGATCTCGCTCCTGGAAAGCTTCCGGCTTCCACATTTCCAGCGGAAACTCCAGGGAGCCCGCTGTGGTAACACGAAAATAAAGATAATGGGTCGCACCCGGTGTGATCGAAAAAGGCAGTACCAGATTGTGGTGGAAGAAAGGACGCGAGGCCGATGGATTGCGATCACCGGTTTGGGCCACATTGATAATGTAGCCATCCTCATCCACCTGGTAAAAGAGCACTTCATCCAACACGGGATTTTCAATTTCCAGTAAGCGGTGAAGCGCGGTTTGGGAGCTGTTGTTGACCACCAATCGAAACCAGAAGGTGTTGGCATCAAAGCCAAACCCGGGCGAGTCGGCACGGCTTCGAATCCACGGGATATCCCCCGCCTGCTGATCGGCGAGTAGATCCTCAATGGTATAGACGCGTTGGGTTTGCTCCACGTAGTCCAATGAGCTGGACACAGTGATTCGGTCACTGAGTTCAGCCACATCCACCATGCGAGCATTGTATTGATTTCCCAGCGCCAGCGCTGGCAATAACACCCCCAACAATGCGAGCCACCAGAAACGGCTCACTCCCATATTCAAATCGAATTACCCCTAAAGCGATTTTTGGTAGGCTGTTACAGGCAAACCATGGAATGTATACACTCCAGCCTTTCGATACAAGCTTCATCCATTTGACCCGAAACCAACATCAGGCTATTTTTAAACCAGCCTCAGATCGACCGTGATGACGGTCATAAGTCAGTTAGGAGAGCGCTCCATGGACGACCAACGTAAAGAAGCCCGCACCCACCTTATTTACTACTTACGTGTATTCGAACCGGGAACCAACTCCCTGTTTGGACACGTGGTTGATATATCTCCCAATGGCATGCTGATTACCAGCGACAAACCCATGCACAAAGACAGTCAATATGTGCTGGAAATCGAAGATGCCTCCAGCCTGGATGACACTTCCACTGTCGATGTACAGGTGGAATGCCGTTGGTGCCAGGGTGACGACTCCAACGACCTTTATGACGCTGGATTCCGGCTTATCAATCCATCAAACCGTGTCCATGATATGGTAGAAGCCTACCAATAATCGACCATTATTTGTACAAAATATCTCTGGTAATTCTACCAAAGCGAAGCCCGCGCCCGCGGGTTTCGTTCACGCTTATTAACAAGCAGCGCAAACGCCCCTCACCCCCTGTGCTCACACAGTCAAAAACCTGACGAAATTATTTCAATGCCTGTTGAAATTTAATAACTATATGATTTATATAAAATTAATAACTTACTGTATAATTATCAGACAAATTGTAGGCACCCATGATTTCATGCCTGCTGAGTAAACTTTTAAAGCGTTTATACACAAAGTTATCCACAGGAATTGTGGAAAACCAAAAAACTTGAACAATGAAAATCTTGTGCTATAAGCCATTCATCGGTAGGCTTCGGGATTGTCGGACAATAATTAAACGAAAAGTAGGTCAACATGAGCTCCTGTTCTCCCCATGTGGGCTTTCCTCTCAGCCCAAAACTGCAAGCCCTCTCGAACAGCTTTCTGGAAGCGGCCGCCGCAGGACATCCCAAATCCGGTGAGTATTTTTATCACGTGATTATTCAGCTAACGGATGAAGTCATTGACTACCTGCTGATTCAAACCGCAGTCATTGCCCAGGTGAATTCCATGGGGCAGAAAGTGTTTAACATGTGCGCCTCCACCAGCAACAAGGCATCCGCCATGCTTTCGGCCAAAATTTACAAGAAAGCCAAACCCGCGGAAATGAAGCAGGTGGCAGAGCTGTGGCAGGGCATGATCAAAAACACTGCAGCGGATCAGAGCGGTATCTGGTATCTCGCCCAGCCCATTGACAGCACCCTGGCCCAGGAGCTGGACGCCATCCTGAACGAGAAAGGCGATCAGGCCCATTTTGCACCGGATGATGTGGAGCTGGTAATGGCCCGTTATGAAAAGCTATTTGAAGTCATCATAGATGGATTCTTTCTGCGGCCATCAGATTCCGTCAACATGGGAACCATAACCCGCAAACTATTAAAGGTGGGTATCGAAGGCGTAAAGCAGGCATCCAATGCAGTCATCCACAAAGTGGTAAAGCAGCTGGAGCCACAACACCTGGGCAACTATGTAGACTTCACAGCCCAGTTCTATATCCGTTCGGCTTTGAATTGATTTATTGCCGGATTAAGGGAAACGGCGGCAAGCTCTGCAGCAACAATTTGCCGTAGCGCTTGTCGATAATGCGGCGATCGAAGATAACAATCTCACCCCGATCAGACTCCGTACGCAACAGCCTGCCCACCGCCTGTTTCAAGCGTATGGCGGCGTCCGGGACAGAAATCTGCATAAACGGGTTGCCGCCGCGCTTCTGAATCCATTCCGCCAGGGTTGCATCCACTGGATCCTCCGGCACCGAAAAAGGCAATCGGGCAATCACCACACAACTGCAGTATTCACCGGGAAGATCCACGCCCTCCGCAAAACTGGCCAAACCAAACAGCACGCTGTGGTTACCGGCATCGACCGCTTCTTTGTGCCGGCGCACCATCTCTGCCTTACCCAAACGTCCCTGGGCCAGTACCGCCTCCTGAACGTACTCCGGCAATGACTCAAACACCTCATCCATTTGTCGACGGGAGCTGAACAATACCAAGGTTCCCCGCTGGTTTTGCCAGATGCGCTCAATATAAGCCACCAGCTGATCCGTGTGTTTTGCGCCTTGAGTGGGATCACAGGCCAGATCCGGCACCACAATCTTGCCGCAATTCTGATAATCGAAAGGGCTGGGCACCACACTGAATTGACTGGCGGGAGGCACACCGGAGCGAAATCGGAAACGTTCAAAATTCCCCAGTGCAGTCAGGGTGGCACTGGTCACAACAGCCGCGAACGCCCTGGACCACAGATAGCGGGCCAGAACATCACTGGCCAATACCGGGCAGGCAGACAGCTCAACATCCAGCCCTTGGTTACTCTGTGAAAAGTTCAGCCAGCGGGCGACCGGCGCTCTATTCTCTTCATCCGACAATTCATATCGCATCCATACCGTCATCAATGCTTCGGCACGGGCCAGCTGGGTAGACATAAGCGGCATCCAGGCTTCGGCATCCGGCTTGGCAATATCGGAACGTTTGCCCTCCATTCCCTCCTGTAACCAGTCCACCACCAACTGCAACTGCTTTACCAGCTCCCGGGACGGCGGTAACAACTGCGCGGCCTGCTCACGTAAAGCATCAGGTACCACGCCGTTCTCGAAACGGTAGACCAGCTTGCCCTGCTCACTCTCAACCTGCTCTGTCTGTTCCGCCAGGGGAGTTAAAGCGGCCAGCAGCAGATTCAGGTTTTCCGCCAGGGATTCGTTCACATCCCGCACCGTGGCGGCAACACCTGCGGCCATGCCCTGGGCATCTGAACTTTCCACCAGGGAATCCAGCATTTTCACCAGATCCTGCAACCAGGACAGGGTGCTGCGCACCTGAGAGGAACAGGCAAAATGATTGAGCGCCTTGTCCGGAAGATGATGCCCCTCATCGAAAATGTAGATGGTGTCCTCCGGTGCCGGCAACACTATCCCACCACCCATTGCCAAATCGGCCAACACCAGATCATGATTGGCCACGATCAGGTCCGCACGATAGATATCATTGCGCGCCATATAGAAAGGACAGTCTTCATAGAAGCCGCAACTGCGCCCGGTACAGCCGCGATGATCATTGGTAACACGGCGCCAGGTAAGATCGTCTATGGAATCGCTCCAGCCGTCACGATCACCATCCCAGGTGCGGGCTTCAACGGCCTGATCCATAGCCCGATAGAGCTCGGCCTCATGCTTGTCCACGGCGTATTGCTGGAAATCCTCCCACAGCGCCAGCGTGGTTCCCGCATCCTGCCCGGGGGTCATAAGCCGATCCAGCTTGCTGAGACACAAATAGCGTCCTCGCCCTTTGGCCAGGGCATAGCTGAAGCTAAAACCACTGTTACGCAGAATCTCCGGGATGTCCTTATTCACCACCTGGTCCTGCAGTGCCACGGTAGCCGTGGCCAGCACCACCTTCTTGCCCATGGCTTTGGCGACCGGCATCACCCCCAGTAAATACGCCAGGGTTTTACCCGTCCCGGTACCCGCCTCCACCACCACCACATGGCCATCGCCATTGCGCTTGCCGTCTGCATCCTGGGGCACACCGGCCAGCCCCTTAGCTATCTCGGCAATCATCAGCCGCTGTCCGTAACGGGGCTTCAGCTTTTTTTTCTCCAAAAAAGTGCTGTACGCTTGCTGAATCTGCTGCTTAAGATCGTCTGATAACATGCTGTGGCGGTATCGATGGATTGGCAAAGGCGCCTATTCTACACTAGCTAACCCTGATTACCGATCACAAAAACCAGAAGGTGTGCATTATGAAAGCCATTAAGTATCTGATTTTGGGACTGTTCATCGGTGGCGTTCTGGGCGTGGCCGCCGGCGTCAACATCGGTCGTGACAAGCCGGTTCTGAGCAACCCTTTTGAAGATAACCGCGTCAGCAGCAAGATGAAGGATACCGGCAGCGAATTGCTGCGCCAGAGCGGAGAAGCCATCGAAGACGCCGGCAAAGCCATAAAAGATTCCTTTGAATAGGGGCTTTTTTAGGGTGAGACGATTTTACGAATTTGTGTAATTCGATAAGATTAAAAGCGCAATAGATTTATTGTTTTTTTCTGTAATTTTAAAAGTTTATTTATTGCATGGAACTTGCCTATACGCTAGCCGCGATGTACCTTATAGGCGTTTCAGACTCTTATTAAAGATTCAAATATCCAACAAAAACGTAATAACCAAAATAATAAAGTGTAGGGAGCCACCACATGCTTTTTAGTTTTAAAGGCCGCCTGGCGAAAAACATCGCCACTGCAGCGACTACCTTTGGGATCATTCTGTTAAGCGGCTGTTCATCTGTCGTGTATAAAGTAACTGGGGACACCATGACCAACATCGGTGAGGACGTAATGGTCCCCTACTTGCTGACTACTGACGACTCGAAAATCGCCTGTGCCTCCGGTGAGGCGCTGACGCCGATGTTGATGTCGTTCTCCACCGTATCCACTCCCCCTGACCAATTGGAAGTATTGCTTGGCCTGGTCGGCGGTGCCTGCGCCTCCCAGCGCGCGGTTGAACTGGAGCTGGAGTACGACCGTTATTCCGGCGAAAAACGCATCACACAGGCCCAGGACGCCCGCATCCGCGCCAAGCGCTGGCACGCCATTGCCGCGGCTCGCTACTTCGCCAGCTACAAAGCGCTAAGCCGTGCTTTAGGTGAGCCTGGCGATCAATGCCCCCTGTTCGACAACGATTTTGAACAGCTTATCTGGATGGTTGGTTCAGTGGCAGGCTTACAGGCCGCATTGGCCGACGTGCAGGCCAATATGGCCGTCGGCGTACCCTTTAACGTGGCGCCCAAGGTAGAAAGAGGCATGACCTGCCTGGATGACGACAAGCACAACCGGAAGTGGTGGGGTCTGCCCAAAGCAATCCGCTCTGCACTCTGGACCATCGTTCCCGGCGTAACCCCCGAAGGTGTTGACGCCTGGACCGAGCTTACCAAAGCGCGTCAGATGGGAATGGAAGAAGGTGTCCGTTTACCGTCGGCGCTGGACGCTCTCGTTTCCTATAACGACAGCAACATGACTCGGGTTCGCGAAATCATTCGTGAACACGCGAAATCTGTACAATCCACCGCATCCAACCGCGAATATCGTATGTTGGACGTTATGGCCGGGGACCTGCTGCTGGAGGTCTCTGACCGCCTGTGGACAGAAAACACGGGTCATCGCACGCCTATTGGTGAGTACGGAACGTTCTGGGACGATAAAAAGGAAGAGGTAAAACTGGACCAGAACCTGCTGGATGAGCTGCTTTAAGTCCAGCAAATACTTTCCCGGAGCGGGTAACTGCTCCGGGCTATTAAAACTACTAGAAACCCAAGACTTCCGGATGAGGCTATGAACAAACTGTTTAAAACTCTTTTAACCCCAATCGCCGCCGGCGCCATGGCGCTGAGCACTACAGCGTTTTCCGCCGACATGCCCAAACGTACACTGTGTGTCTGGGATATCGTGGGCAAATCAGGCCCCGTTGCCAGTCAGATGGAAGACTACCGCCTGCAGGCCATGAAATGGGGCGTGGACCTGGACCTGAAAGTTTACACGGACGAAAAAATTGCCGCCGAAGACCTGAAATCCGGCGCCTGCGATGCCGCTGGTATCACTGGTCTGCGCGCCCGCGAATTTAACAGTTTCACCGGCACCCTGGACTCCATCGGTGCGATTCCCGATGAAGACCACATGAAAGTGGTACTGCAATATTTGTCCGATCCCAAACTGGCCAAGCTGATGGTTTCAGGTGAATACGAAATTACCGGCATTCTGCCCGGCGGTGCCGCTTACCTGTTCACCAATGACCGCACGATTGACACTGTGGCTGAATTGGCAGGCAAGAAATTTGCTGCCATGGATTTCGACAAGGCTCAGGCGATCATGATTGAGTCCGTTGGTGCCTCCCCTGTGTCCGTGTCCCTGACCAACTTCGGCTCCATGTTCAACAACGGCAGCGTGGACATCATCGGTGCTCCTGCCATTGCCTATGATCCACTGGAACTCTACAAGGGCCTG
>PAPM01000019.1 GCA_002708905.1 Pseudomonadales bacterium | reverse complement strand
CGGTCATAATAATTACTTCGTCTCCTTTCTTGATCTTGTTCACTTAGATGTTCCCTTTTAAATAACTTCTGGTGCTAATGAAATAATTTTTGTGAAATTTCCTTCACGTAATTCACGTGCAACTGGTCCGAAAACTCGTGTACCACGTGGATTATTTTCTTTGTTGATAATTACGGCTGCGTTTTCATCAAAACGAATACTTGTTCCGTTTGCTCGACGAACATTTTTTCGTGTACGAACAATTACAGCACGAACAATATCTGATTTTTTAATAGGCATATTAGGGTTTGCGTCTTTTACAACAGCAACAATAACATCACCAACTGTTGCTGCTCTTGCTTTCCCACTACCTAGTACTCTAATACACATAATTTCTCGTGCTCCTGAATTATCAGCAACAGTGAGGTAAGATTGTGGTTGAATCATACTGTTTTTTATCTATTTAAATAAATTGATTATTTTGAACGAACAAGAATTCTTGTTTTAACTGGTAATTTTGCACCACCTAATGTTAAAGCAACACGAGCAACTGTTTCTGGTACACCTTTAATTTCATATAAAACTTTACCAGGTTTTACAACAGCAACCCAGTATTCGGGTGTACCTTTACCTGAACCCATTCGAGTTTCTGCTGCTCGCATTGTAACTGGTTTATCGGGAAATAAACGAATCCAAATTTTACCACCACGTTTTACATATCTTGTCATTGCACGACGTGCAGCTTCAATTTGACGTGAAGTAATCCATGAACGTTCAGTTGTTTGTAATCCATAATCACCAAATGCTAACGTATTACCGCGTGTTGCTTTACCACGCATACGTCCACGATGATGTCGTCTAAATTTTGTTCTTTTTGGGCTTAACATATTTTTTATGTTCCTAATTAAAGTATTAATCTTTCAATTATGCGTCTGTTGAACGATTATCTAATTTTGTTAATTGTTCACCATTAAAGACCCAAATTTTAATACCTAATAATCCATAGATAGTCTTTGCTGGTTTTGAACAATAATCAATATTTGCACGTAATGTTTGTAGTGGTACTGCACCTTCACGAACATCTTCAGCACGCGCAATATCAGCACCATTTAATCGACCTGAAACTTGAACTTTAATACCTTTTGCGCCTGCTTTACGAGCACGTTGAACAATTTGTTTCATTGCACGGCGGTATGGTTTACGTTGTTCAAGATCTTCAACTAAACGGTCTGCTAAAACCTCAGCATGAGTATCAGGATTTGATAACGGTTTTACATATAAACTAATTTGTAATTTGCCGGGATCTGGTAGATTTCTTTTACGATAAAAACGTTCTAGTGCTGTTGTTAATGAATCACGTAATTCATCTAAATTTTGTGTTTCACGGTTACCAAATAAACTTGGTCGAGCAGCAAAAATTTCAATTGTTAAAGATGATGAACCAAAACGACGTCGACGAATTTCAATATTTGTAATTCCAGCTTTCGAATAATTTTTTGTAATAAAACTACGTAAAAAATTTGCATCTTGAATCCAAACAGCTGACAAATCACGATTTGTACACCAATAACTTTGGTGTTTTTGTGTAATTCCAAGGCGAAAACCTAAAGGATGTACTTTTTGTCCCATAATTTCTTAACGTTTTGATTTTTTATCCTTTTTAATATGACCTTTGTATGTACGAGTTGGTGAAAATTCACCTAATTTATGTCCAACCATTTGGTCTGTAATAAATACTGGAATATGTGTACGTCCATTATGTACAGCAATTGTGTGCCCAATCATAACTGGAACAATTGTTGATGAACGTGACCAAGTTGTAATTACTTTTTTATCTCCTTGAACATTTGCACGTTCAATTTTTTTAAGTAAATGATCAGCTACAAATGGTGCCTTTTTTAACGATCTTCCCATATTAGTGAATATTTATTTTTTTTTCTATAACGTTTTATTTACGTTTTTGTACAATATATTTTGTACTCCATTTTTTAGCTTTACGTGTTTTTGCACCTAATGCAGGTTTACCCCAAGGACTTACTGGACGTGCACGACCAATTGGAGCACGACCTTCCCCACCACCGTGTGGGTGATCCACTGGGTTCATTGCTGAACCACGAACATGTGGTCTAAAACCTAACCAACGACGACGGCCAGCTTTACCTAATGTTAAGTTTGAAAATTCAACATTACCAACACGACCAATTGTTGCCCAACAATTTTGAGAAACTAATCTCACTTCACCCGAAGGTAAACGTAAAGTAACCCAATTGTTTTCTTTTGCTACAATTTGTGCAACTGTTCCAGCGGAACGTACTAATTGACCACCACCACCTGGTTGTAATTCAACATTATGAACTTCTGTACCTAATGGGATATTTTTTAGTGGTAAACAATTTCCAACTGTAATATTTGCATCTGGTGCTGTAATAACCGTATCACCAATATTTAAACCAACAGGATGTAAAATATAGCGTTTTTCACCATCTTGATAATTAACTAATGCAATACGTGCATTACGGTTTGGATCGTACTCAATGCTAACAACTTTTGCAGATAAACCTACTTTAGTTCGTGCAAAATCAATTTGTCGATATAGCCTTTTATGGCCACCACCACGGTGTCGAGTTGTAATAATACCTCTATTATTTCGTCCTTTTGAACGAGACCACCAAGATGTTAATTTTTTCTCTGGTCGTTTCTTTGACAGTTGAGAAAAATCACTTACCGAACCATGTCGTGTTCCTGGTGTTGCAGCTTTTAAAAATCTAATTGCCATATGATATTTTTATTATTTAATAAAATTATTTTAATAAGCTGTCGTTTGAATCAACAGTTACAATTACACGTTTATAATTTGATTTCGCGCCCATGCGTTTAAATTTGCGTGGAGGACGATGTGTATTAACTGCCAGCACTTTAACATTAAAGAATTCTTCAATTAATTTCTTAATTTGTGGTTTTGTAAGACGCATATCTACATCAAATGTAAATTGATTATTTTCAATTAATCGTGTAGATTTTTCTGTGCGAATTACTGGATATTTCACCAAGTCTAGCATCATAAAATCTAAATATAGTTGATTATTTAATTAATTTATTCTGATTTAGTAAATCTAATAAATTTAGATGAAATCATCATAATAGAGTTAAACATAGCTAGTTAATAATTAACAGTTCGTAATTAAAATTAAAAGTTTAAACAAAAATTTTATTTGAACAAGAATTTAATCTTGTTCAAACTTATTCAATCATGTTGTGATAAGTTGCAACTGTTGACGGTGAAATTTTATTTAGAGATCTAAAAATCCAATATTTAAAAATAGTATCTAAGAATACTGGGAAAGTTGCAACAAATAATGACATGAATTCAGTATTTTCTGGAAGACCAAAATGATAAAAAACCCATTTTAAAAATACTTCCCAACCTCGTGGGGAATGGAACCCCACTAATAAATCAGTACTTAAAATTAACAAAAATGATTTAGTTGTATCACTTAAACTATATAAAGATTCGGCTAAAAATGATTTTAAAATAATTAATTGCGTTTTACTAAAAATAAAAACAATTGCTAAACTCGCTAAAGATAAAAAATCTGAAAATAAATTACTAATTGCTTCAATACTTTCATCATTATATAAATTTGCTATTTCAACAGTTTTTCTACTAATTTCATTTTGAAATTGAAGTGTACTTAAATTAGTGGAAGCGAAGTCAGTTAATAAACTCTCAAAATAAAGTTTTTCTTCAAATTGCTTTAGTTCAGTTAAAGCTAATTCTTGTTGTTGAATATTTAAGAAAATATCCACATTATTTTTATTCCAAATATATTTAACAAATGGTGTAATAATAAAGTGTTTTGATATTACATTTATTAAAATTGGAATAAAAATAAGCATTAACAACGCTTGAATCGAGACAATAACTTGATAACGAGAAATTCGAAATTCTTGAATAACCAACATTTCTACACCAGGAAAAAGTTGTTTCTTGAATCGTTCAAAAGTTCTAATAATAGATCTTGGAATTAAACCAGTTTGTTCAACTGCTCGTTTTGCCATAAATTATTTAACAAAAAAAAATTAAATCCCTTCTAATGAGACTTGTAATGTACGAGCTAACTCTGCTGCTTGATTTTCAAGTTCTTGAATACTAATCGGTTGGCCTGCACGTGTTAAAGGAATTTCACGATTGCCACGTAATTTTAAATAAATTACACGACGTGGGTTTAATCCTTCATTAATTTCAACACGAATACTTTGCACATCACTAATTAAATACTTTAAATCAATGCGTCTATTTTTACCAGGAAAACCCCATCTAAAAATTCGAATTTCACCCGTTTCGGTATTAAATTCATTGAAACCCTGACCTAAGTCCCACAGGATGATTAACCAAATATAAATACTTAGAGAAATGGCTAGAACCCCATAAAAGCACATTACTAAACCTTGAGGAAAAAATTGAATTGTATCAGTTTTAATAAAAGGTAAAAGTGCAGAATTAAAATAACAAGATAAGCCTGTTAATAGGAATCCAATTCCCCCAATTGTTAAAATTGCACCCCAGATATAATTACTTAAACGCCTTGCACCTGGAACTGTATAATATAATGATTGTTTCATAAGGTTAATTTAATGAATTTAATTTTCTGCTTTCCATGGTTCAGGTAATGTTTCAAATTTTTGTTTTAAACGTGTAGCTTTACCTGTTCTTTCACGTAAATAATATAATTTTGCACGTGATACATCTGCGCGACGTAAAACTTGAATACTTGTTACACAAGGTGCATGTAGCGGAAATACTCGTTCAACGCCTGTACCTTGTAATACTTTACGGATAGTAATTGTACTATCTGATCCAGCTAAGTGACGTGCAATTACTGTACCTTCGAACGGTTGTACACGCTCTTTGTTACCTTCTTGAATTGCAACACCTACTCTTACTAAATCACCAATTTTGATTTCTGGAATATTTTGTTTAATTGTTCCAAATTTAATATTTTCAACAACTTCGTGAAGTTTAGTCATAATATAACTTTGTTTTGTTATTCAAATTAAAATATTTAATTAAAAATTTTTATAATTTTATCGAGAAAATTCTCGATAAAATTATAAAAAAAACTATTTAGTAATTTTACTTACTACACCTGCACCTACTGTACGGCCACCTTCGCGAATTGCAAAACGCATACCTGTTTCGATTGCAACTGGTTGAATTAATGATACGTTCATTTTGATACGATCACCTGGCATTACCATTTGTGTTTCACTATCATCATCAGCACGGAATGATTCAATTTTACCTGTTACATCAGTAGTTCGAACATAGAATTGTGGACGGTAACCTGGGAAGAATGGAGTATGACGACCACCTTCTTCTTTAGTTAAAACGTAAACTTGTGCTTCAAATTCTGTATGTGGAGTAATTGAACCTGGTTTACAAAGTACCATACCACGTTCAATATCTTCTTTTTGTACACCACGTAATAATACACCAACGTTATCACCAGCAACACTTTCGTCTAATGTTTTTTGGAACATTTCTAAGCCTGTTACTGTAGTTGTATTTGTATCACGTAAACCTACGATTTCAACAGTATCACCAATTTTAACTAAGCCACGTTCTACACGACCTGTTGCTACAGTACCACGACCAGTGATTGAGAATACATCTTCAACAGCCATTAAGAATGGTTTATCTGTCATACGTTCTGGTGTTGGAATGTATGAGTCTACTTCATCCATTAATTTGTAGATTTTATCTACCCAATCATTGTCACCACGAGCCATAGCGTCTGATTCTGTTAAAGCTTCTAATGCTAATAATGCTGAACCAGCAACAATTGGAATATCATCACCAGGGAATTCGTATTTATCTAATGTTTCACGAATTTCTAATTCTACTAATTCTAGTAATTCTGGATCATCAACTTGGTCTTCTTTATTTAAGAAAACAACAATATGAGGTACGCCTACTTGTTTCGCTAATAGTAAATGCTCTTTTGTTTGTGGCATTGGACCATCTGCACCTGAAACAACTAAAATAGCACCATCCATTTGTGCTGCACCAGTAATCATGTTTTTAACGTAATCAGCGTGTCCTGGGCAATCTACGTGTGCATAGTGACGATTGTCTGTTTCATATTCAACGTGTGCAGTATTAATTGTAATACCACGTGCTTTTTCTTCAGGTGCTGAATCAATATCATCATATTTTTGGCCTTTACTGCCACCAGCAGCAGCTAAAGCCATTGTGATTGCAGCAGTTAATGTTGTTTTACCGTGATCAACATGACCAATTGTACCGATGTTTACATGCGGTTTATTACGTTCGAACTTTTCGCGTGCCATTGTAATTTCCTTTTGTATATTTTTTTCAAAAAATTAAATAATTTGATCTTGATTTAATAATTCTCGTTTTAATTAAAAACGATATTTTGCAAATGCTTTATTTGCTTCAGCCATTTTATGTACTTCATCACGTTTACGAATTGCACTACCTGCATTTTTTGATGCTTCAAGTAATTCTGACGTTAATTTAGTTGTCATTGGTCGACCTGATTTTACACGACAAGCTGCTAAAATCCATCGAATAGCTAAAGCAGTACCACGCTCAGGTAATACTTCTAATGGTACTTGATATGTAGAGCCACCAACACGACGAGCTTTTACTTCAACTAATGGTGTTGCATTACGAATTGCTTGTTCAATTACAACTAATGGATCTTGTTGTGTAGTTTCAGCAATTTGTGTCATAGTTTCATACATAATTTTGTATGCTAAAGATTTTTTACCTTTTCGCATAATTTGACGAACAATTAATTCTACTAGACGGCTATCATAAACCGGATCTGGCATTACACTACGTTTCTTTTGAGTACGTCTACGAGACATAAATTTCTATTTAGTTAATTTGTTATTTTTTAACACCGTATTTAGAGCGGCCTTGACCACGTTCTTTTACACCAGCTGTATCTAATGTTCCACGAACAATATGGTATCGAACACCTGGTAAGTCTTTTACCCTACCACCTCTTACTAAAACAACTGAATGTTCTTGTAAATTATGGCCAATACCTGGAATATAAGCTGTTACTTCAAAACCTGAAGATAATCGTACACGAGCAACTTTTCTTAACGCTGAGTTTGGTTTTTTCGGTGTTGTTGTATATACACGTGTACAAACACCACGACGTTGTGGACATTGTTTTAATGCGGCTGATTTTGTTGGTTTTAATACTTTTGTTCGTGCCGAACGAACTAGTTGTTGAATAGTTGGCATATTTTCAAATAAATAATTTATTTATTAAATATAAGTAGTACTAGTAAAATATTCTCAATTTGGATAAATACAGACTGTTAAGATTAAATCTTAATACATAAAAATGTATTAAGATTCAAACTACTAATATAATTTAGAATGCAAGGATTAAAGCATCAGGGAAATAACGATTAATTTCAATTAATAATCCTGCTACAACTGTTAGACTTGCAAGTGCAAGAACAGGTGCTGTAGATAAATATGTTGTAAAATCTTTCATATTTTAGTTCTCCAAATTATTTACATATTGATTTTTTTACAAAGAATTAGAAACCCCTTGCAAAACTTTCACGCCTTAGGTACTATAAACAAGTAACTGCAAGACAGTATCGGGATGTAGCGCAGTTTGGTAGCGCTCCTGTTTTGGGAACAGGAGGTCGCAGGTTCGAATCCTGTCATCCCGAAAACGCCTTTAGTTCAGTTGGTAGAACGCAGGTTTCCAAAACCTGATGTCGTGGGTTCAAGTCCTACAAGGCGTGATCAAAAAATGTAAAAACTGTATTTATTCTATTGTCTCAAAAAAAATACTACTTTGGTAGTATTTATGATTGTTTTATTGAAAATATTTTTATTTGTTAACTTCTAAGTTTACAAAAGGTAATAGACCACTCATACGTGCTCGTTTAATGGCTGTTGCCATTGCACGCTGTTGTTTCGCTGTTAAACCTGTCGCACGACGCGGTAAAATTTTACCTTGTGGGCTAATAAATTTAATTAATAGTTTTGTATTTTTGTAATCAATCGTTGAACGTGGAGCAGGTTGATTTGCATTCCATAGCTTTCTATCGCCTTCTCGTGCAATTACAACTGGTACAGCTTTACGTTTCGATTTAAATCCACGTTTACTGAATTTAGGTTGATTCATATTAGGATTTTACCTCCGAAGTATTTTATTTAAATCAATTTTATTGATCGACTCAAGTAATTAATCTTGAATTTGTGCAATTAATTGATTAAATGCTTCTTGATCACGAATTGCAACTTGACTTAAAACTTTACGATTTAAAATGATATTTGATTTTTTTAACTGATGGCGTAATGAATTATAATTCATTCCATGTTGTCTAGCTGCTGCATTTAAACGAGAAATCCATAAACTTGTATATTCACGTTTTCTTTGTTTACGATCTCTGTAAGCATAACGTAATGCTTTCATAGTTTGTTGTTGAGCAGTACGAAATAGACGAGATGATGAACCTCTAAATCCACTTGCTAGATTTAAAACTTCTTTACGTCTTTTTCGAGCAACATTGCCGCGTTTAACACGAGTCATAATGCTCTCCTATAATGTAATTTAATTTATTAAATTATAATAATTTTATCTATAGATATATATCTATATAACACAAAATCTATTTTTAAATTGCGTGCTTTAATTGATCATTGTAGTAGTTTATTTCAATCTTGTCTACTGGCAATAGTAGACAAAATAAGTGTAAATTATTTACCCCCAGGGGAATTCGAATCCCCGTTTCCTCCGTGAAAGGGAGATGTCCTAGGCCTCTAGACGATGGGGGCCTGAATGTAAATACAGTAAATATTGTATTACATTTATATTTGTTTGTCAACGGTTTAGTATTAACCTGAGCGGAGGTAGGATTCGAACCTACGACCTTAAGGTTATGAGCCTTACGAGCTACCAGACTGCTCTACCCCGCTAAACCTTATGATAAGGATAATGGATCTTATACTTCTTGTCAATTTTTACCAAAAAACTACTTAATTTAAATTAATTGCATATATTCCTGCTTTATGATACAACAATATATGTACTAAAATACTGCGGGTATAGCTCAGTGGTAGAGCGGCACCTTGCCAAGGTGCATGTCGCGCGTTCGACTCGCGTTACCCGCTATTATTTTTGGTCCAATTTATAAATAATAAAATATATAAAGATATAAACTTCATTAACTAGTATGGCTAAAAAAAGTATGATCGCTCGTGATCAAAAGCGCTTTGCGTTATACAATAAATATTTAGAAAAACGTAATGCATTAAAAGCACAATTAAAAGAAGCATCTTCAATGGAAGAGAAACTTTCATTACATAGAAAATTACAACAATTACCATTAAATAGTTCTCCAACAAGATTACACAACCGTTGTTCTGTAACTGGTCGTCCAAAAGGTTATTTCCGTGATTTTGGTGTTTCACGTCATATTTTACGTGAATATGCATCAGAAGGTTTATTACCAGGTGTAACAAAATCAAGCTGGTAATTACTTGTTTTATATATACACATATAGTAAAATAATACTATATGTGAAATATTCGGGGGCTGTAGTTCAATTGGTGGAGCGTCGCCCTGTCACGGCGAAAGTTGCGGGTTCGAGTCCCGTCAGTCCCGATTTTTAGTTCTTTTCTTTTAGTATCAACTTATGATATCATATTAATATATGTATATTAGATAAATATTTTTAATATATAAATAATTCTTTTCGGGCAGATTGCCAAATCATAACATAGAAATATTTTATTTATTAAAATGGCTCCACAAACTGAAACTAAAGCACAAGCTGGATTTAAAGCAGGTGTAAAAGATTACCGTTTAACTTACTACACTCCAGATTACCAAATTAAAGAAACTGATATCTTAGCAGCATTCCGTATGACACCTCAACCAGGTGTTCCTGCAGAAGAATGTGGTGCAGCGGTAGCAGCAGAATCATCAACTGGTACTTGGACTACAGTATGGACTGATGGTTTAACTTCTTTAGACCGTTACAAAGGTCGTTGTTACGACATCGAACCTGTACCAGGTGAAGACAACCAATACATCGCATATGTTGCTTACCCAATCGATTTATTCGAAGAAGGTTCTGTAACTAACTTATTTACTTCAATTGTAGGTAACGTATTTGGTTTTAAAGCATTACGTGCTTTACGTTTAGAAGATTTACGTATTCCTCCAGCTTACGTTAAAACTTTCTCAGGTCCTCCACATGGTATCCAAGTTGAGCGTGACAAATTAAACAAATATGGTCGTGCTTTATTAGGTTGTACTATTAAGCCTAAATTAGGTTTATCAGCTAAAAACTACGGTCGTGCTTGTTACGAATGTTTACGTGGTGGTTTAGACTTCACTAAAGATGATGAAAACGTTAACTCACAACCATTCATGCGTTGGAGAGACCGTTTCTTATTCGTAGCTGAAGCTATTTACAAATCTCAAGCTGAAACTGGTGAAATTAAAGGTCACTACTTAAACGCTACTGCTGGTAACTCAGAAGAAATGTTAAAGCGTGCTGCTTGTGCTAAAGATTTAGGTGTACCTATTATCATGCACGATTACTTAACTGGTGGTTTCACAGCTAACACTTCATTATCTAACTACTGTCGTGATAACGGTTTATTATTACACATTCACCGTGCGATGCATGGTGTAATTGACCGTCAACGTAACCATGGTATTCACTTCCGTGTTTTAGCTAAAGCTTTACGTATGTCAGGTGGTGATCACTTACACTCAGGTACTGTTGTAGGTAAATTAGAAGGTGAACGTGAAGTAACTTTAGGTTTCGTAGATTTAATGCGTGATGATTACGTTGAAAAAGATCGTTCACGTGGTATCTACTTCACTCAAGACTGGGCTTCAATGGCTGGTGTAATGCCAGTTGCGTCTGGTGGTATTCACGTATGGCACATGCCTGCATTAGTTGAAATCTTTGGTGATGATGCTTGTTTACAATTCGGTGGTGGTACTTTAGGTCACCCTTGGGGTAACGCTCCAGGTGCAGCTGCTAACCGTGTAGCTTTAGAAGCTTGTACTCAGGCTCGTAACGAAGGTAGAGACTTAGCTCGTGAAGGTGGTGATGTAATTCGTGCTGCATGTAAATGGAGCCCTGAATTAGCTGCTGCTTGTGAAGTTTGGAAAGAAATTAAATTCGAATTCGAAACAATCGATACTTTATAATCTCTTTTTTTTTTCTTTATCTTATTTTCTTACGGAATGTTAAAATTCCGTAAGAATTATTTATATTTATTATTAATAAATTTTATTTTATATGATTAACTAGAGTAGATACCAAGAGTATCTAATCTATATATAAATAGATAGATTACTTACACTTACATAAAATTCAAAGGATTGTTATACTAATGAATATAAGCATCCATGGCAGAGTGGTCGATTGCATTGCACTCATAATGCGATTTCGTAAGAACATCGTTGGTTCAAACCCAACTGGATGCAAAATAATAATAAATTTGATTTCAGAGAGATTTAACTCTCTCTGAAATTAATGATTGACATTAGAGTAGAAGAATTAGCCATTAACAGCTGGAGCTTCAACTACAGCTAAATCAAGAGGGAAGTTGTGAGCGTTACGCTCGTGCATTACTTCCATACCTAAGTTAGCACGGTTGATAATATCAGCCCAAGTGTTGATTACACGACCTTGTGAATCTACAACTGACTGGTTGAAGTTGAAACCATTTAAGTTGAATGCCATAGTTGAAATACCTAAAGCAGTGAACCAAATACCTACAACTGGCCAAGCAGCTAAGAAGAAGTGTAATGAACGAGAGTTGTTGAATGAAGCGTACTGGAAGATTAAACGACCAAAGTAACCATGAGCAGCTACGATGTTGTAAGTTTCTTCTTCTTGACCAAATTTGTAACCTTCGTTAGCAGATTCGTTTTCAGTAGTTTCACGGATTAATGATGAAGTTACTAATGAACCATGCATAGCTGAGAATAATGAACCACCAAATACACCAGCAACACCTAACATGTGGAATGGGTGCATTAAAATGTTATGTTCAGCTTGGAATACGATCATGAAGTTGAAAGTACCAGAGATACCTAAAGGCATACCATCAGAGAATGAACCTTGACCGATTGGGTAGATGATGAATACAGCTGTAGCTGCAGCAACTGGTGCTGAGTAAGCAACTGCGATCCAAGGACGCATACCTAAACGGAAAGATAATTCCCACTCACGACCCATGTAAGAACATACGCCTAAGAAGAAATGACAAACGATTAATTGGTAAGGACCACCGTTGTATAACCACTCATCTAAAGAAGCAGCTTCCCAGATTGGGTAGAAGTGTAAACCAATTGCGTTTGAAGTTGGAACAACCGCACCTGAGATGATGTTGTTACCGTATAATAATGAACCAGAAACAGGCTCACGGATACCATCGATATCAACTGGAGGTGCAGCGATAAATGCGATGATGAATACTGTAGTTGCAGTTAATAAAGTAGGGATCATTAAAACACCAAACCAACCGATGTATAAACGGTTTTCAGTGCTAGTTACCCACTCACAAAAACGAGCCCAAAGGCTAGTGCTTTCACGTCTTTCTAAAATTGCAGTCATAATTTAAATCTTGTTAATTTTGTTTCCTATATGGAATTGTCCCCAAAATTATAATTATATAATTTGTTAAATAAAGTATAGCATAAAAATTTCAAGAAACCAAACTAATTTTTTATAAAGTTAGTAAGTTAGTTAACTTGTATTATTTTATTTCAGAGAGATTTAACTCTCTCTGAAATTAGTTCTTAGTAAATTTGATATTGAAATTACTTAGGCCAGGCCAAATAAAACCACCACGCTGTGGTGCTAAATAATCAAAGATATTGTCATATGTTTTCCCAATTGCTGACGCACTACGACGTTGCATTGTTTCCCAATTCAATGGTAAGGTTGATAGTGATTCAAATGCAGGATCACTAACACCGTCATCATATGAATTTTCATGAACATATAATGTTGAAAAAGAAATATTTGATTTTCTCTTACCTTTATTTGTTATATCTTGTGGTAATGGCCAAGTTGTAAATTTAATTTTCTTTGTTACTTCAGTATTTGAATTTGTAAATGCCGATTTTACATTATCTGGAATAATTACTGTCCCAGTATTTGATTTTGGCATTAATTTATTTGTTAAAACAAATTTTCTAGAAACTTCATCCCATCCTCCATATAATGGAGTGTTTACAAAATTAATATTTTGTTTTAAATCAGTAGGTTCTAATTCTTCATGAAATGAAGAGTAAGGTTTTTCTGAATATAATGGTTGATCAAATTTTAATACTAATTTATTAGTATTATCACTTGGTGTTAATGAAAATAATCTAGTTACTGAACGTAATGTCCCTTTAAATTGTTGGTTATAGACTTTATTACTAAAACTTTTTGACCCATTAAAGAAATTCTCAAAATTACTTGAATAAGGTAATTTTGCATAATCACGTAATGAATCATAATATGATGTTAAAATTCTTCGTTTTGTAAATAAATCTAATTCATCTTCTGATGATAATTTAAATTTGTTAGGTTGACGATTTAAAAACAAATCAATATCTAATGCAAGTAAATTTCTGTAAACTTGGCTTGAGTAATATTTTTGTTTAATTTTTAAATCAATATTACCTGGTTCAACAGAAGTAACACGTGTAAAGTCTAAAGGAAAAGTAATTTCTTGACCTTCCGCAAATGTTGATTCTACATTAGAACCATCTTCTGGTGATAGGTTTTGGTCTAAAGTATACCAATCACTAAAACGCGCATCTTTAGTTTCTAAACCAAGTTCTGTATTAGGTTCAACTTTACTTGAAAAAGGTGAAATTGGCGGTAAAATTGTTTGATTTGCGTTTTGTAAAGTTTGATTTTCTTCTTGTTGATTTGGTTTCTTTAAAATTTTTGATAAACTCAAGAAACCAGCACGAGAATCCGTTACTGTTGATACTTTATCATAACGATTTGTCCATTCAGATTCACCGCGATAATTTAAATCTTCAAAACTAAATGGGTATACTTTTTCAGGATATAAAGTGTATCGTCCACGATCAAATGGAGTTACATCAATATCCACACTATCAAATTGACTAGAAATACCTAATCCAACTACTGAATCTTTAACATTATATTGGTCAAAAACAGTATTTTTAAAAATTTTATCTTGTGATACAAAACCTAATGGACCAGTAACTAAATAGTCTAAACCATAAAAAGGAATTGAACTTAAACTTAATCCAATAGCAAGAACAAATGTTCCACGATTAATTTGTTGGATAAAACTACTAATAAATAATGGTGTATATTTAATAATTGCATTTTTCAAAATTAAGAAAAATAAACCCCATAATCCAGTATAAAAAATACTACCAATTACTAAACCAAGTAAATAAAAGATGTGTTGAATTGTACTACTAAAACTAGGTGCTAAAGCACTCACTTCTAATAGACTTGCACTTGGGTTTACACTTAAATTCCCAATATATTGAAGAATTGAAGTTTGTTCACACCATGCTAAAGCAAATGTTGTTAAGAAAAAGTTCGTGTATTGAGGATTATTCCAGCCTTCAACTTCACGTAAATTTTCTTGTGTCATAGAATAAATGACACGAAAAATAATAATTAGTCCAATAATATAATTAAACGGTTCAAAACTAAACCAAGTATTAATAATACTACGTACCCCAAAAATAATACAACCAATACAAACAATCTGGCCACAAATGTAACCAGCAATTGAATAAGTTGCTGATGGAATACCTTTAATATATAAGCGTCTAAGACTAATTATATGAACGATTGAAATAGGTAATGTTAAGAAAAAACTATTAAAAAAACCTAAGAATAAACTATTCTGTTTAATCGATGGAATTTCTAAGAAAGAGAAAAACGAAGTTTCAGGATTATCTAAAAATAGATTTTCACTAAATAATGAAATCGATATTTGTGGAATATTAATAGGTAATAAACTAAAATCTCGAATCCATTGCAATGTTACAACATAAATTAATCCAAACTGGATTGTCTTTAATAAATAAATTGCTGTTTCTCGAATAAATTCAATTGGTTGAATAAATCCACCTGTGTTTTGACTTAAATTGTTAACTACTTCAACATAATCTCGAATAACAGGTACAAAAGACATAAATAATCTTATTTATAGTTAAATCTT
>PAPM01000018.1 GCA_002708905.1 Pseudomonadales bacterium | reverse complement strand
GATTCATGGATGGGTGCGACAATTTGTCGCAGGTGCCCAGGCAGTATAGGAGTGCGTTGTTGATTCGGATTGATGCAAGTCAACAGCTATTCGTGCACTGTGCTTGAGAGGTAGGGCGAGGTACCCCTAAGGAGTACCTCTTGAGTGATGCTGGAAAGAGGAAGTGCGTAGTAAGCCTGGAACCTAGCCCCGTTCGTTGCTCTGCTTGACCAGGGCGGCAGCAGGTGGGCGATTCAGTACATTCAGGGCTTTCAGCAGATTGAGTGCTTCATACAGTTGGTAATCTGAATCGGAAAGCTGCTGTTTGGTTGCTTCATGTTTCTCGCCTTCGCCATCAGGGTTTTCCAGGTGGCCGGACAGGTCGCGCTCTTTCACCCGTTCCATTTCTTTGACTTTGGTCAGCTGGGCATTTTCCACCACGATGTCCGGTTCAATGCCCTGGGCCTGAATAGAGCGCCCGCTGGGGGTGTAGTAACGGGCGGTGGTGAGCTTCAGGGCCCGGTTGTTGTGCAGCGGCAGTACCGTTTGCACGGAGCCTTTCCCGAACGTGGTGGTACCCATAATCACAGCTCGGCTGTGGTCCTGCAAAGCCCCCGCCACAATTTCGGAAGCAGAGGCGGAACCGCCGTTCACCAGAACCACGATGGGCACACCGCTGAGCTGATCACCGGGTGAGGCACGGAATTTCATATCGGAATCCGGCAGGCGGCCTTTGGTGTACACCACCAGACCATCATTCACAAAAGCATCGGTGACATCCACGGCAGCTTGCAGCACACCGCCGGGATTGTTACGCAGATCCAGTACCAGTCCTTTCAGATCGGCTTCATTTTGCTTTTTGAGCTTTTCCAGCAGTTTGATCATGTCGCCGCCGGTGTTGATCTGGAACTGGGACAGGCGCACGTAGCCATAGTTTTGTTCCAGCAAGCGGCCTTTGACACTCTGCACTTGGATAACGGCACGGGTGACGGTGATTTCCAGGGGTTTGTCGATTCCGGCGCGAATGATGGTTAGCACAATGTCGGAACCCGGTTTGCCACGCATCAGTTTCACCGCTTCACCCAGGGACAGGCCTTTCACCGGAGTACTGTCCAGTTTGATAATCAGGTCACCGGCTTCCACTCCCGCTTTCTTTGCCGGGGTGTCGTCGATGGGGGTGATGACTTTGACGAAACCGTCTTCCATACCCACTTCAATGCCCAGGCCGCCGAATTCGCCGGTGGTGTTGATCTGCAGGTCCTGATACGCCTCCGGCTTCAGATAGGCGGAATGGGGGTCCAGTTCAGTGAGCATGCCCTGGATGGCGTTTTCCAGCAGGGTCTTATCATCCACGTCTTCCACATAAGCCTGTTTGATACGATCAAACACATCGGCAAAGGTGCGCAGCTCATTAATCGGCAGGAGGCCCTGCTCCTTAGGCTGGCTCTCAACAGCGGTTTCTTCGGTCGGTTCGGGCTCTTCCTGGGAAAACGCCAGAGGACTGACGGCCAGCAGCGAAATCAGCAGGCTGCGTTTCCAGAGCGGCCGCCAGTTTGACAAAGGTCGATAACCCATTGTGTGCTCCTGTAAAAACTGAATGTGATTAAGACCCTCAACCGGCTGTCTGGTTTCACATCAAAATCATTTAGTTAGCTTTGTTTAGCTTAGCGCGAAATGGGGAGGGCCGCACGGGTATTATTAACCACGGCACCAGCGGGAGGGGTTCTGCGGTTTGCCGTCCTTGCGGATCTCAAAATACAGTGAGGCCTGGTCCTGGCCGCCACTGATACCGCTGTAGGCAATGACCTCACCGGCCTCTACCCAATCGCCGGGACTTTTCAGTAGGGTTTCATTGTGGCCATACAGGCTTAGGTAACCATCACCGTGATCCACGATGGTCAACATGCCGAAACCACGCATCCAGTCGGAAAATACTACCCGCCCGTGATGAACTGCTTTTACTGTGCTGCCTTCCTTCGTGCTGATCAGTACACCGTTCCATCGCAATGCCCCGCTTTCGCGGCGATTGCCGAAGCGCTTGACCACGCGTCCCTGGCTGGGCCACGCCAGTTTGCCCCTTAATTTTGCGAAAGGTTGTTTGCCCACGTTACTGGGCAGGTCGCTGAGGGTGGCCTGCACCCGATGCAACACTGCTTCCAGTTCACTTTGGCTGGATTTGAGTGAACTGACGCGGGAAGCATCATTCTTTAAACTGTCGTCCAGTTTCGCCAGTGCCTGTTTGCGTTGTTCCTTGGCGGACTGAAGCCGTTGTTGTTCGTCAGCCAGTTCTGCTTTCAATGAGCTGAGTTGGGCTACTTCCTCATTAATCCGGATTTCATTGGCTTTGATTTCAGTGAGGGTTTGGTTGAACGCCTGAATCCGTTGCATACGGGCCTGATGGTAATAATCATAGTACTTCATCTGGCGGGCCAGTTTGTCCGGCTGCTCCTGGTTCAGCAGCAGTTTTACGTATTCCTGGCGACCGGCCCGGTAGGCGGCGTTGATGTCCTGCTTGAGGGCGGAGCGTTGCGCTTCCTTGGCTTTGTTCAGTTTTTGCTGGGATTGCCGTAATTCCGCCAGCTTGGCGTCGGAGGTGGCCATGGAGCGGTTCACGTCCCGCAATTTACGGCGGGTGTCGCTGATGGCCTGTTCGGATTTTTTCAGCGCCTCTTCCGTTTCACTGCGGCGGCTTTGGGTGCGTTTGATTTCCTGCTGCAGATCCTGAATGCGGCTCTGAATTTTCTGCAGTTCCTTTTTGGTGGCCACCGGGTCCACGTTGGCCAGAACGGGAAAGGCCCAGCACAGGGCCAGGCCAATCAAAAAGCAGGTATATAAGCGAGCGTGTCTCATCAAGAGATATTTTTGACCCCGGTTCAGAGCAGTGATTTTCCACTCATTTCTGCCGGTTGGGGCAGATCCATCAGCTTGAGTATGGTGGGAGCGATATCGGATAAACGACCACCTTCAGCCTGCAACGTTACTTTATGATCACCCACGTACACCAGAGGCACCAGTTCGGTGGTGTGAGCCGTGTGGGGTTGGCCACTGTTGGGATCTTCCATTTGCTCGCAGTTGCCGTGGTCTGCCGTTATCAGCATGTCTCCGTGATTGGCTTCTACGGCTTCCACCAGGCGCGCCAGGCAAGCATCCAAGGCTTCTACTGCTTTCACCGCTGCGTCGAATTTGCCGGTGTGACCTACCATGTCGCCGTTGGCAAAATTGCAGATCAACACATCAAACTTGCCGCTGTTGATGGCGTCCACCAGTTTGTCGGTGACTTCGGGGGCACTCATTTCCGGTTGCATATCGTAGGTGGCCACGTCAGGTGATTTCACCAGAATGCGTTCTTCGCCGGGGAAGGGCGCTTCTTCGCCGCCGCTAAAGAAAAACGTCACGTGGGCGTACTTTTCAGTTTCCGCAATACGCAGTTGAGTCTTGTTGTTCTTCGCCAGGTAATCGCCCAGCACATTCACCAGTTCCTCTGGCGGATAGGCGCATTCCGCTTTGATGTCGGCGGCATACTGGGTGAGCATGACGTAGTCCGCCAACGCCGGAACCTTTTTACGTTCGAAACCATCAAAGTCGGGATTGATAAAGGCGCGGGTCAGTTGGCGGGCGCGGTCGGCGCGGAAGTTCATGAAGATAACACTGTCACCATCATTGATGGTGGCTGCACTCTGGCCATCGGCGGCAATTACCGTGGGCTTCACAAATTCATCGGTCTCATCCCGCTCGTAGGCGGCCAGCAGGCCGTCCACCGGGTTGGCGCTGGTGTAGTCGGCTTCACCCAGGGTCAGCAGGTTATAAGCAGCCGCCACTCGATCCCAGCGATTGTCCCGGTCCATGGCGTAGTATCGACCCACAATGCTGGCGATACGGCCGATGCCGGTTTCGTCCAGTTTGGCTTGCACCAGCTCCAGGCTGGGCTGGGCGGATTTGGGTGGCATGTCGCGTCCATCGAGGAAAGCATGCACATAAACCTGCTTGGCGCCCTGGCGCTTGGCCAGTTCAATCATGGCCACGAAGTGGTCTTCATGGCTGTGCACACCACCGGGGGACAGCAGGCCCATCAGGTGTACAGCACCGTCATTGGCTTCGGCCTGCTTGACCGCGTTTACCAGGGCGGCATTTTCAAAGAAGCCACCGTCTTCAATGTCCTTCGTGATACGGGTGAAATCCTGGTACACGATGCGACCGGCACCCAGGTTCATGTGACCCACTTCCGAGTTGCCCATCTGCCCTTGAGGAAGGCCAACATCCATGCCTGATCCGGAAATCAAGGTGTGTGGGCGCTCACTCCAGAGTTTGTCCCAGGTGGGTGTGTTGGCGTGGGCAATGGCATTGAATTCGGTCTCGGTGCGGTGCCCGAAACCGTCCAGGATAATCAAAACGTGGGGTTTACGTGTCTGGCTCATGATTCCAACTTGTCGGCTACATCTCGTGAGTGGAGTTTCCAGTAAGACCGTTGGCATTTTACCTGAAAATGCGTCTCAAAGCATGAGGGGGCGTCGCTTGCGGTGGTCGCCCTTTACTGCTTTCGGGTATACTCTGCTGCTATTTCGTGTCCTGGCCTGTGCTGTAGCAGGTAACTTATTGAAATTCTGGGAAGTTTAAATGGATCGTCTGTTAGAGTTTTCGATGAACCACCCCGAGCTGGTGGGTACCTTCGTGGTTTTGCTGGTTCTGTTCTTTGTGCTGGAGTCCCGTCGCGGTGGTAAAACCGTGTCTTGCCAGCAACTCACCAACCTGATGAACCGGGATGAAGGCCTGGTGCTGGATGTACGTGAGACCAAGGAATATCGTGAAGGCCATATTACCGGCGCCCGTAATATTCCCTTCAGCAAGTTAAAAGACAGCCTTGGCGAAATTGACCAATTCAAAGAAAAACCCGTGGTGTTGGTGTGTAAAATGGGTCAGCACGCAGGGGCAGCTGGTAAGATACTGCACGGTGCCGGCTTCAAGAATGTTTTAAGATTGTCCGGCGGCATTACCACCTGGAAGTCAGATGGATTGCCCCTGGTAAAAGGAAAGTAAGTTAGCGAGAGTAATCTACCAATAGGTTGGAAGTATGGTTGATGTATTGATCTATACCACTCCGTGGTGCCCTTATTGTATCCGAGCCAAACATCTGCTGAAGGCGAAGGGTGTGGAGTTCACGGAAATCGATGTCAACGGCAAACCCAACCTGCGCCAGGAAATGGAAATTCGCAGCGGTGCCCACACAGTGCCGCAGATCTGGATCGGAGAAACCCACGTTGGGGGATGCGATGAATTATACGCATTGGAACGGTTGGGTAAGCTCGATGGCCTGTTGTTTTCGTAGGCCGACCACTCGAAGTATACAAACTAGGTGAATAGCATGACTGAACAAGCCGCTGGTCAACAGCCTCAGCAACAATTTCAATTGCAGCGTATCTATCTGAAGGACCTGTCTTACGAAGCGCCGAAAACACCGCTTCTGTTCAAGGAAAACTGGAAGCCGGACGTCAATCTGGAAATGAACAATGCTTCCAGTGAAGTTGAACCCGGTATCTACGAAGTGGTTTTAAAGGCCACTGTCACCGTTAAAAACGGTGAGAACGTTGCCTTTATCGCGGAAGTGGCTCAGGCCGGATTGTTCCTGCTGCAAGGCGTGGAAGGCATTCAGAAGGAAGCGATTCTGAAAGGCGTTTGCGCCAACATCCTGTTCCCTTATGTGCGCGAAACGGTTTCCGATGTGGTTGCCCGTGGCACCTTCCCCCAGTTCCTGTTGCAGCCCATTAACTTTGAAGCGGCCTTCGCTGAAAACCTGCGTAAACAGCAGGAAAAAGCCCAGCCGGAAGAACAGCCTACCCATTAATCCATGGGTGTAATAAAAGGCCGGTATTTACCGGCCTTTTTCTTTATTTGCCCAGCAGTGTATTGCATTCCTCCACGACCACGTCGGCCAGGGACCGCTCCATGGTGTGAGCTCGCTTTTGCGCGTATTGCTCCGCGTTTTGTTTCAGCTCATGGGATGTCAGTGCGGAATTCACTAGGTTGGCAAATTGCTCTGCGGAATCCACTCTCGGGATAACGTGGCCGAGTTGCAGCTGGTGCAGGGATTGGGCGGTGGCCAGTTGTTCCAGTTGAATGGGGAGTACAATGACCGGTGTGCCGGCAAGGATGCTCTCCTGGGTTGAGGCACTGCTGCCATGGCCCACAAATAAACCGGCTGCTGACATCGCGTCGGCCAGTTGCACCGGCTCCACACTGAAATTGAAGCGCTCTGACTGATAAGCGGACAAGCGTTTTGGGTCACAGCGGGGGCAGGCAATAAACACATTGGCGGAACTCAGGGCCAGCCCTTTCACAATTAAATCGAACTGGGGATGGCCGGGTTTTAGATATGCCAGTACTTTCGGTTGTGTGCCGGCACCAAACTGAACCGGCTGGTTAATGCCTGGGGCTCCGGATTTGCTGTGATAGAGGCCGTCCTGGCGTATATCACCGTAGTAGTCGAACTCTGGTGGGGTGTTGATAATGATGCGGTCTGCGGTAAACAGATCGGCAATGTAGCTTATGGGGGGGTGCTGCCGCGAAGTGAGTACTTCATTGATGGTTTTCACCACCATTTGTTCCTGCCGTTTTACCAGCTCTGACTGTGAAGGATCGGTAATCCAGCTGCGTATGGGGTGGCCGGGAACCGGTTGCCAGAAGCCGGTTCCCACGATGATTTTCCTGCAGGGGAGCGCCAAGGCAGCCAGCGCTGCAGTCGGTGAGTAATCCATCACCAGGACTTCCGGATTGACCAGTTGGATCAGATTGGCCCAGGCGTCGGTCAGCCCCGACAACTCCTCTGCTTTCAGGTATCCGGTCAACAGCAGGGTGTCTGCCAGGCTGATCGCCGGTCGTTGCATTTTTATTTTGGGAAGAAACACGGGCGCCTGGAGCAGTCGGCACTGGCTCCCTTCGAAAAAGGGCTTAGCTCTTGATAAATCCTTCAGGGCGGCATAACACCGGTATCCCTGTGTTTCCAGCTGGAGAGCGATGTGAGCCAGACGGGCGATGTGCCCCAACTGGCCACCCAACTCCCAGGTGCAGAGAACGGTGCTCTGTGATGGTTCAACTTGATCCATGGTAATCCTGTTTTGGGCTGACCTAACTTTAAATGGTATGCGTCCAATTGGTAATAGTGCAGTGGATATTATCTACTCTTGCGCGGCCATTGTAGGTAGAATCTGCACACAAATACTCGAAAATGGAATGTCATCATGAAAATAAGACCACATCATGGGGTGCCGCTTTTGCTGTTGTCAGCGGCAATATCGGAACAGGTATATGCGCAAGTGACGGCTGCGGACGACTTTGCCCGTACACCGGTAGATCAAACCATTGTGATCAATGTATTAAATAATGATGAATTTACCGGGGTTCAGTTTGGCGACCCTTTCGTTGAAGTTGCCGGAGAAAATCAGCTGAAACCTGCAGATAATGGTAGTGTTTCAATAAATCAAGAAACTGGCGAAATCATATATGTTCCTGATCAGGGATTTGAGGGACAGGACACTTTCCAATACGAGGTGTTTGAGAACGGAGAAGACTATGGTAGTGATATTGCGCTTGTCACCGTATATGTCGGGACTGGTGGTATCACTTCGTTGCTAAACGATAATGAGCAGACTACCGCCAGCATGGTTGATGCTGTCTGCGCTGATGGCAACGAGGAAAACCTATCTGATAAACTTCGAACTGCCTGTGATCAGTTCAAGAATAGTAGTCTAGAAGATCAAGCCCTACTCATCTCTCAGATTACCCCGGAAGAAATCCTGATGACCCGGCGTATGATGTCGGAGTTGAACCGGGGACAGACCCAACGCATTTATTCTGGCCAGAAAATGATCAGAAGTGGCCTTAATCCCAGCCAGTTGGTATTGAATGGCACCAGTATTCCTTTATCAGAATATAAGGGTGGGGCGGCGTCATCCGACGGACTCTCCCGTATCGGTCTGTTTGGTACCGTACACATTGATCAGGTAGAACATGATGCCAGTGGCCTGGAATCCGGCTATGAGTCCGATTCCTATGGTGCTACCGTCGGTGTGGATTATCGTTTGCGTACGGACCTGCATGTGGGTGGCGCCTTTGACGTGGTTACCCATGAAGTGGACTACGACAATAAAGGTGGTTCGCTGGAATCCGATGTATACAGTTTCACCGGTTACCTCTCCTGGTTCAAAGATGCGCTTGGAGTCGACCTGCAAATGGGCTATGCCTCCGGCAGCATCGATACCCGCCGCAATATCACTATACCCACCGATCAGGTGGTAACCGGTGATACCGACAGCCAGCAATGGAATCTGAGTACCCAGGTGCAATGGGGCTTTGCCCGCGATGCCTGGACCTTAACTCCGTTCCTCCGACTGGATTTTATCTCCACGGAAATTGATGCTTACGACGAGCAAGGTAATAGCGCCTGGCTGATGGGGGTGGGCAAGCAGGAGATGGATCAGCTGTCCGCTGCGTTGGGTCTGGAAGGAACCTATGCGCTCAGTTATTCCTGGGGTGTGTGGGTGCCTGGATTTAATCTCAGTATGATCAGCGAGAGCAATTCGGATTATTCGCCGGTTGAGTTCTCTCTGCTGGGTGATTCCAGCACCAACGGCGACTTTTCACTGCGGCCGGAAACCGAAGACAGCATGTTCTATGAGGCTGAGCTGAATTCAGTGTTGATCTTTGCCGGTGGCCTGTCCACCTTCGCTTCGGTCAAAACCGTGGCAGGCTATGAAAATATCAGCGCCTATCAGTTCAACTTTGGTTTCAACTACGAGATGTAGTGCGTTAAACAAAGTCATTGCGTAAACGTTTCCACAATTCCCCATAGGCCTTTGCCGCCGCGCTGGCCGCGGCAAAGGTCTGAATGGGGGCCCGGTGCAGCCCCATCTTCTCGAAATCGCTGGCGTAAGGAATAACTACGGGATCATCATCCCCAATCACGTTCTTTGCGTCTTCTATCACATCGTTATGGATCTTGCGGCGGCGGTCCACCATGGTGAAAAACGGTTGTAGTTTCAGTTTTCGCCAGCTTTTCTTTTTCTGTAAAAATGTCTGCAGCTGTGAATAAGAGCGCAGGGAAAGCGGTGAAGGCAACAGGGGAACGGCCAACACATCGCAGGTGGAAAACAGGCTTTCTGAGAGTTTGGAATAGGCCGGAGCGCAATCGAAAATCAGCAACTTATTCTGCTCGCTGAGATCATCGCTCAGCTTTTGCAGCAGTTGCTTTGATTTTTCCTGATCCGCCAGGAGAAGTTCCAGTTTGCGCAGGCTCAGGTCAGCTGGAATCACGGATAGTCGGGCGTGGGTCGTATGCAAGCGCAATTTGCCCACGGGTTCTTTCCCTCTGAACAGGTTCAGCGATTTTTTGGGCCGGTCTGCTTCATCCACACCCAGATACCAGGACGCGCAGCTTTGGGGATCCAGGTCCCAGAGCAGGGTGTTGATGCCGTCTTCCGCTGCCTGCCAGGCAATGTTGACCGCAGATGTGGTTTTGCCCACACCGCCTTTAACGTTGAAAAAGGCCAGCTTCTTCATTCATTGCATTTCCATAATGTTGGTAGACCATTGTGCCAGCTGGTATGGAAATCGCAAATTGGTAAAAAGTTTCCTATATTTAAGCCGGTGAATATGCTAATTCTTTGAATCTTGTGTACAGGAGTGTACGAATGCGTTGCGTATGCCTAACGCGTAGAGCAAATGGGTTTACCCTGCTGGAGTTGCTGATCGCGCTTTCCATTATCTCAATCCTGGCATTGTTCGCAGTGCCGTCCTATGTGCGCTATGTGAACGAGGCCAAGGCGGCTGATTTCCTCACGAGGATCCATCAAATTGCCTTGGCTTATCATGAAGTGCTGCTGGTTGATGTCCCCAATCAAAAGGATTTACGTCCCTATGACAGCCCTAGGATGGGGCAGCCGCCGAAGAAGTTTGATGATCTGGCAACGCTCTATGCAGAGCATTATGGAATAGAGTCGGGCTCCTTCCTGGTCAACCACAGCAATTACTTCGGAACCATCTCTGATGGTGAAATACCGGTGCTGTTTCTGAAAGCGAATACAGATGCAGGTCGGGATGTGTTGCATGCGCTGGATCATGTCACCCAGAACCAGCATACCTTTGCGAATCCATCGCTGATGATTATCGCACTTGAAGATCCAGTACCACGTCAAAGCATCACGGGGGCAAGCTCGGGGAATCCTCCAGCTGCTGAATCGAAACCCAAGGATCCCAAACCATCGGATGTTAATCCAGTGGTCAATCCAAATGTAGATCCCAATCCCGTGGTGGATCCCGCCGGATCTAATACGGTTGCGGAGGTTGCGGGGCCGACTCCCGGAGCTGAAACGCTCGCCTCAACCGGAACGGATAAAGTCACTGAGCCAACGACAAATGATCAGCATGGAACGGATACCGGAACCGGTAGTGGCGGTTCTGACGGTGGAGCTGGGGGAGTGGGTGCGCAGCCGAGTACTTCAGGTTCCTCTGGCTCCAGCACGACCGTCAGTCAGTTGAATTGGCCACCCGGGTGGGCCAAGCATCCGGAACAGCATCAGGGCGATGTGTTCCCGGGACAAGGTCATCATGGAAATCATTAAGCAGGTGGCATATGGCTGAGAATAAAAGTAATCCCAATTGGAATGTCGGCATTGAGCAGGCTATGCAGGAAATTGAGGGTCGGCGTGGTACCACAGTCGTGACCTCAGTGTCGGTAATGAATCGTAATCACTCCTTGCCCAATTGGTTTCAATATTCCCTGGTGGGATTGTTGCTGTTAATTGCGGTGATCGAATTCGCCCGTTATCGCTCTCCACATGCTTTAGCCCAGGATCGGGATTTTGAAACCGGAGCTCGAGTTGGCTTGCTGATGGTGGCTGAGGATATTGAGCGCGTCAGGGCCACAGAAGGCAGAGTTCCAGACAAGTTGGAAAGTGCCCTGGGTAAAGTGCTGGGTGTGCAATACCGCAAGTTGGATGATGAGAGCTTTGAATTGTCTTTGGATACGGATTTCGGTCGTTTGGTATTTGACGACTATGAAGACGCTGTGAAGATGACAGGAAGCTGATAGCACTATGTTGCACAGAGCAGGTGGACATGAGCATCGATGGCTGCAGGTATTTCTGGAGAAGGCCTGCAAGGTGGATCCTGACCAGAATAATTTGTCACTGGATTCGGATTTGCAGGTGGCGTGGCAGCAAATAGCCGAACATCTCGGCATAGACGACCTGGAGCTGTCCGGTCAACTGGCATCCTATTATGGGTTTGAGGCCTGTTCTGAGAAAGAACTGGAATCGGTACCCATGGACTGTATTGCACCGCAGGTGATGCAAGAGTTCAATGTGGTGCCTCTGGAGGATAATGGGAGGGTGCTGCGGTTGGCAGTATCGAACCCGTTTGATGCTGACATGTTGTCCATGTTGTCTTTTACCAGCAGCCGAGCCCTGGTACTGAAGTTGGCGCCGCCCAGATTATTGCGAACCTGGGTTAAGAGCAATTTGCAGGAGGCGCTGTCAGAGAAAATAATTGATGAAGAAAAAAAGCGTAGTGTCGAATTGGATCAAGGCGCTGCGATTCAGTCGGATTCGGCTATTGCGACTCTGGTGAACCGGATGTTCGCGGATGCCGCCCACCGCAACGCCAGTGATATCCATATTGAACCGTTCTGTGGGTGCGGTGAAGTACGCTACCGCGTGGATGGATTGCTGCTGCGGGTTACTACTTTGCCCAAATTGCTGTTTGAGCATGTTGTACGAAGGGTAAAAGCCATAGCTCAGATGAATGTCGTGAACTCCCTGGTGCCGCAGGATGGGCGTGCCTCAATCACAGTGGATGAGCAGCACTATGACCTGAGAGTATCCAGCGTGCCGGTCAGTGGTGGTGAGAAAGTCGTGATTCGTCTGCTGCGCCAAAGTGGCGTGGTCTCGCTGGCGGATATCGGCATTCAACCAGGAGAACTGCAAAAGATGCGGGATCTGCTGTCCAGTAGTTCCGGCATTTTCGTGATGACCGGTCCCACCGGATCAGGAAAGTCCACGACACTGTATTCAGCCTTGGCGGAGGTCAATACGTTCGAGCGCTGTCTGGTGACAGTGGAAGACCCGGTTGAATATCAGGTTGAGGGTGTTGCACAGATCAGCGTAAACCGGGCGCAGGATGTGACCTTTGCTTCAGCCTTAAGATCGATCCTGCGACAAGACCCGGATATTATCCTGGTGGGTGAGATTCGGGATGAGGAAACGGCGCAGATTACCCTGCGGGCAGCGATCACCGGGCACTTTGTAATGAGCACTCTGCATACTCGGGATGCCGTTACCACCGTGCCCAGGCTTTTGGATCTGGGTTTGACCGAGTCCAGTATTGCTGACGCACTGTGTGGTCTGGCGGCGCAGAGGTTGTTGAGGAAGCTGTGTGCCCACTGTAGCAGCATTTCAACTGGAGATGATCCTTTGGAACAGCTCTATGCTGAACGCTTCCCGGGCGCTCCGTTGCATAAGGGGAGTGGATGTGATCAATGTAATGGTACGGGTTATCGTGGGCGCTTCCCGATTCTGGAATTGGTCAAGGTGGATCGTGAGTTTGCTGACGGTATACGCAACCGGCTGTCAACCAGTGTCTTGCGTGATATTGCCAGGAAAAATGGTTCCCGCAGCCTCTCGGAACTGGCCCGGGAGGCAATCGCGGATGGTCGCACCAGTGTGATGGAAGCCTATCGAATTATGGGTGCTGAGCTCTGGGAGTGATGCGCTTACAGCATGTAAACAATGGAACCGCCAAATTCCTCATCCGGCAGGCCGGGCTCATTCTGGTAGTCACTGATGAACAGCCGTGCGCTCCAGTGCTTGCCGAGAATAAAAGTGGATGAATAGGTGAGGTAATCATAGTCATCAAACACATCGTTATCCGTTTGTTGGTAGAAATAGCTGATCCCCAGTTCAACGTGCTCACCCAGATACAGTCGCCCATCCAGAGAACCGTAACCGTGGTCCTTGAGTCCAATGGCACTGTTGTCTTCCACAATAAAGTAGTAACCCAGAGTTGCGCTGAGGCTCAGCAGACGTGAACTCGCCATCCAGGTGGTTTCTGTAAACAGTTGCCGGGCGCCGTTACCCAGGCCTTCGTATTCGTCGCCATTGTCATGCTGGTAACCAAAGCCAACACTGCCTGCCAGCCAGGTGGAGCCGGCAGGAATGAAATAATTAGCGAATATCTCAACGTCATTCCAGCCTGAGACGGAATCTTCGACCGATGCGTTTTCCACCCCACCGGTTTCGGCGCAGTAATCCAGGGATTCCTGTGTCAGTTGGGTGTTGCGCACCAACAGGAATTTTTGCAGGGGAGTTAATTGATTGATGCGATTACAGGTCTGTGCCAGGTTGGGGTAAAGGTTATTAAAAAAATACTCACCATCAATGGACTGCCAGGGTAATGACGCAGAGACATGCCAGTCGCCCCAGGCAAAACCGGGCGTCAGGGTAATGGTGTCGATGGTGGCGTCGCTTTCATCCACGCCAAAATCGAAACTTTGTTCTATCCGTTCCCCGCTGATGGCAAAGGTGGGAGTCACTTCTGATGCGTTGGCCGTGGTGGCCAGTAATGCGGCGGTCAGTATGCCGCCGCATATTGCGGTCCTGTAAATCTTGTTGTACTTCATATTAAGGTCTTCGTTTGTTCAGTTTATCGCAATGGATTCAAGCGTCTTTTCAGACGTTCACGCATGGTTCGCCGTTCTTCAGGTGTGGCGGTACGAAACCGTTCTTTCACCAGATTGCGTTCCTGCGGTGTTAACTGTTGCCAGCCGGAACGCAGTTGCGCCCGTTCTTCCGCCGGTAGCGAGCGGAACCATTGATAGCGTCGTTTGATCGCGTCCTGACGCTCGGCCGGTAGTTGCCTGAATTCCTGAAAACGCTGCTTCAGTTGTTCCCGTGTTTCCGGTGGCAGCGACTGCCAACGTTCAAAACGCTGTACGATGCGTTGCTGTTGCTCCGCCGGCAATGATTGGAAGCGGTCGACGGCCGCCAGCAATTGTTGCTGGCGTGCATCGTCCAGATTATTCCATTGCTCAGAAAATTCGTGCAGGAGAATTTGGGTTTCAGCAGGTAGAGCCTGCCAACGAACGGGTTCCGCCATGGCGGTGCCTCCCAGTAAAAGCAGTACAATGACAATCCAGTGTTTCATGGCGCTTGCTCCTCATTGTCATTTGGGGTGGTGTGTTCGGTCCGGGTGTGTGTGGCTTCAGTACTTTGTTCAGCCTGTTCGGTTTCAGCCAGGTCCAGAGGGTCAAACACTTCACCCTGCTGGTCACCGTACTCGATGAAATAGTCCCAGAATGCTTCCGGTACCTTGGCAGTATCGGCTTGGGCTGCTGCGGCGAACAACAAGGCGTACCCCAGCAGCCAAAAGCGGCGAGCCCCGACTCTGTTTCCCAAGGCTTTAGGCATCAGGCACCTCACCAATGGCTTCCAGCATGTCCCAGTCCGCCAGCATATCCGGCTCAACACTCAGGTAGTTTTCACCGAACATCACCTCTGGCTCGGTTGCAGGAGATTGCTTCTGCACCAGCCAGGGCAGGGCGATCATCATCAATACGGTCGCCGCGACGGCAATGGCCGGGCGCCAATGCCGACGGCTTGGTTGCTGTGCCTGCTGCCGAATACTTTGCAAGTGTTGCAGGGTGTCATCATCCAGTTGTTCCAGGCTGCGATTCAGAGTCTGCGCCAGTTTTTGCTGAAATTTCGGATCGTCATCAGTCATCGTATTTCTCCCAGGGATTGCCCCAGTGCCTCTCTTAAACTGTGGATGGCGCGATGAAAATGGGATTTCACCGCACCTTCGCTGCATTCCATAGCCTGGGCAGTAGCCGCAACATCCAGCCCCTCCCATACCCGCAATAGAAAGGCCTGTTGTTGCCGAATGGGCAGTGCTTCCACCTGTTTCAATACGGTTTCAACGTCGCCGGCACGGCTTAGCAGTAGTTCCGGGTTTGGTTCGCTGGGGTCGGCGAAGTGCTCAATGCCGTCGCCTTCCACTTCATCGTCATTTTGCTTCTTCCAGGGCATAAACCAACGTTGGGTTCGTTGCTGGCGGCGATGCCAATCCATGATCCGGTTTTGCAAAATCCGTTGAAACAGGGGTGCCCATTCATCGGCGCTGCGATCGCCATAGTTCTGGCATAGCTTCAGCATCGCATCCTGCACGATATCCAGTGCCTCCGCCTGATTGCGGGTGGCCAGCAACGCCATGCGATAGGCACGGCGTTCAATGCTGGCGAGAAAAGCATTCAGGTTAAGCGAGGTAACGTTGCTGGTCATAGAGGATGACTATATCAGTTGCCTGTTATTCGTCACCACCCTGATCAAAGCTGCGGGTTACGGAAGCGCTGTAGCTCTTACCATGGTAACCGGTTGCCTCTACGTTCTTGGTCTGCACTTTGTTTTCATGGTCCACGCTGACCACCACTTCTTTTGAGGCCACCTGACCGTCGGCATTGGTCCGGGTTTGGGTGCGGACAAAGCCATCATCGGTTTTGGTGGTTTCCCGAACCGAGGAAACGGTATCGCCGTTGGGACGGGTGCTCTCCATGGTGCGGGTGTAGGTTTTCGAGGCTGCGTCGTATTTGCCTTGTACCATGCGGCTTGCGGTCTTGCCGCTACCGGTCGCGATATCGGTGCTGCGCTGGAACTGGTGCTTGCTGGCGACTTGCTTGGTATAGCGGTGCATATTGCGTTCGCCAACGCTGCGGGTCACTTCCGTCTGGAAACTGTGGCGTTGGGCGTGACGCAGGGTGTCGGCCTGGGCGCCGGTAGCCCAAAGGCTGCCAAGGATCGCACTGCCAAGAATGGATGAGCTCAGGATCAGGGTGTTCAGTTTCATGGTTGTTCTCCGTTTTTTGGGTTGTGATACCGCTATTAACGAAGAGGAAGGGAAAGGGTTTACCTGCAACGTAAAAATTTTCTGATTTTCTTCCCTGTTTATTGGGCGCCTTCTTATTGAGCACCTTCGAACCCCAGTTGACGCCAGGCTTCGTACACCACAATGGCGGTGGCGTTGGATAGATTCAGGCTGCGACTGTCCGGCTTCATCGGGATGCGGATGCAGGCAGTTACGGCAGGGTGCTCCCTTATCTCCAGCGGCAAGCCCCGGGTCTCCGGCCCGAAAACGATGGCATCGCCAGCGCCATATTGCATCTTGTGATGATGCTGGCTGCCCTTGGTGGAAAGGGCGAAGCATTGGCGGGGGGAGGCTTGCTCAAGAAAGCCCTCAAAGCTGTCATGGGTTTGTACGGTAGCCCATTCATGGTAATCGAGCCCCGCCCGACGCATTCTTTTGTCATCCAACTCGAATCCCAAAGGCTTGATCAGATGCAGGCTCATACCGGTGTTGGCGCACAGCCGGATAATGTTGCCGGTGTTGGGGGGGATTTCCGGTTGGAAGAGCACAATATGCAGCATTTTTATTCCAGTTTCTTTCCTATCGGCACCCTTTAGGGGCTAATAAGTTGATTAAAAAATCGTCCTAACTGCGTGATATTGATCACCATTTACCGATTGTCGTCTACGCTTTCAGTAAGACGAGTTGGTTCCCCGGTCGGGATTGGGTATGAGCAGTTGGTTTAAACAGTTGTTTCGCAAAGATAAAGCTGGTTCAGACAGGTTGTTGGGCATTAATTTGAACCCAAACCAGGCGGTATGGTGTCTGCTAAGCCAGACTGACCAAGGGCCGCAGATTACCCAAACTCATGCACTGGAGCAATCTTTTGCTTCCCCGGGACAAGCCTTGAAAGCGCTCTGTGAATCGGCGCCACTGCCAGCGGCGCCCTGCCATGTCTGCCTGGGGCATCAATATTACAACTTGTTGTTGGTAGACGCACCGGATGTGCCGGACCAGGAGTTGCGTGAAGCGGTGCGCTGGAAGGTTAAGGATCTGATTACCCAACCCCTGGAGCAGGTGGTCATGGACGTGTTCTGTCTGCCGTCAGATGCCTACCGGGGGCGAATGAACATGTCCTACGTAGCGGTGGCGGAACGGCCCCATATTCAGGAAATCGTGGATGTCTGTGACCGTGCTGCAATTGACCTGGTGGGTATCACCATCAACGAATTGGCCATGGCCGGTCTTGCGGCCCATATGGAAGAGCTACAGGAGCGTGGAGGGGCGTTCTTATATCTGAACGGGCAGGGCGGCACCATTAACCTGATCGAAAACGGTTGCCTTTACCTGACGCGTACCATCGAGATGGGCAACGGCGGCGGTGTGTTTACCGGTAGTCTGGATTTTCAACAGGACCCGGTGGATAACCTGGCCCTGGATGTACAGAGGTCGCTGGATTACTACGAAAGCCAGATTGGTAAATCCGGAATAACGGCATTGTATCTGGTCTCGGATTCCCCGGAGCAGAATGAATGGTGTGCCGGGCTCTCGGAGCGGTTGCCGATTACGGCCCAATGCTATCAGCTGGCAGAGGGCTTTGATGCCGCGTCTAACAGTAACCTGGCCGCGGGTGTGCTTGCTCCCGCATTAGGGGCAGCGCTGGGAGGTTGGCGTGAGCGAGCTTAACCAGCGCATTAATTTTTATCAGGACACTTTTCGCAAGCCGGTTATCGCGCTGCCGCTGAAGCAAATGCTGACGATACTGGCGGTGGTGGCGGTATTACTTGCTTCGGTGACGGTGCTGGAATGGACACGAACCGTGCATGCGCGGGAAACACTGGCAGACATGGAGGCATCCCGAGTTCGGATGGAAGCCTCTATCGACCGCTTGCAAAAGGAAGTGGACGCTATTGTGTTGGATACCCGTTTGCAGCAACGGGAGAAAGATCTGCAAACGGCTCTACAGGGCAAGCGCCAGTTCCTGGTGAAGTTGCAGCAGCAGGGTGATACCCACCATGTCCACTTTTCCGGTTATCTGCAGGCGTTATCCAATATGGACACGCCCTCGGTCTGGCTGACCCGGATCGTGATGCAGTCACCCGGCCCGGAGTTGAGTCTGTTTGGTATTACGGATAAACCCAATGCGATACCTGCTTACATTGCTGATCTTAAGCAGGAAGAGCATTTTAAGGGCTTTGGTTTTCGTGTGTTTAACCTGGAGCGTATGGAAGATCAAAATCGTTTCCTCACTTTTAGCCTGAGTACGCAGTATGACGAACGATCTGCGAATTAGATATCAGGCGCTTGAAGAGAAAGCACACAAGCTCAGTGTGCGTGAACGGCTGATTATAGTCGGTGCGGTGGCTGTGTTGTTGCTCGGCATCTTCGACCAGTTGCTGTTGCGCCCCTGGTTGCAGGAGCGTCAGCAGATTGAACAGGATAAGTCAGCGTTGCTTAAATCCATGGAGACGTCCAACCGCCGTATCGATGAGCTGCAGCAAGCCATATTGAACAATCCCAACAACCAGCTTAAGGCTTCCATCGAGAATTTGTTGGTGCTGCATGCGCAGGTGGACCAGGGCATTTCGGAGATCACGGATGGCATGATTGCACCGCAGAAGATGCCGGTGATTCTGGGTGAAATGTTAAGTGAGCGCTTTGGCCTGAAAGTCCACAGTGTGAAGTCAAAGGCTGCCGAGAGACTGATGGTGGCGGATGAGCACGACCAGCATGCCGCCGCCATTTACAGGCATGATCTTGAGCTGAAAATGGTGGGATCGTTTTTTCAGATGAAAGATTACCTGGCAGCAGTGGAGGGGTTACCCGACAAGCTGTTGTGGGATCATCTTGAATACGTGGTAGAGGAATATCCAAAGGGTAGCTTAACGCTGGAAGTACATACCCTGAGCTCGCAGGAGGAGTTATTGCGTGTTGCTCAATAAATTGATGTTAGTGGTAGTGATGTTGTGCAGTTCAATGAAAATCCTGGCCGCTGGTGATCCAACACGGCCGCCGTTGTTTTCTGAAGTGAAGGCCGCAACGGCGTATCAGCCCCTGGAACTGAGTATGATCCTGAATGATAGCAATAATATGCGCGCTATCATTAATGAATCAGTGGTCGGTGTATCGGATACGGTGGCCAATGCAAAAGTACTCTCCATTGCGGAAGACTCTGTAGTGGTAAGCCGGGGCGGCCAGAAGATTACGTTGCGCATGCCCCTTGCGGCGGTGAGAAAGGAACTGGTGAATGAATAGGTTTATATGGCGGTGTTTGGTGACAGCGGCCTGCTCGTTGCTTTTGAGCAGCTGTGCCTCATGGTATAAGCCGGCCGAAGAAGAAAAGAAACCCCAGGCGCCGGTCCAACAGACTCAGTCCAGCCCCGCTTCGCAACCGGCTATGGCTGCACAGCCTGCTGCCCCCAAACCTGTCACTCCGAAACCCGTTGCTCAGAAAAAAGAGTTGCCCCGGTTCGATGTTACTGCCACGGACACACCGGCCCGTCAGTTTTTTATGAGCCTGGTGCATGGCACGTCAGTCAATATGATTGTGCATCCGGAAGTGACCGGAAACATTTCCATTCGCCTGCGCAGTGTGAATCTGGAGGAAACCCTGAAAGCGGTTCGTGATGCTTATGGCTATGATTTTATGCGCAAACCCTATGGCTACCAGATCCTGCCGCGCACCATGCAAAGCCGTGTCTTCCGCATTAATTATCTGAATATCAACCGCACCGGCCTGTCCACCACATCCGTCAGCAGTGGCCAGGTCAGTGTCAGCGGTCAGGACAGCGATAACGGCAACAGCACCAGCAGTTCCAGGGAAACCCAGGTCCAACAGAGCAGCAATATCAAAACCGAAAGCAACAGTGCTTTCTGGCAGCAGTTGGCGAATGTGCTGACCATGATTATCGGCACCGGGGATAACCGCAGCGTAGTGGTGGATCCGGTGTCCGGCATCGCAGTGGTAAAAGCATTGCCTTCAGAGTTAACCGAAGTGCAAAACTTTTTGGACAGCGCCCAACTCAGTCTGAAACAGCAGGTATTGATTGAAGCCAAGATCCTTGAAGTGGAATTGTCGGAAGGTTTTGCCACCGGTATTCGTTGGGATACGTTTGGTGAAGGTTATAACGGTGATCTTGAAACCAGCGATAACCGGGTGGCCGCCGGGCTGGATCAGGCTGATTTCAGTTCCCTGGTGAGTGAGAATGTTTCCCTGATCGGTGGTGTGTTCACCCTGGGTGCGAACTTCACCGACTTCACAGCGGTGCTGCGCCTGTTGGAGTTGCAGGGCAATGTGCAGGTATTGTCGAGCCCCCGCATTTCCACCCTCAATAATCAGAAGGCGGTTATCAAGGTCGGTTCTGATGAGTTTTTCGTGACGGATATTTCCAGTACTACCACGACCACGTCTTCCACCGTAAGTGACACACCGGATGTGACGCTGACGCCGTTCTTTTCAGGGATTGCGCTGGACGTGACGCCGCAGATTGCCGAGAACGGGGAAGTGATTCTGCACGTGCATCCTTCGATCTCGGAAGTGGTCGAGAAGCGTAAGGACATTGGCTTGGGAGATGAGGAGCTGTCGCTGCCCTTGGCATTCAGCACCATTCGTGAAACCGACAGCATTATTCGTGCCCGCACCGGTCAGGTGGTGGTGATAGGTGGATTGATGCAGGACAGTTATCGGGAAGAAGTGTCCCAGATTCCTTTTCTGGGCGATATTCCCTTGATCGGCGACGTGCTGTTCAAACAAAAACTGCGTCGCAAAAGCAAAAGTGAGTTGGTGATTCTGCTGAAGCCATTTGTGGTGGACGAATCCGGCTATGCTGAAGAAGTCCAGTCCATCGAACACCGTTTCCAGCCCTATCTGCCGAATCTCAACCAGTCACCCATTCTGCAGGCTGAGGATGAGCCAGTGTCGGATCATAAGTCGGGGGATGCGGCGGAGGCGCCACAATAATGGAAGCAAACAAGCAACAGGCTCCCAAAGTTCGTGTGGGTGATCTGCTGGTATCCAAGGGCTTGATCGTTGATGCGCAACTCAAGCAGGCGCTGGACGAGCAGAAGCGCACGGGTAAGAAGATTGGTAAGGTGGTGGTGGATCTGGGGTTTGTTACCGAAGCCCAGATGCTGCAAACCATGGCCAATCATTTTGGTTATCCGTTTGTGGACCTGGCCCGCTTCCGCCTCAATAACGAACTGATTAAAACCTTGCCGGAAACCTACGCCCGCCGCTTTCGCGCCATTATGCTGGCCGAGCAGCCGGACGGAATCCTGGTAGGCATGGCGGATCCGCTGGACCTGATTGCCATTGATGAGTTGCAACGTATTCTCAAACGGCCGGTGCACCCTGCTTTTGTCAAGGAGCAGGATCTGCTGGGAGCGATGGATCGATCCTACCGCCGTTCGGAACAGATTGCTTCTATTGCGGTTGAATTGGACTCCGAACTTGAGAGTACCGACTTTGACCTGGAAAGCCTGGCAACAACCACGGATACAGCCGAGGCCCCGGTTGTACGCCTGTTGCAAAGCATTTTTGAAGATGCGGTGCAGGTGCGCGCTTCTGATATCCATATCGAACCGGATGAACAGGTATTACGGGTGCGCTTGCGCATTGACGGTGAGCTGCAGGAACAGGTGATGAAGGAGCGGCGTATTGCTCCTGCTCTGGTGTCCCGCTTGAAAATCATGTCCGGCCTGGATATCTCCGAGAAGCGCCTGCCTCAGGATGGACGTTTCAACGTCCGTGTCTTGGGCAAAAGCATTGACGTACGTCTGTCCACGCTGCCGGTTCCATACGGTGAGTGTGTGGTTATGCGACTGCTGGATCAGTCGGCGGGCATGTTGTCCATGGATAAGCTGGGCATGCCGGACACCATTCAAAAACGCTTTGAAAACCTGATTCAGCGACCTTACGGCATGGTGTTGGTTACCGGTCCAACCGGTAGTGGTAAAACCACAACCCTATACGCCGCGCTGTCCATGCTCAATATTCCGGAACGCAAAATTATTACCGCAGAAGATCCTATCGAATACCGGTTACCCCGGATTAATCAGGTGCAGGTACACTCCAAAATCGGATTGACTTTTTCTTCTGTGCTCCGAACGGCACTGCGGCAGGATCCGGATGTCATCCTGGTGGGGGAGATGCGGGATCATGAAACTGCTGAAATAGGTTTGCGGGCAGCGATGACCGGGCATATGGTGTTGTCGACCTTGCATACCAACGATTCAGTTTCCACCGCCATGCGCTTGATTGATATGGGATGCGATACGTTCTTGGTGGCATCCTCCCTGCGCGCTGTAATTGCCCAGCGTTTGGTACGCAAGATCTGTGAACACTGCAAGCAACCCTATCAGCTTTCACCCCAGGAACTGACCTGGCTGGGGAACATCGATGGAACAGCCCTGGATGCTCAGTTTCATAAGGGTACCGGCTGTCATCACTGCAACAACACGGGATACTCGGGGCGTATTGGTGTGTACGAACTGTTGGAGATGGACGAAGATTTGTTGTATGCCCTGCGCAAAGGCGACGCGGCCGAGTTTACCCGGGCGGCGGCCAACAGTCCCCACTTTCGCAGTCTGAGTCAGTGCGCGTTGGATTACGCACGGGCGGGTGTCACCTCGGTGCAGGAAGTCTTCAAGATTACTGCGTCGCTGGATGATCGCTGATTGCCATGCAAACCTTTAGCTATCGCGGGCGCACGGCCCAGGGCAATGAAGTAAGCGGAACGTTGGAAGCCTCCAACAGCCAGGCCGCTGCGATCCAGTTGCAGAATCAGTCCATTATTCCTGTATCCATACAGCAGGTTGAAGCAAAGAAAACCTCGGCCCTTAATCTGTCATTCTCGTTTCAGAAACGGGTTGGTCATGATGATTTGATCATGCTTTGCCGCCAGATGCGGGCGCTGACCCGGGCCGGGATTCCGATCATCCAGGCGATTGCCGGTCTGGCTGATATCAGCAAATCACCCATCATCAAAGAAGCGCTATCCGATATCAATGTACGTTTGGCTACGGGGTCAACATTGGCCAATGCCATGTCAGCGCACGGCAAAATATTTAACTCTATGTTCGTTAGTATGATTCACGTGGGGGAGAATACCGGTCGCCTTGAAGATGCTTTTGCTAAATTGATATCCCACATCGAGATGGAGCGTGATACCCGCAATCGCATGACCCAGGCGATGCGTTATCCGATGTTTGTGGTTGGGGCCATGTTTGTGGCGATGATGATCGTGAATATGTTTGTGATTCCCCAGTTCGCAAAAGTGTTCAGCAAGGTCGGTGCGGAGTTGCCGGTTCCCACCCAGATCCTGGTAGCGGTTTCTGAATTCTCGGTAGAGTACTGGTGGCTGATTTTTGGGGTGATAGGCGGGTCTGTTTTCGGTTTTTTGCGTTACATCAACTCTCCACAGGGGCGTCTTTGGTGGGATCAACATAAGCTCAGGATTCCCATTATCGGCACTATCTTTGAAAAGATTGCGTTGTCCCGTTTTGCGCGCAGTTTTGCGATGACCTTTGAATCCGGCGTGCCTGTGTTACAGGCACTGAATATTGTTGGCCCTACCGTGGGTAACGAATATATCTCCAGTAATATCGACTCTATTCGCCGCGGCGTGGAACGAGGTGATTCGCTGGCCCGCACTTCGGCGGCCGCCGGCATTTTTTCCGATTTGGTTCTGCAGATGATTTCCATCGGCGAAGAAACCGGGTCCTTAGATAAGTTATTGCATGATGTTGCCGATTTTTATGACGAAGAAGTGGATTATGAACTGAAAGGATTGGCCGATGCCATCGAGCCTATCGTTTTGGTTTTTCTTGGGATTTTGGTACTGGTGCTGGCACTGGGTGTGTTTCTGCCGATGTGGGAGCTGGGATCGGCGATGAAGCGTTAGTAATAAACAGATAGAAGGTTGTAAAGATTCGTTAAATGGGCAGTGCTGTCGAAATTCTGGTCTATATTTATGAAACGAACGTCAAATTTAAGAATCGATGTGAAAACAAAGACTTTAACGGCAAATCTAAAGGGCGCCAACAATAATCAAGGCTTTACGCTGATTGAAATGGTGGTGGTCATTGCCTTGATTTCGATTCTGGCGGCAGTGGCTTTGCCGCGCATGCTGGACACCTATGACAACGCCCATCAGGCGGCCGTGTTTGGTGCCGGAGGTGCGATGGCTTCTGCGGTGGTGCTGGTGCGCAGTCAATGGGTTGCCAATGGCGATTCGCTGGCGGTGGATGCCGTGGCCGGATTTGGTAATGAAGATGTGGCCACCAGTAACGAAGGCTGGCCAACGGATGTGGGCCAGGGTTCCGGCTCCAACAACAGTGATGTAATGGACAGCGCAGAACGCTGCGTACGAATTTGGCGGGGCGTGTTGGTCGCCAACGCTCCCTCGGTTTCTGCCAGTGTGGCAGCAAACTCAGACTATTTAGTGGATACCGTAAATGGTAATTGTCGCTACCTGTATCGGCGTACTGATCATGGCGACAATATTGTTTACAACGCCAGGACCGGCGAAGTGATTACCACCATTAATTAAGCGCTTTGGTGATTCAGAAAGATTTTGAAGAGAGGTAGAAAAATGCAAAAGCAACAATCGGGTTTCACATTAATCGAATTGATCATGGTTATCGTGATCCTGGGTATTTTGTCGGCATTCGCTTTGCCGCGGTTTGCGGATCTGAGTAGTGACGCATCTAATGCGGCGGTACAAGGTGCCTTGGGTGCTTCCAAGTCCGCATCAGCGATTGCGCACTCAGCCTGTCTGGCAGGTAGTGGTTGTAATGCCTCTGCTGCTACCGGTGAAACTGTGACCCTTGAAGGTCAAGTCATTAATATGGCGTATGGTTATCCTAATGCCGCTAGTATCTGTAATGCGGCAGGTATAACAGGCGGTGATTTTAGCTGTGTCACCGCTACAGGTGTTACGGTTGTTTCCCCATCCGCGACAGCAGGTGAGCCTTGTTTCAACTTCACTGAGGCAACAGGCACGACTACGCCTCCAGCCTTCAGTGCAGCACTTGGAGCAGTCCAGGCAGATGGTAGCTGTAGTTAATTGCTTTCAACTATGGTGAGATGAGAAAAGGTAAGTCCGGCTTCACTCTAATCGAACTCATCACTGTAATTACCATTATCGGGGTCCTGGCTGTTGTGGTCGGACCCCGTTTTGCTTCCAGTGATGTGTACGAACAACGCACTTTCTACGACGACGTTCTGAAAGCGGTTCGTTACGCCCAGGCAAAGGCATCCGGTTCAGGTTGTATAACCCAGGTGGATTTTACGGCCACCGGTTTTTCCATTTCGGTGGATGCGGACTGTAACAGTGGCAGCGGATTTTCTGCGGCAGACCTGGTGAACCCATCCACTTTCGAATCCGTGTATACCCAGGCTGCCGCCCTGCCGTCGGGCGTTACGTATTCGTCATCAGTCGACCCATTGCTGTTTGATGCCAAAGGTCGGGCGATGGACAGCGCACTCAACATTATCGGCAGTGCTGCCCAGATCAACATAGGCGCCAGAACCATCAATGTGGAAGGAGCGACAGGCTATGTGCACTGATCGCCAGCAAGGTACCACCTTGGTGGAGCTGGTGATGGCGATAGCCGTAGCCGGTGTGCTGTTGGTGGGACTGATGACCGCATATTCCTCCATTGTTGGTCGCAGTTCAGATCCGATGGTGCGCACGCAATCGGTATCCCTGGCGGAATCCTATCTGGAAGAGGCATTGCTCAAACCCTTTCATGATCCGGGCGGCAGTGTGTGTCCAGCCCCGCCCGGAGGTAATCGGGAAAATTTCAACAACGTGTGCGATTACCACAATTACAGCGCTGCTTCGATCACGTTGCCTAATGGGGCTGCGGTCTCTGGGCTGAATGGTTACAGTGTGGCGATCACAGTGACCAACATCGCTGCCGGCGAACTGGGTGCCATACCCACCAGTTGTGCGTTGAAAGTAACGGTGAACATTACCAGTCCATTGAATGAGGTGGTTAGCCTGATTGGCTATAGAACGGATTATGAAAGCAACCCTGCGTGCAGCTAACCATACCGGCTTCACTTTAGTGGAACTGGTGATCACCATATCCCTGATGGGGGTGGTGTCGGTGTTGGTCAGCACCATGGTGGGTAATCAAATGCTGGGTTATGTCGATACTGCCCGGCGTTCAGATCTGGTGGCGAGAGCGGATATGGCGCTGCAGATGATTGCCCGGGATGTTCGAAGCGCTGTTCCTTACAGCGTTCGCGTCAGTGGGGCTGCGTTGGAATGGGTTCCGGTTCTGGAGTGGGGGCGCTATCGCAAGCGCCCGGATGCAGGTGCCGCCGATCCGGTATTGGCGGAGGCGGCCGTCTTGGATTTTTCTAACCCTGACACGTTGTTTGAAGTGTTACATACCGGCACCATGCCGAGCTTGCCGTCGAACCCGCGCCTGGTAGTTGGAAACTCTCCTGCGATGGGCCTGGATGGATTGAATGTTTATGGCGGGCTCAGTAGCGGAGGCATCGTCCCGATTGGCACCCATGTTATTACGCCGACAGGTATTACCCTGGGCAGCAGTGGCAATTCAATCTCCATGAATCCGGGGTTTCAGTTTGCGCTTGGGTCAGCAGCGGGTCGTTTTTATCTGGTGAACCATGCGGCCAGTTACATTTGCTCGGGTGGCAGTATTACACGCTATGGCAACTATAACATTCAGAATGCACAACCCGCATCGGCGCCGCCGTCGTCTACTTCAGTGTTATTGATTGATGGTGTCACCAGTTGTCAGTTCGGCTACACGGCGATAGATGCTACCTACGGGATGCTGACCATTACCCTGCAGGTAACCGAATCCGGGGAGAGCGTCACCCTGAGCCGGGTCATCACTATTGAGAATCGATCATGACCGGACGGAGCCATATTCAACGCGAGCACATTAAACGTAATCAAGGTATCGCGCTTCCTGCAGTGATTTTTATGATTGTGATTGTGGCGCTGCTGGTGGGTGCCATGGCACGTATTCTCAATGTGTCGTCGGCCATCACCGATATCCGTCTGCAATCCAGTCGGGCGTTTTGGGCTGCGAAAGCAGGTTCAGAATGGGCGGCATACCAAATCCATACCAATGGAAATTGTGCAGCCGCCACCGGTACTCTCAGTATTAATGGCTTTTCGGTGCAGGTGGGTTGTGCCAGTGCCGATTACGATGAGGCCGGCAACACAGTCAGAGTTTATGAAGTAAATGTACAGGCACAGAGTGCGGGGTCTCCAACGGACCTGGATTATGTGTCACGGCAGTTGACGGTAGTGCTCAATGTTGAGAGTTAGCGTACGTTTGGGATTGGCTATTATGTTGTTTCTGGTGTCGAGCGTTTATGCTGCCACCTGCGACAGCATTTGGCCGGCTGCGTACACAGGTAACAGTGCCAACAGTCCGGCGCTGCCAACGTTCACGGGCACGGCCCCGCTCGTTCTGAACAACACTCTGGGTACAGGCGACTTTCATTATTCTTCCACCAGCTTATCCCGCAACACATTAACCACCTCCGGTACGACCACACGGCTGTATTTCAACGGTGATCTGCAGCTGTCGGGTTCGGCCAGCTTGAACCCGGCCGGGAATCCCGAGGACCTGATCATTATCGTCAGTGGGAATTTCCAGATCTCCGGTCAAGCCTATGTCAATGCCTTGGTGTATGTGACGGGTGATGCCACGTTGACCGGCTCCGGTTCAGTGCAGTTGAATGGGGCCGTTACGGCTGCGGGCACGGTAAGGATCGGCGGTAGTGCGGCGATTGCCTACGATTCTGATGCGGCAACCGGCGCGGATTTCGGCGGTCTGTGTTCAGTAGCGCCGCCACGTCTGATCCTGGTGGATCCGGTGTGTGGCGCTTCCAATCAGTTGATTGTGAATTTTGATTCATCGCCGGGTTATGCACCATTGAGCCAGACCAGTGCAGAGAACACCGCTAACTACTCGGTAGAGGATCAGTATGGCAACAACCTGACGGTACAAAGTGCCGTGCGTTCTGACGAGGGTTATCAGGTATTGTTAACGCTCTCTTCCACCATGGTGAATGGTCGTAATTATAATGTCTCGGTATCCAATGTGCAGGATGTCGCGGGAGAGTACCTGGGACTATCCTCTGATGCGGTTTACTACTCTACTCAGGAGCAAGGTATTCCTGCATCCTACTGGAGTAATGATACTTTCTCCGGAGGTTATGCTTCTCAAAGAGTGGATAGTAATATTGATTTTTACTGGGGAGTTTTTAGTTGGCCTTCAGGCTCCTTTTTGAGTGGATTTTCCGTTTTATGGGAAGGCTACCTGGAACCCGATGTGTCCGGTGATTTCCAATTTCAGATGACATCGGAAGACGGTTCGCGGGTTTGGTTGGGTGATGTGGCCAACACCAATATAATTGACGGCTGGTCTGACGGACTCAACACCTGGTCCAGTGGCACGGTGGCGCTGGAGGCAGGCCAACGTTACCCGATCAAAGTTGAGTTCTATAAAAGGCCGGTGTGGTTTTCCACGAAAACGGCTCGGTTAAGGTGGTTGACCCCCGGCGGTGGCAGTTTTGGTGCGATTCCAAATGCCAACCTGTATACCTGTGTTGATTCATTCGTTAGTAATGACGGTTTGGTGGCCCATTACAAGTTGGAGGGGCCCACCTGGAATGGCACTTTTGGTGAAGTTCTGGATTCTTCTTATAACCGTTTGCACGGCACCGGTGTGGGTAATCCGCTGTCTGTACCGGGGCAAGTGTGTAATGGCGCTGAACTGGATGGTAGCAACCTGATCCGGGTGAACGATAATCCGTTGCTGGATCTGACCACTGAGTTAGCGATCACATCCTGGATTCGACTGGATAGCTTCGGGCCGGATTCCCTCAATTCGATCTTTTCCAAAGACGAGAATTATGAGTTCCACGTTAACAGCAGCGGCCAGATTTTTTGGTGGTGGCAAACGGCAGGATCACCCAGTCGTACCCGCTCATTTGACTCAGGTACGGCCCGAATTACGTTGGGTAATTGGCATCACGTGGCCATCGTCTATTCCCCAAGCAGGCAAAGTATTTATCTGGATGGCGTAGAAGTCGCTTATCAGACCTATACGGGTGAAATTCTGCGGACCAACAGTGATCCCCTTGAAATTGGTGCCGACCAGGGCATTACCGGGCGGCGTTGGCGGGGGATGATCGATGAGGTCAAGCTTTATGATCGTTCGCTTAGTGGGGCCGAAGTGTTGGCGGATATGAACGCCACCAATCCCTGCGCCTCAGTGTTGGATCATTTCGACGTATCGGCCGCGGCTACCGCCAGTGTGTGCGCGCCAACACCGGTCACCATTCGAGCCGCACTGGCGGATAACACCACCTATACCGGATACACTGGAACCATTGACCTTGTGACCAGCAGCGGCCACGGTAACTGGTCAATCAGTAGTGGCGCAGGAACCCTCACGCCAACCTTGCATGCCAGCGATGACGGTGTGGTTCAATATACCTTTGTGGCCGGGGACAATGGAGTGGTGGAGCTGAATCTCAGTAATACTCATGCCGATCAGTTGATGGTGACCGCCACTGAAAACGGCGGTACCGCTACAGGTACTTCATCAACCATTACGTTTAGTGAAAATGCTCTGCAGATTAATATCACCGATAGTTTGGGTAACGATTTTGTCGCCGGGCGCCCGCACGCCCTGGAAGTGGAAATGTTGCGATTGGATCCTGATACAGGTAATTGTGGCCGCTTTGAGGCCTACGATGGCGATATTGACCTGAAAGCATGGATTGTCCGCAGTGCCAACGATGCTGGTGGCATTGCACCGGAGTTGGCAGGTGCCACCGGCAATGCCCAGTTAGGTAATTCAGCCCCTGCTGCCGATAATCTCACTCTTGGTTTTAGTGCCGGGCTGGCGACCACCGAACTGCTGACCTACGATGTGGGCCAATATGCCCTATGGTTGCGGGACGACACTTCCGGACTGGTTTTGGATATCAATAGCCAGCCTATTGCCATCACGGGAAGCTCTGCAAATTATACGGTACGTCCATTCGGTTTCGATTTGCAGGCCAGCAGCCAGCGTGCCACCCCATTACCTAATCCTGGTGCCACCTCGGCGGCGGGTGACGGTTTTGTCAAAGCCGGGGAAAACTTTAATGTGGATGTGCGGGCAGTGTTGTATGAAACAGCAGATGATGGGAACAATGACGGTTTTCCTGATTCCGGTGCCGATCTTTCAGGCAACACCGCCACACCGGCGTTTGGCAACGAAGTCGAATCGCTACTACTCAGTGCCACGCTGCTACAACCTTCCCCGGCTTTACCAGGTGTTGTGGATCCCGGCTTGGACGGCGCTACGACCTTAACTTCTTTCAGTAACGGTACTGCCACCGCCAGTGTGCGCTATAACGAAGTAGGCATCGTACAACTGGATGGTCAGTTGCAGAGTGGCAGCTATCTCGGTAGCAGTAATGTCACCGGCAGAATCAACTACGTTGGCCGTTTCTATCCGGACCGTTTTCTGGTGGCCGATGACGGGCCGACACTAAGGGATGGCAATGATGACAGCGGCATTTGGACCTGTGATTTCACCTACCAGGGCCAGGCTTTTGGTTTTGTCAGCGAGCCGCAGATTACCGTGACAGCCGTAAACCTGTTGGGTGCTACCACCGTCAATTACGGGGATGCATTCTGGAGCCTGCCGTTGCCGCAGCACAGTGTCGCCCTGGACCCAGCCAGTCCCGCCACCGGTTCAGCGTGCCTTGATGGCTTGGGGGGGATTGCTGCTGGTTGTTTTATCGATAATATTACCAGCCCTTCATTCAATCGTAATTGGCTGGGCACCACAGACTACGATGGCATTGCTGTTTACAGTACCATCGGCCACCGCTTTACCGTGGACAAACTCAATAATCAGCCGGATGCCGGTGACGTGCCCTGGGATCCATTGCTGGATTATCGGCTACCTGCAGCGGAACTCACCTACACCGAAACCAATGGCGATGACATTTGTTATCAGGTGAGTGGGGCTTGTGCGGATTATGTGATTGATGATATCAGCGGCACCAATCTTCGTTACGGACGAGGCTGGATCGACAGTAGTCTTGGCTCTGTACAGACGCCACTGATCATGATGCTGCGACTTCAGTATTGGGATAGCGCTGCCACCTTTGTCAATAACACGGATGACAATAACGCCTGCCTGGGTACATCGGTTGTGGATACGGATTTCCAGCTGTCGAATTTTACCGACAACCTGAACACGGGGGAAACCTCAGTGGAAGCCGTCAGCAACCTGGCGGGCTATTCACTAATTCGGTTGGGGGCTTCTGGTTACGATGCCTCGGGCAATCCCAACTCCGGACGTACACTGCTGACCTGGCTGTTGGATACGGATACGTCAGATAACGCGCCGGGAGAAGCCTGCGGTGAACATTGGCTGTGTTATGACTTTGATGGTGACGGCCTGCGGGAAAATCCTTCCGGGCAGGCCGTGTTCGGTGATCTTTCTGATACCCAACCGGTACTCTTCCTCAAGGAATCGTACCGGTAATAGTCGAGTTAGATTTTGGATGCAATACCGATCGAAAAGCCGCTGATTTCAACGTCGTCTTTGTCGTAGTAATTCATGTACTCGATATTGAGACTCAGTTTGCGGTCCAGGCTCATGTCAGCACCAAACCCCCAGGAGACATCGGTTTCACTTTCTGAGTCGTTGCCGAAAAAGTCATTGGAAAAGTCCAGCTCTGTGCGGGTAAAACCAAGCACGGCATAGGGAAAGAAGTTCTGTCCAACAGGTGCGCCGGCCCGCATATAGCCCCCAATAAGACTGTTCAGTTCCACATCGGTTTTAAAAATTCCTGATGAAATGCTGTCGTCTCCGACGCCCAGGGAAACCCTGACTTCACCACCAATATTATCATTCAGCATGGTGCCAAGGCGGCCGGTAATGCCGGTCAGTGAGGCTTCGTCATTTATATCGGCAAACTCTGCATCCACAAACAAGGCACTGCCGCCCACATAGGGATCGGCGGCCATGGCCGAGCCGGCGGTGATCAAAGCCAGGGCGCAGGTGGAATGGGCTATTAGTTTTTTCATATGTATCTCTCCATTGGTAAAACGGGCATGCAGCCCGCAGATGATGTGTATAACATAGGCCGTGTTAGCTGAATGTGAGCTGAATCAGGTGTCTGAACATTCCTGTATATCTGGTCTAAATATCTGGACATGATTTGACCAGGGACAGGGTGCTCTGCACGGCAAAACCGTTAAACTGATCATCGTTTGTTTAGAGGGAAAAGGATTCATTATGCTGGTTGCACTGGGTACCGTTCTGGGCGGTGTGGGAATATTCCTGCTGGGTATGATCTACCTTACCGATGGGTTGAAACAATCGGCGGGTGAAAAGCTCGACCAGTATCTGCATCGTGGTACCAATACCAAACGCCGAGGATTTTTTTCAGGATTCTTGTTAACGGCTTTGGTACAGAGTTCCAGTGTTATCACCGTGGCCACCATCGGCTTTGTGAATGCCCGCTTGCTATCAATGGGGCAGGCGGTGTGGGTGGTATTCGGCAGCAATGTGGGCACCACCATGACCGCCTGGATCGTGGCGCTGATCGGTTTCAAAATCAAAGTGCAGCTGTTTGCCTTGCCAATGGTCGGGTTGGGCGCGTTCATCCATATTCTCTCCAAGCAGGCACAGTGGCGCGCAATCGGTGGTGCCTTGGCGGGCTTCGGGCTGTTGTTTGTCGGGCTGGATTTCATGCAAAGCAGCATGGTTAATTACCAGGATCAATTCTTCCGCCTGGACGACAGCAGCTTTGATGTTCAGCATGTGTTGATGCTGTTGCTGATGGGATTCATGATGACAGTGGTCATGCAATCCTCCAGTGCTTCCATGGCGATGATCCTTACGTTGGTAAATGGCGGTGTGATTCCCTTGCAACTTGGGGCCGCCGCTGTGGTCGGTGCTAACGTAGGAACCACGTCTACCGCACTGTTGGCCACTATCGGTGCGACGGCTAATGCCAAGCGTGTTGCCTGGGCCCATGTCAGTTTTAATGTGGTGGCGGGTGTGGTGGCGTTGCTCCTGTTGCCTGTGGTATCCGGTGTTTTTGTTGAGGCCTACAGCCGGGAATTGGCCGGTGGCAATGCGGCATTTTGGCTTGCGATTTACCACACCATTTTCAATGTGCTGGGGGTCCTGATTATGATTCCTACAGAACCCTATGTGACCAGGGTGTTGAATCGTCGATTCAAGAAACGTGAGAGCGCCCATTTTCAACTGCGTTACATGGATAAAAATATTATCAATATGCCCCCCCTGGCGCTGCAATCCATCAGCAAGGAGCTGGATAACCTGGCGCAACTGGTCGCCTCGGTGGTGGTGAGGGAGGAAAGTGGCCCCGACACCAATGATCAGATCGAGCAGATTCAACAATTGCTGGAGCAGTTTGACGGGTATGTGGTGGCGACACTTCGGCAACCTATGGCGCACATTAACGCAGATGCCTTCAGCAAGATCATTAAGTCCAGTCAAAGCCTCGCCAATGCTTTGCAATGGTACCAGCTCACCTTAAAGCCCGGTGCAAGGCCCAGTGACGAAGCCTTTAATTCGATTCTGCTTCCCTTTGAACAATGCTTTCGCGAATTTATTCAGGCGGTGGCGGTGGAAGAAGAACACGCCGGGATCAAAACCCTGCTGGACCGGCTTCTGGTGGAAGCGGAAAGGGTGAATCAGGAGGTGTTCACCCGTTTGCGGAGCCACGAGGTGTTCAGCAGTGATGTGAGTCTGGCGACGCAATGGGTGGCATGGCACCGGCGTATCGCGCAACAGATGATGAAAGTTCTGCGACGGGCGGATGAAATTGATGAGCTGATGCATACCGAGGACGCCAATAAAGTGCCGGTGACCGATCGGTCCTGATAAAAACCCGAGAGAGTTTATTGGTACCGCACCATCTGGTAACGTAAGCACTGTAATTAATCCGGTTGGGGAATTTCATGATTAAATCTGTTGTGATCACCGGTGCCTCTTCGGGCATTGGCAAAGCGATCGCCCATGAATTTGCCGGGCGTGGCGCCAATCTGGTGTTGATGGCGCGCCGGCTTGAATTGCTGGAGCAGCTGGCGGGGGAGATTCGCGGGCAGCACCCAGGGGTTGATGTTCATTGTGTCGCTCTGGATGTGGCCAAGGTCGAAGAGATTGCGCCTGCTCTGGAGCAAGCGCGCAGTTTATTGGGGCAATTGGACTGTGTGATCGCCAATGCGGGCATTACAGCAGTCAATAAAACCGGTGCGGGCGACTTTTCCAAAGATCAGCGGGTGATTCAGGTGAACCTGATCGGTGGCATGGCCACCATTGACGCGGCGGTACGGATTTTCCGTGCGCAAGGTAAGGGAACGGCAGTGGGGATTTCCTCGGTGTCAGCGTTCAAGGGGATACCGGGCAGTGCCGCGTATTCTGCTTCCAAAGCGGGCTTCAGTAACTATCTGGACTGCACCCGCATGGAGTTACAAAAATACGGAATAAACGTGATAGCAGTGCATCCCGGTTTTGTTAAAACCGAGATCGCGCCCAATATGGATAAACTGCCGTTTGTTATTACCGCTGAGAAAGCGGCCAAAGCCATTGTTGATGGCATTGTGAAAGGTAACAGCAATATCATCGTGCCCGCGATGCCCTGGTCTGTGCTGGGGCGCGTCCTGCCCTTTATGCCGGACAGCGTTATTAGAAAGGCATTCTGATGGAGTCCGGCTGGTTGGCGATGGCAAAACGGCTGCAGGCATTGGCCGCCACCGGCCAGAGTTTTACCCGGTGTCAGTACGATCTCGAACGCTACCAGGAGATCGAAGCCATCGCCCTGCGCATGTTGTCGGAATTGGGCTCGGTACCGTTGGCGACTGTGCAGGGGTTGTTTGCTGAAGGTGATACGGGCTATGTGACACCGAAAGTGGAAGTTCGGGGCGCGGTGATCCGCGACGGCAACATTTTATTGGTACAGGAAAAGGAAGACGGCCATTGGGCGATGCCGGGAGGTTACGCTGATGTCGGTTTTTCCGCAGCGGAAAATGTGGAGAAGGAGGTTTTGGAAGAAGCCGGGCTGGTGGTGAAAGCCAAGCAGTTATATGCCCTGCGCCACAAAGCCAGAGGCCAATACCCCCCTGATAGCAGGGACTTTTACAAGCTGCATTTTCTATGTGAGTGTATCGAACCGTCCGCCACCCCCATGCCGGGCACTGAAACAGTCAAGGCGGCGTTCTTTGCCCCGGATGCATTGCCGCCGTTATCCCAGGGCAAGAATCTTTCAGAAGACATTTATGCTGCTTTGGCATTTGCG
>PAPM01000017.1 GCA_002708905.1 Pseudomonadales bacterium | reverse complement strand
TAACGGGCTTGCGAAAGCCAACTTGCACGGGGCGAATGATCAAAAAGTGCTCGCTGGCGGTGATAGGGAAAGTGTCGGCGCCGGCTTCACGGATTCAGGGTTTTTTCACCAATGCGTCGATCTGGTGCATGCGGGCACGAATGCCATTGGTGTTGAAAGATACGAACTTCATTTTTTCCTCACCTGGGGATTTTCAATAAGGGCAATAGTTTACCAGCATAGCCTCGGCCTTTCTTTAACCATACGAAGGCACTACAATGTCCAACGTCACACGAGCGAAATTACGCTCAACGAGTCGCACACCAAGAAAAACTGATTAAAAAATCGCCGACAGGGTGCTCTGAATGACTGACCTTAGCCACATCTCCATTTTCGAAGGCCTGCCTGAAGCGGAATTGTCCGCCCTGCAAGAACTCTGCATAACTCGCACTTACCCTAAGAATACCGTCATCATCAACGAAGGTGACCAAGCCAACGCCATGTTCATCTGCACCAGTGGCAAAGTAAAGGTTTACGTAAGTGACGAGAACGGAAAAGAATTCGTTCTCAACTCTATGGGGCCGGGTGAATACTTCGGCGAGCTGTCCCTGCTGGACGATGAAACCCGCTCAGCGTCCGTTATCACCACGGATAAGTCGACCTTTTCCATTCTCTACAAGGAAGATTTCAGCAAAGTCGTGTTGAATCATCCGGACATTGCCCTGGTGCTGTTGCGCAACCTGGCCGCCCGCATACGCAAGCTCACCGAGAACGTGAAAACGCTGGCACTTCAGGATGTTTACGGACGAATCCGCAAAACGTTGCTGGACCTGTCCATTGAACGGGAAGGTGAAACCGTCATCGAAGAAAAGCTCACCCAGCAGGACATCGCCAATCGTATTGGCTCTTCCCGGGAAATGGTGGCTCGCATCCTCAAGGATCTGGCTACTGGCGGTTATATTGAAATTGAGCGCAAGCAATTCCGTATATTGAAGAAGCTGCCGGAAAGCTACTAGCAACTAATCGTTACGCTGCTTTGATTACAGAAAACGACTGACCCAACAGGCTCAGTCGTTTTTCTTTGTCCGGGCTGCAGCATACTCTTTCCGGATTGCGTCCGTATGCTGACCCACTGCGGGAACCTCCCCCCAATGCTCATCGGACACGGAGCAAGCACCAGACTCAACCCGGCGGATCGGCGATGCCACCAGTTCCACCTCCCCCGCTTGCGTTGATACCACTGATCGCCGTAACTGCGGGTGCTGCAACAAATCCTCAACCGTATTCAATAACCCAAATGCAATACTGGCTTGCTCCAACCGGGTTACCACCTCAGCCTGCTTCAGCTCCGAAAATACCTTCCTGACAAAATTGTCCAGCTCTGCCCGATGTTGCACCCGCAATTCGTTGGTGGCAAAGCGGGGATCATCTACCAATTCTCGCGACGCCAGTACCTGCTCACATAGGTTGTGCCACTCACGCTCGTTCTGGATCGAAAACACCACATTCGTACCGTCACCGATGGTGTAAACCCCGTAAGGCGCTATGGATGGGTGATTCAGCCCCACCCGTTCCGGTGCCCTACCGCCATATTGCTGATGCAATAGCGGCACCGTCATCCAGTCGGCCATGCCGTCAAACAAAGACACTTTGATACCCTGACCCAAGCCGGTTCTCTCACGCTCATACAGTGCCTGAAGAATTCCGGCCCAGGCATGCATGCCTGCTGCGATATCACAAACCGAGACTCCCACCCTACCGGGCGCCTCAGGGGAACCGGTGATCGTCGCCAACCCGGTTTCAGCCTGCACCAACAGATCATACGCTTTTCGCTTGGCGTACTCGCCCTCTTCTCCATAGCCACTGATATCACAGGTGATCAAACGCGGATATCGTTGACGCAGTGCAGCCGAATCAAAACCGGCACGGCTGGCCGCGCCCGGGGCCAGATTCTGGATAAAGACATCCGCCTCAGCGAGCAGGGTTTCCAGCAATTCAGCGTCCTCGTCTTTTTTGATATCCAGTACCAGGGACTCCTTTCCCCGATTCAACCAAACAAAATACGCACTCTGCCCCTTAACCACTGAGTCATAGCGCCGGGCAAAATCCCCTTCTGCCCGTTCAATCTTGATGACCCGCGCCCCCGCATCCGCCAATCTGGAAGATACATACGGAGCGGCCACCGCCTGCTCCAGGGAAATCACAAACACATCAGATAACGGATTTTTCATCGCAGTTGACCATTCCTGTTATTGATTTAGGCCTGAATGTATTTTTATGTTATTGTAACGGCGTTGCTTGGGGAGCAACATTGTTATCGCATTTCATAGATAGAAGGAATTCACAGGGACTGGTTGGGGAATACGCACATGCTTTCGGCGAATAAAGGATTTCGCATTACTGCGGTTTTGGGACTGACAGTGTTGGCCTTGGGCATACTGATCAGTTTTTACTATCCACCTTTACCTGGTACGATGAGCGTCGGTTTCTCGCTCTCCATCATCGCTCTTGAATTCACCCCGTCCCTCTCGGAAGCCTCTGCGTTGTTCAACGGCGACAATACTCTGATTCACACGTACCAATTCGGACACACCCTTGATATGGCGTATCTGGTCGCCTATGGTCTGTTTCTCGCGTTCGCCAACCTCAGCGGCTGGTACCTGCAACGACGAGCCCTCAGCCTGATCGGTATCATCGCGGCCGGTATCGCCTCCAGTGCGGATTTTGCGGAAAACCTGCAGCTCATGCAGCTCACCCAGGCGTTACTGGGCAGTGGCAGTGCGCCTGATTTTTGGCTTTTACGATTGTTTGTCAGCACCAAGTTCCTGATGATCTGTGTCTCCATGCTGTGCCTGCTGCCCATGATGTGGCAACAGGCCTGGTTGGGCAAAACATTCTGCCTGGCAACCCTGCTGCTGGCACCCTCGACAATACTGACCCTGACCGGACAATTTCAGTTCAGTAATGCAATGTCAGGTCTGATTCTGCTAGCGTGGATTTGCCTGTTGCTGTGGATGATCAAAGTGAGAAACGGAATCGGCGATGCAACCCTAAAGATTGGCAGGGTGTCCGGAGAGATGTCCTGAACCATCAGGCATTACTTCCCTCATCATTGTGCGCGTTTTATGACGCTTTTTTCCTGAAGGCCCAGGCCCTGACCAAAGATGCGGCGAACATTCTTGCAACGCGATTTTTGTTCTCCTTCACCAGCTCGGAGGAAAGATAGCCTTCCAGCCCAAACGGCACCTGGTATTCATAGAACACAATATCTTGCTTGGAAATTGTGTCTGGCTTGAGCTGGTCAGTGAGCGCACCAATATCAAAACAATAGGTTGTGATGTCGAGGCCATATTGATCGCGAATATCCTTAATCAAGGCCAGCATCAGTTTATCCAGAGCGGCGAGCTCATCGCCCGTCACCACTTCGCTGTAAGCACCTTTGGAAATATTTCCTGTATCAATCAGGTCAACTTTTTCACCGGATTCAGGAATGCTTTCCAGCTGCGAATCCAATAAAAACTTGCCCAGTTTTTCTTTGCTTACGGCTGGGATATCAGAAGACTGCGCAATAAGATTTGAGAGCGAACTTCTGCCGTCGCCAACGACCACAGGTCTGATTTTCGCGTAGCAAACGCGATAGGTGACGTCTGGATCCTCATGATAAACATATCGATAATCTTTCAGCGGTGGCACACGCTCCTGAACGATATACCCTTGATCCACCTGAGCCAAACGTTCACTCAATTCCTCCTCGCGCTCACAAGAAAAAATACCTTTCCCCTGCTGACCGTCCTTAGGCTTGCAGAGCACTGCTCCATACTTGCGCAGCAGGTTCAGCGCGGATTCAAGTTGCTCCGGATGCCCCGGCTCAAAGGCAACTTGCTCGGGCCCACGAAAACCCAGCTTTCTCACCACTTCGATGAACTCGAACTTCTTATGAATCAATCCGACGTTTTCACCATTGAAGAAATTCTGACAAAAATCGATACGTTGCTCATAGGGGACAAACTGCACCCGTATCAATCCCGAGATCAGTTTTCGGTAGTAGTTGATCCAATCCCTGAGAGCAATCCTGCTCTTTGGGCGATTCAGATCCTCATGGGGCATGATCAGCGCAGGCTTTTCAATATCGGGAATATCCAGTCCGGTTACCGCAGGACTCAATGGGGGCGCGTTGTTATTCTTATCTAGCTGGCTCAGCGACATCGCTTTCTTGATCTCATTATTGGGTGAAAGAACCGCGAACTCATAAAAAAACCGGATTTACTGAAGGTTTAAAGGCGCTTTTCAAGGCCGGGGAATTTACACGCCAGGCAGCGTGTCAAACCCTCATTATTATCGATGATCTCTTATAAGACTATTAGAATGTCGCCCCGTTTTCGACAATAACGATGCCTGTTCTATCAAGGCTTCGGAGGCAATAGACTAACTAGTGACCAAATCATTCTACGGATTTCAATCTGCAAGATCAATTCACCGAAATAGCGTTAATCTGGCACATTTCTCAAAATGGCAAAGTCCGATGCTCAACCCCATCTGCCCATATCCCCTCCCCCAAAGCGATACCGGCACCTTCACCGCCGCCCAAGGATGGCCACCCCTCGTTTTCCTCATGCACCGCCACTCTGTAGGGGAACCAGTCAAGAAAAGTCTGCACGCCCTTCTCGGGTTGTTCTGGATCAACACCGCTTGCCAGGTGGATAGCCCCGGCTGAGATTCCCATCACCACACTATCTGCCAGATCACGACAACGCATTAGCCAGTCTCTGACACTGACTTGGCCGATCATTTGCCAGCCTTGCGCAACATTACCGCCAGCCAGAACGACCAGCGGACATGGGGGAGGCAACTCACTTTCATGGCGCACAAAACAGGATCTGCAGTCACGCCCAAGCAAGCTATTCACCCCCTCACGGGCGAGTTCATAAAAGACCGGATCATTATCATTGGCAGCGCCAACATAGGCCATCTCGACAGGATCGGCAAAACGCGTTTGCATCATTCGATGGAACCCGGGCGCTTTATCCTTCCGGAACAATAACTGGCTGTCTGCCAGCAACAGGAGTGCCCCCATGCTAGAGCACAAACCCGGTATCATCCCGCCAGACACAGAGCGGTTCCACAGCCTCATGGGAAACATGCCCCCGCTGGCGTTCCTTGGGATAGCCCATGCAATGGGAGAGATAGGTCACCCCCTTCACCTGGCGCACGCGATTGCGATGCTGATGGCCATAGATGTGGAGCGTACTGCCCAGGCGGCGGACCTGCTCATCAATGCGCTGCGAGCCGGCCACCCGACTGAAGTTGAATTCCGGCAAAGGGTCATACTTGCGGGCCAGGGCCATAGCTTCACCCAAAGGCTTGTGAAAGATCAGGTCCTGGCGCGGCAGGAAGTGGCTGAAACTGATTACCGGATGCTGATATTCCCGCTCCAGATAGGGCGCGTTTTCCTGCGCGAAAAACTCGGCTAAGGGCTGTTTCATATGCACCGGCCAGCGGGCATGAATGAAATCCCCCCACATATCATCGGTGCGATCTTCTGCGTAGTCCTTCTCCACATACAGGGAATGACCCGGTTGGTCCTTGTCGTCGTACCAGGATAGCAGGGGTACCAGCCACACTTTCTGATACTGGCCCACCAGCACGGGCTCCATCATCACCCCGGTATTGGCACATAAGGTTTGAATAGCCTTCAGCTTTTGCAGGGAATCCTCATGCCCGGACCGACGCACCCACAACTCATGATTACCAGGCACAAACAACACGTGGCGAAAGTGGCCCACCAGCTCCCGAAACAGATCGCCTAAACGATCTAAGCGGTCCGTGGCATCCCCTGCTATGATCAGGGAATCAGCGGGGTGTCCACGCCGGGAAAACTCCAACAAACGGTCAAAATTCTCCTGATAATCTATGTGGATGTCAGAAATTGCCCATACCCGGGATGGAATCATGCTGCTTATGTCCTGATCATGTTTGCATTGAAGGGGTTGGGTGAAATACTATCATTTCTATTAAGGAATACCGAGATGGCGTGCCCCCGCTCCGCGCCCGACGTTCATACGCGCCAATTTGCCATCGAGAGAGATCATGAGTAGTTATCAAGACATTAGCCAACAACAGCAATGCCACGACAGCTTCGAGTGGCTGCGCAGCGAGCCCATTGAGTCATTGAATGTGGTGGTATCCGAGTACCGCCACAAAGCCACCGGCGCCATGCATTACCACATTGCCGCCGATAACGATGAAAACGTGTTTATGGTGGCCCTGCGTACCGTACCCACCGATTCCACCGGTGTCGCCCACATACTGGAACACACTGCACTCTGTGGCAGCAAGAATTACCCGGTGCGGGATCCCTTCTTTATGATGATCCGGCGCTCTCTGAACACCTTTATGAACGCCTTCACCTCCAGCGACTGGACGGCGTACCCCTTTGCCAGTAAAAACCGCAAAGACTTCGACAACCTGCTGTCCGTCTATCTGGACGCGGTCTTTTTCTCCCGTCTTGATCCCCTGGATTTTGCCCAGGAAGGCCATCGGCTGGATTTCTCTGAGAGCGGCAACCCGGATTCGGAGCTGATCTACAAAGGGGTGGTCTACAACGAAATGAAAGGGGCCATGAGCTCCCCCACCAGTGAACTATGGGATCAACTGGGGCGCTACCTTTTTCCCACCACCACCTATCATCACAATAGTGGCGGGGACCCGGATACCATTCCGGATTTAAGCTATGAACAACTGAAATCCTTTTACCAGACCCATTACCATCCCAGCAATGCGGTGTTCATGACCTTTGGCGATATCCCCGCCAACGACCTGCAAAAGGCCTTCGAAGAGCAGGCGCTGAATCAGTTTGAGGCCCTGGATCGCACCATTACCGTGGGTGACGAAAAGCGCTATGGCGCACCGTTGAATGTGGAAACCGCCTACCCTACCGATCTGGAAGAGGGCGAAACCGTCGATAACAAAACCCACATCGTGATGGCCTGGCTGCTGGGGCACAGCACAGACCTGGAGAACCAGCTCAAAGCCGAGCTGATGTCGGACGTGTTGTTGGACAACAGTGCCGCCCCCCTGCGCAAGCTGCTGGAAACCAGCGGACTGGGTTCCTCCCCGTCTCCGCTTTGTGGCCTGGAGGATTCCAACCGGGAAATGGCCTTTATGTGCGGCCTGGAAGGCAGCTCTCCCCAGAAAGCCGCCGAGCTGGAACAGAAAGTACTGGAAGTTTTGCAGGATGTGGCGGAGAACGGTGTCAGCCAATCGCGCCTGGAAGCCGCCCTGCACCAGCTGGAACTGAGCCAGCGGGAAATCGGCGGCGATCATTATCCTTATGGCCTGCAACTGATGATGGGCGCGATTTCCACCGCCATGCATCGCGGCGATCCCATTGCCCTGCTGAATCTGGATCCGGTGCTGGACAAAATGCGCGAGGAAATCAAACAGCCGGACTTCGTTCAGAAACTGGTAAAAGAATGGCTACTGGACAACCCCCACCGGGTGCGCCTGGTGATGAAACCGGACTCCAGCCTGGAGCAAGTGCGGGAAGCCTTCACCAAAACCAAACTGGCCAAACTCAAGGAATCGCTGAGCGACGAAGACAAACAAAAGATCATTGACCAGGCCAGGGCATTGGAAGCGCGCCAGGAACTGGAAGAAGACGAATCGGTACTGCCCAAGGTCGGCCTGGAGGATGTACCGGCGGCGATTCCCATGCCCGGCTACCTGGAACAAACCCTGTCCAGCGGCAAGCATACCCAATACGCACAGGGCACCAATGGTTTGGTGTATCAACAGGTCATCTATGATCTGCCCCAATTGAGCGCTGAGCAGCTGCAATTACTGCCGCTGTACACTCGGCTTGTAGGGGAGCTAGGTGCCGGTGACCAGGATTACCTGCAGATCCAGGAACGCCTGACCGAAGTCACCGGCGGTGTCTTCGGATTCAGCGTACTACGTGGTGCCATTGATGATGAGCAACGGGTGAAAGGCGTGTTGTCGTTTTCAGGCAAGGCTCTGAAGCGGAACAGCGGCCCGTTGGCCGAGCTGATGCACACCATTGTGGAAATGCCCCGCTACGATGAACTTGAGCACCTGCGGGAACTGGTGGCGCAACAGCGCGCCCGCCTGGATCAAAGCATTACCGGACAGGGTCACGCCCTGGCGATGATGGCGGCCAGCAGCGGCATGAATCCGGCGGCCCGCCTCTCACACCAAGTGGGCGGCCTGGCGGGTATTCGAGCCATCAAGGATCTTGACCATCACCTGAATGACGGCAGCAATCTGCAACAACTTGGCGCAGACCTCGGCGACTTGTCCACGTTGTTACGCAGCGGCGAGCGCCAGTTCCTGGTGGTTGCCGAACAGGATGCTACCGACGCGGCCACCCGACATCTGGATCAATACTGGGCCGGCAGTCCCTGTGGACAGGCCAACAGTATTGACCTGGAATCAGTAAGACAGCAGGTACAACAAAGCTGGCTCACCAGCACCCAGGTAAATTTCTGCGCCAAAGCCTATCCCACGGTACCTTCGGATCATCCTGATTCGCCGGTACTGTCTGTATTGGGTGGTTTCCTGCGTAATGGTTATCTGCACCGGGCTATTCGCGAACAAGGTGGTGCGTACGGTGGCGGTGCCTCACAGGAAGCCAATATTGCGGCATTCCGCTTTTATTCCTATCGCGACCCACGCCTAACGGAAACTTTGAGGGACTTCGATCAATCCATTGAATGGCTGTTGAGCAAGGAGCATGGCTATCAGCCGTTGGAGGAAGCCATTCTCGGCGTAATCAGCGCCTTGGACAAGCCCAGCTCCCCGGCCGGCGAAGCCAAGCAAGCCTTCCAGAATCGTTTGTTCGGACGTGACGAAGCGTTCCAGCAGCGTTTCCGGGAAAGGGTTTTATCCACCACGCAGGATGACCTGAAAAGAGTGGCAAGCATTTATCTGAAACCGGAACAGGCGAGCACGGCCGTCATCACGCATAAGCCTGCGTGGGAGGCTGCTGCATTGACTGGCTTCGAGTTATTCCACGTGTAGGCAATACGAAAAAACAGCCGGCTGCTACTTGGCTTTCTTATGGGTAATGATGGTGCTTTTATCCGTCAGCTTGGTAGCCGGCTCTTTCAGATGAATTAACGTTTTCTGGATCACCAGTGCATCGGTCCCTGCTCGATGGGGCACCATTCCTGTCAGTTGCAATACTTCGTCCCGCTGTTCGTTCCAATGCTCCAGTTCCGACTCACCCAGCAGGCTGTATACCGAATCCAGTTTAAACCCCTGCAAGACATTGGCTTCATAAAACAGCAATGCCAACCAGGTTCGATCCACACCCCAACCATCGCTGAATACGGTTTTTCCGGCCAATAACTCATTCAGCTCATCCGCCACCTGGCGGGGGGGCTGTCCTTCGTCCAACAACTGTTGACGGGCGATGCCGTGTACCTTTTCTGCGGACTCCTGCCAGTGCGTCCAATCTTCCAGTGGCTTGATCAGCCACACATGGAGGGCACCGTCCGGCATGGCTACTCCAATTTCAATCGGATAACTGCCAGATCCAAATCCCGATGCTTCAATATCTAAAATAATGGGTGTGTCCACAAACGCCTTGCCCTAAAACAGCTGCCACGAAGGTAGCAATAAACCCCAAACAGAAGGGGAAGTTCCCGAAAATATATTAGAACGTTGTTATTTAAACGTGACGACTCAAACATGGTTACTTAATAGGCGTAGCAGTATATCGGTTTTTGGGAGAAATTGTTTGTAGGGTTTTCCACAAATTCTGTGGATAACTTTGGGGATTGATTTGGGTTAAATCGCTAAGGAGCCCATAAAACCTTGGCGACTTGCATATTGATCAATTATTAAACAGCGCTTTACCGGTTACTTTTCAGCAGCTTAGGAACCGCAGCGCAGTCATCCACAGAATATGTCAATTTAATGACTGACTACGACTGGATATTAGAATCTGTTGATGAAATGCCTCCATACTTCCTGCCTTAGCGGGTGAGTAACTGCTGACCCACCCATTGCCGGGCAAATTGATAGGCCGTCCGACCACTGCGGGTGCCCCGGTTATCCGCCCAGCGAACACAGAGTACCTGGAGTTCATCGGACCATGGAATCTCAATCCCATGAGGCTCCGCCAGGCGGCGCAACCAATGTTGGGCGATGTCCAGATACATCGGCTGATTAATGGGGTAAAACGATATCCACAAGCCAAAGCGATCCGAGAGTGAGACTTTTTCCTCCACCACTTCCGCATGGTGAATTTCGGTTTCATGGTTACTGGCGCCGCTGTTATCCGACAGGTATTCCGGAATCAAATGGCGCCGGTTTGAAGTGGCATAAATTAGCACATTGTCCGGTGAGGAATACATGCCGCCGTCCAAAGCACTCTTCAGTGCCTTATAGCCTTCGTCCTGGGCTTCGAAGGAGAGATCATCACAGAACAGCAGGAAACGGTAGGGCTCCCCTTCAATGGCCGCAACGATGCCCATTAGGTCTGCCAGGTCGGTTTTATCCACCTGAATCACCCGCAGGCCATCTGCGCCGTACTCGTTCAGCAGCGCTTGGACCAACGAAGATTTGCCGGTACCACGGGAGCCGGTCAACAGGACATTGTTGGCGGGTAGCCCCCGTACAAACTGCTCAGTGTTCTTTACCACCAATTCCTTTTGGCGATCCACCCCCAGCACATCGTCCAGACTGATGTCACCAAGGCGGGGAACCGCCTGCAGATGACCGCTAAAGCTCTGCCGGACCCACAGGGCCGCACGGGTCTGTGACCAGTCCACACTCTTGCTGCGGACGGGCAGCAGAGGCTCCACCCGGTCCAGGATACTGTCGAGTTTTTCCACCAACTTCGGCAACAATAACAGCGGCTTCACGTCATCACCTGATTTCTTTTAACAAGGACTCAAACTCTTGCAAACGTGCACCGGCTTCACCGGACAACCCACCCAGCTCGCCCAGCTCTCCCTGAACCGGGGCCAGTTGCTGCTGCAGGGACTGGTCCAGCTCGCCTTTCAGGTTGCTGCGCAACTTGGCTCCCTGCTGCTTTAACTCAGCGGATAATGCCTGCTTCATAATGCCATTAAGATTAGTGGATATTTTCAGGTCCGGGTCCTGCAACGGTCCCTTGGCAGAACCATTAAGCGTCAATTCCTTGAGCGCGCTTAAATTCTGACTTAAGGTTTTCTGCCAACCTTCCTTGGCCTCATCCACTAACGCCAGATCCAGTTGCGAGAACACTCCGTTCAGATTCATATTCAATTCGCTGAGGGCCTTCACGCTGGCTTTGGCATCGAAGTTCAACAGGGCCTTGTTGACCATCATTCCCAGACTGCCACCTTCAGAGAGCACCAGGTTCTGCAGCTGGCTGTTCTTCACTGACAACGCCAGGCTGTCTTCTTCGGCACCGCTTTTCTGATGGGCAAGCAACCCGGTAAGCTTGATGGTACCCAAGGCCTCCCCAAGGGCGTTGATATTGATGGTGACTGGGTCCGCCCACAACGATGGCGCATCGGATAGGTTGCGAATCTCGCCATCAATCGTGCCTTCCCTTCCGCCCTGAATAAATGGCCCCGACAGTCGCACCAGCTTCACCAGAAAATCGGGCGCCGTCTTGGGCTCGGCTGCCTGCTCCGCTTCTGCCGAGTCCGCTGCCGCGCCGGATTCACCACCGGTGAGCAAACGGTAATAACCTTCGCCCATCTGTACCCACTGCTGAACCTTGCCACTCAACAGCTGGTTGCCCAGGTTGGCGACGATGGACTCTGACAACCCCAACTCTTTGATGATCTGGTCCACGGATTTATCAGACAGCTGAGTCAAACGTCCATAGTCCTGCTGCAGCTGGGCATACTCCTCCTTAAGCTGTTTTTCACCGGACTTCAGCGCATCAATATCTTTCTTCAGGTCTTTGACAATGTCTTTGCCCTTGGCCAGCTTATCCAATACATTGCCTTGCTTGGCCTGATCCCAGCGCGCTTCATACTGATCCAGCTTTTGCTCATCCGGCAACTGTTTGAGCATACCCTCCCAGCGCTGTTGACGTTGCGTCAACTCCTGATTAAAGGCATCAATACGCTCCTGATACAAAGCCTTTTCCCGCGCCACCAGGTCGGAGGTATCCGGTAATCCGAGGTCCGGTAAAGCAAATTTGTCATCGCCGGCGGGCGCTACAGGTCGATCGGGCAACGCACCGGACACTTCCCGTGGTGTATCCAGGGCAATGCCATCCACCAGAACCTGTTCCAGGTAAACCTTGCCATTAATCAGTTCCATCACATCCACTTCTGTTGCAATGGACTGAAACTCCACCGCATTTGTCATGGGCTGGCTGGGATTGGTGACGGCAAGGCCGGTCAGCGTCAGGCTGGCGGGAAACCACGAGAACGCCACATCATCCACATCTACCTTGGCCCCCACCGCGTCAGAGCCGGGGTTCTCTATCGCCCATTTGATCAAGGGCGCGGGCAACACCCAGAGTGCAACGGCAAGCAACAGCAGAATGATGAAGAGAAAGAGGAAGAGTCGTTTAATCAGTTTCATGGAATCCCTGCCTTGGTAAAAGCGTTGCGCTATGGTAACAGGCAGGGATTTGGTTGACGATGGGTTTACTTCAGAGCTGTGCAACCTGTTCCGTTTTCAGTCCGCACATCGGTACCAGAGTATTCATAACCGACTCCATACCCTGAACGTATTCGATTCCGGTGATGGCTTCATCCTTTACACTGATCAGGGAGATATGGGCTTCTCTGACGGGAAGCGCCTCCGTAGCTTCGCCCTCATAATCCAACCAGATGGGAAAGTGATAACCGCGCATCTTCGGAATGGCAATCAGGCGTGTGATCAACTTGGGCATGCCGCTGACATCCGCAATAAACACCAGCCGGCCATCCTGGTAACAGGCAGGCTCAATACGCTCCAACGCATCACGCACTTCCCTGCTCGCTTCCATGTCATCGGTAAAAATCAACAGTTCCATATTATCCGTGTGGGGGAACGGGTTGGCATACTGATCCTGCAGCAATGCAAAATCCACTTTATTGCCGATCTTCATGGGTGGGGGAGCTGGCTGGCTGGCACAGGCCGCCAGGGTAAACACAAATACAACTAAAGCCATCAAGCGCATGAATAACACTCTCTCGTTAAGCGGATTTTCCACCATGGTAAAAAGAGCCGCCTGCTTTGCGCAACCACAGACTCAGCAAAGCTTGACCTGGCTCAGAATTATTGTAATGCCGGTTCCACCAGTACCGGTTTCACCGGACGGCCATTACTCCAATAACCCAAATCGAAAGGCAAATCCTGACGCCAGCCAGCCAAAACCGCATCCATCCCGGCAAAGTAATAGCGCCAATCCAGTCCATCCAGTTCGCCTGAGACAGAAAACAGTTTCAGATGCGCCGGCAGCCCCTGAATCTTGTCTAAAGGGCCACCATGATTCGGGGACACACAGGGATAACCATAGCAATCCCTTTGGGCTATATAGAGTTCTGCTGTTGGTGCTGACGTCAACAACGACAGGATCTCACGGCTCTGCTCCACAGTGGCAATAGTGTCCTCATCGCCATTGAGAACGATCACCGGGAAATGGATGGCCGGAGCGTAGTCACGCCAGGGAATTTCGATGATCTTGAGAAAATACCGCACGAATGCAGGGATGCCCTCCTGGGCATTCACCTGGGGATGGCTCAAAACCGCAGCCCTGGGCGTCACACCACCTTCCGCCTGCCAGGCCAGGGCAATCAAGCCACCCAATGAATGGCCATACAGGTACACTTCATCCGCCTGGACCTGATCACCCAGCTCCTCCAACGCCTGATCCACTGTCGACACTGCACGTTTGGCCCAGACGGATTGGTCCGCCGGGGAAAACAAACCGGCCTCTGACAAAAAGCCATTGAGAGTGGCTTTCTGAAACTGGGGAAAGATCACAATGTTTCCCTGCTTGACCAGATGCTCAATATGCGTTTGATACAGTTTGGGAATCAGGGCGGCAAAGCCATGAAGGAACACCACCACCGGAGCAGAAGTACCGTATTTCAAGTGTTCCGGAACGTAGTACCAGGTTTGATCGCCTGCCGCTGCAGTACCAAACTGATATTCAAAGTACCGCTCCGAGATATAGTTTTCCCGTGAACCAAACCCCTGTGCCGGCTCACCCGGCGGCTTGTGCCAAAAGGCCGCCTGGGTCCACGCAGCCAACCCCATCAGCACCAAACCGAAACCCCATCTTCCCCAATGCATCCCCAATCCTCCCAACCGTCCAAACCACACCGGACATGGTTTGACTCAATAATCCGATGCAGTATGCTGTGGCACCACCACACCCACAAAACAACAAGACACACTGATTTCTATGCCGTTATCACACTCTATCACAGCCAGGTTGCGCAATGGACTAGCCGGATTGTTAATGACCCTGAGCTGTCTGGTCACTGCGTTCTGGCTTGGCTGGCATGGACTGGCCCAGCTGGACTTCGGCTACTCCGTCGGTTATGACTTACTGGAAATCGATCAACACATTCAGCGTTTTGGCCCCACCAATCAATATCGAACCGGCTTTGGCGATACCAGCCGGGAACAACACTTGACCCTGTTCGGGCAGATCGTGGACGCCATTCAGAATCAGGGCGAAGGCCTGGCAGAGATTCAATACTATGTTCACCATAATGGGAAGAACGCCAGCGCGACACTGCTGCGGGAGCCGGAGGTGATTCATCTGCAGGACGTGGCCAACCTGATCAGCTTCTTTAATCAGGCCGCCATCGTGAGTATTCTGGTATTGGTTGTATTGGGTGTGATTTACCGGCGTTCAGGCTGGCGGCCCCCAACGCCCAAACAGATTCTGCTCGGTACCCTGATCACGCTGGCGGTGGTGGGCCTGTTCCTGCTGTTGGTGGGCCCCACCCAAAGCTTCTATTGGTTACATACCAAGGTGTTCCCGGAAAATCACCAATGGTTCTTCTATTATCAGGAATCCCTGATGACCACGCTGATGAAAGCACCTGACCTATTCGGTTTTATCGCCGTGCTTTGGGGGATCGTCGCGTTAATCCTGTTCGGACTTGGCCAGTGGCTACTGCAGAAGTTGCTGCAAGCCAAGCGTTAAACCGTCGCTTTATCCGCTTTGTCAGACACCGCAACGGCGAACCCCGGATGCAGCAGCTCGAACAATGCCACAAACTCATCTGTCAGCTTGTGCTTGGGAGCCATATGAATCAGTGGCAAACCGGTATCATGGGACTCACGCATTTTGACGGAAGATGAGATATACGTGTCCAGAATGGGCAAGCCCTCTTCCTTCAGCTCATCCACAATCCGCGTCGGCAAACTGGCCCGGGGCTGGAACTGATTCACGACAATGCCTTCTACTTCAAGATCTTCATTGTGATCCTGGCGGGTCTCTTCCACGTTCTCAATCAGGTTATAGAGCGCCTGACGGGAAAACTCATCACAATCGAACGGTATCAGACAACTGTCAGCCGCAATCAGCGCGGACAGGGTATAGAAATTAAAAGCGGGAGGCGTATCGATATAGATCGCATCGTAACCACATAACTTTGCCAATGCATCCCGCAATTTGAAAATCTTATGTTTGGACTCCAACTGCGACATGATTTCGCCCAATTCAGGGTTGGCAGCGATCACGTGCAGGTTTTCAAACTGGGATGGCGTAACAAAATCATCCAGATTCTTTTTGTGACGGTGGCGGAACGACAGGGATTGAGCGAAGAACACACCGATATCGGTTTCACCGGTTTGGAAATCCCGACCCAGTAAATACTGGGTGGAATTACATTGCGAGTCCAAATCGATCAGCAGGGTTTTCAAGCCCCGGTGTGCACTGATTGCTGCCAGGTTGGACGCAATGCTGGATTTTCCCACACCACCTTTCTGATTAAATACGACTCGGCGCATCTTCCTTCCCCGTTGTTTATGTTGCCCGTGGTATTGTTTTGCTCGTCGTTATACGTTGAAAGCTGCGCCCATTTTATAGAACGCTAGACACTATGTCTCGTTCAATGTCCTGCTCTCGGGTAAATTTTGCGGGGGGATTTCCGCATCTTCGCCAAACCAATCCTGCAACTTCACCATCACCTTGGCTCGAATTTCAGGACTGACGTAACCACTCAAGCCAGCCAGTGCCGACGTCAATACCGCCAGGTCATCAACAAAACCCAGTACCGGCGTGATATCCGGCACGGCATCCGGGGTGACCACAAGATAACCCAATGCAGCAAATATACTGGCCTTGGCCCAGGCAGGAATGTCCGGGGAACGGGCAAGATAATAGAGCTGCAATGCTCTGGAAACCAGATCCAGTCCGGCTTTGGAGCAGACCCGTTGCAACATTGGTAAAACCAAAGCAGCCTTGTACGCGCGACTGTATTCTGTTGATTCTATCGTCATTTCGGGTTCCTCCGGCCATAATAGCGGTTGACCTAATTGGCTTTTGCAAATAATTTAATAGCGCAGCAAAAACCTTCGCATAGGGCTACTATAACAACAATAATGCCTAATCACCTTAATGGTTAACTTAGCGCCATCCTGATTCCGGTGTTAACATTAATGTTGCCCTGAGAAACGAATTCACGCCAGAGCACTCTCTGCCGGGAGCAAAGGACTATTTCCATGAGTAAAGCCGACGATATCAAACGCAACTCCACCAAAATATGGCTCGCCGGTCTGGGTGCCTATTCCATGGTGGATGAGCAAGGTAACGAGGCTTTCGAGGAGTTGGTGAGTAAAGGACAAACATTTGAGCGCATCAACCACACCAAGGAAATCGAGGTAGCACCGGATTCCCGCCTGGACGAACTGAAGGTCCGGGCCAATCAAACCATGGATCGCATTGAGCGGGCTTTTGATATGCGGGTTTCATCAACCCTGGGACGCCTGGGCATCAGTCGTAAATCAGATCTGGACATGCTGAACGACAAAATTGATCGCCTGGCTGCCGCCCTGGATAAAATCACCGAAGAGCTGCAGAAAAACGACAACTGAACATGGCCAATACGCTCCTTACCATTCTTGCCACCGCGCTCCTGAGCAGCCTGTTAACCTTGGGTATCGCCAACTACATCTTCCAGAAACGCTTGAAGAACCGCTATGAAGCCGGCCTCAAGGAAGCCATTGAGCAGTTCAAGGCAGAAGTGGGTCCGGAAATAGAAGCCCGCGTGAAAAAAGGCGTCATGGAGGGGATCAAATCCCTGCCCTCCCGGGAAATGCTGCGGGATACCACCCGCACCATCGCCAAAACCGGACTGGACATCATGGGGGACAGCCTTAAAATGGCGACCCGCCCTTCCCGGCCCCGACGGCCTCCGGGCACACCACTGGACGACGATTAACGATCAGGCTGCGACGTTTACGGGATCTATCGCCCGCTGATCATCCGCGGAATCAAAATCACCATGGACAAAATCACCAGCACCAGGGTGTCCATGGAGATACCTTCCAGTTGCGGCACCTTCAAATACCCGTTATGGGCCAGGAACGCCACCACCAACAGACAAAACCCGATAACCGTGCTGATGCGATTGGCACGTCGGTCCGCGGCTAGTTGCCGTTTAATGGATTCAATTTCCTTAATCTGCTGTTGTTGTAGCTCACCCTGGGCGCGCACCGCCATCAGGGTTTCATTGGCCAGTTGCGGCAAATGCTCCAGGCGCACGATCCAGGCAGGATCATTGTATTTGAACGCCTCGATGAGTCCGGTGAGCCCCTCAAACTCAGGCAACCAGCTCTGCAGCACTTTCTTGGACAGACTCCAGATACTGAACTCCAACGCCACCTGCATCACATCCTGCAGGAACTCCTGGTCGCCGCTGACCCGGACGCCTTCCGCCTCCATCAGGTCTTCCGCGTAACTCCCCAGCACATACTGACTGAGTAATGAGGTAGGCAAGGTGATACGGGCATCCACCACCTCTTCATACTCCAGAAACAGCTGAACCCCCTCCTCACAAACCGCCACATAGAACATCCAGTCGGGCGCGGTCGTCTTGATGCGCAGTACCCGCCCCACATGTTCCTGCATGCGTGCCTGGGCACCGGGTTCGTAGGAAAGAGCCAGATTTACAGCAGCTTCCAGTACTTCCATTACCAGATAGCGAACCATGGATTCATCGTGTTCAGGGGCTAAAGACAAAGCGAATACCGATCGTGGAGTTATTCTTCTACTGTTGATGAGTCCGACTGTACCACCATCCTCATGCACTGTGAATTTATCTCAAAAATCTAAAGATTTATTCGGTTACCAAGGTATAATGGGCCGGTTTTTTTGGCCATTATGCCATTTCTTTGACTTTTTTATATGGGCCATTTGTTGCCAGTTTGTTGTCGGCTTAACAATAACGACAGTATGGGATTTCAGGCATAATCCAGGGCACTTGAATCTATGCCTGTCAACACTAGTTAGGGAACACCACTCGATGCTTGAGTTTTACAACGAGTTTGTAAATCACCCCGATTTCTGGAAATACATAAGCATTCCGTTTGTGGCGGCAATCGTGGGCTGGTCTACCAACTGGCTGGCGATCCAGTTGACCTTTTACCCGATCAACTTCTTCGGCATCCCCCCCTGGCTGGGCTGGCAGGGCATCATCCCCAAACGGGGCAAAAAGATGGCCGGTATCGTGGTGGACAACACCCTGGACAAGATCAGCACCATGCAGGAAATCTTCGATGAGTTTGAACCGGAGAAAATCGCCCACCACGTTATCAAAGTGGCGGATGCCCGGATCGAGGAACTCACCGACGACATCATGACCGAGCGCAACGCCGTGCTCTGGGAAAACCTGCCCAATGTCCTGAAAAACAGGGCCTATGCCCGCGCCCGCCGCCAGATCCCCCAGATGATGGATGCCCTGATGGAGGATATGCACGCCAACATCGAAGACCTGGTGGATCCCAAGGCCCTGATCATCAAGAAGCTTTCTGAAGACAAAAACATGCTGAACCGGGTGTTCTGGGAATGTGGCGAGACTGAGTTCAAGTTTGTCATCAATTCCGGAGCGTTTTTTGGTTTTCTCTTTGGTGTCGCTCAGATGTTTGTCTGGTGGTACAACAAGGACTGGTGGATTCTGCCTGCATTCGGCTTGTTGGTCGGTCTGGCCACCAACTGGCTGGCACTAAACCTGATCTTCCGCCCCCTCAACCCCACCAAGCTGACGCCCATCGGCCCCACGGTTCAGGGCCTGTTCCTGAGCCGGCAGAACGCGGTATCGGAAGTGTTTTGCCGTATTGTGACCGCGGAGATCCTGACCATCGGCCACATCATGAACGAAATTTTCCGCGGCCCTAAAGCAGACCGGGCCAAAGCCATGCTGAAACGGCACATGCGCCCCATCATTGATGGCGGCATGGTGAAGACCGTGGCTCAGCTCACGGTGGGACCGGAAGGGTTTGTAGATCTGAAGCGGACCATCGAAGAAAAAACCATTGAGATGTCCCTGGCCTCCTTCGATGACCCGATGTTCACCAAGGAACGGGGCAAAGTGGTGGAAAAGATGTTTCGTACCCGTATGCAGGCCATGTCATCTGAAGAATTCCAGGACCTTCTGCGCCCGGCGTTTCAGGAGGACGAATGGATCCTGATCACCATGGGGGGTGTCCTGGGTCTGCTGGCTGGATTTGCCCAACTGTTCTTCATGTTCACCTCTGTTTGATAGCCATTGTTCTTTTTGACATAAAAAAACTACAATGCAGCCAACGCCGTAGCTGAGAAATTTGTCCTACAATGCGTTGGCTTTTTGAGTATCATAAAAGCCAGGCTTTACCGGGCTATCAGCATGCCTGCCGAGCCTCATACAATAACAATAGATAACGACACAGATAACAACAGGCATCTAATGCAGTTGGCTCTCCCAATCCAAAGTGCGCACACGTTAGGAGAAGAGTCCATGACCCCTGGAGGTTTTGCGCCGGCATGAGTGCGCTATCCCCGGAAAATTTGATCAGCTACATCCCGGTTATTCTGCCGCTGCTAATGGCCGCTGCCGGTTGGACGGTGGTCAAAGTAGCCCGATTGCTGGCGCTGTGGCCCCGGTTTTTCATTGGTATCCGCCCCATGTTCGGTTGGCAGGGCTACTTCCACGCCAATAGCCAGCTTTATGTGAACCACTGGTCAAAGGAATTATTCGAGAAAGCTTCCGGCCTACAGCAGATCTTTGAGTATCTGGGGCCAGAGAAGATCATCACTCACCAGCTGACCAATCTGCGTCCACAAATCGACGGCATCATTGACGATGTGATGAACGAGGATAATGCCGTGATGTGGGAGAATCTGCCGGTGGTGGTGAAAAATCGCTTTTATATGCGCGCCCACCGTCTGCTGCCAAGGATTATCGACGACATCATCGAGGAACTGGGGGACGGCCTGACCCGTATCCTGTCCTATCAGCGTTTACTGGAACATGCCGAAAAGCAGCATCCGGGTACCCTGCAGCGTATCTACGACATACTCAGCCGGCGCACCTTTAACGGTATGGCGCACTTTTGTGCCATGCTGGGCTTTGGCCTTGGCTGCATCCAGCTTCTGGTTGCCGTGCTTCTGCAAATCAGTCACATCGAATACTGGGTCATCAGCAGCGCCCTGACGGTGTTCTTTTTCTTCTGGATCTGCCAACACTGGATCCAGTATCCCTACCATCCGATTAGAGTCTGGCACTGGCACATACGCAGCCCCTATACCAAATTCCGCGACGAGCAGGATCGGGAGCTGGCAGAACTGCTGGCGCAGGATGTAGTATCCATCCGCAACCTGTTCAATACCCTGCTGAACGGCGTACGCTCCCGTCGTACCCACAGCATTATCCGCAAGCGGGTAGCCATTCTGGTGGAGGACATCAACGTCCGCACCTTTGTACAACTCACGGTGGGCCCGATTGGATACCTGGAGCTGAAAAACACCCTTACCGATAAATTGACTGATGCCATTATCGAACCCCTCGAGGATGAACATTTCAACCGGGAGCGCAGCACCCTGGTTCAGCATCATATGCACCAGCGCCTGGGCAAACTGTCAGACGGCCTCTTCTACAGCCAATTGAAGCGCATTGTCGAACCGCTCTCGATCATCGGGGGCATTGGTGGTTTTCTGCTGGGAGCCGTAGCCGGGTTTCTGCAGTGGCTGCTACTCTACTTCTAAGCTCAATCCCACTCACGAGCCATACCCGCATGCCAACGCCTTAGAGGCAATGGTACAACGCGTCAATCAGTTTGCGCGGCCTGGGATCAATCAGCACATAGGGGCCCATTTTATTCATGGTGTAGGCAAACCCCAGCTCCTGATCCGGATCAGCAAAGGCCAGCGCTCCCCCGGCCCCGGGATGACCAAACGCGTTGGGGCCTGGACCAAACTCGGCTTCCACACTTCCGGGTTGCTGTAGCATAAAACCCGGACCAAACCGGGTCTCGGTGAGCAGAACCGGATCCAGTCCCTCGCTCTGCACCTGATAACACTGCTTCAAGGTCTGATCCTGCAACAGGCCCTCGCGACAAGCCAGGTTACCGAACAGAGTGGCCAACGCCTGCGCGGTTGAATGCAGGTTGGCGGAGGGAATCTCTGCCCGCCGCCATTCCGGGGTATTGGCACCATTCATTACACTCATAGGGTTCAGCAAGGCCTTCGCCGTCATGCTGCCGGGGTGCTCCATGACATGATTGAACAGGCTCACCCGACCGGGTGCCGGTGACTGATTGGCTGCCTTCAGATCCGCCAGACGGGAAAAATCGGCTTCAGATACACCAAAACACATATCCAATCCTAACGGCAAAGCAATCTCCTGCTGTAGAAACGCCGCAACGGAGATGCCCACAGCCCGGCGAAACACCTCACCCACCAGCCAGCCGTAACTGATCATGTGGTATCCATGCCGGGTACCGGGTTCCCACCAGGGCTCTTCAGTAGCCAGAGTCTCTGTCATGCGCTCCCAGTCATAGAGCGCATCGTCCGGTAGCGGGGTTTTCAGCGCCGGCTGCCCCGCCCGATGATTGAGAAACCAACTGACCAACGTGTGTTTCTTGCCATTACGGCCGTATTCCGGCCAATAGTCCGCCACCGGGCGCTCCAGCTCCAAAGCACCCAGTTCCACCGCTTTCTGTACGCAGATCGCGGTGACGGCCTTACTCACTGAAAACACATTCGCCAAGGTGTTCTGCTGCCAGGGGTCGCCATTCTTGTTGAAGGTTCCCGCCCACAGGTTCACGGCAAGCTCACCCTGTCGGTATATTGCGCAGGATGCCCCCAGCTCTCCGGTAGACTCCATTAAGCAGGCAAAGGCCTCTCGAACAGGTTCAAAACGTGGGTTACAGTGTCCCTGGATGTCGATTGATGTCATAACGTTAACTGCAAGCTCAAACATTTAATGTGATAGGATGGATATTCCAATAAAACCAAGAGGTTATCCAATGCAGAATCCTCCAACAGGCATTTACTCGATTGCTTCGCTGAAACGTATAGCCTATCTGTTGGACGACCAGTTCCGGGTGCCTTTCACCCGCTTTCGCCTGGGTTGGGACTTTATCCTGGGGCTGGTGCCCATGGCGGGGGACCTGCTAACCGCGATAATGTCCCTTTTCATATTGATTGCGGCCAGAAAATACCACATAAAGGGTAGCGTGATGTGGAAAATGCTGGGTAATATAGTAGTGGATTTTCTCATCGGATTGATCCCTGTGGTGGGTGACTTTTTGGATGCAGGCTACAAGGCCAACGCCAAAAACGTCAAACTCCTGCTGGCCGCCATCGACGAGCAGAATTCGCAGTAACCGGGCAGATCGCCTCAATAACAAAAAGAAAGGCACTCAGGTTATCCTGAATCCGTGAAGCCGGCGCCGACACTTTCCCTATCACCGCCAGCGAGCACTTTTTGATCATTCGCCCCGTGCAAGTTGGCTTTCGCAAGCCCGTTA
>PAPM01000016.1 GCA_002708905.1 Pseudomonadales bacterium | reverse complement strand
CACTGTCTGGGTGAATGGCGATAATGGCTATATTGCCATGCAGGTCAGTGGGTTAGAAGTGCTTCCGGGGGCCGGTCTCACGGATTCAGGTGATACTCGCCATTATAACGCTGATTGTGGGGCTTTGGCTGATCAATATGTTCACCAAGGGTATCGGGTTTGTACTGGAAAAGCGCCAATTGGATGTGTCGCTGCGCCGTTGGTTGACCACTATTTTGAGTTTGGTGTTAAAGGCCTGTTTGCTGATATCGGTTGTGTCGATGATCGGGGTGCAGACCACATCGTTTATTGCCATGTTGGGTGCTGCCGGTTTGGCCATCGGTCTGGCGCTGCAGGGTAGCCTCACCAACTTTGCCGGTGGTGTGCTCATACTGTTCTTCAAACCCTATAAAGTGGGGGATTACATCAAGACCAATGGTGAAGAGGGGGTTGTGGAATCCATCGATATTTTCTACACCTTCCTGCGTACCATGGACAGCAAACATGTGATCCTGCCCAATGGCCCGTTGGCCAATGGCAACCTGGTGAATTACACCATGGACCCGGTGCGCAGGGTGGAGTTATCCGTAGGTATCAGCTACCACAATCGATTCGAAGATGCTGAGGCGGCATTGTTGGCGATGATTAAAGAGGAGCCAAGGGTATTGCAGGACCCTGCTCCTTTTATCGGGGTCACCGGTTATGGTGACAGTTCTATTGATCTTACGGTCAGAGCTTGGGTGAAGAACGAGGACTACTGGCCAGTATTTTTCGATCTTAACAAACGGGTCAAGCCTGCCCTGGACAAAGCAAAAGTCAGCATCCCCTTCCCGCAGCGGGATGTTCATCTCTTTCCTCAAAATTCCTAATATTCAATAAGTTAACCAAAGGTCGCTGGTATCTCGGCGACCTTGTTCCCCCATCATTCTGTGCCTTTTTAATTATATATTGCTAAATTAGCATGTTCTAAACTATATTGTAGTAACGATAGTGTTTAGCGTGCCCTGTAGATGGTGTTTACAGGACGAAGTCGCTGCAACTTAACAACAAAAGCGGTGGAGAACACCATGGCGAATATTGTAATCATCGGCGCAGGCTTGGGTGGGATGCCCATGGCGTTTGAAATGAAGGAACTGGCCCGCAAGGAAGACACGGTCACCGTCATCAGCGACAAAGACTACTTCCATTTTGTGCCTTCCAATCCCTGGGTGGCTGTGGATTGGCGCAAGCGGGAAGACATCATTGTCGACCTGGATAAACCACTCAAGAAGAAAAAGATTGAGCTGATTGTCGGCACTGTCCAACAAGTGCAACCGGATCAGAGCCAGGTGGTGTTGGCGGATGGTAAGACCGTCCTCTATGACCATCTGATTATTTCCACCGGGCCACGATTGGCCTTTGATGAAATTCCCGGACTGGGCCCCCAGGGTTTCACCCAATCCATCTGTCACGTTGACCACGCTGAAACCGCGCGGGATCGTTGGCTGCAATTCGTCGAGAAACCCGGACCCATTATCTGTGGTGCGGTGCAGGGTGCATCCTGTTTTGGTCCTGCCTATGAATTTGCTTTCATCATGGATAAAGACCTGCGTAATCGTAAGATTCGCGATCAGGTGCCCATGACCTTTGTTACATCAGAACCCTATATCGGTCACCTGGGATTGGACGGTGTGGGTGACAGTAAAACCATGATGGAATCGGAGTTGCGCGCCCGCCATATTGACTGGATCTGTAATGCCAAGGTGGAGAAGGTGGAAGATGGAGTCATGATCGTGATGGAATGCGATGAAAATGGTGCGGAAAAAAAACGCCATGAGCTGCCGTTCGGCTTTTCCATGATGCTGCCGGCATTCACCGGCATCGATGCCGTGCGCGATGTGGAAGGGCTGGTCAACCCCCGTGGCTTCATCGTCATTGATGATCATCAATGTAATCCCACTCACCGTAATATCTGGGGTATCGGTGTTGCTGTTGCCATTGCTCCCAAGAAGCCAACCCCGGTACCTACTGGTGTGCCGAAAACCGGCTTTATGATTGAAAGCATGGTCACCGCCACGGCTCACAATATCCGAGCGCGCCTGGACGGCAAACCGGAAACGGCGAAAGCCACCTGGAACGCTGTGTGTCTGGCGGACATGGGGGATACCGGCATCGCATTTGTTGCCATGCCCCAGATTCCACCCCGCAACGTGAACTGGATGAAAGGTGGCAAGTGGGTGCACCTGGCCAAAGTGGGTTTTGAAAAATACTTCATGCATAAAATCAAAACCGGTGTTAGTGAACCCGCTTACGAAAAGCTGATCATGAATTCACTGGGTATCAAGAAACTGAAATAGCTTTCACCCTGCTTGCGTGGCTTTTTGATTGGGTCTATAGTTGCCCGCACTATTCGCAATCGAATAGCCGCGTTAATTGAAATGCCTCAACATTAATCGAGTTGCCTAAAAAGGAGGTCCGACATGTTTTTCATAGAACGTTCACTGTTGCTGTTGGACTTCTTCCATCTGACCCGTTTCAGCTAGGTCCTAGTCCAATACTGTCTATTACGTAAAGGTGCGATGTAGCGTGCGATAATTACTTATCGGCGCGACCTAGCCCTGTTTTCACATTTTGCATTTTAGGTGGCCCACCCGGATTCACCCGCTGTCGGCTGCCTTTGAAAAAGTATTGGTTGGTTCGTTATGAAACCACAGGAAGTTAACGAAGTGTTGGCATGCCTGGGCAAAGAACGTCGTGTGTTTCGTTATTTCAAGGATCGTTATTGTTTCGACTTAATGGACTTGGAAATGAAACGTCGTGGTGTGTCATCGCTCAGGGTGGCTGATTTAAAACAAACAAACGTGGGACGATTCCTGAATAAACCGGCGGTTGCCAGCGCCTTGGGCAAATGCGGCAGCGGCGTGGTGAGGCGGGAAGATTTGCCATTGCTCTGGCCTTGGGAACAAATGGCTTTCACCCTGAGTTTTGACCGCTGGGGTGATGGCGATCGCGGTTGGGATCAAACCACTCGCAATCAATCCAATCTGGTGTTGCAGATCAACTTTGATGGCGGTCATCGTGCTTGCTATCAACGTCTGATCAAACCCAATATGGATTACGGTCCGTTTGAAAGCTGGTGTCATCCGGTGGCTCAGGGTGAGCGCAAAACCCTGGCTTGGGTGCGGCTGGATATCGATTTTGATACCGATGAGGTGTTGATTGAAGAAATCCAGAACGACTGGTTGAGAAAAGCGACTCGGGTGTTGGAATGGGTAAGGCGCCGCAAGCGGGCCAAACCGGATCTGGTGCCCGGAGAACTCTATGACGGAATCGAAGGCAGTTATGAGGATCTGGAGCACTACGTGGAAGAGGTTCTGCAACCGTATCAATTGCTCTGGGCTGAAGCCGCCATGTTGGCCGCCATCCGTTTTGTGAGCGATGAGCTGGGCATTTCCACTGTGTATTACCACAGTTATGTGACCGGTCAGAAGTTGAAACGGGTAGTGGGGAGTCCGCCGCGCTCCCTCTATACCAAGCTGCCCAAGGATTTCGGCTTCCAGCTTACCCGGGAGGTTCCAACCATGCTAGCCCGGACCAGGTGCACCCGGCGTTATCTCAAGGCCATCCCCAACCCTTCCTGGTATCGGATGGATCTGTGATATGACGGTTGTGTCATTGACCGGTGCGAGTCGCTATAATGCGCCCCGTATTCACTCTTGCAGGTATTGCGGGGCGCGTGACTGCGCGGCCCCAGCGGATTTCAGTATGGCAGACAGTAATTTTCTTAAAGAAATCAACAGCAGACGCACCTTCGCCATCATCTCGCACCCGGATGCGGGTAAAACCACGATGACCGAGAAGCTGCTGCTGTACGGAAACCAGATCCAGGTGGCCGGTACGGTGAAAGGGCGGGGTTCCGATCGCCATGCAACCTCTGACTGGATGGAAATGGAGAAGGAGCGGGGCATCTCCGTAACCACCTCTGTTATGCAGTTTCCCTACAAGGATTGCACTGTCAATCTGCTGGACACCCCCGGGCACGAAGATTTCTCGGAAGATACCTATCGTACCCTGACTGCCGTGGATTCGGCGCTGATGGTGATCGACGGCGCCAAGGGTGTTGAGCCCCGTACCATTAAATTGATGGAAGTCTGCCGTCTGCGGGATACCCCCATTCTGTCCTTCATCAACAAGATGGACCGGGATATCCGTGACCCCATCGAGCTGCTGGATGAAATCGAAAGCATTCTGAGCATCAACTGTGCCCCCATCACCTGGTCCATTGGCATGGGCAAGCTGTTCAAAGGGGTGTACAACCTCTATCAGGACACTACCTACCTCTATAAAACCGGTCAGGGTCATACCATTCAGGAGGTTCGGGCCATCAAGGGCCTGGATAACCCGGAACTGGACGCCGCCGTGGGGGATCTGGCAACTGATCTGCGGGATGAGCTGGAGCTGGTGCAGGGTGCCAGCCATGAGTTCGAGCTTGAGGAATTCCTGGCTGGAAGGCTGACGCCGGTGTTCTTTGGCACCGCCCTGGGCAACTTCGGGGTGGATCATCTGCTGGATGGTCTGGTGCAATGGGCGCCCAGCCCCCAGGGACGTGAAACGGATACCCGCAAGGTGGAAGCCCAGGATGAGAATTTCACCGGGTTTGTGTTCAAGATTCAGGCGAACATGGACCCCAAGCACCGCGATCGCATTGCTTTCATGCGGGTGTGCTCGGGCCATTACGAAAAAGGCATGAAAATGCGCCATGTGCGGTTGGGTAAAGATGTTCGGATTTCCGATGCGCTGACGTTCCGTGCCGGTGAACGGGAACACCTGGAGGACGCCTGGCCCGGGGATATTATTGGTCTGCATAACCACGGCACCATCCAGATTGGCGATACCTTCACCAGTGGGGAAGTGATGAACTTCCAGGGTATTCCCCATTTTGCCCCGGAACTTTTTCGTCGGGTGCAGTTGAAAGACCCGCTCAAGAGCAAGCAGCTGCAGAAAGGCATTACCCAGCTGTCGGAAGAGGGGGCCACCCAGGTGTTCATGCCCCTGCGCAATAACGACATCATCGTTGGTGCGGTGGGTGTGCTACAGTTTGACGTGGTGGCCTATCGTTTGAAGGACGAATACAAAGTGGAATGTTCCTACGATAACATCAGTGTCGCCACGGCCCGTTGGGTCTACTGCGATGATGCCAAGATGTTGGAAGATTTCAAGAAGAAGTGCCACGATAACCTGGCCATCGACGGTGGTGGTTATCTCACTTATCTGGCACCTACCCGAGTCAATTTGGAGTTGACCATGGAGCGTTGGCCGGACGTTAAATTCAAGGAAACACGGGAGCATTAATGGCCGGGTATCTGGTTGGCTCATTGTTACTGACCTGGGTGCTGTGCAGCGCCCTCAATGGCTTTATCGAGTACGCCGCCATCCGCGAATGGCTGAATCGGGGCAAGGCGTTTCTGGGTATGATCCTTGGGGTGTTTGCGATCGCAGGGGTGATGGTGGTGCTGTCCATGTGGGGGCTGCCGGATTCCCATCTGGCCAAGGACATCATGACACCCCAACAGTTATCCAACACCGTTCGTGCCAGTATTATGATTAATGTGCTGTTCGCGTTGGGGTATTGCGCGTTCCAGCTGCGCCGCTTCTGGGAAGAATAGGCCTACCCAGGAAAGGCTTAACGACTGTAGCGCAGTCGGGTGCCTTTCTCCTGCGACAGCCGTATCTCATCTGCCGTCAGCTCCTTGGGAAAATAGCAGCCGGAAATCTTGGCCTCACAGATGCTGGCGCCTTCCAGCTGGGTATTGCGCAAGTCCACACCACGCAGGTCCGCTCCGCGCATATAAGCGTCCTGCATATTTAAACCATCTGCATTCATATTGCGCAGATCGATGCCGCGGAAGTGTGCACCCTGCAGGTCTACGGTTTTACCCGCCAGGCGGGCGCGGTTGAAACTCTCAATGTCTTCGTCCAACAGCATGATGTAGAGTGGGTCATTGGGATCGTATGCCATACTTTTTCCATCCTTTACTGTCATTTATAGTCAATACCCAGCGGATTTGCCTGCAGTTTCCTGATTGAGTGCATAGTAATGATGGGGCGGATTATGATTTAATGCGTTTATCGGTTGTCATGCTCGCTCCAGGATTCGTTGTGAACCGGATTTCAAAAACTCTCAACCAGACCTTGCCTGTGCGACTTCTACAGAGAGTCAGTCGTGCCTTGCCGTTGGTTCGCCGTCAGGACGCCACTCCCCGCAGCAGCTCCACTTTATTGGAGAATGCCTATGAAGCGGTGGTGACGGATGTCCGTCGGGAGACTACCCGCGCCGTCACGGTGGAATTCGAGCTGACGGAAGGCTATCGCCTCACCTACAAGTCGGGGCAGTGTGTGACGGTGACCTTGCCGGTAGGTCCCACGCTGTTTCAGCGATGTTATTCCTTTTCCAGCGCACCTGATGAGAACCGCTATGCGGTGACAGCACAGCGTATTTTCCATGGCCGGGTGTCGTCCTATTTTTACAGTTCCCTGCGGGCGGGTGATCGCATTTACATCGATGACCCGATGGGGGACTTTGTGTTGCCGCGCACCCACCCGGAAGATCAGCGCTATGTGATGGTGGCCGGTGGTGCCGGGATAGTCCCCCTGTTTTCCCTGATCAAGGATCTCTTGGGCAAGAATCCCATGGCGGAGATCCAGTTGATCTACGCTTGCCGCAATCAGGAGCAGGCCATCTTTTATCGGCAGCTGCAGCGTCTTGAGAAAGAGCATCCCGGCTTTTCCCTGCGCTTTCAGTTTACCCGCAAGGAAGGGGATGGCCATGATCCCTATCGCCGTCTGAACGGTGAAAAAATACTCTCGCGACTCGCCGACCCAACCAGCGCTTTGTTTTATATCTGTGGACCCTACGGCTTGGTGAGTAAGTGTACGGAAGCGTTCCATGAGGCAGGCATCGCCGATTCCCGCATCAATATAGAAACGTTTAGCTCGCCTCCCGCTAGGGTATTGTCGGATGAGCTGCGTCCCCGCTCCATCACCTTTCTACCGGCTACCGTCCTGGGTAATACGGTCCGGGTTCGGCAGAAACAGGTGGAAACCATACTGGAAACAGCGCGACGTAATGGTGTGAACATCCCCCAGAAATGTACGGTGGGGAACTGTCAAACCTGCAAGATCAAGGTGAAGTCCGGCATGGTGGTGATGGATGAACCCAATTCGCTGAGTATTGACGATGCGAGAAACGGGTATGTTCTGGGGTGTGTCGCCTATCCGACCGAATCCCTGGTGGTTAAGTTACCTAATACTTGATCCCCGATATGCAGACCGGTTGCTCCATCAGTATTACAACTGAGTGAACAGATAGTCCATTACTGGGCGTTCGCGTTCCTGTTGCGCAGAACTTGCTGCCAACTGGCTCAGGCGCTGTTGAACGCAGGGCTGCAATCGTTCCTCCTGATCCGCATCCAATTGGCTGACGTTCCACTGCGGCGCTATCGCCATCGCCCCGGAAAGGCTGCGCTGCTGCCCTCGAAAGGTCACTACAGCGATCTGATTGCCATCCAATGCACACCAGACTTTGGCCTCCAGTTCGCTAAGCTGCTCCTCGGTTTCGGGAGCCTGCTCTGTGGGCACTTTGATCAAGGCTTCCTCCCGGTTGTCACTGACTTCAGGCTGCTTCAGCATGCTGAAGAGTCCCAGTAAGCAGAGAGCAATAACCCAACTGGCGCCTATGGACCGAATGTTCATGGTGCGTTCCTTTATAAGGTTTCCCGACATAGCGTTTCCCGGTACAAAGTTTCCCGATGGCAAGGAAACCAGGATGTATGTGAGCGGTGTGTTGTTTTAACAGTGCTTATTTTCCATTCGTGGTGCTTATTTTCTATCGAATTAAGATCAATCCCATTGTGAAAAAATACCAATTCGGCTTCCTTGCTCTGTTGGTATGCCTCTAAATATTTGATAAATAATGTGAAATGTTGTCTGTGCTGTAAAGTAGAACCATTCGTATTTAAGGTGGTCCAACCATCAATACGGGACAATCGTGTGAATAGGGGTTGGGGTTTTGCGGCTGAAGAACACCACATCCGACTATGGGATGGTGAGCGTGCTGGTGCATTGGCTGTCGGCGTTGCTGGCCGTCGGAGTATTTGGCCTGGGCCTGTACATGGTGGGTCTGAGCTATTACGACCCCCTTTATCACGAGCTGCCTGAGTGGCATAAATTCCTGGGTGTGGCGCTTGCGCTGATAACCCTGTTCCGACTTCTCTGGTGCGTCATCTCCACCCCGCCCTTATTATTGGCAAAACAATCCTGGCAGAAAATGGCGGCGCGGCTTGCCCATGGTCTGTTACTGCTGGGGTTGGTGGTGTTGCCGGTCACCGGGTATTTGATTGTTACAGCGGAAGGCAAAGCACTGTTGTTGTTTGACCTGGCGTTGCTTCCGGCATTGATTGAACTATCCCCGACGCAAACCGATTGGGTCGGGCGCCTGCATTTATGGAGCGCCTGGGGGTTGATTGGATTGGCGCTGGTGCATGCAGCGGCAGCGCTGAAGCATCACTTCGTCGATGCAGACAGGACTTTAACGCGTATGTTAAACATTAAGGGTCAATGACCAACAGGAGCGGAAGATGAAAACGAAACTTCAATATGCATTGAGTGTGGCGGTGATCGGAGTTGCATTAATGACTTCGGGGCTGGTGCGGGCCGCAGAAACTTACAAGATGGATACCAAAGGCAGCCATGCCTTTATCCAGTTCAAGATCCAGCATCTTGGCTTCAGTTGGTTGCTGGGGCGCTTTAATACCTTTGAAGGCGAGTTCGTGCTGGACGAGAAGAATGTGGAAAACTCAAATGTGAGTGTGAACATTGATGTAGCCAGTGTGGACTCCAACCATGCTGAGCGGGATAAGCATTTGCGTGGCCCCGATTTCTTTGATGTGAGCAAATTCCCCAAAGCCAGCTTTGTGAGCACGAAGATTGAGAAAACCGGTGAGAAAACGGCAAAGATCACCGGAGACTTCACCCTGAAAGGCGTCACCAAACCGCTGACGCTGGATGCCAAATATGTGGGTGGCGGAAAGGATCCTTGGGGTGGTTATCGTCAGGGTTTTGAAGCCACTACTCAGTTCAAGCTGAAAGATTTCGGCATTGATTACAACCTGGGCCCGGCATCCGAGGTGGTGGATATCTATATTTCAGTGGAAGGGATCAGGCAGTAAAGTTGCATTGACTCTGAGTCCGGGGTGACGATGATTCGACACCCCGGGCTTTTTTCCGGCCTACAGAACGTTGCTGAATGGATTATCCGATCAGCTGAACTGGGAAAAGTCCGGTTTGCGCTTTTCCAGAAATGCGCTGAAGGCTTCCTTGGCTTCGGCTCCTGCCAGCATTTCGGTAAAATAGGTTTCTTCCAGCTTCATGATGGCTTTCAATTGCTCTTCATTGCCTTTGCGCAGCAGCTGTTTGGTGACGCGAATGGAGCGGGGCGGCAGCTTGGCCAGGGCTTCGGCTTGGGCAATGGCATGAGCCTGGTATTCCTCGGCTGCAATCACTTCATTAACGATGCCCATAGTCACCGCCTCTTCCGGCGTGAACATTTTGCACAGCATCAGTAATTCTGCCGCCTTGCGATAGCCAATCAATTGCGGGAACAGCAGGCTGGAACCTGCTTCCGGGCACAGGCCCAGGCTGGCAAACGGCATCTGGAATTTGGCACCGGGTGCGGCATACACCAGATCACAATGCATCAGCATGGTGGTGCCCACACCCACTGCCGGACCGTTGACGGCGGCCACCAGGGGCTTGGAGAGATTGGGAATGGTACGCAGGAAACGGCCTACCGGTGATTCACCACCAATGCCGGCACTGTTGAGGAAGTCCACCAGATCGTTGCCCGCCGTAAAACATTCCTGGGTGCCTGTGATGACTCCGGCTCGCAGGTTGGCATCATTTTCCAGTTGATCCAGTGCGTCGCAAATGCCGGTATACATGTCGCCGGTGAGGGCGTTCTTTTTGTCAGCCCGGTTCAGGCGAATGATGATAATGTTGCCTTGAATCTCGGTGAGTACTTGATCGGTCATAAGGTGGTTTCCTGAGTCTTCTCTTTTAGACTAATGGCGTTTTGGTTGTGATTTCCGCTTTCAGTATCATCCATGGCTGCGTGGGAGGCGGCAATAGCCTGGGTCTCAGTCCGTTGTGCCTGTACCAGCATGTTCAGATGATGGGCGCTGCCCGGTAACTGTGGCGGTGTTACTCCAGGTAAAATTTCCTCGAACGCCTGTCGCGGCGAAATGCGCTTACCGGTTTTGGTGTTGACCATGGCCATGCGGATCACAGCGGCGGTGAACACCGTTTTGCGGTAAGTAAACAACTGCTCCATATAAATGTATTTCTCGTCCCAACTGCTGATTCGTGTTTCGGCCTTGAAGCGCTGGAACGGTTTTATTTCTTTTACATAGCTGATTTCTGTATTGGCGATCAGCGCCTTGAACCCCCGGCTGGTCATTTCGGTGAGCCAGGGGGTGTGTATCATGTGCTCCACTCGGCCCCGTTCCAAATATTTCAGGTATTTCACATTGTTCATGTGAATGTTGGCATCCAGGTCCCAGGGCATGCAACGATAGGGTACGAACACCCAATCCAGTAAATGCCGGGACGGCTTAATCTTCTGAATATACAGGGCAACAATAAACCGAATTATAAACCACATGATACTACCTACATTCGTCGGGTTTTGGGTCGGTGCAGACTTCGAATCAATCCGTGGTCAGCACCACTTTTCCAACCGCCTTCCGTTGCAGTAACAGATTCATGGCATCCGCCACCTGTTCCAGGGGATAAGTGGCGCATACATGAGGCTTGATTTTACCTTCCATTGACCACTTGAACAGCTCTTTAAAGTTTTCCTGGTTGGCTTCGGCCTCTTTGGTAAGAGAGGCTCCCCAGAATACCCCCACCACGGAGCTGCTCTTCAGCAGAGTGAGGTTGGCGGCCAGTTGGGGAATATCACCGCTGGCAAAACCGATAATCAACAGGCGGCCACCCCAATTGATGCAGCGCAAAGCCGTTTTGGTGTATTCGCCGCCGACGGCGTCATAGATGACATCAGCGCCATTGCCGCCGGTTAATTGTTTCACCTGATCTTTCCAGTCGTCATCGTTGTAATTGACGATGTGATCGGCGCCATGCTGTTTGCAGATGGCCAGCTTTTCATTATTACCACCAGCTGCGATGACAGTGGCCCCCATCAGTTTGCCCAGCTCCACCGCCGCCATGCCGACACCACCGGAGGCGCCCAATACCAGCAGACTTTCGCCGGCTTTCAGCTGGCCTCGCTGTTTGAGGGCGTAATAAGAGGTGCCGTATATCATGGTGAAGGCGGCTGCCTCTGCAAAACTGAAGGTTTCCGGCATTGGGAAACAGCTGGCTCCGGGCACCACCATCTGCTGGGCATAGCCGCCCACGAAAGCAAAGCCCATGACTTTGTCGCCGACCTTGATGTGAGAGACCTTTTCTCCGACTGCGGCCACCACCCCTGCGACTTCTGTACCGGGAATAAAAGGCAAGGGTGGTTTGAACTGGTATTTGTTTTCAATGATCAGGGTGTCAGGGAAGTTGATGCCCGCCGCTTTCACGTCGATGAGTACACTGTGGGCGTCCACACTGGGGGTGGGGACCTCTTCCACCACCAGTTTCTCGGCAGGTCCGTATTCTTTGCAAAGCACCGCTTTCATGATTCGTTTCCCTATTATCGTTCAGATATTGTTTAGCCTGTTTAGAAGCGTGGCAGGGAAGGTTACGCAGTCTGTAATTTTGAAGTCAATGAGAACCGCTTTCACTGACTGAAAAGGCTAATTAACTGTCAGTTTTGGCCAGTAGCGTGTTGATATTGCCCTGTGTATACTCTCGACCCCATAGTCATACCCTATTATCACAATGAAAAGTCACCGACTTAAGAGGACTGAAAATGGATCTGAAAGATAAGGTTGCCGTGGTAACCGGCGGTGCTTCCGGTCTGGGGCGTGCCACCACTGAAGCATTTCTGGCCAAAGGCGCTAAGGTTGTTATCTTCGACCTGAACGAAGACGCCGGCAAAGCTGCTGTGGCCGAGTTGGGTGCAAATTGCCGTTTCGAAAGCGTCAACGTGGCCGATGAAGCTTCTGTGAAAGGTGCCATTGCCAATGTGCTGGAAGCTTTCGGTGCCCTGCACATCGCGGTGAACTGTGCCGGTATCGGTTCTGCCATGAAAACCTACGGCAGCAAAGGCCCTCATTCTTTGGACGTATTCCAGAAGGTGATTGCGGTTAACCTGGTGGGGACGTTCAATGTAACCCGTCTGGCGGCTGAAGCCATGGCCAAGAATGAGCCTGTGACTGAAGACGGTGAGCGCGGTGTCATCATTAATACGGCGTCTGTGGCGGCATTTGATGGCCAGGTTGGTCAGGTTGCCTATTCCGCTTCCAAAGGTGGTGTGGTGGGCATGACCCTGCCGATCGCCCGTGACCTTTCTACCTATGGCATCCGTGTAAACGTAATCGCCCCCGGTATCTTTAATACGCCGTTGATGAACGCTGCCCCTGATGCAGTGAAGTTGCCTTTGATCGAAATGACCCAGTTCCCCAAGCGCCTGGGTCATCCACCTGAGTATGGTCAGCTGGCCTGCCAGATGGTGGAAAACGGCTTCTTCAATGGCGAAGTTGTGCGTCTGGACGGCTCAATCCGTATGGCGCCCCGCTGATCGAACCCACAAGGTTTGGTAGCCGAAGAGCCCGCTCCTGGAGCGGGCTTTTTTGTGGGTGATGGCCCGTTTTGGCCAGCTTGCCAGAGATCCTAAAGCGGTAGTGATGACCTGGTTGATGGAGTAGTATTGTTGTCTTGGTCTAGAAGCTTAAATTAACTGGAATACTTGACGATGAATAATAAGAAACGGATTGCACTCATTTTTTTAATGACCAGTTTATTCCTTTCGGGATGTACCACCTGCGATTTATCCCTCTGGTTCGGTGCTGATCTCTGCGAAATCGGGGGAATGTAGACCAGCCCCGCGGCTTGTTTCAATAATTCCCAAATGCATATCCGAAACCTGATCTTATTGGTCATAGGCCACTGTACCCTGGGTAGTGCGGCGCCGATGTTGGTGCTGATTAACGGTTTTATCGGTGCTCGGCTGGCGCCATCAGAGGCTTGGGCAACGCTGGGAATGGGTACGTTGGTAGCCGGTACGGCTCTCAGCACGGTCCCCGCTGCCAGGTTGGCGGAGCGTTTTGGTCGGCGTCGGGGGTTCCTGATGGCGGTTGGGATCTGCATGTTCGGTGCGAGCGTGGCAATGGTATCCATCCTGGTGGAGTCTTTTATATTGTTCTGTATCGCAATGGCGGTATTGGGCGGTACCCTGGCTTTTGTTCAACAGTTTCGTTTTGCGGCCGCCGAGAATGCCCCTCCGGCAAAAGTCAGTTTGGCTGTTTCACTCATTCTCTTTGCCGGAATTGGTGCTGCCCTGATTGGACCTCGTCTTGGTGTAGTGGCGGTGGACTGGGTTCCAGACTACCCTTATGTCGGTTCCTTCCTGGCGTTGATACTACTGAGCGTTATTTGTGGCCTGTTTATGTGGCAATACAAGGGGCGGTCGGTAGCGGAACATGACCGTGACCGGCCCCGCCTGCCGTTGCCCCAGTTGCTTTCGGCCCAGTATGTGCTTGGGGTGATCTGTGGCGCGACCTCCTTTGGGGTGATGAGCCTGGTTATGACGGCAACCCCCATCAGCATGCATCATCATCAGGGATTATCGTTGGCGGATACCTCCTCGGTGATTCAGTGGCACATTGTGGCGATGTTTTTACCCTCGTTGTTGACGGGCTATTTTATGCAGCGAATGGGTGTGTATTGGATGGCTTTGGCCGGTTTGTTGTTGAATGCAGCATGCGTTTATTTCGCGTTGTCCGGGGTTTCGATGACGCACTATTTAGGGGCTTTGGTCCTGCTGGGTGCAGGTTGGAACGCGCTCTTTATGGCGGGCACGCAGATGGTGGCGACGGCCCACCCCGGACCTGAACGGTTCCAGGCTCAGGCGAACAACGATTTCGTTGTCTTTGCTGTTCAGGGCGTGGCGTCACTCAGCGCCGGCTTTCTATTAGCAATGATCGGATGGCAGGGCTTGAACCTGGTGGCGTTGGCGATGTTGCTGGCCTGTTTTATGGTGTGGACTTATATCGGGATGGTTCGACAATTCAGTCGTGTTCGCACGGCCTGATTAATACCGCAAGGGCAAAAGATGTATATACCTAAGTCGTTTTCCGTGACAGATCAGGCGATGGTGTTTGACTGGATTGAGCAATGGAGTTTTGGCAAGTTGGTCACCTGTCAGCGCGGGCGCCTCGAAGTCAATTCCTATCCTTTTTTCCTGGACCGGGATAAAGGTGAGTTATTGGCTCATATGGCCCGGGATAATAATCAGTGGCAGAGTCTGATCATGGCGGATGATCTTGTGGTGTGCTTTGATGGGCCCCATGGCTATGTGTCGCCCCGTTGGTACAGTCGGCCCGATGGCGTGCCAACCTGGAACTTTGTGTCGGTGCAGGTGAGTGGCCGTGCGGAGTTGATCAAGACCGAAGCCGAGTCCATTTCTGTACTGGAACGACTGAGCGAGTTCAACGAGGAACATTATGGCGAAGGCTGGCGCTTGTCAGAGTTGGACCACAACCTGTTGCCGGTGATGCTGAAAGCATTGGTGTTCTTCAGGATCAAAATTGAAAAGATCGAAGCAAAGGCCAAGCTCAGCCAAAACCGCAGCAAAATGGACCAGGTTGGAGTGATTCAGAAGCTGATGGCCAAGCCTTCAACGGAACAGCAAACATTGGCGGCGCTTATGAAAAATACGATGAAGGGAAGTTAAAGCGGTTACTTCCGAAATGTCTAATTTGAGCTAACCTTAAAGCATACATTAAACCACAGGATGGGTGTGGCCTTGTTGATGGACCCATGTGTTTGGCCTCGGCTTCTTTTGGCTCTGCTGATAGCTTGGGCCAGCCATTCCTCCGCTCTCACCTCCATTTCCGTGCAGCTAAAATGGCAGCATCAGTTCCAGTTTGCCGGATTTTACGCAGCCCAGCAGCAGGGCTTTTACCGGAACGCAGGGTTGGACGTTACGTTGCTGTCTGCGGGACCGGGACTTAACCCTATCGATCAGGTATTAAGTGGGCAGGCCGATTATGGCCTGGCGAATTCGGAACTGTTGCTCTATCACTTGAACGGATCTCCGGTTACTGCATTGGCGGTCATTTTTCAGCATTCACCTCTAGTGCTTCTCAGTTTGAAACAGTCTGAAATAAATCGTCCCCAGGATCTGATCGGTAAACGGGTTATGTTTGCGTCCGGATCCTACGGTGCCAATACCCAGGGTCTGTTGTTGCGCCAAGGTGTTGGGATGGACCAGGTGACTCATGTTCCGCTCTCATTCAACCCGCAGGATCTGCTGGAGGGGAGGGTGGATGCCATGGTGGGCTATATCACCAGTTTGCCCTATTGGCTACAACAACAGGGAGCCAGCTTCAATGTCATCGATCCCCGCAGCCACGGCATCGATTTTTATGGGGATACTTTATTTACCCTGCGGGATCGTGTGGCTGAGCGCCCTGAGGAGGTTCGACTTTTTCGCGAAGCAACGTTAAGGGGCTGGCGTTATGCCCTCGAGCACCCGGATGAAGTGATTGATTTACTGGTAACCCAATATGGCTACAAGAATTCCAGGGCTGCCTTGCAGTTTGAAGCCGAAGCCACCCGAAAATTGATCATGCCCAAGTTGGTGGAACTGGGCCATATGAACCCAGGTCGTTGGCACGACATCGGGAAAACGTTTTCGGATTTAGGGCTGGGGCCGCAAACCGTAAACCTGGAAGGTTTTTTGTATGACCCCGCTCGTGAGGAGTTGGGTCGCAATTTGCGCATGGTGGCATGGCTTGTGTCCGGCCTGTTGTTTGCGGTTATCCTGGTGTCTGTGTTGATTGGTTTTAATCGCCGCTTGACCCGCCGGTTGCGGGAACACACCAGGAATCTGCGGGAAAGTCATGATGTACTGAAGGAAAAAGAACTCGCGCTGAGTCAACTGAATCAGGAGCTGGAGCAGAAGATTGCCATTCGGACGGATGCGCTGGAGCGAACCAATGAAGAGTTGAAATTGGAAATTGCCGAACGGCATCAGCGGGAGTTGTCTTTACGGTTATTATCGAAGGCTGTTGAGAACAGTCACAGTGGGATTCTGATTGCAGATGGCGACCTGTCGGTGGTTTATGTCAATCCGGCTTTCCTGCGGTTGACGGGCCTGGAACTGCAGGCAGTTTCTCGCAGCACACTGAAAAACATCAGGGATCGATTTCCACTGCCATGGTCAGAAAGCTCTGAGTTACAGTCGCAGAGTGGCGTCCCCGTGCATGAGGACGTGGTGTGCAATCTGCCCGATGGCCGCAGGCGATTCCTGCAGGTTTCCGTAGTGCCGATTCGTAACTCCGGTGAGGGGGCGGGCAATGTTCTGCAGCAAAGTGCGAACGGGGTTACCCATTTCCTGTTTAACTGTGAAGATGTCACGTTATTGAAGGAAAGCCGGGATGAAATGGAAAAGCTGGCTTTCTATGACCAACTGACGGGGCTTGAATCCCGCTTACTGTTCAAACTTCGTCTTGAAAATGCCCTTGGGCGTTCTTCCCGCGATGGCAGGATGACGGCGCTGATGTTTATTGATTTGGATCTGTTCAAGCAGATTAATGATCATTACGGTCACGATGTCGGAGATGAGGTGTTGAAGCAGGTGGCCTCTCGTATCCGGGTGGCTGTGCGCAGTAACGATACTGTGGCCCGAATCAGCGGTGATGAATTTACCGTCATCGTTTCAGATATCACCGATCATGGTGTCGCCCGACGGGTGGCGGAGGACATTCGCTCGGCATTGAGTACTCCTGTCGTAATCGCCGGCGTCGAACACCGGGTCAGTGTGAGCATCGGTATCGCTATCACACCCAGTGATGCGACCAACGCCGAAACCCTGATAAAACACGCTGATGTGGCCATGTATCAGGCCAAGAGCAACGGGCGAAACGACATTCAGTTTTTCTCTCAATCCATGAATGAATGGGTGAAGGAAAAGAAACAACTGGAGCAGGACATGCGTGTTGCGTTATCCGAGCACCAGTTTCAGTTGGTGTACCAGCCGGTAATCGACCTTAACACCAATCGTTTGGAAGGGCTTGAAGCATTGATGCGCTGGCAACATCCCACCCGGGGTCACATTTCGCCTGAGTATTTTATTCCCTTGGCGGAGGAATCCGGTTTGATTTTGCCTATTGGAAAGTGGTTGGCGCAGGAGTTGGTGAGTGCAATGGGGCAGATAACTCTGTTGCGAATGTCCGCACCTCTCATCAGCATAAATGTCAGTGCCAAACAAATTCGCAATGAATCCCTGATGCGGGATATGCGCAAGATTTTGAAAGGGGGCGATCTGGGGCGGGGAGCTGTGTTGCTGGAGTTAACGGAAGAAGCGCTGCGCTCTTCCAGTCGGGGTGAGCGATTCAATGTCCAGCAGGTGAATGATCTGGGTATCAGGTTTGTGTTGGATGAGTTCGGTGAAGGTGGAGTGCCATTGCGGGTATTGAAAAATCTGCCGATTGATTTCATCAAGATCAGTCGTAATTTTGTAGATGAATGTCTTTATGACCAAACCTCCGCCCAAGCCATTGTAGCGATCATTGCGCTCGCCAAGTCACTCGGTATCCGGGCGGTGGCCGTGGGGGTGGAGACGATGGAGCAGGCCAGGTTCTTGCGGGAGAAGGGATGCGATCTGGCGCAGGGGCATTTGTTTGCGCCCGCATCCCCTTTGGATGAGTTGCTGAAACATTTTGCCACCGGCAATGTGGTGACAATCCGTTCCATTGGTTAAGTCGGATACTCAAGATATCCTTTCACCGCGCTTCACCTTTTTTTTTTGGATCACCAACTGCTTTTAATTGCGCGGGTGGCGCTTCATACACTACCTGATAGCTCGCATTGACGATGGTTTCCGACGTTTTGGGAAGAGCATAGTACATCGCCAGTGCCCCCAACCCCAGTGGACCCACCTTGCGCTTGTTGCGGGTGATGATGATATCCAGCATCCAGTCTACGGCTTTCTCAGGTGACATAGCTGGGGTGTAATCATAAATTTTGGTGGGCGCGATCATGGGGGTGCGCACCAGGGGATAGTTGATGGTGGAGATGGTTACCCCGGTATGGGCCAGTTCGTTGGCCGCTACCCAGCTCCAGCCTTCCAGCGCCCACTTTGAGCCCAGATAGGCCGAGAACCGTGCCGGGTTCGCTTGTACACCAACGGTGGAGACGTTAATGATATGGCCGTCACCCCGTTCCAGCATACCGGGTAACAAGCGCATGGCCATACGAATGGAACCAAAATAATTCAGTTGCATGGTGCGTTCGTAATCATGAAAACGATCAAAACTGAACTTGATGGAGCGTCGTATTGAGCGCCCGGCGTTGTTGATGAGAATGTCCACCCCGCCGTGATTCTGTATTACTTGCTGACAGAGTGCATCCACTTCCCGCCCATTGGATAGATCGGCGGTGTAAACAAAGGCACTGCCACCCTGTTTGTGAAGGTCTTCAGCAATAATCTCCAGCTTCTCTCTGGAGCGAGCCACCAACAGCACAATGGCGCCGGCCGCCGCCAGGTGTTCAGCCACCTGGGCACCGATGCCGGAACTGGCTCCGGTGAGCAGCACGGTTTTACCGTTCACTCGCTCTTTGAGTGCCTGCTTTTGTTTAAAGACACTTTTGGCATTCCATTTCCAGTGGTCCCGTGCACGATCCAGGTAGGGTTTGAGTTTGGGCTTGCGAAAAAGCACTTTGTCGGCTTTGGGATTGGGCATTGTAATCAACTCATCATTGTCAACATTATTGGGTGTTCATTGGGGACAGGCTGTCCCGCCAGTATTGCCAAAGTTGTGGCATATAGTGTTCGAGGTCGGGCGGTGTAATACCTGAGCCCTGTAGTGCCCGGGTCGCATTGCTGCTGTCGAATGTTGTGTTATAGACGACGTAGTTCAGTGCGTCAGGGGCAATGTCGATGCTTTCCATGACCTTGCGCATGGGCCAGAAGCGTGACAATTTTGGGACGATAAAATGGGTCGTTTTTTCCGTCAGCCGGTTGGAGAATTTCCAGCGGAAAGTGGGTAAGCCGGAAACGTTGGAGATCAGATCAAACAAATCGGCAACAGAGTAGTATTTATGGTCGGTGATGCTGAACACCTTGCCATCCAGGTCCGGCTGGTGAGCGATGTGAACGATGGCCTGGGCGACAAAGTCTACCGGTACAATATTGATTTTGCCGCATTCCACTCCAGGCAGGGGCAGCCAATCAGGAATCCAGCGATCCATTTCCTCCATCAGGCGGATTATGAAGTAGGGGCCGTCAATTTTGTCCATTTCGCCGGTTTGGGAGTGGCCCACCACCACAGAGGGCCGATAGATACGGAAGGGGACTCTGGCTTCTTCGCGCACACACTTTTCTGCCAGATGCTTGGTCAGGAAGTAGGGGTTGTTGAATCCGGTACCTTCTTCAAACATGGCTTCAGTGAACTGTCCATGATAGGAGCCGGCCACTGCGATGGAGCTGACGTGTTCAAAGCAGCCTGCGTCCAATGCCTCCGCTGCCTGCAGGGCATGGCGGGTACCCTCCACATTGGCCTTCTTCTGCGCTTCGGCATCAGCGCTTAAATCGTAAATCGCCCCCAGGTGATACAGGTGGCTGATTTTCCCTTGCAGATGGCTGAGGTCGTCGCCGGAAATTCCCAGAGCGGGTTGGGTCAGATCGCCGGTAACGGCTTGCAGCTGTTGATCATCCACCCCCAGAGCCAGACGAATCCGCTCCAGTTTGTCCTCCGAGCCCTTGCGCACCAGGGCGTGTACCACGCTGCCCGGTTGCTTGAGCAGTTCCTCTACTACAAATCGTCCAATGAAGCCGGTAGCACCGGTTACTAGATAGTCCATTCTGGCATTCCCTCAAAAAAACAAAAAATAACTAACAAGTGTTAGTTAAACTAAATCAGCCTGTATCCTAAGTCAATAGTGGTATAGGGTGAAATTGTTATTTTTATGTGCTGTGGTTAAACTAACGGCTGTATGTTGATTTTCTGAGTATGTGAATGCCTCAAACTGAACAGAAAACCACCCGATCTGACCGCAAAGAGGCCACCCGGCGGCGCATTCTTACGGCCGCTCTGCAGCTGGTGGAGGAAGGTCGATCCCCGGAGGCCCTGGGTTTAAGGGAAGTGGCCCGCGCAGCGGGAATGGCCGCACCCTCTCTTTATAACCATTTTGCCGATATGGACGAGCTGGGATTGGCTTTGGTGGATGAGTGTTTGTTGCGTATGCGGGCGATTGCTCGGGGTGCGCGCAAGGAAATCATCAACCAGGAAACCGAGGTGGCCCTGAAATCCCTGTTACAGCAATTTGACAAGGCCGTGGCGCACTTTGAGCCCGTTTTGAGATTGTTGATCATGCAATGGTTCAACCCCAACCCAGAGTATCGCCGCAGCATCCGCCGGGAGCTGTCCATCATGCGACGTGAAATGGCGTCTGATATGAAAGGTGCCGCACAGCGTCGTGGGCAGGGAAACAGCGAGTATGAAATCGAATCCGACGCCATATTTTCTCTTTTGATCACTTTCGTCTTGAATGTCCTTGATATGGGTAAGGAAAAACGAGCAAAGCGCTTGGCGATTCTGGAGCGCCAGATACTCATGGTGGTCCTGGGCAGTCGTGCCCTGAACAGCTGAATCGCTGTTGATGCGGGGCGCTTCCTGCTATCCTATGCGCCCTGAAATTTTTGCAGAGCAGGAGAGCACCATGCCGGCGTATCGTTCCAAAACCTCCACCCAAGGCCGTAATATGGCGGGCGCCCGTGCCCTGTGGCGGGCGACAGGCATGAAGGATGACGATTTCCAGAAGCCTATTATCGCGGTGGCCAATTCTTTCACTCAGTTTGTGCCGGGCCACGTGCACCTGAAGGATCTGGGGCAACTCGTCTGCCGCGAGATCGAGAAAGCCGGTGGCGTCGCCAAGGAATTCAATACCATAGCGGTGGACGACGGTATTGCCATGGGCCACAACGGCATGCTCTACAGTCTGCCGTCCCGGGAAATCATTGCGGACTCTGTGGAATACATGGTAAATGCGCACTGTGCGGATGCACTGGTGTGCATCTCCAACTGCGACAAGATCACTCCGGGAATGCTGATGGCCGCGTTGCGCCTGAATATCCCGGTGATCTTCGTGTCCGGTGGCCCCATGGAAGCGGGTAAAACCAAGCTTTCCGACAAGATCATCAAGCTGGATCTGGTGGACGCCATGGTGGCGGCAGCCGATCCCAATATCACCGATGAGCAGGCGGACGTCTACGAGCGCAGTGCCTGTCCCACCTGTGGTTCCTGCTCCGGTATGTTCACGGCCAATTCCATGAACTGTCTGACGGAAGCACTTGGTCTATCGTTGCCTGGCAACGGCACCACCCTGGCTACCCATGCCGACCGCGAGCGTCTGTTCCTGGAAGCAGGCCGCCGTATCGTGGACATCACCAAGCGTTATTATGAGCAGGACGACGCCAGCGTCTTGCCCCGTTCCATTGCCAACGTAAAAGCCTTTGAAAATGCCATTACCCTGGACATCGCCATGGGCGGTTCCACCAATACGATTCTGCATCTGATGGCAGCGGCCCAGGAAGGGGAAGTGGACTTCGGTATGGCTGATATTGATCGTCTGTCCCGCAAGGTGCCCCAGCTGTGTAAAGTGGCCCCCAACACCCAGCAATACCACATCGAAGACGTACATCGTGCCGGTGGCATTATGGGTATCCTGGGTGAGCTCAACCGGGCTGGCTTGCTGAATACCGATGTGTCCACCGTGCATGCGCCTTCCCTGGAAGAGGCCCTGGCCCAGTGGGATATCACCCAGACCGACGACGAGGCTGTGCACACCTTCTTCCGTGCCGGTCCGGCTGGCATTCCCACCCAGCAAGCGTTCAGTCAGGAGTGCCGTTGGGATTCTGTGGATGCAGACCGGGCCAACGGTTGTATTCGTTCGCTGGAGCATGCCTATTCCAAGGAAGGCGGGCTGGCGGTACTAACCGGCAACATAGCTTTGAATGGCTGTGTGGTAAAAACCGCCGGTGTGGATGACAGTATTCTGGTATTCGAAGGCCCGGCCCGTATTTTTGAGAGCCAGGATGCAGCGGTAAAAGGCATTCTGGGCGATGAAGTCCAGCCCGGTGAAGTGGTGGTTATTCGCTACGAAGGCCCCAAGGGTGGGCCGGGTATGCAGGAAATGCTGTATCCCACCAGTTACCTTAAGTCCAAGGGCCTGGGCAAGCAGTGTGCCCTGCTGACAGACGGCCGTTTCTCCGGTGGTACCTCTGGGTTGTCCATTGGTCACGTGTCCCCTGAAGCGGCTTCCGGTGGTGCTATTGGTTTGGTGGAGCAAGGCGACCTGATCAAGATCGATATTCCCAACCGCACCATCGATGTTTTGGTGAGTGATGAAGTGCTGGCTCAGCGTCGTACTGTTATGGACGCCAAAGGCAAGGACGGCTGGAAACCGGCAGCAGACCGACCCCGTAAAGTGAGCACGGCCCTGCGCGCATACGCTGCCTTGGCCACCAGTGCGGATCGTGGAGGGGTGCGGGATTTGTCTCAGATCGAGAAATGATGGTGACTGCGGTTCTGATGGTAAACGGGGTGCTTGAGGCGCCCCGTTTTCGTTTTTGCTTTCATATTTGATATTGGTCATTGGAGTGGTCTGACGCTGTTGCTTGAGCGAGTGACTGTGTTATAAACATTCACAACGCTTATCGGGGAACAGCTATGTCTTCTATCTTTTCATCACAGCCAGGAATTCTGCAGCCGGTACCCAAGGTGGCCCGGCATTTAATCTTCAGTCATGCGCCGGATAGCGATCCAGTGGAACAACTAAAGCGTCTGCAGGCGATTGTGGACGGCGAAAAAATTGTGGTGGGTTTGGGTGCCAGCCTGTTGGCTCAATTGGCCTGCGATGTGAAAGGTATGCAGGAAATGCCGGCTTTGTCGGGAGCTGCGGTAGAGATCCCCTCGACGCCGGCCGCACTGTGGATTTGGCTGCGGGGTGAAGACCGTGGTGATTTGTTGAATGTGTCCCGGGAAATTCGCCAGTGTCTGGCTGGTGCTTTTGAGCTGCGTGAAGCGGTGGATTGCTTTATGTATCGGGACAGCCGTGATTTATCGGGCTATGTCGATGGTACTGAGAACCCCGAAGGTGAAAAAGCAGAACAGGCAGCGCTGGTTTCCAGCAACATTGAGGGCTTCGATCAGTCCAGCTTCGCATCGGTCCAGCAGTGGATTCATAATCTCGGTCACTTTCATTCTTTACCGCAATCAGAACAGGACAACATCTTCGGCCGTCACCTTGCTGATAATGAAGAGTTCGATGAAGCCCCGGAATCGGCTCATGTGAAACGAACAGCCCAGGAAAGTTTCTCTCCGGAAGCCTTTATCGTGCGTCGTTCCATGCCTTGGAATGATGCGACCCAGGAAGGCTTGGTGTTTCTTTGCTTTGGCAAAAGCTTCGATGCATTCCAGGATATTCTCAAACGCATGGTGGGGTTGGAAGACGGTATTACTGATGGCTTATTCCGCTTTACACAGCCCATTACGGGTATGTTTTTTTGGTGCCCGCCCATGGCTGACGGCAAGTTGAATTTAAGTTTGCTGAAAATTTAAATTGCGTCTGGATACTATCGCAGATTGGGCTGATTGACTTGTAAACATTTTTCTTCACAAATGTATTGCTGTCTGGTAGCTTTATCGTTGCAGTCAATAATAAAAATCATGCACGGATATGCTTCAAGAGGTGCAGGCATGCAAGCTGAACTGACGCTCAATCTGAAATGTCCTTCCTGTGGTTCCCTCACGCCGAAAACGCTCACTGAAATCAAAGCCCAAAAAGCATTTGATTGCGAATGCGGCTTTCATGCGGATCTGCAAACCCAGCCCATGGTAAGGCCGACCAAGCAGCGTGAGAAAATAGCCATACCGGCGTAGCCAGTCTACTTCGGTTAAAAGGGCAATATCACAGCGGAGTGTGTCTCCGTCGGTGTTTTGCCCCCTGAAATTAAGCCTTCCGGGTGGATTTTCATTAATTGACACCTGTGGTAGCCTGCCCCCTTTCCAACCTGCCCTGTGTACACCTATGTCTCTGACTACCAAAACCGTTACCGGTAACCAGTTTGCCAACTGGATTGAACCGGTAGCCGATCTGCGCATCCGGGTTTTCCGGGAGTTTCCGTACCTCTATGACGGGGATGTGGATTACGAGCGCCGCTACTTGAGCCGATATCAGTCGTCAGCCGCCAGTGTGTTGGTATTGGCATTGGACGGAGAGCAACTGGTTGGTGCGTCAACCGGTTTGCCGTTGCAGGATGCCGATAGCGCATTTCAGGCACCTTTTAAGGCCAAGGGTATGGATTTGAGTAGCATCTACTATTTTGGAGAATCGGTTTTGTTGCCGGAGTTTCGTGGTTCAGGGGTGGGTCATCGTTTTTTTGACGAGCGGGAGCGGGTGGCCAAAGCACTTGGCTACGCGGTTACTACGTTTTGTGCTGTGGTGCGGTCGGCGGATCATCCGCTGAGGCCTCCGGGTTACCGTTCCCACGATCATTTCTGGGACAAGCGGGGTTACCGGTGCCGACCGGACCTGGAATGTGAATACGCCTGGCTGGACCTTGGGCAAGAGCAGGAATCCCCCAAGACCATGCGCTTTTGGTTGAGGGAAGGGTAGATGCTGAGTTATCGACACGGCTTTCATGCCGGTAATCACGGCGATGTCTTAAAACACTGGGTGTTGGTGCTGTGCCTGGACTATCTGAAACAGAAGGATAAGCCGTTCTTCTATATTGATACCCATTCCGGTAGCGGCCGTTATTCCCTGAAGGACGCCTATGCTCGCAAAACAGCCGAAGCCGACAATGGTATTGTCCGGCTTTGGCAGGCGGCTGAATTGCCTGACGTTCTCCAGCCTTATCTGGACCTGGTGCGGGATTCAAACCAGGGCAAGTTGGTAAATTATCCGGGGTCACCCGCGTTGGCGGCCGCGATGTTGCGCGAGAACGATCGCCTGCGTTTGATTGAAATGCACGGATCGGATTTGGCCGCTCTGCAAAAACGGTTTGCCCGCGACAGGCGGGTCAAGGTATTGGAGGGGGACGGCTTTGTCAGTGTGAAAGGGCTGCTGCCACCGGAGACTCGGCGGGGGTTGGTGTTGATGGATCCTTCCTACGAGATCAAAAGCGACTACAACAAGGTTCTCAAAGCCATGAACGAATGCCTGAAACGGTTCGCCAACGGGCAATATCTGGTGTGGTATCCGTTGATTAATTCGGTGTCCGCCCAGCGTTTCTCCGAGCAACTGCAGAAACTGCCCTGCGAGACCTGGCTGGATGTTCAGCTCAAAGTGAGTCGCCCGCCGCAGGGGCACGGCATGTATGGCAGCGGTATGTTTGTTATCAATCCGCCCTGGACATTGCGTGAGCAGCTGGAGCAGGGCATGCCGGCGTTGACCCATTTATTGGCCCAGGATGATGGGGCGGAATGGACAGTGCAGGTGAATTCCTAGAAAACGCATCAATCTATTCAACAGGATCAGTGTTATGAGTATCGGTAAAGATTCCGTGGTTCAGTTTCACTATACCCTCACTGAGGCGGGTACAGAGCTGGAGAGCACCAAAGGCGGCGACCCCATGGCTTATCTCCATGGCCATCAGAATATTATTTCCGGGCTGGAGCAAGCCATGGCAGGAAAAGCGGAAGGCGACACATTCTCCGTCACGGTGGCGCCGGCGGACGCCTATGGGGAGCGCAAGGACGACCTGACCCAGCGGATTCCCCTCAAGCACCTGCAGGGTGCGAAAAAATGGCGGCCGGGCATGGTGGCCTGGGTGGAGACTGATCAGGGGCAGCGACAGGTGACGGTCACCAAAGTCGGCAAGTTCAACGCCGATTGCGACCTCAATCACCCGCTGGCGGGCAAGACGCTGACCTTTGATGTGGAAATCGTGGAAGTGCGGGCTGCCACAGATGAAGAGAAAGCCCACGGCCATGCCCATGGAGTGGGTGGTCATCACCACTAAGCTTTTGTTTTTAAATCGGTTGCAAGGGAGTGCAATCTGCTGTGGCTGGGCTAAGCTTTAGAAGTTAGCAACTGTCTGTTTTATTAGCCAGGAAGTCACGGAAAGGATGCCCCCACAGCCCCCCCGTCGCTGGTACGCGGCGGCCAATGTTATTCACAACGCCTACACTGCCTGGGTGGTATTGTTGTTGTCTATTGTGATAACCGTTGGCGCCTATATCGTATCCTCCAACGTTATTGAACAACGCAAGCGGGATTTGTTTTTATTCAGTGCAGAAGAACTGGAAAAAGGAATCAGGAGCCATCTGGGGGTTTATGAACAGGTGCTCAGATCCGCGGTAGGTATGTTCTATGCGTCTGAGGTGGTAACCCGTGAAGAGTTTGCCAACTATGTTCAGAACCTGCGTCTGAACGAATTCTGGCCCGGCATACAGGGCATCGGTTACAGCATCCCGCTGCAGCCCGATGAAGTTGAGGAACATGTTGCGTCCGTCCAGGCGCAGGGGTTCCCGGAGTACCAGATCAAGCCCCCCGGTGAGAGGGCGATTTATTCCACCATCCTGTTTCTTGAACCCTTCGACTGGCGTAACCGACGTGCGTTCGGTTACGACATGTATTCCAATGAAGTACGGCGTCAGGCCATGGACCGTGCCAGGCGCACGGGATTGGCTTCCACCTCGGGTAAGATCACGCTGGTACAGGAAACCGACCGCGATGTGCAGAGTGGGTTTCTGACCTATTTGCCGGTATACCGAACCAGATCCACGCCAGAAACCGTAGCAGAGCGGGAAGCGCAGTTCCTGGCGTGGGTGTATGCGCCATTCCGGGCCGGTGACTTGATGAAAGGGGTGACGGGCAGTCAGACCTTTAAACTGGATTATGAAATCTATGACGGGGAAGAGGGGCTGGAAGAAAACCTGCTTTATTCCAGTGTGGGCAGGGTCAACCCGGCGCAGCCCTCAGATTTGATCTTGGTTCGGCATCTGGAATTGCAGGGGCGCCCCTGGACATTACGGGTTACCCCGGCCTCCGGTTTCAGTCAGGGGATGCAGGACGATTTGCCCAGCTATGTCGCGGCCGGTGGCATCATCATTGATTTGCTGTTGTTCTACGTGATTCTGTCGTTGCACTTTATCAAGCAGAAAGCCGAGCGCCTGGCTGAGGTGCGGACTCAGGAGCTTAAGGCAGCCAAGAATGCAGTGGAAAAGGAGCGTCACTTCGCCAACTCCGTTATCGATAGTTTGCAACTGGTGCTGTTGGTGAAAAGCCGGAGTTCCAGTGAGTTGTTGCGGGTCAATCCATTTACCCGCTCCCTGTTTGGTGTGGATTCGGATCTGCCCAGCCCGTTGTTAAAGCGGTTTGTCCATCGGGTGGAAAATCAAAGCAGGTTATCCAGCCAGGACAGCCGTATGGCTTACGTCGGGCAGCTGGACATCGAAACGCAAGAGGGCATCCGTTGGTTCGTTGTAAACCGGAATCATCTGGAGCAAGCCCCCGGGGAATCCGAGGACGATTGCTATCTTTGCAGCGCCATTGATATCACGGAGCAGGTGGAATCTGAGAAAAGGTTTATGACCTTGTTTGACTCGGCTCCCTGTGGCTTGATGCTGGTGAGTGGGGATCAGATCATCCGGATCGCCAATCGGGAGTTGTGTGATATCTTCGGCTATGTGGCGGATGAACTGGTGGGCCAATCCATTGCCATTTTGATTCCCCCAGACATCCGTGGGCGTCACGATGGCTACATGCATGATTATTCTCTTGACCCGCGCGCGCGCAAAATGAGTACCCGCAGTAATTTACGAGGTGTGGCCAAGGATGGGCGCGAACTGATGCTGGATATTGCATTGCAACCATTGCCTTATGAAGACAGGCATTCAGTATTGGTGTCTGTCTTTGATATTACCGAGCAGACCAATCTGCTGAACCAGCTGGAAGCGGCCAATCGTTACAAGTCTGAATTCCTGGCCAGCATGTCCCATGAATTGCGTACCCCGCTTAATTCCATCATTGGATTTACCGAACGGGTTCTCAAGAGTTCTTCTGTTGAGCTGGCTGAGCGTGATCAGGATGCATTGATGACCGTCAAGCGCAACGCCAATCATCTGCTGTCGCTGATCAATGACATCCTGGATCTGTCCAAAGTGGAAGCAGGGCGTATGGATATCGATTGGGCGCAGTATGATATCGGCAAGCTGATCGATGTACAGCTCCAGGTGTTGGCTCCCTCGGCAAAGGCCAAAGGGCTTGAATTTGTGGTGAAGCTGCCGGATGAAAAGATTATTGCCTGGACGGATAAGGATAAATTGACCCAGATCCTCAACAATCTAGTGTCCAATGCGGTCAAATACACACAGGAGGGAAGCATCACTGTGTCCTTGCATTTGAGTGTGGATGGTAGTGAGTTGATATTGCAGGTCACGGATACCGGGCTGGGAATTCCCGCTGAGGAATTGCGTTCCCTGTTTAAGGAGTTCGTGCGCATGAAGGAGGCCCGCATGCAAAGCATTCAAGGCACTGGCTTGGGCTTGGTGATCACTTCCCGTCTGGTTCAGTTGTTGGGGGGCACCATCGGAGCTGAGAGTGAGCACGGCAAGGGCAGTACCTTTACGGTTCATTTGCCGGTCTTATCCCAGCCATACGATGACTGACTTTCCGCGTAGACAGCTTGCCTGAACTTCCGTATCGTATCCCGCAAAACGCGCTTTTACCGGGGGAGATATGAACGTACAGAACACCACTCAGAATAATACTCATTCCAAAGTCATTGGTTATATTCTCTGGATTTTTGGTTTTCTGGGTTCGCACAGATTCTATTATGGCAAACCCATCACCGGCACCATTTGGTTTTTTACCCTTGGCCTGCTGTTTATCGGCTGGATCATCGACCTGTTTTTGATTCCCTCCATGGACCGGGCCGCTGATCGCAAATATACCGCAGGAAAAGTGGATTACACCGTGTCCTGGATTCTGCTGACCTTCCTTGGCGTGTTTGGTATCCACCGTTTTTACATGGGGAAATGGATTACCGGATTGATCTACCTGTTGACCGGTGGTTTGTTTCTGGTGGGTTATCTATACGACTACTGGACCCTCAACGGCCAGATTGATGAAGTGAATCGGCAGCCATAAGACGAGTGTGTCAGGCCACTGCCTGCTGGTTCTCGAAGGGGTAGATCACTCCTGTGAGTTGCTCAGACACTTCCCAAAGCTTGCGCCCGATTTCGGGGTTGTTGGAGCGGCGGGTGGAATAGGCAGGAGCCGGGTAGCCGTATGCTTCATAAAAACCATCGGGCCCAATGTAATCGCCGCCCTGAACGTCTGCCTCGGTGGCGGCGAACAGGGTAGGCAGGGCACCCTTCAATGCGCTCTGGCCTATCAGCGGGGTGAGAATCTGGGCCAACCCGGATACCACTTTGGACGCCGGCGTTTCTGAGCGGGATTGACCCAGACTGGTATTGGAAACGCCAGGGTGAACGGCAACGGAAATGGTTTGGGCGCCGGCCCGGTTCAGGCGGCGCTCCAGCTCCCGCGCGAACACCAGGTTAGCCAGTTTGCTTTGTCCGTAGGCCTTGTGTTTGCCATAGGGACGCCGTTCAAAAAACAGATCCTCAAAATTCAGGTTGCCGGCCCGATGGGCAATACTGCTCACGGTCACCACCCGCGAGCCCGGTTGTTTCAGCAGGGCGGGCAGCAGCAGTCCTGTTAACGCAAAATGCCCGAAATGGTTGATTCCGATTTGGGTTTCAAAACCGTCAGCGGTTGTCCCCTGTGGCAGCCACATAACCCCGGCGTTATTGATCAGTACATCCAGTTTGTCGTATTGCTCCAGAAACTCACGGGCCATTTCTCTCACGGAATCCAGGCTGCCCAGATCCAGGGATAAAAACTGCAGGGAGGCTTTAGGGTGGGACTTCCGGATACGGGACATAGCCTGGAGGGCCTTGGCCTCATTACGACAGGCCAGGATGACATGGGCGCCTTTGCCGGCCAGTTCTTTGGCGGCTGCGAGTCCAATGCCGCTGTTGGCGCCGGTGATCAGAATGCGCTTACCCGTCTGGCTGGGGATGTTGTCCTCGGACCATTTGGTACTGCTGGACCCTTTTGTATTTTTGAACATGGCAGGCTGTTCCCATTGGGCTGGACTCCAGATGCTACCAAGAGAGCCGAGTACGTTTCAATGGGGGCCATGTCGCAATGGGATATGTAGATTATGGCAGGCAGCATGGGGAAAGCTGGGCAGTTCAGCCAAGCTTGCTACACTTATGAGGTAATGATGATGTTGGGTATTGGGGACTATGTCTAATCAGCGACGCTATTTGCGCACTGCATTGCGCTGCCAGTTCAAAATCTGGAATAACGATATCGCGCCCACGACCGTGTACACCAGGGATATTTCAGATGGTGGCGTGTTTCTTGTAATGGACCCTCAGGAACAGAACATTCCACCGGTCGGCACAATACTAAAAGGACAAGTGCAGGGTTTGATGGATGACGCACCAGTCGTCACCTTGGAGGTGGTGCGAATGGTTGAGGAAGGAATTGGTTTGCGCTTCGTGCCAGACACAAAATAGGGGTTGTCATCTTCCACTTCTCACGCTAGGTTATCCACTCCGCCGGGCCCGGTGGGCATAGACTTGCCCGTTTATAGGCCTATAAGCTTAAAATACCTATAAAAATCAATCGGTTTGGAGTTCGAAGAATGTTAGTGGGTATACCGAGAGAGATATACCCTGGGGAGAATCGCGTCGCTGTTATTCCCTCAGGTATACAAATTTTAACAGGCGCAGGCTTTGACGTTGTAGTGCAAAGTGGCGCGGGGGAAGCCTCTCATTATGACGATGATGAGTTCCGCAATGCAGGGGCCAGCATTGCACCGGACGCAGCATCTTTGTACGAACAGGCTGACTTGATTTTAAAAGTACGTCATCTGGTTGACGATGAGCCTGACCTGATAAAAGAAGGTTCGACCCTGATCTGTATGCTGGACGCCTGGTTCAACCAGGATCTGGTGAAAAAGCTGGCTGCCAGAAATGTACGCAGTTTTGCGTTGGAGTTTATTCCCCGTATCACCCGTGCCCAGAGCATGGACGTGTTGAGCTCCATGGCGGCGATTTCCGGTTACCGCGCAGTATTGGCCGGTGCCATGGTGTTGCCTCAATACTTCCCGATGTTGATGACCGCTGCCGGTACCATTCACCCGGCCAAAGTGTTCATCATTGGTTCCGGTGTGGCAGGTCTGATGGCCATCTCCACTGCCCGTCGACTGGGTGCAGTCGTGGAAGCCTATGACACCCGGGTAGAAGTAAGAGAGCAGGTGGAAAGTCTGGGTGCCAAGTTCGTCGAATTCGATCTGCCTCAGGAAGAAGGTACCAGTTCCGGTGGCTACGCCAAGCAGCAGTCAGAAGCATTCTACAAAGCCCAGCGTGAGCAGATGTCCGCTAAAGTGGCGCAGTCTGACCTGGTGATCACCACTGCCGCCATCCCCGGTAAACCTTCTCCGCGGCTGATTACCGCCGATATGCTGAAGTGCATGAAGAAAGGTTCGGTGATTGTGGATCTGGCTGCAGAGCGTGGTGGTAACGTCGAAGGCACAGTGGTCAATCAGAAAGTCTATGTCGATGGTGTCACCATCATCGGTTACGTTGATCACCCTTCCCGAGTTCCCGTTCACGCCTCCCAATTATTCACCAAAAACATCACCACCTTCCTGCAGAATATGGCAAAAGAAGGTGAATTGACCGTGAACATGGAAGACGAAATTGTCGCAGCCACACTGATCACTGAAGGCGGCGAAATCAAACATGCTGGCCTGCTGGAAGCCATAGAGAAGGGGGCAAACTAATGGAAATGTTAATGCTGACGCTCACAATTTTCGTATTGGCGATTTTTGTGGGTGTAGAGGTTATCAACAAGGTACCACCTACCTTGCATACGCCGCTGATGAGTGGCACCAATGCTATCTCCGGTATCGTGGTGGTGGGGGCCATCATCAGTTCCGGTGGTGGTGAGCAAACCGATGGCCTGTCCACTTTCCTGGGTGTGCTGGCGATCATTCTGGCCTGTATCAACATATTCGGTGGGTTCACGGTGACCGACCGCATGTTGCACATGTTCAAAAAGAAATAAGGCTAAGAAGGAAAGCTCATGCACTCGTTTATTAATTTCGCTTATCTTGTCGCGGCCGTACTGTTTATTTACGGCATCAAGGGGATGACCACGCCGAAGACGGCAGTGCGTGGTAACCAACTGTCTGCAGTGGGTATGTTGATCGCTGTTATCGCTGCTCTGCTGGAGCAGAACGTGGTTAGCTACCTGTATATCATTATGGGGATTCTGATCGGTGCCGCCATCGGTACCTTCCTGGCAAAGAAAGTTCAGATGACTTCCATGCCGGAAATGGTGGCCGCGTTGAACGGTTTTGGTGGTGGTGCCTCCTTGCTGGTGGCCTCCGCCAATTATCTGGAAATGCAAAAAGCTGCTGCCCTGCCCATGGGTGCCATCATGGGGATGCCGGAAGCCAACATGCAATGGGCCATTGCTCTGATCTTCAGCATCCTGATCGGTGCCATTACCCTGACTGGTAGCTTTGTGGCGGTGGGTAAGTTGATGGGCAAGCTGGGAGACCCTTCCTCCATCGGTATGTTCAAGGCCATTGTTAAAGTGTGCTTTGTGTTGCTGTTGGCTGGCTCCGCTTACTTTGTCTACGATGGCCCGCTGGAGAACACGGACCTGTTGATCGTGATGGTGGTGATCTGTCTGCTGTTGGGTGTGGCGCTGGTTATTCCTATCGGTGGTGCCGACATGCCGGTGGTTATCGCGCTGTTGAACTCCTACTCCGGTCTGGCGGGTTCTGCCACCGGTTTCGTGTTGGGCAACAACGGCTTGATTATTACCGGCTCCCTGGTGGGTGCATCCGGTCTGATCCTGACCACTATTATGTGTAAAGCCATGAACCGTTCACTCACCAATGTATTGTTCGGTGGTTCCATGGCGGCCCAGGCTGGTGTATCCAAGGATGAGAACGATGCCTTCTACGAAGGTAAAGTGAAAGTCACCAGCGCCGACGAAGTGGCCATGCTGCTGGACTCCGCCAAGAAAGTGGTGTTCGTTCCCGGTTACGGTCTGGCGGTAGCGCAAGCTCAACACGCTACCCGTGAACTGGCCAGCATGCTGCAGAAGCACGACATCGACGTTAAATACGCCATTCACCCTGTGGCAGGTCGTATGCCTGGTCATATGAACGTGCTGCTGGCGGAAGCGGAAGTACCCTATGAGCAATTGGTGGAAATGGATGTCATTAACCCTGAATTCGCTCAAACGGATGTGGCGATTGTGTTGGGTGCCAACGACGTAACCAACCCAGCGGCGTCCAAGGATCCCAATTCACCCATCTTCGGTATGCCGATCCTGGAAGTGGCCAACGCCAAAACCGTTATCGTGGTCAAGCGTGGTCTGTCTCCGGGCTTTGCCGGTATTCCCAACGAGCTGTTCATCAATGACAACAGCCTGATGGTGCACGGCGATGCCAAGCTGGTGTTGCAGGAAATCATCGGTGCGATGAAAGACCTGTAATCAGCCTTCTCGACCAACAAAAAAAGCACGCCAACGGCGTGCTTTTTTTGTTGGTACCGCGTTTGTGTGGTTACCCGAAAATCACCATGTTCTGCCGACTCAAGGCAATGGCTTCAGCATTTGGTCCCCACAGCATCACCGATTGATGGGTATAGCCTTCGCCGGCTGCGACCAGTTCTGCATCCACCCGCCAGTTGTCTAATGGCAATCCCTGAAAGTCATCGCCCAGAAACTCCAACATCCAGGTCATGGAGCTGCCGGGAACCGGTTTACGCAAATGGCTTAAGGCAACAGGAGGAATAAAGTCCGCCAGTGCCACCACATGGTATTCGTTGCACGCTTCTTCCCCAGGCATGCCCAGCTGCACTACGTTTTGTGTGTTGTCGTCGCCCCCAAAAGGCAGTTTGCCCACAAGCCAGGTGGCATCAAAATGCTTGGTGAAGCCGGGCACTCCGGGTACCTGCCTGAAGTGGCGGGGGCGTTCGCGGACCACTTCAGATTGGCGGGGCTTGATGTTTACCTCGGATTCCCGCGTGACGCCAAATACACCTACCACCAAGGCCACCACGTTCTCCTCGTCATCCAGCAGGCGCGCTTCAGCGTGAGTCACGTTTTTACCAGCCCTGATGATTGACGCAATGGCTCTCACCTGTTGGCTGCGGGCGGGTTGGATAAAGGTGGTTTGCAGGGAGCGCAGCGCCACATCCGGCAGCAGGGAACGCATGGCGTGCAGGCAAAGTATGGTTTGCAGGCCGCCGAACAGGGCACGACCCTGGAGCCAGTCGCCGGGGTCGGGCAGGGTGCTTACGCCCGGTTCAGATTGAATGCTGTTGAGAAGTTCGGTGAATTGCATGGTGCCTCCGGAAACAAGCTGGATGGTTTCCATGTTAGGGGGTAAATCCCAACCGTCAACGCTTTTCGCACTAATGGTGTCAATAGTGACGCTATTAGTCTGTTTCCGCCTGCTTAAGCTTGGCTAGTTTGCGATAAAGAGTGCGCTCACTGACACCCAGTTGTTGCGCCAGTTGAGCGGGGTTGCCGGGGAAGACCTCCTGGGCATGGTGCAGGTACTGCAGCTCGATTTCTTCCAGGGTGTGAATTCTCTCTGCGAAGTGGCTTTTGTCGTGGGCGGATATCAGATCCGTGATATCCGCCGGTAAGTGTTTGGTCTGGATCACGTGGTCATCGGCCAGCAGCGACGCCCGGATCAGGATGTTACGCAGTTCCCGAATGTTACCTGGAAAGCGGTAGCGGGCCAGTTGGCGCAGGGCCGCATTGCTGACATAGGTGTGTGCGGGAACGGGGGGCTTGGCCAGCATGGCCTCGCACAGGGCTGGCAGGTCTTCCTTGCGTTCCCTTAGCGGCGGCAGGTGAATGGGGAAGGTGGCCAACCGATAGTAGAGGTCTTCCCGAAAGGTGCCTTGCTCCACCATTTCCTTCAGGTTCTTGTGGCTGGCACAGATGAGGCGGAAGTCGGTGCGTTCCATCTCTGTCGCGCCAATGGGGCGGAAGGAGCCGGTTTCCAACAGGCGTAACAGCTTAACTTGCAGGTTGATGGGGATGTCGCCCACTTCGTCCAGGAACAGGGTGCCGCCACTGGCACTGGCCGCCAGGCCCTCCCGGTCGCTGCGGGCGCCGGTAAAAGCCCCTTTGCGGTAGCCGAACAGTTCACTCTCAAAGAGGTTTTCGTTGATGCCGCTGCACTCCAGCACCACAAACTTGCCCAGGCGGCGTTCACTGGCATCGTGAATGGCTTTGGCAATCAGCTCCTTGCCGGTGCCGGACTCGCCTTCCAACAGCACGCTTACGTTGGTGGGGGCGACCCGGTACACGCTTTCCATCATCTTCTGGAAGGGCTCGGATTCCCCCACCAGTGCCTTGTTGCTGGCCAGGGGGCTGGCGGATTCGGACTCGGTGATGACTTCGATGTAGCCCAGGTGCTCACCGTTGCCGCCCGGCACGGGCAGCACCTGAACGCTGCAATATTGTCGATGATCATCCTGTTGGTGGATGTGCAGGCAGCGGGCGGGTTTACTGGTGCCTTGGGCCTGCTGCAGCGGGCAGGATTCGCCATGGGTGTGACAGGGGCTGTCATAACCGTGGGAGACGTTGTAGCAACGGCTGTCATTCTTCGGAATGCCATAGCGCTTCTCGTAGGCCGGGTTACTGGCCAGAATTCGATAGCTCTTATCGATAAAAATAGCCGGTTTATCGAACAGGGTGAGCAGGCCGGACGGTTCGATTTCGATCATGGTCGCTGTCCATTATGGCAGTATCAGTCTGTCAAATATGGCAGAAGGGCTTTTTTGATGCAAGTTGCTTTCAGTTTTTAGTCTTTAAAAGTCCTTAAAAAACATATAGATAAAATATTTTTTGTGCGCCGTCATTAGTGGCACGGGCAGTGCTATTAGGGGATACGGAACTGTTGTTTCTGTCAGCCGTTAGTTGGAGCCGAAATTCATGCGCCGAATGGAACAGTCACTGGGCAAGCACATCACCTGGATTCTGCTGGTGAAGCTGGTGTTGATCATCGGTCTGAAAATGACGTTTTTTCCCTCCCTGGAACAGCAACATCAGCCTGCCGACCTTTACCTTGATTCACGTGCGGAAGCTTCCGCTAAGGAGCACCCATGATCGATGCGTCTGCCGTTGAAGTGGCGCGTTTGCAATTTGCCCTCACGGCGCTTTTTCATTTTATTTTTGTGCCGCTCACCCTGGGATTGTCGTTCATTCTGGCCATCATGGAGTCGGTGTATGTGCTGACCCAGAAACAGGTTTACAAAGACATGACCCGATTCTGGGGCAAATTGTTTGGGATCAATTTTGCGCTGGGGGTGACCACAGGGCTCACCATGGAATTCCAGTTTGGCACCAACTGGGCCTATTACTCTCACTATGTCGGCGACATCTTTGGGGTGCCCCTGGCCATTGAGGGGCTGATGGCTTTCTTCCTGGAAAGCACGTTGATTGGCCTGTTTTTCTTCGGTTGGGATCGACTCAGCCAGCGCCAGCATTTGGCGGTGACCTGGCTGGTTGCCTTGGGGTCCAACCTGTCGGCCTTGTGGATTCTGATTGCCAACGGCTGGATGCAGAATCCGGTGGGTGCGGAATTCAATTACGAAACCATGCGCATGGAACTGACCTCCATGGGTGAGGTGTTCTTCAATCCGGTGGCCCAGGTGAAATTCGTGCATACGGTGGCATCCGGCTATGTGACGGGGGCCATGTTCGTGCTCGGTATTTCCAGTTGGTATTTGTTGAAAGGGCGTGACATACCTTTCGCACGGCGTTCCTTCGCGATTGCGGCCAGCTTCGGTACGGCTTCGATTCTGTCAGTGATTGTGTTGGGTGATGAATCCGGCTACGAGTTGGGGGATGTACAAAAAACGAAGCTGGCCGCCATCGAGGCGGAATGGCAAACCCACGAGCCACCGGCATCGTTCACTCTGATCGGCTGGCCGGATGATGAGGCGCAAACCACTCACTACGCAGTGCGTATTCCCTATGCGTTGGGAATCGTTGCTACCCGCAGCCTGGATGAACCAGTCTTGGGGATTTCCGATCTCAAAGAACAGCATGAAGCGCGCATTCGTAATGGCATGGTGGCCTATGGCTTGTTGCAAAAGTTAAGGCAAGAGGGCGTGACAGAGGAAACCCGTGAGGCCTTTGAGCAGGTGAAAGCGGATCTGGGTTATGGCCTGCTATTGAAGCAGGATGTGCCGGATGTGGTCAGCGCCACCGAACAAGACATCCAAGCGGCGGTGGATCGCTCCATTCCGAAAGTGTGGCCATTGTTCTTTGGGTTTCGAGTCATGGTGGGTGCAGGGTTCTTTATGTTACTGGTGTTCCTGCTGGCATTTTATGAATCCACCCGCCACCACATTGGTGAGAAGAAATGGGTGCTGCGGATGGCGTTTTATTCCATACCGCTACCCTGGATCGCTGCGGAGTGTGGTTGGATTGTGGCGGAGTATGGGCGTCAGCCCTGGTCCATCGGTGAGATCCTGCCGACCCATTTATCAGCTTCCAGCCTGGCGGCCGGTGATGTCTGGAGCAGTTTGATTGCCATTGTGTTGTTCTATACCGGGTTGTTCATCGTGGAAATGTTTTTGATGATCCACTTTGTACGTAAGGGCCCCAGTAGCTTGGGAACCGGTCGATACTTTTTTGAAGGAGAAGCCAAATGATCGCCGATTATGAAACTTTGAAATTAATCTGGTGGGCATTGGTCGGTGTGCTCCTGATCGGGTTTGCACTCACCGATGGCTTTGACATGGGCGTGGGGGCATTACTACCGTTCTTGGGTAAAAATGACGACCAGCGCCGTATTATTATTAATACAGTGGGGCCCCATTGGGAAGGCAACCAGGTTTGGTTTGTCACCGCTGGTGGTGCGTTGTTTGCGGCCTGGCCTCTGGTGTATGCCAGTGCCTTTTCCGGTATGTATGCTGCGTTGATAATCACTTTGATGGCGTTGTTTTTACGGCCGGTTGGATTTGATTACCGTTCCAAACAGGATTCAGAGCGTTGGCGAAAAAACTGGGATTGGGCTTTGTTTGTGGGCTCTGTGATTCCTCCGGTGATTTTCGGAGTAGCCTTCGGTAATTTGTTCCTGGGTTTACCGTTTCGTTTTGATGAATTGATGCGCCCTTCCTACGAAGGCAATCTGTTTGGGTTGCTCACCATATTTCCATTGATGTCCGGTGTATTGAGTTTAAGTATGCTGGTGATGCATGGCGCCGTTTGGTTAGGCCTGAAAACTGACGGCGAGGTACGGCGCAGAGCTAATGCTGCCACGGTCAAGGCTGCCATCTTTACCGCCCTGCTGTTTGGTGTGTGTGGTGTGTGGGTAGCTTCTGGAATGAATGGTTTGATGATAACGGATCTGCCGGATACCAATGGTGCGATCAACCCCATGGGCAAAACGGTGGTGGTGCAGGCCGGCGCCTGGTTGACCAACTATCAACAGTGGCCGGTATTAATGATCTTCCCTTTGCTGGGGCTGGTGATGCCTTTTGCAACAGCGTCTCTATCCCTGAAACAGAAAGAAGGCTGGGCGTTCTTAACCAGTTGCCTGGCGGTGGCGTCCATTATTGCCACAGCGGGCGTATCCCTGTTTCCCTTTGTGATGCCTTCCAGCATTATGCCGAACCACAGTCTCACCGTGTGGGATGCCACCTCAAGCGCGTTGACCCTGAATATCATGTTGATGGTGGCCTGTGTGTTTGTGCCTTTAGTGTTGGGTTATACCCTGTGGAGTTACTACAAAATGTGGGGACGCCTGGATGAAGAGCACATTCGCACCCACAGCCATTCACTGTATTAAGCCGTCAGGGCAAGGAGTCTTTTATGTGGTATTTCACCTGGATTTTAGGCGTATTGCTGGCCTGTGCCTTTGGCATCATTAACGTGCTGTGGCTGGAAGTGAACGAAGATATGGACCGGCCGGACCCCAGTTAGGATCCGGCATGCTCCGGTGTCATCTTGTCCCTATTGTTTCTTGTTGCGCAGCTCAAGCATCTTGCCGCGCAGCAGTCGGGCCATTTCCTCCACGGCATTGAGGGCTGATCGAGAACAGAGAATGTTGGCAAAACCATGGACCAGTCCGGGAAATTCGATCCACTGCACATCGACACCGGCGGCCTGCATTTTTTTGGCATAATCACGGCCTTCGTCCCTTAACGGGTCGAAGCCGGCGGTGGCAACAATGGCGGCTGGTGAGGTGTGAAGATCTTCTGCATACAGCGGGGAGATGTCCGGATGGCACTGGTCCTGGTCTTCAGGAATATAGCATTCCCGATAAATACGAATACCTTCATCGGTCAGCAGAAAACCATCGGCAAATAACTGGCGTGAACCTACTTCACGTGGGCTGTCCGCTGAAGGGTAGATGAGTAACTGTGCATCTATGCTGGGAATATCGGTGCGAGCGGATAGTTTGCGTGCCAGCACGGTGGCGAGTTTGCCACCGGCACTGTCGCCGGCAACGGCAATTACCGGCTGGTCCAGGCCCAATTCAGGGAGTCGGGTAACAATCTCTTCGTAGGCCCGGGTCACATCGTCCAATGCGGTGGGCCAGGGGTTCTCCGGCGCTTTCTGATATTCAACTGACAGCACCCGGGCTTTGGTTATTCTGGCCAGGTGCCGGCACAGGTTGTCGTGGGTATCCAGATTGCCGTGAACCCAGCCGCCGCCGTGAAAATAGATCAGCAGCAGGTCTTCCGCCTGTTGCGGAATATACAACCGGGCGGGCAGGGCGGGTGCGGTTTTGCCCAATGTCAGGTCTTTGGTCGGCATGGGCACCACTTTGCCCTGCACAACCCGGGTGGTGGCATTGAAGGCCCGGCGGCTGGCGTGCAGTTGCTTGAAGTTGTGGCGGGAAGGGCGCACCGGTTTTTCCAGGTTGGAAAGTTTCACCAGAATCTGCATGTCCAGGTCCAGCTGGAGTCCTTCCACTTGGATGGGGTTGCCGGCGATCCGCCGCTTTACAAAATCCGGCAGGTTCAGCAGTGTCTGGAGCGATGTGGCCTTGGCTTTTTCAATCAGTGTCATCGTTTGTGTGTTCCGAACCGGTCGGTGCCGGATTAATTGGATTGAACTCCAGTTACAAAGTGTATCAATAATTGTTGATACCACCATAGGCTTGTGGGGGCATGATTCGAGACAGCTCGCTTTAAATGATACTATGACTGTCCTTTTACCATTGCGTTACCCTCGAATATGTTATCAAACAGACTGAATCTTCAAATCCTGGTCAGCGCTGCAATCTGTGTATCGGGGTTGCTGCTGTCCGCCATGACGCAGGCAGCGGACGAGCGTGCCTACAAGCTTGATTACACCCTTGAATTGTTGCCGGAATCGCAACAGGCAGAGGTAACCATCGCAATTGATAAAGGCAGACTGCTGCACTCCATCGAGTTTGATAACCTGCCCGATCGTTATTCCCGCATTCAGGCCAACGGAAAACTGACGATGACCGAAGAGCGGGTTCGTTGGGAGCCGCCGGCAGAGGATGCCAAGCTTTCCATGAAAGTGAAAATTCCCCATGAACGGGATCCCGGTGAGTACGACAGTATGATTAACTGGGACTGGGCGATTTTTCGCGGGGATGATCTGTTTCCGGCGGTGAAAACAGTGTTTGAAGATGGCGCCTACGCCGTAGCACAGCTGACCGTGATCTTACCCCGGGATTGGAGCAGTATAGAAACCGGTTGGCCGCGCAAGAAGGGTAATCAGTTTCGTATCGATAACCCGGACCGTAAGTTTGATCGTCCCACGGGGTGGATGATTGCCGGAAAACTGGGCACCCGGCGGGATACCATAGGCACGACGTCCATTGCCATCAGCGCTCCCAAAGGCGGGAGTTTGAAGCGCATGGATCTGCTGACATTCTTTAATTTTGTTTGGCCGGAGTTGGAACGGGCTTTCCATAATACCCCGGAGAAATTACTGGTGGTGGGTATGGGAGATCCCATGTGGCGGGGAGGGCTGTCGGCTTCCAATTCGTTCTTCCTGCACGCGGACCGGCCCATAGTCAGCGAAAATGGTACCAGTCCCCTGTTGCATGAACTGACTCATATGGTGACCGGAATCAGCGGCGTTAAAACCAGTCAGTTTAATGACGATTGGATTGCAGAGGGGTTGGCTGAGTTCTATTCCTTTGAGCTGATCTACCGGGCCGGTGGTATGACGCAGGAACGTCGCAACCATATTGTCAAAAAACTGGGGGTGTGGGGCAAGAACGTTAAAAGTTTACGTAAGTCTGACTCTTCAGGAAAAATCACAGCACGGGCCGTGGTGCTGATTGATAAGCTGGACAAAGAGATCCGCAGTGCCAGCAATGATGCTTTCAACATTGATCATGCCGTGCGTGAATTGATGATGAAGCGCAAAGTGTCGTTGGAAGATCTTGATCGTTCCGTGGAGGCTTTGATTGGGGCCAAGTCCAAGGTGTTGAAGTCGGCGCTTCTGCAGTAGCACCTTTGACTTGGTGAGTGACCACAATGTGATTGCCTGTTTGGGGTGTGCAATTAAGTAATAGGCAGGGGCTTACCACTGCTCCAGCTGCACCGTGACAGAATTTCTGTCGTTGCCCAGGCTGATGTCACCATCCATGATATTGCAATGCAACTGCATGGTGCGTTCGCACAGGCTGACCAAACCCTCGCAGGTATCCGGGCTGATATAGCAGACCCGGACGTTGTTGAAGGTTTGGATTTTTCTCCGGTTCTGCTCCCACCAGATCGGAGCGGTGCGCTCGCCGTAACAGTAGATCAGCACTTCGTCAGAACGGTGACTGGCCTTTTTGATCCGTTTGTCATCCGGCAGCCCCACATCAATCCATAATTGAATGTGATCGGTAAGGTCTTTGCGCCAAAGTGCTGCGTCTTCCTCGGTGCTCAGCCCGCGGCCAAACATCAGATCATCGCTTGCGTTAAGGGCGAACGCCAGCAATCGGATCATCATGCGCTCTTCAGTTTCGGAAGGGTGCAGGGCAAGCGTCAGCATATGGGACTGGTAGTAATGCCGGTCCATATCGGACACCTGCAGTTCCGCTTTGTAAACGGTGGATTTCAGGGCCATGGTTTAAATATCACGTATGGTGAATGTCAGCGGCCACTTCCAACTCATGGATGCCGTTTTCAATAAAATCCAGCAACCGCTGCATGGAGGGCAGGGTGCGACGGCAGGCAGTCAAGCCGAATTCCAGCTGGCTTTCGTAGCTCAACAGGGTGATGTTCAAGGCAACACGATCCATGGGGATGGACACCGGGTACATACCTTCCAGCTTGGCACCATTCCAATACATGGTTTTTTTCGGGCCCGGCACATTGGAAATGATGACATTAAAGGGCTGCCAGTTGGAGATCAGGCCGGTTAGCATATTAAACCCTGCCGGCGCCATGGTCAGCGCGGTGTAGTTCAATGTCTCTTCCGGCGTCATGCTCTTATAGCGGTCTTTTGATTCTTTCACCGATGCCTGGATGGTTTCGATCCGCAGGGCCGGATCGGCGATATGGGTGCCCAGGTTCACCAGAATCATGGCAATCTGATTGCCGCTGTCACTGTCATCATTGCGAATGGAAACCGGTACCATGGCCACCAGGGGTTTGTCCGGCAGAGCATGTTGCATGATCAGGTAATCCCGCAGGGCGCTGCCACAGATGGCCAGTACCACATCGTTCACGGTGCCCCGGAATGCCTTGGCAATCCGTTTGATGCGCTCTATGGAATAGGATTGCGCGGCAAAACGCCGGGAGCCGGTAATGCGCTCGTTCAGCAGGCAGTTGGGGGCTTGGAAGATCGAGACATGAGCCGGATCTTTGCGGGCACTGCGGAACAACTTGGTCAGCTCGGAGGCCACCTTGGGCAGGGTGCTTAGTTGCTTGCCGGCGTCACCGAACAGTTCGCCAAAGCCACTGACCAGCTCCTGTGGGTTGATGGATGGAGCGGGGCGCTTTTTAGGGGGAATGGCCCAAATGGGAGGTCGGTGCATCTCGGTTGGATCATAGGATAAGGAGCGGATGCAGGTCTTCATGGCGGCAATGCCGTCCATCATGCTGTGATGAACTTTGGAGTACACGGCGAAGCGGCGGCCACGGACGCCTTCGATCAGGTGGAATTCCCACAGGGGGCGTTCCCGGTCCATCAGGTTGCTGTGTTCGGCCGACACCCGCGCCAGCAATTCCCGGATACGGCCGGGTTTGGGCAGGGCTTCATGACGGAAATGATGTTCCAGGTCGAAATGGTCGTCCTCTTCCCAATAGTACTGGCCCAGCTTGCGGGAGAGCTTTTGTCCATAGCGCCCCTCCGGGTGCTGATAGGCACGCAGCGACTCAGCCAGTTCCGTCACGTACTTGGGGCCGGCGTTTTCCGGGAAGGAAAACAACATTAATCCGGCCACGTGCATGGGTTGCTGGCGTTTCTCAAGCCACAGAAAGAGCTGATCTGCGGGGCTCAGTGGGGTCATTCCGTATTCCTTATCGTAATTTCTTTATTTCAATTGTCGCTAAGCGAATGCAAGCCAGGGCACCCGCAAAAATTCAATATAAACAAATACCGGCCGGTATTGACACTGATTCTTATCATGATTTCAAGCGGTGGGCTTAATTTACGCAAATTTTATTCCCGCTTGGCCGAATGAGGCATATAGTTGTTGCTATTATTGATCTGTTGACACATTTTGTAGCGAAAAGTATCCCTCCATTACAGGTTGGTACTGCGCAAACTGAGCAAAGGCGGTTACACTTGAACCGTCACACAGAGGTAAGCACCTATCAGCAATGTCCACGCAGCAGTTTGAATCCATCCGTCCCTATCAGGACGACGAAGTTCCGGGCGTTATCGAACGTCTCATGCAATCAGATGAACTGGTTCACGCCATGATTCATGTGCAGTTTCCACTTGTGCCCCGTTACCTGGAAAAGCCGCTGGCGCGCTACATGCGGTACCGCATCCACAAGAACCTGCAGGATATTCGTACGGTTGACGATTTTCAGGTGCGCATGAGTGCATTCGTGGAAAGCACCATCGAAAAAAGTATGACTGAGTTTACGTTCGATGGTCAGCAGCACCTGCAGAAAGGGGTACCTTATGTGTTCATCAGCAACCACCGGGATATAACCCTGGACTCTGCGTTGCTGAATTATGCGCTGATGAACGCCAAGCTGAATACGGCGGAGATTGCCATTGGCGATAACCTGCTGAGCAATCCTCTGGTTTCAGATCTGCTGCGACTGAATAAGAGTTTTGTGGTGAATCGTTCGGTCAGTGGTGTCAAGGCCAAGTACCTGGCGTTAACGGAGCTGTCCCACTATATCAGTGAAGCCAACGCTGAAGGGCGTTCTGTGTGGATCGCCCAGCGCGAGGGGCGGGCCAAGGACGGGTTTGATATTACCGATCCGGCCATCATCAAGATGCTGCATATCTGGCAGAAAAAGCAGGGTGTCAGCTTTGCGGAGACCATTAATAAACTGAATATCGTGCCGGTCTCGATCTCCTACGAATATGATCCCTGTGACGGGTTAAAGGCCACTGAACTGCAGGCCCGGGCATCATCGGATTACGTGAAGCAGGAAGGTGAGGACGTGGAGAGCATCATGCGCGGCATCGCCTTGCCGAAAGGGCGGGTTCATATCCAGATTGGCGAGCCTTTAAAGGGAGAGTTTGCCGACGCTGACCAGGTAGCCCATGCCCTGGATGCGCAGATCATCGAGAATTACCGTTTATTCCCCCCCAGCTTTTTGGCCATTGAACATCTGCTCAGCCTGGGTAAGGCCATGCAATCGCTAAAAGATGATTCCATCGCAAAATTGCAGGCTGTTGCCTCGCAGGCGAAGGAGTCCGTTGCCGGTCTGGACTCCCAGGAACTGACGCGTCAGGCTGCTGAATTTTCTGCCCGTCTGGCGCATTACCCGGCCCAGGTTCAGCGCTATATTCTTGAGATGTATGCCAACCCTCTGCTGAACAAATACGACTACTCCTCCAGATAATAGATTCCATACTTGGTATGGATCGTGAATATCCTCATACTATCTACTTGTAAAGCAAGCGAAAGAATGAGGGGGAGACATGTCAGAGGTGCTCTGGGATGCCATCCAATCCACTGCTAAGGCGTTGATTCATCAAGAGCATCTGCCTGAAGATTTCATCCAGACGGTATCACAATACTTCTATCCGTTGGCCTTGCGGCTGCGGGATCTGCACAGGGCGCAAGGTCGTCCCATCATCGTGGGGATCAATGGTGCTCAGGGCACGGGAAAATCCACCCTGGCACTGTTCCTTGAAACCCTTCTGAATCAACACCTGCATTGCCCCTGCGCCCGTTTTTCGCTGGATGATATCTACCTGACCCGCAGCGAGCGTGAACGTAAGGCCAAAGAATTCCATCCTCTACTGCTGACTCGAGGTGTGCCGGGAACCCATGACGTTCAGTTGGGTAACCGGGTTCTGGATGAGCTCTTGGCGGCTGGGGAAGATGATGTGGTGGCCATTCCTGCCTTTGACAAATCCCAGGATGACCGGGCCCCGATGGCGCAATGGCCCCTGCACCGTGGCAGGGTCAACATTGTTCTCTTGGAAGGCTGGTGTGTCGCCGCTCTGCCGGAGGCCGATCCCCTGCGCCTGGAGGCGCCCATTAACCAGCTGGAAGCCATTGAGGACCAGGGTGGACAGTGGCGACGTTACGTTAACCAGCATCTGGCAAATGAATACCAACAGTTGTTTGGCCGACTCGACTATCTGGTGATGTTAAGGGCGCCCTCCATGGAGTGCATTCTGGAGTGGCGCACCCTCCAGGAGCAGAAGCTGGCCCAGCGTCTGGGTGTGCACCGAAATGGTGCGGTTGGCGGGAGGATAATGAGTCCGGAGCAAATAAAGCGCTTTATCATGCACTATGAGCGACTGACCAGGGAGATGCTGGAGGAAATGCCGGAACGTGCTGACACCTTGTTTGAAATTGATGAGCAGCACCAAATCAAAGGAGTGCAGCATCGTGTCTGAGCGCCAATTACTGGTATTTACGGATCTGGATGGAACCCTGCTGGATCACAACAGCTACAGCTTTCAAGCGGCCCTGCCTGCGTTGCGACGCCTGAAAGAGATGGCAATCCCGGTGATTTTAAATTCCAGCAAAACCCGCCCGGAAATGGAAGCGCTTAAGCAGCAACTGGATAACCATACTCCCTTTATCGTGGAGAACGGCGCTGCGGCCATTATACCGGCCGGCAACCTGGGCAGGGATTCCGGCTTGGTGGTGTCTTTTTCGGCGCCCTTGGATGAAGTCCTTGATGCATTGCAGGAACTGAGGCAGGCGGGCTTTCAGTTTCGCAGTTTTGCCGATATGGAAGCCGCTGAAGTCGCCAAAGTGACCGGCTTACCCAATATGGCCGCTGCCAGAGCGAAACAGCGCATTGGTACCGAGCCCTTGTTATGGTTGGGGAGCGATGTGGAACTGGAACAATTCACCCGGCAATTAAATCAGCGCGGATTGCAATTGATCAAAGGCGGCCGTTTTTATCACGCCATGGGGCAATACGATAAAGCCGATGCCATGCAATACCTGGTAAAGCGCTATCAGTCCTGCTATCCGGACCGGGAAATTATCACCATCGCCTTGGGAGACAGTCCCAATGATGCCCGTATGCTGGAATGTGCAGACTATGCTGTCATCATTAAAGGTGTTAACTCAGATAAACTTAATATCACGGGTGCAGGTGAAGTATTGCGCTCGGAGGGCGAAGGCCCCGCTGGCTGGGATGAGTGTATTCAGTCGCTTTTGAACCGATTGCTGTGATGCAGCATCGAATGGCACATGTTTATGGGAAGAAAGGCAATATCATGGGTGATTTTTATCAAAATGGAATTATCACTACGTTGCACAACCTGCGTAGTCGGTCACTGGAAGACCTTGAAAAAGAACTGTCTACATTCAAGAAGCATCGCCCCATGGGGCTGGTACTTCCCTCACTGTTTTCGGAGCTGGAAGGTCCGGCATTAAAACACATCGTGGAGGAATTAAAGCAGGTTCCCTATCTGGAAGAAATCGTGATTGGGTTAGACCGTGCCGATCAAAGTCAGTATGAGTACGCGCTGGAATATTTCTCCGGATTGCCCCAGCGGCATCATGTGTTGTGGAATGATGGCCCCCGGCTCACCGCACTGGATGAAGAATTAAAAGCCCAGGATCTGGCGCCAACGGAAATGGGTAAAGGCCGCAACGTGTGGTACTGCTTTGGCTATGTGCTGGCGGCGGGTCGCACTAAATCCGTGGCCCTGCACGATTGTGACATCGTGACTTACCAGCGTGATCTGGTGGCACGATTGATCTATCCGGTGGCCAACCCCAATTTCAACTACATGTTCTGCAAAGGTTACTATGCGCGGGTGGCGGATTCCAAAATGAATGGGCGGGTAAGCCGTCTGCTGGTGACGCCGTTGATTCGTGCCCTCAAGAAAGTCTGTGGTCCATCGGATTTTCTGGATTATCTGGACAGCTACCGTTATCCATTGGCCGGTGAGTTTTCCTTTCGCACCGATGTGATCAGTGATCTACGTATTCCCAGTGATTGGGGGTTGGAGGTGGGTGTGTTGTCCGAGATGAAACGCAATTATGCCACCAATCGCCTGTGCCAGGTGGATATAGCGGACAGTTACGATCACAAACACCAGGATCTTTCGGCAGATGATGCCACGGCCGGCTTGTCCAAGATGAGTACGGATATCTGCAAAGCGCTGTTCCGCAAACTGGCTACCAACGGTGAGGTGTTCTCCAACGAGAAGTTCCGCACCATTAAAGCCACCTATTATCGGATCGCGTTGGACTTTATCGAAAGCTATCAGAATGACGCGATAATCAACGGTCTGAAGTTTGACCGGCATTTTGAAGAGCAGGCGGTGGAACTGTTTGCCCAGAACCTGATGGGGGCCGGTGCGTATTTTCTGGATAACCCCATGGACACGCCATTTATCCCCAGCTGGAATCGTGTGATCAGCGCCATTCCCGATATCATGGAGCGATTGCAGGAAGCAGTGGAGCTGGACAACAAAGAATTTACGGGTCATTGAACGTTGTTCATAAAACTTTGATCATTAAACCTGGGTCATTAAACAGTAGGATCGATAGGTATGTTGGAAGAGCTGGAAAAAAAGCTGATAGGTTCACTGGATTTTATCTATCCCGATATTGATACGGCTTTTCTCGCCCGGCAATTGATTGAAACCATGGGCCTGGATGAAAGCTGCCAGCAACCCCGGGATCACCAGAACAATTGGGATGAAACCGATATTCTGTTGATTACCTATGCGGATTCTGTTTTGAATCATGCCAAAGCCGATGAAAAGCCCCTGGTTACCCTGTACAACTTTCTGAAGGGAAAGCTGCAGGACAAGGTATCGTCTGTGCATATTCTGCCGTTTTTTCCCTACAGCTCCGATGACGGCTTTTCGGTGATGGATTACCTGGCGGTCAATGAATCCCATGGTGAATGGGAGGACATCCGCCGGATTTCTTCCGAATTCAAATTTATGTCGGATCTGGTGATCAACCACATGTCCGCCCGCAGTCGCTGGTTCGATAATTTCAAGAAACGCATTGATCCCGGCAAGGATTATTTCTTTGAGGCCAGTCCGGATGCCGATGTCAGTGCCGTGGTTCGGCCACGTACTTCGCCTCTGTTGAACCCGGTGCAGACTGAAGATGGTGAGCGCTATGTCTGGTGTACCTTCAGTGAAGATCAGGTGGATTTGAACTTCAAAAACCCGAAGGTGTTGATCGAGTTCGTCAATATTATTCGCCACTATATGGAAAATGGCGTACAGATCTTTCGTCTGGATGCGGTGGCTTTTCTGTGGAAAGAAATAGGTACTCCCAGCATACATCTGCAACAGACTCACGAAATCATTAAGCTTCTGCGTGTCCTGATTGAGCATTACAATCCACAGGCGGTGATCATTACCGAAACCAATGTGCCCAACCGGGAGAATCTGACCTATTTCGGTAATGCCAACGAAGCCCATGTCATCTACAACTTTTCCCTGCCGCCGTTGTTGATTTATACCTTGATCGCCGGCGACTGCCGTCACCTCAAAACCTGGTTGATGAGTATGCCGCCGGCGCAAATGGGAACCACCTACCTCAATTTTATTGCCTCCCACGATGGGGTTGGTCTGCGCCCAACGGATGGTTTGCTGCAGGAGGATGAGAAGAATCAGTTGGTTGCCACCATGCAGCAATTCGGAGGCCGCATCACCTTTCGCCGGGCGCGGGAAGGGTTCGACAAACCTTATGAGATGAACATCAGTCTCTATGATGCCCTCAAGGGCACCATCGATCACGGGCCGGATAAATGGCAGTTACAGCGTTTTATCTGCGCCCATGCCATCATGTTGGCGCTGGAAGGCATTCCTGCGTTTTATATCCACAGTCTGTTGGGTACGGAAAACGATTATGCCCGTCTGGAACACACCGGGCGCAACCGATCCATCAACCGCAGTCAGTGGGATGTCACTCAGCTTGAGGAACAGTTGGAGAATAAATACAGCCACCACAGCAAAGTGTTTCATCAATTGTGTGAGCTGATTGAAATCCGTAAAAAACAGCCTGCGTTTCATCCCAATGCCACACAGTTCACGCTGCATTTGGGTTTGCAGATTTTTGGCTTCTGGCGTCAGAGCATGCGGCGGGATCAGTCGATTTTCTGCATTTACAATATCAGCAGCGAAACCCAGCAGGTGGCGTTGACGGATATTAATCTCATTGGAACCGATAATTGGGTGGATCTCATCTCCGGAATGAAGATCGAGGACCAGGCCGGCACCATCACCCTGTCACCTTACCAAACCCTTTGGTTGTCCAATAAATAGGGCGTCACTGACACCCGGGAAACATGCTAGAATCCCCGCCATTGTGGTGAGGGTATTGGTGTGGGTAAGTCTTATTCCTTTGATGTGGTGGTGATCGGCGGCGGGGCTGCCGGTCTGTTCTGTGCTGCGTTGGCCGCGCAGCGGGGCCGTAAGGTGGCGGTGCTGGAACGCACATCCAAAGTAGGTAAAAAAATCCTGATGTCCGGTGGCGGGCGTTGCAACTTTACCAATATGTATACCGAACCCGCCAACTACCTGTCTGCCAATCCTCATTTCTGCAAATCTGCCCTCAGCCGCTACACCCCCTGGGATTTTATTGGCCTGGTGTGCGAGTACGGTATTCCCTATCACGAGAAGAAACTGGGGCAGTTATTTTGCGACAACAGTGCCAAGGACCTTCTCAACATGTTATTGGCAGAGTGTGACAAAGCCGGCGTGGAGATCCACACCTATTGCGAAATTGAATCGCTTGATGCATCCGGTGGCTTTCGTATCGAGAGCAACAGAGGCCTGTACCAGTCAGAAAGTGTTGTGATTGCAACCGGAGGACTTTCGATTCCCACCATGGGAGTAACCCCCTTTGGCTATGAAGTGGCGCGGCAATTTGGCTTAAACGTGTTGCCCACTCGTGCCGGTCTGGTGCCTTTTATCTTTACCGATAATATGAAACAACTTTGTCATACCTTGAGCGGCGTATCGGTGGATGCTCTGGTCAGTAATGAGGAAGCCGCTTTTCGGGAGAATGTTCTCTTCACTCATCGGGGTTTAAGTGGGCCGGCTATTTTGCAGATTTCCTCCTATTGGCAAGAAGGAGAATCTGTCTCACTAAACCTGCTGCCGGATGAAAGTGACGATGACTGGTTGCTCAAGGCAAAGAACTCAGATTCCAAGTCCTTGTTGAAAAATATTGTAGGCCAGCGATTGCCGAAGAAACTGGTGGCGGAACTGGAGACACTCTGGTGGCCACAGGAAAGCCGAAAGCCATTGGCTGAATTTTCCAATCAGCGCTTACAGGAAATCCAACAGTTGCTTACTCAATGGCATTTAAAACCTGCGGGAACCGAAGGCTATCGCACTGCAGAAGTGACTCTCGGTGGCGTGGATACCGATGAGCTGTCTTCCAAAACCATGGCAAGCAAAAAGCAGAGTGGTTTGTATTTTATCGGCGAAGTGGTGGATGTGACCGGGCACCTGGGGGGATTTAATTTCCAATGGGCCTGGGCGTCGGCCTATGCGGCGGCGCAGGATGTGTGAGAGATTGACGCTATAGAGGATAAGCAATGAAAAAAGTCTCTGTGTTTTGCGGGTCAAGTCCCGGCCAGCCAGGTGTGTTCATGGAATCTGCCGCCCGGTTGGGACAGGAGTTGGTCAGCCGTAATATGGGGCTGGTCTACGGCGGTGCCAAAGTCGGCCTGATGGGAAAGGTGGCTGATAGCGTCCTGGAGGGCGGCGGAGAGGTGATTGGCGTCATACCTCAATCACTGATGAGAAAGGAAGTGGCCCATAATGGGTTGACGGAACTGCGTGTTGTGAAATCCATGCATGAACGTAAAGCGGCGATGGTGGATCTCTCGGACGGGTTTATTGCGCTACCCGGTGGCCTGGGAACCCTTGAGGAGCTATTTGAAGTCATGACCTGGGCGCAATTGGGGTTTCATCATAAGCCCTGCGCGCTGTTGAATGTTGATGGTTACTACGATCAGTTGATCGCTTTTTTGGATCATGCAGTGGAGCAACAATTTGTTCAGGATATCCATCGTAACATGCTTATCGTTGAGGAACTGCCCGCCAGATTGGTACAGCGCATGCTGGACTATCAGCCGCCGGTATTGGACAAATGGATAGGTCGTAACGAAACCTGACTTCGTACAACCTTGACCACTCTTGATACTTCAGTGGCCTTTGACGGCTTGATCCAGCAAGCTCAACATCGTTAATAGTGAACAAAGCTAACTTCCCAAATTTACTTATCGCTTTTCTCAGCACGTGATCTGATAAGGGGGTATAAACAGGGAGGTGACGATCATGTATAAAGAACTTATTGCAGCAGCAGGGATTTTGTTATCGGCTTCTGCTTACAGTGCCGATTTTGAACGAACTGACCAACTATCCTCTTTTCGTGGTGATCTTGAGATTAGCGACAGCGCTACCAGCGTGGGTAATATCGCCATCTGGAAGTGCCTAATTTATTCTGATTATATTTGTCTGAATTGCGATCTTTCTTTTGGCTCGTTGTCCCATGTGTGCAGTGCGAGAAACCTGAGCGGCAGTAATCTTGCCGGAACCAACATGGAAGGACTGCTCGCAAGGGACGCGGCCTTTGATAATGCGGATATGGGGATTGCAGAAGCCCAGGGTGCGGACTTCCGTAACGGCAGTTTCTATGGCACGGTGTTTTACGAAACCAGGCTCAATAATGCCAATTTTGAAGGTGCACAGTTTAAGCCCCAGGGTGCGTTTAATGCTGAGTTCCATGACGCCAACATGACCAGCACCCGACTGCGGGGAAATTTCCGGGAAGCGTCTTTTCTGGGTGCTGACTTTACCGACGCCAATCTGTCCTATGCCGACATGCGTGGAACCAAATTCAATCAGTTCACAACCTTTTCCAATACCAATGTCCAGGGAACCAATTTCAGGGGAGTAAATGGCGTGCAAGTCACCTTTTTTGCCAACGCCAACCTGGTCGGAATGGTGGGTATTCCCAAACTGGACAGCAATATAGATTGGCAGGGCGCTACCTGTCCTGATGGCAGTGCAGCAAACTCCAACGGGACAACACCTACCTGCGAAGGACATTTTGTTCCCTGAGCCGGGTTGGTAATATCCACGCCCTGGTTGGTATTTGTGCTTTTTTCTTCGAAGTTTAAACGTGTAGAATGTAACCGGTTCGCAGTTCACTAATGGAATGGATTGGATCGGGGATATCGCTTATGACGCAAGATGCACGCTTGCTCAGGATGAAAGCCAGTTTCTTGGATGACTCCTGCATCGTTTCCTATCTCAAGGGTGATGAGTCGTTGTCCCAACCCTTTCAGTTTCAGGTGGGATTTCAGTCGACTGCTGAAACTTTACTCAGTCAGGATGTCATCGGCCAAAAGGTGAGTGTTGCGATTCATCCCCAGGGCAGTTCCCAGCCCCATTTTATTCACGGTCGGGTTAACCAGTTGATGCTGCAGGATGTCACCGACAACGGCACCCGGGGCTATGAAGTTTCCCTGGTTCCCGGGCTTTGGTTTTTATCCCAGGCCGGCACCAATCGCATCTTTGAAAACAAGTCCGCCGTTGAGATTGTGGAAGAGGTGATTAAATCTTATGGCGCGTTCTGTCCACTCGAACTGAAAGTGAGTAAGCAATACCTGCAGCGGGAATACTGTGTGCAGTTCAATGAAAGCGATTTGGCCTTTGTGCAACGCCTGCTGGCAGAAGACGGCATTAATTACTACTTTACCCATACAGAAACGGATCACACCTTGGTGCTGGCTGACGCTCCGGGAAGTTTTGCAGACTGTCCGGAGGGAACAGTCGTGATTGAGGGGCGGGCCCGGGATGTGGGGGCAGAGGGCGTTTTTATTTTCGATTGGCGTCGTACCTTGCGTTATCACCCGCAAGCTTGTGAACAGATTGATTACAACCAGGATACGCCTAAAAACTACTATAAGCAGCATATCCCCACCACTTCAAAGTTTTCCCAGGTTCCGGCCATCAATTGTATGCAGCGCTATGGCGGCTATAACTTCAAGGACGGTAGCAACAGCTGCCATGATTTTGAGCCGGACTACAATAAACTGCTTACCGCACACTGGATGGAATCCATGGAATCCGGCTATAACGTGGCGGAAGGCAATTCCAATTGCACCGGCTTTCGCAGCGGTGCCCGCTTTGAACTGCAGCATTCCATTGCTTCGGAATGTGACAAGTATCTGCTGACACGGGTCAGCCATCAGGCCACTAACAGTACCGGTGGGTTGGAACGTTACCAGAACCGCTTTCAGTGTGTGGGCGCGAATGTTCCTGTGCGTCCTTCCAGGGAACAGGTCAAGCGTCAGATGGCGGGGCCGCAGATGGCGAAAGTTATGGAGTTGTGTTCATCTGCATCATCGGGTGATGCAGATCCACAACGTATGATACGGGTTCAGTTTCCCTGGGACAGTGATCATAACAGTTGCAAACTGCGGGTATTGCAGGGCTATGCCGGTAGCGGTTGGGGCGCCAGCTTTGTACCCAGGGAAGGCCAGGAAGTGTTGGTGGACTTTATCAATGGTGACCCGGATCGCCCCATTGTGGTCGGCGCCATGTACAACAAGGATAACCCCGGGCCGAAATACACTACTACCCAGTCCGGCTGGCTGACCCAAAGCGGTAATGCCAATGAGTTGCGGTTTGATGATAAGGGCGGCGCAGAAGAGGTTTATCTCAAAGCGGGAAAAGACTGGAACTATGAAGTGGCCAATAACGAAACCGGAGCCGTGTCCAACGACCAGTCCCTGACGGTCAGCAATATGCGCTCGATGAATGTCGGCGCAGACGAAACCAAGTCCATTGGTTCAAATCAGTCGCTGACCGTGGGCGGCAATCAAACGCTTACGGTAGGTCAGAACCAAAGCAACACTATTGCCAGCAATAAAACGGAAACCATCGCGGTTAACTTTGCCGAAACCGTCGGCGCCGCCAAAGAACTCACCATAGGGGGTGTGTATCAGGTAACCGTGGGTGCGGCCATGAATGAAACCGTTGCAGCGGTAAAAGCGGAAGAGGTGGGTGCCAGCCGTTTTCTGGTGGTCGGGAAAAGCATGTCGGAAGATATCGGCAAAGACCGATCTCTGAATGTGGGGGACACCAGCAGTCACTCCGCCAAGAAGATTCAGATCTCCGCTGAGGATGAGCTTACCATCAAGGTCGGCAAGGCGTCGCTTACCATGAAAAAAGACGGCACCATCATCCTCAGCGGCAAAGACCTGACACTGAATGGCTCCGGCAAGATCGGGGTTAAAGCCTCCAAAGACGTTATCGTCAAAGGCAAAAAGGTTTCCCTCAATTAGACTGCGGCGGGCTCCGCCAGGTTGATGACGATCTTTCCCCGGGAGTGACCCATTTGGGAATAGGCGTAAGCCTCATCAATTTGGTCCAGGCTGTATTGTTTGTCGATAATCGGTTTGACTTTCCCGGCTTCGATCAAGGTTTTAATGTGCATCAGATCCTGACCATTGGCTTTCATGGAAATGAAACTGGCCCGTTGTCCATTCGCGCGCAAACCGTGACTGGCGATATCCATAATGCTGCGCGGATTGGGGTTTGTAGTGATGTAGCGACCGTTGCTTTTCAGGATATAGCGACAGCTGTGTAAGCTCTCGTGTCCGATCACATCAAAAATCACATCATATTGTTGGTGATTATCGAAGATAGAGTGTTGGGTATAGTCAATGATGTCATCGGCCCCCAACGTGAGGACCAGGTCGATATTGGAAGTGCCGCACACGCCGGTTACATCGGCTCCCATGGCTTTGGCAAGCTGGACCGCGAAAGTGCCGACGCCGCCGGAAGCCCCAATGATCAATATGGAATCATTGGCTTTCAGTTGGGTCTGTTTAAGCGCCTGCCAGGCGGTGAGCGCTGCCAGTGGCGTGGCGGCGGCTTCCTGCATGCTCAGGTTTTCAGGTTTGAGAGATACGTTTCTAGCCGCTACGGCAACCTGTTCTGCATAGGCGCCCCCCAGTAAGCCGGGTAAGCAGCAATAGACTTCATCTCCCGGTTTGAAGGTGGTTACTTTGTCCCCCACCTGTGTGACCACACCGGCCACATCATGGCCCAGCACGATTTTCTTGAACGGCACGTAGCGTACGCCTTTGTAGAGCTTCCAGTCCAATGGGTTGACGCTGGAGGCGTGCACCTCGATCAATACCTGCTGAGGTTTAACCACCGGGTCGGGGATTTCATCGATAACATGTTTGGTTGTTAGTAATTTGCGCGAATTGTGAGCAGCGAGCATGTTGCACCTCCTTGGAAAGTCCGTTTCACCCGTACAAGCGTAATACTGTTTCTGTTGACTCAGCAAATCCAAAATTTGGATGTTAATTGATCAGTGCTGCTGGCTTGCATGTATTCATTAGCAACAAAACTGTTGATTAGTACCAGAACCCGTAAAACAGCTTGATGTTCCCTTTGTTTGGCCTATTTTGAGATCTGGGTCACATTTCTCGGAACATTGCTATGGATAGCGAGCTCACCACTTTTCTTATTGTTTCCCTGGCGGATATTGCCGTTTGCTTTGCGCTGTTTGCGTTAGTGATTTTACCGCGTTTCAACCGCTGGTCGGCAGCGGAACAAACCCAATTTGAAGGCGAGCCGAAGGATTACATTCACGACAGAGTCTTCCGCGAATACGCGGGGATTTACTTTCTGACCTTTCTGGCGATCGCCTTTGTCATCAGTCAGGTGCCCGGCTTGAAAGGGGTCTTTATCCAGGGGGTGGCGTCTGTGCTGGGTGAGAATGATCTTGCCAATCAGATGTTGTTGTTGGGGGAAAGGTTAGGGCAATCACTGATTTCACCCTATCTGGTGGTTTTTATTCTCCTGGTTCAACTGGCCGCTCCCATTGCCAAAGCGGATGAGCGTTGGCGCAGCTTTTTGCTGGCCTCGGCCCGCGTACCAAGAGATGCCCTGAACCTGAAGCAACAAATCATCGGTGCCATCAAGTCGATTAGCCTTAATCATAAAAAACTGGATCCGGTCTATGCGGATCTGGAGGGCCGTGGTTTTGCTGAGTTTTGGGATCGGGTGGCCAGAGATCCTGAATTGCAGGAATCCCCGTTCATTGCCGGGCGTTTACTGGTACTGAATCTGTATCTGATTCGAGTCAATCGTGAGTTTGAGAACCACTATCCAGGCGTCAATGATTTGCAGCGTATGGAAAGCCGTATCCTGGAAATCGGTGGTGTTCTCCCGGCCATGCTGGACGGCGACAATGTTATTGCCATTCAGGAATACATTAACGAACTGGAAACCATGCGCTCCACTCTGGCGGAGATGCTGGCCAAAAGCTGTGTGAAATCCTATTCCAATCCACAGGAAGCCCATGCACTGCTTTCCCGCTACGGGTTTATCATCAGATTTATCGATCGCAAGGATCTGGACTTGCGGTTACCTATGGCAATGGTCTTTATGGGCACGTTTGTTACCACGGCCTTGTGTGTCATGTTGTTTTTGGTCTTGTTCGATCTTTCCGGTACCTTCAACGGCAGTGGCGGGCCCTGGTTCACCGAAGCGCGGGTGATAGGCTGGTCCGTTGGCGGCGGGTTGTCCTATGTGTTGGCGGTTGGATGCGGTTTCTATATGAATGAGACACTGCGCAATCAGTTTGGCGATCGCAATCTGGCTACCTATATTTTTGCGTTTCTGGCGGCCGCCACGGCTTCCATGGTGTTCTATGCTCTGTCTGCCACGCAATTCAAGCCGCCTCATATTTTGCTGGCCATCAATTTTGGTTTGCTGGCGATTGTGGTGATCAGAAGCCGGGGCCGTCGTTTAATGGATCAGAAGGCAGTGCAAAAGAAAGCGATACAGATAGCGTTACAGTACGCGACCATAACCGCCATTCTGCAAATCATGATCCGGTGTGCTTTCTACATTTATAACAAGGATGAATGGATGGTTGCTGAGATGTTGGAGAAACTGAGTTTGCCGATATTCTTCCTGTTTGGTTTTGTGCGCGGCGGACTTATTGCCTTCCTGGTGGCCTATGTGTTCATGGATTGTGAACGCGTCTATTTGCAGGAAGCCAGAAGAAAACATCCCCGGGTCAGGATCGGTAACTTTGTGCATGCTGAGATTGCAGGCCAACCCAGTGAGGTGTTGGTGGTGGACCTGTCAGAGCGCGGTGCGATGTTGCGCCTGGATGAACAGCATGGCGCACAAATCGGCGAGCCCGTTTTGATGTTGTTCAGCTTTGGTCGGGTGGAAGGGCAGGTGATGTCGGTGAAAGGGAAACGGGTCAGGGTTTGCTTTAATTCGAAATGCATAGCCGATAGCGGCATCCATAATTATATTTATGAGGAAATGGGGCTGGCGGTATGACCACTGCCCCATTGGTGCCACACTATTTGTAAATGATGTCGGGCCGGGTGGGGGCGAGGCGGGCCAACAGTTGATTTTGTACCGGATGCGGGATGCCACTGCGGTTCATGGCCGCCACCAGCAAGTCCACGGTGCGATTGAATTCCGCTTCGGTGACGTTCATGTTGGTGTGCACCTCAACCATGCTGTCGCCACTGTAGCTGCAGGGGCCGCCACTGACCTCACAGACCTGCTCGATAAACTTTTCACGGAAACGCTCCAGATTGGTTTCCTGGAAATGACGGACAATATTTTCATCAAAGCCAATTTCATAAATAAAGTTATCGGTAATCTCCGTGATGCCTTCCATGCCGCCCAATTCCTGATAGAGAGCGTCGCCGGCCGGGGCCGTTTGACAGGCGGACAAAAAGAAATTGCCCATTAAAATCAGGGCCGCAGTGAAGGTCGCTGATGTAGAACTCGTCATGATCTTCATTAGATTCACCCGATGAATTACCAAAGATAGCCGGTCAGAGAGGCATAGGCACCGGTTTGATCTTCCTCACCGGCAATCTCACCCAGGTCCACCCAGGCGAAGGTAATGTTGAATTGTTTGTTGGGAATGTAGGCCACGAAGACGTCATAAGCATCGTCTTCTTGCAGCGCGGTGAGGTTGTCCGGTTTCTGGCGGTATTCGGCTCCCAATGCCCAGTTACGATTCAGGAGTACGGCCAGCGCCGCTTCCGCCATGACTTCATAGCGGTCATTGTCATCACCGCCAAAACCCAGCAGACCGAATTGGTTGGCTTTGGTGGCACGCAGGGTCAGGTCCCAGACCAGGTTGTAGCCGAACAGGGCGCCCAGGTGAGCTTTGCTGGCCGCAAGATACAGATCGGTGCCGTTGTCGGTGTCTTCCGCGCCGATGGCGCCGGCAATGAAGTCGTTGTCCAGCTCCTTGTATTGAATCCCGGCGGCCAGCTGTGGCCAGTCACCATAGACAATGTCACCGTAGAGTCTGGCTTTTACCCCCAGGATCTGTTGATTAATTTCCCGCTCGCCAAAGGGTATGTTCTTCAGCTCAAAGGTTTGCCGGGCGAGACTGACTTCCACCCGGTCGTACAGGCTGGCTGCAGCCCCAAAGGCCTGTAAACGATAGTCCGGCAGGGTGACCCGGGTCATGAACACGCTGCTGGACCATTCATCCCGGGTGTCATAACCGCTGAGAGTGGCCCAGGGCACCAGGCCGCCGCCACCGCTGCCCTCAACCTGGGTTACCCCGGCGGTTTCCTGTAGTTTGCCGGAGCCGGCCTGAGCCCCGGTCGCCCAGACCAGCAGAACGCAAGCCAGCAGACTGCAAGCCGGGAGACAGCGAGCCCGCAGACAGCAAATGAGGTTCGAGTGGAGAGGAATCTTTGGGATGGTCATCTGGTGTCAGGTCCCTGGAAGGTGAATTTGCCACGTGGAAACAACAAGCTTCAGTATAGAAGATATACCCGAGTGTCCAGCTCGGCTTTTGATCAGGTGGGTCCTCAGGTGGGTCCAGTGAACAGTGCATTAGCAGCGTTTTTTCAGTGACTTTTGAGTAATATCCCGGAAGTGCCTGAGCCCGCTCTCACCAGCCTCAAAGCGGCCGCGGATGCCTTGAAGTTTCCACCGAATTGGCCATAATGCGCCTTTATAAAAATACAAAACAAACATCCACGGACGCTCGTTTATCCGCCCGGCTCTCTGATCTAGTTGCCTGAATTTAAAGTGATTTCTTCAAAATTTATTAATGGTTTGTGCCACTCTGCCTGTCAGTTTCCCTGTTTATGATGAAAGGGATGTGACTATTTTATGAACCAGCAGGTTATCCCTTCTCCCCACCGTCATGTGCGCCTGGTCAGGTTGCTTTCCGACCTGGCGATGATCGAGGAAGACTGGCCCCACAAGGACTTTGCCGATCGTTTGGGGCAGATGTTGAATTTTGCCGATTCCATTATGCTGGCGGACGCCCACAAGGTGAAACCGGAGCGGGGTTTTATTGCTGTCACGGACAGCTGCGACGACTTGAAGCAAGCGGTGTTGCATACCAAGTCCAAGTTGGTGAGCGGGATTATCCAGAGCTGTGATCCCGCTTCGGAGCGGCCCAAGGTCCGGTGGCCGGTGGTGGTGGCAGATGACCCTGAGCTGAAGTTTGATCGCTTTCACCGTTTCTACCTGTCGCTTCAACGGGAGCAGGATCTGGCGTTGCGGGCTGTCCGTTCCAGTGGGCGTGAGGCCCTGGCAGGCTGTACGCCGCAATTGAAAAAACTGGCCGTGCTGGATCGGGTATTGGAAGACACCTTGTGGGATCACACCGCCAGATTTCTGGCCACGGTGCCCCGCCTGTTGGAACGTCGCTTTGATCATCTACGGGCCCAGGGGCAGTCCGGGTGGTTGGATCTATTCAGAAAAGACATCCAGTCTCTGCTGTTGGCGGAACTGGACCTGCGCCTGCAACCGGTATTAGGACTGGTTGAGGCCCTTGAACGAGAGGTAACTCCTAAATCATGAATCGAGTTCTATTTGGTGCTGCATTCGGACTGGGCGCCCTGGCTATTCTATGGATCGGCGCCGGTTTTGTTGGCAACGACCTGTTGGCGCTGACCGTCACCCTGTTGATTGGCCTGGTTTATGGGATCGGCTGTTTTGAAATGCTGCAGTATCGACGGGATACCGCCTTGCTGGCAGCGGCCCTGGCAAATGTGCCGGGTAACCTGGATCGCTTGGATCTGTGGTTGGGGAAATTGCCGGCGACGTTGCAGAACCCGGTGCGCCTGCGCATTGAAGGGGAACGTATTGTGCTGCCGGGCCCGGTGTTCACACCCTATCTGGTGGGGTTGCTGGTCATGCTGGGCTTGTTGGGTACTTTTATTGGCATGGTGGTGACCTTGAACGGAGCCGTACTGGCCCTGGAAAGTACCACTGAACTGCAGGCCATGCGTGCCGGGCTGGCGACACCGATTAAAGGCTTGGGGTTGGCATTCGGTACCTCCGTCGCCGGTGTGGCGGCTTCGGCCATGCTGGGCCTGATTTCCACTCTCAGTCGCCGCGAGCGCCTGCATGCTACTTCACAACTGGATGAATGCATCGGCAAAGAATTCCGTGGTTTTTCGCTGAATCATCACCGCCAGGAAACCTACAAAGCCCTGCAATTCCAGGCGCAGGCATTGCCCGCAGTGGCCGAGCGCCTGAATGCCATGGCCGGTCAAATGGAATCCATGACCCAGTCCATGACCAATGCCATCGTAGAAGGGCAAAAGCAATTTCAGGAAACCGCGGCCAAAACCTTTTCTGATCTGGCGGCTTCAGTTGAACAGTCCCTCAAAAACAGTCTGGCGGAAAGCGGGCGTTTGGCGGGGGAGAGCATTCAACCGCTGGTTGAGCGCACTATGCAGACGCTGGCAGAGCAGGCACAGCAAACCCAGGACCAGCTGCAGTCCCAGACCCAGCAACAGCTTAAGGACCTCACAGAACAGTTCAGTGACACGGCGGCGGAAGTCGGGCGTGCCTGGGAATCCGGCCTGCAAAATTACGATCAGCGCCAGCAGCAATTGGTGATGTCACTGGATGACAGTATGCAGGGATTTGAGCAACGCTTTGCCGGTTTGGCGGAGCAACTGGTTTCTGGTTTAAGTGAGCAAAGCCAACAGGTCCTGCAACGTTTGGGTGAAGGGGACGCACAGCGCCTGCAGCAGTGGAACGATCAGTTCAAAAATGCCAGCGCGGCGCTGGTGCACTCCTGGGAGCAGAACAGCCAGCGCATGCTGGAGCAGCAGCAACAGGCCCTTGATGGATTTAACCGGCAGTTGGGTGTCGTGACCGAAACGGCCGAGCGAAATTCCAATAGTATGCTGTCGGAATGGTCCCAGGTACTTACCCAATCCGGTGATCTGGTACGTGAGCGTATGCAGTCCGAGGAGCAGTGGCTCACTGGGCAGGCTGAACGCATGGAACAGCTTACCTCGGTTTTGAAAGCCGAACTCACTCAGTTGCGTGAAGAAGAGAGCGGTCGTGCCCGGTCCGCAGTGGAACGTTTGGCTGAGCTGGAAACAGTGGTGGCGACACACCTTACCCAGCTGGGTACGGCACTGGAAACACCCATGTTGCAGTTGATCGAGGCCGCCAGTGCTGCGCCCAAAGCGGCGGCGGAAGTGCTGGAGCAGTTACGGCGGGAGATCTCCAACAACATCGAACGCGATAATGAATTGCTGCAGGAACGGGAACGTCTCATGGCGGATTTGAGTGCCGTGCTGGGTTCCCTGGAGACCGCATCCGCCGATCAGCGTGCTGCCATTGAGACTCTGGTCAGTGCCTCCACGCAAAAACTGACGGAAGTCAGTGAACGCTTTGGCCGGCAGGTGGAAGGTGAAACGGCAAAATTGACCGAGATGGCTGACCATCTGGAAGCCAGCGCGGTGGACGTCTCTAGCTTGAGCGAAGCCTTTGGCTACGCGGTTGAACTGTTCAGTGAGTCCAATGATAAATTAATCGAAAACCTCAACCGGGTTGAAACGGCGTTGGACAAGTCCAGCGTCCGCAGTGACGAACAGTTGGCTTACTACGTGGCCCAGGCCAGGGAAATCATTGATCTCAGTATGATGTCCCAGAAGGAAATTATTGAAGAGCTACGCAACAAAGCTGAGGTTCCGGTTGCAGAAACTGAGGAAACGGTAACTGAAACCGTGGCAGAGGGAGAGCCAAGCTGATGGACCACCTGGATGATCAGGTAGCTTCCACGCCTATTTGGGCGATTTTTGGAGATTTGATGTCCGGCCTGGTGGGTGTATTTGTCCTGGTGCTGGTATGGGTGATGGGCATTCAGTTGGAACTTACCCAGAATCTGCAATTGGAAGTGGAAAAACGGCAGGCGGAAGAGCAGCGCAGAATGGCGTTGGAAGAGGCCCTGGCAGATCCGTTGGCAACAGGGCGCATTACCCTGGATAACGGACGCATCGGTATCAGCGGCAGTGTTTTGTTCGCACTGAACTCCGATGAATTGCAACCGGAAGGACGTGAGTTGCTGCACACATTGGTGGCTCCATTGAAAGTGTATCTGGGAGAGCACGATGAGTTACTAATGGTGAGTGGCTTCACGGACGATTTACCCATCCAGAAAAATAATTATCGCTACCAGGATAACTGGGAGCTTTCAGCCCAGCGGGCGTTGACCGTAACCCGTGCGCTTATTGAAGAGGGGATGTCTCCTGATATGGTGTTCGCGGCGGCATTCGGATCACAGCAACCGGTGGCGGCCAACGATAGTGGTGAAGGCCGGGCCCGAAACCGCCGCGTGGAAATGGCGCCGGTGCCAAGAGCCGGCAAGGACGTTTCTGCAGATGAGTGATGTGGCGGATGGTTCCAAAACCCAGCAAGATGATGCAAAGGCTTTGGATCTGAAACAGCAGCATGTTCTTCAATGCAACCAACTGCAACAACAGTGGGAGTTGCTGAACCAGTCCTCCATTAATTGCAGGCAGTCCGTTCAGTTGCATCGAGTGGCGGCCTTGTTGCGCCGGGCAGCCGACAGCCGTACCGGCCTGGGTCAGCGGTTGCTGGAGAAAGCCAGGGACAGTCTGCAGGCTATCCAGTCACAACCGCTATCCCATCAGCATGCCATCCCGGTTGCTTCCGAAAGGGAGTCTCCCATTGCCGGGTTGATCCAGCAGCTGGAACAACGCACCCAAGTGTCGAATGCAGATCAGGAGCCGACAACGTTTGAGGCCCTGTTGCGGCGTCAGGAAGTGGAGGCATTGCGTCAGGTGGACGATGAAGATGCCGTTGCCAGTCTCGATGCCATTGCCCCGGTGGGAGAGCTGAAAGCGTTACAGCAGTTCCGCGAGGACTGGGCCCGGCGCAGTACCGAAAAAGCGGTTATCAAAGCCATGGAAGAAGCCCCTGAAGATGCCGGCCCTTTGAATGCCCATCGCCTGGTGGTGAAAGCGCTGGAAACCATGCAGGATGTATCACCGGAATACCTGGGACGCTTTGTGAATTACATTGAATCGCTGTTATGGCTGGAACAGGCCGCAGCGCGCTCCCTGGTAACCCGAAAAGAAGAGAAGGGAAAGCGCCGGCGCTAGTGGTTGGCCGCTTGCTGGCGACTGCTAAAATCCGCCACCCAGCCCAATACATCCTTGGCAGGCAAGGGGCGGCTCAGGTAGAACCCCTGTAACCAGTCACAACCCCAATCGCTCAGCAGATCCATGGATTGCTGGTTTTCCACTCCTTCCGCCACCACTTTTAAGTTGAAGCTGTGGGCCAGCGCAATGGTGGATTTCACAATGATCTGATCGTCCGCCAGTTGATCCAACTGCAATACAAAACTCTTGTCGATTTTCAGTTCGGTTACCGGCATATGCTTCAGCTGCGACAGGGAGGAATAGCCGGTTCCGAAATCGTCGATTGCCAGATCAAATCCGGAATTGCGGAAGCGATTCAACAGCTCGATGCCCTGTTGTGCGTCACGCATGATTTCACTTTCTGTAATTTCGAAAGCCAGGCAGTCGGTGGTGAGCTGGTAGCGCTCCAGCAGCAGGTGAACGCTGTCCAGTAGATTCTTACGGGACAAGTCCTTGGCAGACAGGTTAATGGCCACCTGAGCGGTGAAATGCTGTTCCTTCCACTGAGCGATCTGTTTGATTACCGCTTCGACAACCCAGTCGGTAATGTTGCTGATCAGGCCGGCCTGTTCTGCCAGGGGAATAAACAGATCCGGTGGAATAAAGCCCTGTGCCGGGTGGATCCAACGGATCAATGCTTCAAACCTGAATGTGGCATCAGCGCCGGTTTTTACCTTGGGCTGAAAATACATTTGCAGCTGGCCATCATTTGACGAAAGTGTGCTTTTCAGATCGGCCAATAGCTGAAGCCGCTTCATGTGCGTTTCTTCCATCTGCTGGTCGTAGAACGCTATTCCCAGATGTTCCCGCCGGGCCATATCCAGCGCGATACTGGCTTTCTGAACCAGTTGTTCAGACTGGGTGCCGTCCCTGGGGGCTGAAGAAACGCCTATTGAAAATTTCAACGTGATTTCCAGTTCCTGAATGCGATAGGCTGAAGACAGCAGTGCCTGAACATTTTCAGCAACCAGCTCCCGGCTGCGGGTTAACGGCATGGCCATGAGAAATTCATCCCCGCCCAGGCGGGCGGCAAAACTGTGCTCCCCGGTAACCGTAGTCAGGCGTTCGGCAATGAGTTTCAAACATTGATCCCCCACCACATGACCGAAGGTGTCATTCACAATGCGGAAATCCAGAATGTTGATGCAGATGACGGCGATGGGTTCATAGTCTGCACTGTCCAGATGTTCGGCCAACCGGGTGATGGCGTGTTGCCGGTTGATGAGTTGAGTTAACGGGTCGTGGTGAGCCTGGTGCATGATACGGGCTTCCCGTACTGCCAGGCCTTCCTGCATGGTTTCAAAGGCGGATGCAAGGTCGTTTATCTCGCGGGTGTTACGCAGTGCATTCACTTTCAGGCCAAACTCTCCGTTGGCGATGCGGCTGGCGGTACGCGCCAGAATGTGGATGGGGGAGGCCAGATTCTTTGCCATCAGTATACCCCCCGCCAGGGCCAAAACAGCGCCCAGCAGAGTAATGATAAAGATGCGCCATTGCAGCAGATCAAATTCGCGGAACGCATTTTCCACCAGATAGGAAAGGAAAATACCCGTATCATTTGTATTGGCTTGGCTGAGGTCCAGTTTCAACGAGGCGAATTTCGGGCGGGCAATGAGCGGCAAGGTGTGCGCTGCGTTGGGCATGTAGGCATGGCTGATCGCATTATCCCAATCGGCCTGGGGCAGGGTGGAGGCAACAATATTGGTGTTCGAATCCTTGTGTGCGTAGAAAGTCACGTCCAAACCGGTTACCGCTTTCCACTGGTTCGCCAATTCCTGGTTCAGTTCAAAGCCGACCATGGCGATGGCGATGGGCAGTGGTGCTTTGACCGGTAGCAGAATGACCTGATACAGGCGATTGTTTATCAACAGGTAATCATTGGCGCCACCGTTATTCAGCGTGGAGCGGATAAAGAAGTCCTGGTTGAAGGGGGTGTTGATGTCCAGTGTATCCGAGGTGAGCAGTTCTCCCTGCAATGACAGCAGTACCATCAGGTCTGCACCGATCCTTTCCCCGTGGTTGTGCAATACGCTTTCGATGGTGTCTTTGTCCCGACTGGCGACCGCTTGCTTGAAGCCAAAGTCAGAGGTGAGCACTTCGGCTGAACTCAGCAACTGCTCTTCGCGGTTGGACAGCAACTGCCTGAGGGTGCTTTCAGCCACACCGAGGTTGCTGTCGATTTGCTCGTTACTGTGATTACTGGTGGAGAACCACACGGCCAGCGCAACGGTCATGGCCATGGCCACCAGTAGACCAATGACGAATCCAAGTATGCGGGCCTGCAGGGATTTAACGGCCATGGGTTTTGAACCGGTCAGAGCCAAAGCCACGTTTTTCCACAGCTATCGGTGGCTTTATCTCAAGTTGCAGTTTGATGATCTGGCTCGCATCCATGTCAGGTAAGGAGTGCAGCTCCACCTTATTAAAGCCACTTTTCAGATCCGGGTGCCATACCCGCAGGTTTCGTATGTTGTCCGGAAGCTCCAGGGAGGTTTGGCCCTGTTGGTCGGTCTGGCCCCAGATCGTTGTATCGCTCACCACAATGAAGCCAATCATTTTATCGTGGATGTTACACCCCAACACCACGATGCCCGCTTGCTCAAAGTTGATCGGATGCTCCGGCTGCTTGGCGTAAAGCTTGAGTTCGAACACTTTGGGTGTGGAAAAGGAGTACACGTGGTGGCGGATGTTGTCGCTGTTTGGAAAGTTGACGCGACGGCCCTGTTCCACCGTCAGTACCTTGGGGACGAAGGCTTTGTCGATCTGGTCCATGATGGCAGGGGGTTGGTCACGGTTGCTGTCTGTCCTGGTGGCAGCGTAGCCCTCTGGCGCCAGAATGACAGCATCCTGCAGGGGATTGCCCAGTTGATCATAGGCCTGAATGATGACAGCCGCTTCGGCGCGGCGATCAAAACATCCCAAAGCCATGACAGCAACAACGATGGCCAAAGCGGAGGTCAGTTGCAAGGAAAGCAGCCCTTCTCATACAGTAAGTGTAAAAAAACACAGTTTTTTTCAGTATAGCAGAGGGCTGCCGGTTAGCATGGCGTGCTGTAACGTACTAATCTATAACCGCTTTTGCTGAAGTTTCCGCGCTGGTTCGGGCGCTCCAGGCAAGCCAGGCGGGCAGGGCCAGCAGGTCGAACAGCAACGCCAGCAGAATGATCAATCCCGTCGCGTTCCCCATATCGCTGTTGAGTTTGAAACTGGAGCTGCCCAGCAACAGAAAACCAGCCGTGAGCAGAACGCTGGTAATGATAATCGGTGCGCCGGAATGATAGAGCACCTGCTCCAGTGCCGCTTTTCCTTCCAGTCCGCCTCGACGCTCAATCTGATAGCGATTGAGGAAATGCACGGTGTCATCAACCACCACACCCAGGCACATTCCGCCCACCAACGCCATGGACAGCCCGAGCTCGCCCACCACCAGACCCCATAACCCGAACACGGCCAGAATGGGTACCAGGTTGGGCAGCAGGCTGAGCAGCCCCAGTTTCAGTGAGCGAAAAATGATGGCCAGCGCGAGTGAAATGAGGAACAGGGCCGTAAGGACACCGGTAATCATGCTCTTGATGTTCTTCTGGCCGATGTGGGCGAACATCAGCATGGGGCTGGAACTGAGGGTTTGCCACTCCGGGAATACCGTTTTGATGTGCTGATTAATTCTGGCTTCCAGGTTCAGCATGTCCTGGGAAGAGATGTTATGCAGGGTAATCACTACGCGGGTAGCGCGGCGGTCCATGCTCAATCGATCCGACACGTCCAGTCCAAAGGGCAGGGACATCTCATACATCAGCAGATACTGGGCCGCCAGCTGGGGAGTCTCGGGTAAGCGATAATATTCCGGTTGGCCGCCGTTCATGTTCTGATTGATGAGTTTGAAGGTGTCGCTGATGCTGGCCACATGACGCACTTCCTGTTGCTGTAGAAGCCAGGCTTCAAATTCATCCAGTTCGGACAGCAGTACCGGGTCCACAGCGGTGGAAGATCCGTTACGACTGATGGCGTATTCCACCGAGTAAATACCCGTCAGGTGTTCATCCGTGTAGTCCGTGGCAATGCGAAAGCGGGTGCTGTCATCAAAATAATCCACAAACTGATCGTTGAGGGCGTTCTTGCCGATGAATAAACATAACAATACCGCGCCACCGCCCATCAGTAACAGAGTTGCCACGCTATGCCGGGTGACCAGGCGCAACAAGGTGGGGATGATCCAGCGGTTCACCAGTAATTCCTTTCTGGGTTTGGCATCGGTGAGGTAGAGAAAGGCCGGCAAAAAGGTGAGCGACAACAGGGTGGCCAGAGTCACGCCAACGGAAACGATATTGCCCAGATCGTGATAGGGCGGCACATCGCTGAAATTCATCGTGACAAACCCCACCAGAGTGGTAATCCCGGCAATCAGCATGGGCCTGATGTTTTCATGGATGGCCCGGTTGGCATTGTCCTGGTTTGGTGATTTCCATTGCAGGCGCAGGAATGTGTTGGCGATATGAACGGAATGGGCCACGGCGATGGTGAGAATGATCATGGGTGAAATGGCGGAAGGAGAGGAGAGCTGTATCCCCATCCAGCCACCTGCACCCATACCACCGATGGCGGCGAGGATGATAACCATCAGGATGCCGACGGTGGCCTTCCAGCTTTGCAGGAAATAGTTCAAGCCAACAATGACCAATACCAGCATCAATGGCAGCAGCGTGGCCATATCGGCCCGAGCGCTTTCAGAGAAGGTGTTTGACATCATAATCATGCCGGTTAAATCCACCCGGGCGCCGGGGTCCAACTGTTTGATCAGCGTTTCCACCTCATGGCCGTGGGTGACAATGGCAGCGGCTTCCTTGGGTGAGTTACCGGGCTTGTTGATGGTGACAACCAGACCGGTGACATTGCCAGCAGGCGTGATCAGGCGATTCAGCAACATAGGTTCATGCAACGCGAAGGATTGAATATCCTGCAGCAGGACATTGGTAATTTCAGCATCGTCCGGCACCAGGTTATCCACTTTCAGATCATCGCCATCGACCTGGGTGCGCTGGAAGTTGGTGAGGGAATCCACCCGTGTAGAGTAGGGCGTTTTCCAAAGTGCTGCGGTGGCCGCTTGGACGGTCTTGAGACTGGTTTCGGAAAAGACGTTGGCGGAAGAGGGTGTATACACCAGCAGCAGCTTTTCAGAAGCGCTGAAATTGTCCTGCAGATGGTTAAAGGCCGTTAACTGAGGATTGTCGGCATCGAAAAATACGCGGTAATCCACGTTAAAGCTGAGCCTGGAGAGTCCGCTGCCCAAAAGCAAAACTACGAGAACTGGCAGAGCTAAGTACAGCCAAGGTGCGCGGTCCACATTCAGGCCCAACATCCGTGTCATCGTCAAAACTGGTACTCCAAAAGCACGATTCGGTAGCGTGTTGTCACTGGCCCCCGACCAGTACCGGCAATCCCTGCCTGCTGTGCAATTCCCTTTGACGCTGAACAACCAACGAATACGGTTTACAGCATTTGCGCCTTCATTCTGTCGAAAATCAACATATTAAGAAGGGCACCCCAAAAACTAGTTTAACTTGGTTAAATACTAGCAGTGTTGTCGCGCAAAATGCACCCTAATAACTTTCAGAAATTGCGCTCATTCACAGGGGAGGGTGTTTGGGCCGACGAAAGGTATGAGAGAACCTCTGAGTCTGTAAGGCAGGTTGATGGAGTAATCCGTTTTTGAGTAGGCCACACTCATGCACGGATTACTCTTGAATGGATTACTCCTGAATGGGTTATTCGTAGGTGCACAGATAGGCTGTGTCTTGTTGTACCTGCAGCTTGAAGCTGGCATTGGCCGGTACCACAAAGCTCTCATTACGGCGGTAGGTGGTCCAGCCTGATTCGCCGGGGAGTTGCACCGTCAATGCACCGCTGACCACGGTCATGGTTTCTTTCTGGGAGGTCGAGAACTCATAATCTCCGGGCGCCATCACGCCGACAGTCGCGGGCAATTCCTCGCCCTGGAACGCAATGGAGGTAACCTTGCCATCAAAATATTCATTGGTTTTAAACATAATCATGCTCCTGAAAAAGTGGCGGGATTGTAGCACGGTGATCCCGCCCGGCGGAGACTCGGCACAGACAAATTGACCCGGGCACTATTATGCGATAGTTTCATAACTATCGAATTGATGCTGTTGTCAACACTATCCGGAAGCGCTGTGGAGGTGCCCGTGTCCAACCTGGAATCTTTGTCGAAGCCACTGACGCTGCGTTGTGGCGCGGTAATAAAAAATCGAATCGGAAAGTCCGCCATGAGCGAAGCTCTGGGCACGGTGGACAACCGCCCCACTGAGCTGCTGGTGAAGCTCTATGACGCCTGGGCCAAGGGGGGAACGGGATTGGTGATTACCGGCAATGTCATGGTGGATCGTCTGGCTTTGGGAGAACCCGGTAATGTGGCGATTGAAGATGAGCGGGATCTGAGCCTGTTGCAGCGCTGGGCGCAGGCGGGCTCACGTGACGACACTCAACTATGGGTGCAACTGAACCATCCGGGCAAGCAATCTCCGAACATGGTCTCCAAGCAGCCGGTAGCACCATCGGCGATACCGCTGGAGCCAAGGTTTTCCAGCTATTTTAATCCGCCACGTGAGCTTTCTCCTGGTGATATCGAGGCAGTGATTGAGCGCTTTGCCACGGCTGCAGCGGTGGTGAAAAAAGCGGGTTTTACGGGGGTTCAGATCCACGGCGCCCACGGTTACCTGGTGAGCCAGTTCTTATCGCCCCATCATAATCAGCGTAAGGATCAGTGGGGCGGCAGTCTGGAAAATCGGGCGCGCTTCGTGATGGAGATATACAAGGCCATTCGTCAGCAGGTGGGTGATGAATACCCGGTTTCCATCAAGTTGAATTCCGCCGACTTCCAGCGTGGGGGGTTCACGGAAGAGGAATCCATGACCGTGGTGGAAATGCTGGATCAGGCCGGTATGGACTTGATTGAGATTTCCGGTGGTACTTATGAGGCGCCGGAAATGACCGGCAAGAATGTCAAAGCCAGCACTAAAGAAAGGGAGGCGTATTTCATGGAGTACGCCGAAAACATCCGCTCCCGGGTGAAAACGGCGTTGATGGTTACCGGTGGTTTTCGCACTGCCCAAGGCATGGTGGATGCGATTGAGGGCGGTGCCACGGATATGATCGGTCTGGCACGACCGTTAGCGGTGGAGCCGGATTTCAGCGCGCGCCTGTTAAGTGGGGCAACCCAGTCCATAGACGTAAAACCCCGCATCACCGGGATCAAAGCCATTGATGATATGGCAATGATGGAAACGGTCTGGTACGCCCGTCAGTTGGAACGCATCGCCAAGGGCAAAACACCAAAACCGAATGAGAGTCCGTTTTTGGTGTTTTTGCGGCAAATGCTGCGTTCCGGTGTGAAAGGGTTTAGGACCCAGCGGCTGCGAGCAAATTAGAAGTTGTAGACCAGCGACGTCTTGTACTCAGTGTTGGTTTCGTAGTTATCGATGGGCGGATCCGCATCCAGGTTGCGGGCGGGTTCGCTGTCGTGCTCCACTTTGTAATGTACTTTCAAATCCAGTTGGTCCGTAATGCGCACTGACAGAGCCGCATCCAGAAGCGTTCGAAAATTACCGAAGTCGTCCGTGCTGGGCTGATAGTACGCAGTAGCGGAAATAACGATTTGCTCATTGAGACGGTGCTTGTAAACGGTGAACGTGTTTAAGCGCCAGGTCCAGTTGGTTTCCTCGTAGGTGCCCAGGTCCAGAACTTCCTTTTCGCGAAACGCCCCCATGCCCACGGATAAATCGAAAATCTTTTCCTGCTGGGCTACCACATAGCGTCCACCACCTCCCACCAATGAGCGTGATACCAGGTTGTCGAACTCGTTCTCTTCCCATTGGATAAAGCCTTCATAGGCCCAGCGTGGTGTGAGCACGTGAATCCAGCGTCCATGCACGAAGCTTTCGTCGGTATCTTTAACGTCACGGGTGGAGCCGTACTCTCGCTCCACAATGCCCAAGAGGATGTCATTGTTTTTGCGGTAAGTGACTTTGGCTGCGCCGGTGTAGGTCTCTTCGCGGCTGTTCCCGGTTTCTCCGTCCAGGCCGATTTCCACGTGACCGCCCCAGCCTTCCTCGGGGAAGCCCGGTCGCTCACTTTCAATATTGGAGATGGCCATTGCCTGATGTGAAAACAACAGAGCCAGTATGGTTAAGACGATTTTTTGCATCAAATCTCCCCCCTGAAATGGATTTTTCAGGGGGGCGAGTATACGGAGTTGGCATCGGGAATGACAGGTGATGGGTCACTTTATTCAGCGGTGAACGGTGGTTTTATCGGGAACAGATCCTCAAATTCAGGGTCTGTCTGCTGTGCCTTGGCAGTGAAGGATTTCATCATGTCTTCCGGACGGAACATGCCGGATTGCCAGGCGGCCATATAGTGAAGGCTGTCCTGGACACTGTGATCCCGGGTGTAGTTGATCATCTGCTTGCAACCGGTGACGGCAAGCGGTGAGCGTTTGCTGATTTCCACTGCAATTTGCTGCACCGCTTTCAACATGCTTTCCTGATCGGGGTAAACCTCATTCACCAATCCGATTTGCTGCGCACGTTTTGCCGGCAACTTTGCGCCGGTGTAAGCCAGTTCCCGGATCATGCCTTGGGGAATCAAATGGGGCAGCCGTTGCAGTGTCCCCAAATCGGCGGTCATGCCTAAGTCGGTTTCTTTGATGCAAAAGAAAGCATCCTCAGTGCAGTAGCGACAATCGGCCGCGCTGATCATATCCAGACCGCCACCAATGCAGCCGCCCTGGATAGCAGCCAACACCGGAATACGGATGGTTTCCAGCACATTGAAGGTATCCTGCAACTGTAAAACCAGGCGGCGCAGATTTTCAGCGCTGCGTCCGGGATCGCCGTGCAGGGAGATGTTTTTCGGGTTCATGAATACCCCCAGATCCATACCGGCTGTAAAGTGTTTGCCCGTCGACGAGAGTATGATGACCCGTGCACTGGCCTGTTCATCGATTTCTCTCATGGCATGGGGCAGCTCGCGCCAGAAATCCACATTCATGGTATTGAGCTCATCCGGGCGGTTCAGCACGATGTGGGCGATTTTGTTTTCAATGGAGACAGTTAGTGCGCGATAATCCATGGCCGGAATCTCTTGTTATTGGGAGACTACTAGGGTTTTAGCAATGGTGTTTGACCCCGTCAAGGATGATTGGTAGCTTAGCCAGCTTGATGTAAAAGAGGTAAACAAACTGTCATGCAAGGTGCTGTCATGCAAGGTACGCTGTCAAAACTCAAATCGTCGTTGCAGGCTCCAGTGGCCTATGCCTTGCCGCTTGGTGAAGAGCGACTGGATTTGAATGCGCTGTTGGGCAAATCGCTCAGGTTAACCTACACCAGTCAGATTTTCTGCACCCACTGTGGACGCAAAACCAAGAAGAGTTTTGATCAGGGCTACTGTTACCCCTGTTTTCGGAAGCTCGCCCAGTGTGACACCTGTATCGTCAAACCCGAAAATTGCCACTTTGATCAGGGTACCTGCCGTGAACCGGATTGGGCGCAAAACTTCTGTTTTCAGGGACACACGGTTTATCTCTCCAATTCCTCGGGGATTAAAGTGGGAATAACCCGCAACGATCAGGTGCCGACCCGCTGGATTGATCAGGGTGCCGTGCAGGCGTTGCCGGTGTTCCAGGTTAAAAACCGCTTTCATTCCGGGTTGGTGGAAATCACCCTAGGCAAATACGTTTCTGACAAAACCCGTTGGCAGGCGATGCTGAAGAATCAGGTGGATGAGCTGGATATGGTTGCCGAGCGGGATAAGCTGTTGCAACAGTGTCAGCTGGAACTGGATGCACTCAAAGACCAGTTGGGTGAAGACAGTATTGTAGCGATGACGGGCGCTGACGCCGTCAGCATCGAATACCCTGTGCTGGAATACCCTAGCAAAGTTGTCAGTCTGAATTTTGACAAGAATCCGGTGGTGGAAGGCACTTTGCTGGGCATCAAAGGGCAGTACCTGATCTTCGATACCGGTGTAATCAATATTCGTAAGTACACCGGTTACGAAGTGGAATTGGCCTGCTAACGGAAAGCAGGCCAATTTATTCCTGAGCTTGTATGGCCGTGAGTGCAATGGTGTAGATGATGTCGTCGACCTTGGCGCCGCGGGATAAATCGTTCACCGGTTTTTTCAAACCCTGCAGCATGGGCCCGATGCTCACCACGTTGGCACTTCTTTGTACGGCCTTGTAAGTGGTATTGCCCGTATTCAAATCGGGAAATATCAACACCGTGGCTTCACCGGCCACCTGGCTGGTGGGCGCTTTTTTACTGGCGACGCCTTTTATCACGGCCGCATCGTATTGCAGAGGCCCATCGATCTGGATGTCCGGGCGTTTTTCCCGAACGATTCGGGTGGCTTGCCTGACTTTATCCACGTCCAGGCCGCTACCGGATTCCAGCGTGCTGTAACTGATCATGGCAACTTTCGGGCGGATGCCAAAAGCAAGGGCAGAATCAGCACTCTCAATGGCAATGTCCGCCAGTTGGTCAGCGTCGGGATCCGGATTGATGGCGCAATCCCCAAAAATCATCACCTGATCCGGCAAGCACATAAAGAAGATGGACGAGACAATATTGACTTCGGGTTTGGTGCGAATCAATTGCAGGGCAGGGCGAATCGTATTAGCGGTGGTATGAACCGCACCGGATACCAGGCCATCCACTTCATCCTGATAAAGCATCAGGGTACCGAGAACGACATTGTCTTCCAATTCCTGGATGGCGCGCTCTTCTGTGAGCCCTTTGTGTTTGCGTAATTGCATCAGCAAATCGAGGTAATCGGATCGAATGGGTTGCGGATCGAGTATCCGCAGCGCTTCCGGTAGCGTCAGACCATTGGCTTGGGCCGCGGTGTGAATGGCATCAGGGTTTCCCATCAAAATACAGTCGGCGATATTGCGGTGGTAACAGGTGATAGCCGCCTGGATGGTGCGGGGTTCATCGCCTTCGGGCAGGATGATGCGCTTTTTTTCCTGCCGGGCCCGCTGCACCAGGCCGTAACGAAACGCGGCGGGTGATACCCTGGGATTTCGATCACTGTCGATGACGTCCTTCAGCCAGGGCTTATCCAGATTCTGGGCAATGGTCTCCATTAAACAATGTATACGGCTGGCATCGTCCACCGGTACCCGGTTATCAAAACCGGGCAATAGGTTCACCACTTGGTAGGTGTCCTGCTCAGTCTGATAAACCGGCAGGCCCAGCTCAATCGCCGGGCGGCAAAATGACAGGGTAGCCTGGTTGTCACTTAACGGTTGGGTCAACAGCAGACCGGCAAGGGCAACGCCATTTTGCTGTGCCATGGCGGTGGCAACCAAAATATCGCTACGATCCGCTGAGGTGATCACCAGAGTTCCGGGTTGCAGGTGTTGTATGAATTGGTCCACCTGCTGGGTGGCAATGACCACCTGCAACACCCGCCGCTGCAAGGCTTCTCCCTCATACAGGGCATCGCATTGCAGAAAATCCATGACATCGATGGTGCGGGGGGCGGTCAGGTCACGGTTCCAGGGAACGGCCCCCACCAGATGAAAGTCGTCACGTTGCAGCACCGGTAACTGTTTTACCAGCGTGTCGTGACCGAAAGCCGTGTTATAGGTTGGGCTGGTGATATCCGGTCGAATGTGCCCTTGCCGGTCCAACGGCGCATTGAGCATGTTGATAATGCAACCCACGACTCTGGAGTCGTTAATGCCGCCAAACTGACTTGCCGTAGCCACCAGATGGCTGTTGAGTTCTTCCACTGTGTTGGCCTGGGGGGTTGTGATCAGAATGACCTGGGCGTCCAGCGCGCGGGCAAGATGGATATTGAACTGATCGAACAGGGTTTCGTTAATGCTTTCATTGATGCCCTCCACCACCAGCACATCCAGGTTCTCCTGGTTGTTCTGATCCAGAATAGACTGTCGTAAAGAAATAATATCTTCCAACAACAGATCCCTTTTCCCATTCGCAATCAGTGTGTTGGCGCGATGAAAATCAATAGGGTCCGGTGGGTTGAAACCGCAGGACTGGGTCACCAGGGCCGTGGATCGATCGGTACCCTGATGTGAGAATGAGATGGGCTTGAAATATTTTACCCGCAGTCCGATCTGATCCAGGGCATGAATCAGGCCGAGGCATACGGACGTCAGACCTACTCCAGGCCCGGTTGGTGTCAGCAATAAAGTCTTCAATTCAGATTTCCCCCGAACGATTCAATAGCTGGAAGCATTGTTGCGCGATCATCCATTCCTCATTGGCGGGTATCACATACACCGGTTTGGAGCCGGTGGTGGAAATGGCCCGTATCGCTTGCTGTGTGTGTTGATTTAATGTGGTGTCCAGCTCGAAGTTCAATGGAGCCAACCAGGCAACAGTCTGGGACCGAATGGCTGGTGCATGCTCACCGATTCCGGCCGTAAACACCAGCATATCGATACCCTGTAACGGGACGACATAAGATGCAATGTATTTCGCCAACCGGTAACAGAACAACTCAACGGCAAGGGCGGCCCGCTCATTGCCCTGGTCTCGTGCCTCTAAAAGCAGTCGCATGTCTCCACTGATACCGGATAGGCCTTGCAATCCACTTTGGCGGTTAAGTTGTTGGGTCAGATCGGTAATGTCTGTGTTGAGTTTTTCGCACAGGTACTCCAGCAGACCGGGGTCCAGATCACCACAGCGGCTGCCCATGACCAGGCCTTCCAGTGGTGTGAATCCCATACTGGTATCCACGCTCCGACCATCATTGATGGCGCAGACGCTGCAGCCGTTTCCCAAGTGTGCCGACACCACGCCGCGGGCCGCGGGGTCAGGCAGGAGCCGCTGACTGGTCTGGGCAATGTAATGGTGATTGATACCGTGAAAGCCAAATCGTTTGATGCCGAACTGCTGCTGCCATTCCAGTGGGATGGCGTAATGACTGCTTAGGTCATTGAGTGTTGAATGGAAGGCGGTATCAAACACGGCGATTTGCGGCAGGGTGGGATTGAAGCGTTGGCACGCCTCTATACCCGCCAGATTGGCCGGATTGTGCAGTGGTGCAAATTCGGAGCACTGCTTGATCAGATCCAGGGTGGAGGTACTAATGAGCTCCGGTTGGTTGGCGTTGGGACCACCGTGGACCACCCGGTGACCGATAACCATAACATCGTCAAGAATGCCGAGTTCATTCAGTTTGGTCAGGATTGCTTCCAGTGCATCAGCATGGTTGGCCTGCGCCAAATTCTGTCGCGTTTTATCACTCTGTGTTGTGATGGTCAGTTCAGTGCTGTCAGAAAACAAATGAGTAACCTGCCCCTGACAGAACGGTTGATTTGAGTCAGTATTGAATACCGCGAACTTAACGGAAGAGCTGCCGGTGTTAATGACCAGGCATGAACCGGATGGCATAGTTGTTACCCTGGATGACCTAAAACTCTTGGTATGGTAACAATATTATTATGCTGGTTAGAATAAAAAAACATGACCATAAGCCGAGCAACCTGAGTTGTTACCGGCTTATGGCAAAGCGGAGTACTACTTTACACTGCGTGAATCGTGGTTCTTTTTGTGTGAATCCTGATAGATGAAAATCCCTATGCCCAACAGAAAAGCCAGGGTACCACCTATCACGATTAACCCGGAAATAACGACGTCATCTAGAAACATAGCCAATACCTCCTCTTTGACGCTGATACTTTAACATCGTAAAGAGGAGGGGTATTGACTCAAATCAATCCGGTTAGAGTTCCGGTACCAGCAGAACTGCATCTGCCACAACGGTACCGTCGGCGTTTAAGTTGGTGAGTTCGATGGACTGGGTGCCGGCGTTGAACCAATAGGTCCCCATATCCATCCAGACGCCGCCATTGGTGGTTTGGTCCACCTGTACTTCCGTCATCAACAGGCTGCCGTCGACGGGATCATGGTGGCTGATACGATAGGTGGCATTGGTTGCGAAGTTAGGGCCGTCCGGCCAGCGGGCATAGACGCGATACTGGTTGGCCTCATTCACGGCGGGTGACCACAGGAACAGTTTTTCCGGATCGTTTTCGGTTGCGTAACGATAGTTGCTGCCATAGTAATCGGCTCGGTAAACCGATGGCCACCATTTGCCGGTCCAGTCGGTTTCATCGGTGTTGTCAACAATGATGGCGGCTGTTACCCGCAGCTCATCATTGGCTTCTTTAACGGAGTCGAAACCAGTGGAAAGGGTGTACTCAAATTCACCATAGGGCACTATCCAGGAGCCGGAATAAATACCGTCACCTGCTTGCTCATCATCACCCATGCCGTCGTCATAAAGGTTAAAAACTTCGCCGGTGGGGACTACTGTTGCTGCAATATGGGTTACGCCGGAAGGGCTGGCGCAGTTAAAACTTTGTACCTCAATCTGAAGGGTTTCACCGGGCAGCGCAACAATATTGTCCGTCTTGGGCGCTTGTCGACGCGTAAACATCTGGTTGGAACAGGTGAGTGCCCCTTTACCATTGTCATCTGCGAGTCTGACCAGAGCACCGGATACGGTTTTGTTGCTACCTGCCGTGAGTTTCTTGCCACTGCTCATTAACAAGCGTTTGATGGAGAAAGCGTCCAGGTGTTTGGTGGATTCATTAGCTTTCAAAACACCGATTATCCCGGTAACGAAAGCGGTTGCCTGGGAGGTTCCATGTGTCACAACAAAGTCAGCGTTCTCCTGAGGAAAGATGGGGTAGGTCGGCGCTGTGCTGAGAATATCTTCCCCCGGAGCAATGACGTCCACGGTCCAGCGGCCGTAGCTGCTGCCACTCCACAGGCTGCCCTGGTTGTTGGATGCTGCCACGGCAATAATATTGTTGTTCTCAAAGGAGGCGGGGAAGTAGGCTCGCTCGTGGGTTTTCTGGTCAATGTCCCAACTGTTGTTGCCTGCCGCCGCCACCACGGGGATGTCCGCCGCTTCCAACAGATCGGCCAGCAGATACATCTCAGGGGTGTCCAGCAGGTAGGGTTCACCTACGTTGGGAAAAAACGCACCATAGATATTCAGAAACTTTGACATGCCGCCGGAAGCATTGATGACGGCGATGTTGATACCGGACTGCTTCAGGTTATAGAAGTACCACAGGCAACTGCGAATAGCGGTTTCCCTGGCAGCAGGCACCGCCACTCCCGGTACCAGCGGCAGTACATCCGATTCGATCTGGGCGGATTTACAGGTGGCAATTCGGATTTGGGATTCCATGCCGGCAACGCCGACAATGCCGCCGTGGTAATCGGCGCTGGCGTTATTGCCTTCCGCCGCCATGACCCCTGACATATTGGTTCCATGTCCAGCTGCGTTGTCGATGGGATCGCCGGCTTCGTTATTCAGGGAACCATCGGCATTGACTCTTGGCACCAGGGTGTTGATGCCGTGGCAATCATTGAGATAACCATTGTTGTCACCATCAATGTTGTCCTCGCAACCATCATCAATCCCATTTTGATTGCTGTCGACTCCGGTTGCCTCACCGGGATTAAGCCACACTTTGTTGCGCAGGTCCGGGTGTTGGTAATCGATGCCGGTGTCGATCAAGGCAATCACCACTTGCTGCTGTGCCAGTTCAGTGGAGGGCACGAAACTGTTCCAACCTTCTTCAGCGTTGATATCCATATCCTGCACGCCGGCCGAAGTATAGCTGTTACAGGTGTACGTGCCGCCGCTGATGTCCGGGCGTTCGGCGCAGGTGCCGGTGGTTTCAATTTGACTTGGGTCCACATTGTCCGGAGTGGTTGATGCGGTGCGTGGCGTGTTCTGAAGTCCCCACAGTTCATGAGAAAGTAGATCATTTAATTCAACTGCGAAAGAAGAGCTTGAGACGGCAACGGAAAAGGCACATAGGGTTGCCATTTTCCTCAAAGGAATACTACTCATTACATTTCCCCTAAAGATAACAACATAAATATCCTGGGAGCGGTACAAAAATGTACCGCTGTAATATTCAGAGTAGACTAAAAACTAATCGAGAGAGGTGGATTTAAAAAAAATCCCAAAAGCGTCATTGGTCTGCAATAACTCGTTCACTTAGGCAGGCTGAATGACGCACGCCCATTGGCTGAAGGAGCCTCTTCTTCCTCATCATCTATAGGTTGCAGGGAAAGCCCCTCCAGGCCGGAACTTGGTTTGGGCGCAGGAGCGCTTTGCTGCGGAGTTGGGGCGGCCGGTTTTTCTGCCGCCGGCGGAGCTGCCTGGGGGGCCGGTTTTTTCTCGGCACCTTCCTCCTGTTTGGATGGGTTTTCTTCCAGAGTAATTCGCAAACGCAGGTTGTTTTTGGAATCCGCATTTCTAAGTGCTTCTTCCATGGATATTTTCTTGTCCTTATACAGTTTGTAGAGGGCGGTATCAAAGGTTTGCATACCGGATGCTTCCGACTTCAGCATGACCTCTTTGATTTCATCCACCTTGCCTTGTTTTATCAGGTCGCAGACACGAGGGGTACCCAGCAGAATTTCAATGGCGGCCGCACGCTTGCCGTCCAGGGTCGGGATCAGGCGTTGCGACACAAAGCCCTGGATGTTGAGTGACAGATCCAGGAACAACTGTTTGTGACGTTCTTCCGGGAAAAAGTTAATGATGCGATCCAGCGCCTGGTTGGCGTTGTTGGCGTGCAGGGTGGAAATACACAGGTGGCCGGTTTCCGCGAAGGCAATGGCCTGTTCCATTTGTTCCTGGGTACGAATCTCTCCGATCAGAATGACGTCGGGTGCCTGGCGCAGGGTGTTTTCCAGGGCATCATCGTAGCAGTTGGTATCCATGCCCACTTCGCGCTGGTTTACGATGGACATCTTGTGTTGATGCACAAACTCAACCGGGTCTTCGATGGTGATGATATGCCCGGCACTGTTGCTGTTGCGATAATCGATGAGTGCCGCCAGGGAGGTGGACTTACCGGAGCCGGTACCACCGACAAACAGAATCAAGCCCCGCTTCTGCATGACCAGTTTTGTCAAAATATCGGGCAGTCCTAAGTCTTTGTAGTTGGGAATGTCTGTTTTTATGGCGCGGCAGACCATGGAGTACTGGTTGCGCTGTTTAAAAATGTTAACCCGGAAACGCCCCACTCCGGGTTCAGAAATCGCCAGGTTCATTTCAGGTTTGTGTTCGAACTCGGCCCGTTGCTCGGGGGTCATTATCGAGTCCGCGATTTCCTTCACCCGGCCGGGAGGAAGTGATTCTTTGGCGATGGGCGTTAATTTGCCGTAGAACTTGGCGCTGGGCGGTGCACCCGTCGTGAGATACAGGTCGGAACCATCCCGCTCGGCAAAGTATTTCAGATAATCTATGAATTCCATAGCAAACCTATGTGTTTGAAATGAGTCGGCTTCTGATAGCTGTTTGAACAGTATAGACAAGGTGTCGCAGCTTGCTGTTTTGGGCGCTTAAAGTTGTGATCGGGTTATGACAGAGGATTTGAATATAATATTTAATTTTTAGTGGGTGAGGTTGACTTCTGCACTGTCGGGCATAAAATGCCCACTCAAACAGCTCAACCCACCGGCCTGAATAAGGTCGCAATCAATAAATAATTAGGAGGTTCAGAATGGTGCAACGTAACGAGGTAGTCGTAACAGGATAGTGGCTTCTGAACCTGCCGTTCGGAAGCGAGTAAAATTGCTTCCGGACCAGAACCCTGGTATCCGAGATGCCGGGGTTTTTTTATGTCTGTCATCCGGAAGCCTGAAACATCAGGAGAGAGGTTATGCCTGTTTTACAGGAAACCAGAAAGGGCAAAGTGCCCGTTAAAATCTTTACCAACGATATCGAGGCGCAGGCGTTTCAGCAGCTGATCAATATTGCCAGCCTGCCGATCGTACATGGCCATATTGCTGCCATGCCGGACGTGCACCTGGGGAAAGGCGCCACCGTTGGTTCCGTGATCCCCACATTGGGGGCAGTCATTCCGGCTGCAGTAGGTGTGGATATTGGTTGTGGCATGCATGCGGTGCGGTTGTCGCTAAAAGCCTATCAATTGCCGGACAACCTGAAACAGCTTCGGGGTACCTTGGAAGATCGGGTACCGGTTGGGTTCTCCATGCACAAGTGGAGCAATTCCCGTGACCGCGCCTGCCGATCCCTGGCGGATGGTCTGGATGTCATCGTCGGCAAGCATCCGGCCATCGGGCGCAGGGTGAAGAACCTGGGTAAAACCTGGGTGTGTCAGATGGGCAGTTTGGGAGGAGGCAACCACTTTATCGAACTGTGCCTGGATGAAAACCAGGATGTTTGGGTGATGCTTCATTCCGGCAGCCGCGGGGTCGGTAATGCGATTGGGCAGCATTTCATAGCCTTGGCGCGCAAGGATATGGGGGTGCACCTGAACAGTCTGCCGGACAAGGACTTGGCGTATCTGCGGGAAGGCAGCCAACATTTCGAGGACTATGTTTTTGCCGTGCAATGGGCGCAAGCCTACGCTGCACAGAACCGTCGCGAAATGATGGCGCTGATTCTGGATGGCTTGCGGGAGCATCTGCCGGCGTTTGAGCTGACATCGGAAGCCATCAACTGCCACCACAACTACATTGCCCGCGAGCAGCACCTGGGTGAAAACCTGTTTGTCACCCGCAAAGGGGCGATCCGGGCGGGTGACGGTGAGCTGGGTATCATCCCGGGCAGTATGGGGGCTAAATCCTATATTGTGCGTGGCAAGGGAAGCGAGGCGTCATTTTGTTCCTGTGCCCATGGTGCCGGTCGCAAGATGAGTCGGGCCGCCGCTAAGAAACGCTTTCGCCGTGAGGACCTGATCCAGCAGACCCGCGGTGTTGAGTGTCGCAAGGATGGCGGTGTTATTGATGAGATACCCGGGGCCTATAAAGATATCGATCAGGTGATGGAAAACCAGAGCGATCTGGTGGAAGTGGTGCACACCCTTAAGCAGGTGTTGTGTATCAAAGGTTAGATAAACGGCTAGATAAAAGGTGAGTTAGAAGTTGAATCAGGAGAAAACTATGAAAGAAATCCACAAACGCAGGAAACTGCGTAACCCCTTTGCCAATGACCCTTTACTGCGCAAAGGCGGCGTTCACGAAAAATCCCGTAAGGCCCAGCGCGCTGCTGACAAGCGGGAGTTGAAAAATAAGGTGATGAATCGTGATGACTCATCACCTTTTTCGTTTTTGGGGTGGGCTCCTGGCACTATTGCCGGTCGCCTCTGAGCATGGCCACTTTTTTCTGCAAAAGAGATGCGCTAACATCCTGCGGCGGAATGGCATCACTCGCCACCAGTTCCACTTTCGACCAGAACCGTCGCGGCAAACCGGTCAGGGCTTTGCTGTCCTTGTGACTGAAAAAACTCCCCCACAATCCTTTTAGTGCCATGGGTACCACAGGAACCGGATCTTTCTGGATAATCTTTTCAATCCCATTTTTGAATTCATCAATCTCGCCGGTTTGGGTTAGTTTCCCTTCCGGGAAGATACACACCACTTCGCCATTCTGCAGTTCTTCAGAGATGCGTTTGAAGGCATTCTCATAGGTTTGCGGGTCAGCCGATTTGGAATGAATGGGAATGGTCTTGCCGGTACGGAAAATGAAGTTCAATACCGGTAAATCGTAGATAGGTTTGAACATCACAAAGCGTACCGGGCGGCGGCAGGCTCCGGCGATGATCAGGGCGTCCATGTAGGATACGTGATTGCACACCAGCACGCAGGGCCCTTCCTCGGGAATTTTATTCAGATCGGTGTGGGTCACCCGATACATGGTATGGGTGATAATCCAGATCAGGAAGCGCATGGCAAATTCTGGAATCACCGTATAGATAAACCAGGCCACTACGGCGTTCATGATCGCCAGCACCAGGAAGAATTCCGGAATATCCAGATCCATTACGCCCAGCAACAGAATACCTGTGCCTGCCGAAATCACCATGAACAGCGCATTCATAATGTTCACCGCGGCAATGATGCGGGAGCGGTGTTCCTCGTCAGAACGCTCCTGCACCATGGCATAAAGGGGCACGATGTACAGACCACCTGAAACGCCGATCATCAGGAAATCCACCAGCACCCGGTAGTTCATGGGTTGTGACAGGAACTGACCCACTTCGATTAATTCAGGACTGTTGCTGGGGTTGGCGTGAAAAAAAAGATCAATGCCGAACAGGGTGAGCCCGATGGAGCCCAGCGGTACCAACCCCAACTCCACTTTATGGCCGGAGAGGCGTTCGCATAATAACGAGCCTGCCGCGATGCCGATGGAGAAAGCGGACAAAAGTGTCATCACCACGCTGGGGGCGCCACCCAGCTCGACTTTGGTGTATTCATAAATCTGGGTCAGATAGGCTGCGCCCAGAAACCAGAACCAGGAGATTCCCATGATGCCCAGGAAAACCGCATTGTTGGCGCGACTGAATTGGATGGTGTGCCAGGTTTCCGTAAAGGGGTTAAAGCGGATTTTCAGGTTCGGACTGGGGGCTTTGCCTTCGGGGATTTTCAGGCAGGTAAGAAACCCGAAGATCGAAACCACCACCACAGCGGTGCCGACGACCTGAGGTCCGGATTCCATGTCGCTCACAATATTGGCGGCGATGGTGCCGAGCAGGATGGCAACAAAGGTGCCGGTCTCCACCAAGGCATTACCCCCCACCAATTCCCCCGGCTTCAGGTGTTGGGGAATAATACTGTACTTCACCGGTCCGAAAAACGTGGACTGGGTTCCCATCAGGAACAACAACAGCATCAAACCCCAGGTTTGCAGGTAGATGAAGCACAATGCCCCCAATACCATGATCACTATTTCCAGCAGCTTGATGTAACGAATCAAAAGGGACTTTTCATATTTATCCGCCAGTTGTCCGGCGAGCGCTGAGAATAGAAAGAAGGGTAATATGAACAGCATGGCTCCCAGATTATTCATTTCCGCCAATTGCAGGCTGGAATGCAATACGCCGAAAGTGAGTAACGCCATCATGGAATTCTTGAACACATTATCATTGAACGCGCCAAAGAACTGGGTCCAGAAAAACGGGGCGAAGCGTTTGGTTTTAAGCAGGCTGAACTGTGAGTGAGACTCGTCAGGTTGACTCATGCCCTGCTGCCCTCCTGTATCCAGGCACTCAGGTAATTGGTCACCAGAGACTGCATCAGGGTCTGGGGGGTAGCGATGTTTTCAGAATACAGTTTATTGCCGGTGTTCAGGATGCAAATACCGTGGACGCTGCTCCACAAAGTACGGGAAGCCAACTGGATCTGCTTTTTATCGCGACTCGGTGCCAGCTCCCATACTGCTCGCTCGATTAAAGAGAACAAAGCATCGATGCGGGCCTGATACCAGTCGGGCATCACAAAATCCTGGGGCAGGGTATGCCGAAAAATAGCAGCCCATTGTTTTTCATGCTTTTGTCCGAAATCCAGATAGGTGTTGGCAATGCTGATGATCCGGGGCAGGGGGCGGGGCTCAGCCTGGTAAACTTTTTCCAGCGCCGCTAACAGTTGCGTCAGGCTGAACGCGTTGGCATGGAGGATTAATTCATGAATGTTGTCAAAATTTTGGTAAAGGGTGCCAACGGTGTAACCAATGTGCTGGGCAACCTTGCGGGCACTGACCCCTTCCAGCCCTTCCGTTGCAATAAGTGTTCGGGTAGCGTCGATGGCCATCCCCTGTATTTCTTCCCGTGTATGGTCGTTGCGACGTGCCATGTCGATTCCTATTAGTGGTAGCGGTATAAATTGGTGGCAGGCTGCGCTTTCTGTTATTGTTCCAAGAAGCATAATTGAACAATGTTTACCATTCAAGGAACTGGACTATGTCGGCAGACACCGTGGTACTGTTGCATGGACTGGGCCGCAGTCCGTTGGCGATGAAGGGGCTCGAACGCTTTCTGACCCGGCAAGGCTATCATGTGATTAACCAGGGCTATTCTTCCAGGCGAGGTTCGATTGCAGAGCTCTGCCGCCAGCTGTTCCATGATTTACTGCCCGCGCTGCCACCTGAAGGTCAAATTCATTTTGTCACCCATTCTCTGGGTGGCATTCTGTTGCGTTATGGCTTGCAGCACTGGAGTATTCACCAGGGCCGTCTCGGCCGGGCCGTCATGTTGGCGCCACCGTCCCAGGGCAGTGAAGTGGTGGATATATTGCGGCATGTGCCACTGCTTCCCCGCATCATGGGGCCGGCTTTTCTGCAACTGGGAACCGATGCCTCCAGCGTACCTCTGCAGTTGTTGGCCAGAGAGCAGGGTGGCCTCCCCATCGAGGTAGGGGTGATTGCCGGCCGAACCTCCTATGAGCCCTGGTTTTCTCCCCTGTTCGGGGAGGATAATGATGGTAAGGTGTCTGTCAGTCGCAGTCGTCATCCGGGAATGAAGGATTTCAGAGCGCTGGAAGTGGGTCATACCTTTATTATGAACGACAAGCGGGTGCGTCAACATATCCTGCATTTCCTGCAGTTCGGTCGTTTTAAGTAAGAGCCGGGCACATGAGATCATAGAGAGTGGTTATGGCAGTTGAGATAGAACGAAAGTTTTTGGTCGCCAACGATGACTGGCGGCGCCTGAAAGACGGCAGTGAGTTGAGTGGCATTCCCTTTCGCCAGGGTTATGTTCCCACGGAAGGCATGACAACGGTGCGGGTGAGGCTGGAAGGCGACAAGGCTAAATTGACCATCAAGGGAAAGAACCAGGGGTTGTCCCGGGCCGAGTTTGAATATGAAATTCCACTCTCGGATGCCGAACAGATGCTGGATAACCTGTGTGCCAGGCCGCTGATAGAAAAGACCCGCTATTTCAGACCAGAGGCGGGAGTCACTTGGGAAATTGATGTGTTTGCAGGGGATAATGCCGGGTTGGTGGTGGCGGAAGTGGAACTGCAATCGGAAGACCAGCAGCTTGACCTGCCGAACTGGTTGGGCCAGGAGGTATCAGATGATCCCCGCTACTATAATGTCAATCTGGTCTCAAACCCTTACCGCAACTGGCGATGACGGTTACAGCACGTCAATTTCCGGTAGTTCCAATTCCGCCAGACAGTTTTGACCGCGCAACCCATCCTGGTTGTTGGGATATAATCTCACTTTATAGGGCGCGATCAACAGGGCTTTGCCATCCAGCAGGCCTACATAGCCCCCACTGTAGGTGGTAATGCAGCGTTGGTCATGGAATTGGATGTGATACTCGGGGTCGAGGGCGCTGAATGAGATCAGGCCGTTTCCCAAAGGGTCGTGCAGCGACTGCTGATTGCGGTAACATCCCAACGCTCGGGGAGACAAAGCGATAATCAGCCCGTTATGAAGTTTGATCAGTTCACAGGGCTCACTGTTGAGGGTTTCGGTCAGGATTTCGGCAACAACACTGTTTGACATATTGATCGGGTAATGATTCAGGATGATGGAATTGTCCATCAAATAAGAACCAAGATAAAGCTATATTGGAAATGACCACACCGCGACTACATATTGCCGTTGAACTGTTGGAAGCCATCGGTGAGTACCTTGACAGCATCGGGTATTCCGCCACGGATTTTTATCAACAAAGTGGTTTTCATCCCGATGATGAAAACGACAGTGGTTACGTTGATTTCGCCTTGTTTTCAGAGCTGTTTGATGCGGCTGCCCGTTTTGCCAATGAAGACTACATCGGTTTGAAAGTGGGCGAGAACTTTCTGGCCCGTCACTGGGGCCGGCTGGGCTACCTGATCATGGCAGGGGAAAACGGTATTGAGGGTATTCAGTATATCCAGCGCTTTGCCACCATCGTGACCAACGCCCTGGAAATGCAATGGCATACCGACAATGAAACCTTATGCTGTGAGTTTGAGTTACTGGGTGGAAACTGGAGCCGCCATGTGGTGGATTATTTTGTTTCCAGCAGTTTATCTTTATCCCGTGCCACGTCGAATGAGAAAACCCAGTATCTCAGCGTGCATTTCCAGCATGATGGCGGGCCCAAGCCCGCCTTCTATGATGAATTCCTGCAGTCACATTGCTACTTTGAGCAGCCCAGTAACAAGATTACGGTGGACCTGGAAGGTTTGCGGCAGGCCTCTGCCTTTCGTGACCCGAGATTGAAGAAAATACTGGAAGAACACGCTGACCAGGTGCTGCAATCTTTGTCCACCAGTGACGAATTGGTGGAGACGGTGAGACGTTATGTTATCGAGCATCTACCCCATGGGGCGCCTTCGCTCAAAGAACTTTGTGAACATTTGGGACAGAATGAACGCAGTTTTCAGCGGGCGTTATCCAAACTGGGCGTTAATTTTCAGGAGATGGTAGATGACCTGCGTCGACGCATGGCGTTGGAATACATACGTAACGACTATAACTTTCTGGATATTGCCATGATGTTGGGTTACTCGGAACAAAGTGCTTTCCATCGAGCGTTCAAGCGTTGGACCGGGATGCCGCCTTCCAAATACCGCCGTGCCATAGTGCTGGAGCAAAGCGAAAAAAAGCCGGGCGAGGGGCCCGGCGAACAACAGTAGATACCAACAGCAGATATCAACAGTAGGTACTAAAGGAAGTGTTGAGTCAGTAAAGTTTTTAATTCAGGGGCGTCAGGGTGCAGGGGAACCCGTCCTTAGGTACTGCCAGCGGTACAACCTGAGTCGGCATTTCATAGCCACTGCGAATTTCCACTTTGTAGTTGCGCAGCAGCTGGAACAAAAAGACCTTTGATTGAATTTCCGCAAAGTTCAGTCCCAGGCATTTGTGATGGCCACCACCAAAAGGCACCCACTGATAGAAGTGTTTCTTGTGTTCTGCCCGTTCCGGACTGAAACGTTCAGGGTCAAATTTATAGGGGTTGGTCCAGTACTCTTCCATATAATGGGTGTGCAATGGCACGACCCCCACAGCAGCATTTTTCGGAATTTTGAAGCCCTGGAATTCGCAGTCGTTAATAGCGCGACGGGGAATGGTGGGGAGCGGAGGGTGCATGCGCAGGGTCTCCCGGAACACCAGCCCGGTTTTTTCCATCTTTTCCAGGTCGTCGTAGGTGACTTCGTCCGTTCCCAGACTCAGGATCTCTTCGCGCAGGGCTTCCTGCCACTCCGGATGCTTGGCCAGACGATACACCAGGGAGCACAGTGTGCTGGTGGTGGTGTCATGGGCCGCAAACAACAGGAATATCATGTGGTCAATGACTTCCTGATCGGTTAACTCCTCGTTGTTTTCTCCGCGGGAATGACAAATCTGGGTAAAGAAATCGTTGTCCTGGCTGCGACGCTTTTCTGCCACCAGGGAACCAATAAATTCCTCCAGGAAGCGGCGGCCTTTTATGCCCCGATACCAGGTGGTGCCCGGAATGGGCAAGCGCAGCACGGCCAGGGATGCATCCACCGCTGCAATGAAGGATTCATTTACCTTGGTGGCTTCCTGCCCCATTTTAATGCCAAGGAACAACTCCGCCCCGGCGTTCAGCAGCAGGTTTTTGATGTGGTCGAAGAACATGATTTCATTGCCCTTCGGCCACTCAGACAAACCTTTATCGAAGCGCGGATTCATCTTTTCAACATAAGCCTGCATGGCGGGCTTCTTGAATGCGCCTTGGAGAATCTTGCGATGCACCTTGTGATTCTCGAAATCCCGCAGCATCAGACCATTGGGAAACAGCTCTTCGAGGATAATGTCCCAGGCCTTTTTGCTTGAGAAATTGTGGTCTGAGTCTTTCAGGATGAATTCGTTGGCATCGGGGCCGGTCAGCGTGATGACATCCTGCATTACCGCACGGTAACGAAATACCGGACCATGCTTTTCCACCATGCGATTGATCAGACCGGGAAAATCCCGCAGGAACTGGAACGTAAAACCGACGACAGGAAGGCCGCTTTCACCGGGAATGTGGGTGACTTTGCTACTGGGTTTGCGAGGTAGTTTGGAAGCGGTTTCAGCTAGTGTGGCCATGGATGGTCCTCTGTAAGGCGAACTGTTTCTTTTAGTATTTTAGCCGCCACAGCGTAGGACGGCTCAGTCATGCTTCCATTCAATCACAGGGTGCGCTTCTCTGTTTTGACAATTGAGCGGGCGTGGTGGCGGGTGCTGTCAAAGCGTCTGAAATGAATTAGGTATACATCGTGTGGATTGGATTGTTATAAAAAAGCGGCTCCTTTACTATGGATTGTGCTCATAACAAAAAAGACAGGGAGTAAAAACATGGGGTTACCTCGCAGGATCATGCAAGGGGGGATGCCGGGGTTGATTAAAGGCGCGGTGCTGTGTGGACTTATGGCCGGGGCTGTATGTTCCCATGCCGACGACAATACCCAGTTACCCACCGATCGCCTGATTATCAAGTTCAAGCAACCACTTACTCAGGTTCAAAAAGCAAGTCCGGTTGCGCTGCAGCGCTTGGAGCAACTGGGCGTTTCCGGACGGTTGGGGCGTAAGCTGGCGAATGGCGCATATGTTGTGGAAATGTCTGAGTCACGCCGGCAACAAGACTGGCTGGCGGTAATGCACCAACTAAGCTTTGATGCTGATGTTGCTTACGTTGAGCCGGATCTGAAAATGATGCCGGATGCCGACCCCTATTTTAGTTACCAGTGGTATCTCAATTATCCGGATCGCGGTATCAATGCCGAAAACGCCTGGGATTACAGCACCGGTATACGTTCGCAATCTTCAAGTAACTGATCCCCTTGGTGATCCCGATTACGGGTTGGTGACACTCAAAGGTGATGTTTCGCTGGTGAATTTCCGCAGCCCCGACGGCGGTGTGTATCCACCCTACGACTACATTGCTGATCCTTCTCGACGCATTACAGACTTTATTCTGACGCTGCCCAAGTGGGATAAGGCAGAACCGGTCCCCATCTCGGTTTGGGGCCATGGTTTGGGTAACTTCAAGGAGCTGACCCGCAGTGGCTACATCATGGGGGATCGCTTGGGGATGGCGACTATCGCCATTGACCATCCCAACCACGGTTCCCGGGTGACGGACTTCGATTCTCTGAAAGAGCCACACATTGCGCTGGCGGTCACCTCACCGCTTACCATTATGCAACTGCTGGGTATGTTCGTGCAGGGAACCGTTGACCACAACGTGGTTATCAGCAGCGCCAGCCACATACTGCCCCAGGTATTGGCCAACTGGGAAAATCCGGACTACCCCAACATCCCGGCACTGGATGGTTCCCGCATTATTTTTGATGGCCTCTCGTTGGGCGCCATGCTGGGGGTTGCCATTGGCGCCACGGCTCCGGAACTGGATGGAGCCTATCTGGTTAATGGCGCAGGCAGCTTGATGCAGGTGTTTTCGGAATCCACGTTTTGGGATGACTTTACCAGCAATGTCATTCCGCAAAATATGAACGGTGCCGAATTGGTGTTCGTGCTGGCCATGATGCAACACTATGTGGACATCGCCGATGGCAATAATTTTGTGGATTGGTATCGGGAACCGCCCAGCGGCCGCTTGCCACGCCCCATGGGAATGCACTATTCACTGGGTGATGGCAGCATGAGTAATGATGCCACCCGGGCATCTGCAGAGATCGCTGATTTGCCTTTGCTCAAGGAAGTCATCGAGCCAGAGGCCAATCTGCGATTCGGTGATGAGGGGCGTGCTGATTTTGAGAATGGGTATGGCCTGGTGCAAAGCGGCTATGGTTTGGAGCAGGCTGAAGAAGCACTGAATTCCCTCAAGGAATTTGATATTGAAGATTCACTTGGGCTGAGCGACATTGGCGTATTGGGTGGCCTCGCAGGGATTGGTACCGATATTCCCGAAGGCGTCCCCTTTGCCGATTATCTTTCCGGTTTCCTCGGGGAAAACGATGCCAACAAAATTGATGGTATTGTGGACGCCATCTACGAAGGCGATGCGGAAGATTTTCTGACTCACTTCAATCGCGGCGGAGTTGAGGCGGTCCAGCACTCTATCGGCTGGCGGTGTGAGGTTCTGAATCTGGATGTGGAGCGCTGTGCCAAAGCCAAAGAAATGGCTGTTGTGGATGCTGAGAACGGCGGCGGTCTGGATGACCTGATTCCAGGTGGGACAGACGACGACAGAGATTTGGGCGATATTATTGATGAAGGTTTAAGTAATGTTACCGTCACCGAGGGCAGCGCAGGTGCCATGGAATGGATGTTGTTACTGTTGTTGGTTGTTGTCTGGAGTGCCCGCCAGGCGCCACTGAAAAAGTTGCCTGTTCGTGGTTGATGCCACCACCGGAATAAGCGCCCGCTATGGAAAGCTGCTCAATTCACCCCGTGTCCGTGTGATTGCTGCCGCAGTGGCATCAGCCGTTACCTGGTTCTGTTGGGCGTATTGGGCGAACCGGGAGGTGCCGGAGCAAGCCCTGCTCTCCGGATTGTTTCAAGGTGGGGTGAACCTGCTGACCACGGCCTTTGGCAGTGCACTGCTGGAAACGTTCTTTGTCCGCTTTGGGGATTCGGTTAAAGGGCGCGTTGGCGCAGTGGCATTGGTCAGCACAGGTTCGTTAGGCCTGATGTTGCTGGCACATTGGGCTGCGGCCACGCCCAATGTGTTGTTAACCGTCATGCCTGTCTATGCAGTGGTGGTGTTGTACTGCACCTCCTATATCATTGGCCTTCATAAAATAAAAAGAAGATATGAAACAACAGAAGTGGCAGTGCCGTAGCATACTGTTGAGTGTCGGTTTCCTGATTGCGGGGATATCCCCTTGTCTTCAGGCAGAAATGGGTGAGTTTTCTGGCTGGCTTAACGCAGAGACCCGCTATTACCCCGATACCGGCGAAAACGTAGAAGAAAAAACCTATCCCTCCGCGGCGTTTCAGCTCAATTACAGTCAGAATCTGTCCGATAACGATCAATTGATCGTTGGTCTGTTCGGCCGTGCCGACTCGAAGGATGATGAGCGCAATTATCTGGACGCTCGTGAATTCCTCTGGCTCCATTACGGCGACAGCTACCAGTTTCGGGCCGGCGTCGGGCAAGTGAGTTGGGGCGTCAATGAACTCTTCAAGATCACTGACCTGATCAACCAGAAAGACCGGGCGGAATTACCCCTGCAGCGTAAACTGGGCCAGCCCATGGCTTCGGTATCGTTTTATTGGGGGGATGATCTGATCGAGCTGTACACCCTGTACGATGTGCGTCCGGCCTGGTTTCCCGGGGAAGATGGTCGCATGCGTTACCCTATATTGGTGGACCCGGATAATGAAGAATACGATCGTGGTAAGTCCGGGCGTTGGGACTTTGCGGCCCGCTGGAAAACCCGGCTGGGTGACCTGGATATCGGCTTGTCCCATTTTTACGGTGTTACCCGGGACCCGTATTTTATCTTTAATTACGACTTTGCTGACCCCTATCTGATTCCAGTTTATGAAAAGGTGAATCAAAGCTCACTCGAGCTGGTCTATTCGTGGCAGGATGTGCTGTTGAAACTGGAGGCCACCTACCAAACCGGTTCCATTGAGCAGTTTGAATCCGTTGCTGCCGGTATGGAATACACCTTTGGCGGCATCTTCGAATCGGATTTTGACCTGAGCTGGTACGTGGAGGCGATCTGGGACAGTCGGGACCAGATTTATGCTACCTTGTTTGATCACGATGTTGGGGTCGCCGCACGGTTGGCGCTCAATGATGCCCGGGATAGCAACCTGATTCTCGGCGTAGTAGCGGATTACAAGTACAATGAAGCCTTTGGTTATCTGTTTTGGACTAATAATTTTGGTGAAAATTGGAGTTTGAATGTAACCGGCCAGTATTTTATGGCCAATGAGCCGAGGCTGGATCCCCGCGATTACGTTCAGTTCCAGGAGTTGGCGGATAATGTGGAAGCCGGAAACTATCCGATCCCACAGGCAATCATCGACTCTGTCCTTGAGGCGTTTGACGGCACTACCATAAGTAAAAAACAGTATGAAATCATGCTGGAACGGCTTGAGGAAATTCAGTTGGGTCAAGGTGATTACTTCGACAACGTGGATAATTACAGCGGTGTGGCCCAAACCATTTTTGATCTGTTAAGGATTTCAGATAATTCCCAAAAAATGAATCTGATAGAGCGGGATGGCTATATACAGATTGACGTCTTCTATCATTTCTAGGGAGTGCGAGTTATGTTGAGACTATTTACTTTTGTTCTAACCATGTGTTTGGCCAATGTGTTGATGGCTGAAACCATGACGGGATTGGAAGTTATTGAGAAAGCCAAGCAAAACGGCAAAGGCTTCAAAGATTTAGTGCATGAAGTCAAAATGTTGTTGGTGGATGAGTCCGGTGATATCACTGAGCGGGAAATGCTGATGAAAGCCATGACCCAGCCGGGGGAAGAGAGCTACAGCATGTTGATTTTTACCGCGCCACAACGGGAAAAAGGAATCTCGCTGCTGACCGTTTCCGTGCAGGGGGAGAGTGACAAACAGTACCTGTACCTGCCTTCTTCCCGCCGCGTAAAGCGCATCACCAGCTCGAACAAGGGCTCCTCATTCCGTGGCAGTGAGTTTACCTTCGAGGATCTTTCTGATCAAAAGACAGAAGACTATCGGTTCGAACTGGTTCAGCAGGAGCCATGTGCTGATCAGGCCTGCTACGTGGTTGATCGCTTTCCAAAATCCGATGAATCCAGCTACAGTAAAACCCGCATGTGGGTTGATACAGAATTCTTTCGTTTGATTAAAGCCGATTTCTTTGATCGTGATAACAAACTCTTGAAAACCATGCAGACCAGTGGCTATGAACTGGTTGAAGGGCAGTATTGGAATCCAAAGGAAGTGGTAATGGCCAATACCCAAACCGGAAAAAGCACTAAAATGGTGTCTTTGTCATTGAAGATGAATTCCGGGTTGCGTGATTCGGAATTCACCGAGTTGGCCATGCGTAATTGGCGCTAGTTGAAGAGCGGATACCTGCTGGTTCAGGTATCCGTTCCAGTCTCGATGGCGTTCCAGTCTTTTTCAAAGTCCTGTCTTTTAAATTGATGCATCTGTGCGTAATTCTTTTTGAATTCCCGCGGTGACTCCCCTGTCCATTTTTTGAAGGCTTTGCTGAAAGCGGAGGAATCACAGAATCCGAGCATCAGCGCAATCTCGGTAATACACTTATCACTTTTGGTCAGATAGTTGATGGCAAATTCACGCCGCAGCAAATCCAGTTCATTCTGGAAGTTGGTGCCCAAGCTGTTCAGCTGGCGCCGCAGAGTCCGGCCGCTCATCCCCAGTTTGCGGGCGGCTGTTTCCAGTGACGGGAACGCACCTACGCTTTGAATCAGAACCAGGCGCAGCTTTTTGGGCAGATAGTTCAGGTTGATCGGGGGAACCGTTTTCAGGAAATCCTGCTCGGCCATGCGGGCGATACCCTGGTTTGCCAGTAGCAACTCGCGCCGGGCCAGTGTTTTGGAAACCGCGAACTCGCAATGTTCCGCGTTGAAACGAATCTTACAGTTAAAATAGCGATTGTAGATTTTTTCGTATTCCGGCGCGGGGTAGGGGAAGGCGATGTACTCGGGTTCATATTCCTTACCCAATAAAAACTTCAGTATGCTCCTGAAGTTCACCATGATGGATTCCATGAAAAAGTGCGAGTAGGGTTCCAGTGATATGCATTCGATTACACGTATCCCTACAGTATGCTCTGTTTCAAAGTATTGCATCGAAAAGGGGGGAAATGCTTTTTCGCAGAGCCGGCAGGCAGCTTGCAGGCACTCGGCATAGGTTTGTTGTGCCATGGCGGAAACGCCCGCCATACCATGGCAGGTGAGTCGCATTTGTTGGCCAATGGCAAGGCCACCATAAGGCATTTGCAATTCTTTGATGCCGACTTCAACCAGCTTCAGAATCTCATTGAGCGTAAAAGGTCTTGGGTTTTCCGCCAGTGCATCGAGATCCACTCCTGACTTGCGGGACAACTCGGCGCGTTTAAGCCCCAACTGCTCAGGAAACTCCAGGTAAGTTGAAATATATTCAGGCACTACTATTGGTGTGTCTCTATCCATGCTCTTGTTCTTATTTTTAGGATTTCAACAATAAGTATATGAGATAAGAGGAGTCAAATATTACTGCTTAAATGTATCTTCTTGGTCATGCTCTGTCGCATTTCGGTTACAAACAAGCCTATATAGGCGCGTGTTTGAACAGATTCATGGTTAATCAGGACAAAGCACCTTTGCTCCTCTACCGGATATTATATTGATAATGGACTGGTTTTTAAGCATTTGATTTGATTCAGTATTAATTTTATATAGCGATAAAATTGCTTTGGTTTAATGCGGAACTGTCCAGCCGTGGATAGGCCTGATATACCAAGTATTCGAGTGATGTGTCGACTGGTCATGCTGATTGTTGATCTATGCCTGTGTTTTCTTTCGTGCATGGAGTTAGTTTGAGGAATGCTAAAGAGGTTTGTTCTATGAAAAAGCTATCGCTGCTGGATGATCTGTTTCTCTGGCTGGAGCGTCGGCATCAGCCAATGCACGTGGCCGGACTACTGATCTTTTCCTATCCGAAAGGCTCTCCCGCTGATTATGTAACCCGATTGGCGGAACAGATGCGACAGTGTTCGGAGCCCACTTATCCTTTTGACCAAAGATTGGTGGAACGCTGGCGCGGCAATGTCTGGGAACATGATCCTGTCTTCGATATCAATCATCACTTCCGTCATGTGGCATTGCCTCGTCCCGGTGGCATCAAGGAGTTGCTCACCTTTGTTTCCATTGAACACAGCAACCTGCTCGACCGCAGTCGTCCACTGTGGGAAAGCTATTTAATTGAGGCGATGAACGGTCGCCATTTTGCGATTTATACCAAAGTGCACCATTCCCTGTTGGACGGTATCTCAGGAATGCGCGCCACTATGAGAATGTTGGGGGATGATCCAAACAGACTGGATATGCCGCCTATCTGGCAAATGCCACCGTCCAAGCGCATGTTGCGGGATCAACCGACAGAAGGGCTGTTATCCACGCTGCGCCTGGCGGGATCGGTTGTGGGGAGTCAGCTCTCCACCGTGCGGCCTGTTGTGAGTGCGTTGTACGATACGATCAAGGCGGCTCGCGAAAACCCCGAGTACGCCAATGTGTTCAAGGCGCCTCCCTGTCGTCTGAACCAACCAATAACCGGCTCGCGACGATTTGCCGCACAGTCTTTTGAGCGCTCCAGGTTGAAAGCCATTGCCGAGAAAACCGGCTCCACCACCAATGACATTATCCTGGCGATCTGTGGCTCCGCATTACGACATTATTTGCTTTCCTATGATTGCCTGCCGGAACAGCCTCTGGTGGCCATGGTGCCAGTTTCACTGCGCAAGGATGACAGCATCGGTGGTAATCAGGTGGGCGTGATCCTGGCCAATCTGGCAACCCATGTGAAGGGCAGTCTCAACCGCCTGGAGGTCATCAAACAGTCGGTGGAAGAGGCCAAGGAAAAATTTCACCGTATGAATAAAGATGAGGCCATTAACTATACCGCCCTGACGTTGGCACCCAGTGGTATTACGTTGTTGACCGGACTGTTGCCAAAATGGCTGGCGTTTAATGTTGTCATTTCCAATGTGCCCGGGCCGGATAAAACGCAGTATTGGAATGGTGCCAGGCTGGAGCGCTTTTATCCGGTGTCCGCGATTGTGAATCATATGGCGTTGAACATCACCATCATCAGCTATGAAGGGCGTCTGGAGTTTGGAATTGTTGGCTGTCGCCGCACACTCCCCAGTATGCAGCGCCTTTTGCAGTATCTGGATGATGCGCTCATTGAGCTGGAAACCGACTTAGGCCTGCATAAGCCCGTCAAGCGCAACAAAAAGGGGAAGCAGCAACCGGTGGAGTAAATGCGGTGGTAGGTGATCATGTGTAAACTGATCATGATTGGTGTTATGTGTTTGAAAATCATATAAAAATGCTTTTATTTATAGTTTTTGTGTAAGGTGTGGTCGAAACATTAATATTGCAGAACCAGAAAACCTCAATTACAGTGTACGTGTGTAAACTATAATTTGAGGCGCTGTCATGACGGACTATAACGGTTCTGCTGATTCCACCATGGGACGGGGTCGCCCCCACCTTTCACCCACGCATTGGCTGTTGGGTTTGGTTTCTCTCCTTTTGCGCTCCAGCGGAGAGTTGACTCGGGTAGTGGGGGAGATGCACCACACCTGGAGTGATGCTCCCTTGCCCTGGGACAAATCACATCAGGCTGATATCAGCCGCGCGCCCAAGCCGTATTTGCTCATCAAGCTGTTGTTTGAACACAGTGCCAATAAGTTACATCAGGCATTGGATATGGTGCCGGCCACCGAGAAAGTGTCACAGCCGTTGCATCGAGTGCGCAGTGCCATGAATGGGGTATTCGGGGACAAGCTGGTGGAGTGGGATCATCCTCTGGCGATGTCCATGGAGTTGGTGGACGAACAGGGGCATGACGTTCACTTGCAACCGCTGCAAGCGGCCAGCGAGAAGGGCGTGGTGCTGTTTATTCACGGATTATGTCTAAGCGAAGGTGATTGGCAAGGCCATCATCACCACCTGTTTGTGGAAGGCTTGCGCCAACAGGGCTATGGGGTGGCCTGGTTGCGTTACAACACCGGGCTGCCCATATGGGAAAACGGCGAATTGCTGGATCGATTCCTGACAGCAAACTGGAATGCTGACGGCGATAAAAAGTTATTGCTGATGGGCCACAGCATGGGTGGACTGGTCATTCGCAGTGCCTGTCATTATGCGCAATCACAGAGTCCGGTCCAATCCCCGTGGTTGTCCACATTGACGCATGCGGCCTATATCGCTTCTCCACATGATGGGGCACCAATGGAAAAAATTGGTAACCTCGCCAACTCCCTGTTGGGCGTAACCCCCTATGCGCGGCCGTTGATGGCGCTGGGTAATATTCGTAGCCTGGGTATTCGCAGTTTACGGCATGCCAATGTGACACCGCCTCACGATGACAGTCATCAACAAATACCGTTACCTTTTTACGAGGGATGCGAGCATTTGCTGCTCGGCGCGCGACGGTTTTATGAGCCAGGTCAGCGTTGGCTGGGAGATGGTTTAGTACCGGAGGAGAGCGCCATGGGTGGACCTCACTTCCCCGGCTCGCACCCTAAAGTGCAACGACATATGCTGGATGATGTCGGCCATATAACCCTGCTTAAAGACGCCAGGCTCTATGATTCCCTGCAACGTTGGTTGAACTAGAACTCAAACGCAATCTGGTTCTGGGGGGCCGCTTCCTGGTCCTGAAATCGAACACCCACCCCCAATAGTCTGACGGCCATGGCTTTGCGTTTAAAGGCCTGGTCGAACAGGCCACGATAGGTATCCAGGGACGGATTGCCGTCACAGCACTCCATGGTGGTGCTGGTAAAATCCGAAAACTTTAATTTCACAAAGGCTTTCTTGATGGGTTGGTGCTGGCTGCTACGTTGTTTTTGTTGCTGCAGCCGTCGCTCCAGTTGCTGCTTCAATTCCGGTAATTTTGCCTGGCAGGACTCAATGTTAGGCAGATCATCCGGATAGGTGTGTTCAACGCTCACGGACTTGCGGGTGGAGCGGGCCTGTACCGGCCGCTCATCAATGCCATGTGCCAGTCGGTGCAGATGCTCCCCGAAACTACCCACCTTGTCGATAAAGCTGAAACGATCAAAGCTGCGAATATCGGCGCAGGTTCGAATCCCCAGGTTATGTAATTTCTGTGCAGTTACCTTGCCCACGCCATGCAGTTTTTCCACCGGCAATTGCCGGATGAAATCATCCGTTTTGCCGGGTGGAATGACGCACAGCCCATCCGGCTTGTTCCAGTCACTGGCAATCTTGGCGAGGAATTTATTGGGTGCCACACCGGCGGAAACCGTGATGCCCACCTGTGACCGGATTTGCTTTCTAATTGCTTCTGCCATGCGGGTGGCACTGCCCTGGTAGTGGGGTTGATCGGTGACGTCCAGGTAGGCTTCATCCAGGGACAATGGCTCGATGATGTCAGTAAACATGCGAAAGATACGGTGGATCTGTTGCGAGACCTCTTTGTAGTACGAGATGCGGGGCGGAAGGATGATTAGATCGGGGCACAGTCGACGGGCATGGGCAGAGGGCATGGCGGAATGGATGCCGTATTCCCGGGCCTCATAGTTACAGGTGGAAATGACGCCGCGCCGGCCGGGATCGCCCCCTACCGCCAGCGGCCGCTGCCGTAGCGTGGGGTCATCCCGCATCTCTACTGCCGCATAAAAGCAGTCGCAATCAATGTGTATGATTTTTCGGTTCATGGCTTGGGTATTTTTTCAAAAAAATTCTTTGCCAAATGCCTCGGGTTACTATACTGTAAAAGTATACAGTAAAAATGATTCGGGAAAAGCCCCTAATTACAACCCAAACAGTCCAGGCTTGAGGAGAAATCATCATGAAACCGGTTGGATCGTCCAGTGCACCATTGAGTTCACGTTATGTTGTTCAGCTGTCCGATGTGTCACTGTCTCATGCCCAGTTAATGCATTGGATTGCGGAGTTCAATGAGACCACCGGTCGCTGGCCCGATCGGGATCAGGTGCAGGGGGCCCCCATGTATGAGGACGATTTACTGGGTGATTTGCAGCGCTGGAGCCTGGTTGCATGGGATGCTGATGAGTGTCTGGTGGCCATGGAGCAGTGGGTGACCTTGCCGGTGGTAGGCTCAGTGGCTGCAGGTGTACCCATTGAAGCGATTGAAAATCATCAGGGGCAACTATCCCTGCCACTTAACCTGTTCCGTGAGCGGCCCACCTATCTGCTGCGGGTTCGCGGTGACAGTATGAAAGACGCAGGGATTCTGGACGGTGATCTGATCGCCGTGCGTAAGACGGATAACGTCGGGGAAGGCAAAATTATTGTGGCCCGGGTGGACAATGAGGTCACCGTGAAGCGCCTTAAGCTGGAAGCGGACCAAGTGGCTTTGATGCCGGAAAACCCCAGTTACCAGCCAATTATGGTGGCACCGGAGGAGTTGGTGGTCGAGGGCGTATTTGTTGGTGTAATCCGCGAGCGTAACCGATTGCATTGACCGGCGAGCACAAACTTTTTCTCGCGCAGTAAAATCGACACCCATCAATTTTTACTGCCTCGTTAGGCTGCAGCCCACTGCAGCCTTTTTTTTGGGGGGGAATATGAAATTTGCTGTGCTCAGAGCAGGCTGAGTACGATGGCAACCATGCCACACAGTAGACCGGCAAGTCCCAGCATTTTGCTGGTGTTGATTTTTGCTCCCAGATCTTCACCCATTTGTTCACTGATGCTGGATTTCAGATCCGACAATTCTTGCTGAGCAACATCCTGGGCTACAGAGCGACTGATATCCTCTGCTGCTTCTTTGGCGGCTTCGCCTGCAGTCGCCGCTGACGTGAATTGTGCGATTTTCTTTACTTCCTCCACCAATTCAGGAGAAGGTCGGCGAGAAGCTTCCAGTGCATTATCAATGGTGTTCTTACTGGACTCTACCAAGCCATTCAAACGCAGACTGACTTCTTCAAAGCGTTTGTCCAGCAGGTCATTGGCCACTCGCTGGCTGATGCTGGTACCTTGCTCGCGCAACTGGCTATCAAGCCGGTTATTGAATTCGGAGCGTAAATCAGACTTGGCCCGATCCAGTTCCTGCTTCATTTCTTCCATCAGGGTGGTGCGAATGGTATCTGATAGCGTTTTCTGGAAGGCTTCGAATTTGTCGTCGAGGACCTTGCGCACCATGTTTTCCACTACGCGGGTACTGACGCCGACACTCTGGGACTGGGTTGGTTTGGCTTCAGCCGCTTTGGCTTCTTCTTTGGCCGCCGTGTTGGGGTCCAGACGATTCAGTATGGCCGTCAGGGTTGCTGCCGGGGCCGGCTTCGGCAGGATCGCATAGGCCCCTATGGCAATGGCCTGTTGTGCATAATCACTGCCTTCCTTTGACGTGCACATGATAACCGGAATATCCCGGGTGTCCGGATTGGATTTTATCGCCTTGGTGGCTTCAAAGCCGTCCATCCCCGGCATCAGGTGATCCATGAAGATTATATCGGGAGTGTTACTGGACAGGTAGTTCAGCGCATCACCGGCAGATTCGGCAAAATCCGTTTTAATATCTTGCTGCTGAAGCAATTTTTTCAGGGAAAACCGGGCAGATTTCGAGTCATCTACCACCAATGCATGTTTGATTGACATGGGCACTTCTTCTTAAAGACGCATTGAGGAAAAGGGCATACCTTCCAGTATATACGGAAATCCGGTTTCTGCCCGTCACAGCATTTATATAAATGATTGTAAACTATGACAAAGCTCAGCGGGGGCTGCCATCTTTTTCTTTTGGTAATGAGAATGGATACTTAGTTGTTCAGCTTGGCCAGGAAACCAGCATCAGTAACAGTGTGAGCAGGATGAGCAGTACCGGCAAATTGCCCCAGGTTGATGAGCTGACGCCTTGGGATGCCGCACCCAGGCCATTCACGCGCACCCGGGAGCCAGCATCAGGTTGCTCCAACCGATGTTCCATTTCCTGCAGTATTCTGGCCTGAAACGCACTTTGCTCATCCTTCATGTCTTGCAGCAGGGCATCCAAGGTCACGGTCATGTGCTGCCGCAATTCCAGGTTCAGCTTGTGAAGCTTACTGTCGGTAATGGTGTGGATCAGGCTGCCAAGGGTGCTGGTCTGAGGGGTGGCTTTGTCGTGCTGCTTGACTAAGTCTTCCAGTTCTTGCCGCAGTTCATGGTGCAGAGACTGGATTTGTCGCTCCATATCCAGGGACAAATGGTTCTTTATCGATGACAATTCCAGATCGATGTTGGGACCACTTTGTGCTTGTAAGCCCGCAGACTGCGTTGCTTTGGGTGGTTTCATAACCCTGAATCCGTGAGACCGGCCCCCGGAAGCACTTCTAACCCACTGACCTGCATGGCAATATAGCCATTATCGCCATTCACCCAGACAGTG
>PAPM01000015.1 GCA_002708905.1 Pseudomonadales bacterium | reverse complement strand
CGGGACCGTCCTTGTTTTTTGGCTTAAGCACCTACATTATAAGGGTTAAACGGTTCCGCCTCCTTCTTTTAGTGAAATATCCGGGCTAGCATCAGCGGAGCGACGTAGCCGCTTCCAGCTGCCTATTTTTATACGTGGGTATCTGCAAAGAATAGAAGAGAAAGTACGCTTCAATCGCGATGAAAAACGCAAACTGTGTGTTGGTTTGCATACAGGCAACACGGCACCCAATAAAGCAACTTTACTAGCTATCTGGCCCATTCACTTTCACACAATTCACGATCTTTGAATCACAGCAAGATAAATAACTCTACCTGGCAGACCCTCAAAATAATCTGTCCAGATACAGCCACCCCGGCACCATTTGACCGCAGTCATCCAGCTCGGTCAACCCTGTTTAAGCGGCATTCCCCAAATAGCTACGATGTCGATGTCGCGCAACAATACCATCCCGCCAATCCAACACATCCGGAAACTCTCTCACGATCTGCTCGCAGGTGTTGGCGCGTTCGTACGCAGTAATGGGGTTGCCATCGCCCCGGGGTACCGGCTTCACCATGGCCATGGCGGCGACCACCGTCATATCGGCATAGCTGAATCCACGATCCAATAGATAGGGCTTGCCATCAAGCTGTTCACGCACTTGGGTCATACAATCCCCCAGCCGTTCAACCTGCTGCTCACTGGTCACCTCAGGTTGGCCATATTTCTTTTGCAGGTCGCGAAAGGTTTTGCGCATCACAGGCAACATGGGGCGCCTGGCCCAGGTGGGAAACATTTCGGGGAACGCACCCAGCAATGCCTCGTCGTCCCCAAGCGCCCGTTCCAACATCAGGATACGGGCCGCATTGAAGATCGACTCGCTCAGTTGGTTCATCGCCTCCACCTCATGCTGGCATTGGGTAGGAATCAAACCGGCCATGGGTTGATCCTGGTTAATCTGCAGAGCGATGTCCCAGGAGTCCAGCAGGCAGCAGCCGTGCCCTAACAGCACGGGAACAGAGATCTGGCCACGCCACTTCCGGGTCCGGGCGCGCAGCCATGGTGTGCTGATTTGGGGGATATAATCTTCGAACGTGTAGGGAACCTCGGTGTAATCCAAAGCCCACAAGACCCGTTGAGTGGCCACAGATGCCGTCATTCCTACCAGGCGGTATGTCATGTCTGTTTCCCTGTCCTGCTTCCATACTGACCAAAAACATCGCTCCGTTTGACCATTCGGTCATACTGTTTTGACACCGCTCTGACTACACTAGGTGAACTTGCTGGTTCCCAACCCACTTCCATGCGGAGAAAACAGTGACTTACAGTACACGAGACGTCAGTACGCTGCAAAAATCCATCGCTCCATCCGTGTACGGAGATCTCGATCTGGACATAGTGCCAGAGCGTTTTCGCACCGAGCTGGGCGAAAACAGCATCATTAAAGATAACCCACGAATTAAGGCCCTGCTGGAAGATTCCGATAAAGTGGAGTTTTTTCGCCAGCTCACTCTGATGGGTGACCCCCTGGCGGATGCCTTTGCCGCGATTATTCCTGAGCTGGGTTACAAGAATGCCCGTGCCATGCTGGACAAGGCGGCGGAAGAGGGTATCGACAAGGTGCCGGAGGCGCCCAAGGAGCTGGTGGACCTGATGCGCTCCATGGAAACCGTCCCGGACTGGGTAGACTGGACCAAGATTGAAAAAGCCTGTGAGAACAACCGTTTGTTTACAGCCCTGGGAGGCGAGGCCATCATGCGGGTGGCCTTTATGATGACCTATGTGAATGGTTACCAGGGCCTGCCCATGGTGATCACCGGTGCCTTGACCAGTGATTCCGCCGCCAAACGCATGCGCGAAACCACCAGCACCTTCAAACTGGCAACCCTGCCGGGCGCACTGCGTCGCGGTGGTGAGGCTTACCAATCAGCAGTCAAAGTACGGGTAATGCACGCCATGGTGCGCACCAGCCTGCTGAAACGCCCTAAGGTATGGGATTACAGCGTTTACGGCACCCCCATTCCCCAGGTGGACCAGATGGGTGCTGCATTGGGCTTTAACTTTATGATGGCGAAGAAAGCCTTGAAGAACGGTGGCAAGTTCAGCGCAGCGGAAGCCTGTGCCGTAGAACAGGCTCGCTATCTGGCCTATCTGCTGGGCATGCACGATCAGTTCCTAAGTAATGATCCGAAGCAGATCGTGGAAACCTGGAATATGTGTCAAGCCACCCTGCGCCACAAGTTCGATGAACGCGGCAAGGACCTGAACGCCGCCACCATGGAGGCTTATCAACGCAAGGGTAATCACTGGTATGACCGGGTGATTCATCGCCTGGACCAGAAAGCCACCCGCTGGATGTATAACAGAATGGTGGGACGCAGAACGGCCGACACCATGGGTGTGCATGAGGACAAATCCGATATCCTGGCTTTCGCAGCAATGTTTGCTCCCATTGGTGCCGGCATCGGTGCATTGAGTTTGTTGAAGAAGGTGCCGGGTGGTCGCGAGTTGGTGGACCGCTACGCCACCCAGCAGGTGGAAAACCAGTTAAACCGTTCCGGCCAGGCGGAATACCGCACCAACGAAGCCGACTACAAAATGGGTTCTGCTTAAACTTCAATCGCTCTACCGGTTTTGGCGGGTCGCTGTCTTGCCATCTTTACCTATACTGAACAGACACACGCCCATCACCAGGGAAGACCATGAGCTGGGATTTGATTTGTCTGAAGCCCCACGAGCATCGTGCCGAGGGCGAGGAAACCTACGCCTGCCTGTACAAAAGCCTGAATCGCATTGAAAAAGAAGGCGTACATGCGTTGCAGTTGGTGGTGCGCGTGGTCCCGCTCCCTATTGTCGCCGGCACGGGGTCAGAGAAGCGGCTGGTGACGATGGAGGAGTCGCTGTTCAAAGCCATTGCGGATCTGAATGAAGGCAAGGTAATGTTTGACATTGCCGGTGCCGATGCTGCTCTGCCCAGCCTGTTGCGGGGCGGCGGCCTGGGCTCACTGGCTGCATCCGAGTTGATCCAGTGGGCACAACAACAGTACAGTGATTTCGGCGTGGTGAGTGGGCGCGCCAGTAGCGCTATTCTGAATTATCCCAACAGCGAAAGCATTGCCGTTCACACATTAAAAAAGCTGGGTTTCACCGTGGGTCGCTCGCCGAAAGGTGGCTTGCAATTCAGCGCGGAACGGGTAGGGCAGCTGTCCACCCATGTGAACACCAACAAAGTGGAAACGGCCACACCGTCTACCTGGTTCAACAACATCATGCAGGACAACCTGAACATGGCCCGGCAGGTAAAATCCTTAACCGACGAAGTGAGCTTGCTTAAAGAACAGCTTTACCAAACCTCGTCTCAAAAACGTTCCAGCATACCGATGGCATCGGGATTGTTAATGGGCGTAGTGGCCGGGGCGGCATTAGCTTCCATGCTGTTTGGGATCTAGCGCCCTAACGCTCTTGTCCACTTTCTTCTTTCAACTTGCTGCGCACATTCACCAGCACCTGGCCATACATATTGTTACCGCGTCGATCCCGGCCGCAGCCCCAATAATAATCATAGGAACTGTTTTCCACCAAACGCTGCTCCTTGGTAGCCAACAACGCCTCGGCAATATTTGTGTAGGTCTTGCATTTGGTATAGAGCGCCCGGGTCATGAAGATTACTTTCACTTTTTTCCAATCCTTACGGATTTTTTTGAAACGGGTACGGCCCAGTTTGCGCGCCTGTTTGGGGGAGGCCGCCTGGCGAATTTTTTCCTGGTAGGCCGCATCCTCAAATTTCATCGCCTGAAAATAGTGTTCTACTGTGGGCCACTCCCGCTGTTCCAACACAAACGGATGAGGTGACCAGGCACCCAACACCTGCTCCGCGTCAGTACGGGAAAAGTAAATGGCACCAGCATCGGTATCTGCAAAAAGTCCGCTGGACATAGATAATCAATTCCTGAAGATAAAAGATGAATGGCAGCGGCTTATTTTGCACTATAGGGGTAATCCCTGCCTACTTTTCCCGCCTACTCTCTGAGAAGCTTGCATGCTCAACCCCTTCCGCAGCCGATTCATGAGCCTGTCACATTCCCCCATGTAGTATTGTCGGTCACTAAACGACCGATTATGTCGACCAATAGGGGATTCAACATGAAACATCCAATAATCAAGAGCGCATTGGCGCTCTCTATTGCCATTGCCTCCGGCAGCGTCCTGGCCGGGTCCGGCCATATTCAGGCACACCACTCTGATAAACACGCATTTTCAAAACGTCATTCCGATCGCTATTTCAACCGCGTGGCCACCTTCCCTGTCTATCAAAACCTGAATCTGGCCAACGGGGACGCGCTGGAGGACGAAACCGCCGCTGAAATCAGCGCCGCCAGCCAGGACGGTAACGTGGTGTATTACAGTGACAGCCCCATGGAACGGGTGGGCCTGATTGATATCAAGAATGTGAGCGCGCCTGAAGCGGCCGGCTTTATCCCGCTGGACGGGGAACCGACTTCAGTTGCAGTTAAAGGTGATTATCTGTTGGTGGCAGTGAACAATTCCAACAGTTTCACCGACCCCGTCGGCAAGCTGTCGGTGTACTCCATAAAAAATCCCCTGCAGCCCCAATGGGTAGCCAATTTTGACATGGGCGGACAACCGGACGCCATCGCTGTGAGCCCGGATGGTCGCTACGCCGCTGTGGCGATTGAGAACGAGCGCGATGAAGATTACGAAGGCGGCATTATTCCGCAATTGCCGGCAGGGAATCTGCAGGTGATCACCATGCGAGGGCCCGTGAGCAAGTGGCAGGTGCGCACCGTAGACCTGACCGGGTACGCCGATATCGCACCCACAGACCCCGAGCCGGAATATGTGGCCATTAACCGTTTCAACATCGCGGCAGTGACCCTGCAGGAAAACAATCACATCATCTTGGTGGACCTGCGTCGCGCCAAGGTCATCAATGACTTCAGTGCCGGCACAGTGGATCTGTTCAACGTAGACACCATCGAAGATGACGTCATCAATCCAGTGGACACCATCCTCGACCGCCGCCGCGAACCGGATGCGCTTACCTGGCTCAACAACTGGTCCATTGTCACCGCCAACGAAGGGGATTATGAGGACGAAAACGGTGTTGGCGGCGGCAGTCGAGGTTTCACCATCTTCAATCCTTTCGGCAAGGTGCAATACGAGTCCGGTGCCAGCCTGGAACACGCCATCATCCGTGCGGGTCATTACCCTGAAAGCCGTTCTGAAAACAAAGGAGTGGAACCAGAGTCCGTGTTGAGCAGCCAATTCGGCAGGCAGAACCTGCTGTTTGTGGGCAGTGAGCGGGCTAATATCGTTGCAGTCTATAAAGCTAATCCTTTCCGGAAGCCTGAACTGCTTCAGCTGCTGCCTTCCACCATTGGCCCGGAAGGCATTCTGGCTATCCCGTCCCGCAATCTACTGGTGGTGTCCAGCGAAGAGGACTCTGCGGACGATGGTTTCCGTTCCACCGTTTCCATTTATCAATATGGTTTTAAATCAGCGGACTATCCACAAATTCAATCCGATCCCAAACAGCTGATCCCCTGGGGTGCCTTGAGCGGAATGGTGGGCGACAAGGACGACGCATCAACCCTGTATGCCGTACCGGACAGTTACTACGCCCAGTCCCGCATTTTCAAGGCAGAGGTTGCCAAACAAGGACCAGCCATGATTAACGAAGCCATTGTTCTGTCCAAAGACGGCAATACAGTGGACTACGATCTGGAAGGGATTGCACAGCGCACCGACGGCAGCTTCTGGCTGGTATCCGAAGGTAAGGGCAGCGTACCTAATCTGCTGATCAAAGCCGGAGCCGACGGCACAGTGCTGGAAGAAATCAACCTGCCCGCAGCCGTGCTGGCCAAGCAGAAGAACAACGGCTTTGAAGGTGTTGCGGTCACCGGCAGCGGCGACAGCGAAAAAGTGTACATCGCATTCCAGCGCGAGTGGGTGGATGATCCCTCCGGCCTGGTGCGCATCGGCGTGTACACACCCGCCACCGGCAGCTGGGGCTTCTTCTATTATCCGCTGGAAACGGCAACCAAAGGCTGGATAGGGCTGAGCGAGATCAGCACCGTGGATGACAATACCTTTGTGGTTATTGAACGGGATAACCAGCAGGGCGATGATGCCGCCATCAAGCGTCTGTATCAGTTCTCGGTCAACGGTTTAACAGCGGCTGCCGAAGGCGAGAGCTTCCCCGTGCTGAGCAAAACCCTGGTGCAGGACTTACTGCCGGAGTTGAATGCCACGCACGGTTGGACTCCGGACAAAGTGGAAGGCACGGCCATTGCCAAGGATGGGGAAGTCTACGTGGTAACCGATAACGATGGTGTTGACGACGCGTCCGGAGAAACCCGCTTCCTGAAATTGGGCAAACTCTTTAAGTAGCGAACGATCAACCTGCTGACTTACGGGCCCCACACAGGGGCCCTTTTTTACATCGGTTTATTGGCCGACAATGCTGAAGCCCTGTTTTGGGAAATGCACATGAACACGGCCCACTTTGGGATCATCCCGGGCAATAATCCAGCGATTGGCGGAGCTGCCCACCAACTCACCCAGGGTTTCGTCCTGGGCATAATCCGCCGGACTGATGCTGACCCGGGCACCGATCAGTTCATCCTGCTTTTCCTCTTCGGTAATTTCCCGGGGCTCGCTGTTTTTTGCGATGGACAACGCCTGTTCGGGCGTAATCTCTGTACGCTGACCTTCACCAAAGGCCTTGATACGATCCATCCAGGCGTTCACTTTAGGATAGGGGCGCACGAACTTTTTCTCTCCGGCATCACGCACCATCCACAGGCTGTGATAGGCCGCAAAGTCGGCCACGTTGGGTTCATCACCAAACAAAAAATCGTGCTGTAAGCGAAACTCCATATCCTTGAGGTGCTGCTTGAGAATCCCCGGCGCATCCCCCGGCTTGACCATCGGAATGGAAGCCGTACGGCCCATGCGAATGCGGTCAGCAAAGAACTTGAACAAATCAATGATGGAAAGGGTTTGCAGCACCTTTTTGTTCAACGCCCAGGAGGCCGACGACAACACGGAGGCAAAGAACACTTCCAGCTCCACATAGGCGATAAACTGATTCACTTCTTCACTGCAATTCTGCCGCGCCAGTTCCGGTTTCCCTGCACGTATGGCGATTTCTGTGGAAATTGTGGCGGTATCGCAAAAAATATCGGCACCACTCTGGGCCACCGGAATTTTACGATACCCCCCCGCCAGGCTCGCCAACACCGGGCGCGGAGGCATCTCACGGGTAATGGCGGATTGCCAGGTTAAATTGGTGTATCCCAGCATGGCCCGAACTTTCTCTGAGAACGGTGACAGTGCGTAATGATGCAAAATTAAATCAGACACAAATACGATCCCTCTATTGACCAACAAACCTAGCCCTGAATAAGCAGGCACTAACATAGCAGATTTATCCGGAGCGGAGCAGGCCCCAATGCCAAATGACCAGCTTTTACCGCGGATATTCGATTATTCCGGATCAACACTGATATAGTTGCTAGACTAACGGAAATAGGTGTTTTACGGGGCACAGTGCCACGCCTCTCGGGGGACAACCATTGACTATCCAGTTTCAACGCACGGGTCTGCGCTTCTCCATTCGGCTGACGGTGGTGGGTGTGTTTGCGCTTGCCACGACCCTCACCGCCCTCATTGCCATTGGTTTGCAGTACTATTTCAGCCGCACCATGGCCATCGAGACTGCACTCAGCAAATACCAGAGCAATGCCGAAAGCACCCGCAGTTACCTTAATTCCATCGACAGTAACGCATTTCACCTGACCCGTATCCTAGCCAAACACCCACAGATTCTTAAGGATGGCCGGATCAATCCGGACAGCCTGAGTCTGTTCGCGGACATCATGGAAAACAATCGCCTGTTCTATGCCATTTACCTTGGCCTGGGTAACGGTGACTTCTATGAAGTGGTGAATCTGAGCAGCAGCAACACCGCCCGCCGCCAGTTGAAGGCCATCCCAACCGACCGCTGGATGGTGATCCGCATGTCAGGAGAAGCTGATGAGCGCCGCCGGATATTTGAATACTATACTGCCGACTTGACCTTGCGGGTGACCCACAGCGAGCCCAGCGATTACGACCCCCGCATCCGGCCGTGGTACACCAATGCCCGTGACGATACCGTGTTCAAAACCGACCCCTATTTGTTCCAACATTTGCAGGCACCGGGTCAATCCTATTCCATGCGTCTGCCCGGTAGCGACGCCGTCCTGGCGGTGGATATCACACTGGCATCCCTGGCCAGCTTCCTCAAGGCACAGACCACCAACAACGGCTCAGAGATCTATCTCTTTAAACCCAGCGGCGAACTGATCTCATCCAACCTCACCCAACCCGGCATTGAAAGCCTGCCCTATGCAGCCCCCATCCAGTTGACCGAGGAAGAAACCCGGTTCATTCAATCAGTGGGCAAACTGCGTGTCTCAAACGAATTGGACTGGCCGCCCATCGACTACGCCGTATCCGCGCAGCCGCTGGGCTACTCCGTGGATTTGCTGCGCATCATTGCCAATATGACCGGACTGCAGCTGGAATTCGTCAATGGCTACAGCTGGCCGGAGCTGATGAACCTGTTCCAGTCCGATGAGCTGGATATACTGCAACCCATTTTCCCCAATGCCACCAACACGACATTAGGCAAGCTCAGCAACAGTTTTCTCAGTCTGCCTTATGCCGTGGTCACACGTCCGGGTCAGACAGCCATCACCGCGATTTCACAGTTAAACAATAAAACCCTGGCCCTGCCCGCCAGCTGGTCAGTGATCGATGTGGTAGAGAAAGAATATCCCGACATCAACATCCTGGTGGTGGAGACGCCCATTGCGGCCCTGAACGCGGTACTGGACGGCAAGGCCTTTGCCACCTTGGACTCCGCTCCGGTGTTGCACTATACCGCCGATCACTATTATCTGGATGAGCTCCAGTTCCACGAAAAGCTGGATCCAAAAGTGGACCGCATTCCCAATCAGTTGCATTTTCTGGTGAATTCAAAACACCCACTACTGGTGACCATCCTTAATAAAGCCCTGTCTCAGCTGGAAGATTTTCAAGTGGAGCAATTGCGGCAGAAATGGTTTGTCACGCCGGGGAAAGAAAATGACCGGCAACCCAAAACGACGGTGCCCTACCCACAACTGATATCGCCAAGCACCGACATTCTCAATCATCTCCATGAAATCGCTATTAACGGACAACCCTACTTTGTGTACAAGGCCGCCATCAATCCGGACGCCGACAACAGCGATCTGTTCGCCGTGGTGATCAGCGCCGGCGAATTACTGGCACCAAGCCTGAACCGGGTCAAGATTTCTGTAGCCATCACCACTCTGTGCCTGATTATTCTCTTACCCTTTATCTGGTTGTTTGCCGCGCCCATCGTGCGTCCCATCAAGCGCCTGGCCATCGAAAACAACCACATCAAAAATCGCCGCTACGACGACGTGGAGTTTCACGACAGTTCCATCATAGAAATTTTTGAGTTGTCCCGCTCCATCGTCGATATGGCCGCCACCATCAAACAACATGAAGAAGCGCAAAAAGCCTTGATGGAGTCCCTGATTCAACTCATCGCCCAGGCCATTGATGAAAAGTCACCTTATACCGCCGGTCACTGCGCCCGCGTGCCGGAGCTGGCATTGATGCTGGCCAAGGCGGCGGAAGCCAGCGACAAGGCGCCGTTTGATGATTTCTGTTTTCGCAATGAAGACGAATACCGGGAATTTCGCATCGGCGCCTGGCTGCATGACTGCGGCAAGATCACCACACCGGAACATGTGGTGGATAAAGGCACCAAACTGGAAACCATTTACAATCGAATTCACGAAATCCGCACCCGTTTTGAAGTACTGTGGCGGGATGCCGAAATTCAGTTTTTACAGGCCGTAATGAATCAACCTGAGATGGAACCCCAGTTGCGCAATGTGCTGATCAAGAAGCGGCAGCAACTGCAGGAAGACTTCGCTTTCATCGCACAACTGAACCAGGGAGGTGAGTTTGTCAGCGACGATCAACTGCGCCGCCTGGATAGCATCGCCATGACCACCTGGCAACGGCATTTCGACGACCGCCTGGGCCTGTCGCCGCCAGAACAATTGCGCCGCGGTGATGCAGAGGAGTCGTTGCCGGTTACTGAGCCATTACTGGCAGACAAACCCCAACACATCATCGAATACACCAAGCCCAAGCATTACGCTGAACATCTTCACATTGATATGGATATACCGGAACATCTCTATAACCTGGGGGAACGCTATAATCTGGCGGTGGCCCGCGGCACCCTTACCAGAGAAGACCGCTTCAAAATCCAGGAGCATATGATCGGCACCATTCGCATGCTGGATGCCCTGCCGTTCCCGCCCGAATTGTCCAATGTACCGCGCTTCGCCTCCACTCACCACGAAACCTTAAAAGGCACCGGCTATCCCCGCAAACTCAACGCGCAACAACTTTCCATTCCAGAGCGCATCATGGCCGTAGCGGATATATTCGAAGCCCTCACGGCGGCAGACCGCCCCTACAAAACGCCGAAATCCGTCAGCGAATCCATCGCTATTTTGTATCGAATGGTAGAGAGCGGCGACATCGACCGGGATGTGTTCGAGCTGTTCCTGAGCAGTGGCGTGTACAGGCAATACGCTGAACAATACCTGCAACCGGAGCAATTGGATGACGTCTCCTTTGAGAAATATGTTCGCAGGTAGGTTGCACAAAATTAAGACATCGGTTATTTATTCAACGTTGACTGTTAACCACACAGCAACGTAAAACAAATTAACATCATTACACTTGGAACACTTCCTTTACGATATTGTTGCGTTATACACAGAGCACCGGTGTAACCACTGCAAATACCGTGTACTTTCAAACGCCGCGTTTAAGAACGTAATGTGGTACTGAGAAGAAACTAAAAAATAAAACAAAGGAGACACCATGAAAAAACTGATCACCACCTTGGCACTCACAACAGCTGCAGCCAGCACTGTATGGGCAGACTCCGGATATATTGGTGCTGATATCGGTAGAGTCGATGCAGAGATTACTGCCGACTACTTCTCCGGTAGTTTTGATACCCAGCCTAGTGCTCTGCGTGTGAAAGGTGGCGGCGAACTCAACAAGAATCTGGCCATTGAAGGTTATATTGGTATGGGTCTCGCCAAAGACACTGTAGAGGACACCGACATTGACGCTGAAGTGGACACAATAATTGGATTGGATATTAAAGGTTTGCTGCCCATCGGCGATACTGCGGCCGTGTATGCGAAAGCAGGTCTTGCCCGTATTTCCTTCGAGGACAGTGATAATGACACCTACAGCAAAAACGGTTTGACCTATGGCGTCGGTGCAAGTGTTTCCGTTAGCGAAAACTTCGCCCTCACGCTGGATTACACTGTGTTCCCTGACGCAGAAAACAAAGAGTACGAACTGGATATAGAATCCAATATGATCAGTATTGGCTTCCAATACTACCCATAAGTGCCTGCTTTACTGGCCTGCTTCGCCAGGCCAGTTTCCCTGCCTGTGCGGACACTTCAAACGGCACGGCCGCCACCAGATCCGGCCCCACCCGAACCACCACTTTATAGCTACCAATACCAAGCGGCATACCACTGGCCGGATTGCGGGTAATGCGGGCAATGTACTCTCCGGTCTCCGGCTGCCGGTAAAAGCTGATAGGGCCCAGGACCTGGATATCACCTTCGATCAACAGACTGGCCAAGGTGGTATCCACCCGATGCCGGGGCAATCCGCTGAGATGTGCCACCACCACGACCGGTTCCTGCAATTGATAATGGGATTTTACGGTCTCCAGTAACAGACAGGCATCACCCGCCTGCGCCCTGTTATGCAGACTTTCCTTAACGGTTACTTTGGCTGCCTCCGGGAACGGCGGTGCACTCGGGGAAGGAAGCGTTTCCAAAGGGGTAAGCAGGTACACATAGCCCACCATTAACCACATGATGAGAATGGTTCCGATTAACGAAACATAGGAATTCTGTTTTGGCGGTTTCATCTGGCGGTCGTAAAAATCACATTACATTTTGTCTGATTTTCACGCTATCAGCAGTCCACCAACAGGTCATCATACTTTCGTCTATTGACCCGGTTCGGTAGGCGTTCCCACCCCACAAAATGACCGCACCACCTCTGCTTTCATTCGCGCACCGAAGTCGTTATGCCACAACCATTCGTAATAATCGCGACCAATCTGGTCCGGGGGTGACGGTTGGTTCAACCAGTTGGCCCGCATCCGGTGATCGCGCATATAAGCGTCCATGGCATCCTGTACCGGCTGATGTTCCCAACCCTGTTCGAGGAACAGATCGTAGTCCGCACACAGGTCATCGGCCACGACCGGGAACGTCATGGCCAACAATACGATGAATGAAATGCCAATGAGTGAAATGCTGTGCTTTGCCATCCACCCATTTTGCGCCAATCTTCAGGCCAAGGGCAATGGCGGGATCAGGCCTCCTGCAACAGGCCCCACTCCACGACACGGCGAATATAGTAGTTGAGTTCCTGCTCCGCTTCGGTGCGGCTATCGAAAGGGCCTTCCTGGGTTTGTTCGCGGGTAAGAAAATACCAACCGTTTCCTGACCAAAAAATCCGGTCACCTCGAAACCAAGTTCGTTCCTGCTCTCCTGCTCGAACCACCATGGCACTGCTCCCTGCTCATTGGCTGATGTTTTTTTAACCATAGCAGTGTGAACCAGTTCACATAATAATCAATTCTCATAAAAATCCGGCCTGATAACCGACCTTGTTTAGAACCAATGGGTTATCAATTTTTGATCAGTTTTTTCGATGAGTGGCGCGATATTCAGGCAGGATTCAGGCCGAAATGGTTAAACCTGGGATACTATTCAATCAAAATATGATATCTGTTGGACAATAAGACATGCACAGAAGAGGAGGCTATGGGCCGCTTTAAAGATATCTTCAACGGCTGGCAGTCCATGGCCCAACCGGCGCTCAATTCGGAGCACCTGCCTCTCGAACAGCAGCGTCTGCACGACCTCACCGCCAGAATACGCTCCGGCGTGCTGTTTTATCCTGCGGTCTGGGCGTTCATTGGCGTCAGTATGCTGGTGAAGCATGCCACTCTGACCAAGTTTGTGCTGGTGCTGCTGGTGTTCATGGTGGAAACCGGCGTCACTCTCCTGCGTTTTCGCATGCTTGACAAAAGCGTGGGCTATTCCGAGTTCAGGCAAATACGGCAGTTTCTCTACGTGGATGCCGGAGTGGCACTCAGTGCCCTGACCTGGTCCAGCGTATTGCTCTCGTCCCTCCTGAACACCCCTTTTCAGGAGCACTACTCCCTGATTATCACGGCGACCCTGGCCCTCAGCTCAGGCGCCCTGATCAATCTTTCCATCCGCAAGGAAACGGTGGGACTGTTTCTGGTGGCACTCTACGGGCCATCAATCCTGACCCTGCTGCTGGGCCTGTCCGATCAGCCCAACGGCCTGGGGCTGGTGTTACTGATCTACTGTATTGCCATGTACCATCTCACCCGGCTACCGCGGCGGGAATACGAGCGGGCCGCTCTCAGTAATCTGAAACTGCAGGACCAGGCCCGTCAGCTAACGGAATTGAGCAACAACGATGCGCTTACCGGACTGCGCAACCGGCGCTATTTCGAGACCACGTTGAAGCAGGAATGCAGCCGTGCATCCCGTCTGGAATACCCGATCTCCCTGTTGATCATCGATGTGGACCATTTCAAATCCATCAATGATGAATTCGGCCACATGGTGGGGGACCGCTGCCTCAAACACATCGCCAACCTGATTCAGAACAGCCTGCTGCGCTCTCAGGATACCGTGGCCCGCATCGGCGGCGAAGAATTTGCCGCCATCCTCCCCGGCATGGACGGGTCAGCCGCCTGCAACATGGCAGAGAACCTGCGCCAGGCCGTTTATGGCGCACCCTTTGTTTATCAAGACATCAGTAAGACCATGAGTGTCAGCATCGGTTGCCATACGGCCGTCTGGCCCAACGATCACACGGCAGAATCCCTGATGAAGCATGCGGACGCCGCGCTGTACGATTCAAAAGGTCAAGGCCGCAATTGCGTTACCTGCAGCAGTGATTGAGTGAATAACCTGTTTATTACGGCTGGGCGACGCGGCGGGCGCCCCGATAGGCGTCCGACCAATAGGGCGAATGCACATTGGAAGACATCACGCCGCTGGAGCTGGACGCATGGATAAACTCGCCGTCACCCACATAGATGCCCACATGCCGCTGTTTGAAACCGGTTTTGAACATCAGCAAATCTCCGGTCTGCACATCGCGTAACGCCACCTCCTCGCCAATATCCCACAACTGGTCAGTGGAGCGGGGCAATCGCATACCGTAGACATCCCGATAGGTCACATAAACAAAACCGGAACAATCAATGCCCCGCCGACTCAAACCACCCATCTGGTGCGGAGTGCCCGCCCAGGCACGATAATGCTGGTGCAGCCGCGCTCGCTCCTCTACCCGCACCTGCGCCGGCTTATAGGTGTAGCCGGTGTCGGTCGGTGTGCTGGAGCACGCCGCCACCAGCGCGACACACCCAATCAGGATCAATAATTTACGGTTTATCGATTTCATCAGTTCCATCTACAACGCTTTCACCTTGCATCATCTCTCAATATAGCTCAGGGCGATTTGCAGCACATCACAGTCTTGACATCCAGTCTTGACACTGTAGGACAGCTGTCCTACGATGGCGTTTCAAATTAGGACACCTGACCTAGAAGCGCCAACCATGCAAACAGACGTCATTCCCCCCAAAAGCACCCGGCAACAGATTGTGGCCGCCGCCGACCAACTGTTCTACGAACAGGGTTTCGAGAACACATCCTTTGCCGACATCGCAGCTGCCGTGAATATTTCCCGGGGTAATTTCTATTATCATTTCAAAACCAAGGATGACATCCTCGATGCCGTCATTGAGCTGCGCCTGGCCAACACCCAGGCCATGTTGGAACAGTGGGAACAACAGGGAGCGAAACCACAGGATCGCATCCGCTGCTTTATCCACATACTGATTACCAATCAGGCAAAAATTCTACTGTACGGCTGTCCGGTGGGCACCCTCACCAGCGAACTGGCCAAACTGAATCACCAGGCCCTGGAACACGCCAGTGAAGTTTTCACCTTGTTCAGAGTCTGGTTACGCAACCAATTCCAGGCCATGGGCCGCAAAAAAGATGCAGACGACCTGGCCATGCACGTACTGGCCCGCAGCCAGGGCGTGGCCACCCTCGCCAGCGCCTTTCATGATGAAAAGTTCATCCGACAGGAAGTCAAACAACTATGCCAATGGTTGCAACAGTACACGGATCGTTAATTTCAACCACCAAAAACCAGGAGACCAAGGATGTTCATCGTATTACTCACTTTCGCCGAGCACAAATCACGGGCCCCCGAATTAATGGCAGGCCACAATGCCTGGCTCAAACAGGGTTTCGAGGACGGCGTATTTATGCTGGCAGGTAGCCTGCAACCCAATCAGGGCGGGGCGATCCTGGCCCATAACACCGACCTCGAATCATTGCTGCAACGGGTTAACGATGATCCCTTTGTGGCCGCAGGGGTGGTGCGCTCAGAAATCCTGGAAATCACTCCTGCGAAAGCTGACACGCGCCTGGCATTTCTGATGGATGGAGTAGCCGCGTGAGCAGGACCATTAACGGACCCGACGGCAAACCCCGCTGCCACTGGTGCAGCGCAGCCCCGGAGTTTTTCGCCTATCACGATGCAGAGTGGGGCTACCCGGTGGCAGAAGACCAACGCCTGTTTGAAAAGCTGTGCCTGGAGAGTTTCCAGTCCGGGCTCAGCTGGCGCACCATCCTGGCGAAACGGGAAAATTTCCGCAAAGCCTTCCACCAGTTTGACTTCAACCGTATCGCCCGATACACAGAACGGGATGTAGAACGGCTGCTGCAGGATGAGGGCATTGTTCGCCACCGGGGTAAAATTGAAGCCGTCATCAATAATGCGAAAATGGCGAAAGCGCTGGTTAAAGCGGAAGGCTCCATTGCTGCTTACATCTGGCGCTTTGAACCGGACCCGGCCCAGTTGCCCGCACCACAAACCCAATCCACTTCACCAGAATCCATCGCGCTGTCCAAAGCGTTAAAAAAGCAGGGCTGGAAATTCGTCGGCCCCACCACGGTGTATGCGTTCATGCAGGCCATGGGCCTGGTCAACGACCATGTGGAGGGATGCATCAGCCGGGATAAGGTCAGCAAAGCCCGCAAGCGTTTCAGGAAGCCAACCTGAAGGTTTCCTGCACTGCGCCAAATCGACTCATTCACGGCAGAGAGTGGGTCAACTTGCACAGTTTTGGTGTGTTTCATCAATGGTTTGCTGCGATCATTAATGCCTGCGGTCATCGGCATTGTATTAAAGTCGAATAAACGTTCTACTGTCTTCCATGTATCATTGTCGCATCGAATAAGACACTGCTTGCCTGGAGAACGCCCCATGTCAGAACGAATTAAAGTCAATAGCCCCCTGGTCATACTGCATGGAGATGAGATGGCCCAGGTCTCCTTCGACCGGGTGCTGGAACAGTTCGTTACCAGCAAACTGGATATCTCCCTGGTGGAAGTGGATTTGTCCGCCGAAAACCGCCTGCGCACCAACGGCGAGGTGGTGAAGGATTCCATCGAAGCACTGAAACAGCACGGCGTGGGCATCAAGAACGCGGGCATGACCGTGAACAAGGCGCAACTGGATGAATTTCTGACGAATATGCCGGAGTTGAAACGCGAAACGCTGAAACCGCTGGCCACCAAATCCCCCAACGGCGCCATCCGCAAAGGCATCGGCGGCAACATCACCCGGGAAGATATTCCCTTCCGCAATTTGAAACGCCTCACTCCCAACTGGATCAACCGGGATATCGTGGTAGACACCATGGAGACCGGCGGCAACAAGGAAAGCCATAACGAAATTTCCAAATCCACCGGCATCATCAAAGTGTTGTTCGTGGGCAGCAATGGCGACCCGGTAGAACTGCACCGCCGCAAGATCAAGAAAGGCGATCCCTGGCTGCTGGCGTCCAACGACACGGAGAAAGTGGAGGAGTGGGCCCACAACTTCTTCCGCCGCGCCATTGACGAAAAACGGGATGCTTACCTGGGCCTGAAAGACACGGTGATTTCCGGTTACGACGGCGTCATGCGGGAAACCATAGAAACCATTTTCAAAGAAGAATACCAGGCCGAATTCGAAAAGCTGGGCCTGAAATATTTTTACGAACTGATCGACGCCCAGGCGGCGCGGATTGTGTCGAATCCACCGGAGCGGGCCATCTGGGGTGTGCCGGAAAACACCACCGGCCGCAAGCTTTATAAACTGGTGGAAGAGTTGAAAAAATACGGCATTCCCGACCGCCGCTTCAGCGTGTCCATCTCCCGCATGAGCGCCGGCGGTGGTGACCAGTACGGCAGCTTCAACATGCCGATGGAAGAAGACGGCATCATCAAAGTGGTGCTGGACGGCGCAGAGAAATGTGCCCGTGACGTAAAAAAAGGCGACCCCATTATCTTCATGGCCAACGACCGCGACGCCATCAAGGATTGGGTGGGCCAGGTGTTCCGCGACGCGGCCAAGAACGGCAAGGAAATCTACTTCGGCCTCAAACGGGAATACATGGAATACGACGACGTATTCAGTACCGTAATCAAGGAAGTACGGCAGGAAATCCTGGCCTACAACCTGCAACCGCCTTCGTTCATGATCATGCGACCGTCTTCCCAGTTGAAAAAAATGATCACCGACCCACCCCGCAACGGACTCTATCCCTCACTGAACCTGGATGGCGATATCTATTCGGATATCTCCGCCGCATTGGGTGGCAGTCTGGCCACAGCGTCCTCCATCATCGAAAGCATGGACGGCACCATGCTCTATGAGGCACCCCATGGCACCGCCCATGACCTGTACCTGAAGTATCTGGAATCCAACGGTGAAGTGGCCCTGTTCAACCCCTCCGCCCTGTTGTTTGCCGTGGCCAATTCATTGGAAACCCTGGCAGAGCGGGAAGACAACGAGGCCCTGAAAACCTATTCCGACCAATTGAAAGATGCCTTGATCACCACCGTGGAGCAGGGCTATATCACGGCGGATTTACGGGGCAAAACCAACAATCCCGATCAGGAAAAAGTCGTGGATATGTACGGTTTCCTGGATGCCATTGAGCGCAACCTGTTGGCATCATAAATCCAAATCCACGGCGACAACCGCCGTGGCATACTCCCTGCATTGGAGCTACCAGATGAATTCAATATTGGTAGCTCCATGTCAGAACAACCCCATCCCCACAATAAAACCGCGCTGGTCCTGACCGCCGGTGGTGCCCGTGGCGCCTATCAGGCCGGGGTCATGAAACGTATCAGCGAAATCCCGGCTTTTCACAACAAGACTGCACCATTTTCTATCATTACCGGTGCCTCGGCCGGTGCGATTAACGGCGCCGCCATCGCCAGCCAGCACCAGGATTTTACCGCCGCCTCAAAATTGTTGGTGAAGCTGTGGTCCGGTCTCGAAGCACACAACGTGTATCGTACCGACCCACTCGCCATGATGAAAAACGCAGCCACCATGGCGCTGGATTTTGGCCTGGGAGGTGTGTTCGGCGCAGGCAGGGTGCAATCACTGGTGGACTCCTCACCCCTGTATCACTTCCTGGGCAGCAATCTGAAGCTGGATGGCATCCGCCGTGCCGTCAAAGCAGGCAGTCTGTATGCGCTGGGCATCACCGCCACCGGCTATCACACCGGCCGTGCGTTTACCTTTATCGAAGGCAAGCCCGGGCACCCGCTTTGGAACAAAAGCCGACGGGTGGCGTTATCCGCCGAAATCGGTCTGCCCCACGTCCTGGCTTCTGCGGCCATTCCCATTGTATTTCCTCCGGTGGAATTACCGGCCGGCGCCTCCACCGCTTACTTTGGCGATGGTGCCATGCGCCTGGTAACCCCACTGAGCCCGGCCATTCGCCTGGGGGCGAGACGCCTGCTGGCGGTGGGTGTGCGCTGCCAGGAGTCCGCCAACAGCCTGCTGCGCTCGGAATGGTCCCAGGATGAAGACTTTGCCGCCAAGCTGAAACGCCCGCCCCTGTCCCAGATTCTGGGAACACTGATGAATGCGATTTTTCTGGATCATCTGGACGCGGACCTGGATCACCTGAAACGGATGAATTCCTTCGTTACCGAACACGAAAAACTGGCATCCCTGGTGGATCTGGTGGAAGACAGCGATCCGGACCATGAACCCATGCGCATCGTCTCCCCCCTGGTGATCTCCCCGTCCGCGGACATCGCCATCATCGCCAAAACCCTGGAACATCGCATGCCGAAAAGTATCCGCTATGTGATGGAAGGACTCGGCACCCCGGACGCCCAGAGCGCCGATCTTACCAGCTTCCTGTTGTTCGATTCCGAATTTACCCGCGAGTTGGTCCAGCTGGGTTACCGGGATGCGGCGCAACGCAGTGATGAAATTGAAGCGTTTTTAATGGAGGAGGATTGATGCACGTTGCGCTTCTTAACTGGCAAAGCTATACAATCGTCTTGCCTACACTGATCTACTGGCCTTACAAGATCACCCATGCTTCTCCAATAATTCCTGAAAGTCATCAGACAACCCCTTTAAATCCTGCTCATCAACCAGATCGTTACTAACCATTAGCGCTAGCTGTATGCGAGCTCTGGATCTGCGATGGTCATCGAAAATCAAGGACAGGCGCTTGTCATGATTTTCTACACTTCTGAATCTTTCGGCTTAATAAACATTATCGGAATTCTCCACACAAATTCTGACGTCGAAGCCAAGTTCTAATTTGGTTTAACGAAGCTGTAGAAAACTCCGACCTCTAACAATTTCTGCTTTACTACGCGCTCCTACGTGAATAATTCGAATTTTCTAAGCCGAAAGTACAAGAATATTTACGTAGCAACACCATTTTGACGAACAAGATTGATCCTAAAATTATTGCCTTAGTTTTTCTACAGTCTCAATGCCTTGCACAGCGGAAAAACGGAGTGGAGGTAACTTGTGGTAACGTTTGCGAAGCAAACCACAAATAATTGTGCAATATACACGGCTCCACGTGCATTGGACTGTTATTCGCACACTACGAACCGAAAAAATCAATAATCGTGCTGTTTACAATATCTGGGCTCTCAATGTTTACCCAGTGAGCCGCGCCGTCAACTTCGACTACACTCGTATTCGGAACAAGCAGCTTCGCCTTAATTGAATTTTCGAATGGAAAGCTAACATCTTGCTTACCCCAGATAAATATGTTTGGTTTGTTGAGCTTTCCAAACTTTGACCAACCTTCCGTATAATCTCGAACAGGAGAGTTGCGCATTGTTGACAGCACGACCCTTCCAAAAGCAGGAAGAGATGCATATTCAGACCAACGCTCAATAGCCCATTTGTACGCTATTGGATCGAGTAAATATGCCTCAACAATTGGTTCTACTATTTGCTTTCCAAACATGCTGAATAGCACATCAGGAAGCAGGGGTATTCCCAGGAAATCAGCTTCATTTCGATTATCTACGGGCCAACCTGCAGGACCGATGAATACCACTTTCTCGACCTGATCAGGATAATGGAGCGCATAGTCTGCAGCAATAACGCTACCAAATGAGGCCCCAACCAAATACACAGTACTACCGCCAGATAATTCTATTATTTCTTGTAGCTGATTCCTAAAGTCTGACAATTGGTAATTTATCAACGGCCTATCCGATAGGCCTCGCCCCCAAAGATCGTAAGTTACAACTTTGTATCCTGCATTGACTAGATCATCTATATTTGGACTCCACGACTCTAAATAACCATTAAATGCGTGAATTAATACGACAAGTTTCCCTTTACCAGAAATGCGATAGCGTGTATTACCTATTAAGCCCGTGTGAATTTTATCAATCTCTTCTAATTTGACACCCTCTGTTACAGAGACTTGTTTTCCTAACTGAATAGAAAATATTGATAGTCCAACTATTGCAGCTACAAATATAGCGAAAGTCCATTTTTTCATACTTAGATCCTAATACAAATTTACATAACGAAGCTGTAGAAAACTCCGACCTCTAACAATTTCTGCTTTACTACGCGTTCGTACGTGAATAATTCGAATATTTTAAGTCGAAAGTACAAGAATATTTTCGTAGCAACTCCATTTTGACGAACAAGATTGATCGTCAAACTATTGCCTTGGTTTTGCTACAGCCTCAACGAGGCTGCAGAAAAAACAAGTAATGAAACACCACTTATCCACAAGCTGATTTAACGGCTAATGCCCTGATCATAACCCAACCAAAGCGTTTAACATAATCCTAAGTTGCGCCGATTCAGACAGGCCCAATTGTGGATAAATACCTTCAGTTTACAGTGCCATAGCGCATGATTTTCTCTATATTGTGAATCATACAAAATAACTGCCATTGCCCTTGCACTTTTTTCTTGCCCCGCAAGCTGAAGCGGTTCAATTTCTTGTTCGCCGTGAGATTGCCGAACACCGG
>PAPM01000014.1 GCA_002708905.1 Pseudomonadales bacterium | reverse complement strand
TCATCGTCGTATCGATTGTATTGCTTTCTTCGTGCCATCTGACACCTCCACTTAGGTAGCTGGAGGTGTGCGCATTATCGGGTGAGGTCTCAGCTTCGGTTTATTAATTTGTTAGCTGGAAATAAGAAATGTACAGATTTCCAAAAACAGAAAGAGGACTAAGGTCAAGGATAGCGTCTTATAGAGAGGCCATGAAAAGGGAAAAGAGAGCTATCGGTTTTATAGATGATGGTAGCGGGATTAGATATGTGGTGTACTGGTTGCTGCTCGTTCTGGGAGACCTGAAAGAGGCTAGATCCTATATAGCGTGGTATGAAAAGAATTTCCCAGATGATATGGGTGAGCCAATTCAAAAACTATGCAAGTCTGTCCTTCTCCACAGAATGGGAAAGGAAAGTAAAGCGAGACATGCGCTAGCGGATCTAATGCTATCAAACCTCTATCTGATCCCTAAACTGACAGGTTCGGATGTTCAATCACTGAGTGTAAAGCTCCCATCAAGCTTTGAGGATCGAGAATATATTGAAGAAATACCAGCTAGGATAATTGAGTCAATTACGAATGACGAAGTTGATTGGATGCGCAGTAATTACGATTCTATGGAATTTCGTAGATACAGAAAAAGGCACATTGAGATATACGAAGAGCTGGCCGTAACATCAAGCGTCGAAAAGCGTACACCCCTTGTTAAAGAGGCGAGACGTATACTTGATCAGCTTAAGAAAGAATGCAGCTAACAATCGGGTCATGAAAGCCATTTCGTTTCATCATTTTTATGGTATCGCTTTGCTGTTCTTACCATAAAAATGGTTCCACTACATGTCTCACATGACCCGGGCGTTAGCACTTAGTGTTCACCATTAAGAAATAAACTAGGGGTACTGCTTGTGGAAGATATGATCGAGAAATCTCTTGGTATCAACTTTAATGTGTAGCAAATGCATAACAACTGTGCGCTATGCGTCGTTGGTTCTTGATTTCTAATCCCGGAATTTAAAATAGGTTGCTAATAATTAGACTCTAAATGGATATCGGAACAAAGGAAATATTCAGAACGCCAAGATCCAGTGTTGATAGGAGTGGCTATAAATCAGAGCTAAAATATCCTCTGTATAGAACATTATTGGTGACGGCAATTATTAGCATTGTGGTATTTAGTTCATTAATTAGTCAACACTCTGATTTCTCTGCTCTAAAGAATGGAATGATTTCGGTTCTATTCGGTGCGTGTATGGTTGCTGCTATCAATCTTGCATCTTTAGCCATTGCAGTGTTTTGGAAGCATGTTTTAGGTACTCAGTTTGTTGAAGGATTTCATAGAACGTTATTAGCTATATATTTTTTGCCGCTATGTTTTGCTGTGATATTCATAGCTGTTATATTTGTTAGTCTGGTTGTCGATGTAACGAGTTGATTAATTGTTTTATTAAAAGTGTGCGCTCAAAACTGTGTCTACTTTTGGTGGGAAAGACCGCATCTGTTAGGAACTTGGTTTTGTTTCTACAAAATCAGAAAAAAGGCAGCAAAAAATTTTGGGAAAGTAAGTGCTTTTCGTTGATGATTTGTCTAAGAAATTTCGTGTGAGAAGAAGGCTCTTCAGTTTGTTCTCAACAATAGCCGTCGTTGCTGGCTTTGGTTGTATGGCTGCTTTAAACCAGAAAGAGCTTGATTTTGGCGGCCAGGAATTGATGATAATCCTGTTTGTGTTGTTGTTGATATATGTGCTTAAAAAAATATTTTGGAAATGCCCGTCATGTAACAGGGCCTTAGAAATGGGTGGGATTCATGTGTCGGATCTCAGGAGATCAAATCTAGTGCGCTGTCCCCATTGTGGGGTTGTATTAGAATGAGGCAGGCTGGCAATCACTCAGGAAACTTGCAGAGAATGAATGAGCAACGAGTAAAGTCGGTTTCGGATGTCCTTTGTCGTTGGCACCCCTCTAATTCATCGCCAGCCATAATTCAGCGGTGGCCAGGGCATCCCCCAGTGCATCATGCAACGCCACATCGGGTAAACCATAACGTTGTCGGCACTGGAACAGGCGCAGGTCACCGACCTGGATGGCTTCGGTGCGTTGCAGCAGGCGTTTGTGTTCAATCTGCAGGGTATCCACCACCGGCATTAACAACGGTGCATTCCACAAGCTGCGCATGGCTTTATTCAAAAAGCCCATATCCAGATGCGCGTTATGAAATACAAGCACACTGTTAGAAACCACATTCAGCAGCGCCTCCATGGCGACGCTAAGATTCACGCCTTGCTCCAAATCACTATCCGTAAGCTGATGGAACACCGCACTTTGTCCAACTTCTCTCTGCAGTTTGACATGAAAGTGCGCCGCTTGATTCAGGCAGATGGTGGCTTGTTCAATCACAACCCAGGCGACACTGGCAATTTCCCCCTGATTGGGGTCCAGTGCGGTGGTTTCCAGATCGATGACGACATAACGGGTGTCTTTGAAGTTTTGCGTGTGCAATGGTTCAGACAGCAAAGCTTGCAGGATGGGGTGGGTCGCTTTGTGGCGCCACCACATCCTTTGCAGATTCAGTCCCAGAGCCGATGACATCATAATCCCTGACGATAACGATTGCGTAAGGCTTCCTGTGAATCGTGCACCACAGTGAAGGCGTCTTTCAAGTGTTTGCGTTCCAGTTCCGGCAGATCTTTCGGATTCATATAATTACTGGCTGCGTGACCGGCAGCGATCTGGCGGCTTTGGTTTTCCACCCGCAGCTGTTGAATGGTGTCGAACGCATCCAGTAGGTTGCGGCCGTCGGCAATGGTGAAGACTTTTTTCTGTTTGAGTTGCTGTATGCGCTCGCGGGTGTTGACCGCTTCCACGCCATGGGCCAGGGAGTGAATCCGCACCAGGTCCACGATGGGCATGATGCCGCGCTTTTTGATGTCGAACTCATCCCGATGCTCGCCGTTGCGTTCCACCACAAAGCGACGAAAGATGCCCAAGGGCGGTGTCTGTTCCAATACGTTGGCCGCCAGTGCGGCCAGGAAGATGGTGTCTTTCTGGGTGCGTGCCAACATATGCTGCTGCAGTTGTTGGCACAGGGCCTGATCGCCATACACGGCACGCAAATCAAAAAAGATGGAGACCCGCATCACGGCATCTGGTGTCGGGGTGCGGGTCCAGCTGTCTACGGTGGCTTTCCAGCCCCGCAGGGGTTGTCGCCATTCGTCAGTGGTGGCCATCACTTTGCCGTTGCAGTAGGGAAAGCCGCATGCGTTGAGACCGTCGCACACCCGTTGTGCAAGTTGTTCGAACCAGGCCATGTCCTGTGCGGTGGCGGCATCGTCGATCAACAGGCCATTGTCCTGGTCGGCACCAATCAATTGTTCGCCCCGGGCCTGAGAGCCGAAGCCCAACCAGCAAAAAGGAACGGGGGCCGGGCCCAGTTCCTGAATCGCCAGATCAATCAGGCGGCTGGCCACTGTATCGCTGATGGCGGTGAGGACGCGGCTGATCTGGTGGGCACGCATGCCGCCTTTGATTACTTCTACCAACAGGCTGGGCATGGTATCTATGATGGCACGCATGCCGGCGGTTTCGGTTTGGCGTGACAGGTGTTGTACCAGATAAACCGGGTCATCGCGCCGTGCCAGCATTAAGTCAGATGACGTGATGATTCCAAATACCTTGCCGTCCCGCAGCACCGGCAGGTGATGGATGCCCTGTTGTGTCATCTGCAGAATGGCATCAAACAGGCTGGCACCCACGTCAATGTGTTTGGGCTTGCGCGTCATGATGTCGCTGACCAAGGTATCCAGCGGCAGGCCTTTGGCCAGGGCACGGCTGCGCAGGTCGCGATCGGTCACAATGCCGCACAGGGTTTCCCCCTCCATTACCAGCACCGAGGATACCCTTCGTCCGGTCATGGCCAGGGCCGCTTCCTGCAGCGATGCATTGGGTCCAAGGGTCAGTGGATTGCGGCTGACCAGGCTTTCGATGGGCAGCATCATCATATTGGTGTTGGGTTGGTAGCGGGCGGCCCGGCGCAGGCGGCGACTGCGCTGGCTGTGGAAGTGGCGATCAAAATCCCGGAATTGGGCGCGAATGGCCTCGTAGTGTGCCCGCGGCAGCAGATAGATCAGGCTGTCTTCGATGACTTGGGCGTGAACCCCTTCATCCCCCACATCCAGGCCGTGAATATTAAAGCTCTCGCCTTCACCCAGGCGATCCATCAGTTCATTCCTGCTGCTACGGATCTCCACCGCGCCGGAGCGAACGATGCGCAGGGCATAGTCGTCGGTGGCGGCGCTGAACTGGTGTCCTTCGCGCACATAGATAATCTGAATCTGGCGCGCGGCCTCTTGCAGGGCAGGCTCAGGTAACTCGTTGAATGGCAGGCACTCACGCAGAAAATCGGCTACTGCTTGAATTTCAGGTTGATTGGAGTCTGTCACAGGGTATGCCCCTAAGTTAAATATCATCCTAAGGTTAACGCAGTTATTCTATCAGGGGCGATTAGACTTTGGATTAGTAATCGTCATCTATTCCTACAGACGGTCGCTTGCCGCTGCTACGAGAATGGGGATGCAGTTAAACCCATTGCAAGGAGCAATTGATGAATATTCAATCCAACCATGCGCGAACGGTCGTGTGCGGGACTCTTATCTCTATACTGTGTTTACTTTCGGTATCCAGTTTCGCCGCGACCGGTACCTTGATATACCGACTCTATCTTCCGGACGGCCCCTGGCTTAAATCGCCTCTGCCGGAAATAACCTATCACTACAGTGACGGCAGGGAGAGTCGAACCCTTCCCACGTGCCCGCAAAATCAACTTTCCTGGTTATATCATTTGTTGGTGGGTCCAGGACAGGAAAAGCATTGCGCCTGGCCGGAATTTGCCAACCCCTTATACAATGTTTTTTTGAATTCTGCGTTACCGGATTCTGCCTCATACTACTGGGTGAGCCATTTTGATATTGACCCGTTTATGTCGATTGAGGTGGCGGGGACGTTCGTTGACGCACGTTTCATGTCGCTCAATGTTTATGATGCGACGGGTTCCAGCTTTGAGCGTAACGGGATTGTTTCAGGTCTGGCAGACTATCAGATCCTGCCGCAAGAAGTGGACGCGAACCCTTGGCAGTCCTCGGCTCAGCCTGGAGCCAAATACGTAATTAATGTGGTGCCCAACCCGACCCAGTTTGGAGCAGAGCTGCCCTATCCTGAGCTGGAGGAGGGGGCTCCCGTTGGTACTTATCCCGAGCCATGCACGGACCAGTGTCCCCCCACGAACTATTTTTTTCGAGGAGCCAGAGGTGTTGGCCTATTGGGTGAAGTCAATAATGCGTACCTGAGTGCGTTGATCCAACCACAGGATGGGCAGGTGTTGGTAATCAGGGGGCGCGCACCCGTTAGTAAAATGAATCGGTTGGCACAACCGTGGCCGGCCCAGGAGCAAGTGCGTTATTGGTCACTGTGCAATTATATATACGAGTCGCCTTATCCGTTGGTGATTAATGCAGACATTAATGGATTGTTCAACGGGCAACTCTTAAAGCCCAGCTGCGCGAAGGATATCGATATTCCACTTGATGGTGTTCAGCATTACACCATAGTGGTTGGAAAATCCTCCGATAAACCGCAATCCCTGCCGGACGATGTGGTGTGGCTCTCGCACTCAGAACTTTTTCCCAATCAGCGTCACATCCTGTTGCTGAGAAATCAATTGCCGAATAATTTCCCGCAAGCTATCCAGAATGTACCACAGGACTTCAATCCACTGAGCGCTTTCAGCGTTATGGGATTGTATTATCCCCGCATTCATCCCTGTGATGCAGAGACGTTCACGAATTTGGGCTGGCAAGCCTGTATTCAGCAATAAAGGGCATAATCCGGCCTCTATGTGTAGAGAATCGGGCAACTTGTAGTCCTGTACTACAGCAGGGGCCGGTGCCGTTGTTAAGATTTTCCGGAATCGTTTGTATAAGGATAATGTCATGGTCAAGGATGACAATCTTCCGGTGGTGCTGTGCAGATACCAGTCATATACGGATGTTCAATTCCTGCTGGACGAATTCCATAGGCACTTTACCGTTATAACGGCTGATTCCGATGAATGCGCTAAGCGATTTCTGGATCAGGAGAATTTGTTTGTTAACTGCCTGATTGTAACCCAGGATTCATTGGCCGTTGGTGAAGGGTTTGGTATGTTGCTTCATCCGGCTGTTTGCGGTGAGCGCTGCATGAAAATCCTTTTGTATGAGGATCTGTCAGTGGAGCTGGTTCGCGATCTGCTCGAACATCAGGTTGTGGACGGCCTAATCTCCAGACAGTCCGATCCTGATCTGTTGAGGTCAAAAATATTTCAATACACGCTGGCAAGAAACTCGGAAACACCGAAATTAACCGATCGTGATGCTGCGAGTAAACCGGTTCTGTTGGTGGTGGATGATGAGACTCACGCTACCAAGTATCTGAAAAAGCAGTTGGAAATCAGTCAGAGTGAGTTCTCGGTGTATTGCGCGGATTGTGCCCGGGAAGCGTTGGCTATTCTGGAAAGGCCGGAACTGGATGTTGCCGTATTGCTTACCGATCAGCGTATGCCTGATGTAAATGGAAGAGAACTGCTTAAACAGGTTAGAAAAAAATACCCGAATACCGTTCGCATGCTGACTTCCGCATACGGCGAGGTGGACGTTGCAGTTGATGCAGTCAATGAAGAAGGGCTGTTCCGATATATTACCAAGCCTTGGCGGTCGGGCGAAGTTATTGAAAAAACCCTCCAGGCTATTCAATTTCGTCGCAGTCAGATGGATCGGATGGAAAAAACTCTTATTAGGAAAGAAGCAACGTTCTTAAACGTCATTGAACGCAGAAAAAACCGGATTCATGAGGCGTTCGAACGCGTTTTCCCCCAGGATTTTTCGTTTTATCTTGATCTGTTTTTTGATCTTGTTTCGAGCGTTGAAGTGCTTGATCCCGGGGTGAGCGTGTTGGACGCGGATGAGCTGAATGAAATTGAGTCTGAGTTGGTGGATGCTTTTGTTAGTGAAGTCAGGAAACAGTACTACAGCTTGCAGCCAATACAAAAATACAGTGAGGATATCACGCGAACCCTGCTGCAAAGACTGCTGGGGGCGTCGTTGCTTGACTTTGATGAGATGAATGTCGAATACAAGAATAACAAGCTGCGAATCTCTAATCCGAAAAACCTTGAATTGAATATGTATGCCCACCTTATGGGTCCGGTTAAGCGGGTCTCTTCTCAATTGCTGGCACAGCAGGCCAGTTTGTTTCTGTTGTTGGCACTTTGGAATCTGTGGCAGGGAGATGTTCAGTTTAAAGGCCGCTGTCAAGCCTATGATCTGTGTTTGATTATGGACTTGCCCTCGGCTAAGGGGGAGTGCCATGGGTGATGATGGTATTACAACTCTTCACCTTACGGTTAGTAAACTGCTCTTCAGGGAAGCATTGATGCTTCAGTTGATAAAGCTCCCTAATATCAGGGTGGTAGGTGAGTCCAGTCATGGAGCAGAGGCTCTACGGATTTTGAGCGTTGCACCGGCGGAGATACTGTTCATTGAAGAGGAGCTGGAGGATAACGACGGCCTGACAATTGCTGAAACAGCCAGAACTAAATTTCCATGGTTGAACGTTCTTTTAGTGGTTGAGAAACCGGTTCGTCAAAGCAGGATGGCTGTTTATCTGGAGTCTGGAGTGCGCGCCGTTGTGCCAAAGACCGCGGCAATGAAAGAGATGCTGAAAGCGCTAACGTACGTCAGTTATGGCCAAACCTACATTGATCCGGATATGCACTGGAAGCATCCAGTGGATTCTGAGAGGAAATCGGTGAATGCTATGTCAAAACTGTCTGAGCGTGAACAGGAAGTCGCCAGGCAGTTGGCGTATAACCGATCTATAAAAAGCATCGCCCTGGATCTGGGAGTGTCCCAGAAGACGGTTCACACATACAAGGACCGTATTTTAATCAAGTTGGAGATAGGCGGGTTTACAGAGCTGCTTGTTTACCTTAACCGCATACGCCAGACAGAACCTGCGTTATTTAGGGGCGATTTTGGTGTTGTTTGATGGTGTTCGGCTTTTAAAGGGACTTCCGCAGCAACAGCAAGAATACTGTGCCAGTCAGTTTGATGATTACATTAACAAGAGTTTAACTCCATTGCTGTTGGATGTGGCAGTGTTGGTGAACTGGTGCGTTGTTGTATTGATTTTTCTTCTGTTAATAAGTTCTGGTGGAAATGAAAACGTTATACGCAAGCTCATGCTGTATATCGCTTTAGTCTCCTGCTTCTATTTGGCAATGCGCGTAAGCGGTTTGCGCAGTCATTCACCGTATAACGTATACCTTTTTTTTGTGATGCTGTGTTGTTGGTCGCTATGGCTTTATGTTGATTCCAATGGCAAGCAGGAGCACCTTTACAGCCTTGTGTTTACCTTGGCCTTTATGGGTGGGGTCACTCTATCATTGAAGCATACCATGATGCTTTGGCTTGTCTATTTTGTTGTTATCGGTACTGCTGCGTTTATCATGGAAAGCCGTAAAGGTGGCGGAGTTGAGATATCAGGAATGCTCGGTCAGGGGTGGATATTGTTTTGCTTTATTGCTTCACTGGTTACGGCACTGGTGGCCCGGATTCTGTTCAGGAACATGTTTGCTGTTCGTTATTTATTGGAACAGCGAAATGGACTGCTCGAGGAGACGATGAAAAATCTAAAGGAAAAGGAGCGACAACTGGCCCTTCATCAAAAGCACCAGGCCTTGAGCTACATGGCGGCGGGGTTGCTCCACGAGATTTTAAATCCGGTTAATAACAGTATTCAGGCATTGTCTTTTGCGCATTCATTGAATAGTGACCAGGCTCTTAAGGAACCCTTAGACGATGCATTGGAAAATCAGAACCGAATCGCCTGCATTATTCAGGATCTCAGAGCCTATATTTCGGAAAAGCCGGCTCGGGAAAAGGCTGACAGTAATGTCCATGATCAGCTGAATAAAGCCATGCTGATATGCAGGAACGAATTGGCTCAGATTGACGTTCGTTTGTCAGGTGACTCAAGCCGAGTGGTTTATGGCTATCCTGGGGAATTGGCCCAGCTTTATATTAATATAATTCTCAACGCGGCATCTGCGATTACGAAAAAGTTTGATGGAAAAACGGGTGGTGCCCTATCGATACGGTGGCAACAAGACGCTGGAATGCTCAAGTTATCGTTTCTGGATAACGGAATAGGGATGGACTCGAGTCTTTTACCAAGCATCGAAGATCCATTTGTTGGAACCGGGTCGCCACAACACCTTGGGTTGGGATTAAGCATTTGCAGAACTATCGTTAATCACCATGATGGCCAGATTAACTTTTTCAGCGAGCTGACCGAATGGACTCGGGTCGAGGTTTTATTGCCAGCCGGTCAGCAAACCTGAGTGTTCAGTTTGGTACCGGCACATGCTTCTGCAAAAATGCCAGTTGATCCGCAATCGCCTGCTTGAATGCGTCTCCCAGATAAATATCGAAATGGCCGATGGGGTAGCTGACGATTTCGCCCTTCGGGGCTTGCCGGGCGTAGCGCAACGTGGGGCCTGCAGGTGCCACGCTGTCCTGCTCACAGATGGCAAACAGAATGGGGCACTGAACCTTTTTGGCGTAGTGACCGGGGAAATGACGGCTGATGGCGAGTCCTACACGAGCGGCCACCTGATCCTCGTGTTGGCATCCCTCCGGCACTAATGCCAAATAACCGGATACGGCGTCCGGTGCGTTCATCAGCGCTGCTGAGCGGGGTGTACCAGCCAGGTTGATCATTTTCGGTTTCATACCCAACATTCCGGCGGCGGCGTCCAGGGCTGAGAGCGCACTGACCTTGACCAGGCCCGGCAGTCCCAGGGTAAGGGCGGACGCGATGCCGTTGGTAAACGGGCATTGGGCTATGGCGGCAGCCACCCGCTTATCCCGGGCGGCGGTGATGATGACGTGGCCGCCGCCAAAAGAGCTGCCAAAGAGGGCGACCTGATCCGCATCCACCTGCTCCAGGCTGCGCACATAGGCCAGGGCCGCCTGCCAATCCTGCAGCTGATGCTGGATGTCCAGCAGCTGGCGGGGCTCGCCACCGCTTTCCCCAAAATGGCGATAGTCGAATACCAGTACCACGTAACCGGCGTCGGCGAATGCTTCTGCATAGGGCTGCAGTCCCATTTCCTTGATGGCCCCCAGGCCATGTCCCAGGACAACGGCGGGGCGGGGGCCGGTTTGTGCAACGGGGAGGTATAACCAGGCGACACAAAAGGTGTCGGCGCTGGTAAAGCGTACATCCTGGCGGGTCCAGTGGCTGGAATTGGGCTCAGTCATGAAGGTTCCTCAAACGATCTTGAATGCTAATGCTGTCGATTTATTAGGCGGTTATTGTTTGGTCGTTACTATATCATCAAAGTAAGTCATTTGACTTAATTTTCGGTTGTGGCTGTAACTTCCGGCTGACTTTGTCTACTTAGTTTAGAAAATGTGTAACAGGCTCTTGCGTTTTTCCACATTGAGACATATTGTGATCGTTGTCTCGTGGTAGTGGATAGATATACAGGAGCATTCACCATGTCTACCTCCCATTCGATCACCGCCGATAGCGTGGTTGAAATCAAATCCGTTAAAGCCAGTAATCTGGACGCGGAAAACGCGATTAAGAAGCTTGGGCCTGACTCCCTGATGTGGCGGGATTTCGGTACCTATTTGTATCAGTTCATTCTGCCCCAGGCGTTTATCCTGCAGTCGGCACACCCCATGGTGGATCGGGCGGTGAGCGTTGACAAGAAGTACAAGCTGAATCCCTGGGGTCGTGCCAAGGATTCCCTTAAATTGTTGTGGCCGGTGGTGTACTCCAAACCCCAGGACGCCATTGATATGGGGGTGCGCCTGCGGGAGCTGCATCGCTCCATCAAAGGCACCGACACCAGCGGCAAGAAGTACCACGCGCTGGATCCCGAAGCCTACGCCTTTGTACATATGACCGGCTACGATGCATTATTGCGTTTGTATCGCTTCTTCAGCAATCACAGGTTGACGCCGAAAGAGCGTGCCATGTTGTTCGAAGAGTGGAAAGCCCTGGGCACCATGCTGGGCATCATAGATCGCAGCCTGCCGCAGACGGAAGCGGAATACTGGGAGCGATACCATCACATCCTGGACAACGTGTTGATTAAAGGCCCGGTGCTGGATGATTTGCTGGACCCGCTGTTCATCTACAAGCATTATCCACGTCCCCCCAACTCCAGGATGCCTATGCCGCTGTGGAAAGCCATTGCCCTGGTGTGGGGATATACCCAGCACAAGGTGATTGTCGGCACCTTGCCCGAGCAGTTCCGTGAGCGCATTGGCCTGCGTTACAACAAGCTGGATCAGATGATGTTCAAGTCATTCGCCTGGACCGTTCGTACTTTTTATCCCATGTTGCCGGAAGAGAAGCAGTATCTGCCTTCCATCTGGCGCGTCGTACGGGATGCGAAAGAGCATCCGGAAGCCTATCAGTTGTAAGCCCTTATTAGCCTACTCTAAACCTTCGCGCCGGTTGCGCTTTTGGCCGGCGCATTTTTTCTTCTCCCCGGCTGTACGCTATTGGCATTAATGCACCTGTCGAACTGAGCAGCGCTCTGTTAGTCTTTCTGTCCTTGCGTTTTGAACGATCAACATGTTTTGAACAGGCAAAAAGGAATTCAGCGTGCAACCGGTTATTTCCGTTCGGAATTTATCCAAAGTATACGAAGGTGGCTTCCAGGCTCTGAAAAATATCAACCTGGATATTCATCGCGGTGAAATATTTGCGTTGCTGGGGCCCAACGGCGCCGGCAAGACCACTCTGATCAGCATCATCTGCGGCATTGTTAATCCCAGTGAAGGCCAGGTGCTGGCGGATGGCCATGACGTGGTAACCGAATATCGGGCGGCCCGTTCCATCATTGGCCTGGTGCCCCAGGAATTGTCCACGGATTCATTTGAAAGTGTCTGGAGCACGGTGTCGTTCAGCCGCGGTTTATTCGGCAAGCCACGCAATGACGCTTACATAGAGAAAGTGCTGAAAGACTTGTCCCTGTGGGACAAGCGCAATAATCGAATTATGGAATTATCCGGTGGCATGAAGCGGCGGGTACTGATCGCCAAGGCGCTGTCCCATGAGCCCAGGATTCTGTTCCTCGATGAACCGACGGCGGGTGTGGATGTGGAGCTGCGGCGGGACATGTGGAATATGGTGCGGGAGCTGCGGGAGCAGGGCGTGACCATTATCCTCACCACTCACTACATTGAAGAAGCCGAAGAGATGGCGGATCGCATCGGTGTCATCAACAAAGGTGAAATCGTGGTGGTGGATGAGAAAAAATCCCTGATGCAGAAATTGGGCAAGAAGCAATTGACACTGTATCTGCAGCAACCATTAAAGGCCATTCCTGCAGCACTGGAAAACTATCCGTTGAGCCTGTCAGAAGACGGCAGCGCGTTAACCTTCACTTTCGATGTGCAAAGCGAAGAGACCGGGATTGCCCAGGTGTTGCGGGAGCTGAACAAAAACGGCATCGATTTTCGTGATTTGCATTCCAGTGAAAGTTCCCTGGAGGAGATTTTTGTGAATCTGGTACGAGGCAGTCGGGAGGCCACGGCATGAATTTTTACGCAGTCCGCGCCATCTATAAATTTGAGATGGCCCGCACCTGGCGCACCCTGATGCAGAGCATTGCCTCGCCGGTGTTGTCCACGTCGTTGTATTTTATTGTGTTCGGTTCGGCTATTGGTTCCCGTATGGTGGCCATTGATGGAGTCGAGTACGGCGCGTTTATTATCCCCGGCCTGGTGATGTTTACCTTGCTCACGCAAAGCATTTCCAATGCATCGTTTGGAATTTATTTTCCCCGCTTTGCCGGTACCATTTATGAAGTGCTATCGGCACCGATTTCCTTCGTGGAAATTTTAATGGGCTATGTGGGAGCGGCCGCTACCAAGTCCTTGATTGTGGGCCTGTTGATCCTGGTGACGGCGCGCTTTTTTGTGGATTACCACATTCAGCATCCGATCTGGATGTTAAGCTTCCTGATCCTCACCTCCATCACCTTCAGCCTGTTTGGTTTTATTATCGGTATCTGGGCCGATGGCTTTGAAAAACTGCAATTGATTCCGTTGATGGTGGTGACGCCGCTGGCTTTTCTGGGTGGCAGCTTTTATTCCATCAATATGCTGCCGCCAATCTGGCAAACCATCACCTTGTTCAATCCGGTGGTATACCTGATCAGTGGTTTCCGTTGGAGTTTCTACGGCGTGGCGGATGTGAATGTGGCGGTGAGCCTGGGGATGACTGCTCTCTTTCTTGTTTTGTGCTTGGCAGGGGTGTGGTGGATCTTTAAAACCGGCTATCGTCTGAAAACCTAAATGTCATAGCACTGCCAGTAAAACTAGCTGGTCACAAAAACTCACTGAATCTCATTCATTTGGACTAGGCAGCACCCCGGTCAACCCAATAGCATGACTCCGATAAGAACGAGACGGGGTTTACCGGGAATGCTGTGGTATCCGGGATTTAAAAAAATCGCCATCACTTTGGTGGTGATATTGTTGCTGGCTGGTTGCAGCAGCATGGATGTAAAGCCCCATTACCAGGGGCTGGGTCAACAACCCACCGAAGCCACCTACTTTGATGTAATCATCCCTACCCATGACGGCCTGGAACTGACCGCCACCGTATTCCAGCCGGCCTTGACGGAAGGCGAGACGGCGCCAGTGATTATCCATGCCCATGGTTTCGGGGCCTTTCGGGCGGATGGACCGGTGAGTGTATATGGCCAGTTGATCCTCTCCGGGGAAGCGGCGGTGGAAGCCTGGCGGCATGGCTACTGGGTGGTGTCTTACGATTCCCGTGGATTTGGTTCCAGTGACGGGCAAGTGCACTTGATGGACCCGGAACATGAAGTGCGGGATGTCAGCAGCGTGATTAACTGGATCGATGATTTCCTGCCCCGTTTGCACCGCAATGCTGACGCCAAACCTTATATCGGCATGCTGGGGGAAAGTTATGGCGGTGGTGCCACTATCCTCGGCAGCATGATGGACGCGCGCATTGATGCCATCGTGCCCATCACCACCTGGTATGATCTTCCCTCGGCCTTTGCTCCCAATGGTTTGGTAAAAAGCCATTGGGCGTTCTTGTTGTTCAGCTTCGGCAACATCAATAGCTTTTTCGATTTTGATATGATGTTCGAAGATGCCTATCTCGACATGTTCGGCGGTTATCTGAATGAAACAGTACGTCAGGACATGGCCATCCGCAGTCCCAGTTTTTATTGTGATCAGGGTAAAACCGTGCAGGCAGACGCATTGTTTATTCAGGGTTTCAGTGATGCCCTGTTTGATGTGAGCCAGGGCTATGATAATTGGCAGTGTGCTCGCAGAAGTCAACATGACACCCGTTTGCTCGCTATTCTCGATGGTCATAAAGCCATTTGGCCGGTGCAGTCCTGGACCGGTATGCCCCTCTATAACACGCAACCCAGTATTACCTGTGATGGGCAGAGTTTTGCATTGCAGGATGCCATCGTACGCTGGTTCGATGAAAAGTTGAAACAGCATGCCGATGTGGCATCGGATATTCCCCGCCTGTGTGCAGCCACTACGGATGATCAGGGTTATGTGTTGGAAGATCTGCCGCAGGGTGTTGAGGATTTTTGGTTGCCCTCGTCAGAGGTGAATCTGGTGCAGTCCGGTATGTTCGAAGTGATTATGTCACCGCTGGATTATCTGGCCAGTGCTTTTCGCTTTGATCGTGAGCCTGATCCCATTGAAGAGCAGAGCATGCGCGGCGGCTTTCTGCGGCAGGCCTTTGTGCCGCTTACCGTGGTAGGGCAAGCGGACCATTTGATCGGGGTTCCCAAAATCAATCTGCACATGACTACCACTGACAGCGACCGGGATGGGGTATTGCTTATCGGTATCGGCGTGCGTCAGATGGACAGCTTTCAGGTGAAGGTCGTCAGTGAACAATTTTTACCGCTAACCGGTGATGGTGTATATCGCCAGACGTTGCCCCCCATCAGTCACCAGCTGCAAGCAGGCGATACGGTGGGCCTGGTGCTGCAGGGATTCAGCGGACAGTATTTTTGGAATCCAGAGGGCTGGTTTGCAAAGGCCAGTGTTCAGGGCGAAGTCTGGTTGCCCAAGCCCGGCGCGTTGCGTTAATCGCTAAATATTAAAATTGTACAATAATAAAAAGACTATGAAAACACGAATATTGGGATGCATTCTGTTGTGTACGTCGGCGTTGGCGCAAGCCCAACTGGCGCAGAACCTGACAGTGGGCAGTGCCAAAGCGCTGTCGCTGGCCAATGCGGTAACGGCCGATACGCCGGGGATAGATTCCATTCATTTCAACCCGGCGGGTTTGTACAAGATTAAAGGCCGCCAATATCAACTGAAAGTGATTGCCGGCCAATTCGCCATCAGCGGTAATGTGGAACGCTCAGAACGGTATAAGCAATTGATGGATCAGTTCGGCTATGACTACGATGCCGATCCGGTTGCCGAAGGCGAGACTTCCACCTCTGACGTGTCAGTGATGTTGCCCTTCTTTGGCATGACGGAAATTCCTGTCTTGGCTGCGCCCTTGGGAGGGGCCGCTGTGGAGATGAATTCCGGCAGGTTTGTCATTGGCAGTTCTGTTTTTGCACCCATGATCGTAGGTTATACGCGGCAAGAAAATGGTCCATTGCGTTATCAGGGCAATCAACTGGGGCTGACCCATCTCACGTATTTTTCACCGACCATCGCTTTTCCCATTAGTGAAGATCTGACATTTGGGATGGGGCTTCACTTCAACTATACCGGAGTCGGCATCGATCTGGATTTCCGCTTGCCCAATGCCATCCTGGTGGGGGTGGACAGCTTCACCGGCTTGTTGTGTCAGTTTCCGGAGATTTCCGATGTGGTGGATCTATGCCAGGGTGATCTGGGACCTTTTACAGACATCGGCAATATTCAGGTCGAGGTGGAAAACTATTTGAATCCTTCCTTTAACCTCGGGCTGCTGTGGGAACCCTACGATTGGTTGAGCGTAGGTATGGTTTACCAGAGTGGTGCCAGTAAAAAACTGTCAGGGGATTACAAAATTACCTATGGTGAGGACTGGCTTGGATTTTTTGGTGGCTTGAACAGTACGGTGATCGGTGACGTGGCGACCGGCTTGTTGGCACTGCCGAAAGGGGTTGCTGTGGAGGAAGGCGAGGCCTCACTGGAGTTTACGGTGCCGCAACATTTTGCAATGGGCATCAGTGTGGATGTGACATCGAACTGGAAGCTGAACACGGATATCAAATGGACGGATACGGCGAAGTGGGATGAGTTCAAACTGGAATTTGAAACGCCGCCGGATTTTCTTCCGGTGCTGAGTTTTCTGGCGCCGGAGCAGGTGAGCAATACGTCGTTGTCTTTTCCCAGAGGTTATCAAAGTGTTTGGAGTTGGGCGCTGGGCATGGAGCATCAATACAATGACCGACTGGCCTTGCGCTTTGGTTATGAAGACCGCGGTAATTCCATTCCCCGAGATAAAGTGGATTACATGGCACCGTTTGGTGCAGCCTATCTGGTGGGTGCCGGATTTTCTTACGTACCGAAACAGAATACGTTATTGGAAGTGGGGGTTGGCATGCTGGTTTCAGAAAACAGTGCAGCGGACAACACCAGTACCAATGCCAATGACTACAACCAGCTTATCTATAACCCCTACGCTGGTGTGAATATAAAAACAGAAGTGCGCGCCTATCTGTTTGAGCTCAGCTATCAGGCGCACTTCTGAAAGTAGGAATGGCTTGTCGCAGTTGCTATGGCGTTAGCGCTTATTCAACCAGTTCCAAAGACGCCAATGTTTCCTGCGTCTGGTCAACGATAAAGGCATCTGCCACATTGATGGCTGCCAATAGCGCGGCGGAGCACATCAAGAACATTTTGAACAATGGAGTCATAACAACTCACCCCCCAATTGGATAAACACTAAAAAACAAAATGTATTCAATTGGCCGAATAAAAAGTTTCGGCATAGGAATGAAATTGCATATAACGGGCCGCTTTCTGAAACCGTTTAAATTACAACCAATTAGAAAGTGCGCGCCCGGATATGTGACAGTTTAGTGAAAAAAAATTCGACACTTCTTTCTTCCGTTAAAAGAAAACAAACAGGTAAACCGCAAGATACAAACGGGACTAATGTCGGAAATCCTCACCAAAACTGGTTTGGTAATCGATGAACGCCAGCCCGGTTTCACCGTAGTAAAAGGAATCTGCCGCTGCGACCACCAGTCTTAGCCTGCTCAGTTCACTGTGATCACCGCTCAAGTCAACGGTCCAGTGCAGGGCCGTATCGTCTGTGGCAACCAGGTCGGCCGGTTCGCCACTTTCCTGCTCGGTGGCCACCAGGGCGGCTTTCACACCCTGCAGAGGATGCTTGGACTCCAGGCTCAGGGTCATCCTGTTTACGCCGGCCTGTCCCACTTTCAGGTCAATACTGAATTCCGCATTCTTCAGCGTGCAATGACCGCTGGGGTAACGACAGTTGGGCAATGCCACCAGGGAATAGGATTTGCCGGCTTCGGCTTTGTGGGGCTTCTCTCCCACCAGTGAATCCGTGGCCAGATAGGCGATGACGGCGAGAATAGGGGCCACAATCATGGCTACAATAATGTGTTTGTTTTTAAACATGAATGGCTCGATGTCCTTGTTTTTGTGTTTCCAATATAACCCGATAACACCTAAAAAAAAGCCCCCAGTACTTGTGGTGTTGGAGGCTTCGGGTGTGGCCCGGATTGTGTCCGGGCCCTTGATCGATTTTGATGTTGCGATTAATGGGCTTGAGCTTCACCGGCACCGGCTGGCATACGAATGCTTTCCACCATTTCCTGCACGTGCTCCGGGGGTTCCTGAGTCACTCGGGATACCAGGAAGGCGACTGCAAAGTTCACAATGGCTCCGATGGCGCCGAAGGCATTGGGTTCGATACCGAAGAACCAGTTGGGTTTCATATCGCCGAGGAAGGCGGTGCTGGCCACGAACATGACGCCCTGATGCTGGAACACATACAGCAGGGTGACGCTGATGCCCGCGATCATACCGGCAATGGCTCCTTCCTTGTTGATACGCTTGTTGAAGATACCCATCATCAGCGCCGGGAAGATCGAGGAGGCGGCCAAACCGAAGGCCAGTGCCACCGTCCCGGCGGCGAAGTCCGGCGGATTGAAGCCCAGATACCCCGCTACACCGATGGCGCCGGCCATGGCAATACGACTGGCCATTAACTCATTCTTCTCATCTATGTCCGGCATGAACACCCCTTTTAACAGATCATGGGAGATGGCGGAGGAGATCGCCAGCAACAGACCGGCGGCGGTGGACAGTGCGGCCGCGAGGCCACCGGCCGCCACCAGGGCAATCACCCAGTTCGGCAGACGGGCGATTTCAGGGTTGGCCAGTACCATAATGTCGCGGTCCACTTTCACCATTTCATTGGTTTCAGCGTTGGCGCTGTACTGAATCTTGCCGTCACCGTTCTTATCCTGGAATTCCAGCAAGCCTGTGGTTTCCCAGTTTTTGAACCAGTTGGGGCGTTCATCATAGGTCATGTAATTGCCTGCTGTCGGCTCAATGGTGTTCATGAAGTTCATGCGCGCCATGGCAGCCACTGCTGGAGCTGTAGTGTACAGGATGGTGATGAACACCAGTGCCCAGCCTGCAGAACTACGGGCGTCCGCTACTTTGGGTACGGTGAAGAAGCGGATGATAACGTGCGGCAGACCCGCAGTACCGATCATCAGGGACATGGTGTACACGAACATATTGAGCTGACTAAGCCTCGATTGCGTCGTGTACTCATGGAACCCCAACTCGGTCACCACTTGATCCAGCCGGTCGAGCAGGAAGGTATCCGTCCCCGACATGGTGGAGCCCAGGCCCAGTTGTGGAATTGGATTACCGGTGAGGTTAAGTGAAATAAAGATGGCGGGAATGGTGTAGGCAAAAATCAGTACGCAGTATTGTGCGATCTGGGTATAGGTAATCCCTTTCATCCCACCTAATACCGCGTAAACGAATACGATGCCCATGCCCACCAACAATCCAGTGCCGTAATCCACCTGCAGGAAACGGGAGAATGCTACCCCGATCCCTTTCATCTGGCCGATTACGTAAGTCACCGACGCAATGATCAGACACACCACGGCGACGATGCGGGCCGCTTTGGAGTAATAGCGATCACCGATGAACTCCGGCACGGTGAACTTGCCGAACTTACGCAGGTAGGGCGCCAACAGCATGGCCAACAGCACGAAGCCACCGGTCCAGCCCATCAGGAATACGGAACCGCCGTAACCCATGAAGGCAATCATACCGGCCATGGAGATAAAGGAAGCGGCGGACATCCAGTCTGCTGCCGTGGCCATGCCGTTGGAGATGGGATGCACCCCACCACCGGCCACGTAGAAATCTTTGGTTGATCCGGCTCGGGCCCAAATGGCGATACCGATGTACAGGGCAAAAGTGAAGCCCACCACAATATAGGTTAAGGTCTGCAAATCCATGGTGTGTTACCTCACTTCTCTTCCACGCCAAATTTGCGATCCAACTGGCCCATCTTCTTCGCATAGACGAAGATCAACACCACAAAGGTGTAGATGGAACCTTGTTGCGCAAACCAGAAACCAAGCTTGTAACCGCCGATTTTAATTTGATTCAACACATCAACCAGAATCACACCAAACCCAAAAGACACCACAAACCACACTGCCAATAACGTCAGCATCAGCTTAACGTTGGCAGACCAGTATGCGGCGGCGTCTTCCTTGCTCTTGAACGCCATATACGAACCCTCCGAATGCTTGTTTTGTTGTCGTTGTACACTAAACGTTTTAAACCAGCGTAGTGGGGTTTGGTATTAGACGTTGGTCGAGAAGGCAGCAGGGGGTGTTGAGCGCAGGTGTCAACGCACCTTTAAGCGTATGAATTTATAGGGTTACATAGCGGCTATCTGGTCTACCCAGGCTTCCAGGTTGTTGATCGGCAACAGGTGGTCGATTCCCATCTTTCGAGCTTGATGAAGGGTGGATTCAATGTTGTAGCGGTCCTCCGCAATAAAGGAAAGTGACTCCTTGGAACCCGGCAGCATAAAGGCGGGCAGGCGTTTCAGTATCCAGACCGGCATGTGCAGCCTGGGTGGTTTGAGGGACAGATGAGAGGCTATTCGCTCGATTAATGCGGGCAGGGCAGGGGTATTGTCATCCAATAGCCAGTATTCCTGATGGATGGCTTCTTCATGTTCCAGTATGCGGGCGGCAAACTCTGCCACAAAATCCACATGGACCAGCGGCACCAATGTGTTTGAGTTACCGGGCAGCACCGGTAGCTTCTTTTGCTGCAGCTGTTTTATCAGCTCGCCGATGCCCACCAGTTGAATGGTTTCCCCGGTTTGGCTGTCGCCGATCACGGCGGAGGGATGCAACGCCGTCCAGGGCAAGTTCAGTTGGGCGGCTTTATGCTTCATATGCTGATGGGCAAGCAGTTTGGAGGCTTCATAGCCGCCCAGAGTCTGGTAGAGTTTTTGCGGACTGAGGTTGGGCGCTTGGGCCACGCGGTAGCCGCCAATCCAGATAAAACGTTTCAGATTGGGAAGGGTGGCTACCTGCTCCATCAGGCGCTCGCTGGCTTCCACGTTCACGCGGTGGGCATACTGTTTATCCAGCCCCCAGTGGTAGGCTGCCGCCAAATGATAGACCGCCACAATCTCATGTTCAGGCAGGCTCTGAAACAGGCTTTCCACTTGTTCCAGTGAGAACTCGCAGATTTGCAGGCGTTCGGCTTGAAACGGCATGCGGGTATGTTGTTGTACCCAGACCTGGAATTCCTCCGCCCGGTGCCGGCTTTGCCGCATGGCGGCGATTACCTGATAGCCGCGGTCCAGCAGAACCGGCACCAGCCAGCGGCCGATCAGACCGTTGGCGCCGGTGACTAGGATGGTGTTGGCTTCTTCTGTTTTCATTGTTGATCTCCTTGTCTCTGAGTATATTCGGTAATAGACCAGTCTATATATTGCCGAAGCAAAATTTTTTACCCCGATGGAAAGCGGGCCAGCAGGGCATCCCTGGCCTGATCAAGGGGCTGCCGTGAACGCCGGACCTTGGCCATCATCAGCGCCCCTTCCAGTATGGACAGAATCAGGGGCGCCTCATAAACCGCCTGCTCCTCGGGTATGCCTTTCTGACACAGCCCCCTGGCGATGCTGTCTTGCCACAGATCATAGGCCTGGGCACAGGCATCCCGTACCTGAGGGTGGGCGTCACCGGCCTCCAGGGCGGTGGTCGCCACCGGGCAGCCTTTTTCATAGTTTGAATCCAGCAGGCGGCGGGCCAATCCATCGAACAGCCAGCCGACACTTTGGGACGGGTTATCGGCCAGGGTAAAGGCATGGTTGATCATGGCATTGATGAATTCAGAACCCTGCTGCAGGGCGCAGGACACGATCTGGTCCTTACCCTCGGGGAAATGGAAATAGAGTGAGCCTTTCGGCGCGCCGCTGGCTTTGATGATCTGTTGCAGGCCGGTGCTGTGAAAGCCCTGCCGTTCGATCAAATCCAGGGTGGCGGAAAGAATCTTTTCCTGTGTCTGTTGGCCCTTGCTGCTCATGGGTCAGATACTAGACCGGTTGGTTTATTTTGGCAAGGGGCATTTATGCATGGTTTCCTGCGCAATTGACCCGCATCTGTGGATACAATTTTTGACAAAGTAACCGGAGTGCATTTCAGACAAATTGTTCAGCCTTTTTGTACAGCGTTGTGTGGGAGGTTTTGCCGATATTCCAGGATTTTAGGGGAGAGATAGAGCTGGTTAAAACGACTGATTTATTGTTAACGGAATAACCTGCTGCCGGCAGGTTTAATAAAATATTTTTTCTGGCTGCTATGCTGAATTTACGACCGGTTATGTCTGCTTTTTGTTGGAAGCTTCAAGGCAAGCCACGTTGTTAATTTATAAAACAAAAGCTCATCGGCGTGTTGCAATTTTTGACTGGTATAAGAATAACACTGTTGTTTTTGTATTTTTGGAGTTGAGGCTGAGCAGGGAAGTTCACTCAGTATGTTAAGTCTGTGTACCTCCGAAAATTGGTAACGTTTTTGTGCATTATCGTTGCTTACAAAATTGGGTTAACTTATGAAAAAATTAAATCGTCGTAAGTTTATTAAGTCGAGCGCTATACTGGGTGCGGCGGCTGGCGCAGGATTGAATAGCCAATTCCTGCACGCGAAAGATGGTATCCCCACTTATAAAATGAAAACCACCGCAGTGGTGATCGGCTCCGGTTTTGGTGGTTCGGTGGCATCGCTCAGATTAGGTGAGGCCGGTATCGATACCATCCTGGTTGAGCGTGGTCAAAACTGGTCCTACAAAGGGCCTGAAACGTTTCCAACGGTAGCCAGTAGCTATATAGGTGATCCCCGTACCACATGGCTGGATACAGTGGATGCCAATACCGGGCAAATTCCTATTGAACGTTACACCGGTTTGATTGAGCGGGTCCGCGGCGATACCACAATTTCGCAATGCGGTGCCGGCCTGGGTGGCGGGTCATTGGTGTATGGTGGTGTGTTGCTGCAACCGCAGCAGGATGTGTTTGAACAGGTCTTTCCCTATCTGGATTACCACGCATTCGACAGCACTTATTATCCCAGGGTGTTGGATTTGGTGAGCGGCGGTTCGATTCCTGAAGATATTCTTAATAACTTTAATTACGGCGGTCACAAAGCATTTATTGCTGCCGCAGAAGCGGTAGGCATGACCGTAACCCGCAGTCATGTGGGCTTTGACTGGAATACTATCCGGCGTGAGATTGAAGGTGAGTTGGCTCCGGCTGCGTCTATTGGTGAGTACGTTTACGGCTGTAACAGTGGTGCCAAAAACACACTGGATAAAAACTATATCGCACAAGCGGTTGATACCGGTAACGTAACAGTCATGACGTTGCACAACGTCAACACGATTGAGAAGAAGGGGAACGGTCGTAATCAATATCGTGTAGTTTGCGACGTGTTAGACATTCACGGCGAGATCATCAAACGCAACATCATCAAGTGTAAATATGTCTTTATGGCAGCGGGTTCCATCAATACTTCAAAAATCTTACTGAAAGCCAATGCCCTGGGCGATCTGCCTTTCAGTAACAGTCAGGTGGGTAAACACTGGGGCGGCAATGGTGACGAGCTGATGGGGCGTATGGTGTATGATCCAACCACCATTGGGCCTATCCAGGGTGGTCCGCCCTGTATCGCAGCGCACGATCGAGCTAACCCAATAAAACCAGTGGGCTTTATGCATTCCCCAGCGAACATTAATGCCGGTCAGCCGGACTATATTTCCCTGCAGTTGCAAGCCGCCATGAGCGTGCCGACACAGCTGGGTGAAATGACTTGGGATTCCGCCAACGATCGTCCTTATGCCAACTGGCCGAAAGCGGCGAATCTTCCTGATGAGCAAGCTCACCTGTACAGCCTGGCGAAACTGCCTTATGTGGAAAACGGCATTATTCCCGGCGATTACCTGCAGTCTGCCATCTGGCATCCACTGGGCGGTGCGGTGATGGGGCAGGCCTGTGACTACCAGGGTGAGCTTGAAGGCTTGAGCGATCTTTTCGTAGTAGATGGTGCACTGATGCCCGGTTCAACCGCTTGCGCCAACCCCTCATTGACCATTGCGGCGAACGCTGAACGCATTATGGAGGAACTGATTTCCACCGGTCGTGTTACCCAGCATTGCTAAAACAACAATAGAGTTAAAACAACAGGGCCGCGCGTAAGCGCGGCCTTTTTCGTTCCAGAAAGCATTCCTAGATCCGATGAATGAACTCCTCCCGGGGAAAACGGTAGCGGCGGTGATAAATGCCGTTTTCGGCTCGCTTGCCTACACCTAAAATCATGGTGACGATAGCATCAGAGGGCAGGTTCAGGATCTTGCGCACCCTGCGCTCGTCAAAGCCCTCCATGGGGCAGGTGTCGTAACCATGGGCGCGGAACGCCAGCATCATGTTTTCCGCCGCCAGGGCGGTAGATTTCACCGCCCAGGTTCTCATTTCGTTGATGCCGTAGGGCCCACGGGGGATGGCTCGTTTCAACCCCAGCACCAGTCCCAGGGCCTTCTTCGCCAACCCCAACGATCCCAGCGGCCCTGGGTTGTAATGGAACAGGGCGATCTTGGAATAATACCGTTTGATGATGCTGGGCATCGTTTCCTCCGGCCAGAACTCCAGGTTCCGCAGACTGTTCTGCTTCCAGGTGTCCGGTCGGGCAATGATGGGAATCAACACCTGGGCCGTGGTGGCGGCGTTTTGGCCCAGGCAGGCTTCCGCCAGTTTGGCACGCACGGCGGGGTCCCGTACTACATAGAACTCCCAGGGTTGCAGATTGGACGAGTTGGGCGCCAGCATGGCCAGGTCCAGGCAGTCCTCTACCACTTCCTCCGGCACCGGGGCATCGGTAAAACGGCGCACAGAACGCCGGCTTTCCACGATCTTGCGGAATTCCTCAATGCTGGTTTCGGGGGCGATGGCTTCATCACGGTAATCGGTCATTTGGGCCTCGATCTTTGTTAGGGCGCTGTCTTTATCTAGAGCGCGGATATTCCGTATGACGCTAGGCTAACAAAACCCAAGTGCTGACCCCATGACCGTACCTGCCAATGTGACTCGCTTTTTATTCCAAATTCCCAGCTTGTCGGAGACCCTGCGCGTGGTGGGATTCGACATAAAAGCGGCGGTTTCCGACCTGTTTCACTGTGAAGTGGAGCTGGCCTGCGAAAATAACGCCCTGGCGCTGGAAACGCTGGTTGGCAAGAATGGCCTCTTAACCCTGTTCGATGAACGTTATCCACAGTATCTGCACGGTGAAATCCAGCAGATCCGCCAGGGGGAAACCGGTAACCAGTTCACCCTTTACACCGTCACCCTGGTACCCAAACTGGAGTTTCTGCTCTATCGCAGCAATCTGCGTATTTTTCAGCAGAAAAGTGTGCCCGACATCATCAGGCAGGTGCTGAAGGAGGCGGGTATCCAGGGCGAGGATGTGAGCCTGGATTTATCCTCCCCTTACCCGGCGCGGGAATACTGCACCCAATATGGAGAAACGGATTACCATTTTATCAGTCGCTTGATGGAAGAAGAGGGCATCTACTATTTCTTCGAGCACCAGTTCGATCGTCATGTGCTGGTGATCAGCGATCACAACGGCCGTTTCAAGCCCATCGATGGTGAAACCGCTGTGCGGTTTAAAGAGCGCACCGGCATGGTGTCGGATCAGGAATCCATCTACGAGCTGCACGCCCGCGCGAGCATTCAGCCGGGCAAGGTGTCATTGCGGGACTATTTTTTCGAAAAGACCAAGCTGCGGCTGGATAAAAGTGAACAAAGTGGTGAATACACAGGGCTGGAGCAATACCATTACCGCGGCAATTTTAATGAACCATCCCAGGGTGCCCGCTACGCCAGACTGCAGCTGGAAGCCCATCAGGCCCGGCGTCAACGCGTGGAGGGTGAAGCCGATTGCCCCCGGCTGTGGCCGGGCTGCAGGTTCTCGGTCAAGGATCATCCCCGTCAGGATCTGAATGCAGAATCCATTTTAATGTCGGTGCACGTGCAGGGGCGGCAACCGCAATCCCTGGGTGAAGGTGCCAGCAATGAGGGCAGCCGCTTCAGTGTGGTGTTCCAGGCCATGCCGTCGGATTTACCCTTTCGACCCATGGCGGAGACCCCACCACCTCGCGTAGAAGGTACGCAAACGGCGTTTGTTACCGGTCCGGCCGGAGAGGAAATCTACACCGACCAATACGGCCGGGTAAAAGTGCAGTTCCACTGGGATCGGGAAGGGCAATACAACGAGACCAGCAGCTGTTGGTTACGGGTCAGTCAGGGAATGGCAGGCAACCAGTGGGGAGCCATGGTCATTCCTCGTATCGGCCAGGAAGTCATTGTGTCCTTTCTGGAGGGCAATCCGGATCGTCCCTTGGTGACGGGCACGGTCTACAACGGTATCAATGCCTCGCCCTATGATCTGCCCGCCAACAAAACCATAACCACGTTCAAAAGTTACAGCAGCCCCGGTGGTGGTGGTTTTAACGAGCTACGTCTGGAGGATAAAAAAGGCCAGGAGCAGATCTACCTGCACGCAGAAAAAGATTTGGATCTATATGTACGTAATGACTGGAAGGAATGGGTGGGCAACGAGCAACACACCACAGTCGGTAATAACCTCAATCAGGAGGTCGGTGCCGACCAGCACACCACCATCAAGCAGAACCACAATCTCAAGGTCGGCACGAACCTGTCACAGAATGTGGGGCAGGCCGCGCAGCTAAAAATATCCGGTTCCCATGTTGAGCAGGCGGGCCAGGATATTGTGCTGAAGGCAGGGATGTCGCTAGTAATTCAGGCCGGGGTGGAGCTGACTCTGAAAGCCGGTGGTGGCCTGGTCAAGCTGGACCCCAGTGGCGTTACCATCAAAGGGCCAATGGTACGCATCAATACCGGTGGCGCGGCGACCCCCGGCAAACCGGCGGTGATTACGCCGCCGCAAAAGCCAAAACCTGCAGACCCGGGTGACAAGCCTGGTAACGCCAGCAGCCCGGCCATGCCCAACACACCACCAGTGGTGCAAAAGGTGGTAAGTACCCAGTCGGTGCTGGGGGGGAATGCCAATCTGGAGCAGCCTTTACAGCGGGTGGCGGTGTCTGGGCGGGCCACAACTGTCACTGCAGCAGAATTGGAAGCCGAAAACAGCTGGGTGAGTATCAAACTGGAAACCGATGCCGGTGAACCACTGGCGAATTCCAAATACGTGGTGACCGATAAGAATGGCAAGGAATATACCGGCACCACCGATGCCCAGGGTATCGCCCGTATTCAGGGCATGCCCCCCGGGGATTGCCAGGTCAGTTTCCCGGAAAGTGATCCCTGGGAATAGGAGTGATAACAGCCTATGGCGAACCATATTGTAAAACCCGGAGAAAACCTGGCTCGTATCGCCAAGCAATACAAGATCGCCAATTGGCGCGATATTTATCATCATCCGGAAAACATCCAATTTCGCAAAAAACGCCCGAATCCGAATATTCTGTTTGAAGGTGATGAGGTTTTTGTACCTGAACCCAAACAAAAAACCGCTTATGTGCGAACGGGCGCAAATCATCGCTTTGTGGTGAGAACCCCGGAGCCGCAGAAATTGGTGTTTCGATTGACCGATGCCGCTGGCAGAAAACTGGCCAAGGTACCGGTGGTCATGAATCTGGGTGGAACGCCCCAGCAACGCGTCAGTAGTCAGAGCGGGATTGTGGAGCTGACCATTGATCCACCCGGCCCTGAAGAAATGACGTTGGATGTCTACGCCAATCCTGGCTCCGAAGAACCCAGCCACCGTTTCCTGATTAAACCGGGTTTTCTGGACCCGGTGGATACCGTTTCCGGAATTCAGGCCCGCTTAAACAGCTTGGGCCATGATTGCGGCGTTGCCGATGGAATCTACGGCAAGAAAACCAAAGCCGGTATCGAATCATTTGAGCAAGCCAACGGTTTACCCATCACCGGGCAGCTGGGCAACAGCCTATACCGCGCCGTAGAAAAAGCGTACGGCTGCTAGTCCCCGGCCTATTTACGAGGATCATTCCATGGGCACACAAAACAGCGCACCAAAAACGTTGTTGGTGGCATTCGACAACGTCAACACGTTGGTCTTGACTCGGGATATTCAACTGGTCAGTGATTTTGCAGCGGACCAGTTGCATAAAATCGCAACCAAAGACAGCCTGGCTGTGTTTATGGCGGTGTACATTGACATCTTTGGCACCGATATCCCGTCTCAGGCTTACGCCGACCTGTATGCTGATGCCCAGGCAAATGCCGATATTCTCAGGCCGAAAATCGAGGTTAAGCCCTTTGTTCCTTCTGGCGCAAAAGCCAGCTTCAACACTGATACCCAGATCATTACCGTGCTGGAAGATGTGGCTCTGGCTGCGTTGGAAGATAACGCCATGCGCGGAGAGCTGATGACCATGTTGATCGAAGAGTATGGTCACTATCTGGATTACCTGCTGCGAAATCATTATGCCAAAACCACTGAGCCTGATGCCCAGGGCGATGAAGGTGCCCGCTACGCCTATGATATGTATACCCTCAACCCGTTGGAGCAGAGCAGTCAATATTTTGCGGATGTGACCATTGATGGCAGTTCGCAACAGATAGTCTGGGATTTTTCTGAGGTGAACGAATCCCTGAAACAACATGTGGGTGAGCTGCGTCAGCAAACGGAAGATCGGGTGGGAAATCTGGAGTTTTTCAAGGCTGGAAAGTTAAAAACACATGGTCTTTTTGGACATCAGGATGTGACAGAACAGGCTATGGAGGCCTTGCTAAAAAGGGTGATAGCGAGTGATCCGGAATTAGATAAGGTCATAGGAACTATGTATTTGGGCAACTGGCTCCGAGACTTTTCCCAAGCGGTAGACCCCATGATTGTTCGCCCTATGTCAGCTGCAGTGGTCGAAACCAACGACAACCTGTCCCAATACCGACTGATGAACTTCATAACCAATCGGACCAAACAGGTACGGCCGGTCACGCTCTCCGTGGAAGTCATTACCACGGTGATTGAGTTGGCGGCGGCCAAGGAATTTCTGCACCATGAGGACAAGAACAAGCGGGAGCTTGATGACTATCAAGGGCACATCAATACACTCAGACGGGACTACATCCATATAACCCCGGACGTGTTGGGTGTGTATCGACCGGAAGAACACATCGATAACCCGAAAGGTGTAGGGCAGGACGCAGAAGGAAAGAGTAGACAAGATAAGGAGCTTTACCGCAAATTTGTTGGTTGTGTAGCTGATGATCATCCGCTGCACGATGTTAATCGACATTACGGATTAAAAAATTATATTCGCCACGATCAGAGCTATTCTATTGAGGGTGATCGATATCCCACATCCTATCAGTATATTGTTGAGCAACTAAAACTTGCTGGTGTTCGCGACGGGCTGAACAATCCGCGCGCGCAGATCGATTTTGGTGCTGCGATGCACACCCTTGAAGACTATTTTGCCCATACAAATTTCGCCGAGGTGTCGCTGATCAAATCCGTGGAACCTCTGGTATTTCCCTGGGTTGATGAAGTGGCAGAGCCTACGGGTTTCCGTTATCACTATAAGGATTTGTTTGAGGGGAAAGGGCTCGACGAATCCTATGTGTTACTTAGTGACCGGACCCGCGTTAAAGGTCACCAGCTTGCCAGCTATATTCCCATTGTGACCGGTACCTTCGGGGTGGTGGATACGGCAGCCAGCGTATTGCCTATCCTGAATGAACATCTTTTCAGTATTGAGATCACACCTTGGGAAAAAGCTAAGCCGGGAGAGCGTACCTTTTCGGATATCCTGATCCGGGAATTGCTGGCGGATGTGGATCGAGCCCAGCAGGATGAGGTGGGTAACACTGGCAGCAATGACTCCACGTTCGTCGATGCTTTCGATGTTATGTTGAGTACCCGTGATGTCTTTGTGTATATCAAGGACCAAGTAATTCCTGATGCTATCGAAAAAAGCTTTCACTGGATTACCGAGCACATCAAACAGATCCTTAACTTTTCCCAGTACTTTATGATCCGGGGGCTGGCGGCATCCCTTAATGATGCCCAGGTAGCATTAGATAAAGATCTTGCTGCCATGGAGGCGGGAACATTTCAGATAGGAGTTGACCCATCCCACACCCAGGTGGCCAAGGATGATCCTACCCACCCTGTGCACGAGCTGGCTGGATTATTGGCCGTGGAAGCCGTGCGGCAGGTTGGTCGAGAAATGCTGGAAGTGTGGAACGGCAATGGTAGTGTTGAAAGCAGGGTTTTACCTATATTGGACCGGATCGTGCGACATCCCTCGGAATCCGATTGGCAGGATAGTATTGTAGTGGAGTGGGCTGAAGCTAATCGGGGTAAAGTCTGTGCTGCCAGCACCCCAAGTATTGTGGTGGATCGCGTCTTGCACTCCATTGAAGAAATTGATGAAACGTTAGCAAGTATTCATGGCTACTTGAGTGGTGATGCGGCGGTGGGTAAAGTAGTGGCGTTCTTTACATCGGATGAAGAAGCCAGGAATGATGTTGATGCGTTAAAAAATCGAATAATTGCAAATATCGAAAAGAGCAGGGGGCAACTGGCTCGGGCCAAGTCCGTTAAATCGAAATGGGATGCCAAGTTTCCGAAACCTGCATATTGTAGCACTGGAGGCCCTGCTGCTGGTGGGGGCGAGTCGACTGAAGCATTGCCACAAGTTGAGCACCACAGGGTAGTGAAGGGTGATACATTATGGGGGATATCCAAAAAGCATGGCACAACGGTCGAAGCGCTGAAAAGATTGAATGGATTGCAGTCCGATACGATATACCCGGATCAGATACTCAAAATTCCTCCACGTAGTGGTTAGTAAAATGGAGTTCGAGAACGAATTACAGTGATGCACTTTTTCTTCACAAGTTTGATTGCGTTGGTGGCAGTAGATATGAATATTGAATCATTGTACCCAAGACTCGGCCTGATTTGCCCGGATCAAGTTAGAGATTTGCCTGATCAAAGTTAGAGTTAATATCGCCTATAGGTGGTGCTAGAGGAACTTTATGAAACGAACGTGGTGGTTTGCGATGCTGATTCTATTTGGCTGTGACCTAAAGGGACATGACGTTAAATCGTCAGAGGTGAAAGCACTGTCGACACCGGAAGTGGCTCAGATGGTAGAAAAATTCAAAAGACAAGAGAGTCAGATAGAAATGAATGGGTGCGAGTTTTTGTCTAACGGCAAGCAATTTTTTTTGGGAATGAGTGTCCGTGAATTGGTTGGTGTGTTGGGTGAATACGACTACTTTAACCGAGGCTACTATGTTTGGGAAGCTTCTGGAGTCGTCTTGGTTGATAAGATAACAGAGAAAGAAAGCCTGGATGATCGCATGAGTATTCTGAAAGTATATTTGCATTCGGACTTGGATCCTCGTGATTTAGATGATCTACGTCATGAGCTCGCCACCAAAAAAGATGTCTTCCTGTTTGAAGGGATTCCACTGGATAGCGCTAGTTCTATTCAAAGTCTTATTGAGCGTTCTGTTTATGAATATGATGATTTTGGGATCAGCGATCGTGGATACAGTATTGTAAAGGAATGCGGTGATCCAGCTCGTAAAGTTCGTTACTTCTTTTCATCTGAAGGTGGATGGAACTACGGTGGAGGGGGCCATCTTAGGTTCAAGACAGAGATTAATAGGAAAAATGAAAATTTGATTAGATATGTGGCTGTGGAATATCAATAGTTTTCATTTGAGTGAAATTGGCCCTGTTTAGGGTAAATTGAATCGAAAGGAAGTTAAAAATGAAAAGGACTTTATTATTACTCATTTACACAATATCGCTACCTGTCATGGCAGCAAACTATCCCACACAAAGCGAGTTTTATGCCGATTCAGTGAATGCGAAAAAGTTTGAATCGGCTAAGAACTCGGGTCAATTGGCCAAGCAGTCAGAAATGTACTCAATTGGCTGTATGCAAGGAGTCAAAACGGACGCGGATAAAAAGCTTTGTGATTGTGCTGCAGAATTCGTGAAAACGGTTCCGGAAAAGGAGATGTTCTATGAAAGTTATATGGCCTATACGATCTTTCAGGATATGGTGGCGGCCAAACGCGAAGGCAATACAAAGCAATACGAAGCTCTGAAAAAGATGTCCCAGGAGCGAAATGGGCTCGAGAAAAGAATTGCGGCTACCTGTGGATAAAAATTCATTCATGCTAAAGAATCTTTGTGGCGTTCTGCTTTTCGTAAGCTCCTTGCTCTGTCTGGGGGCATGCGACACCAATCCTTTGGCGCTAACCGAGGAGGATGTGGAGCGCTATATTCGAGCGTATGAAAATATCGCAGAGGTGTCCGGGGAGCTGGAGCAAGCGCGAATTGACAGCAAATCGTTGACGATATTTGATTGTGAGGAATGTCGTTCTATCTGGCGTCGGGCAGTTCAGGATGCGGGTTATTCAGACCTGAAGAGATTTATGCTAGCTGATTTGCGCATTAACTATACCATGCATTATGCGGCGTATTTTCGCATAGGGCAGATGCTGGGAGAGTTAGGCCAGGACGTTTCGCTTGAAGAGGTGTGTAGAAATCCTGTGTTAAGGCGTAATTTATATGAAGAGGAAAAAGCAGAGCTTGATGAATATTGCGGTCGTGCTGTTGCGATTTCTCGTTACGTGCAGATGCTGAGCAAGTTTGTGACAGTAATCTCGCTTGAGGTTTTGTCGAAGGCAGATTTTGATATTGTAAATCGATATTTCGACCGACTGTTTGAGGCTATCTCCAATCCTGATTTGCCTTCTGACCTTAGACGAGGGTCCGGAGACTGGGATGACTAAGATGCTCTGTGGAGTGGTGAATTGCACGTTCTGGTATTCAGCGCAGCACCACCAAATGATTCGGCAACTCGTTTTTGCTTTCCGTCGCCGGTGCATGCTGCTTCAGCTTTTCACCGCAGGCCTCAATGCACCTTAACATGCCCGGCAGGGTTTGTTTGCGTTTAATGCTGCCCACCAGGTCATTGACGATGCCCTGCCATTGCTCATCGCTGACATGCTGACTAATGCCCCGGTCGGCAATGATCTCCACATAGTGTTCTGCTTCCGCAATAAAGATCAAGACGCCGGTTTCACCCTTGGTGTGGTGCAGGTTGTTCTCCAGAAATTGGCGTCGGGCCAGGTTGGATGCGCGCCAGTGTTTTACCGACTTCGGCACCAGGCTCATCATGATACCGGGTACGCGAAACAACAGGGCCAGGGCTATAAAGTTGAACCACTGCAGCATCAGTAACTCATCGCCGCTCAGCCAGAATGGGGTGAGTTTCAGCAGCAGTGGAATCAACAGGGCGATAACGGCGGCCCATAAGGTGGGAATATACAGGTAGTTATCCGCTTGTCTGGCCAGCACGGTGACCAGCTCGGCATCGGTATGTTGTTCCACCTTTTCAATGGCGTCAGCCACCTGTTTCAGTTCAGTTTCAGTAAACAGAGTCATTACCATCCCCCCGAGGCGCCGCCGCCTCCAAAACTGCCGCCACCGCCGGAGAAACCACCACCTGAACGGCCACTGTAACCGCCACCGCCGCCATAGTAATAACCACCGCGCCGCCCGCCGCCGAAGCCCCGGCCGCCACCAAATCCCCGAAAGATCAGGAACAGTATGATGGGAATGATGATCCAGTTGCTGTATCTGGATTTGGAAGACGATTTGCGCATGGCGTATTGTCCGCCCAGAGCCTGAATGATGGCAGTGGTACCGGCTTCGATCCCCTGCTCAAATTGACCCCGTTTAAAGGCAGGTCGAATGATGGTTTGAATGATATTGGCGCTGATGGCGTCGGTGAGGATGCCTTCCAGGCCATAGCCCACGTCGATGCGCATGCTGCGTTCCTTTTTGGCGACAATTAACAGTACGCCGTTGTTTTTACCTTTCTGGCCGATGCCCCAGTGGCGACCCAACTGATAGCCGTAGGTGGCAATGTCGTAACCCTGCAGATCGGGTAACGTGACCACTACCACCTGGTTGCCGGTGGCATTTTCATGGGCTTGCAGCTGCTGACTGATGCGCTGTTCTGCAGAACTGCCCAGCATGCCGGCCTTGTCCACAACCCGCCCGCTGAGACTGGGAAAGCTGGGTGCCGCCACTGTAGTGAAACTTAGCAGCAGGCCCAGTGCCAGAACGGAAAACAGCCGCACCATCAGAACTCGACCTTGGGTGCTTCTTCGGCACCGCTGGTGGTGGCTTCATAGGTTTCCCGGATCGGCATGTCGCTGTACAGCAGGCTGTGCCAAATGCGACCGGGGAAGGTGCGAATCTCGGTGTTGTAGGCGCTGACCGATTGGATGAAATCCCGCCGCGCCACAGAAATCCGGTTCTCAGTGCCTTCCAGCTGTGATTGTAGCGCCAGGAAGTTCTGATTGGCTTTCAGATCCGGATAGCGTTCCACCACCACCATCAAACGACTCAAGGCACTGCTCAGTTGGCTTTGTGCCGCTTCAAACTGTTTAAGCTGCTCGGGATTGTTGAGAATGCTGCTGTCCACCTGCATGGAGCCCACCTTGGCGCGCGCTTCCACCACCGCCTGCAGGGTTTCCTGTTCATGGGCGGCATAGCCTTTCACGGTGGAAACCAGATTGGGAACCAGGTCAGCGCGGCGCTGGTACTGGTTTTCCACCTGGGCCCAATTGGCTTTGACCTGTTCATCCAGCGTGGGAATGTTGTTAACGCCGCAGCCGCTCAGGGTCAGCAGGCCGCCCAACAGCACGAACATCAACCCTAATCGTCCGGCAAACATTCTATTAAGCATCGTTTTCGACATGTGTTGATTCCTTAATTCTTCATAGCCAATAGGCGGCCAGTGGTTGCCCAGTGTATTCAAATAGATTGCAGAATGCCAAATTGACCTTCATGACAGATAGCCTTCGCGAAATGAAGGAAATCGGAACTGATAGCCGCAATCATGTAAACGTTGATTGCTGCAGCGCTTATTTTGCGATGCGTGTGAATCTGTATTGATTAGGACAGGTGGTGGGGCTTTCAACTGCAAGGCCAACCAGCTGCACACAGTGGCTTCGTCCGCCGGATCGTCATCCACCGCCACATAGCAGTCTGCCAGCGGCGTTCCCTGCTCATTCAATTCCAGCAAATGCTTGATCACGCCCACACAGTCATCCTGGTGAATGCGGTTGGTGTACTTCGGTGGTTGTGCCTGCACTTCTGCTCCCGCCTGCACCCGACGCAGCAGCCAGGTGCGGCCGGGCCCGTAAATGCCGCCAAAGCGAATGCTGGTGCCGGGCTGATTGGACTGGTTGATTATCCGCTCGGCTTCCAATACCCGGATACCGTTAAAGCGCTGGGGCTCGGTGGGGCTGGTCTCGTCCACCCAGCTGCCGTCATCCTGGGCGTAGACCGCGGTGCTGGAGATAAAAAAGAACCGCTTCAGCCGACGCTCAGCAAGCGCATTCAACAGATTCTGTACTGCCGCCGGGTAGCCCGCCATGTAACCCGCATCGCTGCGCTCGGAGGGAGTGCCGGTGTGAACAATGTAGTCCAACCTTGCCGGTAACAGCCCTGCGGGAAGGGGCTGGCTCATATCGGCCTGCAGAGTGGGAAAAGGCAGGGCAATGTCGGATCGGCGCAGACCAAAGACCTCATGCCCGTCGGCCTGTAGCGCCAGCCCCAGCTGGGTACCGATTGATCCACATCCCGCCAATAATATTCTCGCCATAGTCCGCACGCATTCCCTGATAGTTAAAGTATTAAATTCTTCTGATTGCAATCGCCATATGCTATCGTGTAACCAGCACTATGACCAGCCACCTGATATGGATACTCCATGACGCTTACCGAATTGAGATACATCGTCACCCTGGCGCAGGAGCGGCATTTCCGCCGGGCCGCTGAGCGCTGTTTTGTCAGCCAGCCCACCCTCAGTGTGGCCATTAAAAAGCTGGAAGATGAACTGGATGTGACCATCTTTGAGCGCAATCGTTCCGACGTGCGGGTGACCATGGCCGGTGAGCGGATTGTGGCCCAGGCCCGCAAGGTGCTGGAAGAGGCGGAGCTGGTGAAGCAGATCGCCCAGGAAGGCAAAGGCCAGATCAACCTGCCGTTGCGCATCGGTGCAATTTTTACCGTAGGGCCTTATCTGTTCCCACACCTGATTCGCAACATCAAACCCATTGCGCCGGAAATGCCGCTGATTCTGGAGGAAAACTATACTGGGGTATTGCGCCAGAAGCTGCGCAACGGTGAGTTGGATGCGATTATCATCTCCCTGCCGTTTGAAGAGCCCGATGTAGACATTCAGGATCTCTATGACGAGCCGTTTGAAGTGCTGATTCCAGCGGATCATCCGTTGGCCAAGCAGGAGAAGGTCACCCGCAAACAGTTGGAGAAAGAAAACATCCTGATGCTGGGGGAGGGTCATTGCTTCCGTGATCAGGTGTTGAATGCCTGCCCAGGCATTCTCAAACACAGTGATGAAACCAGTCTGCCCCAGGGTACCTCTCTGGAAACCCTGCGCCACATGGTGGCCTCCGGTTTGGGGATCACCATTCTGCCCAGTTCGTCTTCCGACAAACACATCTATGACAGCGACACTATTGTTGAGCGGCCCTTTGCCGGTAAAACGCCTTATCGCCGGGTTTCTCTGGTTTCACGCAAGCGCTTCTCCCGGCCCAAGGCCATTGAGGCGTTGGTGCAGGCCATCACCAGCTGTTCCCTGCAGGGTGCGGCGAATCTCTGATGTTCAGGTTCTCTAAGTTTGAGCCTGCCCATGCCTGAGTCCCTAAGTCTTCGCAGCACGCCGGATTTTTTCGCCACTACGCCGGTGACGGAATTGAAGGGTGTGGGCGCTGCCCAGGCGGAAAAACTGGCCAAGCTGGGCATTCATTCCCTGCAGGATGTGCTGTTCCATCTGCCGTTTCGCTATCAGGATCGAACCAAACTGGTACCTATCGGTGCCACTCAGGACGGCAACGAGGTATTGATTCAGGGGCGGGTGTTGATGGCGGATGTGGTGATTCGCAAACGGCGCAGTTTGATCTGCCGCATTGAGGACGGCACCGGCCAAATTCATTTGCGCTTTTTTCACTTTTCCACCAGTCAGAAAAATCATTTTCAACCGGGCGCCATTGTGCGTTGTTACGGTGAGGTGCGTCTTACCGGTCTTGGAAAAGAAATGGCGCATCCGGAATACCGCATTATGGAATCCGCCGAGGCACCGGTGGAGGCTGCGTTGACGGCAGTTTATCCCGCTACCGAAGGCATCCAGCAGACCACATTACGTAAACTGAGCGATCAGGTGTTGAAGCTGTTGGGCAAATCCCAGAAGGTAGCGGAGTTGTTGCCGGCGGAGGTAATGCACGCCGCGCAGTGGCCGTCCCTGACCGAAGCGTTGCAGTATGTGCATCGCCCACCTGGGGATGCGCCGGTGCAGACGTTGCTGGACGGCTCCCATCGCGCGCAACAACGCCTGGCGTTAGAGGAACTCACGGCCCACCACCTCAGTTTGTTGAAACTGCGCCAGCGGGTGAAAGAGCAAAGCGCCGTACCGCTTGCTGCCGAATCGGTGTTGGAACAACAATTGGTGGCCGGACTGCCGTTTCAGCCCACCAACGCCCAGCAGCGGGTTCATGCTGAGATCTGCCAGGATCTGATGCAGGCCCATCCCATGTTGCGTCTGGTGCAGGGGGATGTGGGAGCGGGGAAGACCCTGGTGGCGGCCCGGGCGGCGTTGCTCGCCATCGATGCGGGCTATCAGGTGGCAATGATGGCCCCCACGGAGATTCTGGCGGAGCAGCATTACCACGCGTTTATTGAATGGTTTGAGCCTTTGGGTCTGCGGGTGGCCTGGCTGTCCGGCAAGCTCAAGGGCAAAAAACGCAACGAACAACTGGGTTTGATAGAAAGTGGTACCGCTCACATGGTGGTGGGAACCCATGCCCTGTTCCAGGAAGAAGTCCGTTACCGGAACCTGGCTTTGGTGATCATTGATGAACAGCATCGCTTTGGTGTGCACCAGCGTCTGGCTCTGAAACAAAAGGGTGAGTCCAGTGGTATCGCTCCACACCAGTTGATCATGACCGCCACGCCCATTCCCCGCACTCTGGCCATGAGTGCCTATGCGGATCTGGATACCTCTATTATTGATGAGCTGCCCCCGGGGCGCACGCCGGTAAAAACCGTGGTGGTGGAAAGCAGCCGACGTCATGAAGTGGTGGATCGGGTGCGCCATGCCTGCCGTGAAGGCCGCCAGGTGTATTGGGTCTGTACCTTGATTGAAGAGTCCGAGGTACTGCAGTGTCAGGCCGCGGAGGAGACCGCAGAGCAATTGAAGCTGTTCCTGCCGGACGTCAGTATTGGCCTGGTGCATGGGCGGCTTAAACCGGCGGAAAAAGCCGACATTATGGACCAGTTCAAAAAGGGTCAGTTACAGGTGCTGGTGGCCACCACCGTGATCGAGGTGGGCGTCAATGTGCCCAACGCCAGCGTCATGATTATTGAAAACCCGGAGCGCTTGGGCTTGGCCCAACTGCATCAGTTGCGGGGGCGAGTGGGGCGGGGCTCCACCGAAAGCTTCTGTTTGTTGATGTATCAAAAGCCGTTGTCGAAACTGGGCCGCGAACGGCTGGATATCATGCGCCAAACCAATGATGGCTTCGTTATTGCCGAGAAAGACCTGCATTTGCGGGGCCCCGGCGAAGTATTGGGTACCCGCCAGACCGGTGAAATGAACTTTCGCATTGCCGATCTGCTGCGGGATGAGGCCCTGCTGGAGGACAGCAAGCAACTGGCCGAAGTGCTGCTGGAGAAAGACCCGGTGCGGGGGGAACGCCTCATCAGCCGCTGGTTGGGAAATGCTGCGCAGTATGGAGAGGTCTAGCCCCCGGTGATTTCTTCCTAGTCAACTTTGTAACGTCTTAAATCTATTAATATTCAATGTGTTATATTTGAAAAAGGCGTGCTTTTGTACTCTTTAAAAGCAGCTACACTTAAGCAGTGGAGTATGCAAAGAAGGCTTGGCTATGGGCAACAAGATTTTGGTGGTTGAAGACAACCCGGACAATATGAAGCTGGTGACCTGGATCCTGGAAGATGAAGAGTATCTGGTGACCGGCGTTAACTGTGCTGAAGATTGTCTGGCCAGGATGGAGCAGGAAGAGTTTGATGTGGTGTTGATGGATATTTCCCTGCCGGGTATTGATGGTAAGGAAGCCACCCGCCGCCTGCGGGCTCAGGAGCGTTTTCAGCATCTGCCCATCATTGCCCTGACGGCGCATGCGATCAAAGGTGAAGACGAAGAGATCCTGGCCTCTGGCGTGACCGATTTGATTACCAAACCGTTGGATGAAGAAGTGTTGCTGGATCGTCTGCGGAAATTATTGAATTAAAGAATTACATCAAGAAAGAGAATAAAACGGAAACCACCACTACGGTGGTTTCCTTTAACCGGACAAATTACCCTCCTGTTTCACATCTTTCAGTTTTACCAGATCCTTCATTACTGCATCCAGACCACCGTAAACGTTGATTTGACCAATACGGCTCACCACCCGTTCCAGTGATTCCAGTTCTTTCAGGCGCAACAACACAGGGTTGTTGTCCATCATTCTGGCGGTGTTGTGCAGTGAACGCATAGCCTGGGTTTCCTCACGGCGTTTGATCAGGTTGGCTTCGGATTCCTTCTGGGCCTGGACCACCTGATTCAGGATCGCTTTCATTTCGCCGGGCAGAATGATGTCCTTGATACCCACGCTCAACAACCGGATGCCATAGGCAGACAGCTTTTCCAGGGCGCTGTTGAAGATGGTGCTGTTCAACGCATCCTTGTCCGCCAGTAAGTCATCCAGGGTTTTTTCACCCACCACTTCCCGCAAACCGAACTGCAGTTCACGGTACACAAAGTTGGTGAAGTCCTTCACCTTCAATGCGGCTTTCTGGGCGTCGACCACCTGATAGTTGGCGCTCAGGTTGATGCGCAGACTCACCCGGTCCTTGGTCAGGATTTCCTGGCCGCTGACTTCCGCTGCTTGCACGCGCAGATCTACGTTGACCACCTGAATGTGTCGGTTCAGCTGCCAGAAACCGTAGCGGCCGGGTCTCAGTTCCCGTTCGAACTTGCCGTTCAGAAACATCAAGCCCACCTGGGCTTCTGGCACTTCCACGTACAACATCAGGGACTGGGCTTTTTGACGCAGCGCAACATTGGCTCCACGGCCCAAAACACCCAGTAACTGATCGCCGACGGCAGCGCCGGCTTGCAGGTTCAGCACGTCTACCCGCACATCCTCAATGCCTTTCCAGTAGGCGTAAAACACGCCGGGGGCAATCACATCCACCAGGTGGTTGTTGCGATACACCAGACCCAGTTGTTCGTCACCCATGTCGACACCCTGCAGGTGCTCGTTCAGCAACACTGCGTGTTGGTTCAACAGAAAGCGCGCGCGAATGTGTTCAAACACGACGGCGCTGGCATCGTATTTCTCCACCCGGATTTCGCCACCGAATTTACTTAAACGGTGGCGACCGGGTTGCAGTACACCGCTGAAACGATCACGGCGGTACAGCAAGCCACGTTCGTTATCGGCGATCTGAATGGTTTTCCAAAACATGACCGTATTTCCTTTTTATTTATTCGTTTAACTTTTTATTTATTCATTAAAATAGGTGGAGCCCACCTGACACCGGCATGAAGCGTTGTTTGTGTTATCCGGGCACTCAGCTTTCCTGTGGTCGGTGTGGTGGGTGACGTCCCTGTCACAATCGGCTCCTGCCGCAACCACGCGTTCAACATTCAAGTCGGTGCGCGCACAACAAACCCGCAACGCTGTCTGCCGGTATCAGCCTGCAGAGGACGGCGAACCGCTCCCCCAACAGCATGGACTCCGGTGTTACTATGGAGGGGATTCGAACCCCGAGGCGTTAGCCTTTTCCGGTTAACATGACGGGAATTGAACCCGTGCCAGATCGATTATGAGTCGATTGCTCTACCAACTGAGCTACATGCTGAGGTTTAAGCTGAACTCGAATGGGGTACACGATCAGTGACACACCTCGTGCCGGGCGGGTGTCCAGAACCCGCTCCGCTGCATTCAAACCAACACTTAAACTCGGTTTACCCTTTTACGCAGACAACCTGCTTCAGGGTGTAGACGATCTCAACCAGATCCTTCTGTGCTTCCATAACCTGATCGATAGGTTTGTAAGCCGCAGGGGACTCGTCGATTACGTCTGTATCTTTCCGGCATTCCACACCTTCAGTCGCGGCAATGTGATCTGCCAGACTGACACGCTTTTTTGCTTCCGTACGGGACATCACTCGTCCGGCACCATGGCTGCAGCTGCAAAAGCTTTCTGCATTTCCCAATCCCCGTACAATAAAGGAGCGGGCACCCATGCTGCCGGGAATGATCCCCATTTCGCCAGCCTGTGCGCGCACAGCACCTTTACGGGTTACGATGACGTTTTTGTCGTAATGGTGCTCCCTGGACACATAGTTGTGGTGACAGTTCACCGCTTCCATTCTGGCTTCAAAGGGCAGTTTCAATGTGGTTTGCAATGCCTGTAACACCCGGTTCATCATCACTTCGCGATTGATCTGTGCGAAGTTCTGCGCCCAATCCACCGCTTCAACATAGTCATTGAAGTGCTCTGTGCCTTCCGGCAGGTACGCCAGGTCTTTATCGGGCAACTGGATATGCCAGCGTTCCATTTCTTTTTTGGCCAGCTCGATAAAGTGCGTGCCTATACGGTTACCCACACCACGGGACCCGCTGTGCAACATCACCCATACCGCATTATGTTCATCCAGGCAGATCTCGATAAAATGATTACCGGTTCCCAATGTTCCCAGATGGTTAATGTTGTTGGTGTTCTTCAGCACCGGGTGCTTGTCCTGCAGCATGCTGAAGGTGGTATCCAGCTGCGACCAGCCTGCGGTGACATCAGCGGGTGGATCATTCCACGCCCCTTTGTCACGACGGCCACGCAATTTTGCCGAGCGTCCGTGGGGAACGGCTTGTTCAATCGCGCTACGCAATGCAAACAAATTATCCGGCAGTTGCTCTGCGGTCAGGCTGGTTTTTACTGCCATCATGCCGCATCCGATGTCTACGCCCACTGCAGCGGGAATAACCGCGCCTACGGTGGGAATAACGCTACCAACCGTCGCGCCTTTCCCTAAGTGTACGTCGGGCATTACTGCTACCCACTTATGAATGAACGGCATGGAAGCGATGTTTTTCAGCTGCTTTTTGGCTTCCTCTTCAAAGGGAACGCCACGGGTCCAGGACTTGATCGGGACCCCTTCGTCATGCATCACTTCGTGGTTCGTGTTCATGGTCTTTCCTCGTAAAGGCGCGTTTTTCTTCATGCTTTTGCTTGTTCGTGTTTGGCTGTGCGTGTTTGACTGAGTATTAGCGAGGACTGTGCCAGATTCTGTTCTTAGATTGGTGTTACCTCATAAATTCATGATTTTATTGGATTAATTTGTGGCAGCTTGTGTGGTAGAAACTCTTGACTATCGAAAGCGCTCAGTTGGCGGTATATTTATATAGATATATGACATATCAAAACAGATAGGATTTCTCGGGTGAAGAAAAAGAACGTGGTATTCGGTATTTTGGGCAGTGTGATGGATCGGGCCAGTCGGCGCCGTGGGCGTTGGGAGCAGCGCTGGGAGAAATGGCGTCCCAGCGTAGCCCTGTTTCAACAATCCGAATTGCCCATCCATCATTTCTGCCTGCTGTATAACGAAAGTGAAGAAGGCCTGGTAAAAGATGTACGGGCAGATATTGAAATGCTGTCGCCGGAGACCAAGGTCGAATGCTTGCCGGTGACCTTTGATGCGCCCTGGGATCTGGCGCAGGTGTACCTGACCCTGTCCGGTTTTTTGAAGAAACAAAAATTCAATTCCCGCGACGACTATTACTTTCATATCACCACTGGTTCTCACATTCAGCAGATCTGTGTGTTCCTGGTGACGGAAGCGCGCTTGTTTCCCGGCAAGCTGTTGCAAGGCTCGCCCCGACAGACGGAAGCTGAAGAGTATCCGATTCAGGTGATCGACCTGGATCTGTCCCGCTATGACGAGATTGCTTCTCGCTTCAAGCAGGAGCATTTGGAGGGCACGGATTATCTAAAGGCCGGGATTCAAACTCGCAACAAAGCCTTCAACACCATGATTGCACAGATCGAGCGGGTGGCGATTCAATCCCGGGCGCCCATGTTGATCACAGGGCCCACCGGGGCGGGTAAATCGCAGCTGGCGCGCCGCATTTATGAATTGAAAAAGCTGCGCCGCCAGGTGGATGGTGCCTTTATCGAAATCAACTGTGCCACCTTGCGCGGTGACAATGCCATGTCCGCCCTGTTCGGCCACAGCAAAGGGGCTTACACCGGTGCGGCCAGTGCCCGCGATGGTTTGCTGAAAAGCGCCGATGGCGGTGTGCTGTTTCTGGATGAAATCGGTGAGCTGGGGGCGGACGAGCAGGCGATGTTGTTGCGGGCCATTGAGGAAAAACAATTCCTGCCGCTGGGTTCGGATAAGCCGGTGCAGTCTGAGTTCCAGTTGATTGCCGGCACCAATAGAGATCTGCGCATCGATGTGCGCAAGGGTGTGTTTCGGGAAGACCTGCTGGCCCGCATCAATTTGTGGGTGTATCAGTTGCCAGGCTTGAAAGAACGCAAGGAGGATCTGGAGCCCAACCTGGATTACGAGTTGGCGCAATACGCCGGTGAGCAGGGCAGTCATGTCGCCTTCAGTCGTGAGGCGCGCAAGGCCTACCTGGAATTTGCCTTAAGTCCGGGTGCGGTGTGGACGGGTAATTTCCGTGATCTGAATGCCAGTGTCACCCGCATGGCCACACTCTGCGATGGTGGGCGAATTACTACCGAGGTGGTACGTAATGAAATCGATACCTTGCGCAATCGCTGGGGGCTGGAGTTGGATGCCCAGGAAGCCGATTCCATGTTGGAGCGCTACCTGGGAACGGAGGTTGTGCGTTCCCTGGACTACATAGAACGGGTTCAGCTGGAGGCCGTAATCCGGGTTTGTATTGGCTGCCAGTCTGCCGCTGAAGCGGGGCGCAAACTCTATGAAGTGTCCCGATTGCAGAAATCCTCCAGTAATGACAGCCACCGCTTGGGGGTGTATCTGAAAAAGTACGGATTAAGCTTTGAGGCGGTAAAACGGTTTAGTCTATCTTTCTAGATATAACGTATCTTTCTAGATATTTATGGCTTGAGGCTATTGTCATGCAAAAAACCGCTGACACCAGGATTTATGCCGCTGAACCGGAAAAACCGGCGTTTTATTGACTGAACCACCAAACTGGCACGAAATTAGCCTTGCTGGCAGCAACCTTTTAATACTGCGTCTTTATCTGCATCGGAGTGCGGCATGAGCGTCACCTCATTAATCAACATGATTGATCTTCACCAGGGCGGGAAGCGCCGGGTGCCGGCCTGCCTGTGGGTTTCTGGCGGTAGCGGGTATTGCCCGTCCATAACAGCCAAACAGGAACAGCTCGATTTGTAACGGCCTTTCAGGAGATTACCTGGGAGGCATGCTGCCAACCAGGTGAACGCTGATCAGAATCAGAAACCCCGGTTGGATTCCCTGCCGGGGTTTTTTGTTACTTCGATAAAAAGGTCGAAGGCGAACCCGCTTAGCAGGGATGAACGGCTTAGCAAACTTTAATAAAGAGGAAAGCGGGATGACCACTAAAAATTTGATATTGAGGTTGGGTGTCTGCGGCTCGCCGATCCGCTGGGTCACCCCGGAAAAGGCCGCCACCTTGATGGTGAAGAATCAGGTGGTATGGACGCTGGGGGAACGCAGCATTGTCTTGACCGGTGGTCAGGATCGAACTGGTCACACCAGTCAGCTGGCGGTGCCACCCATCGTGGCCACCAAAAAAGCCGCCAAAGTTGCGGACTTTTCACCGGCTTTGGATAATCGGTTTCTGTTCAGGCGTGATCGCTACCTGTGCCTGTACTGTGGCAAGCGGTTTGCGGCCAGGGATCTGAGCCGAGACCATGTATTTCCCCGAGCAAGAGGTGGTCTGGATGTATGGGAAAACGTGGTAACTGCCTGCAAGCCCTGCAATCAGGCCAAAGCCTGTCGCACACCGGAAGAGGCCGGTATGCCGCTGCTGGCGATTCCCTACAAGCCGAATGTGTTTGAATTCGCTTTGTTGGCGAACCATCGCATTCTGGTGGACCAAATGGCGTTTTTGAGTAAGGGGGTATCGTCTTACTTCAGAATGCCGTGAACAACCGGTGTGTCTTTTCTGTGTCTCTGCAGATGCAGGTACAGAAGAGGCGCACCGGCAAATAGTTAGCTGCCCGGCGTACAGTCACCGGAATGCTCGCTAAGATGAAACACCATATTGCCTTTGGAAACCTGCATATAAATAGGCGCTTCGGGATCAAAGCGATGCTCCCAGTCCACTGTCATCCCCAAAAATCCCAGGTAAAACTCCCTGGCCCTTTCTTCGTCGAATATTCTGATGATGGGTATTGTTTGGAATTCCATACTTGACTCTCAGATGACATTATGATGGATTGGTGAGCCTCCGTCAGTGAGGCAAAGCGTTGCTTTACCTGTCTTAGAGTAGTTTCTCCAACCACTCTATAAACATAAAGTTATGTCTGGAAAGGTGTTTTTCCTTATTTGCAATGTAGTAACAGAGCTGGGAACTGATGGCTTGGGTGTTCAGCTCGGTTAAGATGCCTGCGGTTAAATAGTTTTGCGTAAGCGTGTTTGAACAGAATACATAGGCGTTTTCAACCAGAGATTGCTGGATGCCAAACAACTCTTGATCAAAATACCTAACGCTAATATCCCTATTTTGTAAACCATTGAGTTTCAGCCATGCATCCAATGGCACCTTAGGTAAGGCACTGTTTTTCCACTCGGTGGTGTAAATAGTCATCCGATCTGTCTGGTTAAACTGTGTGGCAGTATGAGCTGTGCAAAATAGATTAAACTCTTCAAGTTTGATTACGTCAGCGCTTGATTGCTTGTCAATCTCTCCGAGTCGAATGGGTAATGTAAAGTTGTTTGGTTCAATGCCATCACCGCTCGTGATGTTCACTTTGCTCTCAGGGAATTTAGCATAGAACTCCTGAAGAGCGGGAATCAGAACCAAAGCGGCAAACGACGACGTGGTTGCAACATCAATTTGTTTCTCCTTTGCGGATATTTTTTCGAGCGCCGATTCGATAGTTTGGAAGCCTTGGCTGGTAGCGGCTGCCAGCTCTTGACCGAGTTCAGTGAGCACCACCTTTCTTGCTGTGCGCACGAATAAGGTAACGCTTAAACGTTGCTCCAGTTTATTGATGTGATGAGAAACAGCAGTTGGTGAAATGGATAATTCGGTGGCCGCTGCCTTAAAACTCCCTAGCCTGGCAGCTGATTCGAACGCCTTGAGCGCGGGTAAAGAAACTTGCATGACGTATTCTCTATAAGCTGTGAAATTGACAATAGATGAAGTTTATTCATCTGTAAATGCTTTTTACTCGTTTGTGATTGCTCCCTTAAAGCAGAAAAATAGCGGTCAGACCTAACGGGAAGAGGGACGAAAAATGAGCGTTGTATTACACGTAGATTCCAGTGTTAGAGCAATTTCAAATGCCCATACGGAACACGGCTCCATCTCAAAAAGGCTGGCAAAACAGTTTATTTTACGGTTTAAAGATGAAGCTGGTATAGATGAGTACATTTACCGTGATGTCGGCGTAAATGCGCCCCGGTTTATTACTCAGGATTGGATAGGCGCAGTATTTACTCCGGAATCGGAAAGAACCTCTCAGCAACAGCAGCTTTTGCGGGAGTCAGATCAACTGATTGCGGAGGTCGAAAAAGCCGATTTCATCGTCATTTCATCGCCGATGTATAACTATGGAATGCCAGCGCAGTTAAAGGCTTGGTTTGATCAGATCATACGTATCAACAAAACCTTTGATTTTGATTTGGCGCGTGGCGATAAGCCTTTAGCTCCAATACTGTCTGGCAAGACATTATTGATTATTACTTCAAGTGGTGAGTTTGGTTTTGAAAAAGGTGGAGTAAACGAAGAATCCAGTCATTTGGTGCCGCATTTGCGCACTTTGAGCAAATACTTGGGTGTGACAGAAATCTACGAGATAGCCTCAGAGTATCAGGAATTTGCAGATCACAGACATAAGAAATCATTGCAAATGGCCGAGTCTCAAGCCAAGGAACTCGCTTTTATTCTGGCCGAAAAGCTGAGGCGTAAAACATGTTAGATACACAGCAAAATAAGCCTTTTCCTAACAAACAATAGCGCAGCTCAGTATCGGGTAGATGTGGAAGAATTGCCCTGTCCATCTGTGGTATCGGATCGGCATGGTGGCTGCATTTGAGTTAACAAAACAGTGTGCTGATTATGGTTGTTAAGTCCTGCCTTAGCGACTACTTATTGGTTGCTCTAAAAGCCCCCAGTTCTGTCAGCAGCCACTCCGAGCTGTCAATTTCAGGGCTGTTACTGCATTGGACACGATATTTTTTACCAGATATGCTGCTTTTTGTTGCGGAATACTTGATAAAATCTTCCGCTGACTCTATGAGCCCTTTGCTAAGTACATAATTGTATTTTTTACGTATATGGTCTGCTGCTTCGCTCGCCTCATACCAGCTCCCGTTTCTCATAAACTTGCAGGGCGATGATGATATGAATGATAACAGATGCTCGATTTGGGCTTTATCCTCCGATTGAAGATCAGAAGAATTTGCAACGAATGGAACGCACACAACGCCAAAGATCAATGCTCTAATATATTTCATAAACATTAAATAGAACGACCCTATTTTTTTAACCACTCAGTGAACTGAATCTTCGGTATATGCAGATTCATGGTCTGCTTTTGTGCAGTACTTGTCTACTGCTTATGTATACAGCTTACAGCAGCGCATGCAGGGATTCGGAATGGATAGATCGGTTGTCCCAACACGATAAATAAAGACAGGCAGCCGCTGGAGCAACCTAAGCACGGACGATTCTCTTGGCGAGTGGAAACAGGACAACCGCCAGAACGAGCCAAATCAACAGCAGGTAACGCGACACAGCTTCTGGCAATGGAACTTGAATACTGATCATCACCATGGCCACCAGGAGCAAAATGGCAAAGCTTATAATTAAGGATCCGACAAAGTATTTTAAGATTTTCATCCGGTTCGCTCTTAAGCTACTTTCAATGAGTCTATCTGGTGCAGGGTTCGCACGCCCGTAACACATAATATAGCTCATAGTGATCACATTGCAGCTGGATTCAGTCAGCTTTGCCCGCTAGGCACCTTATTTTCATCTGCTTCCGCACATATCCCAACGTCTTGCCCTCGGCCTCCTCAAAGCTATACAGCGGTTCATATCCAAAATCCCGGCGCGCCTTTTCAATGGAGAAATAGTGATTACGAAACAATTCAGATGCGATGAACCGAGTAACCAGAGGCTCCTGTTTCAGTTTCAATAAACGATATAAAGTTTCCAATACCCACCCGGCTCCAAACGCCAGCGTAAAGGGCACCGCGCGTTTGGGGGGCTGCGCACCCAGTTCGACCAGAACCCCTTTCAACCAGGGCCAGAGCATCAGCGGTTCCGGCTCGTTAATAAAGTAGGCGTTACCACCCGTGTTCGGGGATTCAGCAGCCAGTATATGGGCATGGGCCGCATTCTCGACGTAAGTCACGCTGACCTTGTTGCGGCCCGGTCCAATCTGCTTTAAGCGGCCACTCTGGGCTTTCTGCAGAATTCTGGGTAGCAGGTGATTGTCCCGTGGCCCCAGGATCAGGTGAGGGCGAATGGCGACGGTGTGTAGGCCATCTGGATCATGTGCCGCCAACACTCTGCGTTCGGCGATGGCTTTGGTGGCGGAGTAGTGGGAATGATAGTGCTCAGGGTAGGGCAGACTCTCATCACCGTTGTGAATGTCGATGTTGTTCATGGTTACGCTGGGTGAACTGGTATAGACCAGCTTTTTTATACCCTGTTGCAGGCAACTGCGAATCACATTGGCGGTGCCTTGCACATTCACGTCGTAGTAATCCTGGTAGTCTCCCCAATAACCCACTTTGGCCGCCACATGAAATATCAGGTCCTGCCCTCGTACGGCCTGATCCAACCGGTCAGCGTTGGTGACATCACCGCGTATTACTTTGATGCCCAACTGTTCGATCTCAGGATAGTCGCCGCGGCAGAAAATGCTAACCTGATACCCTCTCTGTTGTAGTTGCTCTGCGATGTAACGGCCCAGAAAACCACCCCCACCGGTGACCAGCGCTTTGCCTTTCATAAGTGTTCCCCTCAGGTGCGATACAGAGCACAAGCACTGGCATCACCGGAACCCACCGCACTAAACAGTAATGAAAGCCCGGCGGGATTGGGAACTTCCTGTTGTAGTTGATGAAAGGCAGCAATGTGAGCAGCGGTATGCGGGTCGCCGTTAAAGTGGCTGTGCAGTTCCATGACCCGGGTAGTTTGTCTTCGCAAGTTGCTGGTGTCACATATGCTGTGGCAGTAGCCTGTCTCAAGATCGGAGCCCAACAGGAAATCAATAGTAGGTTGATCCCATTCGGCCAGAGAGCGATTGATCAACTCTACATTCAAATGTCGGAATGCCTCTATATATTGATTGTTGAAATAGAATTGTCCCCGCCCTCGACCCTGATCACCAAATTGTTCCAGGTCACCGTATGCTCCGATATGAGAGAGCTGGTCGTAATCGTTGCTCAGGTAAGAAAACCGTTGGAAGCCTTTGCTGCTGTCTTCCGATAAGCTGAGCAATGCGGCTGCGCCCACAGCCACGTAGGGGAATTCCGGATGGTCGGTTTGTGAGGGGTGCGCGTCGCCACAGACAATCAAGGCATACCGGGCAGTAGCGTTACGCAGGAACGAGTCGGCTATGGCAACCGCATTGAGAAAGCCGCAGGCCCCGTTTACCACATCGAAGGAGAAGGTGGCTTGGTGGGGTGCATCCGCACGAAAATCCAGCCCCATATTGAGCTCTTTCTGAATCAGGCTGGCGATGCTCGGTTCCATGATGTTGTTGTCCCGATATACGCCGGCGTTGATCAATAAACCGATGTCGTTGGCATCAAGCCCGGCTTGTTCCAGGCAGTCACGGCCTGCCTGGGTGGCATTGGTGATGGCACTGAATCCGTTACCGGTGACGATGGAGGTACTTTTTATTATGCTGCCCATATCAATGCGCTCCTGCTAGTTGGCCGATTTTTACTGAGGCGATACCCAATACGATGCCGGATGCGAGTACCAGCATGAGCACCCGTTGTCCGGGCTCGATGATTCCCTGCTTAAGGTAATCACTCAGTACCACGAAGTGTGAGGTAGATGATGTATTGCCAAAGCGGTCCAGCGCGACACAAATATTGGGAATATCGCCAAATGTCTCACTGCACAAGGCAAGTGCGGAGCGGATGGCGCGTTCGGAGGTTTGATGGGGAATAACGTGTTCAAAGTCGGAACCGCTAACCTGATACTTATCGGCAAAGTGCCCGAGGGTTTGCGGCAGGCGTTGAATAACGGTGGCGTGAATCTCCATGGCTTTGGTGTACATGGCCACGCCCGGGTTTTTATCGCTGGGCATGCCGTAACAGAAATCGGAAAACTGGGCCAGGGTGAGCAGCTCCATTAACTCAAGACCTTCGTCTTCAGTGGGTGAGGCGTCCATTAGCACAGCGGCCCCGGAATCGCCCACGGTTAATGAGGCAAACTGTTCGTCTACCGGATTGTTGATTTCTTTTAAGGCGGTTTCCGAAATGGGTGTAATGCATTCACCACTGACAATCAAGCCGTTACGAACCGCGCCGCTCTTGATCATCTGATCCAGCACATGAACGCCGGTGAACATACCAGCGCAGGCGTTGGTGATATCGAAGTTGAGGGCGTCCGGGCGCATACCCAGGCGCTTTTTCAGAAAGCTGCTGAGACAGGGTTCCAATACGAATTTCAGCCCATCCTTAAAGCGGGTGATGGAAGTGCAAATGATAATGTCGATCTCATCCGCCTCATAACGGGAGTTCACCAGGCAGCGTTCGATGGCTGCCAATGCCAGGCTGTGGCAATCCTCATGTTCTGCGCGCCAGCGACGGCTCTTCACACCGGTAAGTTTCTCCAGGTCGAACATCGGTTCGGTGTCCATGCTGCTGATTAGTTCCCGGGTGGTGACTTCCTTTTCCGGTAGATAAACCCCTATGCTCTCAAAACGTGTCATGGTCATGGTAAATGCTCCTGCTGACGATCAGGGAGTGGTTTTGGATTCATTTGAAAACGGTCTGCCCACAACAAGAGGCTGGGCAGGAAAAAGAGATCGAAGATCAATGCGGTGGTAATAATGCCCGCCAACATCAGGCTCATGGTGTCGTTGACCGTAAAGTTGGAGAGCGACAGCAGCAGTACGCCGCACACCAAAATAATAGAGGTAATGACAATGGCGGTGCCGGATTGGATAAAACTGTCACGTACGGATTCGGCAGGTGACCTCCCATTGCGACGTGCGTTCAGGTATTTACTGATGAAATGAATAGTGTCATCCACCACCAGGCCCAGACAGATGCTAAAGGTCATGGCGGCGGCATGGTTTACATGTCCTACCGTGATAGCCCAGGTGCCGTAGATTACGACGGGTGGGAAAACATTGGGGATGATGCTGAGCAAGCCAAACTTCAGTGAGCGCAGGCCCGCAATCATGAACAGGGTGATGAAGGCCAGGGTAAACAGTGAACCATCCACCATGCTGCGGATAATGTTGGTTCCCATATGGGCGAACATGAGTAACTGGCTACTGCCAAGGCTGCGTAACTCCGGATGATGTTTGGCAAGCCGACGGTCGATACGCTGTTCCAGTGCCATCAAGGCCTGGTTATCGCTATCCTTTACGTTGACCGTTAATTTGATTGCCGAGTGATCCTCCGTAATGTCTCGGGTCAGGTCCATGCCTTGGGGCAGGGACATTTCATACAACAGATGATATTGGGAGATCAGGGCGGCGTCCTGTGGAATGGCGTAGTAGTCAGGATGGTCGCCATTCATGGTTTGATGAATCTTCTTGAGGGTGTCCACATAACTGGAAACGCCGCTGACATCCGGTTGTTTACGAAGCCATTCGGCAAACTCATCTACCGATTGCAGAAATGCTGGTTGGTAAACGCCGTTGCTTTGCCCGGAATCCAGGGAGTACAGAATATATTGAACGCCATTGGTGTTGTGGCGCGCAAACTGGATGGATTGATGGATGGGAAGTGAGTCATCGAAGTATTCGGAAATGTCATCATTCAGCTTCATATTGGGAATGCAGAACATCAGCAGCACAGAGATGGCCAGCACCAGTAGCAGCAAAGTGCGGCTGGAGTCGATGACCCAGTCGGAGAGACGTTCCATCTGTTTCACCATGCTGAAAGCGGAACCCTGGAAGCGAGCGGGAAACACCAGGGCAGCGGCAGGCAGCACGGTGAACGTGCAGACAAACGCAAACAGAACACCAATCGCCGCCATATTACCCATGGTGCGAAACGGTGGTGAGTCACCAAAGTTCATGCCGAGAAAGCCAACGGCCGTGGTGACGCTGGTCCAGAATACCGGCCCCAGATTCCTGCGCAGGCTGTTGGTCATAGCCTGTGTTGGTGTTTGACCTTCGCCACATGAAATTCGATAGAGTGTCAGCACGTGAACGCTGTCGGCGACCGCGAGAATCATAATGATGGCCGGTGCCATCATGGTGATGGGATTCATCTCAAAACCCAGCAGCACGTGAATACTGCTGGACAATCCGGTGGCCGCAATGACCACCGCCCCGGTGGCGACAATGGCCATGATGGATCGCAGAAAGATGCCCAGCAGGATGAAAATGGTGGCGAATACCAGAGGATTTACCCGCAGGATATCGTCCATGGTCACCTGCAACATGGCGTTCTCAATGGCGATATCCCCATTCAGGTGTAGTTCCGCGTCGGGATAGCGACGTTCAAAATCCTGCTTCAACAGGAGCGCCTGGCGACTCAATTCCAGGATCGATGTCAGGTGCTCATCCGGTAGTGCGACACTGGCAAATAAAGCGGTGGCCCGTTCGTTGGGTGACACCAGGCGACCCTGAAGTTGTTGTTCCTGGCGGGCGTACCGTTGAATATCGGCAATCTGATCCTGAGTCAGGGTGGCCTGATCAGGTATCAGATTAACCACAGAGAGGGAATCCCCTTCCACTTGCAGATGGGGGAAGTTGGTGAGTGCATCCACCCGCACCACATGAGGCAGCCGCTCCATTGCATCTGATAGTTCCCGGATGATACGTAAAGCTTCATTGTTATAAATGGTTTCGTTACCGGGTTTGATCAATACCACCAGATAATGGGATTCAATGAAATCCTGGTTGAGTTGTTGCAGCCGTTGATAGTAGGGGTCGTCCTCATCGAACATGACGTTGACGTTGCCATTGAACGCCATATGCAACAGTTGGCCCGATAAGAGAATTAGCAGCGTCAGTGTGCCCAGGAAATAATACCAGCGCTTGGCCACCAGATGAGTAAGCACGGGTTAGGCCACCTCCGTTGCTGGATTTGTGCAGGTGGCGCGAATCAGTTGTTCCATGCGCTTGAAAAGCTGTTGTATTCTGTCGGTGGGAAAATGATTTTCGCTGTAACCCACACTGAAACTGATAATGTCACCGGAAGTGGCGAGAGTTACCGTTAGTTTGGGTGGGAATTCCAGAGGTGCATAGGGGCGTACATTGCGGATGGGCTTGCCGTTAACCAGCATGCGCGAAATCGGTATGACGCCCACATTGGTAAACACCGGTATTTTTTCACCGCGGTGCTTCAACAGAAATTTGACAATGGCACTGCCCAGCTTGAACGGCAGAAAGGTCAGCAGCGGCCAGATTAAAGGCCCCTCGGTTATGCCGGGGAAATGATGCTTGCGTTGACCGACGGCATCCCTTACGGCCAGAGCAGCCTGCAGCAAGCTGGCGTTTGGCTGCAACACAATGTTGGAGTTTATAAAACTGGAATAATTGGCCACGCGATCTGGAGCATTGTCCGCTTCATACCGGCGCAGGTCGTAGGTGTTCAATACGCAAAATGGACCATCGCTTTGCGGTTGAATCCATTCGTACAGCGCCAGGTAGTAGGCTCCGAGTAGGACATCGTTGAAACTTAACTGATGCTGTTTGCGAAACAGGTTGAGCGTGGCCAAGGTGCCTGGCGCACACTGATAACAGTAATAGGTTGGTTTAAGTTCACTACTGGTATTGCAGGGTACTTGCCAGTTGCCAGCGGTTCGGTTGTCGGTGATCTGATGTCGCAGGCCGTAATACAAGAGTGCAAAGACATCCGGGATTTTGAAATAGGATACAAGCGCTTTAGTGCTGCGTTGTTCCAGAGTCCCGGGATGGGGCCGGTATGCTGGATTCAAGCGTAACTCTTCGTAGATCGCCAGCAGATCTTCCACATAAATCAGAAACCCCCTCCCATCGATGGGGACACAACTTACCTTAATACAGATAGTATCCGTGTTATGACGAATGACTCTGACGTTCACCATGGGCACACGCTGATAATCGAATGTTTTGAGCATGAATTCGTCAATGGCAGATTGCGGGGGAACCCCGGAAACCAATTCGCACAAGGTCAATTGGGAGAGTGTTTGTTTGTTGTGGAACACCCAGCGTGGTTGCAGCCCGGACATTTCCAAGTACATGGACATGATGGGGTGTTGCGTCAAACTGAGTTGGATGGCCTGTTGCAGACGTTTGATATCCACCTTGCCTTGGACATCGAACACCAGATGCATGACGTGGTCGCCGAAGTCCTCTAAACAGACGTTGACCTTGTCCAATAAGGTTAAAGAAATGGAGCGATTTGCAAGGGCCATATGCTAAATCCAGGAGCGATTATTATTGTTATTGACGTTGCCCAGAATTGGATGGGTCAGCTGATCTGAAAAAATTAGACCATGTAAGATGGGGCTAAGATAGGCATTGCCGGCCAAAAGCGGGGCCGGTTTGGCCGTATAGGAGTGTGTGTTTTTCGAGGTTGTTGCAGGGTGGGTACGGGGCTTGTAAAAGATGGCCGGATTTATCCCAGCTCTATCCGGTTACGACCATTTTCCTTGGCTTTATACAGTGCTTTATCGGCGCGTTCAAAACAGTTTACGATTTCATCCCCTTCAGCAAATGCGGCTATTCCGAAGGAGGCGGTGATAGGTATCCGCTTTTGATTAAAATTGAAAGGGCAGGCCTCGATGGCGGCGCGGACTTTTTCCATCGCCGCATGGGCGGCATGCAGATCGGTCTCCGGCATAATCACCGTGAATTCCTCACCACCATAGCGGGAGACAAAATCTTCATTGCGTACCTTGCGTGAAATTTCCCTCGCCACCAGCTTCAACACTTTGTCACCGCGCAGATGTCCCAAGGTGTCGTTGACCGTTTTGAAGTGATCAATATCGATGATGGCTAATGACAACGGGCGCCCGTGACGGCGCCAGCGGGAAAACTCCGCTTCAATATAATCATCGTAGGCCCCGCGGTTGGGAAGTTCGGTAAGGGTATCCCGTAGCGCTTCCATGCGTTGGGCTTCGAGCGTGCTTTTCAATTGCATGGCTTCATCTTCCATGGTTGCCATGCGTTTGCCCAGTGTTTCAATGTGTTGGTAGACGTCTTCCCGCCGTTTGCGCTCTTCTGTCTGAAACAGGTCGACCGCAGAAACAATACGGTTCACCATGCTTTCGATATCCAGTTTCAGTTTGCCGAGATCATTGCTGGCCGCCACATTTTCCTGCATGTCTGCCAGTTCCTGGCGCACATCCAGATCGAGTTTTTCCTGATTCTGCAGGCAGCGTTCTTCACCTTCCCGTGCGGTGATCAGAAAGTCCTGAATGTCGTTCAGCCGTTGATGCAGCGCAACCAGGAAACCTTCAAATTCTTTTTGTGCCACCATCCGGGTGGAAGCCACCAGCTGGGTGGTTTCATCCAGAAAATCCGGCAGTCTGTTGAGACTGAAGGCGGACTTTATATTGTCCACCAGTTTTTCCTTGCGGGTGGTAAAGTCAGCAGGGACTTCCAGTTGCTCCAGTAGATTGCAGAGAATTCGGCTCAGGCGGTTGGGCAGTTGTGGGTCGGTCTGATCGGCGGGTGTGGTCGGGGCGGTTGGGATGGCCTGACTCATGTCCGCCAGGTCAATACCATGATCGTTTCCGGGCTCCGCATCAAGGCTGTGTTCCTCTACGGTCTCGGCCGGTGTATTGCCGAACAGCCGGGATAACAACCCGCCTTTCTGGCCTTGACCCAGTTCTTCAATCCTCTCCAGCAGGTGCTTGGTGACACGGTGGTGGGTCTGGTTGAGCCCTTTGATTACATCAGACTGCATGCCGTTGCCGGTGAGCAGCTGGGGCAGGGATTTGCGCAGTTTTTTGATGGTGGACTTGTCAGCCCGGGGCAGGCTCAGCTCCAGATATTGCTCCAGCTGGGAGTCGATCAAATCCCGAATCTGGTTTTGCTCATCTTTGCGCCGGTCATCCAGCGCCATAATGGTCCGTTCCAGTTGGGCGATCACCGGCTCCAGGGTCTGAATATCCCGCCCACCCCGCAACGCGGTGCGGATTTCATCCAATTGTTCATCCAGAATGGGATCGAGGCCGTCGGCTGCCAGGCTCACCCGCACCAGTCCGCGACGCAGCAAATCCAGTCGGTTCTGGTCTTTTTTCTGGCTTTGCTCAAATTCTTCGAGCGCAGTCAGATACTTGTCTTTCCAATTCAGGGTATTACTGTCTGCCATGGGGCGCTTGATTCTGCCGCTTCATCTATAAATGAGTATAGAAAAGTTGTGGGATTCGCCCAGTGCAGAGGTGGAAAATTTAGCACAGGTTCCGTTAATTGGGTGAAGTGCTGCGAATCAGGGACTGTTCAGCCAGCGCATCCGCCAGTGCTTCGGGCAGGGAGACCTCCATGGCGATGGGGCGGTGATCGGAATAATCGTAATCCAGCACTTTGACGTGATTGATCTTCAGGCTGGGTGACACCAGGATATGATCGATGTTGCGGGTGGGATTCCAGCTGGGGTAGGTATGGTGGTCACCGCTCACCTGCATGAGGTGGGTGTCCCGCAACGGGGTATCAATGATTTGCTCGCTGCGGCAGTTCATATCCCCCATCACCACCACATGTTCGTAGTGCTGGATCAGCTCCCGCACATAGTCCAGCTGGCGAAAGCGGGCCCGTTCGCTCAGGGCCAGATGCAGGCCAACCAGCACCAGGGTGTGCTTGTCATTGCCGTATTTGGCGACGATGGCACCACGGCCTTTCAGCCCGGGCAGTTTGTGGTCTTCGATCTCGTAGGGAACAAAGCGGGACAAAACCCCATTGCTGAACTGGCCCAGGCGTCCGAAGTTACGATTCAGCTGCTGGTACCAATACTCAAAACGCCCCAGCTCCGCCAGATAGGCAACCTGATTTACAAATCCGCTGCGCAGACTGCCGCCGTCGACTTCCTGCAAACAGACCAGATCATAGTGGGCCAGTACATGCCCAATGCGATCCAGCCGCTGTAATCCGCGCCAGTCCGGCAGAACATGGCGCCAGCTGCGGGTCAGGTAATGATGGAACGAGCTGGTTCCGATGGCCGCCTGTATGTTGTAGCTGAGCAAACGCAACACACTGGGTTGTTCCGTAGAATGGAAGCTGGTTTTGTTGTGGGTGCTGATATCGAAATTCACGCGTTCTCACTCAACGTGCCTGGATTTTTCATTGTAGGCGCTAAAGCGTGGCTGTTCTATGAATGGGTGCCTCAATTGGGCAATACAAGAGGGGGGAAATCCCCCTCTATCCTATTCGCTGCTGGCTACTTTGGACGCTGCGCGTTCCTTGTCCACCAGGAAATCCACCACTTCCAGCATATCGGCAAAGGTTTTGTCGTTTTGGGTCTTCACCAGGTATTTGGCATTCACCACCAGGGCAGGTACGCCACGCAGGCGATAAGTCTTGGCCAGTGCCGTGGCCTGACGCACCTTCACCCGCACGCTGAAAGAGTTATACAGCTTGTTGAAATCGTCTTCGCTGACGCCATAACCCTTGAAGAAGCCGGCCAGTTCAGACTGAGTAAAGAGCTGCTTCTTCTTGACGTGAATGGCGTCGAACAGATCCGGCTTGATCTGGTCCAGTTTGCCCAGGGCTTCCGCCACATAATAGGCATGGGCCAGAGGTTCCCAGTCCTTACGCATGGCCGCCGGCGTCATCACAAAGTTGACGTCTTCGGCCTGTTTGGGTTTCCACTCCGAGGTGAAGCTTTCCAGACGGAAGCAGTGGGGACAGCTGAAGGAAAAGAATTCACGCACTTCAATTTTGCCGGGAACCTCGACTTTGCCGGGCTGTTGCAACAGTTCGTAATCCACGCCTTCGCGGAAGGTCTCTGCCTGAAGCAGGGTTGCAAACAGGGCCAGTGAGGCCACCAGTGTTGTCTTGAGGATGTGTGAGTAGTTCATAAGCGTCCTGAAATCCTGATTCGTTATACGTAGCCGTAAGTTTCTGACTGTTCCAAGGCTAACGGGTTCCACCTGAATGGAAACTGAACCCAATCATAGCGTTAAGTGCTTCACAGTGCACAAAAAAGTCTGTCTTAAGGTTGCCTTAAGCTGGCTTCTTTACACTTCCCGCAAAGTATCCGAAGAGGGAATGCTGTGTTGGTGAAGGTGTGGGACCCGGTGGTACGCGTGTTCCACTGGAGCACGGTGGGTCTGTTCGTTGGCGCCTATTTCAGTGCTGAGTGGGGGCAGAATGAGAGTCACCTGGTCGTTGGCTATGGATTGGCGGGCATGCTGCTGGTGCGCCTGCTGTGGGGCGTGCTGGGTAGTCATCACGCCCGGTTTGCCAATTTCTGGTACGGGCCCCGTCATAGTCTCAATTACGCCAGGTCCCTGCTAACCGGGAAGCCCGATCACTACCTTGGACACAACCCCATGGGGGCGGCCATGGTGTTTGTATTGCTCACCCTGCTGCTGGTGATGTCCCTCACCGGTTTGCTGCTTGCGGCCGGCCTGGAATTTGAGGGACCGCTGCTGTTGCTCAATCCAATGCTTTCTGACGATGCCATATACCTTGTACTCGGTGTCCACCGGTTCACGGTGTATCTGCTGCTGGGGTGTGTGGCCCTGCATGTTCTTGGGGTGATCAGTTCCAGTCGCCTGCATCAGGAAAATCTGGTGCTGGCCATGATCACCGGCAAAAAACCGCTTCCTCTTTCATCCACCTCACCAACCCACGAAGGGTCTGAATTATGAAAATAAATCCAAGTGCCTTTTCTCTACGCTGCTTTCCTTATTGCTTTCTATGCGGGCTGCTGGCGACAGGGCCGGTCGCGGCAGGATCATTGGATCTCAGTGTGCCCAACGATCCCTCTTTTGGAGCAACGCCGCCGGTGTATTCCCGGACGCTGGCGTCCAATGACATGACGCCAGATATAAGCTCGTCAGGCAGTGGCCTCAGCTTTACCAAGGACAACGAACAATATGAGGAATCCTGGTTGACCGGTAGCAAGGCGCACCAATATATGGGGCTGGGGGCCCTGGCTTTGGTGGCGTTGGCGGCAGTGTCTCCTAAAGAAGAGGACAGCGCCCATGAATACTTCGCCGTGTCCGCCACAGCGTTGGCGGCGGGCGCTGCCACCACCGGCTTTATCTATCACTGGGATGATTTCCATTTTGCAGACGGTTTTACCGACCCGGATAACCTGCACATGATGCTGGGGCTGCTGGGTACCATCGCCATGGTGGCTGCGGTGTCCGAAGCGCCTGAGGCCGGTCACTCCGGCCCGGGTATCCTGGGTGGTGTGGCCATGGGCGCCGCCGTGAAGATTGCCTGGTAGGAGACAAGCGATGAATCAATCCCTGATTGCATTATTGAGCATGCTGGTATTTGCGGCTCCGGTACATGTCCACGCGGAGGTTGCCTCGTCAGAGCAAGGCAAAGTGCTGTGGCTGCAGGAAGTTCCGGTTAATGGGGAATCCCGTTCTTGCACTACCTGTCACGGTACTGACCTCACTCAGGCCGGGCAACACATAAAAACCAAGAAGCCCATTGAGCCAATGGCCAAGTCTGTTACCACGGATCGTTATGAGGATCCCAAAAAAGTGGCGAAGTGGTTCAAACGTAACTGCAAATGGACCTGGGGCCGGGAATGCACAGCGCAGGAACAGCTCGACATCCTGGCATTCCTTAAATCTCAGTAATCGGAGTGAGTTTCCATGAAGAATCCAAAACCCATATTAACGTTGCTGTTCCTCTGCTTGTCGTTTGTGGCCGGAACGGCGCTGGCGGAAGAAAGTTTTGCTGAATGGTTGTTTACCCTGGATCGGATGAAAGAGGTTCGACCAGTGGACAATGATAACTACGCAGAAGAATGCGGTGCCTGCCACTTCGCCTATCCTCCGGGTTTGCTGACGGCGCCGTCCTGGCAGAAGCTGTTGGCGCCGTCCGCACTGGAAGACCATTTTGGTGAAAACGCTGAGTTGGATGATGTCACACTGGCTGAGATTACGGGTTATGTGTTGACCAACAGTGCCGAGAAGTCTTACTTCAAACGCTCCCGTAAGATTGCCCGCTCGGTGGCCTCCATGGATGAGGTTCCACTTCGTATTACCGAGGTGTCCTATATCAAACGCAAGCACCATGAACTAACGGATAGCATGGTGGCGGACAATCCTGATGTGCGCTCGCTAAGCAACTGTAATGCCTGCCATACCAAGGCGGAGCAGGCGGTTTTTGATAATGATACGGTGAAAGTGCCTAATTTTGCCGAGTGGGACGATTAGGTGGCCGACAAACGCAAGGCAATAAAAAACCCCGGACCTACTTCCATTATGAACCAGGCCGGGGTTTTTTATTGCTCTGGAACTCAGTACATGCCGTTGATGTAACTGGCCAGTGCCTTGATGTCGTCGTCACTGAGACGGGCTGCTGTGGCGCGCATCATTTTGGCTTCACCGTCGTTTTCGCGGCGTTTGCCTTCATGGTCTTCACGACCAGCAGCGCGGAATGCTTTTAATTGCGTTTCCAGGTAAGCCGCGTGCTGGCCTGCCAGCGCCGGGAATACGGCTTCGGGCATGCCCTTGCCGGTAGCACCATGGCATGCAGCACAGGCGGTGATACCTTTCTCGGCATCACCTGCGCGGAACAGCTGCTGGCCACGTTCAACCAGGGCTGGATCGGCCGCGCCTTTGGTTGGGGTTTGAGCTGCGTAATAGGCCGCCAGGTCTTCCATGTCCTGCTCAGACAGGCCAGGAACGATACCGGCCATTTCAGGTACGGTGCGGGCTCCGCTCTTCATGTCTTTCAATTGCTTAACTGTGTACGCAGCGCCTTGACCGGCCAGCTTGGGGAAGTTGGGAATGGCGCTGTTACCGTCCGCGCCGTGGCAGGCACCACAGACAGCAGCTTTATTTTTACCCGCTTCGGCATCGCCGGCGGCACTTGCGATGTTCGCGCCCGCAACCAGAGCAGCAGCGATCAGCACGTTTGCTACCAATTTCATATCTTAGTCCTAATTTAATGCTTGAAAATCAGTGTGTTGAGCCGAGTTTACTTCGACATGAATTCGATGATCTCTTTCAGCTCCGCATCACTGCAGTCGCTGCACAGACCCATGGGAGGCATGGCGTTCTTGCCTTTCTTGGAACTGGCTACCAGGCCATCAATGCCACCGGCGGCTTCAATACGGGGTGCCCAGGCTGCTGTGTCGCCGGTTTTGGGGGCACCAGCGGCTCCGGTACCGTGACAGGCCATGCAGTAGGTGTTGTACTTGGCGGGCGCTTCCGCCTGTACATTCACAGACAGGCCCAGTGCGATCATTGCAGAAGCGAGCATCAGTTTCTTCATGGACGAACCCCTTATATACCCTTGATTTGGCAAGGCTTCCGCGAATACGGAACCCCTCTCTCATAGCGTGTGTGCAAAAAAATTGGGTGGATTATATAACAAAGTCCGGCCAAGGGGTAATGTCCTTTACAGCACTGGGGAATATTGGAGAAAATGCCGCCAACGCCCCAGAGCCCCGGAATTTGCCATGAATAACCCCCACGACCCGTTTACCACCCTGCTGCGTCAGACCCGGTTTGAGATCAGCGCCGCCACCTTGTCCCAATGCCCACCAGAGAGTGGTATCGAGATCGCGTTCGCCGGTCGTTCCAACTCCGGCAAATCCAGTGCATTGAATACCCTGGTGGACCATTCCGGCCTGGCCCGTACCAGCAAAACGCCGGGGCGCACCCAGCTGATTAACTTTTTCAGTTTGAACGAGCAGTGGAAACTGGTGGATCTGCCCGGTTACGGTTATGCCAAAGTGCCGGAGAAAATGAAACAGGAATGGCAGGCCAATATGGGTGAATATCTGGAGAAGCGGGAATGCCTGGCCGGCTTGTTCCTGGTGATGGATGTGCGCCATCCACTGAAAGAGTTTGATGTGATGATGTTGGAGTGGTCCCAGCACTACGATATGCCGGTGCACATCTTGTTGAGCAAGAGCGACAAACTGAAAAAAGGGCCCGCCAATAACGCCTTGTTTGCAGTAAAAAAAGCGGTGCAGGATTACGGTGACAACATCAGCGTGCAGTTGTTTTCGTCACATAACAAAAGCGGCGTTGAACAAGCACGATCGGTGCTGGCAAATTGGTTTGGGTTTAACCAGGATAAGATTTAGGAAAAAAAGAGCCGGTAGCCTTGGGGCAAGCTACCGGCCTAGGGTCCGGCTCTTGGGGGAAAGCCGGTTTGCTGTAGCCGATTTTACTCGGCTGGGGATTGCTGCCTTAGCTTCATGTATTAAGACGATGAAGGTCGGAAAAAGTTTCACTAAATTCGAAAATTTTTTTTCGGTTTCAGTGTCCGACGTGACCAAGACCCAAACCCGCATTTATTATGGTTATTATTTAGGCTCATCAGGGAATTAAGCGGGCATTGGGGGAACCCACCTAAGCTAATGAGCTTGATCCCAATTATCACCTACCCCGACCTCTACTAGCAAGGGGACTTTCAAATCTGCAGCGCCCTCCATCAATCGCGTTACTTCTTTTGTGATGTAGTCCAATTCTTTTTCGGGAGCTTCGAACACTAATTCATCATGCACCTGCATTATGATGCGGGTCTCCAGTTGGCTTTTAACCAGCCAATCATCCACCGTGATCATGGCACGCTTGATGATGTCGGCGGCTGTCCCCTGCATTGGGGCGTTAATGGCCGTGCGTTCTGCCGCCTGTCGGCGGGGCACATTGCGGGAATTAATTTCAGGTAAATGCAGGCGTCGGCCAAACAGTGTTTCCACATAGCCCTGTTTCGCCGCCTGTTCCCGAATGGTTTCCATGTACTGATGTACACCGGGATAACGCTGAAAATATTTATCGATGTAGTCCTGAGCTTCCTTCCGGCCGATGCCCAATTGTTTAGCCAGGCCAAAGGCAGACATACCGTAAATCAAACCAAAGTTTACCGCCTTAGCCTTGCGGCGCATTTCCGGAGTGACGTCATCCAACGCGACATCCATCACTTCCGCCGCGGTGGCTTTGTGAATGTCTAGCCCCTGATTAAATGCGTTAAGCAAACTGTCGTCGCCGGATAAATGCGCCATGATGCGCAGTTCAATTTGTGAATAGTCCGCGGCCAACAGTTTGCAACCTGCTCTGGCGATAAAAGCCTGACGAATTTTACGGCCTTCTTCATTGCGTATCGGAATGTTCTGTAAATTCGGATCAGACGACGACAGGCGACCGGTGGCGGCTACCGCCTGATGATAGGAGGTATGAATACGACCGGTGTTGGAATCGATCAGTTCCGGCAGTTTGTCGGTATAAGTGGATTTCAATTTGCTTAGGCCGCGATATTCCATCAGGACTTTTGGCAGCTCATATTCCAGCGCCAATTCCTGCAGTACCGGCTCAGCGGTAGAGGGAGCACCTTTCGGCGTTTTCTGAATCACCGGCAAACCCAGCTTTTCGAACAGGATCTCACCCAGTTGTTTGGGCGAGCCCAGGTTGAATGGTTCACCGGCGATGTCATGGGCTTCCTTTTCCAGTTCCACCATGCGCTTGGCCAGCTGCTGGCTGTGCAGGCGCAGCATGTACGCGTTCACCAAAGCTCCGGTGCGCTCGATGCGCGACAGTACCGGCAGCAGCGGCATTTCAATGTCTTCAAAAACTTGGCGCAAATTGCCTTCGTTTTCCAGTTGCGGCCATAAGGTTTGGTGCAGGCGCAGGGTGATGTCCGCGTCTTCTGCGGCATAGTCGCTGGCCTGGGCCAGGTCAATCTGATTGAAGGTAAGTTGCTTGGCACCTTTGCCGGCAATGTCTTCGAAAGAAATATTTTTATGGCCCAGATATTTTAATGCCAGGCTGTCCATGTCGTGGCGGGATGCGGTGGAATTCAACACATAGGATTCCAACATGGTGTCATAACCAATACCGTTTATTTCTACGTCGTAACGGGCCAGGACACTTTTATCATACTTCAGGTTCTGACCGATTTTTTTTGGTGTCTCGGCTTCCAGCAGCGGTTTAAGTTGTTGTAAAACCCAGTCACGGTTCAGCTGGTCCGGCGCCCCGGGATAATCGTGGCTGACCGGCACGTAGGCGGCCTTGCCGGCTTCAATGCTGAAAGACAATCCCACCAGTTCGGCCTGCATATAGTTGAGACTGGTGGTTTCGGTATCGAAGGCAAAGGCGTCTGATTTTTTCAGCCGCTCAAGCCACTCGTTGAAAGTGTCTCCGGTGGTGATGCAGTCGTAGTGGGTTTCAACATTAGATACTGACTTATCTGAGTTAGTGTCTGAGCTGCTGTCTAGTTCTTGCAGCCAGCTATTGAACTCAAACTCTGTATAGAGTTCCCGGAGTCGATCAGTGTTCGGTGGTGACATCTCAATGCTGTCTGGCTCACAGTCAAGTTCTACGTCCGTTTTGATTGTGGCGAGTTGGTAGGAGAGTTCGGCTTGTTCTTTGTTTTCTTCGAGTTTCTTGGGCAGGGTTTTGGCACCGCGAATTGGTAATTCTGGTATAGCATCAAGATTGTTATAGAGTTCGGCCAATCCACCTATACCTTGGAGTAGCCCCAAAGCAGTTTTTTCTCCGACCCCGGGCACACCCGGAATGTTATCCACCTTGTCCCCCATCAGTGCCAGAAAGTCGATAATGAGCTCAGGCGGTATGCCAAATTTCTCAAGTACGCCAGCACGATCAAGCGTGGTTTCAGTCATTGTGTTTATCAGAGTGACGTGGTCGTTAACCAATTGAGCCATGTCTTTGTCACCGGTTGAAACAACTACCTCAATGCCTTTCTCCGTTGCTTGCCTGGCCAGAGTTCCAATTACGTCATCCGCTTCAACACCCTCAATTATCAAAAGTGGCATGCCCATAGCCTTAATGATTTCATGGGTGGGCTCTACTTGGCTGCGCAGATCATCTGGCATTGGGGGGCGCTGTGCTTTGTATTCCGCGAATAATTCATCTCTGAACGTTTTACCCTTGGCGTCAAACACAACTGCTATCGGGCTGTCTGGGTAATCCTTCTGGAGCTTCCGGAGCATGCTCGTGACGGTTCTTATTGCTCCGGTTGGTTGGCCCTTTGAATTTCGTAAGTCAGCTTTGAACATCGCATGAAAAGCGCGATACAGGTAGGAAGATCCGTCGACGAGTACCAGGGGTTTTTTGGGAGACATGGCGTTCACTTTATATATATCGAATGTATGGATTCGAAGCTGGGTTGCGAATTTTGGATATTGTAATGGAGTTGGAGAGAAGTTTTCGGTCTAATTCTGCCTTCAAGGACGTCAGCGGCCATGGACGGCCGCTGTCGAGCGCACATGGATGTGCTTGTAGCGATCCTTGAAGGCAGAATTAGATTGAAAACGCCCGGATGCGGAATGATGATCCGGAGTCAAAAACACTAAATGGTTTACAGCTCCATCACCCCATCCATTTCAACCTGTGCACCTTTTGGTAACGCAGCCACCGCCAGTGCAGCTCGAGCCGGATAAGGCTGCTCAAAATAGCGGGCCATTACTTCATTTACCAACGCAAAATGACTCAGGTCGATCAGAAAAATATTCAGCTTGGCAATATCCTGCATGGAGCCACCGGCGGCTTCGCACACGGCTTTCAGATTCTCGAACACCCGCACGATGCTGGCTTCCATATCGCCTTCCACCAATGCCATCGTGGCCGGGTCCAAAGGGATCTGGCCGGACAGGTAAACCGTGCTGCCACACTTCACCGCTTGTGAATAAGTACCGATGGCCTGAGGGGCCTTATCCGTGGAAATGATTTCACGTTTGCTCATGAGTGGTCTCCAAATAATTTAGTTACGCACCCGCACGATACGGTGGACCGCTTTCAGGGTCCGCATACGGCGAATGGTTTTGGCAAGATGTTTTCGGTCGCGAATGGAAATACGCAAACTCACCACCGACAGGTGGGCATCTTTTTCTTTTATGTTGATGGTCTCTATGTTGGCGTCGGCCTGGGATATCAATGATGCCAGGCTGGCCAGGGAACCGCGCTCGTTTTCCATCTGCACCCGCAGATCCACGGCATATTCCCCTTCGAAATCCTTGGCCCATTCCACCGACAGGCATTTCTCCGGGTTGTCTTTCAATTCGGCCGCGATGTTCTTGCAGTTATCCCGGTGAATCACCATGCCACGACCGGAACTCAGGTGGCCCATTACCGAATCGCCGGGAATCGGGCGACAGCATTTTGCCAGCGCGATCACCATACCTTCGGTGCCACGAATGACCAGCGGCTTGGGTTTGCTGGCGCCACTGGCATCGGTGGTTTCTTCGCCGTGGGGCAACATTCGGCGTGCGGCAATTTGTGCCATCTGGTTGCCCAGGCCGATATCTTCCAGCAGATCATCCAGGGTTTTGAAACCGGCTTCAGTGAGTGCGGTGGTAATGCGTTCTTCCGAGATGGCTTCCAGTGCCAGGTCGAAACCGGATAAAGCCTTATCCAATAAGCGTCGGCCCAGGGCCACCGATTCAGAGCGACGCTGGTTCTTGAGGAAGTGCCGGATGTTGGCGCGGGCCTTGGCGGTAGTCACAAAACTGAGCCAGGCCGGGTTGGGGCAGGCACCGGGTGCGGTAATGATCTTGATGGTCTGGCCGCTTTGAATCGGCGTGGAGAGCGGCACCAGGCGATGATCCAGGCGCGCCGCCACACAACTGTTGCCCACATCGGTGTGTACGGCATAGGCGAAATCCACCGGGGTGGCGCCCACCGGCAGTTCCAGAATGTCGCCCTTGGGGGTGAAGACGTACACTTCGTCCGGGAACAGATCGATCTTCACCGTTTCCAAAAAGTCCTGGGAATCACCGGCCCGCTGTTGCATCTCCAGCAGCCCTCTCAACCATTCCTTGGCCCGGTTCTGGGCGCCACCGGCGGGATCCGGGTCGGACTTGTAGAGCCAATGGGCGGCAATCCCGTTGTTGGCCATGGCGTCCATTTCTTCGGTGCGGATCTGGATTTCAATGGGCACACCGTTCATGCCGATCAGGGTGGTGTGCAGGGATTGGTAACCGTTGGCCTTGGGAATGGCGATATAATCTTTGAAGCGCCCGGGGATGGGTTTGTACAGGTTGTGAATTGCCCCCAACACCCGATAACACATATCCACCGAATCGACGATGATGCGGAAACCGTACACGTCCATGATCTCATTGAACGGTTTGCGCTGGGTCTTCATCTTGCTGTAGATGCTGTAAAGATGCTTTTCCCGGCCGATCACGCGGCCACTCAAGCCGTCCCGTGCCAGCCGGTTGTCGATGGACTCCTGGATGCGGGACACCATGTCCTTGCGATGGCCGCGGGAGGTTTTGATGGCCTTTTTGATGCGGGTCGAGCGCATGGGGTACATGTGGGAGAAGCTCAGGTCTTCCAGTTCCACCCGGATATTGTTCATCCCCAACCGGTTGGCAATGGGGGCGTAGATTTCCAGGGTTTCCAGCGCAATGCGGCGGCGTTTGGTGGGATGCAGCACACCCAGGGTGCGCATGTTGTGCAGACGGTCAGCCAGCTTGACCAGAATGACCCGGATGTCCTTGGTCATGGCCAAGACCATTTTACGGAAATTCTCCGCCTGGGCTTCCGCCTTGGATTCAAACTTGATGGCGCCGATCTTGGAGACGCCGTCCACCAGGTCGGCTACGATCTCGCCGAAGGCATTGGTAACGTCGTCTTTGGAAACGTGGGTGTCTTCGATGACATCATGGAGGAGGGCGGCTTCCACGCTTTGGGCGTCCATGTGCATGTCCGCCAGGATTTTGCTGACCGCGAGCGGATGCACAATATAGGGGTCACCACTGCGCCGGTACTGGCCTTCGTGGGCCTGTTCAGCAAAATAATAGGCGCGCTCAATGTCTGCGCGCTGCTCAACGGGCAGGTAGTCCAGCTTTTCTATAAGTGTTTCAACGGTTTGCAACTGCTCAATCCCTCCTCAGAGGATTTAGTGTAATGGGATTGAGCGGTAATGAGAACAGCAGAATGAAAGGGAATTATTCTTCCAAGCCGGGATTGTTGAATGCGCTGTGGAAAGAGCTTTCACGGAACTGTTTGGGCTCTGGTTTGCGACTCAGAATGGACTGGTCCACGTAACCTTCGGCGATTTCGCGCAGGGCAACCACGGTGGGTTTGTCATTTTCCCACTCAACATAGGGGTCTTTGCCGCCGGTGGCGATTTGACGGGCGCGTTTGCTCGCGACCAGAACCAAAGAGAATCGGTTGTCTACTCGTGTCAGGCAGTCTTCAACGGTAACGCGTGCCATGTTTTACCTCAGTGTTTTTTCGGCCAAGCCGGGTATTGTACAAGTTTGTGGAATCAAGACAAGAGACTGTTGATGAGATCGGCGTGTCTTGCCACCTGTTTGTCGTGGCGCAGGCGCTGGCTGGTGATCACCGATCGCAATTCCTGCAGGGCCACCTCAAAATCGTCGTTGATAATCAGGTAGTCGAACTCCACATGGTGGGAGATCTGTTCTGTCGCCTGGGCCATGCGCCCCTGTATTACGGAATCGGAATCCTGGCCTCGGCCCACCAGGCGCTGCTGCAGCACTTCACGGGAAGGGGGCAGGATGAAGATGCTCACCGCCTCCGGTGCCTGGCGCCGAATCTGCTCAGCGCCCTGCCAGTCAATTTCCAGGATGACATCCAATCCGGCCTGGAGCTGGTCAGCGACGGCTTGCTTGCTGGTGCCGTACCAGTTGCCGAAAACCTCCGCATGTTCAAGAAAGGCGGTTGCATTCAACATGCCGGTGAAGGTTTCTTTATCCACAAAATGGTAATTAACGCCATTTTCCTCCCCAGGACGTTGCGCCCGGGTAGTATGGGAAACGGACACGTGCAGGTCCGGTGTGGATTCCACCAGGGCATGTACCAGACTGGTTTTTCCGGCGCCGGAGGGGGCCGATATAACAAACAGGGTGCCTTGCATGGGGTACCTTTTTATTTCTGTGCGTGCTTGCTTATTCAGTTTAGTGGCAAGTGGCGGATATTTCGATGTGAGGCCACGGAGCGTGTCGCCGCGGCATTATAACCGGTTTAGGCAGGGTCGTCAGGGCTGAGTCCAGGGCATACCCGGGGTGGATCAAGGTGAAGCGGCGCCTTTACAGCACCGCCTTGAAACCCTCGAATTGGGGCGGGCCGAGATAGATCCCCTTGGAGTCGCCGGCCTGGGCGTGGGCCTTACGGAAGGCTTCAGACTTGGTCCAGTTAACAAAGGCTTCCTCCGATTCCCACACCGAGTGCGAGCTGAACAGGGTGCATTGCTCATCGGTCGGGCCCTGCAGCAGGTTGAACTGCTTGAATCCGGGCACTTCGTCCAGATGAGTTTCACGGTTTTTCCAGATATTGATGAAATCTTCTTCCCGGCCCGGGGCGATGCGGAACCGGTTCATGGCGATGTACATGGCTACTTCTCCTAGGTTTTTTGTGGGAAAGGCTACGCAACATAACGGTTTTCAGACTTGCGGGTCAATGGCAGAAGTGGTTTGTCGCAAGTGCGACAAGTGGGGTAAAAGCGCCAACGACGAATTTTCTTAACTTGTTGTTTTTATGACAATTATGGTCTCCGGCTTGTGGGCACGGGAATTGCCCTGTAGGTAATATCACAAACATGGGTAGGAGCTGATCATGCTATTACAGCAATACAAAGATAAAGGGTTGTTTTTCAACCAGAACTTTCTGGAAGAAACCAGCGACTCAGGCGTTTGGGGTTACCGTGGTGACCTGATTCTGGTGGAAGGCGAGAAGGATGACAAAGGACACGCCATGCCTCCTGAACTGGTTATGCGCGGTGCGGTATTGGTGGCTGGTGAAAAATTGACCTTGCTGATCGGCGGTCTGGATGCGGTTGCGGACATTCCTACATTGGTGGACAAGTACGGCGCGGATTTTGAACCTGGCCTGAAGGGTATTCTGTTCATCGTCGACCTGAAAGACCCCATGAAAATCGAACTGGGCGGCGCAGAGCTGACGCTGATTCCGTTGGTGCAGGGTGTACCCTGGAACGAAGCCATGGAAGAGCTGGCCATGGAAAAGGGTGATTTCAAAGGTCAGTCTCCGGCGGATAAGCTGGTGACCATGGCAGGCGAGTTGGCTTCCTATAAACCCAAGTATCCGGCAGCGACTCTGGATGATGCGCTGGCTTGCACCACCGACGCCAAGCGCGAGGTTTGGGGCGCGGTATAAGCCTTGCTGACTCATTCGGGAATCAGCGGTCGGTTCTTCCGCCGATTCCCGAAAACCTTTCTTCAGCTCCGCAAGTGCACTGCCAGGGCTGAATCCATGGTCGTAATGTGCAACTCAAACCAGGGTACCAGCCGATCCTGTATGAACGCCCTTCCGAACGGAATCAAGCCGCGCTGAACCCGTTTGCGAAACTGCTCAAATTCCCCCAGTACCCGTGTGTGTTCCCCCCGGTGTTCGCCGATAGCGGGGTATTTGGAATCTTCCATTAAATTATTTTCCCGCTCGAAGTGTTGCCGGGTGTGAATCAGCAGCGCATCGAAAATTGTCGCAAAAGCCGCATTCTCTGCAGCCAGCGCTTGTTCAACCAGGTCCATGAATTCCTGGTGATCATGATCAATGGCTTCGTAACCTAATAACAGTAAAGGCTTTTTTAATAGGGAAGCGGTCATGAGTAGGGGCACTCCTATGCCTGTTTGGCAAGTCGGGTGGCATTGGTTTACGTGATTCCACGTTCGGGCTGCTGCTTGTATTGCAGCCATTGTGCCAAAGGTTTGTGCTGTGGTTCCGCCTCATGCATAGCGAAGCCGGCAGTGAATGCTATAACTAAATAGTTGACGAATTTTTTCTGCCAAGTAACAGGCCTCAAAAGGAGCTGGGAGTAGAACGGATATGAACTGGATGACGTATTTGAGCATGAAGGCCAAGATGGCGATCGTGGTGGGGCTGTTCACAGTGGTGATTGCCATTTTCGCAAACATTGTGTTTACGGAATGGAGCGATCAGGAATATTTTTCGCAAAAAGAACTCCATGGCACCGAGTTCTACAAACCGTCCTTTGAGCTGATCCAATCTGCCCAGCTACACCGGGGCAACGGTATTCAGGTGGCTAAAGGCGTGCAAGCAGCCAGAGGGCCCATGCTGGCTGCTGCAGAAAATTTCGAAGCGGCACTGAAAAACCTGAAGGCCCTGGAACAGAAATACAAAAACGATATTGAGATGGGCAATCAGCTTGCCAATATCGAAAGTACCTGGCAAATGGTGAAGCAATCTCCCACGACCATGGCGCCGGCTGAAGGTTTCGCCGCCCACTCCCGGATGATTGAAGACATCCTCACCTATATTGAATTTTTCTCCGACCAGTCCAATTTGACCCTGGATCCTGAAGTGGACAGCTTCTACCTGATGCAGCTGATGTCGTTCACTCTGCCTCGCGCCATTGAATATTCTGCGCGAATGCGCGGTGCGGCCGCGGCAGCCATTGCCGATGGCCGGGCACCTGATGCAGCCGTGCGTAATTTGATTGCACTTAAGCCGATCGCGGTGGACAAAGTGGAAGATGCTCTGCGTTCTGCGGCAAAGGCCAGTGATTCCATAGGCGGTGCGCTGAATGGTGATATCGCGAAAATGAAGGCGGCCAACAGCACGTTCTCGGAGTTGGTTGCCCAGGTAATTGAAAGTGGCCGCTCGGATCTGGATAGCCGGGCGATGTTTGCCCGCGGTACGGACCTGGTCAGTGCCGGCTACACCCTGGAACAGAACGCGGTACCGCATTTGCAGCGCCTGTTGCAGGCTCGCATTGAAGCCATGAATAAAGAACAAAGGACTACCGCTATAGAAATGGTCATTGCCTTTGTCGTCGCGCTGGTATTGACGGTGCTGGTGATTCGTAATCTGTTGCGCGGCCTGAGCAGTGCCAACGCGCATTTGGCCAATATTCAGCGTGGCCAGCTCGACAACACTATTGCCGTGCAGGGTACCGATGAAATTGCAACGCTGTTGGGCGGAGTGAGCTCCTTGCAAACGGCGCTGAAAGAAACCCGGGAGCGCGAGCGAGAAGCGGCGCAGGAAATGGAGAAGTCCGCCAATGAAGCCAGGATTCTGGCCGCTGAAAGCAAGCGTCTGGCGGACGCCTTGATGGCCTGTGATACCTCGGTAATGATTGCCGACGCGGATTCCAATATCGTGTTCCTCAATGATGCCGTGAAGAAGATGTTGGAACGTCGCCATGATGAATTGAAGAAGAACGTTCCCAATTTCGACATGGCCCGTTTGATGGGCGCGAATATGGATATTTTCCACAAAGATCCATCACACCAACGCAATATGGTGAACAAACTCAAGGATGTATACCGAACCCGAATCAAGGTGGGCGACTTAACCTTCTCGCTGATTGCCACACCCTTGTTTAACGATGAAGGTGATCGTATCGGAACCATCGTCGAGTGGGAGGATTTGACGGATCAATTGGCGAAGGAGAACGAACAGATCCGTATCGCCAGTGAAAATAAGCGGGTGAGAATCGCGTTGGATAACGGTTCCACCAATACCATGATCGCCGACGCCAACAACCAGATTGTGTACATGAATGAAGCACTGAAGGACATGATGTCCACCGCGGAAAGCGATTTGCGCAAAGACCTGCCGAACTTCCAGGCCAGCAAACTGATAGGGGCCAACATGGATGTGTTCCATAAAAACCCTGCCCATCAGCAACGGTTGATCAAGGATTTGAAAGATACCTATGACACCCAGATCAAAGTGGGCGGGCGTACCTTCCGTCTGGTGGCTAATCCGGTTATTTCCGACGCTGGCGAGCGTCTGGGTACAGTGGTTGAATGGCTTGACCGTACTCAGGAAGTGATGGTCGAAAACGAAGTCAACAGCATTGTTAAGGCCGCAGCCAAAGGGGACTTCAGTCAGACCCTGTCGCTGGCAGGTAAGCAAGGCTTCTTCGCCAATCTGGCGAATGGGCTGAACGAATTAATGAAAGTCACCAATGATGGTATGCATGATGTCGCCCGGGTGTTGTCAGCATTGGCTGCCGGCGATCTGACCCAGAAAATCAATGCTGAATACGACGGCTTGTTCAAGCGCTTAAAGGATGATGCCAACGCCACCGTGGACAAACTGGAAGAAGTGATTGCCAATATCATCGAAGCCTCATCGTCAGTGACCACCGGTGCCAACGAAATTGCGCAAGGTAACGCAGACCTTAGTCAGCGTACTGAAGAGCAGGCGTCTTCCCTGGAAGAAACTGCTTCCAGCATGGAGGAGATGACAGGAGCAGTACAGCAAACCAGTGATAATGCCCAGCATGCCAATCAACTTTCGCAAAATGCAGTGGGCAAAGCCGAAGCGGGTGGCAAAGTAGTCAAGAATGCGGTGGTTGCCATGCAGGAAATCAACAGTTCCAGCAAGCGCATTGCCGATATCATTGGTGTCATTGATGAGATTGCATTCCAAACCAATCTGTTGGCGCTGAATGCCGCGGTAGAGGCAGCCCGTGCCGGTGAGCAGGGGCGTGGGTTCGCGGTGGTGGCTGGTGAAGTGCGTAATCTGGCCCAGCGTTCTGCTGGTGCTGCCAAAGAAATCAAAGATCTGATCCGTGATTCGGTGAACAAAGTGGAAGCGGGTACGGAGCTGGTGAACCAGTCCGGTACAACCCTGGCTGAAATTGTGGAAGCCGTGCGGGAAGTGACGTCCATGATCGGTGATATCAACTCGGCGGCCAGCGAACAGAGTTCCAGCATTATTCAAATCAACCAGGCTGTGGGTGAGATGGATGAAATGACCCAACAGAATGCCGCGTTGGTGGAACAGGCCAGTGCCGCCGGTGAAGCGATGGCGGAGCAGGCCCGTTCATTGATGAACCTGGTGGGCTTCTTTAAATTGGATCACGGGGCG
>PAPM01000013.1 GCA_002708905.1 Pseudomonadales bacterium | reverse complement strand
TGGAAACCGGTGGGCCACCGGCCTTGAGTCAGAGTGATCGGCAAGCGTTTGCCAACCATTTGGATCGCATTCTGGCAAAATCCTGAATCCTGAATCCTGAACCCCAAATATAGCAAGCCTCTGAATACAGGGAGTGTGTCATGTCTGAGAAAAATACCGTAGCCGCTTTTTTATTGGGTCTGTTTCTGTGTGCAGGCTTACTGGGGTTGGGTTATGTGCTGGGTGGCTCCGCCATTCAATTCAAGGAATACGAACGTACGGTTACGGTGAAGGGGCTGTCAGAAAGGGAGGTGGATGCGGATATCGTGATCTGGCCGATTCAATTCACAGAAGCCAATAACGAGTTGGAGGCACTGTATGCGTCTCTGGATACCAGTACCGGTAAAATCAAAACCTTTCTCAAAGCGAACGGTATCGCCGAGGAGGATATCACTGTATCGGCACCGGCAATTACCGATAAATCCGCTCAACAGTATGGTAATAGTGGTGCAGCGGCGTTTCGCTATGCGGCCCAGCAAACGGTGACGGTCTACTCCAAACACATTGCTGCGGTGCGTGAGGTGATGAGCAAGCTCTCCGAATTGGGCAAACAGGGGGTGGTCATTACCCGGGGCGATTACCAGGCACAGACAGAATATCTGTTTACCGGGTTGAACACAGTAAAGCCTGAAATGATTGAAGAGGCCACCAAGCAAGCCAGGGAAGTGGCGATGAAGTTTGCCGAGGATTCCCAAAGCACTCTGGGCAAAATCAAGCGCGCTTCCCAGGGGCAATTCAGCATTACGCCCCGGGATAACAACAATCCCCACATCAAGAAAGTACGGGTGGTCTCCACCGTGGAATATTATCTATCCGATTGATCTCGATGCCAGCCTAATCAATATAGTATATCTGCAAAAACACATATATGAAATTTCATATATGTGTAATAATTCCCGACTATCCTAACGGTTGCTAGAAACGGCGAGTTATTGTGAATCCACTATCCCTTTTCAAGTGTTTGGCTGAGGAAACCCGTCTGCGTTGTGTGTTGTTGATTGAGCGGGAAGGCGAACTGTGCGTCTGTGAGTTGATGGCGGCGTTGCAGGAAAGCCAACCGAAGGTTTCCCGTCATCTGGCCCAACTGCGTAATTGTGATCTGTTACTGGATCGGCGTCAGGGGCAATGGGTGTTCTATCGTATCAATCCTCAGATGCGGGATTGGGCCAAGGCCGTCTTGGCAGACACTGCTGCGGCCAATGAGGGGTTCCTGCAGGAGAATCTCCGCAACCTAAGCCGTATGGGGGATCGCCCCCAACGCAGTCTCATCTGTTGTTGAGGAGACCCGGATGTCTCCACTGGCCTTATTTGGAAAACTGGCGGATCTGCTGGTTTATGATGTCCTCAAATTGCAACCGGGCACCAAGTTGGCAGATGCCCTCCATTTCTTTATTGAAGATACCACCAAAATTTTTGTGTTACTGGTGGTGATGATCTATGTGATTGCTTTGCTCAGAGCGTCATTGCGAGTCGAAAAGGTGCGGGATTTTCTGGTGGGTAAACGCCGTGCCCTGGGTTATGCATTGGGTTCCGGGTTTGGTGCCATCACCCCGTTCTGTTCCTGCTCCAGTATTCCCCTGTTCCTCGGGTTTACCTCTGCCGGTATTCCGGTGGGCATTACCATGGCGTTTCTGCTGACATCGCCGTTGATTAACGAAGTGGCGGTAATGTTGTTGCTCAGCCTGTTGGGTTGGCAGTTTACGCTGCTATACGTGGTGGTGGGTATGGGTGTTGGTATCCTGGGTGGGGCCTTGCTTGACATGATTCGGGCCGAACGGTGGTTGCAACCCTTTGCTGCCAAGGCGTTGCAGCAGGCCCGGGCTCAGCCCCAGGCACAAGCTCAGACACTTCAGTTGGGAGAGACCACCGCGCAACGTATGACCTGGTCGCAACGTCACAGCTTCGCCAAAGATGAAACCCTGGATATTTTGCTGCGGGTTTGGAAATGGGTCTTCATCGGTGTCGGGCTGGGCGCCGGGCTGCATGGCTATGTCCCTGATGGCTGGCTCGAGAATAACCTTGGCAGCGGGCAATGGTGGACGGTCCCCGCCGCTGTATTGATGGGGATTCCCCTCTATTCCAATGCCACCGGTGTGATTCCGGTGATTGAAAGCCTGCTGTTGAAAGGGTTGCCGGTAGGCACAACCCTGGCGTTTTGCATGAGTACCGTGGCGGCCAGCTTTCCTGAGTTTATTTTGTTGAAGCAGGTTATGCAGTGGCGTTTGTTGGCCACAGTGTTTGGCCTGTTGCTGCTGGCGTTTACGCTGGTGGGTTGGATTTTTAATGCACTGAACTTTTCTCTGTAGATTGTTACGAGGATGCGCAAATGAAAGCGATAAAAGTATTGGGCAGCGGTTGCACGAAATGCAACAAGACTGCAGACAGTATCAAGCATATTGCCGAAGAATTGGGTGTAGAGATCCTGGTGGAAAAAGAAAGTGACCCCCAGGTAATGATGTCCTTTGGTGTAATGAGTACACCGGCGGTGGTGGTGGATGACAAACTGGTGCACAGTGGTTCTATTCCCCATCGTGTCGATATTGAAGCCTGGTTAAAGTCCTGATGGAAAAGATTGTATGACGATCAGTATTGGTATTAATGGTTTTGGTCGCATGGGGCGGCTTTCCCTGAGAGCGCTGTTTCAGCATCAGGACATTCGTGTGCAACGAATTAACGATCCGGCCGGTGATGCCGCGACGCTGGCGCACCTGTTGAATTTTGATTCCGTGCATGGACGCTGGCAGCAGGAAGCCGGCTACGACAGGGACAACATGATGATTGGCGAGCAGGTGATTCCCTGTAGCCGGTTTAAAACCATCGCTGAAACCGACTGGTCCGGCTGCGATGTGGTGATTGAAGCCTCCGGCAAAATGAAGACCAGAGAGCTGTTGCAAGCCTATCTGGATCAGGGTGTAAAACGGGTGGTGGTAACGGCTCCGGTGAAGGAAGAAGGCGTGCTTAATGTAGTGATGGGGGTGAACGATCAGCTTTACGATCCAGCGAACCACCCCATTGTTACTGCAGCATCCTGCACCACCAACTGTCTGGCTCCGGTGGTGAAAGTGATCCACGAAAGCCTGGGTATCGAACACGGTTCCATGACCACCATTCACGACATAACCAATACCCAAACCATTCTGGACGCACCTCATAAGGATCTACGCCGGGCCCGCGCTTGTGGTATGAGTTTGATCCCGACCACCACAGGATCGGCCACGGCCATTACCCATATTTTTCCGGAATTGAAGGGGCGTTTGAACGGGCACGCGGTGCGGGTGCCCCTGGCCAATGCCTCGTTGACGGATTGCGTATTCGAAGTGAAGCGTGCCACTACTGTTGAAGAGGTGAATACCCTGTTGCAGCAGGCCGCCGCTGGTGAGTTGAACGGTATTCTGGGCTATGAAGAGCGGCCCCTGGTTTCCATCGATTACAAAACCGATCCCCGCTCCAGCATTATTGATGCACTCTCTACTATGGTGGTGAATGGTACCCAGGTGAAGTTGTATGCCTGGTATGACAATGAGTGGGGTTACGCCAATCGTACCGCCGAACTGGTATTAAAAGTGGCGCGACTGGATCAGGCATAGGCTCGATGGGGGACCTGTCAAAAGTGAGGCTGTCAAACCTGTCACCGGCTATTCGCCAGTACCTGTTGGTGACCGGTAATTATTGGGCATTCACCCTCACTGATGGTGCCCTGCGCATGTTGGTAGTGCTGCATTTCCATGAGCTGGGTTATCGCCCGCTGGAAATTGCTTTGCTGTTTTTGTTCTACGAGTTCTTTGGTGTGGTCACCAACCTGATTGGTGGTTGGTTGGGTGCCCGTCTGGGTTTGAACCGCACCATGAATCTGGGGTTGTTTTTGCAAGTGGCGGCATTGTCCATGTTGTTGGTGCCTGCGCCCCTGTTGACTGTGCCCTGGGTGATGGCGGCGCAGGCTCTATCCGGTATTGCCAAAGACCTCAATAAGATGAGTGCGAAAAGCGCTATCAAGCTGCTGGTGCCGGCGGATGCCCAGGGCAGGCTGTACCAGTGGGTGGCGCTGTTAACCGGTTCTAAAAATGCCTTGAAAGGTGCGGGCTTTTTTCTTGGCGGCGGGTTGTTGGTTTCAGTTGGTTTTCAGGGCGCTGTGCTGGCGATGGCCTTGGTGTTGGCGTTGATCTGGTTGCTCAGCATGATTTATCTGCGTCAGGATCTGGGTAAATCCAGGAATAAACCCAAGTTCAGCCAGATCTTCTCCAAGAGCCCGGCGATCAATCGTTTGTCGGCGGCACGGTTGTTTCTCTTTGCTGCGCGTGATGTCTGGTTTGTGGTGGCATTACCGGTTTACCTGGCGGTGAACTTCCAGTGGGACCATTGGCAGGTGGGTGGTTTTCTCGCTGTATGGGTTATTGGTTACGGTTTCGTTCAGACTCTGGCCCCGCGCTTTACGGGAACCGGCAAAGCTCAGGGCAAGCTACCCGACGGTCGTACTGCCTTCGCCTGGGCATTGCCCCTGTCGCTATTGCCTGTTGTTATTGCCGGGAGCCTCTTTTTCGGCTGGGAACCGGAAGCAAGCCTGTTAGCGGGGCTGCTACTCTTCGGGGCTCTGTTCGCTGTGAATTCCTCTTTGCATAGCTATCTGATCGTCAGTTATGCGGATGAAGACGGCGTCTCTCTGGATGTCGGTTTTTATTATATGGCCAATGCCATGGGACGTTTATTGGGTACGGTGTTGTCCGGTTGGTTGTTTCAAGCCTATGGGCTGACAACCTGTTTACTGGTGTCCAGCCTGTTTGTCTTGCTGGCCGCAGTATTTGCGCTCACGATTCCCCGTCATGATTGACCGTCTTTAACGGGTTGGCCTGCTCTCTGCGCTCTGGTACTGTTGTGGCATTCTGGTCTGAATTACAAGAAGAACAAGTGGAGAGGACGCTGTGCCGGACAACCTAACGGTATCAAACGCTACGGTACTGCTGGTGGAAGACCACAGGCAGCTGGCTGAAACAGTCATGGATTTCCTGTCCAGCGTGGGCTTTGCCATGGATTACGCAGCCGATGGCCTGAGTGGATTGCACCTTGCGTCCACCAATAGCTACGATGCCATTATCCTGGATATCATGTTGCCGGGAATGGACGGCATGGCGCTCTGTGAAACCCTGCGCCAGGACAAGGCCATTGCGACCCCGATCATCATGCTGACCGCACGCGATCAGCTGGACGATAAATTGGATGGCTTTCAACGGGGCGCGGATGACTATCTGGTAAAACCATTTGATCTGCCTGAGCTGGCGGCACGTCTGGTGGCATTGATTCGGCGCCAGCGCGGCGAGCTTTCCCCGGGTCAATTACAGGTGGGTGATCTGGTGTTGGACCCGGCAACCATGTCGGTAACGCGGCAGAATAAATTGATTCAGCTTTCTCCCACCTGTTTCCGAATTCTTAAAGTGCTGATGCGGGAATCACCCAAGTTGGTAACTCGGGAGATGCTGGAACAGGAGCTGTGGGGCGATATGATGCCGGATAGCGACTCTTTGCGCAGTCACCTCTATAAATTACGACAGGCCATTGATAAGCCGTTCGACCAGGCTTTGTTGCATACTGTGCCTGGGCAGGGATTCAAGCTGGCGGTGTTGCCACCTTCACCGTAAAGGTGCTGCCGCGGCCTTCTTCGCTGTGCACCTCAATGCGCCAGCCCAGTTCCCGACAGATTTTTTCAACGATGGCCAGCCCCAGGCCGAAGCCTTTTTCGTGCTGCTGATTGACACGGTAGAACGGACTAAAGACTTTCTCACGCTCCGCCTCAGGGATACCGATGCCGGTGTCTTCCACTGAAAAACCGTCCGAGTTCACAATCACGTTGATATGTCCGCTGGGAGTATAGGATTCGGCATTGTTCAACAGGTTTGTGATCAGGATGCTGATTAGTTTTTGTGAGCCGTTTACCTGCAGCATGGCCTGATGCTTGACGTTTACTTGCAGGGGGCTGTCGGGATGCTGTTGTTGGTGTTGTTCTACCAATAGTTCCACCAAGTCATTCAGCTGCATGGGTTCTGCCGGTGGCTGGTTGGTGGCATCTCGGGACAGTTCGAGCAGGGCGGTCATCATCTGCTCCATATCCTGAACCGTGTTTCTCATGCGGAGTAAGTGGCGTTGGGCCACTTCAGGCAGTGCCTGTCGCTCCAGGTTGTCGATGGAGCCTTTAATCACTGCCAACGGTGTGCGCAATTCATGGCTGGCGTAGCGGCTGAAAGTCCGTTCCCGATTAAGCAGCTCCTGGACCCGCATCACGAAGGTGTTAATGGCATCCACCAGGATGTAGGTTTCTTCATCGGCATCCCAGGGTAGCGCCTCCAGGTCCAGGGGGTTGTCGGCCCGGTTCACATCATAGTAGCGCACGCTGTTGGCGAGCTTTTGGATGGGGGAGAGCGCCCGTTTGGCCTGGCGATAGGTGAAGTAGGCAAGGGCATACAGCACCAGCAGCACCAATGCCAGCGGCGCAATACCAAAAAAGAATGACAGCTGGCTAACCTGCTGCTCGTTAAAAATCAGGAACAGCCGGTGGTTGCCCTGGCGTGAGACATGGACAATGGGTTCCCTGCCGTCAAAACGAATACGGTTTTTTCCCAACGGCAGTTGTTGCAGCTCTGCAGGTAAACTTCGCAGGTCGTCGTCCTGCACCAGGTAACCTTCCAGGTTGATTGTGTCCGGTGCGGAGGTGTTGGGATTCTCCCCGAACTTTTTCCAGAAATAGGTTGCTTCCCTTTCCAGCGCCTGTTTCACCAGGACTTCTTCAGTGATCAGTGCTGCAGCCAGTACGCCCATAACGGTGACGCCGCTGATCAGGATTACCTGGACCAGAAAGATCTTGAGCAACTTGTTGTTGATAGCCGTGCGTTTCAACTGGATGTCTCGATTGGCTTGGAATGGCAACATTATGACAGTTCATTCAGGTGAAAGGGAACGGGTTGCCCAAGCAGTGCCGGGCAACCCGAAGTGGCTGGAGAGTGGATCAGTTGCTCAACAGAATCACACCGAAATCGGAGGGGGCTCCGGAGGGCTCGCTGGGGCCACGGGCGATGGCATGCAGTACGTCACCTCCTGATACGGCCAGTCCTTCGATATTGATCGCCACGGTGCCGCCGGCTACTACCCGTATGTCGTAACTGCCGGGAGCGACGGCGACATAGTCGGTGATGGTGCCGAAGGCGAAGTCAGCCAACAGGGGGTCGCCGGCAAGACCGCCAGCCACTTCTGCCGCCGAGAAGGCACCCGCTGCGGTCACGAAGACATCGACGTTGCCTGCTGCAGGCGCGGCGTGGGTGATTTTGACGCTGCCCTGGGTGGCAATGGCGCGGTTGTCGTCAACTGTTGCCAGCAGGCCGAAGGTGGGGCTGCTGAGTACGCGCCCTGCCGCAATGGCGGTGTATTCCATACCAGCGCCGAAAGTGAGGCTGGGCGAGGTGTAAACGCTGTCGCCGATACTGTCGGTATCCGGTGCCACGTCAAAGATGTAATCGCCGGCCGGGACCGAAACATAGGTAGTGGTGGACGGAACGGTGTCGGTGTAGTCAAAAGCATCGATCAGCTCAACCGGCATCATCCCCAGCGCACTGCTGCTGGCAAAGACTTCCACCGGGCCGCCGGCTGCAGCGGCTGCATCCGGGGAAGCATGTACCACTTTGGCACCGACGCTGGTGTCCGCATCCCTTAACTCCAGGGCGCTGCTATCTGTGACCGCCAGCAGTTTGATGGGCGCGGCAGCGTTTTCGGTGTCATTTTCGCTGTTGACGGCGGCGATCACCAGCTTCTGCCCGGCAAAGGCGGACAGGTCAATGGCGCCGGAGTTGTACACTACGGTTGAGCCAATGGCCACCTGGATTTCCACAATACCAACCGCCAGTGCCCCGGCGTCCACACTGTCCTTGAAATCAAAATTGAATGCCGGGGTGTAGCCTGTGATGCTGTCTCCGGGGGCTGTAAGGTACACGTCCACTGCTCCGGCTACCGGGGCGGCATGGGTAACCACCAAAGCCACTTCACCGGCGCCAGGTGAGGCGCTGGATTCAGCCACAACAATGGGCTCGATGCTGGCCACATTATTCACGGCAATGATGGTAGGGCTTGCACCTTTTTCCAGTTGGAATCCGGGCACATCAATCACTGTAGCGTTGCCACCGGGAATGATACCTTCCACCTGAATGTCGTAGCTTCCCACACGCAGGCTCGTGAAACCGGAGCTCTCCGCATAGTCCAGGTTTTCTATGGACGCTTTGCCGTTTAGCAGCACGTTAACCGGCGGCGCGTCCGGAGAGGCATGGATCACTCTCAGTTCGCCTTTGGGGAAAAACTTGTCGTATTTTTCGTCATCACAAGCGGTGAGTAATAGTGCGCTGGCGGCCACGGCAAGGGGGGCTAGTTTGAATTTGTTCACGGTGAATCTCCTCTTGGTTATTCGGGCCTCGTAGCCCTTGTTTTTTCAAGCAGAGTCACGATAGAACGGGTGGCGTCAACAGGGTGTGACGCCGTTGTGAAGGAGTTGTGAACGGATGGCGTGAGGCGGCTGTTTACACCTGAAAATCAATGTTGTCGATCAGGCGTGCCTTGCCCATGCGCGCCGCCGCCAGGATGACCAGGTCGGTGTCAGATGCGACTGCGGGCTCTAACGTGTCGGCTCGACATACCGTAAAGTACTCGGGTTCAAAGCCAGCGGCTTTCAGTTTTTCATTAGCAGCGTGGGCAATGGCCGAGTAATCCCGTTCGCCTTGCTGGATTGCTTCTTTCGCGCTGCACAGGCATTGATACAGCGTCGCACCGCGTGCCTTTTCATCTTCCGTCAGGTAGCCGTTGCGGGAACTCATGGCGAGGCCATTGGCTTCCCTGACTGTGTCCACTCCAATTACGTTGATGTCAAAGCACAGTGCCGTGGTCATGCGCCGAATCACCGCCAGTTGTTGGAAATCTTTCTTCCCGAACAGGGCTACATCCGGTTTTACAATATTGAACAACTTGGTGACCACTGTGGATACGCCGTCAAAATGTCCGGGGCGAGCGGCACCGCAGTGACGATCTGTTATTTCCGTTACCACCACTTTCGCCCATTTGTCCTGGTCACCGGGATACATTTCATCCACCGGTGGTGCAAACAGAAAATGGCAGCCGGCCGCTTCCAGCTTGGCTGCATCGGCATCCAGTGTGCGCGGGTAGTTGTCGAAATCTTCGTTGGGTCCAAACTGGGTGGGATTCACAAATACACTGGAAACCATAATGTCGGCGTGTTTGTGGCCTTCGGTGATCAGGGTGATATGGCCCGCATGCAGATTGCCCATGGTGGGCACAAACCCAATCCGTTTGCCGGCCATGCGTTGGGCGTGTACTTCAGCCCTTAATGCTTGAATGCTGTTGACGATTTTCATCAGGCGAAACCATGCTCCGGACCAGGGAAAGAACCGTCTTTTACGGCGTTAACATAGGCGCTGATGGCGCCCTGAATACTGCCGTCACCTTCCGGCATAAAGTTCTTCACAAACTTTGCCGGCTTGCGGGTGGTGGCGCCCAGCATATCGTGGAGCACCAACACCTGCGCATCCGACGACGGCCCCGCGCCAATACCGATAACCGGGATGGAAACCTTTTGCATGATTTCTTCCATCAGATCAGACGGGATGCATTCGTAAAGCAGGATGGCGGCGCCCGCTTCTTCAGCGGCGATGGAATCCCGAATCAATGCCTCCCGTTCTGACGGATCACGCCCCTGCACTTTGTAGCCACCAAATTTGTTAACGGATTGCGGGGTCAGGCCCAGATGTACGCACACGGGTACACCGCGGTCCGTCAGTTTTTTTACGCTGCTCACCAGCCAGTCGCCACCTTCCAGTTTTACCACGTGGGCCCCGGCCCGCATCAGGGCGGCACAACTTTCAAAAGTTTGTGCTTCGGTTGCGTAGGTCATGAAGGGCAAGTCTGCCATAATGAGCGCACCCTGGTTGCCACGGCGTACGCATTCCGTGTGATAGACCATGTCTTCCAGTTTCACTGGTACGGTGCTGTCATGCCCCTGCAGAACATTACCCAGAGAATCCCCCACCAGCAGAACTTCCACGCCGGCACTGCTGGCCAAATGGGAGAACGTGCTGTCGTAGGCAGTGAGGCAGGTAAATTTTTTGCCTTCCTGCTTGAGTTTGTTGAGTGTGGAAAGGGTGATAGCCATGATGAGTAATGCTCCCTCTGTGATGCCGGTGTGCTGTGTTGCTGATTTTGCAGGAAAAATACAATTTCCTGCTTAGCTGGCGACCGGGTTGAAATAGTGGCGGCCACTGCGAATTGACAGAATATACTCCACCAGATTTTCGTAGTCACGGGTGCTTTCTGCCAAGTTTAGGTGTTCGGTATTGACCATTAACAATGGCGATTCGTCATATCGCAAAAAGAAATCCACGTAGGCTTCGCTCAGCCGGGACAGATAATCGTCGGTGATGTCCTGCTCGCAGGGAATCGCCCTGCGCGTTATGCGTTGTTGCAGTGTCTCCACCGACGCTTGCAGGTAGATCACCAGATCCGGTCGGGGAATATTGGTGATGACGTGCTGATAGACTTTGTCGTAAAGGCGGAATTCATCATCATCCAGCGTGAGCCCGGCAAACAATCGGTCTTTGTGAATTAAGAAATCAGACACCCGCACCGGTTGGAACAGATCATTCTGACGTAGATCGTTTAACTGGTCCGCCCGCTGCAACAGAAAAAACAATTGGGTTTGCAGCGCCCACTGTTTTTGATCGCCGTAGAAGCGTTCCAGGAAGGGATTTTCAGCTGCGCCTTCCAGCAACAACTCATAGCCAAAGTTGCGGGCCAGTTTGCGGGTGAGGGTGGTTTTGCCAACGCCGATGGGGCCTTCTACGACGATGAATTTCATAGCTTCCACAATCCGTTTTGCGGTAACTGATTTAGCAGGCTGCTGAGGCTGCGTCCGTCCGGCATGCAGAGTTCCGGGTTCAAATCCAGTAATGGTTGCAGCACGAAGTTGCGCTCTGTCATGCGCGGATGAGGCACGCTCAGGCGCTCGCTCTGAATTTGCTCATGGTCGTATAACAGCAGATCCAGGTCCAGGGTGCGTGGTACCCATTGCACCGGTCCCCGCATCCGACCCTGTAATTGCTCGATGGATTGGAGCTGGTCCAGCAGCGTATGAGCGTCCAGTTCAGTTTCCAGTAGTACCGCCGCATTAACGTAATCCGGTTGCTCGCCTGGGCCGACTGCAGTACTGCCGTAGTAGGAGGAGACAGCAACCAGTCTGGACTGGGGGATGGATGCAATGCGGTCGACGGCCTGCTGCAGCTGTTGCACCGGAGATTCCAGATTGCTGCCCAGGCCGATGTAAGCCATGTGCGTCATGAGTTGGGCGGTGTACTGCGGCGGCGATTCTTGTAGCGGCGTCGACGGCGTGGCTTCTTGCTGCCGCCCAGGCCCTGGCACAGTTTCTCACGCTCGTCAGTATCGGCCTCCTGATAGCGGGTCCACCATTCTCCCAGTCCGGGCTCAATCTCACCGGCTTCCTCCCGCAACAACAACAGATCATAGGCGGCACGGAAGCGGGGGTGTTGGACCAGGGATTCACAACGCTTGGGGGAGCGTTGGTCCAATCGTCCCTGCAGTTCCCAGATTTCCCGCATGGGTAAACCAAAGCGTTTGGGAATGGAAGTATGTTGGGCTTGTTTAGCTGTTACTTTTTGAATGGCTTTTTGCAAGGCTGGAGCGGCATGTATACCGTTTTCCTGAGCCCGCAGCCATTCTTTCTGTAATGGTCCCCAGAGTAGTACGGCAAACAGGAATGCCGGGGTTACCGGTTTACCCTCAGCCAGTCGATTGTCGGTGTTGCGCAGTGCCAGCTCGATCATGGTCTGCACGCCGGCGTTATCGTTGACTTCCGGCACCGACAGGGGGAACAACCAGCGTGCCAGATCATATTCCAGCATCAGCGGCCACACCGACTGGGCGTAGCCACCCAAAAATAATTTCAGTACTTCTTCGAACAGGCGGGCGGGCGGGATCAGCCCCAGCAATTCGGATAATTCGCGAATGGGAGCGGCGGTCTTGGTTTCAATCTCAAAGTCCAGCTTGGCGGCAAAGCGCACAGCTCGCAGCATGCGCACCGGATCTTCCCGGTAACGTTGTTCCGGATCGCCGATCAGGCGCAGGGTTTGATGGCGAATATCTTCGTAGCCATTGACGAAATCCAGCACGGCACCATCGGTGTGACGATAGTAGAGTGCATTGGCGGTGAAGTCCCGCCGGATGGCGTCTTCATCCAGGGTGCCGAATACATTATCCCGCAGTAACATGCCTTCTTCCGATTGGGCGGAGTGGTGTTCGTTGTCTTCCGCTTTGCCGTGGCCGGCCCTGAAGGTGGCCACTTCCAGAATCTCACGGCCGAAGCGCACATGGGCCAGGCGAAAGCGACGGCCGATCAGGCGACAGTTACGGGGGAAAACCGCTTTGATTTGTTCGGGAGTGGCGCTGGTGGCGATATCAAAGTCTTTGGGGTGCAGGCCAATCAGGCCATCCCGAATGGAACCACCGACAAGATAGGCTTCGTAACCTGCGTCAGTGAGCCCATCCAATACGATATGAACATTGCGGCGGATATCTTCTTCCGGGAAATGATGTTCGCCGCGGGGAATCACCCGCAGGGTTGGTTTGCCCTGGTCGCCGGAGATTAAACCTTTAATTTTTTTGATAAGCCGTTTAGGCATGCTGCAGGTCAGTTATCCGTAATGTTGAGCGGTGGATTGAGATGGGCTCGATTCTAACACCGAGTGGCCGGACTAATACACTCTATTCAATAGGTTAGCCGTTTTTCAGCGGATTGGAGAAGTTTGGGGGGCTAAAAAGCAAAAAGGGAAAGCCTTTCGACTTTCCCTTACGCTTCATGCTTGTAGTAGTTTTTATAGAAGCTCTATTCTTTTTTCTGACTGGGCCCGAAGGCCCAGTCTTGTGCCGACTCTTATTGTTGTTTTTTAGCGACTTGTTTTTGTTGTTGTTATCGCGTTTCTTATTTTTATTGTTGTTTCATTTTTTTTGGTGGTTGTGGCAGTAAGAGGGATTTTACAATCTAAGCCATTTATTATTGTTCTTGTTATGGCTCACAACCCGAAGGTTGTCCTCTTTCTGTATGCCACCTAAAAAGTGACCACCGAGCTTTATTATTGTTGTTATTGCTTTCGACTGTTCAAGGGGGCCTGTTTATTATTGTTATTAGTTATTTTTGGCTGACCCTTGTTGGTACGCTAGATATATAGCAGGGCGCGTGCCAACTTGGCTGAAAATAAAAAAAGGCAGATATAACAGCCAGTTATAAATGTTGCAGTATGTAAACGTGGTAAATGGTCAATATTCTGTTACCGGTTTTATGTGTATGTGTTCCCGTTGGTGTGTATGACGGTAACACTTTGGTGTGGGGGAACACAGGTAACACATCCGTTACGCTTGGTTAAATTTGTTAACAATTCAAGGTTTTGACTGGGAAAAAGGATCAAAGGGTCAGGGGCGAGGGACAGAATTGGCCAATTGTCTGAGACTGGCCAGTAACAATCCGTAACATAAGGTCAAAAAATAGTCAGGTGTTACCGCTGATGATGTGTCGGGTTTTCGTCTTCAGCGGGAGGCGGGCTTTTTGCGGGGAATGCCAAGTCTTTGACGGCGTTCCCACAGGCATTTGCGACTGATTCCAAGCTTTTGTGCCAGCTCGGTTTCGGTCATCTGTTCCTGGTGTTCCAGTACAAAGCGTTGGAAGTAGTCTTCCAGGGACAGGTCTTCCGCAGGGTCTTCCACTTCTTCCAGATTGCTGCGGCTGCTGGGGCGGGGCAGGGTGACATCGTCGTCCAGTTGATATTCCGGCTCGGAATGCAGATCCAGGGCCATCAGGTCCGGCATGATGACCTGGCCGTCGCACAGAATCACTGCACGCTCGATGGCGTTCTCCAGTTCGCGCACGTTACCCGGCCAGCTGTATTTGTTGATGGCGTCCATGGCTTCCTTGGAAAAAGACATTTCCTGCTTGGCCATGCGCCTTGTGGTGCGGGCCAGGAGCTCTCGGGCCAGTTTTTCCACGTCCTTGCCCCGTTCCCGCAGTGGTGGCAGTTTCAGCTCCACAACGTGAAGGCGGTAATACAAATCTTCCCGGAAGCGGCCTTCTTTCGCCAGGTGCTTCAGGTTGCGGTGGGTCGCGGCCACCAGCCGGACATCCACGGTTTTTGACTGCACGGAACCAACCCGGCGCACTTCCTTTTCCTGCAGCAGACGCAGCAGGCGGGCCTGGGCTTCCAGAGGCAATTCGCCGATTTCGTCCAGGAACAGGGTGCCACCATCAGCCGCTTCTACCAAGCCCTTGCGATTGGCATTGGCACCGGTGAAGGCCCCTTTCTCATGACCGAACAGCTCGGACTCGATCAGGGTTTCCGGAATGGCGGCACAGTTCACCGAAATCAGGGGGCCGTCGTGGCGTTGGCTCTGGTCATGAACCGCGCGGGCCACCAGTTCCTTACCGGTACCGGATTCCCCCAGCACCAATACGGTGGAATCAGTGGGGGCCACTTTTTGAATATTCTTGAACAGGACCTGCATGGATTCGCATTCGCCGATCATGCCGCTCAAAGGGTAATCCCGGTTTAACTGGGATTTGAGGGCGTGATTCTCCCGCTCCAGCGCTTTCTCTTTGAGAATGCGCTCCACCGACATCAGCATTTCGTCATGGTCGAAAGGCTTGGCAATATAATCCACAGCACCCATTTTCATGGATTCCACAGCAGACTTGAGACTGGCATAGCTGGTCATCACCAGTACCGGCACGCCGTCAGCCTGGGGAATGATGTCGGTACCGGGCGCACCCGGGAGGCGCAGGTCAGTGATAATGAGGTCAAAGTCGCCCAATTTGAAACTGTCGATGGCATCCTGTACCGCACCGGCTTCACTAATCTGGTAGCCGTTACGCTCTAAAAGACGTCGCAGCGCGTTACGTATAACCGCTTCGTCTTCAACGATCAGGATGTGGCTCATGCTGTTCCTCATGGTCGACTTCAGAATGCTCCTCCGCTAACAGTGTATAGCGGGGGAGAGTTATGGTAACACGGGTTCCGCCGTTTTCGGAATCCAGTGGGCTTTGAATCACAATTTGCCCGTAATGCTCTTCAACAATACTGTAGACCAGCGACATACCCAATCCGGTGCCCTTGCCGGGGTCTTTCGTGGTGACGAAGGGCTCATAAATGCGCTTGAGCACCTCTGCTGGGATCCCGCAGCCGTTGTCTTCCACGTCAATCACGATGGTGTGGTCGCGGGCGTGGCTGATGACCCTGACTTCGCCGCCTTCGCCCATGGCGTCTCTGGCGTTGCTCAACAAATTGATGAATACCTGGGTCAAGCGCTGCTGATCCCCTTTTACACAGTGATTGGGGTCCGCCTGGTTGATGAAGTTCACCTGGGCCACTTCTTTATTCAGGTTGAGCAGGTCAATGGCTTCCTGGGCACATTCATACACGTAAACCGGTTCCATGGCCACTTCTGTGGTACCGCTGTGGCTGAAACTTACCAAGGATTGGACGATTCGGCTAATGCGCTTGGTTTGATCCAGGATTTGATCGGCACTATCCAGAATAGCCGGTTCACGGCTGTCGTAACGCAGATTCTGAGCCAGACAGGCAATGCCGGTGATCGGGTTGCCGATCTCGTGGGCCACGCCTGCGGCCAGGCGGCCCACGGAGGCCAGGCGCTCGTTGTGGGCCACATGGTGTTCCAGCATTTTTACTTCCGTGGTGTCTTCCACCACCACCACCTGACCACTGTTAATCTGGTTCATCTTGCCCAGTCCTACCGCGGCTTTGTGCAGACTGATCCAGCGCTGTACCCCATCCAACTCCACTTCCACTTGCAGAGTGCGGGATTCGTTTTCAATAAACTGACTGAAGACGCTGTTCCAGGGTTCCGGCAGATGACTGATCTGGGAACCCAGGATCTGATCCGGAGAAACCCGGGTGATGGTTTCCAGGGCACTGTTCCAGCCCAGCACCTCACCATCACTTCCCAGTGAGCACACACCTACCGGCAGATCCTGTAGCGTCTGCCGGTGGAAGCGACGCAGGCTGTCCAGTTCGCCCGCCAATCCGGAGAGTTTGTCATGGTATTCCTCCAGCCGGCTTTCAATGAAGTGAATGTCCTGACTGCTGGTGTCATTACTTTTAATCACATACGGAATGGAGCTGTTCATGATTTCATGGGCAACGGACGGCCCCAGTAAGCCGGACAGGTTGCTCTCCAGTTGATCCCGCAAGCGGCGTAATGCGTAGGGCCGGGTTTCGTCCAGGCTCATGGCCAGATCGTTTAGCGCCAGTTCAACTTCCCGGCGCGCAGTGCTGGCACCCAGAGGTTTTGACAGGCGCCCGATAAACTCCCGGGCAGAAGAGATGGAGAGCTCCCAGCGTTGTGGGCGACGCAGGTTGTCCACGTTGCAGGTTTCTGCCGCCTGCATTTCGGCCGGTGAGGATTCCGTCAGCATGCAGACAATGCCGAAGATGGTTGAGTTAATGAAGATGGCAAAGGTCGCTACCATGTAACTGTTGTTCGGCGTAGGAAACAGATCGTCAAAAAACAGTGGCGCGGAAATGTGGAATTGAATGCCAAGCAGGACGGGCAGTAATAGTCCAAACAGCCAAACACTGAGACCGGCGGCAAGGCCTGCCAGGAAGCCGTCTTTGTTGGCCTTGGGCCAGAGCAACACGCCGAACAGTCCGGGTACGAACTGCATGGTGGCAACGAAAGCGAGAAAACCCAGTTCCGATAACGTGTGCTTGTTCTGCATGATGACATAAAAGCCGTAACTCACCAGCACAATGGCGGCGATCAGAATACGTCGCGTCCACAGCAGCCAGGAGTAAAGGTTGCTGCGGCGATAGAAGGGTGCCATGGGCAGAATAATGTGATTGAGGAACATGGCGGATAGCGCCAGGGTGCAGACAATGATGACGCCACTGGCGGCAGACAGGCCGGCGGCGAAGCCCAAGATGGCCAGCCATTTGGAGTTGAGGGCTTCCGGAACCAGTAACGTGAAGTATTCGGGGTTGCTGAAGATATTCAGTTTCGCGGCAGCCCAGACGATGATCAACACCGGAATGGCCATGAAGAACATGTAGAGCGGCAGGCCCCAGCTCGCCGTCATGATGGCCCGGGGGTTCAGGTTTTCGGTGAACGCCATATGGAACATGTGGGGCATGCCCACGGACGCCACAAAAAACGCAGCCACCAATGCACGCCAGGGGCCTTCTTCCAAGGGTTGATACAGTGACACCAATTGTTCCGGGTGTTCCTCCAACCAGGTATTAAGGCCGTCAGGTCCGCCGAAAACATCAAACAGAATGACGCCGCCCACCAGCAGAAAGCCAATCAGTTTCACTAGGGATTCAAAGGCGATGGCGACCACCAGTCCTTCGTGTTTTTCCCGGGTGCTGATGTGACGGGCACCAAACAGGATGGCGAACATGATGATCAATACCACAAACACAAAAGCCAGAATTTCCTGGGACGTTTCTTCATTAAGAATGTGCACCGCATCGGCGACGGCCTGTATCTGCAGTGCGATTAACGGCAGGATGCCCAGCAGCATGGCAATGGTGACAACCGCACCCACCACCGGGCTGCGATAGCGAAAGGACAGCAAGTCGGCCAGTGAGCCTAGCTGATAGGTTTGGGTGAGCCTGAGTATGGGGGCCAATAAAATGGGGGCCAGCATAAACGCGCCGGAAATGCCCAGGTAGTACGCCAGGAAGTTGTAACCAAAATCATGGGCAAAACCAACGGCACCGTAAATCGCCCAGGCACTGGCAAACACCCCCAGCGACAAAACATAGGTAATGGGATGACGCACCAGGCGCGCCGGGACAAAACCATGTTCTGTGAGATAAGCAACCAGGAAGAATAACAGTAGGTAGCCAACCCCGATACCAAACAGCTGGGCAACACTAAAAGCCATCCAGATCCCGACTCCGCGCAATCCAGAAAGTAACGGCGATCAGCAGGCCCCATATAATAAAGGGGCGCCACCAGGCCGTGCCGCTCTCCGCCCACCATTGCATCAATGATGGCGACAGCACATAGGCGCCTACGATGAAGATTAAAACCAGCCGATCGATGTACATAAAGACAACCAGACTATGACGTAAACAGATGGTACGTGAGGACGCCAGGTGATGCAAAGCTTGCCGTTGAGCGGGCTAAGCCGTTTGCTGAGGGATGCAGCGTTGATGTGGCACCCGCTGCATTTGCCAATGCTCACAGCTCCATTCAAGGATAGCAGCCGCAGAGGCGCCACGCAGGGAATCAGGGGGTGACTGACCCAGTGCCTGCAGGCAGTAGAGCAAGTAAGGCCCGGGATCCGCGAGGGGAACCGGCTCTGCAAAAGTTTGTTTGGAAAGCTTCTGTCCTTCAGCGTTGACGATTACCGGCAGGTGCGCGTACTGGGGGTGGGGAAGTTCCAACACGTCCTGCAGATACCAATGGCAGAAGGTGGCGTCCAACAGGTCGCTGCCGCGAACGACGTGGGTGACTCCCTGCAGTGCGTCGTCCAGCACCACTGCCAGGTGGTAGGCATACAGTCCCTCTTTGCGTTTGATAACAAAGTCGCCGCCCTGTTGCTGCAGGTTGCAGCGTTGGTATCTTTGCAGTCCATCTTCAAAATGAATTTCCCGGTCCTGCACCTGCAGGCGGATTGCAAACGGTTGATCCGGCGGCTGATGGCGCTGGCGGCAGGTGCCTGGATACGAGCTGGAGCCGGAGGCTGCGAGAATCTGGCTGCGGGAACAGGTGCAGTAAAATGCCTTGCCGGATGCCAGCAGTTGTTGCACCGCTGCTTCATAACGGCTGTGTTGCCGGCTTTGGAACAGCACGTCGCCATCCCAGCGTAACCCATAATGTTCCAGCGTTTGTAAAATCGAATCCGCCGCACCGCTCATTTCCCGGGGCGGATCGATATCTTCCATGCGTAATAGCCATTTGCCGTTATGGGATTTGGCGTCCACATAGCTGGCCACCGCCGTCAGCAGCGAGCCGATATGCAATGGGCCGGTGGGTGAAGGGGCGAAGCGCCCGACGTAGTGATGGCTCTTCATGACCGTTGATACAGGGCAAGCAAGCTAAACAAAAAAGGCACGGTGTGAACACCGTGCCTGAGTAATGGTTGCGATCGCACTACCTGACAGTTTGTCCGGTTGGGATCAAGTGCCCCACTGTTTCTCTTTGATTTCCTGCAGTGTTTTGCAGTCGATGCAGAGGGTGGCGGTGGGGCGGGCTTCCAGTCGACGAATGCCGATTTCGATGCCACAGGCTTCACACCAGCCGTACTCTTCTTTTTCGATGGAATCCAACGCCTGATTGATTTTACGGATCAACTTGCGCTCACGATCGCGGGTGCGGAGTTCCAGGCTGAATTCTTCTTCTTGGGTAGCGCGATCGGCTGCATCAGGGAGGTTGACGGATTCGTCTTTCATGTGGTGAACCGTGCGGTCCACTTCTTCCATCAGTTCTTGGCGCCAGTTCAACAGGATTTGTTTGAAGTGTTCCAGCTGGCCTTTGCTCATGTACTCTTCGTCTTTGGCGGGCTCATAGGGTTCGAAGTGTGAACGTGAAAGCTCGACGACGTTTTTCTTTTTTCTTGTTGCCATTAGCGTATTCCTCGCAACTGCTCAATCTTTAATCTATATCAGCAAATTCCAAGATTGGCAAATCCTTGATATTGCTTGACCTTACGGTATTCCACATTAGGCTTTCCATCCTGTGGTGCCTGGGCCAATCCACTCAGGGTTTATGTCAGGGTTTAGAACTATCGGACCTGAAACGTTATGATCAGGTGGGCGAGCATTTTATAACCCCTTGTTATATGGGGCACCGATCACCCGGTTCCGACAACAAGCGCCCGATCATAACCCCATTTTTAGGGCTATGGAATAGTAAGAGGGTGTGATCTTTTACCACTTTTATGAAAAAACAATGACAAGAGGATGGCAGCTTTGCGAAAACTGGCGGACAGACTGGCGAGTATTACCTCTTTCCATGTGATGGTGCTGATGGAGCAGGCCCAGCAATTGGAAATGCAGGGGCGGGATATCATCCATCTGGAAGTGGGAGAGCCCGATTTCCCAACGCCTGAAAATGTGGTGACAGCGGGTGTAAGGGCGATGGAAGCAGGTAAAACCCGTTATACCACCGCATTGGGGCTGCCGGCGCTACGGGAAGCCATTGCCGGCTTTTACCAAAACCGTTTTGGTGTGGCGGTACCCGCCAGTCGCATTTTGATTACGCCTGGTGCATCCGGAGCATTGGGATTGCTAAACACGTTATTGTTCAATCCCGGGGATGGGGTATTGCTGACAGATCCCGGCTATCCCTGTAATGATAACTTCCTGCGTCAGGTGGGGGCTCTACCGCAACGCATTCCGGTAGGTGCAGAGACAGGCTATCAATTGTCGGCGCCGTTGGTTCGGGAGCATTGGCGGGACCACACCCGGGCCGCCTGGCTGGCGTCGCCTTCCAATCCCACTGGCACGCTGATTCCCATGGCAGAAATGTCCGCCATCAAACAGGAAGTGGATGCACGGGAAGGCGCTTTGCTGGTGGATGAGATATATCACAACCTGGTGTATGACTCAGAGCCGGAAACTGTGTTGTCGTTGCCGGACGAGCAGGACAGCCTGTTTGTGATCAACAGCTTTTCAAAATACTTCAATATGACCGGTTGGCGTTTGGGATGGTTGGTGGCGCCGCAGCAGCACGTTTCCGATCTGGAAAAGCTGGCTCAGAATTATTATCTGGCGGCGCCAACTATTGCCCAACATGCTGCTCTGGAAGCGTTTTCTCCCGAGTCTATCGCGTTGTACGAAGAGCGCAGGGGCATTATGGGGCGGCGTCGTGATTTTTTGCTTGAGCGGTTGCCCCGGCTGGGAATTTCCATTCCCTGTGTGCCCCAGGGAGCGTTCTATCTCTATTGTGACGTGTCGGCTATAACTGATGATAGTTTTGCTTTTTGCCAGCAGTTGTTAAACGGCTGCGGCGTGGCGGTAACGCCGGGCATAGATTTTGGTGAGCACCAGGCCAAGCGTTATATCCGGATTGCTTACAGCGCCAACATGGAGCGTCTGCAGGAAGCCATTGACCGTATAGGGCAGTTTATCGGCCGTTAGTTTTTCAGTCGTTATCCAGTTTGAAATGATTAACCAATAGATAATTAAACATTAGTAGCTAAGTAAAATGAAATTTGATCCTCCCTTAATTCAGGGTACGTTGATAAAACGTTACAAGCGCTTTTTGGCGGACATCAGGTTGCCCGATGGCAGCGAGTTGACGTTGCACTGCCCCAATACCGGTTCCATGAAAAACTGCAACGAACCGGGCAGTAAGGTTTGGTTTTCCGACAGTGAAAATCCAAAACGAAAGTATCGCCATACCTGGGAAATCGTTGCCGTAGGTGAAAATGCTCTGGCAGGCATCAATACCGGACGCGCCAATGCCTTGGTTAAAGAGGCCATAGAAGCGGGCACCATATCGGAGTTACAAGGTTATTCAACTATTCGCAGCGAAGTGAAATACGGCGAGGAAAACAGCCGTATTGATCTGTTGTTGGAATCACCGCAGCAGCATTGTTATGTGGAAATTAAAAACCTGACGTTGGGGGAAGGTGATATCGGTTATTTCCCCGACGCAGTAACGGAGCGGGGTCGCAAGCATTTGCGTGAGTTGGAAGCCATGGTGCAACAGGGACACCGCGCAGTGTTGTTTTTCTGCGTCCAGCACACCGGGGTCACAGTTGCCAAACCGGCAGATCATATTGATCCCAAATACGGTGAGGCATTACGCCATGCCCATGCAGCCGGCGTCGAGATAATGGCCTGGCAATGTGATATGAATGCGCATGAGATCCGGGTTGCCCGCCCGCTTCCGGTTGAGCTGTAGGTCACTCGGTCAGGGTCATCAGAATATCCGCATACCAGGCGCAATTCAGACCGAGGGCCTCATCTAATTGCAGATCCCGCGTACCCACGTCCAGACGGGATGAGTGGACTCCCAGCAACAACCAGTGGAATTCCGGCCGGGAGCTCGGTCCCTTTTCCACCCGCATGACCACCGGCGCGCCGCTGATGCCGCGGTGGGTACGTGCATCCGTCAGAAAATAGCCCATGCCCTGGAAGCGCAGACCGAATGAGGATGCCACGATGGCCTGACGTACGACGGGCAGGTTGTGCAAAGTGTCCGAGAATCCCAGGGGGAAGCCGACTACCATGAGTGGCGTGCCTACTTCGACGTGGGTGTCCGGTTGGCAGACGGTGGCCGGGGAAAACGCTTCATAAAGCACGCTGTTCGGCATGGCCGACTGTTTTAATTCAATGGCGACCACGTCGATAGTGCCTGAGCTGTCTTTAGCCTGGGTCCAGAGGGCTTTGCCGGAGCGGTAGAGTGGGATGGAAAAGCCGGTGGTTTGCGTCAGGTTTTCGGTGTCGGTGAACAGCTTGATCAGGATGCGGTCCGGAAAATGGTTGCCGGCTTCATCGATGAAGACATGGCGGCTGGTGATCAGGAAAAGGCGGTTGTTGCGCTCAAAGAAAAATCCGGTGGCGTTGGTGAGTTGTTGGTTTTGATTGCAGGTGGTTATCTGGGCAATGGACAGCAGGATTGGCTCGACTGCAGACATAATGAACGATCACGTTGAAGGAATGGTCTATCACCATACCAAATTTTCAGGATGTACCACAGGTGGCCCCGACACATTCGGTCTGTGCCATCAGTTCATTTTGCACAATCAGTTTGGCCTCCTGCATACACTTACCGCATTTCGCGCCCACTTTACAGCGGCGTCGTACCTGACTGAAATCACCGGCACCCTCGCGGATGGATTCCCGCAACTGATGGTCCGTTATGTCTTTGCACAGACAGACGTACATAGGCCTTCTCGCTCTGGTGGTAGAACCTATCGTCTCTCCAGCAAAACGCACGCCAATAACAAGCATTCGCATTCGTGAGGTTATTTTATTGAAATATCGGTAGTTTTTAGTAAGTATTCGGGTTGGCCCTGCGCAGCAGCCAAGCCTTTTGTAGTCCTCTTTGTAGTAAAAGGGACAAGGCGATGCGTCCAGGTTCGTGTGGGTGCTAATCTCTTGTCTCAAATCCGACAAGACCTATATCAACAAGATCAACATAGATGAGGGGGAAATCATGACTATCGGTTATTGGTGCATTCTGGTCGCCATTCTGTTGCCTTACGTGTTCACCGGCATTGCCAAAGCCAGCAAGCGGGGGTTCGACAACAACAAACCCCGCAGTTGGTTGGCTGAACTGGAGGGAAGGGGAGCCCGCGCCAACTGGGCGCAAATGAATACCTTCGAAGCCTTGCCCGGATTTATTGGCGCCGTCATTGTGGCGCACCTGGCAGGCGCTTCCCAGTTCTGGATCGATTTGCTGGCCATTAACTTTCTGATACTGCGGCTTGCCTACGGGTATGCCTACGTGGTTGACCAAGCCACCTTGCGTTCCATCTGTTGGTTTGCCGCTTTGGGCTGTGTGGTTGGGTTGTTTGTGGTGAGCGCCTAGCTCTACGATGTTGTAGCAGTGACTCCAAAAGGCGACCATGGTCGCCTTTTTTATTTTGGCTCCCCTCTTTTTTTGTGAACTTTGGTTTTATTTGGCCAAAGCAACCTGCGATTTCCCCTCTATTAACAATCGAACTTGAGAACGCTTGAGTAGTATTGGCTCGAGCTGTACCTCTACACCAATAATAAAAACCAACAAAAAACGGATAACAACAATAATGAAACGTCGAGACTTATTTAAGGCGGGCGCCGGTCTGGGTGTGCTCGGAGCCAGTGCCGCCTTGCCCAAACTGGCCCATGCCACTACTCCTGAGGAAAAGTATCGTTTGCAGGTTCCGGAATTATTTGCACCGGTTAGCAGGCCCCCTGCCTATACGCCTGCTATCGTCATCGGTTCCGGGTTTGGCGGTGCCATTTCTGCTTACCGTCTGGCGCAGGCGGGCATTCAAACCACAGTGTTGGAACGCGGTTGCCGTTGGCCCATCGATCCCTGGCGCAAAATTCATCCCAACGATTTTTTCCCGGACGGCCGCGCCTTTTGGCACCGCACCAGTGCCAAGCAGCTGACCGGGCTGACTGTCTCCTTTGATAAATTCGGAGGCTTGCTGGATGTTACGGAATATGACCACATTGATGTCTGGCGGGGTGCCTGTGTCGGCGGTGGCTCGAAAGTGTTTACCGGCGTGATGATTGAACCGCAGCGTAATTATTTCGAAGCCATCTTCGGCGATGTGGTGAATTACGAAGAGATGCACAACATCTATTACCCGCGGGTGAGGGAGATGTTGCGCTTGAGTCCGCTGCCCAGGGATCTGTATTACAAACCTTCTTTTGGTCATTCCCGGGTGTGGGACAAACAGGTGCGTCTGGCGGGTTATGATCCCCAGCCCATTGATGGCATCTGGAACTGGGATGTGGTACGCAAGGAATTCCATTATCGTAGCCGTCCTTCTGCTTCCATCGGCGAAAGCAACCATGGCAACAGTAACGGGGCCAAGTTTGATCTGACCCAAAATTATCTGAAGTATGCGGAAGACAGTGGTTATACCACTATCTATCCCGGTATGCAGGTGAAGAGTCTGGGGCAGGATGGTAACGGTCGTTATCTGATTCAGGTGGATCAGATCGACCCCATGGGGGAAATCATCGACCAGTATACTTTGGCCTGCGATTACCTGTTTATGGCGGCCGGTTCCATCGGCACCACCGAATTGCTGCTCAAAGCCCGCGAGCTGGGCGACTTGCCCAACCTCAATGAGTTTATTGGCGAAGGCTGGGGCACCAATGGGGATACCGCCGTCGTCCGTACCGCCAGTGAACTGCAGGGGCTGTACCAGGCCTCTCCTTCGGCCGGCATTATCCACGATGCCGGCTTCGGTACGCCGATCACGATGGAGAACTGGTATGCGCTGCATGTGCCGGTCAATCTCTCCGCCATCGGCTCATTGGGTATGGGGTTTGATATGACCAACCGCTGTCGTTTCCAGTATGACCCTGTCACAGACTCCACTACGTTGCTCTGGCCCAAAGAGGGTAACGCGGATGTGGTGGCGGCAACACGGGAAATGAATAACCGCATTGCCGAAGCCAGCCTGACGCTGCCTGGTCTGTTGGGCGTGGTGCCGGATGTGAATGACTCCTTCACGGCCCATCCATTGGGTGGCGCGATCCTGGGACAGGCGGCAGATGCCCATGGTCGATTGATGGGGTATGACCGTTTGTATGTGATGGATGGCGCCATGATCAACGGCAGTACCGGTGCCGTGAACCCCTCTTTGACCATTTCAGCGTTGGCGGAACGCAATATCGAAAACATTCTGCTGAACGACTTTTAATGGCCGGCATAACAACAATAACAGTGAAGGTTTCGAACAATGAAAACAGTAATGACGAAAGGATGGCGGCTGCCAGTGGTAATCTCCATGGTGGTATCCTCCACACTCTTGTTGCCCGGCTGTGGTGGCGAGGAAACCCCGCCGGATGACGTGGTGCGTAAAACCTCCGGCAGCAGCAATACCCTGGGCCTGTGGCGCATCATGGAGGATTTTCAGGGTGAGACGTTCTATTCGACAGCATTGATTCAGGGTACGGGTAATAACGTCATCATGACCGATTGCAGTCGCGCTTTTGAGGCCGACAGCATGACCCGGCAGGGTAACCTCTATTCGGGATATAACCATGACCTGGCGGATCTGGTGGTGGTGAACAACGACACCATGGAATGGCAGTATGACAACCAGACCCGCCGTTTCGAGAAAATGGATACGCTGGCACAGTTCAATATGGGGGAGTTCAATGTCAGTTCGCCCCTGCTGCCGGACGTGGTGGCATCGAACCTGGTCTGTGTGCAGTTTTCAGAAACGGATTTGGGGGATTCGCTGGTATTGACCACCCAGGTATTGGGAAGACCGTTACTGGTAACCATTCGAACGGAAGGGCCGCTGCAGGAAGGAACCTATAACATTGAGCCCTATGGCAATGAAGATGCCATGGTGATTTTTTCCGGTTCACACTGGGCTAATACCACGCTGACGGCGTACGATGAAATTTCCCAGGGCACGTTAACCATTCATTCCCGTGGTAACGTCTGGGTGGAAGGAGAGTTGCAGGGCGTGCTCCGTAATGGCATCACGCCCGTCCGTGTGACGTTTAACGTGGAAACGCCACTCAACTAGATTTTAAAGAAGGCGATTTGTTCTCCCAGCCGGCGAGCCTGGTCCGCCATGGCTTCGCTGGCGGCGGAGGCCTCTTCCACCAAGGCCGCATTTTGCTGGGTCATTTCATCCATCTGACTCACGGCTACATTGACCTGCTCAATGCCGGACGTCTGTTCCTGGGAGGACTGTGCCAACTCGGAAATCAGTTTGCTGACATCGTTGATGGAGGCAATAATGTCGTTCAGCATGCGCCCGGATTCCTGCACTTGCGTTGTCCCGTTTTCCACCTGATTGACGCTCAGGCTGATTAATTCCTTGATCTCTCTCGCGGCGTTGGCAGAGCGCTGCGCCAGGTTGCGGACTTCTCCCGCCACTACCGCAAAACCACGTCCTTGTTCACCGGCGCGGGCGGCTTCCACTGCAGCGTTCAGGGCCAACAGGTTGGTCTGGAAGGCAATTTCATCGATCACACTGATGATGTCGGCGATCTTCTTGCTGCTTTGATTGACTTCGTTGATGGCTTCTACGGCCTTTTGTGCCACTTCACCACTGCGCATGGCATTCTTGCGGGTGGTGTTGGCGAGCTCTTCCACCCGGCGCGCGTTGTCCGCACTCTGTTTCACCACACTGGTCATCTCTTCCATGCTGGAAGCGGTTTCCTCCAGTGAGGATGCTTGTTCCTCCGTGCGCTGGCTGAGGTCCGCATTACCATGGGCGATTTCGTTGGCGCCTTGCAGAACGGAGGAGGACGCTTCGCTGATTTCCCCGACGATGGAGACCAGTCGGTGGATAGTATTGTTGACGTTATCCTTAAGGCGGCCGAACTCGCCTTCATATTCTTTTTGAATGGAATCCCGCAGATCCCCTTCGGCCATTTTTTCCATGATGTTAACCATTTCGCCTACCACATCCTCACAGATGTCCAGCAGTTGGTTAATGCCCTGGCTCAAGCCCAGGAAGAAGCCGCTGCGGCCTTCGGTGGTGGCGCGGTGAGTCAGGTTGCCGATGGCGGCAGAGCGAATCATATGATCCAGCTCTTTCTCGATGGCCACTTCTTCGGTGCGATCCGCCCATTCCACCACGGTACCGATGGACTCACCTTGCTCATTGCAGACCGGGCTGGCAAACACCGTTAGGTGACGACCACCTAATACAAAGCTGGAGCTGACCGGTTCCTTCAGATTGGCCAGCAATCGCCGTTGATGACTGGGGTCTTTGTGGTAGATGTCGATATTGGCGCCCATCAGTTTGTTGACATGGAAATTGGGCAGTTCTTTCTGAATGTCCGCTTCCGCGTTACGCATCATCTCGATAACGGCGTTGTTGGTGTAGACAATATTCAGATCGGGGTCGGCCACCATGACATTGGCGGAGACGGAATCCAGGGCCTGGCGAATACGCAGATTCTCATTGGCCACCAGCCGCTCGGCATCCAGGCGTTCCTGCTCAATGCGTTGTTCTTCTTCCTGTTTGCGTAGTTCTTCGGTACGGTCCAACCACTCGATAACGGTGCCCAGGCGGTTTTTCTTATCATCGAATACCGGGGTGGCGGTGATGACAATGTGGCGTCCCGCCACGGCCACTTCCTGGCTATAGGTGGTGGTGGCCTGATCCAGAATCTTGCGCTGGTGAGCCGGGTTTTTATGGAAGATATCCATATTGCAGCCCATGAGTTTCTCGGCATTGAAATTCTTGAGGACGGTTTTCAGGTCTGCTTCCGCCACTTTCATCATCTGGTTGAGGGATTCATTCATATAGATGATGTTGTAGTCCTTGTCCGCCAGCATTACGTTGGTGTTGCAAACGTCCAGGGCATTTTTCACCCGCAGGGCTTCCCTGGCGATCTTCTGGGTGTTCTCAAGTTCAAAATTCAATTTGATCTTCATGCACTGCATGCCTTGCAGCACGCGGCCGGGTTCATCATTCTGATCAATCGGCAGATTGACATCGAAATTGCCGCTGCTGATTTTCAACAGGGAATCCGATGCCACCTGCATGGGGTTGATCACGCTGTGTTTCAGGAACTGGAACAGGGCCACCACACCAATGGCCAGCGTGATCAGGTAAGGCCAGGGCAGTGCCTGCCCGCTTACCAGGTAGTCCGCCAGCATCACCGCAGCGAAAACACCGATGATCCAGCCCAGTTTGGCGTTGAGCGAGAGTTGTCGAAAGTAATTCATCGCCCGATCAACGGGGGCCGGTTGCACATCCTCTCCCGCGTTGAGACGTGCATAGAGGTTTTCGGCATCCCGTATCTGCTGAGTGCTGGGGGCATGGCGTACCGACATGTATTCCACCACTTCGCCGTTTTCCCAAATAGGGGTGACGTTGGCTTCCACCCAGTAGTGATCGCCATTTTTGCAGCGGTTTTTAACCATGCCACGCCAGGGTTTGCCGACCTGAACGGTATCCCACAGGTCCTGAAAGGCGGCTTGGGGCATGTCCGGGTGGCGAATCAGGTTATGGGCCTGACCGATCAACTCAGACTCGGCGTAGCCACTGATATCAATGAAATCCTGGTTGATATAGGTGATGACGCCTTTAGGATTGGTTTTGGAAACGATGGTTTGGCCTGGGGCCAGCTTGACCTCTTTTTGGGTCACCGGCATGTTGACGCGCATGATCAGTCCTTTCTATCGATAGAAGCGGGAGGTATTAAATTCAATCCGTGTCTATTCAGTGTAGAAAAGGATTTCAGCTAGGAAAGCGGATTTGGGAAGCCGGCGCAAAAAACGGGTTAAATTCACCGGCCTTAATGGGCCTGATCAAACAATTCTGCGTTTCTTATGAATTTTCGGTGCTAAGAATCGGGTTTTAATCTCCTGCTTTCAGAAAACGGCCGAACTCCTTTTGAAACATGATGGGCTGGTCCATCATGGGCACCCTGTCCCGGAACCGCACCTGAACTTCCTCCGGCAACTGCCAGTAGCCGGTTTCTCCGCCTGTCGCCTGGGCCAGTTCCGTCAGTAAATTAGTTGTCCAATATGGCCAATTGCGACAGCTCATCGGTTGGGAGGTTGTGCCTATTGGGTAATCTGATTAGAGTGGGCCTTCAAATTCGGGGAAGTGGCAACTGGGGATGTCATGATTAAAAGAACAGGGATGTTTCTACTCCTTGCGCTCGCGCTTGGGGGATGTGAAAACGCAAAAGATTTGCCTTTGCTGGGGCGTTACGTCGCCAAGAACGTATGTGCTTCGATCTGGCAGGAAGGCTATCAGCAGGCAGCAGCGGTTAAATACGTCACCAATGTGGCACCTGTTATCCAGCCCAGCTGGAAAGTCCAGGTCGGTGAAAACAGCGTGCAGGTGGATAATTACTGGTTCCCGTGGATTGCTGCCCAGCATGCCTCAATATCCGGTGCCGAACCCCGCACCGATTGCCGCAACCACTATCTGGACCGGCAGTTGGCCTATTACTACCCCATTCCCAACGGACCGGATTCCGGCCTGATCACACAGCTTGACCCGAACTCAGCGTTGCAACGGTACCTCCAATCCGTGGTGGATGTGGGCGCGCCGGAACACACTACGGCCATGCTGGTATTGAAGGGCAATATTGTGGTGGCGGAAGCCTACCGGGATGGCTTGGGTCCGGATTCACCGCTCAAGGGATTCTCCATGTCGAAGAGTTTTGCCAATCTGCTGATTGGTCGGCTGGTTGGGCGCGGCCTGTTACATCAGGATGACCCCATGCAGCTGGACGGCTGGGAACTGGACCAGCGATCCTTGATTACCTATGACCACAGCCTGCATATGGCCAGTGGGCTGCAGTGGCATGAAGCCTCCCTGGGGAGAGACAATGACCAGGGCCAGATGCTGTATAACAGTGCTGATCCTGCTGCCTATGCCGCCACCAAACCGGTGGCCCAGTTGCCGGGGCAGGCGTTCAACTATTCCAGCGGCGACTTTATGAATCTCGCGTCGGCTCTGGTGCGTTATGATGATTGGTTTGATCCCGGCTGGGATCTTGAATCCTCTTTCACCCTGGAGTTTTCGCCGGATGGAAGGGTGCCGTTACTGGGGGAGGGCGTGTACCTTACCACCCGGGGTTGGGCGGCACTGGCCTCCATTTATATGCATGGGGGTGAACTCAATGGGCATTCGATCCTGTCCCCTGAGTGGGTCAATTATTCCCTCACGCCCAGCGCCACCAATTACGATTACGGTGCCGGCATCTGGCTGAATCTGGGGCAGAATCTGTTCCCGGAGTTGTCGGAGGATGTGTTTGCGTTTGCCGGTTCATACGACCGCTATGTGGTGGCGGTACCCTCTGCCGATGTTGTGGTGGTGCGGATCGGCTTCAGCGCCCAGCCGGATGATTTCGACATGGGGCGTTTTGTTTCCAATGTGTTGGAATTGGTGCCCCAGCCCTGATCAACCCACTCAATACATCTCGGCCCGATCCAGGGTTTTGACCCGCAGCAATTCACTGCCGGAAAAATAACGTTGGCGCAGCGCTTCCAGCGCAGGGTCATCTTCCGAGCGGATTTCGCCCTGCTGCAGCAGGTTCTGTTTGGCTGCAGTGTACTCGTTGTACTGAGCCATGAACTCTGCAGTGGGTTCACCGAAGGTGAAATCCGGCTGGATCAGGGCCTGGGCGGCCATCTGCTCGGCGATGCCCTGCACCACATCCGTATCGGCCTGCGCTGACCCTGCCAGGGCTGAGAAAAGATCCTGACTCTGATCCAGCACTTTCTGGGCGTTGGGTTGTACCGTCGGGGGCAGGGCGTAAACCTGCTCCTGCAACGACTGTTGCAACTGTGTGATGTCCTGCGAGTTGTTCTTTACCTGCTCCACAAACTGCCGGGTAAATCCTTCCATCTGTTGCCAATCACGGAACATGGCGCCCGCTGCCGGGCCCAGGTAATCCATGCGGATTTGGCGGACATGATCCAGGGCATCCGCCAGACTGGCAACACCGTCCATGGGCAGCAGTTGCAGGGCCAGGTTGTACTCGATATAGCGGTTAAGCAGTTCCTCCAGTTGCGCGTAGGCCTTATCCCCCAAGCGGCCGCGATAGGATTCCAGCACGGAATCTTTCCACAGGTCAGCGGGAACCTGCCCCTGCTCTCGTGCCAGGCTGTCGAACAGTGCCCGGGTTTCCGGCCCGGGCAGCAGATTACCGCGGCCGTCGCGGTGTACCGGGAATCCGTTAATGCTGACTTCTGCAGGTAAACCGGCTGTTACGGGGGGCGGGGGAGAGGTGTTGCCCACGGTCGGTTCCACATTCGATTCCACAGGCGCTTGGTGCTGGCTGACGGGCGCCTTTTGCGGTGTCGGTTCCTCAATACTGCCCCAGAATAAAATGGCGAGGGTGATCAGGGCGACACAGGCGGCGATAGCCAAAAGCCGTTTCATTGGGTTCTCCGATTATTATTGTGTGGTGGCTTACTCTTGGAAGGATCTTACTATGTGGTTGTCGGCTTAACCACATGACCGGATCAGTTCAGTTGGATCAGGCTTTGTTGTTCGGGTTCGTAGCGGGAAAGTTGGGTGCTGGACCAGCCGTTGCGGCCGTTTTCCTTGGACTTATACAGCATTTGATCCGCGGCACTCACCAGTTTTTCGGCATCCAGGCTTTTCACCGGGTAGACTGTGGCAGCGCCCAGGCTGGCGGTGACCACCTTCTTCACCAGGGAACTTTCGTGCGGTATTGCCAGGTCCAGAATCCGTTGCTGGATACGGATCAGGGTATTCTTGATCTGGGTGGCATCAATGTTGGGGTAGAGCAAAATAAATTCTTCACCACCATAGCGCCCCACCAGTTCTGCCGGGCGACTGGCTTCTTTTTTCAATGCTCTGGCCACCTGAATCAGGCAATGGTCCCCAGCCATATGACCATAATGGTCGTTATACTGCTTGAAATAATCGATATCCAGCAAGATGACAGAGAGCGGCTTTTTCTCCCGCAGGCAGCGGTTCCATTCCATCTTCAGGCGTTCGTCGAAGTAACGCCGGTTGGCCAGCCCGGTGAGGGAGTCTTCCCGTGACAGGCGTTCCAGATATTGATTGAGCAGGTCCTTTTCCCTCTTGTCGATGTCCAGCAGCAGGCCCTGCAGAAACATGGCCCGCTCCCGATGTTCAATAATATAGGCGATGCCCATGCCGATGATATTGGCAAACACAAAGAAGGTCTGAAACTCGAACTGGGTGTAGTGCAAGGCCACTGCCTTACTGATCAGCAAAGTACAGAGCCCCGCCAGGTGACACCACACAACGGTGTTGTAGAAGCGCATCTTCGACATGGAATAGATAATGATGACCACGTAGATATTGATGGCGTGAATGCCGGCCTGAGCCAGTGGGTCCTTGATGGTGGTGGAGCTCACCATGATGGCGGTGAGTATCACCAGTGAGGTGATGCCGGTATACCAGTGAAAAGCCCGATCCATGGAGGGCAGGCGGGCACAGACATTAATGAAGACCAGCCCGAAACCGCTGATGACATAAGCAGCCGGGAACCAGCCTTTATCCAGATCAGCGTACTGGATGAACACCACAATGCCCATAATAAGGTAGAGCCCCAACAGATAAAGGGCATTGGAAAGCATGTTCTTCAGGGCCAGCTTGCGATAGGACGCGGCGAAGTGGTGTTCCAGAAAATCGGGGAAACGCAGCATCCTGAATCCGGACGCCAACACATGCTCAATCTCGTGCTTGAGTGCCGGGTCGGTGATAATCAGGTTATCGGTGCGGAGGATGAGTTGGGACATTCTGGGTCAGGGGTTACCTGGGGCAATTCTGATTATTTTTTATTAGGTTTAGCAGAACTTCCCCTTATCTGCCTGCCCCGGCCGATAGGCGGTTGATAAATCGACTAAAACGGCTTGTTAAATGGAGGCACCTGCGTGTCGAAAGTAGTGGCGTGCACGGTGTTCGCTGTCCGGTGGTAGTGCCGGTTGGCTGGACACAATGAAATCCTCACCGGTGGCTGTCTCCAGGTCCAATACGCGACGCTTGAACAGCTGCCAGGGTTTGCGTTGATCTTCCAGGATCAGCAGTTTGGGTTTCAGGCGGGCCTTGTTCTGTCCGATGACCACCGCTAAACGGTCATCATTCAAGGTTACAACCGAGCCGGTAGGATACAGACCAATGGCCTGTATGAACTCTTCCACCAGGGCCGCATCGAACAGCAGATCCCGCTGGCTGAACAATTCCCGCACGGCATCAGCTGAGGACATGGGCTCGTCGCGGAAGTCGTAACTCACCAGGCTTTCATAATAATCCGACAGGCCGATAACCTGGGACAGAAAGGGAATGTGGCGACCGGAGACGCCCCTTGGGAAACCGCTGCCGTCATATCGTTCCAGGTGATGGGATACCAGTTTTACTATACGGCTGCTGAACTGGTCGCTGGCACGCAGCAGTTTGACCCCCTTCATCAGGGACCACTTGAGCATTTCGTTCATGTGGGGGGTGGGGGTGCCTTTTACCCGCAGGATCTCCTGGGGAATGGTGGTGTAGCCGATCTTGCAGAGCAGTGCCGCCAGGGCCAGGTCTGACATGGCCTCCCGGGTGAGATCCAGATGACGGCCGGTGAGTACCGCCCAGGATGCCACCCGGATGCTGTAGTTCAGCACATCCTCGCTATGGGAATCGATCCGCGACAGGTAGGCAAAGGCATCCGGGTTGCGAATCACACTGTTCACCAGCTCATTGGAGACGTCCCGTAAATCTTCAATGCTGAGCCGGCCTTCCCCGCTCATGGCCCTGAGGGTGCGCTTGATGCGATCCCGAATGCGCTTGTGTACCTTGCGGGCCTGGCGCATTTCCGTGTTCAGGTTGGTGAGGCGTTTGTAGGGGCGGTCGTTCTGCATGGTGCGGATGCGCAGGTTCAGCAACTCCCGCCCGTTCTTGCGCTGTTTCTCTTCAAAATAACCGGAAACAAAGGTGAAATCCTGGGCCGGAGAAACACTGTTCAGGGTGCGGGACTTCTGCACATCCACGTAGACCCATTTACACAGGTGCTGGATCTTTTCCAGTTGGGCGCGGTTCTCAATGTGAAACCCCTGAATCGGAAACGGCGTTTCGCGCCACGGGCGATCAATGCCCGAAACGAACATACCTATTTGTAAATCATCCGTTATCAGTTTCTGGGTGCGAACGGCCATGGAGTGCTTATCAGAGTGTTAAATAAAAGTAGAACAGGTGTTTATTGTATAAATTTTATGAATTGTAATCCTCAAGTTACAAAAATTGCAAAGTAGTTCGCGGCCATTTCGTGTTGATTTATGTAACCGGTTCAAGGGCTTTGATCACAATTTCAATGCAAAATGACAGGTTTGTATCAGCGTATCAGGTGATTTGGAAATCTGATTTACAACAAGGCATGGGGATTTGGTCTCCCTCACATCAGCCACACGCTTTCTAATGGATACCTGAATCCGTGAAGCCGGCGCCGACACTTTCCCTATCACCGCCAGCGAGCACTTTTTGATCATTCGCCCCGTGCAAGTTGGCTTTCGCAAGC
>PAPM01000012.1 GCA_002708905.1 Pseudomonadales bacterium | reverse complement strand
GGGCATGGCACTGTCTGGGTGAATGGCGATAATGGCTATATTGCCATGCAGGTCAGTGGGTTAGAAGTGCTTCCGGGGGCCGGTCTCACGGATTCAGGGGATAGTCTTGGTATGGCTGATCCGAGGGAGTGGGCGCATCATATATACAAACTGTTACAAACACAAGACATCAGGAGCGATAGGTTTCGAACGCAGCCGTACTGATGATGATCGCGCCTCCCAAGAGGGTCATCAGGCTGGGTTCCTCCGACAGCAACAGGAACGCCAGAATGGTACCGTACACCGGTTGTAAGCAGCCGATCAGGCCCACGGTCTTGGCTTTCAGGTAACGCAGGCTGTTGGCGAAGAAGCTGTGGGGCAGTGCGGTAAACAGCGCGCCCAGTAGTAACAGCTTAATCAGATTTTCGGAATCCACGGCGAGGGGGTTGGTGGTCATAAAGGGTATCACCACGGCTCCGGCGAGCATGCCTTGATAGAGAATGCTGGTTTCGCCGCTGTAGCCTTTCAGGTAATGCCCCTGAATCACATTACGCAGGGCAAATAACGCGGCAGACAACACGCCCCAACAGACACCCTGGGTGATGTTGTTGGCCAGGTCGAACTCCGGTACCAACAGGATGATACCCAGCAGCATCACGCCCGCACAGAGCACGTCGGAGACATGGGGCTTATGGCCTTTGAACAGGGGTTCCAGAAATACAATGATGATGGGATAGGTGTACATGGCGACCATGCCCACCGCGATGCCGGCCACCTGCATGGATTGGAAATAAGTGGCCCAATGTAATCCCAGCAACATTCCACCAATGGCCATGATCAGGCCGTCTTTGCGCTGCTGCAGGGCCAGGGGGCGTTTTCGAGCCAGCAGTAAAATCAGCAGCACCGTGACCGCGATAAAACTGCGCCAGACGGTAATGTCCGTGGCGGGTAAGGAAATCAGTTTGGCGAACAGCCCGGTGCCACCGAATATGAGGATGGCACTGTGCAGAAACAGCAGCCCTTTGCGTTTGTCTTCCATCAGACCAGGATTATCGGCAGGTAGCGGTTCAGAATGTCGCTATAGTGAGGAATGACCCACACCAGAAGGCTGATCAGCCAGGCTGCCACGGACGCCAGCACCACCGGGAGTGGGCTTATGGTACGGAAAGGATACTTCAACACAACGGTATAGAGCAGTGCCAGCACCATACCGCCCAACAGCAGTCCACCGAGGATGTCGGTAGGCCAGTGGACGGTCAGGTAAAGTCGTGAACCGGCCACCGTTGTAATCAGTATGCAAAGCCCGCTTAAGATGGCTTTTTGCCGGTTGCCGCTGACCCCGGGCAGGCACAGTATCGCCAGCGTCCCGAGAAAGATCAGGCTCATGGTGGTGTGTCCGCTGGGGTAGGCATAGGAATCCGGCGGCATGGCGATCAGCGCCGGTCGTTGCCAGGCAAACAGGTGCTTCAGCCCATACAGCAGTGTCTGCCCCAGCAGCAGTGTGCCGACCCATAAACCGGCGCCGTAAAGGTTGCGCTGCAGCAGCAATGCAACGGTAACCATCACCCCCCACAGGGTCATGGGTTCCCGGTAACCCAGCTGGGTCAGGCCGATGAAGAAATCGTCCAGCCAACTGTGACGCAGGCTTAGCGCCCACAGGCCGAAACGTTGGTTGAGTGCTATGATGCTGTCCAGCTGCATGATCTGGGATACTGTGATGAACAGGGCCAGGCAGGCGCTACCGGCCACCAGAGCCAACATCAGTTTGTTGCGGCGTTGGCGAATGTGGTCGTGGCACCACCAGAGCAGTTGCGCCAGCAGCCAGCCGCTGATGACCATGCCGGCCAGGAACAACAGGTGACGGCCGGACAGGGCGCCTTCAGCTTCCAGGCTCGCCCCCACCAGGTAACCGGGCATTAAGTAGAAAGGTGCCCAGGCGATGGCGCTGAGCATGTTGACGGTGATAAAGGAGGCCGGCTTCATTTGCATAAACCCGGCCACCAACGGCATCACGGGACGGATAGGCCCCACAAAGCGGCCGATGACAATCCCCATCAAGCCGTATTTCCGAAAAAACCGCTCACCCTTTTCGATCCATTCGGGGCGGGTTCTGAACGGAGGGATTTGCCGGATTTTCCCATGGTAGCGATAACCCAGCAGGAAGCTGAGGCCGTCCCCGGCAACGGCACCACAAAAGGCGGCGAACAGCACCCAGACCGGATCCAGGCCGGTGCTTCCGGCGGCGGTACCGGCTGCAAACAGCAAGGCCACCCCGGGCACCACAATGCCGACAATGGCCAGGGACTCCAGAAAAGAGATCAGGGCGATGGAGATCAGTATCCAGTCCTGATGTTCCCCCAGCCAGCGAACCAGGGGTTCGAACGTGGCGTCCATATCAGGATGACGGTTTCAGGCTGGCTTTATGCACAGCGTTAACGTCTTCCCCTTTGTGCTGCAGGTCGGCGTGATAAGAGGAGCGAACCAGGGGGCCGCTGGCGACGTTCACAAACCCCAGCTCCTCGCCGAACACACGGAATTCTTCAAATTCATCCGGGTGCACGAAACGGTCTACCGGGGCATGCTGCTTGCTGGGTTGCAGGTACTGGCCAATGGTGACCATATCCACGTTGTGAGCCCTCAGGTCACGCATCACCTGCATGACTTCTTCGTTGGTTTCGCCCAGTCCCACCATCAGGCCGGACTTGGTGGCCACATTGGGCATGCGCTCTTTGTAGCGCTTGAGCAGATCCAGTGACCATTGATAGTCGGAACCCGGGCGGATGGCCTTGTACAAGCGGGGCACGTTTTCCAGGTTGTGGTTGAACACATCCGGTGGATCTGCCGCCAGCAGGTCCAGAGCGATGTCCATGCGGCCGCGGAAATCCGGTACCAGGACTTCAATTTGGGTGTTGGGAGAACGTTCACGGATGGCGCGGATACACTCGCCGAAATGGCCGGCGCCGCCGTCGCGCAGATCATCCCGGTCCACCGAGGTGACCACGACGTATTTGAGATTGAGGGATTCCACGGATTCCGCCAGGTTGGCCGGCTCATCCGGATCCAGCGGGTTGGGGCGACCGTGGGCCACATCACAGAAGGGGCAGCGGCGGGTGCAGATGTCTCCCATGATCATGAACGTGGCGGTGCCCCCACCAAAGCATTCCGGTAGGTTGGGGCAGGAGGCTTCTTCGCACACCGTATACAACTTTTGCTTACGCAACAGGCTTTTGATGCGCTGGACTTCACCGCTGGCAGGCACCCGCACCCGAATCCAGTCCGGTTTACGGGGCAATTCGGTGGTGGGGATAACTTTGACCGGAATACGGGCTACTTTCTCGGCACCGCGGAGCTTCTCGCCTTGAACGACCTTTTTGCGGGCCCCGGAGTTATTGTCCTGGTCAGGTGTTTGCTGGCTCATACTGCGCTTTCGAATCCTGTTGAATGATGGCAGCTAGTATATCCCAGCTGCTGCTGTAAATGGTGGGCCAATCGTGAGCTGATGTGTCTGATATCCGGCTTTTCCCGGTATTCCCGCACCTGGGTCATCTGCATACCCTGATAACCACAGGGGTTAATGCGCAGAAACGGCTCCAGATCCATATCGATATTCAGGGCCAGTCCGTGGAACGAGCGGCCCTTACGAATGCGTAAGCCCAGGGAGGCGATCTTTTTGCCATCGGTGTAAACACCGGGGGCATCAGGGCGCGGAGCGGATTCGATATCCAACTCTGCAAGCGTGTCGACGATGGCGTTTTCGATGCGGGTCACCAGATCCCGCGCCCCCATCTTTTTGCGCTTGATATCAATCATCAGATAGCCCACCAGTTGGCCGGGGCCATGATAGGTCACCTGACCACCCCGATCCACCTGGATGACGGGGATGTCCCCCGGAGCCAGCACATGCTCGGCTTTGCCCGCCTGACCCTGGGTAAATACGCGGGGGTGCTGCAACAGCCAGATTTCATCCTGTGTCTGCTCATCGCGGGTTTCGGTGAAGTCTTTCATGGCCTGCCAGGTGGTGGTGTAGTCCACCTGCCCCAGGTCCCGGAAGATGATTGCGTCTGTTAATTCAGTCATGATTCAGTGGCGTGTCAGAGGGTCATGGCCACTTCTTCGCGCTCATGCAATTCCAGAAATACGGCTTCCACCTGTTCTTTGTGGGTAAAGCGGACTGCCACAGTGACGGAAGTATACTTGCCGCTGCCGCTTGCTTTACAGGTGATGCTGTCACGATCGAAATCCGGGGCATGCTTGCCGATGATCTCGGTGACGATATCCACCATGGGGTGGCTGGTTAAGCCCATGATTTTCAATTTGTGAACACAGGGAAATTCCCACAGGTGTTCCTGAATTCCCATTTTCTTTACCTTGACTGCTTGGTGGCCGGGGCCGGACAAAGCTGTATTGTATGTCAGTGCGGTTCTGCAGGCTATCCTGAGAGCCGCACCGTTAACGCTTTGTCTGGATATGGGGGCAGAGGCTGGCTAATTAAACTAGGCTGTAAGCGGTTGGTCTGGAGCCTGCGTGCAACAGGCTCCGCGAATAGTTAATTGAACAGGCCTTTGATCATCAGCAGCAGCCAATGCCACAGGCGCTTGAAAAGGCCGCCTTCGTCGACACTTTCCAGGGCGATCAGGGGTTTGGTGGCAATGGTGTCGCCATTAAGGGTCAGGCGGATGGTGCCCACTTTTTCCCCTTCCGTAATCGGGGCCATCAACAATTCCGGGAACTCCAGATCAGTCTGGATCTCGTCCGCAGTACCCCGGGGTACGGTCAGCCAGATGTCCTCCTCGGTGCCCAGCTTGATCTGGTTGTTGTCTCCCTTCCAGATCTCAGGCTCAATCAATTCTTTCTTGGCGGAATACTTTTCCACGGTCTCATAAAAGCGAAAGCCATAGGTAATCAGCTTCTGGCTCTCAGCGGCCCGCTCTTTCTCGGAACGGGTGCCCATCACCACCGAAATCAGACGCATATCATCTTTCTGGGCCGAGGCTACCAGGCAGTAACCGGCCTCCTCGGTGTGACCGGTCTTGATGCCGTCAACTGCGTCATCCTGCCACAGTAACGTATTGCGGTTGGGTTGGCGGATGTTGTTGAAGGTGAATTCCTTTTCCGAATAGATGGAATAATCTTCCGGATGATCATTGATGGTGGCCCGCGCCAGCAGGGACAGATCCCGGGCGGTGGTGTAGTGATTGTCGGCGGGCCAACCGGTGGCGTTCATAAAGTGCGAGTTGGTCATGCCCAGGCTGAATGCCGTCTGATTCATCAGATCGGCAAACGCATCCTCGCTACCGGCGATGTACTCCGCCAGGGCGATACTGGCATCGTTACCGGACTGGATGATCACACCCCGCAGCAGGTCTTCGAGTTTTACCTCGGTACCCTCACGGATATACATTTTGGAGCCACCTTTGCGCCAGGCTTTTTCGCTCACCCGAACCATGTCGTCATAACCTATGTTGCCCGTGGCCAGTTGCTCCGAGGCAATATAGGTGGTCATCATTTTGGTCAGACTGGCGGGTGGAAGGCGCTGGTCGGCATTGTACTCGGTAATAATGTAGCCGGTTTTGGCATCCAGCAGTAACCAGGATTTCGCCGCCAGCGTTGGTGGGGCGGGGATCATGGGCGCGGCCCAGGCGGGTAAGGTCAGCAGGCCCGTTACAAAAAATACAGTGGCGATCAGGGCGTTTAAGCCGTGGAAACGTCGATTCGTTGAAGTCATAGCTACGATTGTTTCTTGTTCAAATTGGTCTGTTTACACAGAATGGTTGGTCTGGAAATTCCAAAATTCAGGCTGCAGCGATGGTAACACACCCAAAACGTTAACGCCTGATCAATAAGGGGTCTGACACCGTGCCCTGCAGTTGGTTCTGTACCAGGAGTGCCGCCTGTTCGGTGGTAAACGGCCCGATACGCACCCGGTGAACGCCACTGCTGCCCCGTTCCGGAGAGGAATGTATACCCACTGGTGCATTGGTGACGGCGATGAGTTGCTGCTGCATGGATTTGGCCGTGCCCAGGTCTTTGTAGGCACCTACCTGGATGTAATAATTTTCAGCCGGGTTCTGATAGGGCTGGGGGGAAGCGCTTGCAGGTTGGGTGGCGGCAGGTGGTTGTGGCGATCCGTTTTGCGCGACCGTAATGGCTTCCACCCGGACCCGGGCAGTGCCTTTGTTGGCGTAGCCGATCTTGTGGGCGGCTGCATAGGACAAATCAATAATGCGTCCTTCATGGAAGGGGCCGCGGTCGTTGACCCGCACAATAATCTGTTTGTTGTTTTCCAGGTTGGTGACCCGAACGTAACTGGGAATGGGCAGAGACTTGTGAGCCGCTGTCATGGCGTAGGGGTCATAGGGTTCCTGGCTGGAAGTGGGGCGACCGGAAAACTTTTTGCCGTACCAGCTGCCCATGCCGGTCTCCCGATAGCCTTCAGCGGTTTTCATCACATAGTAAGTTTTACCGAAAACTTCATAGGGCGAATGATTGCCATAGCGGGCACGGGGTTCCCATTTGGGTTCAGCGTCCGGGATATTGTGCCAATCCAGCACACCATGGGGTGCACTGTCCTTTTCCTCGAACGGACCTGCAGTATAAGGTTTGTGTGCGGAGCACGCTGCCAATAGGGAAATCAGGGTTAAAGTTGGCAGTAGGCGGACTAATGACTTCATGATGACAATCGTTTCTTCAGCTCTTCACTCAGTTGATAAACGGCCATGGCGTATAACGGACTGTGATTGTAACGGGTAATGACGTAGAAATTCTGTAAACCAATCCAGTATTCTGTGCCTTCTGCGCCTTCGAATACCATGGCTGTTGCTTTTTCTTCATCATCGTAATCCGCATCCGCGATCAAACCGGCCTGCTTGATTTCCATTATAGTCAATTGTGGTTTTTGTGGCTTGGGGCCTTTGCTCAGCACAGAATCCAATTGAGCCTGCTGTTCTTCGTCTCCCAGAAAACGGGCCAGGCTGGCCACCGGTTTGCCCTGCTGCCAACCGTGTTCCTTGAAATAGTTGGCAACGCTGCCGATGGCGTCCACCGGATTGTTGATCAGGTCCCGGTGACCATCATTGTCAAAGTCCACAGCATAATGCCGATAGCTGCTGGAAATGAACTGGCCAAAGCCCATGGCCCCGGCATAGGACCCTTTGGCGCTCATCAAATCAATACCGGCTTCTTGTTCGAGTTGCAGGAAATGTTTTAGTTCACTCCGAAAAAAGGGACTACGGGGTGGGTAGTCAAAGGCCAGTGTTGCCAACGAATCCACCACCCGGTAGCTGCCTTTGTGTTTGCCATAACGGGTTTCCACGCCAATGATTGCCAGTATGACGAAGCGGGAAACACCGAAACTTTGCTCGGCACGTTTAAACGTGTCTTCATGCTGGCGATAGAATTCCAGGCCTTTATCGATACGATCCTGGGTCAGGAAAATAGGGCGGTACTCTGCCCAGGTTTTGGTTTTTTCTGCAGGGCGGGAAATGGCATCCAGTATGGACTGGCGTTTGCTCGCACTGGCCAGCAGGGCTTCCAGCTTTTCCTTGGGGTAGTTCTGCTCGGCTTGGACTTCGGCAATGAAGGCTTGTGCTTTAGGGTGGTCGAGGTAGCTGTCAGCCTGTTCATTGCTTTGGGTGGTTGTTGCCAACAGGCCCAGCAGGCCAAATGCGGCAGAGTGGAGCAGGGTCAGCTTTTTTGTTCTTTGCATTATTCAACCTGAATTGGAAATACTCTTTGGGTGAAAACCAGTTAAGTGGAAACCAGTTTTCGATGGGTGTGTATGGACATCAAAATGCCGAAGCTGGACATCAGTGTAACGATGGAGGTGCCGCCGTAAGACACCATGGGCAGGGGAACCCCGACCACCGGCAGAATGCCGCTGACCATACCAATGTTTACGAACACATAGACAAAAAAGGTCAGGGTCAGGGAGCCGGCCAATAAACGGGAGTAGGTGTCCTGAGCATTCATGGCGATGTACATGCCTCGGGCCACAATAGCGAAATAGATCAGCAGCAGGGCGCAGATGCCCAGCAAGCCGAACTCCTCTGCCAGTACGGCGATAATAAAATCCGTTGAGCTTTCCGGCAGAAAGTCCAGGTGGGCCTGGGTGCCATGGAGCCAGCCTTTGCCTTCCCAGCCACCGGAACCGATGGCGGTTTTGGATTGGGTGATGTTCCAGCCCGCGCCCCAGGGGTCCCGTTCCGGATCGAGGAAAGTCAGCACCCGTTGCCGTTGGTAGTCGTGCATTACCATCCAGACACCCACCCCGGCGGGTACCGCAGCGGCCGCCAGTCCGGCGATGTATTTCCAATTCAGGCCGGAGAGGAACAACACCAGAAATCCGGAACTGGCAATCAGGAGCGACGTGCCCAAATCCGGTTGCTTGGCAATGAGCAGGGTGGGAACCATGATCAATATGGCGGCCAGCAACACCGGTTTCCAACCGGGAGGTAGAGCGCGTTCCGCCAGGTACCAGGCCAACATCATGGGTACCACTACTTTCATGATCTCGGATGGTTGGAAGCGCACTCCGGTGCCGGGGATAGCCAGCCAGCGTTGAGCACCTTTGGCGTGGGTTCCCGTCACCAATACACCAATCAGTAGAATCAAGCCGATGCCGAATAACCATGGGGTCCAGCGTTTGTAGGTGCGGGGAGGGATAAAGGCCATCAGCATCATGGCGGCGAAACCGGCAATAATCCGCACCAGTTGTCGCATTAAGGTATCCACACTTTGACCACTGGCACTGTACAACACAAACAATCCCACGCAGACCAGGACCAGGAGTCCCCCGAGCAGCGGTGCATCCAGATGAATAGCCTGCATCAGGCTGATGCGGCGGGTAACCGGAGACTGGCTATTGCCCAATTGATGCTTGAAATCGTATCGGCTCATTGTGCTTGCACCGCCTTGGTGGTGGGAACATTCGCGTCCTGGCGCAGGGATTCAAAATAGGCATCCATCACCTGGCGGGCAACCGGTGCCGCAGTAGAACCGCCGCCGCCCCCATTCTCTACCAAAACGGCAATGGCAATTTTGGGGTTTTTTACCGGGGCAAACCCAACGAACAGGGCGTGGTCCCGATGCCACTCGGCAATTTTTTCGGCATCGTATTCCTCATCCTGCTTGATACCCAAAACCTGGGCCGTACCCGTTTTGCCGGCAATATCGTAGCCAGGGAGGTCTTTGGAAATTCCACGGGCAGTACCCTTGGGGCTGTGCACCACATCGCGCATGGTTTTGATAATCAGGTCCCAGTTCTCCGGGTTTTTCAGGGTGATGGGGTCTCCCACCTCCGGCGCAGGCAGCGGTATGCCGCCAATGGCTTTCACCATGCGCGGTCTGACTTTGGTGCCATGATTGGCCAGGATGGCAGTGGACAGGGCCAGTTGCAACGGTGTCGCCAGCATATAGCCCTGGCCGATACCGGTAATCAGGGTTTCCCCGGGGAACCAGGGCATGTTGCGGGTGGCTTTCTTCCAGAAGCGGGATGGCAACAGGCCTTTGCTTTCGTTGATAAGGTCGACGCCGGTGCGGTGGCCAAAGCCAAAGGGTTCCATAAAGTCGTGGATGTCGTCGATGCCCATGTTGAACGCCAGCTCGTAAAAATAGGTGTCGCAGGATTCCACGATGGCGGTATGCAGGTTTACCACGCCGTGTCCCCATTTTTTCCAGTCGCGATAATAACGGGTGTCGTTTTCCAAACGATAGAAACCGGGATCATAGATGGAATATTCCCAGGTGGTGGCACCGGTTTCAATGCCCCCCAGACCGACAATGGGTTTTATGGTGGAGCCGGGAGGATAGCGTCCCTGCAGAGCACGGTTGAACAGCGGCCGGGCTTTCGAACCCTGCAGGCTGTTGTAGGTGGCATAATCGATTCCGGTCACAAACAGATTGGCATTGAAGCCGGGTACGCTGGCCAGGGCAATCACGCCACCGGTGGCCGGTTCAATGGCCACCACCGCGCCACGGCGTCCGTCCAACGCATCCATTGCTGCCAATTGGGTACTCAAATCCATAAACAGCTGCAGGTTGTCGCCGGGAACCGGGTCGGTGCGCTCCAGCACTTTGGTAATTCGGCCGCGGGCATCGGTTTCGATGGTTTGAAAGCCCACTTCGCCATGCAGACGGCTTTCATAGAAGGCTTCCACACCGGTTTTCCCGATATGTTCAGTGGCGCTGTAGTTGGTAGCGTTGAGCTTCTGCAATTCGGTTTCATTGATGCGCCCAACATAGCCAACGGCGTGGGACATGGCTTCCGCATGGGGGTAATGGCGCACCAGGCTCGCACTCAGGCTAACACCGGGTAACAGGTGTTGATTCACCGCAATGACCGCGATTTCCTCCTCGGTGAGTTTGAACTTCACCGCCACCGGGGTGAAGGGGCGGCGCCGTTGTGACAGGCGCTTGTGAAAGTCGTCGAGTCGGCTGTCGGTGATTTCCACCAGCCGTGACAGTTTCTCCAGGGTGCCCTCTATATCCGGGCAGAGCTCCTTGGTGATACTGACGGAATAGCTGGGGCGGTTGTCCGCCAACAGATGACCATTACGGTCCACAATCAGCCCTCTTGTCGGCGCGACCGGCTCCACGCTTACCCGGTTATCGTCGGACAGGCTGGCGTATTTCTCGTACTGCAACACCTGCAGATACACCATGCGCGCGATCAGCGCCAGGATCAGCAGGATCACCACAAACACCGATACCACAGCCCGGCGAGCGAAGACGCGGGTTTCGCGGTAGTGATCTTTAAGTGTGATGGGTTTTGGCATGTTCTACGTTATCGATGATAAGGATGGCCCTTTAAAATAGACCACGCTCGATACAATTGTTCCGCAATTAAAACACGAACCAGGGGATGAGGCAGCGTCAGATCCGATAAAGACCAACTTTCCTGGGCTTTTTCCCGACATTGGGGTGCCAATCCTTCAGGGCCACCAATAAGAATGGAAACGTGTTGGCCACCTTGTAGTAGCTGTTCAAGGCGCTTGGCGAGCTTCTCCGTGCTGATGCGTTTACCGGGTACATCCAGGGTGATGACATGGTCGCCGCTGTGGATCGCCGCCAGCATCTGCTCGCCTTCCTTGTGGGTGATGCGCTCTACGTCCGCGTTCTTGCCTCGTTTACCGGCGGGAATTTCAACCAGCTCCAAGGTGAGGTCCTGATTCAGGCGCTTGCTGTATTCCTCGTATCCCTGAGTGACCCAGCCGGGCATCTTGGTGCCCACAGCGATCAGGCGAACGCGCATAAAGGATTATCCGTTGGAGGAGTCAGGGCATCAGTCCTGTTGATCCGGAGACATGCTCCAGAGCTTTTCCAGGTCGTAAAAGCGGCGGGTGTCGGGCAGCATGATGTGCACAATGATATCCCCCAAATCCACCAGCACCCATTCAGAGGCGTCTTCGCCTTCAATGCCCAGCGGTTGGAGACCATTGTGTTTGACCTTTTCCCTCACGTTTTCAGCGATGGATTTGACGTGACGGTTGGAGGTGCCGCTGGCAACGATCATCAGATCGGCCACGCTGGTGAGCGGTTTGACATCCAGGGTGACGATGTCTTTGGCTTTCATATCTTCCAAAGCATCGATCACGATGTCTTTCAATGTTTGCAGGTCAGTCATTGGATCTGTTGTCGTTCCTGTAACCGTAAAGTTTATTTTGCTGAATATAGGCCCAAACGGCATCGGGTAACAGAAATCGAGGCGTAATACCCTCGGCAATCTGTTGGCGAAGTTTGGTGGCGGAGATATCCAGCGCCGTGGTTTCGTGGACGTGGATCTTGCCGGAGGGGCAATCTTTCAGCTCATCGGCGCCCGATTGCAGTTGTTGCAGCAACTGATGCTCGGTGGTGTCGTCCTCCGGCAGTTTGTTACCCGGTCGATGGGCAACCCAGAGGTGGGCAATCTTCAGAATGGTTTGCCACTCGTGCCAGCTGCTGAACTGGTTGAAGGCATCCATACCCATAATAAAGACCAGGGGAGCCTCATCACCGATCTGTTCCCGCACATGCTGCAGGGTGCTGATGCTGTAGGAAGGCTCGTTACGGGTAATTTCCCAGTTGTCCACTTCAAAACCGGGCACACCGATACAGGCCAGCTCCGCCATGGTCAGACGGTGTTTGGCAGTGGTATCCGGGCTTTCCCGGTGGGTGGGCACATGACAGGGCACCAGGCGTACGAAGTCCAGGTTAAGGCGCGATTTTGCCTCCCAGGCCAAGCGTAGATGGCCGGTGTGAATCGGGTCGAACGTGCCGCCCAGAACGCCTGTGGCGTTAGTTGCGGATATGACCATCGCCCAGCACTATGTATTTCTGCGAAGTAAGGCCTTCCAGGCCCACCGGGCCACGGGCATGTATTTTGTCGGTGGAGATGCCGATTTCTGCGCCCAAACCATACTCGAAGCCATCGGCAAAGCGGGTGGACGCGTTGACCATGACCGAGCTGGAATCCACTTCCGTCAGAAAGCGACGGGACAGGGTGTAGTTCTCGGTCACAATACTTTCAGTGTGCTGCGAGCTATAGGTGTTGATGTGCTCGATGGCGGCATCAATATCATCCACCACCCGGATGGACAGGATGGGGGCCAGGTATTCCGTTGACCAATCTTCTTCAGAGGCCGCGACACAATCGATGATGGATTGTGTTTTGTCGCATCCTCTCAGCTCCACGCCTTTTTCCCGATACAGCTCTGCCAGTTTGGGCAAGATCAGGTCCGCCACGGTGTCGTGTACCAACAGGGTTTCCATGGCATTGCAGACACCATAGCGATGGGTTTTGGCATTGAGGGCGATATTAATGGCCTTTTCGGGATCCGCTTCGGCGTCGATGTAGACGTGACAGATGCCATCCAGATGTTTGATCACAGGCACTCTGGCATCGTTGCTGATGCGTTCAATCAGGCCTTTGCCACCGCGGGGAACAATCACGTCGACAAATTCAGGCATGGTAATCAGTTCACCCACAGCGGCCCGGTCCGTGGTTTCCACAATTTGAACGGCGCTCAGGGGCAGACCGGCTTTGTCCAGACCGTCCGCAATGCAGCGGGCAATGGCCTGATTGCTGTTGATGGCTTCCGAACCACCCCGCAGGATAGTGGCATTGCCGGACTTCAGGCACAGGCTGGCGGCCTCCACGGTCACGTTGGGGCGGGATTCATAGATGATGCCGATGACGCCCAGCGGCACCCGCATTTTGCCCACCTGAATGCCACTTGGCCGGTAGGTCATGTCGGTGATTTCGCCCACAGGGTCCGGTAGGGCAGCCACCTGGTGGAGGCCCTCAATCATGGTGTCGATGCGCGCGGGGGTCAGCTCCAGGCGATCCAGCATGGCGGGTTCCAGGCCATTGGCCCGGCCATTCGCCAGATCAATCTGATTGGCCTCAGTGAGTGCCTGCCGATTGGCTTCAATGGCGTCTGCTATCGCCAGCAACGCGGCATTTTTTATGCCGGTGTTGGCCTTCGCCATAGCACGGGACGCAGCGCGGGCCTGTTGACCCACCTGGGTCATATAGGCTTTTACATCCATTTATTGGTAACCTTGTTTACTATTTGTGGGTGTTAAGGGCGGAATTATACCGCTAAACCCCTATGACTGCTACGAGGCTACCGCATAGCGCTGGCTAATGCGCTCCAGTTGGCCTGACTGGGCCAGCTTCATGAATTCCGACACCAGCATGGGGTCCAGGTGGTGACCGGACAGGGACTGCAGTTCCTTATACGCCTGCTCCAAAGGCCAGGGTTCTTTGTAGGGGCGCCGGCTGGTGAGGGCATCATAGATGTCCACGATGGCAACGATGCGGGCACTCAGTGGAATCTGCTTGCCGCTGATGCCATAGGGGTAGCCTTTGCCATTGAAGCGTTCGTGATGGGCTACGGCGATGTCTGCCGCATGCTGGTAGAAGGAGCGTTTCCCCAGCAGCTCCTTACCTTTGATGGGGTGGGTGCGCATGATTTCCCACTCGGCGTCATTCAGTGGCCCCGGCTTGCGCAGAATGGAGTCAGGGATACCCAGTTTGCCCACATCGTGCATCATGCTGGAGTAGGCGTACTCCCTGGCGGTCTTTTCATCAATGCCCAGGTGCAGGGAGAATGCTTCCACATATTCTTTCACCCGGGCGATATGGTTGGCCGTGTCCACGTCTTTCAGGTCACAGGCTGTCGCCAGCTTGTAGATGGTCTCAACGTTGGCCTCAAAGATCTCCCGCGTGCGCTCCGCAATTTTCTCTTCCAATTGCGCGCTGAGTTCAATCAATTCCTGGTTCAGCTTGAATTGTTCCTGAACCAGCACCCGGTTGCGCAGGTGTGCCTGCACCCGGCTGCGCAGCTCCATTTCCCGAAACGGTTTCTGGATGAAGTCGCTGACGCCCAGATTCAGCAGATCATACAAGACGGGTTTTTCCTGCTCGGTGGTGATGACAATGATCGGGGTCTGATCAAATTCGTGATGGGAACGAATCAGGTTGCACAATTCCTTGCCGTCCATCACCGGCATAAACAGGTCGGTGATGATCAGGTCAAACTCCTGCCCGGCTTTTAATTGCTGCCAGGCGGTGCGTCCGTTGTCGCACAGGGTGACGTTGCAATTCAGTTCGCCCAGTACCGCTGAGTAAAACTGTTGCAGGGAAGGGCTGTCTTCGGCTACGAGTATTTGATACTGATATTCGGTCATACGGTTCGCCAGGGAAAATCGTTGGCTCTCATTCAGGACGCTGAGAATGCGTTCCCGAGTGAAAAAGGGTGAGCTTATGCGATGGATCAGGTCGATGGCACCGGCCTCCAAAGCCCGTTGACGCTGTTCGAGATTGGGTGCATCCGACAGCATCAATACCGGGATCATCAAAGTGTGCCGGTTTTGTTTTAATAGTTTGCAGGCGCGATAACCATTCTTGTTGAAATCGGTATTCAACAGAATCAGGTCGGGGTGAAGATTGAGCGCCACGGTGCGTGCTTTTGCAGGGTCGTTACAACCTACAATCTGAATGGGTTCACCGTCCAGAGCACTGCTATAGATGTCCTGTAACTGGGAGTCCCGGTCACAGAGGAGGATGGTTTTGTCCATAAGTCAGCCTGCTTCCTGCCGTAACGCCACTGGTTCCCTCCAGTGGCTAATCCTTGTCCTCGATAAGTGTATGTCTTCGGCATCTAACTGTCAGGCTACAGGGCAGCGAAACTGCCCTTATATTGCAGATCGGTATTTAAAACCAACCTGATATGAAGAATCGGATGACGTCTGCGTCCAACTTGTACAGGGGTTCTGTGCCAGCGGGCAGATCGGTGCGGCGCGCATCGCGGAAATTGTCGTATTCGATGCTGAGCATATCCCAGGCAAATGAGACGGCGGCTTTCTCCAGCCAGCCTCGGGACCAGTGGGTGTCGAATTCGTAGGAGACTTTGAAACCCAGGGTGTTAGTGGAGAACGTGCTTAGCTCTTTGTCGCGACCCATATAGTTTTGGAAACCCACTGCCGGGAATAGGTCGGAATAAAAGTCAGCATCGCTTTGAGAGTAGTAGCGGTAGCGAACATCGATGATCCAGTTCTCTTTTAGTGGGTGGGTGTAACTCAGATCCATGTTATAGGCATTAATGCCCCAGGTATCATTGAAGCGTCGATATTCAAAGCCGAACGCGGCCCGGTAGGGCATGTAGTAGCGCCCGCGTACAGCAAACGCATGACTGGTGCGAGTCTCCGGGTAGACTTCTGTCTGCCAGGAGACGCCGGAGCCGGAATTCGGGTCCAGATAGCGAAAGCGGCGGTATGGATTATTCAGATAGCCTTCATCAGTGATGACGTGGTATATAAAGTTCATCAGCAGGTTTTTGGTTATCACCTGGGTCCAGCTGAACTGGTAGGACTGTGTGCGTTTGTCCTTGCTAAAGTCTGAGTTGGTACTCATGCCGATAGTGTCATTACCCAAGGCGAAGCTCAGGCTCAGGGTGCTCAGGTCACCAAAGAAATCCTGGCTCACACCAATGGAGTAGGTATCCGCTTCATAGTCATTCTCTTCACTGTTTGAATATCCTACTGTGAGAATGGTTTTGTTGAGCAGGTAGTCGGCGCCGATATCGTACTGGGTCCGTTCCTCTGCGTATTCACTTGCCAGCACCTGAACATCAATGGAAGCACCGGATATTTCATCAACATAGTATTGAGCACTAACCGAAACGTCATCGGTGACACTCTTGCGGACCAACACCGCCGGACCGTCTATCTTAACGCCGCCGCCATCGTAGCTGTGATACATCACATCGGCACGATCGGCCGGCAATACCGCCGCAAAACTGACATTGGCCAGCAGCAGGAGGCCGGTAAGAAAACCTGCGCGCTTAGTTACAACCACAGCCGCCTCCACCGCCACCTTCTGCTCCCCGGGCCGCTTCCCGCGCCTGGAAAACGTGATGCATGTAACCGCTTTCCACCGGGTCCATGGAGAAACTCATAATGGGATCTGCCAGGTTGTTACGCTCGTAGGGTTTCACCCAGGGTTTGATGGCGCTGCAGCCGGACAACAGCAGCAACCCCAGCACAGTGGCCAGGGCGCAGAGTCGAGCCTGTAGGTTGCGTCGAGGTTTCAGCATAATGGTCAGCCGTTATTCGCGAATCAGTTGTCGGATCTGTTTCTCGTAATCTTTCTCGTAACCAGGTTTATAGCCGCGATGCAGAAACCGCATATTGCCCTTGCGATCCACCATCACCGTGCTGGGCATGGAGTCTACGGAATACAGTTGGCTTACCTTGTTCTTGGTGTCGTAGCCTACCGGGAAGCTGACGCCGGTTTCTTTCAAAAGGGCCTGGGCATCCTGGGGGTTGGTATCGACGTTCACGCCGTACACGACAAAGCCCAGTTTTTTGTATTTCTGGAACAGGTCTTCAATCAATGGCATCTCTTCCCGGCAAGGTCCACACCAGGAGGCCCAGAAGTTGATCATGACCACATTGCCCTGCAGTTGCGAAAGCTTCAATTTCTTCTTGCCCGCCAGGGGCAGGGTAAAATCCGGTGCCGGGCCACTCAGGTTTTCGGTTTTGGCGAACGTCGCTGTACCCAATAACAGTCCGGGGATGATCAGGGTGGCTGCTATCCAGCGGATCAGGTTGCGTCTCGTCATATTGGTATGCCTCATAAAATAAATGGAGCCCCCGTTTTCCTACCGGATCTAGAAAAAGTATGTCAGGCTGGCGGTGTACTGCATATTGTGCGCAGAACCGTCGCTGCCGTCGCTGAGCTGTTTCAATTTATCGGTCATTATGTCCTGGAAAGTGAGGTGCATGGCAAAAGAATCAGTCACCACCACCCGTAGCCCCATACCCAGGTTGAGTGCAAACTCCTGTTCCCCCAGGAAGTCCACCGTACCCCCACCCGCTAACACATAGATGGACGAGTTGAAGGCCCAGTCGCTGGTCATGAACACTTCACCGGGCAGCACGTTAAAGCCCAGCGATAAATTGTAATAAATGAAATCCCGGTCTTCATCGGTGAACAGGTTGAAATCCCCGGCGGCGTACTCTGCGGGGGTTTTGCCCACTGACGCCATGCCGTAATTGGCTTCGAAGAACAGGTCTTCATTGACATGCCAGGCGCCGCGAACACCATAGACCTCATGGGTGCCGAAATGCTCGACACTCATAAACCCGATAAAAGCACCCACTTCAAAATTTTCATCATCAATATCCGCTTCTTTCAATCCCAGGCGCACAACATTCGGATCAATGACCGGGGGATCTTCCAGAATGCTGCCTTCTTCGCCATGGGCAATTCCGGTGATACCCAGCGTCAATAACGCGGCACTTAGAAAAAGGCGGATAAACCGATTGTCCATTCGTCACTCTCTTCATTTTGTTCTTGGTCTGTGAGTATCACGGTATTGCGGTACTCGAGGCGCCCCATCAGTTGACGGGCCAGATAAATACGCAGGCCTGCCCCCGCATGCAGAGTCTGGTCGGTGCGGCTGCTGAGCTGGACTTCTGTATTACTATAGCGGGATTGTTTGGCACCACCGCCCAGGGTGAGGTAGGGGGAGTAGCGCCACTGGGGCCAGGGTTGGTGGGTCAGGCTGACATTGAGAAACTGAAAATCCACACTGGTGCCGAAGGCTTGACCGGCAGTCACTTCCGCGGACAGGTTGTCGGTAAAGTAATAACCAAGATAAACGTCACTGGTGCGTGCGCCGGAGAATGTGCCAACCTTGAAACCCACCTCCCAGCGGCGGTGGATAAATTCACCTTCACCCACCGTGCTGATCTGGGTGGGTTCGCCGTCCGGATCCAGGGTCCTGGCCAGGTCATCCTGATGGGCCCAGCCCTCGAACCCTTTGACGGTGCGCACCTTAATCCAGTCGGTACGTCGCATGATGACTTCCACCCAATCCCCCCGTTCCACGATCTGGGTCTTGGGGTAACCCCGTCCAGGGCCTGTGCGCAGATCCAGATAAGGCTCCGCGACTTTGACGGAGGGGTACTCCGTTGCCTGAACGTGCCCTATGCCCGCGCAAAACAGGATTAAAATACTTAATAGAATCCGTACTGTCATGTTGTGGGTAGGACGCCTTCTTTATTGTTGGGAGGTTCTAAGGTCTTGTTTTGTCGCCATTCTATAGCATTGCGGTGGGTGCAGCTACCCACCGCAGAACCTCAATTCTCTGGTGCAGCAAACAGATCATTGTAGTATTGGCCGCCAATATCCAGCCATTCCGATATCAGACGCAGTTCTGCCGGGGTCAGATAGTCTTCATGACTGGCGCCCGGCGCGAAGAGTGCGAAAAATGCAGCACTGGCTCTGGCGCCATTGGGTGAGACATAGGGGCCTTCAGACGGATCACAAATAACGGTATCGATAATTTGGACGTCATTTTCATCGAGCACAGGGTCACCATTCTCATCAACTCGGGGTACATCCACAGTGCAGTCCACTACATTGCCCATGCCGTCGTCCACCATAAGGACGTCGGTGAAAAACAGCTCTTCATAGGAGCGCATACGAATTCCCAGATCCACTTGGCTGGTGAGTTCCAGCTGGCCTGCAGGCACCTGGGGGGCGCCCATGTTATCCACCCGGCTGTGGCAGTCGGTACAGGCCGTAGGCACAACGGTAACGCCGTCGCCACCAAGGGCCGGCGGAATGGTGAGCGAGCGGACATGCTCCCACAGGGGCTGGATATGATCCGGATAGTTGATGCGAATTCGACAGCGGTAATTCCAGTTTTCGCAATGGTTGTTGGTTGGTAGCTCGTAACCACCGGCAATATAGGTAGGCAGATTGCTGTACCAGGGGGCGGCCGCCAGCCGCTCCAGGCTACTGCTCTCCAGTTCCATGTCTGCCTCGGTGAGCGGGGAATTCATGCCGTCCAACCAGGTAAAGGTGAATCTGGGGTCCTGATTGAGCTTGATGATGTCCTGGGCGGAGGAATTCATCTGGTTTTCCACATAGTAGAACTTGGCTTCTGCCATGGTGGCATTGAGAATTTCGCCGCTGATAGAGGTATCAAAAGGAGGGGCGGTGATTTCCGATGTGGCGTCAGTATAAATGCTGCCGTTGGTCTCACCGGGGTTGGTTGAATCCGGCTGGGCATAGAAACGACCGTGGGGCTCGGTGCTGTTGGCAGAATGGCAGCCCTTGCACTCCAGAATTTCCCCCGGGCGCACACTGAGCCAGTTCTGGTGGCGGGCCGTCAGTCGTTGGCCGTCAGCGTCGGTGATGCTGATCATCAGGGGAACGTTGGCCGGTACCCGTACTTTGACGGAACCGTCGGGCTCGATGGGAGCATATCCCAAAATCTCTTTCATGCGCTGGGCGCCGGCGCGACCAAAGGCGTCGCCGTCCGGCTGGCGAATATCCCGATCCGGTTCCGGCACTCCCTTCACAACCCGCAGGAAACGGGCGGGTCGGTTGTCGGCATCGGTGGTGTCGGGGTTTGATACCGCGCTATAAAGCGCACCCATGTCGTTGCCATCAAAATTGGGGTTCAGGATGCCATCGGTTTCGTAAATATTGCGGATATGAATAACCCCTTCCTGGCCGGCACACATTTCGGTTTGGGTGGTCGCTCCCAGTTTGGGATTGAAACTCAAGCAATTGTTCTGTTCGAAGGGCTGGTCATCAAAGAAGGTAAGGGGAGCTGTGCGCTCATAACCCAGGGCCACGTCCGTGATCACGATACCGGTGCGACCCGGAATAATCGGAGTCTGGGTGTTGTCGCTGTAATTCAGCATCCAGATGCCGTAAGCCGGCTCTGCCGGGGTGGCTCCGGGAGCGCTCATGGTGTCGCTGTTGCAGGGCTGAATCAGCTCGCCGTTCTGCACCCGGCACAGGCTCCAACTGGCCAGCGCCCGATTGGTGTCATCCCATAGCGGGTGAAAATCCGCGTAGTAGCCTCCGAGGGAGTATTCCGCGCCGGTATTCACATCGGTGTCGGTTATGCTGGCCTGAGCCGGTCCGCTGCCGTTGGTGAGGGCGGTGGGGGTGGTGTTGTCCACATAATTATTGATATTGATTGTCATAAAATCTCCGCCATAGAAATCGCTTTCCATCGGGCGGGCCAGTACAAACAAGCTGCCGTCCGGCAGGATGTTGGACTTAACAAATTGCAGGTCGGAGGCGCCTGGACCGGTGTCGTGGCTATGCATGCCGTAGACAAGCTGGTTGCCTGTGCCGTCCGGATTGACATGGTAAAGGTTCATCGAGTTGCGGGAAAAATTATCCCAGCGGGTGTAGATGATGGTGCCATCCAGTAATACGACCGGGTAGGCATCGTGACTCATGTTAAAGGTAATCTGCCGGATATTCTGGCCATTGGCAGCCATTACGTGCAGGTTCAGGGCCCGTTCCCGGCGGTCTTCCTCAAGCCCTGAGTAGGCGCCGCCATTAGCGGTTTCAAGATTGATTTCCCGGGTGGACTTCTGTCGGGTTGAAGCGAAAACAATGTCACCGGAAGGCAGGTAGCGGGGGGTGATTTCGTGGTTGAACTTGGAGCTGTCATCGGTTGGGATGAGTTTGCGTACAGTGTCTTCCGCGATGTTGTACTCGTAGAGATCCCAGGTGTATTGAATGTTGTCATTTTCATCCGGGTCTTCCTCCCGGGCGGAAAAAACCAGGAAATTACCATCAAAAGAAACGTCCAGGTCCCGGAAGTCGCAGTTGGTTGCGCAAACGCGGCTGCCCAGGTCTTCCTCCAGGGCGTTGCGGTCCGCACGGGTCCTCATGATCAGGCGCCCGCCGCCAATAAATTCCAACGGGTCGGTCAAGCTGTTGGGTTGGTCGGTGACCTGGCGTTCAATGTAAAACAGAGGGGTTCCTACGGACAGCGGATCCTGGTCCCCGGGGTTCGCGCCTCCGGGCAACTTGTCGTCGCTACCACACCCATAGAGCAATGCGCTTGCCAATAAGGCCACCAAAGTTGCCCTGAACCGGTTCTGTTGAATTAAGTAATTACAATTCATTTTATTATTCCAAAGCGAGTGGTGCGGCACCTGTCGTGACGTCACCACATCCAGGTTTTCACTTAGTATGTAAAGTTTGGCACGTTCCCGGCGGCTCTAAATTTGGACTGAATCACAATGTGGTTATTAAGCTGGTTGCGAATTGTCAGTTTGCGATACCGGTCACGCATTATCCACTGATGTGCTGTTTAAACTGGGTATGTAGCATCCGTAAATCTGCGTCACTTTGAGTAACTATCTAAGCAACTATGTAAATAACTATGGTTGAAGGCATTCAGGTAAACAACAACACTAAGCCGTTAAAACGGCCCGTTTGTCTAAATATCAACCAGCACTATGAATACAATGCTTAAGCTTGATGGAAATGGTCTGTAGCGCTGTCGCAGTTTGGATTAGCCAGGAATATAGGTGTAGAACCATGTTAATAACGAGAAGAGTAAACCGGGCGCTAAACGCCAGTGCTGTGATTCTGGGAGTGGCTTTGGCCGTGACCGGAAGCCTGGCCCAGGCCGGGGCACGGGATCAAGCCAAGCGCATGTACGACCGTATTGCCGGCGTACCCCCAACCGAGACTGAGCTGACGGAGATGGTGTCTTACGCCAGCGGAGCCTCTTTCACAGACCAGGAAGCCAGAGATGCAGCCCAGGTGGCATTGTCCTCCTCCGGCTTCTACAACGTCACCCTGAAAAATATGGTGACCCCCTGGACCAATGAAGAACAGACCATGTTCGCTGACCTGAATGATTTCACGGCGACGGTGATTGGTCTGGTGCGGGACGGGGATGATTTCCGTAAAGTCCTGTATGACAACGTACTGTATGTCGGGGTATCCGGTGGATTACCGGCCTATTCCAACGACAACAATGATCACTACGCGGCTCTGGAAGCCAGTGGGGCCGATCTGGGGAGCGACAGTGTGCTGCAGCGAACAACCCAATCCAGTGTTACCGGCTTGGCCGCCGGCGCAACCGCCGGTGTGATGACCACCCGTGCGGCAGCGAAAGCCTACTTTGTTGCGGGCACCAACCGGGCCATGTTCCGCTTCACCATGATGAACTTTCTCTGCCGGGATTTGGAGCAGGTGCAGGATACCACCCGCACACCTGACCGCATTCGGCAGGATGTTTCCCGTAGCCCGGGTGGTGACAGCCGCATCTTTCTCAATCGATGCGTAGGCTGTCATGCCGGCATGGATCCTCTGGCCCAGGCGTTTGCCTATTACAACTGGACCGGTGAAGAGGGTACGGAAGAGGGGCGCCTGGAGTACACCGCCGGTGCTGTTCAGCCCAAGTACCATATCAACGCAGATAACTTCCGTTATGGCTATGTAACCCCCAACGATGATTGGACCAACTACTGGCGCCAGGGCCAGAACTCTGCTCTGGGCTGGGATTCAGGCCTGCCGGGCAGCGGCAGCGGAGCCAAATCCATGGGGATGGAACTGTCCCATTCAAATGCCTTTGCGGAATGCCAGGTAAAACAGGTATTCCAGACCGTTTGCTTGCACGAACCCACTACCAGTGCGGATCATGCGCAAGTGTCGTCCATGGTGACCAACTTAGAAGCCAGCAACTACAACCTGCAGACTGCGTTTACTGATGCCGCAGCTTACTGCCGGGGCGATTGAGCCTGAGTTGAAGGCCTGACAGGATACTGTGGAGAATTAAAATGAAAGTGTTAAGCGAACTGAACGTAAAGAACTGGATGATGCCCCTGCTGGCATCCCTGGTGTTGGTGCTGGCCGGCTGTGGCGGTGGTGCATCAACCGAAACCAATGCCCAATACAATAACGGCTTGGGCGGAGATGGTGAGACGGTGGTAGTGGATGATAGCCCCTACACCGGTGCCCAGTGTGGTCATAGTTATTCTGATGCGGATACCATTGCAGAAGTCTGTCGCTTCAAGCAGTACTTCTTCGATGAATTGCGCACCAAGGATTGTGGCGGTTGCCATAACGGCACCCAGGCACCTTACTTTCTGAATGCCAATGATGTGGATGCGGCCTATAACGTGGCGCGCAATTACATTAACCGCAATAATCCCGGTGATTCCAAATTCGTGGAATACGCCGCTGCCAATCACCAGCAGGCGTGCTGGTTGTCCAGTCCGGCAGCCTGTGCCTCTGAGATGACGGACTTTATCGACCGCTGGTTGAATGGCGTCAGCTCCAGCAGCACTGAAATCCAGTTGTCGGCGCCGGATGAGCATGTCATTACCGTGACCAAGCAACTGCCGGTAGCTGGTGGTGATGGTTATGATGCGGCGGTTACCGCATTTCAAACCTATATCTATCCACTGTTCGCAGACTATAACTGCAACAGCTGCCACCGCTCGGATGCGTTGACGGCCCAGCAGCCTTATTTTGCCGGCGATGATGTCTATGAGGCCTATGACCTGTCCCGCAGCAAGATCGACATCGAAGATGGGGTTCAGGATCGTCCTCTGGCCGAAGCACTGTCCCGTTTTGTAGTGCGTCAGCGCAGTGAATTCCACAACTGCGGTGAGGACTGCATGGCCAACGCCCAGGAAATGCTGGATGCCATCAAGTTGTTTGAGGCGGCCATACCTGCACCCAATGAAGTACCGGCCAACTGGCTCACCAGCCGCGCCTTGATTCTGGAGCGGGATGGTATTCTGGCCAGTGGTGGTGGCCGTATCGATACCGGTGCCATTGCCTTGTGGGAGTTCTCTGAAGGTGATGGTACCCTGATTCTGGACAAGAGTGGCGTGGATCCCGCCATGAACCTGGATCTGGAAGGCGATTACAACTGGGTGGGCGGTAATGGTATCCAGTTCCTTCCCGGCGGTAAGGCGCAGGCCAGCATCGTCTCCAGCCGTAAGCTGGCCAATCGAATCAAGTCCAGCAATGCCTATTCCCTGGAAGCCTGGGTGGCGCCGGCCAACGTAACCCAGGAAGGCCCGGCCCGCATCATGACCTATTCAGATGGTACCAGCAGCCGTAACTTTACTCTGGGCCAGACGCTGTATAACTACGACTTCCTGCACCGCAGCTCCAGTACGGATGGCAACGGTGAGCCGGCCTTGTCCACGGCGGATGACGATGAGCGCCTGCAGGCTACCCTGCAGCATGTGGTGCTGACCTTTGATCCCGTCAATGGCCGACGCATCTACGTGAATGGCGTTTATACCGGTGATGCAGATCCATCTTCTGTTGGCAGCTTGAGCAGCTGGGATGACAGCTTTGTCTTCATCATGGGTAACGAAGCCTCCGGTGACCGCCCATGGGAAGGCATTATCCGCTTCGCTGCCATATACGATCGAGCTCTCAGTCAGGAGGAAATCACCACCAACTTTGATGCCGGAGTAGGCGAGAAATATTACCTGCTGTTCAAGCTGGAGCATTGTGACGCCAGCAACAACTGCGATGACCTCACCGGTATTGATGACGGCTTTGACAGCTATGTGGTCTTCGAAGCGGCCATCTTTGACAGCTATAGTTACCTGTTCACAGATCCGTTCCTATATCGTATCCGCGCTGCCGGCACTGATTCCGGTGTTGCCCAGTCCAGTTTCAGTGGTGTGCCGCTGGAGGGCATGCGAGTGGGCATCAATGGTAAGGAACCCTCCGTAGGTCAGGCTTATGCCAAGTTGCAGACCACGCTGGAAGCGTCCCTGTACTCCGAGGAAACCGGCCAGGTGTTGTCCAGTATCGGAACGGTACTGCCGATGGAGGGCGGATCGAACTCTGACGAATTCTTCCTGACCTTTGAACAGATTGGCAGTTACAGTGATGTCCGGGTTGAGGCGGTGGTCAGTCCGACATTGCCCGCAGTGTCTGCGGTGGAACCTGACGTGGGGCTGCGTAACTTTGCTGAAATCAATGCTTCCATGTCCAAGATTACCGGCGTCCCGGTGACCAACAGCAATGTGGTCAGCACCTATCAGACTGTGAAGCAGCAACTGCCGACCACCACCTCGGCCGAGACGTTCCTGTCTTCACACCAGATGGCCGTAGCGCAGATGGCGATCGAATACTGCAGTGAGTTGGTGGATGATCCCACCAGGAGAGCCGCATTCTTCCCTGCCTTCGGTAACTTCAACCTGGCGGTAACACCGGCCTTTGACAGTACCCTGGAGCGTGATGCCATTATCGATCCTCTGTATGCCAATGTGGTGGGTAGTGGTCTGGCATCGCAACCTAACGAACTGGACATGAAGACCGAACTGGATAATCTGATTACCTTGCTGGCCGTAGACCGCCACAGTGGCGAAGGCGCTGATGTAACTCAGAAAATTGTTAAAGCAACCTGTGCCGCCGCGTTAGGCTCGGCCGCCGTACTGGTACAGTGAGGGTAGTGACATGAAAAAGAAACCAAATACTTTAGACCCCAATGCCCCATTGCTTTATGCAGATCACGAACGTCCCAAGTCCCGCCGCGATTTTATTCGCCAGGGTTTGATGACCGGTGCCGCCAGCGTGTTGGGCCCGGGTATCATGGGTCTGTTTGCCAACCCCAATGCGGCCTATGCGGCGTTATCCGGTGATATCGCCACCCTGCGGGATGGCTGTGGTATCACGGTGCAGGGTGCCGGTAAGATTCCTTTTATCTGTTTTGACCTGGCTGGCGGTGCCAACATCGCCGGCTCCAACGTGTTGGTAGGTCAGCAGGGTGGACAGGAAGACTTTATCAGCACCGCCGGTTACAACAAGATGGGGCTGCCGGGTGATATGGTGCCCAGCATCATGAATCCGGACACCAACCTCAGTGACTTCATTGATGCCACCATGGGGCTGCTGTTTCACACAGACAGTGCTTTTGGTCGGGGTATCCGGGAAAAGGCCTCTGCCGCGGCGTTGGCGAACGTGGATGGCGCCGTTATTCCTGCCCGCTCCGAAAACGATACCGGTAACAATCCTCATAACCCCATGTACGGCATTGGCCGGGCAGGGGCGGACGGTGAGTTGCTTACCCTGATCGGTTCTCGCAGTTCGGAATCCGGTGGTAACTCCATGGCCCCGGCGATGATGATTGATCCAGGCATCCGGCCTACCAAGGTGGACCGTCCCAGTGACGTTACCGGCCTGGTGGACACCGGTAAGCTGGTAGGTTTGCTGGATCAATCTGATGTGGTCAGCGTAATGGAATCCATCGCCCGTATCAGTGACCAGAAGCTGGCGAACCAGGGTATTGTGACCCGGGAAGCGGTCATCGAAGATTTGATCCGCTGTGGTTATGTGAAGAGTGCGGACCTGGCGGATCGCTACGGTAACCCTGCCACATTGAACCCGGAAGGTGATCCGGACATCGTCGGCGCGGCGGGGATCTTCAGCACCGCTGAATTCAGCGGTGACGGTGAATTCCGCAAAACCGCCTCGGTCATGAAGCTGGTGGTTAACGGCTTTGCCGGTGCCGGTACGGTAACCATGGGTGGTTTCGATTATCATACCGGTGATCGTTCCACCGGTGAGATCCGGGATCTGCGTGCAGGACGCTGCATGGGTGCTTGTATTGAATACGCTCATCGCGTTGGAGTACCGCTGTTCCTCTACGTTTTCAGCGATGGCTCGGTCGCCAGTAACGGCATGCTGGATGAGTCTGTGGACGGGCGTGGCAAAGGGGTGTGGACCGGGGATAACTCATCCACCGCCGCCTCCTTCTTCCTGGTGTACAACCCCAATGGCCGGGCTGCGATGACGGGTAACGTTTCCGGTCGCCAGATCGGTTGGTTCCGGGGGGATGGCTCGGTGGAAACCTCCTCCAGTCCGGCGGCCAACAACCCCAATTTGCTGGTGGAAACTGTGGTACTGAACTACATGGCCCTTCACGGTGAACAGAACCTGTTTACCAACACGGGTTACTTCCCCAGTCATGGGTTGGGTAATGCCGGGATGCGCGACAATCTGATTGTGTTCGACCGTATCGTGGATGGAACCATCAGTTAGGGCCTTCAGCCAGTAGTAACTAAACTGTTTCATGTTCGAGCGTAAAAGGCCGGTACTTTTGTTACCGGCCTTTTACATGTTTGTATTAGCGTAAAGGGCCCCCATATTCTTCTGGGACAATATTGAAATAATGTCTCGTTGTGGGTAGGATGTCAGTCGTATAACAAATAGAACTGATGTACCCACTAGTGGAGGTGGCTCCAATGCAAGCCCTTCGTTCTCTTGCACTCCCCTGTTTGCTGCTGTCTGGATTGGTCATGCAGGGTTGTTCTTCAATACTTCCAAAGAAAGAATTTATTCCCGCCGACCCTGAAACACTTAACGAATGGTCGGTTGAGGGGCAGGTTTCCATCAAGAATAATTCAGGTAAGCAAAAGACCTGGTTTGAATACCGCCAGGTGGATGGCGAGTACCAGTTATCCCTGCGCCCCGATTCGCCGGTGGGAGAAGCCAAGGCGGTCATTTCCGGGTATGAAGGGGAGGCGGATGTCGCGGTCGAGGTAAAAGATCCGCAAGCCCGGGAACTGGCTGATGCGGTGCGCGAAACCCTGCCCATGGATAACCTTGGCTTCTGGCTGCGGGCATTGCCCGCCAGTGGCAGTGCCGAGATCGCCACGGATGAAGACCAGGTGGAAGAGATCAGGGAAGCCGATTGGGATATCGAGTACAACAACTACATGAAGGTGGGCCGCTACCGCTTGCCCGATGAAATCTCCCTGCAGAAAAAGAAAACGCAGGTGGACATGCAGTTGGTGCGGGCAGAGACGGGTTATCTGAGCACACCATGCCCAACTGACTTTGATATTGAAGCGGTATCCAGTGCTTCAGAATCAAATGGCCATCACTATGGCGCAACGATCGATCAGCTGGTGCCCCGCACCGGTGAGCCACCGTTGCCCCGTTGGATTGATGACCAGGACTTCTGTAAGCAACTCTATAAAGTACACGGCGCTATCCCGGATTCGCGCATTGGCTTGTACGGACCGGATTCCATGATGTGGCGACTGACCTCGCGGGTAACACCGGCTGCCATGGGGGCCGGACGGGCCCTGTTGATGCAGACGGCACATCCCTGGATTACGGCCGGCATTGATGAGCATTCCATTGTTCGCTATGACCCTCTGGAACGGGCACGCCGAACGTTTATTTATATCTCCACCATCGTCTACGGCAGCATGCCCCAGGTAATGGATGCAGCGAATACCGTACATAAGATTCATAATGCCATTGAAGGCCAGATCCCTTACGAAGCCGGTGCCTTCAAAGAAGGCAGCCATTACGGCGCCAATGAGGTGTCCGCCATGATCTGGGTGTCGGCGACCCTGTGGGATACCCTGGTGAAAATGTATGAGGAATATGAGCAGCCGCTGACCAAGGCAGAGCAGGATAAATTCTACGAGGAAATCAAGCTGTTCAATATGATGTTTGGCATTCCTGAAAGTGCCAATCCGCCCAATTGGACTGCCTTCGAAGACTACGTTGAAACCATGGTTCACAGTCCTCAGCTGACGGTTACCGATAATGCGAAAATGCTGAAAGAAGACCTGTTTAATCAGGGCTCTATTATCCTGGCATTGCCACTGTGGGTGCAGGAAGTGGCGACGGCTGTGAATCTGCCCGCGCCTATCCGTGAGCAATATGATATGGATTATGGCTTGTGGTACTCCATCAACTATTACGGCTGGATCAAACCGTCTTCCAAGTTGTATAACTGGTTGATGCCTGATTCCGTGAGTGTGAATCCCGTGTATCACGAGGCCCAGGCCCGCCTGCGGGGGGAGCGTGTGGGCTGGTATCAGCGTAAGATCATCGAAGCCGCTGGTGTTGAACGCCTGGTGAACTAACGTGAAACAAGTAGTATTTGGTTTTCTGTTATACCTGTGCGTGGGAATCCCCGGTGCGTTTGCGCTGGGAATTCCACAGATTCAGTATCTAAGTAAAGAAGATTTTCTGGCGCAGGCGTTTGCTGATGAACCCGGTTGGAAAATGTTGCGCCTGAATCGTGATCTCAAAAAGCAAATCAACCGTATCCTTTCCCATCCCTATCCTGCCGGACGTATCCGCTATTGGCACCAGGGCAACCGCACGGCCTGGATTATTGATGAAATTGGTAAGGATCAACCCATCACCATGGGAATCGTGGTTGAGAACAATGCCATTGTGGATATCAAAATTCTGGTTTACCGGGAGGAGCGGGGCGGTGAAGTGCATGAAGAAAGTTTTACCCGGCAATTTGCCAATGTAACGTTAAGAGGCGAAGGGCTATCCAAGAGTATTGATGGTATTACCGGTGCGACCCTATCCGTTAATGCGGTAACCAAGGTGGCTGAAATGGCGCTGGTGTTACATCAATTGGTGCAACCGGATCAGGTGGCTCAGCACTAGGATCTCTTTAACTCAATTCAGGAAAAAAACAAACGCAACCATAAGGTTATCGTGGTTGCGTTTGCGGTTCGGAGAACACCAAAGAAAACCTATACAAGATCAGGCCGCATTAGGATTGGAGTGGCGTTCGTGCAGGAAGCGTAAAACCTCCGCACGATAATGGTTGTACTTGCTGTCATCGGCCAGCTCAAGGCGGTGACGGGGGCGGGGTAGATCAATTTCCAGAATCTCACCAATGGTCGCCGCCGGGCCATTGGTCATCATCACAATGCGATCCGACAACAATACTGCTTCGTCCACGTCGTGGGTAATCATGATGACGGTGTTGTTCAACTCCGACTGAATTTCCATGACGGAATCCTGCAGATGAGCGCGGGTCAACGCGTCCAGTGCACCGAAGGGTTCGTCCATCAACAAGACTTTTGGTTTCATGGCCAGTGCGCGGGCAATGCCCACCCGCTGTTTCATACCGCCTGAGATTTCGCCGGGGCGTTTGTTGGTGGCGTGATCCATATGGACCAGACGCAGGTTGTGCTTGATCCACTCGTCCATTTCCTTCTTGTTCATGGAGCTCTTGAACACCTGCTTAACCGCCAGTTCGACATTCTGATAAGCCGTCAGCCAAGGCAGCAGGGAATGATTTTGGAATACAACAGCACGCTCCGGGCCGGGTTCATTCACTTCTTTGCCATCCAGGAGCACGCTGCCCTGAGTGGACACCAGTAATCCCGCAACGATGTTGAGTACGGTGGATTTACCGCAACCGGAATGACCGATCAGGGAAACGAATTCGCCCTTATCGATTTTCAGGGTGACGTTGTCCAGCGCTTTAAAGGTGCCCTTGGGCGTGTCGAAATCCATGTGCACCTGTTCGATCGTAAGATAACCTTGCATGATTCTTTCCTCGTGAGTGCGACTCGATTAACGCACGATGGCGTCTTTATCCCAGGAGAATGATTTCTGCAGTGACAGCATCAGGCGATCCAGCAGGAAGCCGATAAAGCCGATGGTGAGAACTGCAACCATGATGCGACCCAAAGATTGTGAGCTGCCGTTCTGGAACTCATCCCATACGAACTTGCCCAGGCCGGGGTTTTGCGCCAGCATTTCCGCAGCAATCAACACCATCCAGCCCACACCCAGGGACAGACGTAGTCCGGTGAAAATCATGGGCACGGAAGAGGGCAGCACGATTTTGGTGATCTTGGTCCACCAGTTCAGGCGCAGAACTTTGGAAACGTTGACCAGGTCGTTGTCCAGTGAGGAAACACCGACGATGGTGTTGATCAGTGTGGGCCACAGGCAGCACAGGGTGACGGTGATGGCTGAGTTGACAAAGGATTTGGCAAACACCGGATCGTCGCTGACATACAGTGCGCTCACCACCAGAGTAACGATTGGCAGCCATGCCAGTGGCGACACCGGTTTGAATAACTGGATTATCGGGTTCATGGCTGTGTACATGGTGTTGCTTAAACCGCAGATGATGCCTAATGGAATGGCGATGGCGCTGGCCAGCAGGAAACCGGCAAACACCGTTTTCAAACTGGTAAAAATCTGGTCGATATACGTGGGCTTACCGGTGTAATCCCGCATTTTTACTTTGGCGTCCGGGTTCGCGGCCAGTTTCTTGGCGTTACGCTCTTCCTGCCGTTCATAGAAGGCCGCTTCTTTAACACGCTCTGCCTTGTGTTCTTCCCACAGGCCGACGGTTTGCTCCCATACGGCTGCGGGGCCGGGCACCTTGCCGAGACTGGTTTCGATTTGTGAGGCTCCCATGTGCCATATGCCGAGAAACACAGCGAACGCAAACAGGGGGACACCCAGCGTGCGGATGAGGTTTTCGATCTGTTCTTTGGGGTTTTGCAGTGTAAATAACTTCATAATAGACACCAGCCAGGAAAAACCGATTGATTCAAACAGATTCATTACCCGAGCAGTCATTGCATGTGCCTCCTCTAACTTAAGGGTGCCGGAGCCTTACTGCGGGCTCCGGCGGTCGTGACTTAAAGCTTGCTGGATTCTTTCAAACCAATGGGGAACTTGGATAAGTAATCATTGGGTTTGGTACCATCGAAGGTGATGCCGTCGATGAATTCGCTTTGCGGTGGGCGGAAACCATCTTCATCATCCGCAGGGAAATCAGAGGCAGGCATCTTGCCTTCTGCAACCAGCATCTTGGCCGCTTTCATGTAGATGTCCGGGCGATACACTTTCTTCGCCGTTTCCATGTACCAGCTGTCAGGCTTGTGCTCAGGAATCTGGCCCCAGCGGCGCATTTGCGTCAGGTACCAGACTGCGTCACTGTAGTAAGGGTAAGTCGCGAAGTAACGGAAGAACACGTTGAAGTCAGGCAGTGAACGCTTGTCGCCTTTTTCGTATTCGAAGGTGCCGGTCATGCTGTTGGCAATAACTTCGTAATCGGCGCCCACGTAGTTGGATTGAGACAAAATCTTAACCGCTTCTTTACGGTTTTTGTTGTTCTCTTCATCCAGCCACTTGGCGGCACGAATCATGGCTTTTACGACGGCCAGATGCGTGTTGGGGTTTTCGTCGGCCCATTTCTTGGATACACCGAATACTTTTTCCGGGTTGTCTTTCCAGATTTCGTAATCGGTAATAACCGGTACACCAATGCCTTTGAATACAGCCTGTTGGTTCCAGGGCTCACCTACGCAGTAACCGTAGATGGTGCCGGCTTCCAGCGTGGCGGGCATTTGTGGTGGCGGGGTAACTGACAACAGTGCGTCAGCCTGCAGAGTTCCGGAGGTGTCACCTTTGGCAGGATTGTAGAAGCCGGGGTGGATGCCGCCCGCTGCCAACCAGTAACGCAACTCGTAGTTATGCGTGGATACCGGGAAAACCATACCCATTTTGAAAGGCTTGCCTTCGGCTTTGTACTTCTCAACAACCGGCTTCAGATAATCAGCCTTGATAGGGTGAACGGGTTTGCCGTTCTCATGGGGAACGTGTTTTTTCATTTCTTCCCACACGGAATTGGAAACGGTGATACCGTTACCATTCAAGTCCATGCTGAATGCAGTGATGATGTGGGCCTGGGTACCAAAACCGATGGTGGCGCCCAAAGGCTGACCTGCCAGCATGTGGGCGCCGTCCAGCTCGCCGGTGATAACCCGGTCCAGCAGGATTTTCCAGTTGGCCTGGGCTTCCAGGGTCACATAAAGGCCTTCTTCTTCGAAGTACCCTTTTTCATAGGCGATGGCCAGAGGTGCCATATCGGTCAGTTTGATGAAACCGAATTTCAGGTCTTCTTTTTCCAGCTCCAGTTCTGCAGCGTAAACCGGCGCGGACATCATGCCGGTGGCGGCAGCCCCAATCAACAAACTCTTGGCAATAGACTTAAGGGAAAATGCCTTCAGCCACGTCTTTCCAGATTTTCTCATTGCTAACTCCAATTACGAAAATGGTCCAATTCAAATAAGTACCGAAGCTCCTCTGGCTTGAGGTTTCAACATGTATGCCAAGTTCGGTAAATGGCTGGAATGTGGTAGCGGAGTGGGAGGTTTTGGATCTTTTGAATCAATATGGAGCGTGAATATTGTAGGTGTGCACTATTAGATTGCTTGCTTGTGAGGAGTTACCAAATGGTTACGAAACAAAAATGGGCCATAAACAGGCCCATTTTTCGAATCGTGCTCTTTTATGGTACCAAAGGAGTTATTGCGGATGAATTTGGCATTCTACCACGCGCACAATGCTCTTGGTTGGGGACGAGGTATTGGCCAGGGGAATCGGCAGTACATCCCGGAACTGCTCAGGCCTGAACACGGTGACCTGGCTGAAACCGCATTGCCGCAATCCCTGCTCAATCTGTGCATTGCCGTTGAAGTGGAGATTGACACTGGCGCGGGTTGCCATCGACAGCATGGACGTGGCTGCATTCATGACCGGTTTCCAGCGTTGTGCCGGTTTTGGAACCAGGTCGGTGATGTACCAGGCTTTTGGGAAAGCCTGCCCCAGGTGGGCGATCCGCTTCCAGACCTGGCTGATGTCCTCCAGTCGGAAGTAGTTCACCAGCCCCTCCGTAATAATGAGTGTGGGGCGTGAGGAATCCAGTACTTCCTTCATTATATAGTCCAGGCCATAGGGTTTGCCGTCGGCAAAGACATCGCATCCAATCACCTGGTGATCCGGGCCGAAGCCGCGGTGCTGCTGCAGCAGTGTGCGTTTGCGCAGGGCCATATGCGGCAGGTCCGCTTCCACATACTTCAGCTGCGGGTACTTGCGTGACAGTTTATACCCTCTGGGGGAATAACCACAGGCAATCTCCAGAATCTGGGTTACGCCTTCCTGTTTCACCAGGGTATCAATCCGATGATCAATAATGTGATGCCGTTGCAGCAGCATGTCTTCGACGGTGATCCCAAGCAGTCTCCGGCCCGCCTTCTCCACTGGTTGCGCCGCGCTGTGCAGCAGGCGCGCTTTAGGTGACGTGAAAAAGCGGGCCGACATGCCGTTTTCGTACCACACGTGACCCGTAAACAGTGCGGTAAAACTAATACCCGTTGAATCCATTGTTTCCCCCATTGGGTTGCTGACAGGTGGGTCTATACCAGGCGAATCTCTTCGCCCACGATTTCAAAAGGCGCGGCTTTCAAGGCCTGGCCGGCACAAGGCCCGGCAATACAGTCACCGGTTTCTATTTCAAACAGCGCACCATGGTTGGCGCACTGGATAAAGCGTTTTTCCATATCCAGGAACTCATCCGGTTGAAACTCAAGGGGAATGCCAATGTGTGGGCAGGAATTGATGTAGACGTAAAGCCGGCCGTCTTTCTTGACGGCAAATACGGATTGCCCATCTATGTCGAACCCTTTAGCGCTATCTTCCTCAATATCGTGGACCTGGCACAGGACTGTCATGAATTACCTCTCTGTGTAGTGCAAAAATCAAAGTGGAACCATACCACAGCAGCAGTAAACCCTGCGTATACAAAAATATTCTCGAAAAAGTGTTGCATCCGCAAATGATAATTATTATCATTATTTCATGTTGTGAAGCACATGTTCGGATTGAATGGCTCAGCGCCCTGTCATGGCCCCTCTCTCCTCTCTACACCTGAATGGTGCTGAATCAATACGCCGGCATGCGTTCACAACTGTTCGTGGTGCGATTACCGGGGGCTTCGGCCCCCGGTTTTTTATTCATGGCCCTGCGAAACCTGCCTCCTTATAATAGCCAGCTCATTTTTGTGCGTGACCTGACTGATATGTTCCATTCCAGGCCTCTGGTATTCCACTGTTTATTGCTGATGCTGCTGATGGCGAGTGTCGGTCTATCACTGTCGCTGGGCTCTATAACGGTGCCGGTGGCGGAATTGGTGGATGTGGTGGTCGGGCGTTTAGTGGGCGAGGCCATTACAGGGACTGCGGATATGGTGGTGTGGCAGATCCGCATGCCGAGGGTCTGTCTTGCCGTGTTAGTGGGTGCTTGTCTGGCGGTGTCCGGTGCCATGGTGCAGGGACTGTTCCGCAATCCCCTGGCGGACCCCAGCTTGATCGGGGTGTCCGGAGGCGCGGCCGTGGGCGCCGCGATCGCTATCGTGCTGGGGGGTACCTGGGGCTGGTTTTCCCCCAGCTGGAACCTGCCGCTGTTTGCTTTTTTCGGGGGAGCCCTGGTGACGGCCCTGGTGTATCGACTTGGAGTGGGACCCTTGGGCACATCGGTGGCTACCATGCTGCTGGCCGGTGTGGCCATCAATGCCATGACCAGCGCCTGCATAAGTTACCTGGCTACCACCGCTGAGGACGTGCGGTTACGTAATCTGGTGTATTGGTTGATGGGCAGCTTTAATGTGGCGTCCTGGGAGAAGGTGAGCTGGGTGGCGCCTTTTGCCCTGTTGTCCCTGGTGATGATCCCGCTACTGTGGAAAGGCTTGAATGCGCTCCTGCTGGGGGAGTCTGAAGCACGTCACCTGGGAATTCAGGTGGAGCGCCTGCGCTTAAAGGTAATTGTGTTGGCCGCACTGGCGGTGGGGGTGTCGGTGGCTTCGGTGGGCGTCATTGGTTTTGTCGGGCTGGTGGTCCCTCATATTGTGCGTCTGGTGTTGGGCCCGGATCACCGCTGGCTGTTGCCGGGCTCTGCCCTGTTGGGCGCTGCTTTACTCAGCCTCGCCGATCTGGCGGCCCGCCTGGTGGTGGAGCCGCAGGAACTCCCGGTGGGGGTGCTGACTGCCGCTTTGGGGGCACCGTTCTTCCTGTTTCTGGTGGTGCAGCGTCGCAGGGGGCAGCTTTATGGTGTCTGATCCGGTGTTACAGTTGACGGATCTGGGCTTTCACACCGGGGGCCGGGATCTGCTGCAAGGCATTAACCTGCAGGTGGCGGAGGGGGAGTGTGTCGCCGTAGTGGGTCCCAATGGTGCCGGTAAAAGCACATTGTTTCGCACGTTATCCGGTGAATGGTCTCCCAGCACAGGAGAGGTGTGGTTTGACGGCAAGCCCCTGGCCAATTGGACCCTGGGAGATCTGGCCCGGTTGCGAGCCGTGATGCCCCAGTCTTCCAGTCTCAGTTTTCCCTTTGCCGCCCGCGATGTGATCCTGATGGGGCGGATGCCCCATGATTCCGGGCGTGAACAGGATGAGGCAATTGTGGAGGAGGTGATGGACGTGTGCGATGTACGGCATCTGGCGCAACGTCACTATACGGCCTTGTCCGGTGGAGAACGTCAGCGGGTCCAGTTGGCCAGAGTGCTGACGCAGATCTGGCAGCCGGTGGCCACCGGGCGACGCTTGTTACTGCTGGATGAGCCCACGTCTGCCTTGGACCTTTCCCATCAGCTTGACCTGATGCAATTGGTGCGGGAAGTCTGCGGCAAGGCCGTCACGGTGCTGGTGATCGTACATGACCTGAACCTGGCGGCCCGTTTTGCTGATCGTGTGATGATGCTGCACAATGGAGCCTCGGTTGCGGTGGGTGCGCCTGCAGAGGTAATGCGACCTGACCTGATCGAATGTGTTTTTAAGGTGAAGACCCAGGTGATTGAGCATCCTTTATATGGGTGCCCTCTAGTGGTGAGTTAACATGAGTGGTGAGTTAACATGTCGAATCCTTCCCCGATCCCTTCCTCAAAACGTACCCGAGCCCTGGTTGTGTTCGGTGGTACCGGGTTTGTGGGTACAGCGGTGTTGGCGCAGGCTTTGTCCCGGGACAAAGCACTGCATGTGTTTGTGGTAAGCCGCACGGGAGCGGCACCGTCCTGGCTGCGCACCAATCCGGTTTACCAGACCGAGCGGCTCCACTTTCTCAAGGGCGACCTCTTGGCGCCGCAGACTGTGCGTGACGGCTTGCGGGAGGTGCTTGCCCAATATCATATACAAGCCTGCATCTCCTGTGTCGGTGCGATTACACCCTGGTCCAATGAAAACATGGTACGCACCTGTGGTGATGCCAATGTGAATGCCTATGGCATCAGCAAGGACGTCAAGGCCGACAAATTTGTGGTCATTACCCGGGATCGCTCCAATATGAATGACTGGTGGTATCCTTTTCCCCGCCTGATACCCGGTTACTATCAGGGCAAGCGCAAGATTGAGAGTTGCATAGAAAACGATGCGGAGAACCGCGGCAGCGCAATTTGTCTGCGGGCCGGTTTTGTCTCCGGTACCAGGCGCACCATTCCGGGTTTGCCTACTTCGTTCAAGGTTTCAGTGCCTATGGAACCTGTCTATAAAATCGTGGGTCGTGTGTGCCCGGTCATTGATGTCAATGTGCTGGCCGCTGCTGCGGTGCGTTTTGCGCTGTCACCGCAAAAGGCAGACTCCGCCCTGGTGAGCAACGATGAAATCCCCGATTACTTCAAGCAGGCGGTTCCCGCTGACTGATAATCGAGAGTGCGTTTTGTGGGTCAAACGCCATTGTGGATTGGCCTGATCACCGGTAGACGGTTCCCTTCGTTCGATTGTTGTACTAATGTTCCGTCAGTACACCCTTACTATTCAAATAAAGATCGGGGGAATGCATGAGGTTGTTGTTTTCATCTGTGCTCTGTTTATTGTGCCTGCCTGCCTATGGCAGTGCTTTGGATGACGGGTTGCAGGCGGCGGAGGCGTTGAACCGTCAGGCGGTTGCCTCGCAAAAAGTAGTGGATAAAGCCGCAGACCAAACCCAGGCCATGTTGGAAGAGTATCAGCAGCTCATGCTGGATTCAGACTTTTTTGACACGCAAAAAAACCAGCTGCTCAAGAGCATAGAACAGCAACGCCAGAAACAGCAGCAGCTGCAACAACAGTTGGACCAGATTGAGACCACAGAGAAGCGCCTGGCGCCACTGTTGTTGAGTATGGCGCGGGCGTTGGAGCAATTCATTGTTCTGGATATACCCTTTCATCATCAGGATCGAATTGATTCTGTGTTGATTTTGCGTGAGCGAATTCTGGACCCCGGCCTGGCGTTGGGTGATCGTTTTCAGCTGGTTATGGAGGCCTTTCAGATCGAGCTGGATTACAGCTATAGCCTGGAAGCCTATCGGGATCAGATTGACTGGCAGGGGGAATCCCGCAGCGTGGAATGTCTGCGCATAGGCCGACTGGCGTTGTATTTCATAACGCCGGATGGCACCGAAGCGGGTGTCTGGAATCGTCAGGAGAAGCAATGGCAACCCCTGGCCCAGGACTCGGTGCGTTTCGTATTGGCAGGCATACGGGTAGCGAAAGGCCAGGTGGCACCGGAGTTGTTGCCTCTGCCTTTGCTGGCGGAGCTGCAACCATGAGCGTGTTAATAACCAAGGTGAAAACGGTATTCGCGCTCGCTGTGTTACTGATGTTCGTGGTGCCTGCGCAAGCAGAAAATACGGAAACCGTTGCCTCCCTGCAGCAGTTGTTGGATCAACTCAAACAGGAACGAGCTGACCAACGCAAGCAATGGCAGGCACGGGAGCAACGGTTTCTCAGCGAGCAGAAAGCACAGCAGGCCAGACTGGAACAAGCCCGTGCGCAGAAACGCAACCAGGAAAAATCCCTGCAACCCCTGCAGGCTGAACTGGAGCAGCTGACAGCTGATGTGGATACTCTGGAACAATCCATTGCGGAGCGGGGTAAACAATTGCGGGCGTTGCAGGGTGCGTTTTCCCGTATTGCCGGGGAGACCGGCGCCAGTCTGCAGCAATCGCCGGTCGCCCTGCAGCATCCGGAACGTGCCGCGGAAATGGAGCGCCTTGCTGCATTGCAGGCGTTGCCCACCATCAACGACCTGGAGTCGCTTTGGTTACTGATGCAGGAGGAGATGACAGCCTCCGCAATTGTCGATCAATTTCAGGGGCAGTATGTGGATGGTGCCGGTCGACAGCAGACCACGCTCTTGACCCGGGTTGGTGTCTTTTCTGTGTTTGGCGCCGAAGGTTTTTTCCAGTATCTGCCGGAAAGCGGAGAGCTGCTGCTGCCTTCAATTCAGCCCCCAAATCGTTTCACCCAAACCATTGCGGAGTTTGATCCTGCAACGGCAGGTATGCAGACTTTGGTGATCGATCCGTCCCGGGGTTCACTCATTCGGCAGTTCGGCCACTCAGTATCCCTGGTGGAGCGTATTCAGCAGGCGGGTTGGATCGGAGTCATTATTCTCGCACTAGGGGCAATGGGTTTGTTGGTGGCGTTGTGGCGGATCAGCTATCTGTTATGGGTGACGATCAAAGTAAATGCGCAACTCAAGCAATTGGAAACGCCAACAGAGAGCAATCCATTGGGACGGGTCTTGTTGCGGGCGGAACGCTTTCGTACGGCCAATGATGAGAACTACCAGTTCAAGCTGGATGAAATGGTGTTGACGGAACTGCCTGCGCTGGAGCGTGGACAGAACTTTATTAAATTACTGGCGGCTGTGGCGCCGCTGCTGGGATTGTTGGGTACGGTGACCGGAATGATCCTGACCTTCCAGTCCATCAGCCTGTTTGGCAACGGCGATCCCAAACTGATGGCCGGCGGTATTTCCCAAGCCTTAATGACCACCGTGCTGGGGTTGGTGGTGGCCATACCGCTGTTGTTCTCCCACAGTTTTGTAGTGTCCATGTCCAGGAACCTGGTACAGCGTTTGGATGAACAGAGTGCGGGACTGCTTGCTGCTCGGGTCGAGGCAGGGAGCGGCCATGATTGAAATGTGGAAAGCGGTATGGCGCAACCTGGAGGATTTCGCGGAACAGGGCGGCCCGGTGATCTGGTTGTTATTGCTGGTGTCTGCCGTGATGTGGACCTTGATCGGTGAACGTCTGTTGTACTTGCTGTTGTTCGCACGCAACCAGACCACACAATCGCAACAACAGTGGATGAGTCGGGGGGAGCGCAGTTCCTGGTTTGCCCATCAGGTGCGGGAAGCGTTAATTGTGGATATGAACCTGCGTCTGAACCAGTTTCTACCATTGATTCGGGCGCTGGTCCTGCTGTGCCCGTTGCTGGGATTGCTGGGAACCGTGACGGGAATGGTCACCGTATTTGATGTCATCGCCCTGGAAGGCACCAGTGATGCGCAAAGTATGGCGCGGGGTGTGTTCAGGGCCACGCTGCCCACCATGGCGGGACTGGTCATATCCATCAGTGGATTATATATGCTGGCGCAATTGCAACGTTGGACCCAGGACCGGTTGGAGCGGTTTAAAGATGGGTTGACGTTCGGCGTACCCGGAGGTGATGGCTATAAAGGAGAGGTTCATGGCAACCCGTAGGCATCAACAGGCTGACCAGGAAACGGAGCTGGATCTGACACCCATGCTGGATGTGGTCTTCATCATGCTGATCTTTTTTATCGTGACCACCTCCTTCGTTAAAGAGTCCGGTATTGCTGTGAACACGCCCAAAGCGGATACCGCACAGCGCCAGGAGAGTGCGAACATCCTCATCGCCATTCACGAGTCCGGTGATATCTGGATTGATGGCCGTCCCATTGATGTGCGGGCCTTAAAAGCCAAAGTGGCGCGCATGCACGCAGAAAGCCCCCAGGGCACCGTCGTGGTTCAGTCCGATGAACGGGCGGATACCGGTATTCTGGTTAAAGTGATGGATCAAATTCGATTGGCGGACATTGATCAGATTGCCATTGCGGCAAGGCCCGGGGCGCAATGATTGCGCGTTGGCTGGGAGGTGTCCTGCTTGGCTCGGTGGTCACGCTGTTGTTGTTCAGTTTTATGTTGAAACTGGTGATGTCCGACAGCACTCAGGAATTGATGACGGAAGCCGTTACGCAGATGCAGTTTATCGAGCTTCCCGAAGAACCACCGCCACCGGAGGCTGAATCCGACACGGCCATGGTGGAGGATGCAGTGGAACCCATGCAAACCCGGGAGTTGATACCTGTGCTGAGTGCGCCGATTCAGGCCCCGACCTTAACGCGCCCGGACGTCGCTGCGCAGGCTCCGGCGCTACAGGATTTTGCTCCATCGATTGCAGGGCCTCAGTCCAATTGGTCAGTGCCGGTATCCGGCGATGGCTTTGCTGAAGGTGAAAAAGGCAAGGGCTATATGGAAGTTGTTCCCCTGGCTACCCGGCGTCCGAATATTCCTGAACGGGCCTGGCAACATAAAATTAATGGCTGGGTGCGGGTGGCATTTCGCTTGACCAGGGAAGGGCGTACCGCGGACGTGCGTGTGCTGGATGCGCATCCCGGGGGCGTGTTTGAAGACAATGTGGTGCGGGCGGTGGAGGATTGGCTCTACGATATGCGCGATCTGGATATTGGGGCGGGAGCTAAAGGCGAGCTTATTCTGACGCAAAAGATCGAGCTGTTCTGGCGTGATTACCCTGATAACAGCCCGTATCTGGATTGAGCTGCTGTGGCTATGTGTGACGGTAAACTTTCCCTCCCCAAATTTCTGTGCGCAACCCTGTTATTTTTGTCTGCGCTGCTTGTCGCCTCCCCGGGTCAGGCGGAACAATACCGCAGCAAGCTGTTGCTGAACCCGCAGCAGTCGTTATCCGAATCGGCTCGCCTCAGTATCAGTGAAATGGAATCCCGTTTCAAAGAACTCAATAGTGATTATGCCCGCGCCAGTGTGGGCTCCCAATTGGCCCGTCATTTTGTGCAGCAGGGTGATTATCAGAAGGCGATCGAATACTACCAGTCTGCATTACAAGCGGACGCATTGTCGCCGTTGGTGGCGGCTGACTTACGACGTGAACTGGCGGAGATTTACCTGCTGGATAAGCAACCGCAGCAAGCGTTGTCTGTGTTGCAGGCGTTGGGGCCGGTAGCGTCCCTCACCGATGCAAAACTGGCATTGGCCTACGCCCGGGTTCGATATGAATTGGGAGATTATCTTAAGGTGGCGGCTGCGCTGGAAAGGTTCATGCAACTTTCACCGGGAGTCGATGAGCGCCAGTTTCAGCAGGTGGTGGCGCTCGCCTATGGCATCCAGGACTTTGATCTCTGTGGGCGGGCACTCAAACAGTTGATCGAACAGGATATGGCAACAGCACGGTATTGGTCACAAATGGTGTCGGTATTGTTGAAGCAAAATAAAGTTGAGCAGGCCCTGCATTATCTGATTCTGGCGCGCCAGCTCGGGCTGTTGCAGGACCAGGCAAACAGTTTGCTGTTAAGCAGTTTGTATGCATCTCAAGGTAATCCATTCACCGCTGCAGAACGATTACAACAGGCCATGGCCCAGGGCAATGTGGTGGCAAATGGTGAACATTATAAAAGGCTGTTTGAATACTGGTGGCAGGCGCGGGAGCAGCAGCACGCCCTGAATGCGTTGGAGCAGGCTGCGAAGCTGACCGGGGAAGCGCCCTTATATCTGTTCTGGGCGCAGACTCTGATGCAGCGCGCCCAATGGCAGAAAATGAATAGTGCCATTCTGCAATTATGTGAGAAACCGATAGCGGCTGAACATTCCGGGCACGCCAACCTTTTACTGGGGATCAGCCTGTATGAGCAGGGCAAAAAAGAAGCAGCCTTTGATGCTTTCGCCAGCGCAACACTCACCGGGGGGGTTAATGCCCAGGCGGGCAATTGGTTGGCCAAGCTGGAGTCAGAAGGCATCAAGGCGCCTATGCCGTCGCGCCCCAAGGGGCCTTGCAAACCCGGGGATTGATAAGATTATGTGATTAGCGTCCGGTCAGTAACTTGCGCAGAGGCCCGATATTCCGATCCCGCATGCGCACCTGTTCCAGCTTGCTCAGCTCCGCCTCAATGGCCTGCATGGTCTGTACCCGCAGTTGCCACTGCATTTCCTTGTCGTTTTCCTGGCCTTGGTAAACGCGGGTATCAATGGGTTTGCCGATGGAAAAGTAGAACTTTTCCGGCCGCGGAATGAGGGTGGGTCCAACGCCCTTGCAGAGGGGCATAATCAGTTCGCCACCTCTCAGGGTGTTGTTGCGGTCATGTTTCAGTAACCAACGGCCAATGGGGTTTTGCATAAAGTCATAGGCGTCCCAAACAATGTCCAGAGCATCATCGGCACCGATGGCTGCAACGGGAATAATCGGGTACTGGTATTTCATGGCCATGTAGGCAAAGCCGGTGCGGGTTTTCCAGGTGAGCTTGCCTTGCTCGCCCTTGCGCTTTGCCACTTCACGGCCGCCGCCGGGGTAAACCAGGATGTGCTCGCCCTGTTCCATCAGGCGGGAGCAATTTTCCCGGGTGCCTTCTACCGAGCCGGTACGTTTCAACATCTTGCCCCAGAAAGGAATCTTGAAGTGAAAGCTGTCACCCAGCGCCCGCAGCACGATGCCTTTTTCCTGATAAAGTTTTTCGTACAGCAGGGGCCCATCCAGCATGCCGTACAGTGTGTGGTTGCAGACATAAAGCGCCGGTTTTAGGGGGTCCACATTTTCCAGTCCCTGAAACTCAGGATGAAAATAAAGTCGGGCCAATCGATTGGCGGCTTTAACTTTTTCCAAAGGCGGAGGCGTGAAGCGGGAAACCCGCTTCAGGGATTGTACATCGGCATTCATGGTGACTTACTTCCTTTCCGTGCGAGCTATGCCTGCTTGTTTATGCGTTATGGTTGGCGGTAATCTGTTGATTCAGTGCTACGATCTGGCGGGCCATGTTTTCCATCAGGCTCATACAGATCCGTGGATGGGTTTTGATCATGGTTTCGAACTGATGCCGGGGCACCACCATAACCAGACAGCGGCAATCCGCCACCACACTGGCGGTGCGCGGGCTGTGGGTCAGCAGTGACATGGCACCGAAGATCTCATCCTCCAGCACTTCGCCCACCTTGATGCCCTTCACGAATACCTCGGCGTGACCTTCCACGATGGAATAGACCGTATCGGATTCCGTGCCTTCCTCAATGATGGTTTCACCGGCTGCGTAGGTCTGGAAGCCCAGGGAGGCTTTGTCGGTTGGCGTGTCCAGCGACGCGATGACGGCCGAGTGACGGGCGCATTCCGCCAGCAGGTAGTCGCCCCATTGACGGGCCTTCTCGGTGTTTTCCATGGCGGCCTGCCACAGGGCATCCCGGTCATAGGGGCGCAGCACCACGGGGGATTCGGCATAGAATTTCGGCCGGGACATACCGTCCAGCAACTCAAGCCCGATAATGTCCCCTTCGTCGTAATGGAACAGGGTCTTGCCTTCCTGCTCATGACCCACCGCGCCCTGCTCTATGAAGAAGGCGCGGTTCTGATTGGCGTTACCGGCAAACAGGTCTTCAAAAGTCTCGTAGGAGAGCGGTTCCCCCAGTGCAGGAATGCCTGCCATCGCCAGGGAGAGTAATTCTTTACAGTGGTTGTCCGTCTTCTCAAACAGCTCGGTGAAATTGGACTCTAGGAACATGCAGGTGCCCGCTTCTATCAACAAGTGAATAGCATGATTATGCTGACAACAGGTTCAGCGTGCGCTCGACTGTTTCTAACTTTCGAGACAACGCATCGCCCTGGCTTCGAATGACTCATTTAAGTGTAGTCAATCCTGGGCAAGGGCGATGGATTTCAGTCAAGAAATGGCTAAGTTGCTATTCTTGCAGCGGTTTGTTCCGACAGTTGCTTAACCCAGCAGGGGTTTGTGCTGATCCGGCTTGAGACGGGGCCCAAACTGAGTGACCAGTCGAGCAGCGGCTTTGGTGGCCAGTTGGCCGGCCTGCTCGTAGCTGTAACCATGGGTCAGGCCGTAGAGGAAGGCACCGGCAAACATATCACCGGCGCCGTTGGTGTCCACGGCCTGCACTGGTGTGGCTGGTACCTGCACGGTGTTCGTGCCGTCGAACAACAAGGCACCGTCTTTGCCCAGGGTAATGGCGAAGCTTTTACACACCGCTTTCAGGGTTTCTGCTGCGGTTTCAATGCTGTCGGTTTCCGCCCAGGTGAGGGCCTCTTCCTGGTTGCAGAACAGCAGGTCCACTCCACCGCCCAGCATTTCCCCCAGGCCGTCCTTGAAGAAGCGGACCATATTTGGGTCGGAGAAGGTGAGGGCGGTTTTAATGCCGGCCTGTTCGGCAATTTCACGGGCCTTGATGGCGGCGGCGCGCCCCGAGGGTGAGGTAACCAGATAGCCTTCAAGGTAGACGTAATCCGATGCGGCAATGGCCTCAGGGTGCAATTCGGTTTCAGAGACGGTTTCTGAAATACCCAGGTGAGTGTGCATGGTGCGCTCGGCATCCGGGGTAATCATAACAATGCATTTACCGCTGATGCCTGGCTCCCGTTCTTGGTGCAAGTTGGTGTCCACACCGGCGGCAACCAGGTCCTGAACGTAGAAGTCACCGGCCGGATCATTGGCCACTTTACAGGAGTAGAAGGATTTGCCTCCAAAATGGCTGACGGCGATGATGGTGTTGGCGGCAGAACCCCCGCTGGCCATTTTGCCGGTGTGGCCCGCCAATGCTTCATACAGCGCTTGCTGTTGATCCGTATCCACCAGGGTCATCACCCCTTTGTCGATGTTCATTCTGGCGAGAAATTCGTCCTCGATGGCGAATTCCATGTCCACCAGGGCGTTGCCGATGGCGTATACATTGTATTTATTCATGATAATGGCTACCTGTTAACTGGGGCTTCCTTATATTAGAGCGTATACTACCGGCCTTTTCGTTAAAAATCAGGTCTCTAAAGACTGCAGAGTGCTCCCCAGAGGTAAATGACCGGTGCCAGCCAAGCGCAGTAAGCCCCAAAACACCCCGAAATCGCCGGGTACCAAAAAACGCAAATCCACCGCCAAGAAAGCGCCCACCCGCCGTAAGCAGGCTTCCACCCCGACGGCCAAGAAGCCCCGCGAAGCCAGGAAAAGCACGAAGAAAGGCTCAAGGAAAACGTCCCCACCCAAGCGGCGCATCTGGTCATTGCTGTGGAAACTGGGACTGGTGTTGGGACTGCTGGCCCTGATCGGCGTGATGTATTTGGATGCGGTGATTACCAATCACTTCGAGGGCAAGCGCTGGTCCATCCCCGCCAAGGTCTACGCCCGCCCGCTGGAGTTATACGACGGCATGCCGCTGACGGAGGCCCAGCTGGCCTTTGAATTGAGCCTGCTGAACTATCGCCATGTCTATGACACCCCGGTGCCTGGTACTTTTTCCACTGCGGGTCGGGGCTACGAAATTGTCAGTCGTGGTTTTGATTTCTGGGAAGGGGCGGAACCGTCCCAGCGGGTCAGCTTCAGCCTAAGGGGCGGGCGGGTCAGCGGCCTGGATGGCGGCGGTCAGTCCTCGGGGATTGTACGGTTGGAACCGCCCTTAATCGGAGGCATCTATCCGGCCCACAATGAGGATCGGGTGTTGGTGAAACTGGACCAGGTACCCCAGCAGTTGCTGCAGGCGTTGCTGGCGGTGGAGGACCGTGATTTCTTCGAGCACTTTGGTCTTTCCTTCAAGGGAATAGCCCGGGCGTTTTTCACCAATATCGCGTCAGGTGAAGTGCGGCAGGGGGGCAGTACCCTGACCCAGCAACTGGTGAAGAATTTTTATCTTTCGAGCGAACGCTCTCTCACCCGTAAAGGCATTGAAGCGGTGATGGCGGTGTTGCTGGATTTCCATTATGAGAAAACCGAAATCCTGGAAGCCTATCTGAACGAGGTCTATCTGGGGCAGGCGGGCAAGCGGGCCATTCATGGGGTAGGGCTGGGCAGCCTTTACTATTTCGGCGTGCCCCTGCGGGAGCTGAGCACCGAACAGATCGCCCTGATGGTGGGGGTGATCAAAGGCCCCAGTTGGTATGACCCGCGGCGTAATCCGGAGCGGGCCCTGGAGCGCCGCAACCAGGTGCTGCAGATCATGCTGCAACAAGGGGTGCTGGATCAGCGGGCCTACGACCAGGTGATCAACAAACCCCTGGGTGTCATCAAGAAGCCCTTGTACGAAGACGCCCGTTATCCGGCCTTCCTGGATCTGATGAAGCGTCAGTTGCGCAAGGATTACCGGGATGAGGATCTGCGCAGTGAAGGTCTGCGTATCTTTACCACCCTGGACCCCTGGGCGCAGGAGAGTCTGGAGCAGGCGGCGCAACAACAGGTGCGTAATCTGCAGTCCGGATATGGTAAATCCCTCGAGAACCTGGAGGTGGCGGGGATCTTTACCTCCAGCAATACCGGTGAAGTGGTGTCGGTGATCGGCGGCACAGCAGTCCGTTATGAAGGCTTCAACCGGGCCCTGGATGCCTATCGCCCCATTGGTTCCCTGGCCAAGCCATCGGTGTATCTGGCAGCGCTGGAACGGGGTTATCACCTGGGGAGCCTGTTGCAGGATGAACCCCTGGAGCATGTCTTGCCCAACGGCAACGTCTGGTCACCGCAAAATTTTGAGAAAGAGAGCCACGGGGAAGTGCCCATGGTGGTGGCGCTGGCTCAGTCCTACAACCAGGCCACGGCGCACCTGGCGTTGGAAATCGGCATCGACAAGGTAGTGAGTGTTATGGAACGGCTGGGTCTGCAGGATAAACCCTTGCCGGAGGTGCCGGCGTTGTCCCTGGGGGCGGTGAGTCTATCGCCCTTTGAAGTGACGCAAATGTATCAGACCATAGCCACCGAAGGCTTCGCCACACCGCTACGTACTATTCGCTCGGTGCTGACGGCAGAAGGGGCGCCCCTGCAGCGTTACGAGTTTGAAGTGGAGCAGCGTTTTACCAGTGCGGACATCTATCTGCTGACCTATGCCATGCAGGAAACGGTGCGCAATGGTACCGGTAAATCCACCAAGAACTGGCTGTCACCGAACCTGGAACTGGCGGGCAAAACCGGTACCAGTGATGATCAGCGGGACAGTTGGTTTGCCGGTTTCAGCGGTAACTATCTGGGGGTGGTCTGGCTGGGAATTGATGACAACAAACCCACGCCGTTGACCGGTGCCGTTGGTGCTTTGCCGGTGTGGGCCAATACCATGGCGGCATTACCCCAGACAGCATTGCAGGTGCCCCAACCGGAAAACGTGGAGTGGGTGTGGGTTGATCCGGTGCGGCAGGCGCGGACCTCTGCGCACTGTGATAATGCCTTGTATTTACCCCTGCGGCAGGATACCGTGCCGGAAGAAAAGGTCTCCTGCAATACAGGAGGCCGGGTGCTGAACTGGTTTAAACGATTGATACGGTGATCTGAATATGAAGACAGTGGTACTGATGCTGGTGGTGTTGGGTTTGAGTGCCTGTGCGGTGCGTCCGGTGCCGACAGACATCAGCGACGTTGATCTCATTGACAGTGAATCCAGTCTGCTGACAGGGGTAGCGGCCGCCGATAACCTCCTGCAGCAGGGAGAAAGTGCGCGGCAGCGTGGTGAGTATGCGGTTGCCGTGAATCATCTGGAACGGGGAATCCGTATGGCACCCCGCTCACCCTCTTTGTATCTTGCGTTGGCCAAAACCCGCTTGGCCATGGGCGAATATGGCAGTGCCTCGCAAATGGCCCAGCGCGCCGTTTCTCTGCTGCCTGCTACACCCAGAGGCGCGGAGCAAACCGCTAAGGCGGAGGCCTGGATTGTAATTGCCCAATGCCGGGAAAAAGGGGGTGATTACCAGGGGGCAGAGCGTGCCCGGGCCAATGCCCAGGCGGTCTGGTAATTCTTTACTTGATGTAAAAGCCGTCTTCCTTGCTCATGTCATAGGTGAACCATTCCGACTGAGTGAAGGCATCCCAAACAGACATCACCAGCCGGGTGGGTTGGTCCGCTACCCAGTCACCTCCCTGGTAGGACGGCGAGTTGTTGTAACTCCCCATCGGGAAATAAGACGGGTCGCTGGCACCGAAGTACACGGGGTTAATGCCGTAACGGTAGTCAAACGCTTGGGCGAACCGATAACTCGCTTCTCCTCCGTGCAGCGGTTCCCCAAATTCGGCCATGGCCATGAGGACATTTTGCTCTGCCATGGCGTCCAGATGATTAATGGTATCAATCCGGTCAATCACCGTTTGCATCACGCTCAGGGTGGGATCATCCAGGTTGACCGGAAATTCCACACCTAAAACCCATTCAAGAATATCCAGAGATTGCCCGGAAATATAATCCAGCAGCAAGCCGTCCACCAGGTTATTGATATGCTGTATGCTGGGTCTTGGCATCAGGTAAGTCACCAGGCTTTTGTTTTCCTGGTACAGGGTATTGGCATTGACGGCCGCTATTGCTCCCAGGCTCAAGCCACTGAAGGTGAGTTCCTCGTGATTCACCAGGGCCCGGTGACTGAGCTCACTCTCTCCGTTGTCGGCAAAGTAACGGCTCAAACGCTTGCCGATGTGATAGGCAATGATCATGTCAGAGGCATATTGCAGGTATTGGGGCTCAACGGCATTCCAGTTCATAGGATTGAAATCACCCAACCCGAAAATGATCCATTCCTTCTCAATGCCCAGCAAATTTTCCACCCAATTCAGGTTGGCCAAACCGCCATCGTAACTCCGATCGTTGGTGTAAGGCGCAGGCACATACAGTTTTATGGCGCGCTGACTGTGTTCGTTGATCAGGCCGTAATACTGGTAATCATCCAGGCTGCCCCCGGTTTCCAGTGCCACTATTTCGATAGGATAACCTCCTGCAGGCACTTCCTTACTGCAGGGGAGAACCATGATTAGCCTGGCTTCTGTACCGGCAGAACTCTCCTGCAATTGGCCGAGGTCATTCAGGTTAAGCCGGCCTCCACTGAAGAGGAACGGCGGCTTCCCCTTCAGGAAAAACGGAAAGTGAATAGTGAGTTCCAGCAGGTCAGAATATTTATCATCCTCTGATGCCCTGCTGCAATTATCCGTGATCGGTTTAACCGCCAGCAGGTGATCCAGAATGGCATCATCATCCTGTTGTGTCAGAAAGTCGCGCACCAGGGCCTGGTTCGGGCTGACATCCTGCGTGGTGAACACACTGAAGGCCGCCACGTTTTCCGGGGAATGGGATGTATGCTGTGTCAGGTAGTCTGAAATCATGGTCCAGTGTTGCTGCAGCCTACCCTGCGCATTGCCATTGATGATTTTACGCATGGCGTCTCCCTGTCGCACGGTATACAGCGCGCTGCCGATGGGTGATTCCAGCATGATCAAACCATAAGTGGTGTTGGCATCCAGGCTGTAACCGCGATCGGGCGTAATGCGAAGCAGGGCATCTTTAAGCAACCATTGATCCCGATACAGATCACCCACCACCGGGATGGTATTCAGATAATGAGGAGAGTCCGAGCTCAGGTTGACCAGGGTGAAACTACTCCAATAACCCGGCACTTTTTCACCGTACCAGGTATCAATATCCGTGGCGATGGGGATATAAATGGCGTCATTGCGGGAGAATCCTTGCAGGGTGGCGGCATCGCCTTTCACGGCTCTTTCGAACAGGGAGTTTTTGAAGGGGTAGCCCGTCATATCCAGGCGACCATCCGCTTTGCGTTTCAGGTCGGTGGGCCAGGGGCCGCTGAAAAAGAACGCGTCGGTATAATCCATCAAAGGAATGATATAGCGCTGGCTTTTGAAGGTGGCTACCACGCTCTTTTTACCCAGCGTCCGAACGGTGCAGGTTCCCATTCCCTCACAGGCACCGGCCCAGCCGGTAAACACAGAATCTTCGGCTGGAATGGCTTCCAACGTCACCAACCGGTTGTAGCCACCATCCAGGCACTGTTCGTCATTGGCGCAGGGTGCCGCGTTGTCACTGAGTACGCGGACCTGGCCTTCACCCAGAGTGACGACTTCGATATTACAGGCCGAAAGAAAAAACAGACAGCAAAGCGTCCAGGTTGCTCTGGCGAGATTCCCCATATAAATCTTCCCTGATTTTTGATTCTTATAGTGACTGATCAGCCATTATAAGAAGCCCCCTTACGGGGGTAATGGGCTTTATGCGCCGAATTGTTGGCTTAAGACGACTGATGGTGCGATCAGGAACGTTTGGTTTTCTTACTCTTGAAACCGCTTTTGTCACCGAACTTTTTCGAGTCACCAAACTTTTTTTTGCCGCCGGCTGGTTTCTTGCCGGACGGGCCGCGATCGCCACTGGGTTTGCCGCCAGGCTTCCCTTTTGCCGAGGGTTTACGCTTGCTCGGTGGTGCCATGTCCGGAGTTTCCTTGCCATAACGGGTGATGCGGATTGGCGTGCCCCGCACCCGGATTTTCTTCATCTGGTTGAAGAGTTCCTTGGGCATGCCGGACGGCAGGTCCACTGTGGAGAATTCATCCCGCAGGATAATGTCGCCGATAAAGGTTGACTCAATGCCGGCTTCGTTAGCGATGGCACCTACAATGTCCCGTGGCTTGATGCCGGAACGACGACCCACTTCGATGCGGAAACGCTCCATCTCCACATCCGGGTAATCCGGCAGGGGATTAGGGGCAGTCTCGATGGGGGATTCATCCAGTTGCAGTTCGCCCCGACGCTTGCCGCCTTCTTCTCGATTGCGCTCCCGTTGCTGTTTTATTTCTTCCCGAGGCTCCAGAGGATGCTCGCTGTGCAGCATGTTGATAAGTACGCCAGCCAGATATTCCGGTTCGATTTCCAGATCATGGCAACACTGCTCCACCACTGACTGGATCAGGGCAGAAGGCGCTTTAGCAGCTTGTTCTGCCACCTGTTGCTTGAAACGCTCCACCCGTTGTTGCTGCACCACATCGTTGTTGGGAATCTGGGCCCGCTCGATTTGCTGTTTGATATGGCGTTCAATGGTTTTCAGCAGGCGGGTTTCCCGTTGGGTGACGAACAACACGGCTTCGCCATCCCGTCCGGCACGGCCGGTACGGCCGATACGATGGACATAGGATTCGCTGTCGTAGGGAATGTCGTAGTTCACCACGTGGCTGAAACGATCCACGTCCAGGCCCCGGGCGGCCACATCGGTGGCCACCAGAATGTCGAACTTGCTTTTCTTCAGGCCGTTGATGGTTTTTTCCCGCTGGTTCTGGCTGATGGCTCCGTGAATGGCTTCTGCCCGATAACCCCAGGCATTGACCTTCTCCGCCACTTCGCTAGCGCTTTCACGGGTACGCACGAACACAATCATGGCGTCGAAGCTGCGGGTCTCCAGGTAGCGGCGCAGGGCCTCCGGCTTCTGGCGACCATCCACCAGCCAGTAACTTTGATTGATACGTTCCACTGTGGCGGTTTTGGCCTGGATCACCACGTGCTGGGGATCAGTCAGGTACTTGTCCGCAATGCGCTTGATGGGCGCGGGCATGGTGGCAGAGAACAATGCCGTTTGCTGTTCACCGGAGCAGTGGCTGAGGATTTCCTCAACGTCTTCGATAAAGCCCATGCGCAGCATTTCATCGGCTTCGTCCAATACCAGGGTTTTGACTTCGCTGATGTCCAGGCTGCCGCGACGCAGGTGGTCCAGCAGTCGGCCGGGGGTGCCCACCACGACTTGTACTCCCTGCTTCAGCAGTTTCAGCTGGGGGCGGAAATCCTGACCACCATAAATAGGCGCAATACGAAAGCCTTTGCGATAGCGCGCATAGCGTTGGAAGGCTTCGGCTACCTGAATCGCCAGTTCCCGGGTGGGGGCCATGATCAGTCCCTGGGGCTTATGCAGGTCGTCTTCCAGCTTGGCCAGCAGGGGCAGGGCAAAGGCGGCTGTTTTACCGGTTCCGGTCTGGGCTTGCCCAATCAGATCCGCACCGCTCATGAACACCGGAATACTGGCCGCCTGAATCGGGGAGGGGGACTCATAACCCAGTTCGCTCAGGGTTTTGAGGACGAATTCGGGCATTCCCAGAGCTTCAAAGCTGGTGGTGTTTTCGCTGTCGGACATGGGGTGGACCTATAGGTGGGGCGAATTTCAAAGAGGCGCGATTATACGCACATTAATCAAGGAACTGAAACGAATTCTAGTTGAAGTTGCAGGGATTTGCCCCATCGCGCCGGTAACTCCAATGTAAACAAAGACTTCGTGAATCGGCTGGTATCGTCTGTGTGCTCCAGAGGCCGCTTGAGGTATTCATTCTGTCCACTTCAGGGGCCGGGGCTGTGAGATACTTGGGCAAGTTTCTTTAGTAAACTTTTGAGCAAGGCTTTGCATAACAACAATTAAACCGCCAATGAGTCTTCGATATGTCACACCAACCCTCTGTTTACCTGATCCGTTTCACTCTGTTGTTGGGATTCTTCGGCGCCCTGTTGGTGCTGGTCAAGCTGGTCTGGTTTTCGGCACCTGCGCCCTTACCGCCTTCGGGTGAGCCGGTCCCATCAATGGGGCAACCCCAACCCGTTGTATCCGCCGTGCCCGATCGCAATACGGTTGCTGCTCAATGGGATTGGTCCCGATTTGAGAATGCCGATTCTGCTGATTCCGGAGCCGACAATAGCGAACCGCTGTCAGGGCAATTTGATGTCCCAACCATCTACCAAACCCTGAGCCGCATTCGGCTGGATGAATCCGGTAACCTGATATTGGATCAGGTGGTGCTGCAGGCACTCAACAGGGCTCTGGATTATGCCGGCATTGAATGGACGGAAGCCAAGCTGAGTGAGTTCCAGGGCATCGTCGCGGCTGGTTTGCCCGGGGTTGCCGGGGAGCAGGCGGTACGGATCATCGGCGACTACTATGATTACCTGCAGGCCAAACAGGAGTGGTTCGAGCTGGTGGGTGGGACCGGTGCGGATTCCGATCCGGTGGCGGGGTTTGATGTGTTGGTGGAATTGCGGCGTACCTACCTTGGAGAAGAGGTGGCCGGTAAATTGTTTGCCCAGGAGGAAGCGGAAGCCCGTTACATGATCCAGAGTATGGGGCTTGCTGCAGATGGAGAACTGGATGAACAGGAGAAGCAACGACGCCAGCAGGCATTGCATGAAGCGTTTGTGAATCGGGCGCCCGATATCCCTGATTGGGAACTTCGTTACCAGCAGTTTGTGGCCGACAAATCGCGGATTCTCCAGTCCGGGTTGGGCGAGCAGGAAGCGCAGCAACAGGTAGCGGAATTGTTGAACCAGCATTTTACTCTGCCGGAGCAGGCACTGGCAGCCCACTTGGGGCTTGATCAGTTGCCATGATCAGCCGTCGTTCCATTGGTGTTTTTGTTCTGGTGTTGACGGGGCTTTTTTTGCTATCGATCTGGTCCCGCTGGCTGGATCAACATAATGCAAGGAATTTTAACTTTGCTGAGTCGGCTCATGAGTGGCGACAACCTGAATCAATCAGCGCGTTATTTCCCAACCCCATTTCCCCGGACCAGTGGATAATCCAGTACGCACCGCTGGAGCAACGTTTGTTTGAACTTATGGGGCATGAATCCGCGAACTCCGCTGCGTTTGTTATCAATGTCTCTGCTTTGGATGATTTGCTATTGCTTCTGCCTCGATCCGGTTTGGAGCCAATGTCGCAATTCAGCTGGTCGCGATTGAAGTTCCTCATAAGCAAAAGTCTGCCTGGGGAAACAGGTGATGCGTTGGCAGATGTGCTTCCCCGATATGCCCGCTATCGCCACGCTGTGGCCGCCATGGTGCTGCCGAAACCTGGGGAAAATTCGACGTTGAGCGCTGCCCGCCAACGCTTTCAAAAGACCTATGAATTGCGACGTCAATATCTGGGAGAGCATTGGCACCGGCATTTGTTTGCCGAACAGGAAGCCACCGCCCGACAGATGTTGGATCGACTGCAGGCCCGTCATGATCAGAACCGGTTTACTCGCTCCGGCGCCTTCTCTGTCCGTTGACTCTCTGGGTTTGCCCTGGGCAGCGGCGGTCGCCGCTTTGGCAGGCGTTTTGTTCGCCATACCCTATCTGTACGCCTCTGCCTATCTGCTCAGTTGGATTGCCTTTGTGCCCTGGTTACTGGTATCGCAACAGCGTTCTCGGCCGGAACACTATGCCTTGGGTCTTGCATTTGGTATGGGCTGTTATGTAACTGGTACCTATTGGGTGGTGGATTTTCTCATGCTGTTCAAACAGTACAGCGGCTTGCAGGCCGTGCTTTGGGGGCTGGTGTTCTGGCTCTACAGTGCCCACTTACCTGCATGTTTATTGGTGTTGTTTGGCTGGCTCAGGCAGCGCAGCGGAATATCTGATCTGATTTTGTTCCCGCTGTTGGCCGTTGTTGTCTACGCCCATTTTCCCATGCTGTTTTCGGCCCAGTTGGGGGAGAGTCAAAGTCGGTTTCTGCTGGCGTTACAGGGTCTGGACCGGTTCGGCGTTTCCGGTCTGGATGCCGTGATAGCCCTGGTCAATGTGCTGCTGCTAAGGGGTTTCGTAATGGGCAAAGCCTGGCTCAGAACGCCATCCAATTGGCTCGCCTTGGCTATAGTTTTGGCCTGGTTCGGCTATGGTGCTGTGTCCCTGCAACATTGGCAGCAGTCGTTAAGCGGCTGGCCCCGTCTGGCGGTGGGGTTGGTGCAACCCAATGAGCCGCCTTCGATAAAGCCTGTACCCGTGTATCCGGGTTACAGCCGTACCTATCCTCCGGAAATGGAAATGACTAAACGCTTGGCGGCCGCAGGGGCAGAACTGGTGATCTGGCCGGAGTCCGCATACAAGGGTTATTTCGATCAGGCGGAAGTGGCCGCAGCGTTTCAGAGCGAAGTAAAGAAGCTTGGGATTCCAATAATGCTGCAGGATATTCAAAAGTCCGCGTCAGAAGGTGCCATGTTCAACTCGGTTACCTTGATCGATGCATCCGGGCAACAACAGCAAACTTATAACAAGATGAAACGGGTGGCTTTTGGTGAATATGTCCCATGGGTTAGTGATGTACCCTTGTTACGCGACTGGGTACAGTCGTTCTTTGGCCGGTTTCTCAATGAAATAAAGGCCGGTGCAGAACGCATCGACTTTCAGCATGGAGATATTACCCTGGTACCCTTGATTTGCTACGAGACCATGTTTCCAGTCTTTGTGGCAGACAGCATGCGAGCCGGCAACGGCGGCCGGATCATCGTGGCGGTGTCCAGTAACGGCTGGTTCGGGGCCACCCGGCAACCGTTCCAACATATTGGCGCAGCGGTATTGCGGGCGGTGGAGAATCGGGTTTCCATGGTGCATGCAGTCAACAATGGCCCTTCCACAGCTGTGACTCCGGACGGCCGTATCCTGTTGCAAACGGATTTTCGCCAGGCGGGAGGGTACCGGGTGGATGTTCCCTATGCTCCGGCAAACCCACCAGCGGGCAACAGCTGGCATCCTGCCGGGTTCTTGTATTTTGCCTATGGCATGGGATGCATTTGCCTGCTGTCGGCTCTGTGGCGGCGGCCTTGTGTCCGGGGGGGAGCATAGATAACAATATGGGCACATGTATTTTCAGGTGAAAGCGTTTGAATCAACAGCATCGCCTTGCTTTGCCCACGGGGAACACCATTCACTGGTATGAGATTGAATCGGTGTTGGGCAAGGGAGGTTTTGGCATTACTTACCTGGCCCGGGACAAAAACCTCGATAAAGCCGTCGCTATCAAGGAATTCCTGCCCACTGAATTTGCTACCCGGGATCCGGATTACACCGTACACCCGGATTCAGCGCAAAATGAAGAGTTGTTTCGCTGGGGGCTGACCCGCTTTATTGAAGAAGCCCGTGTGCTCTCCCGTTTTGAACATCCCAATATTGTTCGGGTCTTCACCGTGTTTGAGGAAAACAACACCGGCTATATGGTGATGGCCTATGAACATGGTCGCAGTCTCAAGGCCATTCTGAATGAGCAGAACACCCTGTCTGAAGAACGTTTGATGAAGCTGCTGCTGCCGATTCTGGATGGACTGCAGTTGGTGCATGGCAAGCAGTTCATTCACCGCGATATCAAACCCGATAACATTTACGTGCGGGAAGACGGAACACCGGTGCTGTTGGATTTCGGTTCCGCCCGGCAGGCCATTGAAGGGGAGAGCCGCACCATGACCACCATGGTTTCCCCCGGGTACGCCCCTTTTGAGCAGTATCATGCCAAAGGCGAAGAACAGGGCCCCTGGACGGATATCTATAGCCTGGGGGCCACAGCGTTTCGTGCCATCAGCGGTGTTAATCCCATTGATGCCGTGACCCGCAGTCGGGCGTTGTTGGAGGGCAAACCGGATCCGCAACCGTTGTTGACACCGGAAAATCATCCGGGTTACTCGCCCGCACTGCTGGCGGCGGTGAACCATGCCCTGTGCTTCCGAATGGCGGATCGGCCCCAGAATCTGCAGCAGTGGATTCAGGAATTACAGGGTGATGACGGAGCGACTGTGCTGGTCGATCATACTGAGCTGTCCCCCTTGACGGCAGTCACGAAGGCAGATGTTGCTTCAGGGAAAGCATCCGTTGCTGAATCAAAGCAAGGCAATATGCGGCGCGTTATTTCGGCGGCGGTGGTCCTATTGGTTTGTTTGACTGCCGGGTTTGGCGTCTTCCATTGGTCGCAACCGGGTGCACCGGACCAGACTCAAACAGAGCAGGCTCAACCAGAGCAGTCATCGCCTCAGCAACCCGACGCAGAGCAGGTAAAACTGGAACGAACGGAAGCACAGCGTCAGCAGGAGATGCAGGCGAGGCAGGAAGAGGAAAGCCTGCTTGCGGAGCAGCGCCGAAAGGAAGAAGAGGCGAGAAAGGCTGAGGCAGCCAGGCAAGCCGAAGCAACACGCCGGCAAGAGTTGGAGGCTGAACAGGCTAGGTTGAAAGAAGCGCAACGCCAGCAGGAGTTGGCACGACAGGAGCTGGCACGTAAGCAAGCGCTGGAAAAAGCCAGGCTGCAGGCGCAGCAGGAAATGGAAACACGTATTGCCCTGTCCCGGCAGGAGTTTGAAAAGCGGCAGGGCACTAAAATCGATCCCTATGGCATCAACGAATACCCTGTTGCCAAGCCGCTGAACAGCAATGTTACGATCAAAGTGCCGGCTGCCACAAAAGCCTGGACCAGTTCCGGCGTGATGATCGAGCGGGGCAAGACCTACAGTATTTCAGCCAGTGGCACTTGGAGTGTCGGCAAATTGTGTAAGCCAACGGACGCCAGTGGTGAAGGGCTTTACTCGCTGTCCTGCTGGGATATCGGCGGTCAGGTGGTCGACGGGTTCAGCCACAGTGCCTTAGTAGGCAAAATAGGCAAGGGTACCGTCCCTTTTTACGTAGGCAACAGCTTCTCCTTTACTGCTGAACGGGATGGAGCGCTGTATTTTATGGTGAATGATTCTGCCGCGACATTTAACGACAACAGTGGCGCATTGGACGTTACCATCACGCGCCAGAATTAGCGTTGTTTAACGTCCGGCAGCCCGCACTTCCTTGATCAGGGTGTTAAAGGCATCCTGATCATCCAATTGTTGCGGGATCATTTGGTAGCGTACCTCACCCAAGGCCCCCGCCACCGTAAAATCCAGAATGCGGTCGCCGGTCAGCACGGCTTTCAGCGGGCCCTGGAGCGGCAGATCCTGACCGGCGTAAACCCCGGGGGCTTCTTCCTGGAAAGGGGTAATTACCACCATGCCGGGTTTGATTTTGAATATCAGAAGATGATTCCAGCCTTCAATCGCGTAGATTCTTCCCCGATCGATACGCACCACCTTGTCGAGGGCGGAGATGGACCATAAACCGTCCACTGGCGTCACTTTGCCCGGTTTTACGTCCACAATGGAGGGTAGCATGGCGCCCACTTCAGGAACTTGCATGGTCTGGGCCTGGGACAGGTTAGCGCTGAGCAGTGCAAAGCAGACGGAGAAAATGGAGAGAAAATGCAGGGGTTTCATGGCCCATCCAACGTGATTGATTAGGTGTATGTTTAAAACCTAACCATAAGGCGAACCAATTTCAAGCAAATAGCGGCCTGCTTAGGGGGGATCAACAGGATTGTACATCCGCAGTGTGAGATATTACCGGGCTTATCCCTGTGACAAGCCCGGCTTCATCAAGTTACCGCTTCTGACTGGGTTACCAGCCTTCCACACCCGCCATATCCGGCAGCTCGTGAGCAATGCCTTTATGGCAGTCAATGCAGGTTTTCTCGCCGCTGGCCAGCGCGGTGGAGTGCTGGTTCACCGCCCGCTGACCCTGTTTGGTGAAATCCATGTAGTCAAAGTTGTGACAGTTGCGGCATTCCAGTGAGTCGTTGGACTTCAACCGTTTCCACTCATGTTCCGCCAGCTCCCGCCGTTTGTTTTCAAACTTCTCCCGGGTGTTGATGGTGCCGAAGATCTTGCCCCAGACTTCTTTCGAAGCCTGCATCTTACGGGCGATCTTATCGGTCCACTCATGGGGCACATGGCAATCCGGACAGGTGGCACGCACTCCGGAACGGTTGTTGAAGTGAATGGTGCCCCGCAATTCCTGATACACGTTGTCACGCATTTCGTGACAGGAGATACAGAATTTTTCGGTGTTGGTCAGCTCCAGCCCGGTGTTGAACCCACCCCAGAAAACAATCCCGGCGATGAATCCACCCACGGTTAAAAACGCCAGACTGAAGTGCTTACTGGGCCTCCATAGAATACGCCAGTAGTTTTTAATCCAATCAATCATGTCCGGCTCCCATTACTTGCCACTGTCCTGCAGGATCTGATCAATGTCCTTGAACTGGTTTTCCACCAAGGGGCGGGCATCCGTCTGTGAGACATGACACTGGTTGCAGAAATAGCGCCGCGGTGACACATCCGCCAGGAAATTCCCATCCCGATCCATGTAGTGGGTCACACTGATCATCGGTGCCTGGGCGTCTTCCGCACGCTTGCGGGCATGACAGGACAGGCATTTGTTCACCTTCAGATCCACCTGATAGCCTTGGATGTTGTGGGGAATCACCGGCGGCTGCATTGGATAATTGCGGTGTTTTTTGACATCGTCTTTCATGGGTTTTGCTATCTGGGGCGGCTCCCCTTCCTGAGTGAGCGGCGCGTGGCCACGCAGGGTGGCAATGTTTTCTTCTGCCAGTGCAGACAGAGCGCAGAGGGCGATGATGGCAAATGCGATAAGTTGTCTCATGATGATCTCCCTCTTATGCCTTCACGACTTTAACGGCGCATTTTTTGAAGTCGGTTTGTTTGGAAATCGGGTCCGTGGCATCCAGCGTGACTTTGTTGATCAGTTGGCTGGCATCAAACCAGGGAACGAAAACCAGGCCCTTGGGCGGCTTGTTACGGCCCTGGGTTTCCACCCGACTGCGCATTTCCCCGCGTCGCGATATCACTTTTACTTCGTCGCCTCGGCGTAGGCCCTTGGCCTGGGCGTCATCCGGATGCATAAACACAACTGCGTCGGGAAAGGCTTTATAGAGTTCCGGGACGCGCTGGGTCATGGAACCGGAATGCCAGTGTTCCAGCACACGGCCGGTGCATAACCACATATCGTATTCGTTGTCCGGCGCTTCTGCGGCAGGTTCGTAGGGCAGCGCGAAAATAATGGCGCGGCCATCGGGCTTGCCGTAGAACTCAAATCCTTTGCCGGGTTTTACATAGGGGTCTGAGCCTTCCCGGAAACGCCACTTGGTTTCCTTGCCGTTGACCACCGGCCAACGCAGTCCTCTTACTTCGTGGTAAACGTCAAAGTCCGCCAGGTCGTGACCATGACCGCGACCAAAAGCGGCGTACTCCTCGAACAGGCCCTTCTGCAGGTAATAGCCGAAGTGAGTGGACTCATGGTTGCTGTGACCTTCCTTGATGTCCGACAGCGGGAATTTGTCCACCCGGCCATTGGCATACAGCACCTCATACAGAGTTTTACCCTTGTATTTTGGGTTTTTCTGCAGAATCTCCTTGGGCCAGACTTCATCGGTTTTGAAGCGTTTGGAAAACTCCACCAGTTGCCAAAGATCCGATTTGGATTCGCCGGGAGCCTGGATCATCTCATGCCAGAACTGGGTACGGCGCTCGGCGTTACCGTAGGCGCCTTCTTTTTCCACCCACATGGCGGTGGGCAGAATCAGGTCGGCGGCCTGGGCAGTCACCGTCGGATAGGCGTCGGATACGATGATGAAATTATCCGGATTGCGGTAGGCCGGATAAGTTTCTTCATTCATATTGGCGGCGGCTTGCAGGTTGTTGTTTACCTGAATCCAGTACACATTGATCTTGCTGTCTTTCAACGCGCGGCTTTGTGCCACCGCGTGCAGACCGGGCTTGCCCGGTATCAGTCCTGCCGGAAGATTCCATTCTTTTTCGGCAATCTCCCGATGCTTGGGATTGGCCACCACCATATCCGCCGGCAAGCGATGGCTGAAGGTGCCCACTTCCCGCGCGGTACCGCAGGCAGAAGGCTGGCCGGTGAGGGAGAAGGGACTGTTACCCGGTGTGGAAATCTTGCCGGTGAGCAGGTGCACGTTATAGATCAGGTTATTCACCCACACACCGCGGGTGTGTTGGTTTACGCCCATGGTCCAGAACGATACCACTTTCTTCTTCGGATCGGCGTACAATTCTGCCAAATCGTTCAGCTGCTTTTCGGTCATCCCCGACAGCTTGCTGACTTTTTCTGCCGTGTATTCCGCAACAAAGGCTTTGTATTCCTCGAACGTCATGGGGTCGGAGGCACCGGCTTTATCGGCGTTTTTCGCCTTGGCTTCGGTGGGGTGTTCAGGGCGCAGGCCGTAGCCGATGTCGGTCATGCCGCGACGGAAGTTGGTGTGCTTGCTGACAAAGTCGTGATTGACCTTGTTGTTTTGAATAATGTAGTTGGCAATGAAATTCAGAATGGCCAGATCGGATTGTGGCGTGAACACCATGGGCATATCCGCCAGGTCAAAACAGCGGTGCTCATAGGTGGACAGCACTGCCACTTTGACGTGGGGCGCACTCAGGCGACGATCTGTAACGCGGGTCCAAAGTATGGGGTGCATCTCCGCCATGTTGGAGCCCCACAACACGAAAGCATCGGTAGCTTCGATATCGTCGTAACAACCCATGGGCTCATCAATGCCAAAAGTACGCATGAATCCTGCCACAGCAGAAGCCATGCAATGACGGGCATTGGGTTCAATGTTGTTGGAGAGGAAGCCGGCTTTCATTAATTTTACGGCGGCATAACCTTCCCACACGGTCCACTGTCCAGAGCCGAACATACCGATGCTTTCCGGTCCTTTGGCTTTCAATGCGGCTTTGTATTTTTCTTCCATGATGTCGAAGGCCTGCTCCCAGGAGATGGGCATAAAATCACCCTCCTTGTGGAACTTGCCTCGTCGCATACGCAGCAGTGGTTGGGTCAGCCGATCCTTGCCGTACATGATTTTGGAGAGGAAATACCCCTTCACACAGCTTAGGCCGCGGTTCACTTCACAGGTGATGTCGCCATGGGTGGCCACCACTTTGCCGTTTTTGGTGGCGACATTCACACTGCAGCCAGTGCCGCAAAAACGGCAGGGTGCCTTGTTCCAGTCCAGCTCGGTTTTACTGCTGTCGGCCACCAGGTTGGTGGCGTTTGCGCCGGTGCTGATGCCGGCGGCGGCAGCGGCGGTGGCAGCAGCCTGCATTTTCAAAAAGGTACGGCGGTCGGTTGCCATGACTAACCTCTCTCCAGGTTATTGCTTAAAGGTTGTTTAAAGGTGACGGGTTCGTTTGCGGCTTCCTGCTCGATCTGGTGGAAAACCATGTTGCAGGACAAGACCCCGGGCAATTGATTTATGGTGCTGGTGGTTTCACTGATTTCCCGGGTGCTCAAACATTCCAGGGTGACGATGATTTTGCCTTCCGGTGTGAACTGATGAACCTCCACTCCGGGTAACTCTGCCAGTTTGTGTGTCAGCGACGATAGCTGTTCCGGTCTGGCTTGAACTATGAAACTGCTGATATGAAATTCTTCGCTCATTTCAATCATAATGGAACGCTCATTTCCTCTGTGGTGCTGTCGATTTTGATGCTGCCGGTTGGGCAGGGTGCTACGCACGCACCACAGCCGTTGCAGATGTCGGCTTCAATATCGGGCATGGCGATTCCTCCCAAACCAAACTGAAATCGAATGGCTCCGGGGGAGCAGGCATCCTTGCAGTTCTGGCAGACAATGCCGCTGTTGGTCAGGCAGTTGTCATCAATGCGGGCTGTCTGCTGCCAGGGGGCTTGGGTTGGATCAAACAACGGTTGCTCACAGGACTCGGTGCATTTGCCGCAAAACGTGCATTCCCGTTCGGAGAAATCCAGCGCAGGAAAACCACCTTCTGCGGCCTTGATGATCTGTTGCGGGCAGACGGTTATGCAGACACCACAGCGGGTGCATCCGGCAGTAAAACGGGATTCGCTGATGGTCCAGGGTAAGCGGATGGCTTCGCTTTGCTGCGGTGCCAAAGCGCCTTGCAGGAAGCGTCGTCGTGATAAGTCCATGATGGCTTATCCCAGCATCTGGGAAAGCCAGATAAAAAGCCCGTAACCACCAATAATGGTCACAGCCACAATGGGAGCCAATATGATCGTGAGGAATAAAAACAGGAACAGCTCCTGCTTTTTATCGGTATCAGTATGATCAGGGGAATTCATTACGCACTCCTTGTTTTCATTGGAAGTGTAGAACTCCAATACAGGGCACGTTTGATTGAGATCAACTTATAGACCTGTGTACCTCTTCAGGGGTACACAGGTGGGGGTAGCTGTTGGCTGACGCCTATTCAAATAGGCTAAGGGGGGAGTTACAACTGTTTCATCACCTTGCGTGCCGCACTGATGGTTTGCTCCAGCTCCAGGTCGCCATGGGCTGAAGAGACAAAGCCCGCTTCGTAGGCACTTGGAGCCAGATATATACCTTCGTGCAGCATCAGGTGGTAGAACTTCTGGAAGCGCTCCAGGTTGCATTGGGTTACTTGCGAGAAGCGGGTGATTTGCTTTTCATCAGAGAAAAAGAATCCAAACATACCGCCCACCTGGTTGGTGGTGAAGGGGATGCCGGCTTCGTCGGCGGCACTTTGGAAGCCTGCCATCAACGTGGCGGCCTTTTGTCCCAGTGCTTTGTAAAAACCCTCCTGGGATACTCCTTTCAACATGGCCAGACCCGCTGCCATTGCCACCGGATTACCGGACAAGGTGCCGGCCTGATAAACCGGGCCGGTTGGGGCAATGTAATCCATGATTTCTTTTTTGCCGCCGAACGCGCCCACCGGCATACCGCCTCCGATGACTTTGCCCAGGGTGGTGAGGTCCGGGGTAATACCGTAATAACCTTGTGCCCCTTGGAGGGAAACACGGAATCCGGTCATCACCTCGTCCAGGATCAGCACAGCACCACTGACATCGCACACCTCACGTAGTGCTTCCAGAAACCCGGGTACCGGCGGAATGCAGTTCATGTTGCCGGCGACGGGTTCCACAATAATACAGGCAATCTCGCTGCCGATTTCACTGAAGACCTGTTTTACCTGATCGATATTGTTGTATTCCAATGTCAGGGTGTGTTCAGCCAGGCTGGCTGGGACACCGGGGGAGTTGGGGACACCCAGAGTGAGCGCGCCGGAACCGGCTTTCACCAACAGTGAGTCCGCATGGCCGTGATAGCAACCTTCGAATTTCACAATCTTATCCCGGCCGGTGTAGCCGCGGGCCAGCCGAATGGCCGACATGGTGGCTTCGGTCCCGGAACTCACCATCCGCACCAGATCCATGCCGGGAAAGGTTTCACACACCTTGTAGGCCATTTCCACTTCAATGGCAGTGGGGGCACCGAAGCTCAAGCCATGTTCAGCGGCTTCCTGCACCGCACGGATGATTCCCGGGTTGCAGTGGCCCAGAATCATCGGGCCCCAGGAACCCACATAATCAATATATTGGCGATCATCTTCATCGATCAGATAGGCGCCCTTGCCGGATTTGAAGAAAATGGGGTTGCCGCCCACGCCTTTGAACGCGCGCACGGGACTGTTGACGCCACCGGGGATGTGGGTTTGGGCGGCGGCGAACAAAGTATCAGATCGGCTCATGATGGAATTCCTGGTTGGTATAGAGGTGCAAATGGTTTTTCACTGAAACAGGGCTGTGTAGTGTTGGCTGTGCTGTTCAACATCATCCCGATCAAACAGATCGTTGATGACCGCCAGCATGGAAAAGCCCGCTTCGATCAATGGGCCCGCATTATTCAGGGTTATGCCACCGATGGCAACGGTGGGCAATGGACACTCTCCGATGAAGCGACGCAGGGATTCCAGATCAGCCGGCTTTGCATCAGGTTTGGTTCTGGAGGGAAAAAAGCGGCCGAATGCGAGGTAATTGGCGCCTTGATCCATAGCTTGCCTGGCCAGTTCCTCAGAGCCATGGCAGGTGGCACCGATAATCTTGTTGCGCCCCAACTGCTGGCGGGCTTCCCGTACCGGTGTGTCGTCCTGACCCAGGTGTACCCCATCAGCATCACATTCCAGGCACAGCGCCACATCGTCATTGATGATCAGCAGGGCGCCCAAGGTGCGGGTCAGGTCCCGTAACTGTTGAGCCATTTGCAACCGCAACGGGGCGGGGCTGACCTTGTCCCGATACTGGATAACTCGGGCACCACCACGCAAGGCGGATTGCACCTGGTACAAAAGGGTGTGCGGTGGAGTCAGTGCTGGATCGGTAATGGCATAAAGCCCGCGTAACATAAGTTGTGCTCCACAAAAAGGCCTAGAGATGTTTGCTGGACCAGGACAACCGATCCGGGATCAACTGCCCCATCCCCAGGCGACGGCCATGGGCCACGGCTTTTGCCGTATAAGTCTGGGCGTCTCGCACAGCGCTTGGCATGGTCGCGCCGTGGGCCAGATAGCCAGCGATGGAAGAAGCCAGGGTACAACCTGTACCGTGGAACTCACCCGGCGTCCTTTCCTGCTGGTAGGATTCCAGAAACTGGCGATGCCCCCAAAGCCGGTTTTCGATTTTCGGGGTGGCCTCATGGCCCCCGGTAATCAGTACGTATTCTGCGCCTTGTGCCATCAGCTGCTGGGCGCAGGCGTCCAGGGAGTCTGCATCACTGCACAGAGCCTTGGCTTCCACCGTGTTGGGCGTAATGATGCTGGCGCAGGGGATCAACAAGTCATGAAACGCTTCAATCAGATGTTCCCGGGCCAGTGAGCCTCCGCCCCCAGCGGCCATAACGGGATCAAACACCACTGGGATGTCCGCATAGTCCTGCAACAGGGTGTGAATGGCTTCAATAATGTCCTGGCTTGCGGTCATGCCGATCTTGAAAGCCGCCACCGGCATGTCCTCCAGCACCGCCCGAGCCTGTTCCACCAGAAAGGTGGCCTGCACCGGTTGGAAGTCCTTCACACCACTGGTGTCCTGGGCGGTGAGGGCGGTGATAACGGTACAGGGATGGCAACCCAGGCTGGTCAGGGTTTCGATATCCGCCTGGATACCGGCACCACCACAGGGATCGTGGCCGGCGAATACCATCACAATGGGCGCGCGCGCTTCGTTCATAACAGTTCCCTGAATGTTGTCTGTTTTTCAGTACTATAGCGTGGATGGGCGGGCTATTCACCTGCGCCGATTCAGGTTATTGAAGATGGGGGAATTTGCCCAACGGGGAGGAAGTAGAGCCCATCTGGGTGTATAATTCACGGCACATTTATGGTCAGGTTGTTTTTTGATCAGCGGTAGTGCAAAGGAATTGATATTAAAAATGAATAAGCCAGATGCCATGTTTTCCCTGATGATTAACCCGCGGTTTTGTGACACGGATGCCATGGGTCATATCAACAATACGGTTTTACCGGTGTGGTTCCTGGAGGGGCGGGAATCCATTTTGCGTATTTTCAATCCCAATCTCTCCACCGAAGAAGTCAGCCTGGTGCTGGCCAAAATCGAACTGGAATATCTCGAAGAAACCTTCTTCGGCAAACCCGTTGAAATCCGGACCTATGTCCTGCGAATCGGTACGTCTTCGGTGCTGGTGGGGCAGGAAGCCTGGCAGGAAGGGGAATTGAAGGCCACCGGAACTGCCACCATGGTGAATTTCGATAAGCATACCCGCAAGTCCGTTCCTATCCCGGCGGATGTCAAAAAGCGTCTGTCAGAGCATTTATTGGAGTCCGATCAGTGAGCTATGAGGTTGTCCACAAGCCTGAACAGTGTAGCTTTGTCGCCGATTGCGGTGGTCAGCAGGCCTTGCTGACCTACCGTTTGAAAGAAGGAGCCAAGGTAGACTTCAATCATACTTTTGTTCCCAAAGTGGCCAGAGGCAGTGGCGTGGCGCTCCAGTTAGTGAACACTGCTGCGCAATGGGCTCGCGAACAAGGCCTTACCGTGGAAGCATCCTGCTGGTATGCCCATAAGGTGCTGCGTCTCTAGCCTGCCTTGAATGCCCCTTAGACTAAAGTCTAACTCCCTGTTTTCCTGTCACAATTTACAATCGATACGGGTCATCTAAACTTGTGCTTATGACTGTATAAGTCTGGGTGTTTGCCCTTTGCCGGAGCTAAGACCCCTGGTTTACAAAATGATGCAAATATCGCATAAATTGACATGATCTAAAGGGTGAAACCAAGCAGGATCAATGTTAAACATAGGGGTATAACTAGAAAGGGCTTAACTGCCTGAAATTTGTACATATGTTGTTGTAGTACGGGGGAAGGTAGACGTTTATGAAGCGAGCTCTGAAAGCCTGTCTGGAAGCGATGGAACATGCTGAGGACTACCAAGCCTGGTCGGACGCGGCCAGGGAGTATGACCGTTTAGCGGGTAACGACGAATGGCGCGAAGAGGATGCTTCTCCCCATTACGACTACAAAATGATCCGGCTGCGCTACAACGAACTGCGCACTGCCCGGCAGCGGGGCGACGTCAACCAGCTGGTTTTCTACATCAATGAAGGATTGCACGGCAATCTGGGCCGCATTGCCAATCCCATGCTCTATCAGCAGTGCTACTTCGGCACCAAGAAGCTGATTACCGATTATCTGGAAGAAGTCTGTACCTGCCTGCAATGGATCTGTGAAACTGATTTCCCCAATTTCTCCCTGGTTCAGAAACTGGATTTCCTGGAACGTACTCATCAGGCGTTTGGCGAAAGCGGCTTGATGCTCAGTGGTGGCGCGGCCTTGGGTATGTTCCACTTGGGTGTACTGAAAGCCATGTGGGACAACGAGTTGCTGCCCAGCATTATCTCCGGTTCCAGTGCCGGTTCCATCATGGCATCAGTGGTGGGTACCCATAATGATGATGAACTGAAAGCCATGCTGGACCCCGATTACATCTATGCAGAAGCGTTCCGCATGGTGGGGCTGCGCGGCACCCTGCGCGGCAAAGGGGTTCTCGACCCGGCGCAGCTGGAGCTGTGCCTGGAGCGTAATGTTCAGGATCTCACCTTTGAGGAAGCGTACCAGCTGACAGGCCGCCGCATTAACATCACGGTTTCACCGGCGGACCCCCATCAGGAATCCCGCTTGCTGAATGCGGTGACATCGCCCCACGTACTGATTCGCAAAGCGTCCCTGGCCTCCTGTGCCATACCCTATGTGTATCCCCCGGTGATGTTGTGGGCCAAGAACATTAACGGTGAGAAGGTGCCTTACATCCCTTCCCGACAATGGGTGGATGGCTCCATCAAGAATGATCTGCCGATCCAGCGCCTGGCGCGTATTTACGGTGTGAACCACTCCATCGTCAGCCAGACCAATCCCCATGTGCTGCCGTTCCTGTCCCGGGCCGAGGCCGGGGAGAAAACCATCGGTGCCTACCTGAAAGATATGGTCATCAGCAACGCTCGCTACAATGTGAACCAGGTTCTGGACTTCACCAAGAACAAGATCAGTAATCGTAGCCTGGCACTGTTGGTGGACAAGGCGCATTCCGTGGTATCGCAACGCTATCAGGGTGACATCAACATTGTGCCGGCCCGTCAACCGATGAATGCATTCCGGGTGCTGTCCAATGCATCGCCTCAGGATGTGGCCCGTTATATTCGATCAGGTGAAACCAGTACCTGGCCGAAACTGGAAATGATCCGCAATTCCACCCTGATCAGTCGAACAATCAACAGTTGTTTGTCGACGTTGAAGGTGGAAGAGGAACGCGAACTGGAAGAATACTCCCAGAATCAGGCCACTGCCTGATATTCGGTAGTTGTTCAGCCGGTTTTGATTGTATAAACGGGTTAGAATAGCCGTTTGCTGTATACGATCAACTGGAGCCAACTAGGTGAGTGAATTAAAACATAAAACACCCCTATCCCAGGCGTTGTCCAACAAGTCTGCTCGAAGCAGGGCGACGCCCTTGGATGCATTCAATCTGGCGAAAAAAAACTGGCTGTTGACCCAGAAGCTGAATGTGGGTGAATTGGCAGAAGAATTGGGCGTCAGTCGCGCTACCCTGTTTCGCTGGATCGGCAACAAGGATTTGCTGATGGGCGAGATCATGTGGTCCATCTACAAGCCCACTGTGCTGAAAGCCCGTAAAGAGTGTCCCGGCGAGGGGGTGGAATACGTGGTCAATGTATTCCGAGAGGTAAACACTCAGATTCTGAATTCCCAACCCATGCGAACCTGGCTGCACTCTGATGGCCAGTATGCCGTTAGCATCCTGTCTTCCAAAAACAGCCACTTTCATTCCCGCATGGTGGAATTGAATTCAGAGCTGCTCAAGCAGGAGACGGAAAAAGGCCTGATTCATCCCGCGATGACCATCGACAGTCTGTCCTACTTTATGTGTCGGATCGGTAATTCCTGTATCTTCAGCGAAATGATCCTGGGTCAGGAACCGGATCCAAACCAATTGGAAGAAGCCTGCACGGCCGTGCGTATACTGCTGGGTGGGCGTTAAGCTTGCAGGGTTGTCAGTAGGGTTCCACTTTATTGCGCCGACGGCGGGTTCTTGGATTCTCCGCCAAAGGTTCATCTTTGGGCGCTTTTCCGTTGGTGCCGTTCAGGAATGGCAAACGCCGGGTGATCCCGGCTACGGACTCCACACTCTCCGACAAACCGGAAAAACGTTTGGATATCACCCGGATTTCCTCCATATCTTCGTAGATATGAAAGACCACCAGATAAAACTCCATCAAAGCCCGGGTAATGGTGGCCACCGTAATGAAGCCAACCGGACCGGCCACGAATAAGTAGAACAAACCCCGCCACCAGGACGTCAGAAAGGCTTCCACTGTGAAATAAATCACCCCAATCAGGGTGGAGGCCAGGATCACCCCGTAAAGTACAGGGAACATTTGTACGGTGATAAACTTGGTAAAGGAAAAATCGAACAGGGCATTAAAGTAACCGTGGGCGGTGTTGCCGGCACGGCTGAAGCGGTGACGACGTTGCTCTCGCGACATCATAGTAAACCTGAGTTGAGGGCCTCTGCCTATTCTAAAGAAGCCGGGGTGGCTTTAACAGCAAATGGTTAGATAGAGGTCTTTCTTTGCGACAGTTTTGGCAATCGGTAGCTCAACCACACCAGGGTACCGATGCCGGCGAGGATGTTGGCCAGGGCGATCCCTGCAAACAGGCCCCGGTAGTCGAACCACCAGGCTCCCAGCCAGGCCAGGGGTATGGTCAGGGCAAACAGGCGCAGGACACTGATGAGGGTGCCGAACAGTGGCCGCTGCAACGCATTCAGGCTGGAGCAACTTAGAATAACCAGGCTCTGGAAACCGTAGGATACCGGTACCAGCAGTAAATACCAGACGATGGCCTGGTGGGTGTCCTGCTCTTCAGAAAACACCGAGGCGACCCAGTCTCCTGCCAGGTACAGCAGGGCCGCAATACCCAGCTCCCAGACAAAGGCAAACGTCAGGGCCTTGCGGATGGCTTCCCGTATGCGCTGGCTGTTGTTGGCACCAAAGTTCTGGCCCACAAAGGGCGTAAGGGCTGAGGACATCGCGATGATCATGACCAGGGCCAGGGCTTCTATCCGGGTGCCGACGCCAAACCCCGCCACCGCGTGATGTCCATACCGCGCAGCCATGGCGGTGAGCACGGCGGCTGCCAGCGGTGTCATCAGGTTGGTGGTGGTGGCGGGAATGGCAACGCGCAGGATGGACATCCAGTGCTCCCCTTTGGGGCCCAGAATATCGGCAAAGGTCATCAGTTTGCGTTGCCGTACCAATACGATCAGCAAGGCGGCAGCGGCAAAGCACCAGGACACCACCGTGGCAATGGCGGCACCGCGAATGCCCAGTTCCGGGAAGGGGCCGATGCCGAAAATCAACAGGGGGTCCAGGATGCCGTTCACCAGTCCGGCGATGGCCATAATAATGCTGGGGGTGCGGGTGTCGCCGGTGGCCCGCAGCACGCTATTGCCTACCATGGGTATCACCAGCAGGAAAAAACCACCGTACCAAAGGGTCATGTAATCGCGGATGAGGTCAATGGTCTGATGATTGGCGCCGAGCAGCTGGAACAGTGGGTCCAGGGTCAGGTTGCCGATGATGCCGATGGGGATGGCAATGGTGACCGCCAGCGTAAGTGCGTGGGCGGCAGTGCGGCGTGCTTCCGTCAGGTCACCCCGGCCAATGCGGGAGGCGATGTGAATCGCCGTGCCGATGCCGATGCCCATGGAGATATTCATCAGCACATTGGACACCGGAAAGGTAAAGCTCACCGCCGCCAGCTCCCGGGCGCCGATCAGCCCGATAAAATAGGTGTCCACCAGATTGAACATCAGAATGGCAACGATCCCGAAAATGGTGGGAATTGTCATGCTGGTGAGCGTGGGGACGATCGGTGCGTTAAGCAGGTCTTTGTGACGGTGCCCGGACATGAAACATTCGTTATAGGATTTGGCCGCCGATTATGTCACAGCGTGCCGAACACTTCATCTTCAATGACTGATAGGGTGTGGTGATGGAGTGCTCCGATCAGTCCACGATAAAACTGGTAAACAGGATATCTTCAATCTCGGCCGGCTCGCCTTCTTCCTGCAGCGCACTGACAATTTCGGAGAGGGCGGTTTCCTTGAGCATTTCCTTGCCTTCCAGGCTGCTCAGCGCTTCCATGGTCTGGCTGCTGAATAGCATCACCAGATGGTGGCGGATTGCAGGCTTGTGCCGGTCCACTGCTTCAGCCGTTTGCCCGCCTTTGACTTTGAGGGTGACATCGGCCTTCAGGTATCCCATCTTGCGGGCCTGGTAGTTGGTGACAAAGGCGGGCTTCAGCTCCACGTAGACCACATCACCGCCGGGGGAGGCAGTCTCTTCCGCTTGCGCTGTGACAATAAACAGAGCAGACATCAGCAGTACCATGTGCGTGATCAATTTCATCTTTGGTTCCCCGTGCTAGCGTTCAGGCTCTACTAAGCATAGACAGACTTGGCTGAATTGTAGGTCTGGCAGAAGATGAATTGCCAATTTTTGGAAGAGTTCGCATTATGGAGGCTTGGTAGAATGATCAAGTTGAATCAAGAGTTTAGGAAATCCAGATGTTGTTCTCCCCGGAATTGATCGGGCCGCAGCCCTTCACCCACTGGGCATTGTTGTGTTGGCTGCTCTGTGGGGGCGTGCTCGCCTGGGCGCTGTGGCGCGCGCCCTGGAATGCCATCCTGCGGGTATCTTCCAGGCAGCACGCCCTGCTGGGGGCTTTGGTGGGGCTGTGCCTGATCTGGTCTTTCCGCTTCGAGGTCATCCCTGGTCTGCACTTTCACCCTTTTCTGATGACCACGGTGACCCTGGTGTTCGGCTGGTGTTTTGCGCTGATTATGGGGGCTTCGGCCTTGCTGTTGCTGGTGTTGATGGGCACGGTGGATTGGCAAACGTTACCCTGGACCTGGTTGTTTTCTGCGGCGCTGCCCGCGACGATGGCCTATGCCCTGCTGCGGACAATTGAATGGCTGCCCACCCGGAACCTGTTTGTCTATATTCTGGGGCTGGGCTTTTTTGGAACCCTGTTGACCACGTTTTTGAACTGTCTTTTGCTACTGGGCTTTTTCTGGTTGTTGCTGCCGGACAAGGCACTGTTGGCACTGTGGGACAAGCAGGCATTTGTCGTGCCCCTGCTGTATTCCGAAGGCTTTATCAACGGCATGCTGGTGACTTCGGTGACGGTGTTCTTCCCCGACCTGGTAAAAACGTTCGACGATGAGCGCTTCCTGAAGTCGGATTCCTGAGGTGCTAAGTTCGGTGCAGCTCGACCCGGTTGCGGCCGTTGTGCTTGGCTTGGTAGACGGCTGTATCGGCGTCACTGAACAGGTCGTTGAAACTGGCATGGGTGCCCTGCTGACAGCAGGCCACTCCGAAACTGCCGGTAACTTTAAGCTGGATCGGGTTGAGGTTTTGCAGCGCACAACGAATGGATTCGGCTTTTTCCAGCGCCTGCCGTTGGTCGCAATGACTCAGCAGGATAACAAATTCCTCGCCTCCGAAGCGGGCCACGATATCCTCTTTGCGACACTGTTTGCGCAGCAGTTGAGCGGCTTCCTTAAGCACCCGGTCACCTGAGGCATGCCCATGCTCATCGTTGATCTGTTTGAATTTATCCAGGTCCACGATGATCAGGGCCACCGGAAATTTATGGCGCTGCGCTTCACTGAGTTTTTGCGGGGCGGCTTCAAACAGGTAGTGGCGGTTATGCAGACCGGTGAGTTGGTCCGTCATGGCCAGGTGCTGAAGTTTTTGCTGCTGGTACTGCACCTGCTCAAACAGCCGTTTGGTCCGGATCAGGTTGCTGATGCGGGCCAGCATTTCATCGCGACTGGCGCCCTTTGACAGATAGTCATTGGCACCCGAACGCAGTATTTCCACCTTCACCTGCTCGCTTTCCTGGCCGGACAGCATCAGGATAGGACATTCGATGGCGCTGGTCCGGGTGCGCAGGGTTTTCACCACCTCAAGTCCGGTCATATCCCCTTCCAGGATATAGTCCACCAATAACAAGTCGAAAACGTTATTCTCCATTAATTCCAGAGCAGCCAGCCCGTTGGCCACCTGTTTCACGCTGTAACCGCTGTTTTTCAAGACTTCACTAACCACCAGGGCGGTGGATTGGTTGTCTTCCACGTAGAGGATATTGCCGGTGGTGGTCTTGAGCCGGGTCTTTTGCACCCAGTGGGTGATGTGCTCCAGTACGGCGTCTACTTTCTGCTTGGGGAACAGTTCGTTGACCCCCGCTTTCATTGCCCGGCCCAGAATGTCGCGGTTTTCTTCCGTCGTCAGCATCACGACGTGGGTATCGGCTTGGTTATCCAGCTTGCGCAGTGCCTCAACGAACTCCGTGCCCTCCATATCCTCCAGATACATGGAGATGACCACCAGATCACAGCGGGCACGTTTCAGCATCTCGAGGGCTTCTTTACCCTTGGTCAGGGTAAGGGATTTGATTTGGTGGGAGGCCATATGTTGGTTGAGCAGGACCGACAGGGATTTGGAGATGTCGATGATGATGGCCCGCATGTCTGATTCCGTTAAATTCGCTTCAGGTAATTTCAGTGTAGCACTGGTTCAGCCTAGGGGGCGCCGGACTGCCTCACGGGGTTCAAGAGTGTCATCAGGGCCGGTGCCAGCAGGAAGTCCGCCAGTAATGCCAGCAGGATACAAAGGCTGGAATAGATGCCGAAGTGGGTGAAATTGTTGAGCTGTGACAGGGTTAGCACCATGAAGCCACTGCACAACACAATGCTGGTGACCAGCATGGCCCGGCCGGCGGTATGCAGGGTACGGCCAATGGCTTCCTTGGTGGCGTAACCCCGCTCCCGGAACCGGCCGAAGTGATGCATAAAATGGACTGTGTCGTCTACACACAGGCCAATGGCAATGGACCCGATCAGGATGGTGAACATGTCGAAGGGGACGCCATTCAGTTGCATCAGGGCGATGACCATGGCGATGGGCAGAATATTCGGGAACATGCTGATCAGGCCCAGTTTAAGATTGCCCAGCAGAATGATCATAATCAGGCTGATGACCACCAGGGCAATAACATAGGCTTCCGCAGCGGAGTGGATCACCGAATTGAGGGTGCTGCCCAGCAAAGGGATCAGTCCGGTGATGGTGACCGTGTAATCTTCCCCCAGCGTGTCATGAAAACGCTCTTCCAGTGTGTCCATGAGGGGGGCGTAGAGCAGGGCGTTGATCCAGGGCAGGGTGAGGGTGATGCGGGCTTTGCGATACTCCCGGTCCACCAGGCGAAACAGATCATCAGAACCACTCAACTCCAGCAAAAACAGCTCCTGCGCCACCAGCGCCCGGTCATCAGGAATAGTGTAAAAAGCCTGATCATTGTCATGCAGTGCCCGGTTGCTTTCCTTGATCAGGTCCGTAATGGACAGCACTTTGTTGACGTGAAACTCCGAGGTGGAGAAACGCTCCAGATCCTGCCCCAACTGTTCCAGCTTGTGCAGAAAGGCCGGTTCATAGACGCCGGTGTCCACGCCGGTATCCACCACGATTTCCAGGGAGATACTGCCCCCCAGCTCGCCATCGATGGCCACAATGCTTTGCTTCTGCGGCATGTCATCCGGCAGCCACTTCAGCGGGTTGTGGCTGAACTCCATCTGGGTGGCCAGGCTCAGGGAGGCGGCCAGCAGTGCCACGCTGACGAATACCACGGTTTTCGGGTAGTGGAAGCTGAAGTGGGTGGCAGCGTCAATCAGTCGGTCCAGCATTGGGGAGGTGTGCGGCGAATGACCCTGGGACTTGGGTTTGATGGGCAGCAGCCGCAGCCCTGCAGGCAGCACGATGATGGTAACCAGAAACGCACTCATGACCCCCACCGCAGTGAATACCCCCAGATTGGAAATGGGCAGCAGGTCCGCATTGGCAAAGGATGCCATCCCTGCCGCCGTGGTCAAACTGGTGAGAAACATGGCCAAGCCCGCATGTTCCAATGCCCGGATGATGGACCTGCGTTTGTCCCCGGTTTCATTGAATTCGGTAAAGAACAGGCTGAGAAAATGGATGGAGTCACCGATCCCCACCACGATCAGGAAGGTGGGCAGCATGGCGGTGGGCAATTGCAGCGGCTGCCGGAACAACCCCATCAGGCTGATGGTGAACACCACGCTGAGCACGACCACCATCAGAGGTAGTGTTACGCCACTGATACGGCGGAACAGGATCATCAGCAGTACTGCAATGGCGACGATCACCCAGAGGGAAAAGACCCGCATATCCCGCAGCATACTCTGTTGCAGCAGGTCGGTGACCACCGGGGAGCCGGCCACATAGAGGGTCATGCCCCGGGCTCGGTGCTGGTCGAGAATGGCGTTAAGATCCGTCAGCAGCTTTGCAGTTTGCGCGTCCGCCAGGGCCTTGGCCTGGCCGGCGGTCAGGGACTCATCCGGCTGGAGGTAATGCAAGCGGATAATAATGGTCGCCATGGTCAGGTCGCGACTGACAAAGAGTCCCCGGTACAGGTTGTTGCTATCCATACGACGGAGGATTTCCCGGAAATCCTCCGTCTTCTCAGGCCAGGGTTCAAACAGATCCTGCACGATCAGCTCATCATCCTCACCAAACACATAACGGGCATTGATCAGGGAGTCCACTGCCTCGGTGTTATCGAGGCCGCTATCGATGTCCTGGTAAAGGCTTTGGAATTGGGTAGCAAATTCCGCGGTGAGGACAGCATCCGCGGCCGCGCCCACAATCACCAGCTCGTCGCGGCCGAATTCCTCACGGAAGCGATCATAATCGAGAATGGCCGGATGATTTGGGGAGAGGAAGCCTTCAGTGGACGTATCGAAATAGATATGGCGAAGTTGGGTGCCCAGTAAGCAGATCAATAGCAGGAGGAGAGTCAACCCCTTCAGGGGGTGGTCATAGAGCAGATCGCCCAGTTTGCCGAACCAGATCTCCACCCGAGCCTTCCACGCCGTCATGCCCCGTTCTCCCCTGACATGCTCGTCCCCCTTTATTGTTATGAATTGTCATATTGTTGTTATACAGATCTGATAGAAGATTAAATCAGAAAATCCGCGTAAAAGCAGGGCTTAAAACGTGCGAAACGATGATTCATCAACTACTTTTATGACAGACGTCTACAGCCGAATAGCCAAGAACAAAGGAAATGTTGCTGTGCGCAAAGACCTGTTAGAAAGTAATCTGAAAGATACCTCTACCGTTGAGACCAATCTGGGCCCTTGCCTGTTGATGGGGTTGGGATCCTGGATCGTACTTTATACCCTCTATGGGCTACTCTCCTGAAAATCGTTTGACGTTGATCATCGTATTGGCAATCATTGGGCGAGATAATCGTCGAAGTCGATCGCGTTCCAACTGAGAGTATTACATGAGAACCATTCATAAATTTGAAGTAGCCATCTCCAAGGAAACCCAGACCATCGAGTTACCGGAGAATTCCAATATTATTCACGTTGAATATCTGATGCCCCGTCGCGCCATCTTTATGTGGGCTGAAGTTCCAGCCGATTTGAACGCCCCCAAGACCCCACGACAGTTTCGTGTGTTCTTCACCGGTGACGGAATCCCCAACAACGCCAGTTATCTGGGTACCACCATTGATCAATATCTTCCCGAAGCCTATCACGTCTACGAATTGAAAGGCTAAGAGGCTATAATCCTCACAGTTTCAGAACATTAGGGGCCAGAAATGGCCCCTTTGTGTGTGAGCCTTGCTACGCTTAATTAAATATTCCAACGCAGACTGATCAGGACACCACCCAAATGAGTCAACCCCAGACACTCGGCAAATACCAAATCCAGGGATTGCTTGGCAAAGGTGCCATGGGGGTGGTTTATAAGGGATTTGACCCCAACATTGCCCGACCAGTGGCCATCAAAACCATTCATGCCTCCCTTTTGGATACGGAGATGGGGCGTGAACTGCTGGATCGATTCCGCAATGAGGCCCAGGCGGTAGGGCGTCTCAATCATGCCAATATTGTGTCCATCTATGAGTTTGACCAGGACAAGGGCACGCCGTATTTCGTCATGGAATACGTTGAGGGCCACGACCTGAAAACCCTGCTCAAGGATGGCCGCAAATACAGCCCGGAAGAAGCGGTGCATATTGTCGGAGCCATCTTGAGCGCCCTGGACTACACCCATAAGCTGGGCATAGTTCACCGGGATATCAAGCCGGCCAATGTCTTCATCACTCACAACGGTCAGATCAAGCTGGCGGACTTCGGTATCGCCCGGGTGGACAATGCGGAATTGACCCAGATGGGCAGTGTGCTGGGAACCCCATCCTACATGTCTCCCGAGCAGTGCAAGGGGCAACCGGTGGATGCCCGCAGTGACCTGTTCTCCACCGGAGTGGTGCTGTACGAATTGCTGGTGGGCAAGAAGCCTTTTGCCGGTGACAACACCCACGCCATCATGCACAGCGTGTTGTCGGAAGAGCCGGATCGGCCCACTGCCAAGAATCAGTCTGTACCCAAGGCCTTTGACGGCATCGTCAAAAAGGCGCTGGCCAAGGATGTGTCGCACCGTTATCAGACTGCCGCGGCGTTCCGGGATGAATTGCAGAAAGCGGTGGCGCCAACAAAGGCTGGCAAGAGTAACAACCTGGTGCTGATGGCCGTGGTGGCCGTTGTGGTATTGGCCCTGGCCACCGGTGCGGGCATGTGGTTCAAGACCCAGCGGGATCAGCAATACGCACAACCGGCTACGGAAACCAGCGACGGCAAGCTATCGGCCGAGGAGCGGGCCAAGCTTGAGCGGTTAATCAATGTGGCGGAGGCCCATTTCAAAGTGGGGCGGCTGGTGTCACCGCAGGGCAGTAATGCCTTCGAAGCGTATCAGCTTGTCCTGCAGGTGGACCCGCAAAACAGTGAAGCCCTGGAAGGTATCAACCGGGTGAAGAACCGCTTTTTCAAACGCGCCCAGTTACTGGCACTGGAAGGCCGGCGGGACGATGTGGAGAAGCATTTGGAGTTGGCGGAGCGCCTGTTCCCCAACGACGACCGCATCATGTTGCTGCGTAACCGGGTTAATGAGCAGTAGCACTCAATACGTTGAAGGCGGCATCCAGTAATATCTGGGATTGGTCCCATTCTCCCTGTCCCTGGGCGCGCTTACTGGCAGCCAGATAGGCGTCTTTTAATATCTGCCTGGCTTCCAGTGACTCCGGCGCTTCGGGGTAATGAGCCAGCATATAGTCCATCACTTCCTGCGCATTGCCGGTTTGTTCCAGTGGCAACAGCTCGCCTGCACTGACCCGTTGCAGCAGTGTTGCAATGGCCTGCTGGGGGCTGAGGTCGGCCGGGAGTGGTTCAATCGGCTTAGCCGGTGCACTGTCGGCAACGGGTGCTGCGGCAACGGGAGCAGCGCCGTCGCTGTCTGCGGAAATATCCGCTTCGCCTACCAGCTGTCTTTTATCAACCACCTCACTTTTATCCACCAGCTCCCTGGCCAGTGCTTCCACCGAGTTAACTGCTTCTGAAGGTGGCACCGGTTCCACGACAATGACGTTGGATGCGGGGCGTATGGCCCAATACCCGAAACCCAGTGCAATCACAAGTATTCCTGCTGACAGCCAAAGCCAGACCGGCAATGCAGCCTTGTCTTGCTTTTCAGTGGGTTCTGGTTTGGCTTGTGCGGTTTCAGAATGCCTGCGTTCCTCCGGTTGCGGATTCGCTGAGCGCTGTGTTGCTACCATGGAGGCATGGGTGGTGCTGACGATGGTGGCGTCATCCTGTGCTTCAGTTTGTTCCAACGCCTTCCGCTTGTTATCCGGCTTTTCATCCTCCTGCTTATGAAGTTCTTCCGGCTTGGCGATCATGGTGGCGGCGGCGTGCAGGCGGGCCATATCACTGGGTTGGCTGCCGCTGGAGACTTCAGTGGCGTCTTCGTCTTTCTCGCCGGGGGCGACCAGTGTTTCCTCTTCGTTGCCGGCTACCAGAGTTTCTGCGTCAGGGCTGGTTTTGACAGGTCCTTTGGGGAGGGCAATGCGGGTTTGATCGTCGTTATCCAAGCTGGCCTCAATTTCTTTTCTGAGCAGGAGAAACTCCGTTACCGGAATCGGGTGCTCGTATTGTGCCTGATCCAGCCAAGCCATGAAATGGCCCCGTCGCATGGGCTCCTTGCGAATGGCGTCTTCCATAAACAGCCGCAGTTCTTCCCGTTGCCGTTTGCCTTTGCGAAAGTCGTCAAAGTAGGCGGAAAGAACGCGGCTGGACATGAGGGTGTGTTAGTCCTGTTAGATAGTGGTACCGGAACTGAAGAAGAACTCTCCGGCTTCATGACCGGCATAGCGGGCCGGCGCGTATTCCGGAACCTGCAGTACATTCAACGCCTGGGCTTTGGATTGTACCCGGCTCAGCACTTCACGATAGATGGAGTGGCCTTCAATAATACCGTTACTGCTGCGCAGGGTTTCGATAAAGGCGCGGGAGAATACCGAGTGGCCGTCACCGCCGCCGTCCAGTACCGGAGCAATTCCACCGGAGGTCAGCACGGTGCGGGCGCGGGCCTGGGACATGGCCATGATCCATTCTTTTTGCAGATCCTCCGGCATGGATTCATCTACTCGGGGCATAGCGGCAACCGACAGGGTGCCGGCATAGCAGGAGTCGGCCACCACCATCACGTGTTTGGCCTTGAGTGTGTTCAAGATGTCGGAAATGGCGGCGTTGGAAATCCAGTTACGGGGATTGCCTTGTTCCGCATCCACCGGCAGCCAGAAGCCTTTTTCAGTTTTGTCGTCCAGCTCGCCGTGACCGGCATAGTAGATCAAAAGATTGTCCTGTTCCGTGAGGGTTTCCCGCAATTCGTTCAGGGCTGCCAGAATTTCGTAGCGGGTGGCGTTCTTCAATACCGTGGTTTTGAAACCAAACTTTTTCTGCAGCAGCTCGGCGGTTTCCGTCGCGTCATTGACGGCGGTTTTCAGGGCCGGGGAATTGCGGTATTCGTTATTGCCAATGACCAGGGCGTGGTAGCTTCCCAGATTAATACCGGATTTCACCGCCAGCGGCGTAGGTTCAGCAGCCTCACCGGATGAGCTTGCCACTGCAGTGGATTTTTGATCCGGTACCACGCTGAAATTAAAGGCCACCTTGTTATTCTGGGCGTCGATGGCTTCCAGCTTGATGGTCTTGCGGCTGCCATCTATAGGTACATTTACCCAGAACAGGTTGTACTCATCTATGGTCTGTTCCTTGCCATTGACCTTGAAGCTCTTCAGCCCTTGCGGGGCTTTGATCTTGCCGACGATCTCCTTCTCTTTGATGGAGGCTTTCACCGGAATAGTGGGCAGCCCGCGCATCAGCGTCATGGGGGGGTCAATGATTTCGATGACCGGCATGCTGTCGGCGCTGGCAATCAGTGTTTCCGATTGCAGGATACTGCTGTTGGTGGTGCTGACTTCGCTGTTGATTTGCTGCAGCTGTTGGTTGGCCTGCGCCAGTTGTTGCTGCTGGCTGGTGACTTCCTGCTTGGCGCTTTCCAGTTCGGAGCGCAGCTGTTTGATCAGTGCCTGACTTTGTTCATGGATGGCTTTGGATTCCTGGGCAAACAGGGCCAGTTCAGCACTTTTCTGGTTCTTCTCGGCCGCGGCCAACGCCTGTTTGCGTTGCCCCAGTTCCTGTTGCAGGTTGGCTAACTTGCCCTCTGCGGCTTGCAGCTGTTGGCTCTTGAAGGCGACTTCGTCTTTCAACCGGATCAGTTCTTTCTGGTCAACGGCACGCACCTCCACGGTGGAGGCATACAACAGGTCGTCGCTCTTTAAGCCCGCAGCCTGGCGGTAGAGGTTCAGCGCCATGGCCTTGTCCTGGGCTACTCCCAGGCCTTTTTCGTAGAGGTTGCCCAGATTGATCAGCGCGCGGGAAAAATTCTGCTGGGCGGCTTTGCCGTACCAGATGGAGGCGGCTTGATAGTCCGGTTTCAAACCCAGGCCCTTTTCGTAGATTTCGCCGACATAGGTTTGGGCTTCCGCATCACCGGATTGCGCCACCGGCAACCAGATTTTCAATGCCGTAGCGTAGTCAGCCCGGTCAAAGGCCACGTATTCACCGCCGCGGATTTCGCAATCGGTAGCCGTGGTTTTGATGGGGCGGCGGGCGGTGAGGAAGGTGGTTTGGCTACCTAGCTTTTTCACCTGGCCGGGCAACAGGCAATCGATAATCAGGAGGTCATCGGCGTTCTTGGTTTCCGTCGCCGCCCCCGTGGGAACCTGACTGGGGGAGCTGGCACAGGCCGCCAGAATTACCGAAAAAAAGCCTATGCAGACACCGCGGGCGGTCAACTGAAATCCTTTAGGAGCACGCATTTTTCACCTCAAATGAATCCGTTATATGAATGAGTATACCCTCAGGGGCCGAGCACTAGCTCGTTATTTTGTCACAGCGCTGAGTCTTAATAGTTGGTTCTAATTTGACCAGTGTCCACCATAGGGGCCAACCGGTACGATGATCGGTGCCTGCAACAAGCTCAAAGTGTGAACTGGGTTGCCGTTGGGCATATTCCTCAATCCAGGCAGACAGTATTTCCTCGTCCTGCGCGCCGGCAAAATGATATTGGTTAATGCAATCCGGAAGCGGGGGCTCGGCGGCAGGGTCTAACGACGCCACAAGGGGGCTGTAATGGTGGTATTGCGTCCATTTGGCCACCTGAAGGTTGCCCGCCAGGGTCACTACAGTGTTTACGTTATTTAGTTTTTTTGCCAGTAAAACCGCCAGAGTTCCGCCGCCGCTGTGACCGATCAGGGTAATGGTGGCGGCATCCGGGAGAGAGCCTTGCAGGGCGGCAGCCATGCTGTCAACGGTGTTCCGGCTATAGCGGGCCAGGGTCCAATGGTAAGGGCTGCAGTTAGGGTCTTCAGTATGGTAGTAGCAGGGGCGGCCGAGATAGAGGGCCGGCATGGGGTCCTGGGTCATCATCGCCAGCAGCAGCGGGGTTTTTGGCGTCGGGTCCAGACTGGGCCGGCCGAGGGCCGTAACAGCGCGACCGTCTCCCTCAATATATACATGCCAGTGTGCGGCCAAGGGCGTGGCTTGTCCTGTGCCATTGATCATAATGCGATGTCGGTAGACGGTGCCGGCTACAACCTGGTTAGTAAGGCCAGCGGAATCCATAAGACCCTGATACCCGGAACAGGCACTGGTCAACCACAGCATCAGCACCAGGGTAAGCTGCCCGATTTTTACCGGAATGTCCGCAACCGGAATGCTGGCTGTTTTTTCGACGCTGTTTATCCAGGGCATGTCTATGTAATTGGCAGGTCTAAGTATTGATAAATCAGATGTGTACTTTCAACGGTTGAGGAATGGTAGCCCATGAGCGATCGGAATTCAGTGGGTTTGCATGGTAAATTGCCCCAGCAAGCGGATTTTGTCACCCGCCATTTGCCCATGTCTTTTGTTGCCGGGTGGGATGACTGGGTGCAGCGCAGTTTGTTGGCGTCTCAGGAAGCACTGGGCAATCGTTGGCTGGAGATTTATCTGACCAGTCCCGTGTGGCGCTTTGTGTTCAGCAGCCAAATTGTGGACCCACAGCTTTGGGCTGGAGTGATGGTCCCCAGCGTGGATAAGGTGGGTCGCTATTATCCTTTGGTTTTGGCCCAGGCCTTACCGGCAGATGCATTGCCGACGGCCCCGCTGATTGAATCCTCCCCCTGGTTCGAACAGCTGGAAACACTGGCGCTAGGGGTATTGCAGGACAATCTTCCGCTAACGGAACTGGAACGCCAACTGGGAGGGCTGTCCCCGCTGGAGTCTGTACGCTCATTGTCGGCGGCCAAGTGGGAAGTGGGGCGACCGCTGGCACTGTTTCAGCGGCATGACCTGAACCCCGTGCATGCCTACCCGCATTTACTGCATGAACTGCTGCTGCAGCGTTTCCCAGCTTACAGCCTGTGGAGCAGCGCCGGCTCGGAAAGAGTCTCCCCGGTTCACCTCATCAGTGGTTATTTGCCGTCACCACAATGCTACACTTCTCTATTAGGGGGGGATTGGTCACAACGCGGATGGAGCACGCCGTTGGATGTGATCTCACCATTGGCCTTTTCTCCAAACAACTGTAACAATACACACGACATTCAGAACGAGTAAGAAACTGCATGGTGCAGACTCATTGGCTAAGTAGCGCGGCAACCCACTGCGGCGCCGTTCGAAATATGAATGAGGATGCTTTCCTCAATCGCAATAATGATGGTTTGTGGGTGGTGGCCGATGGCATGGGCGGGCATGAAGCCGGTGAGATTGCCAGTGAAATGATCACTTCCTCCCTGGGTGCGGTGGACGTGAGCCAGCCGTTATCCGACGTGGTGGACAGTATCGAAGACACCCTCCTGGAAGTTCACCATAAAATCCGTACCTATTCCCGTACCCACTGTGAAGGCCGCACCATGGGCAGTACCGTGGTCTCTTTCTTTGTGCGCGAAAGCGTTGGCGTCTGTCTCTGGGCCGGAGACTCCCGTTTGTACCGCTACCGGAACAATACGTTGGAACAGGTTTCCGACGATCACAGCCAGGTTAACGAAATGCTGTCCAGGGGGATGATCTCGCAGGAGGAAGCCGTAAACCATCCGGCGTCCAATGTGATTACCAGGGCGGTGGGTGCCAGTGAAACCCTGTACGTGGACGTGACGCTGGTGGAACTGCGTCCCGGTGATCTCTATCTCCTGTGCAGTGACGGGCTTTATGGTGCCCTGGAAGAGTCGGAGATTGCCCAGCATCTCAGTGGCGGCAACGTCGAGTCCGCCACACATAATCTGATTGAGCGGTCCTTGCAGGCCGGGGCCCGTGACAATGTCACGGTGATTGCGGTGAAAATGCAATGATGACGCCGGAAAAAGAAAAGCAATTGGCGGCGGAAATGCGATTGGTGGCGCGGCAATATTGTGATGGTGCCTTCAATAAAATTGAGTATCGACGGCGTCGCCGGGATATTATGAAACAGTGCATCGATCAGGATATAGATACTCTGCTACAACGGCCGCCGTCAGCGGAGGAAGCTACTCCGGAACAGCCTCTTAAGCCGGTTGCGCCGAAACGTGATTGGACGCCTTACCTGATGGTGGGCCTGACGCTGGTGGTGTTGGGTGTGATGGGCTTTCTGCTCATGTCGATGGTGTAACGGCCGCAATTGCTGAAAGAGACTGATAACGTCATGGATGACCGAATTCAAGTGTGGGTCGGGGATATCACAACGCTGAAGGTGGATGCCATCGTCAATGCGGCCAATACGCAACTGGCGGGTGGTGGTGGCGTGGACGGTGCTATTCATCGAGCCGCCGGCGCTGAGGAATTGCAGGCAGCCTGCCGCAAAATAGGCGGCTGTGCCACCGGTCATGCCGTCATGACACCCGGCTTCAGGCTGCCAGCCAAAGCCATCATTCATACCGTCGGGCCGGTCTGGCAGGGCGGTGATCAAGGGGAGCCGGGAAAGTTACGGTCCTGCTATTCAGAAGTCATGACTTTGGCTGTGCGGGAAGGCTTTCGCAGCATAGCGTTTCCGGCCATTAGTTGTGGTGTTTACGGTTACCCCAAGGAACAGGCCGTGGCGATTGCCGTCGATGAGGTGGAGCGATGCCTGGAAACCTATCTGATGTTCAAACGTGTGATTTTTGTCTGCTTCGACCAGCCCATGGCCGAGCTTTATCGAGCCGCACTGGCTCAGGCCACCTGAATCTGTTCCCGATGCAGCTGCAGGTATTGCTGACCCCATAGTTTGATCGGGCGACGGACCGGGTAGTGATCGTAGTTCAGGGGTTTGCGCTTAGGTTGTTCCCGTACCTCCAGGCACCACAGCCCTTCCGGAAAGAACGTAAATTCCAGGCGCTCGCCATAGTGATGCTGGGGTTGATAGATTCCCGGGGTATAGGGTTGCGACAGATCCATTTCGTCCAGAATATTCAACTCAAGATCCAGCAGGTAAATGTGCAAGACCTCATCAAAGGGGTTGTCATCGCTGGTAATGAGGACGTAACGTTGGCCTGAGGCATACTGGTCCATCAGTTCACGCCCCTTGAGATGGCGACCGGTGGGGTGGCCTTGCAGTAACAGCTGGATGTGAGGGTGGTTGTCCAGCCGGTAATGGCTAACAGCGGAAAACAGATTAACCTTTTTCATAAGCAGCCCGGGTCTTATGTCATTGAGTGAGGCGGTTACATAGGCTAGTTTAAGGTGGCTCTTGGAAAGCGAAAACGGCACAGTATGGTTTTCAAATCAGTAAAAATACCAAAAATGATGAGGATCAGTACCTAAATGGAAAAGCGGCAACGGATACCGGTGGAAGTGAAGCGTTTTCTGGGGGCGATGGTGGGAATCATTGCGTTCATTGCCCTGGCGGCGGTGACTGTGGATCTGCTTTACGGTCAACATTAGTGTGTTTTTTGATCAGTCCTACCTCCTTCCCTGAGGGGCGCCGCTCCCGGAGAGAAGACCAAAGTCTTACTCACTGTGGTGGAATAACCCTTAACAGAGTTCTATGATTGGAATAAGGCCGCCTGTGTATGTGGGAACTCATATTGTGCGGACCACCGTCTGTCGATGGAAGGATTCTGTCGCCACATTCGTTTCGAGGGATTGAATGCGCATTCTCTGTGTGGAAGGAAACAAAACATTCCGTTCCATTCTCGAACAACAACTGGTGTTGGAAGGTTTGCATTGCCATTGTTTGCCCAAGGGTGAAAATGGACTGGAGGCCGCCCGCCAGCTTGCATTCGATTTTGTCTGTGTGTCCATGTTCCCCGAAGACATGCAGGCCACCCACTTCATCAAAGAGCTTCGCAAAATCCCCACCTATCAACACACGCCCGTGGTCCTGTTTACCTCCGAGTATAACGAGCAGGCGCTGACTGAAGTGCTTAAAGCCGGCGCCACCGAAGTCTTTCATCGCAGTGATCTGGAAGAGTTGATCACTTTCGTCCGACGCTACAACAGCCGTTATGAGCCCCTTATCGGCAGCGTGTTGTATGTGGAAGACTCCCTGGTGCAGCAACAGGCCATCAGCCACATATTAAAAGGGGTGGGGCTGGATGTAATGTGCGTGGCCAGCGCTGAGGAAGGCTGGGAACTGTTCAAGGAAAACACCTACGATCTGCTGATTGTGGACGTGGTGCTCACCGGTGACATGAGTGGCATTCGGCTGGTAAACAATGTCCGGCGCCAATGCGGGGATCACGGTGACGTTCCGATTCTGGCGGTGAGCGCATACGACGAACCTTCCCGCCGCATCGAGTTATTGAACCGCGGTGCCAATGATTACATCTGCAAGCCGGTATTGCAGGATGAACTGATCGCCCGGGTGCGGGGGTTGATAGGCCAGAAACGCCTGCTGGAGCAGATCCGCCTGGAGCAGGCAAATACCCTGCATCGCTTCGAATTCCTGGACAGTGCGACCGAGCTGCCGAACCGAAAAATGCTGTTGCAGATATTGGAGCAGGAAATGGCCCGTGCGGTTAAGCACGGTTATTTCAGCGCATTCCTGTATGTGGACCTGGATAGTTTCAAGGCGATCAATGATACGCTGGGCTATGATGTGGGCGACCAGTTACTGCGTATGGTGGCGCAGCGCTTGATGCGAATCAAACGGCGGGAAGACAGCCTGGCGTCCCTGGGTGGCGATGACTATGCCCTGGTGTTGTCGGAACTGACCAATGACCGCAGTCTGGCTGCCGACCATTGCCGCGGTGTGGCCGATCAAATCCAGCGTGCCCTGTCCCGACCGTTTGAAATCGACGGTAAGATTGTGCATACCGAAGTGACCGTGGGAATGGTGCTGTTTCCCCTGCACCAGACCAGCAGCCTGGAAGTGCTGCGTCAGGGGGAGACGGCATTTGAGCAGGCGCGCCTGCAGTCCGCCAATCGGGTGTCTTTCTTTTCCAGCGAGATGCAACGACAGGCGGAACAACGCTTCACCCTGCAAATGGCCCTGCGCCATGCGTTAAGGCATCAGCAACTGGAAGTGTATTACCAACCTATTTTCGCGCCGAACCAGCAGCTATTAAGCATGGAAGCCCTGTCCCGCTGGCGCCACAACGGAGAGATGATTCCTCCTGACCTGTTTATCAATGTGGCGGAGGAATGCGGCCTGATCCACGAATTGGGGGATTGGGTGATCGAGACGGTGGCGGAGAATGTGCAGCGGTGGGAACGGCTGGGCTTACCGGACTCCTTTGAAGGGGTCGCCGTGAACATCAGTCCTTACCAATTGCTGCGGGAGCGGTTTTCTCTGCATTTGATCAAGCGTCTGGACGAGCTGAATCTGAGCAACGATCTGTTGAAAATTGAGATCACGGAAAACGCCTTGATTGCTAATGTGGAACGCACCAGTAAACAGCTGGAGCGGCTGCGCGCCCGCGGGATCAGAGTGTCCCTGGACGATTTTGGGATCGGTTATTCCTCGTTGTCCTATTTGCAGGGACTGCCGGTGGACCAATTGAAAATCGATCGCAGTTTTGTCTGGAATATGCAGGCCAACCCTGCGGCCATGGCTATCGTCCAGACCATTATCAACATGGGCCAGTCTCTGTCCATGCAGGTGGTGGCGGAAGGTGTGGAGACCCGGGAGCAGATGGATCGTCTGGTGGCCATGGGCTGTCACGGATTACAGGGTTTCTTTCTGCAAACCCCCATGCCGTTGCTGGAAACCGAGCATTTCCTGCAGTCGGTCAGGCCTGGGTTGGCCAATCCCGGGGCCTGATACCCGTATTAATACCTTTACTAATTCTTGCACTAATACCTGTAGGTAAGCCCCGTGTTATAATGATCTCCCTTCAGAATTCTTGTAGGTAAATCAATGGCGTGGTTATTTGCAGTACTCTCTCTGGTGGTCCTCACATTGGCAGGGGTGGCCGCCTGGTTGTGGTGGAAGGTCTGGCGTATTGGGCGGCAACAGGCACAGATGCAGGAGCAATTGGAGCAGCAGCGTGCTCAGAATGAATTGGATCGCCTGGACTACATCCATGAAAGTCTGAATGTTATTGCCGCAGCAGTTCTGGACGATCAGTGCCCTATCACGGAAGGCTGTATCCGTATGGCGGTATTGCTGGACAATCTGCCTCTGGACTGTGATACCAAGCATCGATTTTCTGTGTTATTCGAGGTTTACAATGCCACCCGTCATATTCCCACCCACACTAGTTGGAAAGCGCTGGAGCGCAAACAACAACGCAAGTACGAACAGGAAATGTGGGCGCTGGAACGAAAGCATAATGATGCTGTCATGGAAGTTATGGCATATGTAAAAAGCCATCCTTTTGGCAAAGGGGTGGGTGCTTCCATTAATTAATCATTTCGTAACGGTAACGCTTTATTATGAAGTCTCGTTTGCTCCGCTTCAGCTTGGTGGTCCTGTGCAGCGTGCTGCTGAGCGGGTGCGGAGTGCGTTTCGTTTATAACCAGCTGGACTGGTTGATTCCCTGGTATCTGGAAGATTACGTCGAGCTGGAACGGGATCAGGAGGCACTGTTCGAAGAACGTCTCCAGTCTTATCTTGCATGGCATCGGACGGATCAGTTACCCCGTTATTCCGCGTTTTTGCATCAGGTGGCCGATCGCGCGGAAAAGGGCTTGACCCACGATGATATCGCGCGCATCGAAGATCAGACTGAAGAATTTGCTCAGGCGCTGATGGACCGCATGTTGAATGACTTGATCGATTTGTTGGAGACCGCCAGTGACGACCAGATCGAGCAGTTGTTCCAGCGGCTTGAGCAGGATAACAAAGAATATAGACGTGAATATATTGAAGTCAGTGCGGATAAACAGAAAAAGCAGCGCTACAAGGAAGTGATTAAATATGCAGAGCGCTGGACCGGACGTTTGTCCGCCGAACAGGTGACGCAAATTGGTGAGTGGGTGAATCAGTTTGAGTTGATGGGGCCGGAAATTGAAGCTGCCCGGTTGGCATGGCAGGATGAGTTCAGGCGGGTGCTGGCGTTACGCTCTGATCGAGAAGCATATGAAACCGCTTTCAAAAAATTAATCTCCAATCCTGATTTCGGCCGCAGTGAAGAACTCAAACGCAAACTTGCTGTTAACAGTGAGCTGGCAGTGAAACTGTATCTTGAGCTCGACCAGACTCTCACCCAAAAGCAGCGCAATCATATGGTAAAAAAAATGCGCAGCTACGCGGATGATTTTCAGCTGTTGTCGGCCCAGATGTAATGAAAATAATTCGTTAGCGATTGATATTCTTGTATAAGTTTCATTAACGCCACTCGCCAGATCCCAATTCAATCTCTATAATCCGCCGCCTTAAAGGGGACTCTTCCTTCGCATCGGGCCTTCAGGTGTTGGCGTCGATGCATGCTGCTCGAGAGGTTGTTATGGTGAAGTATCGTGATGGCAATGGATCTGCCTTTCTGTGTAGTGTGCTGCTGTGTAGTGTGATTTTTTTTCTGAGTGTACAGAGTGCACCGGTGAGCGCCGCGTCTGTGTGGAAATCAGAGTTGGAGCAGGCTGCGTTGACCCAATCAGAGATAACCCTGTTCAGGGTGGTTGGTTCCAATACGGTTGGCGAGAAACTGGCCCCGTCACTTATCCGTGCCTTTCTCCAGGCGGAAGGTTTCAGTGATGTGCAGGTCGTTGAGAATGGTTCCACCCATAGCCGTAAGGTGATTGCCCGGGGGATGTTCGGGACGCGCAATGCTGTGGTTGCCGTACCGGTGGAGGCCCACGGCTCCAGTACCGGATTCAGGGCACTGCAGGATGGCAGTGCTGACCTGGGGGCGTCCTCCCGGCCTATTAAGGATTCTGAAGTGGCGGCATTGTCCGCGCTGGGCGATATGCGCGAGTTGGATAATGAACACGTTATTGCTATTGATGGATTGGCGGTGATCGTGCATCACAGCAATCCCATCTCCAAGTTGTCGCTGGATTCCATTCGGGATATTTTTGCAGGCAAAATTACCCACTGGTCTTCCGTCGGGGGGCGCTCCGCCGCCATCAAGCTCCATGCCCGGGACGACAACTCCGGCACCTTTGATACCTTCAAGCGCTTGGTGTTAAATGGCGTTAAACTGAGCGCCAAAGCAAAACGCTACGAATCCAACGATGATTTGTCCGCCGTGGTACAGTCTGATGTCGATGCGATCGGATTTGTTGCCCTGCCCAGCATAGGTGGAGCGAAGGCCGTGGCCGTGTCCGATGGCGTGGCGGTGGCATTGGCACCGAGCGAGATGACCGTAGCCACGGAGGATTACCCGCTCTCCCGCCGACTGTACTTCTACTCTGCCAGCGGCAAAGCCGTCAAAGCGGTGGTGAGTGACTTCCTGGCCTTTGTACACAGCAATGAGGGGCAGGCGGTGGTATCCCAAAGTGGGTATGTGGCCCAGGCGCTGTACGCGCTCCCCATGCATTCCGAAGATGGGCGTCTGGCCGGACTTGAGCGCATGAACCTCAATATCCGCTTCCAGGATGGCTCGTCCGCCCTGGATAACAAGTCGAAGCTGGATGTCGAGCGGCTTGCTCATTTTCTGGCACAGCCGAAGCATTCTGAAAGCAGCATCACCCTGGTGGGATTTTCCAATCCCCTGGCCGGTAGCGGCCAAGCTTCCCTGTCGCGCCTGCGGGCCCAAAATGTCCGCTGGGCATTGCGGGCTGAAGGCATTCGTAACCGCGTCTCCGCCCTGGCGGGAAACGCCGTCTCCGTGTCTGATCCCGGTAGCCTGAACGCAGATCGCAACCGCCGGGTGGAAGTCTGGATACATTAGGTCTGGCGTCAGGCCCACTATCAGGCCCACTATCGTGGGGCAGGTCACATCTTCCGGCTATACTGAAAAGCAAGCTGACGAACAAGCGGTGGTCCATGTCCCACTCCAAACCAACCCGGTTTACCCCTCCCTCGACACAGTCCCCCTGTGTTCGCAATTGCTGTCTCAACCAAGAGGATGTCTGCCTGGGCTGCGGCCGTACCCTGGAGGAGATCCGGGGATGGAGTCAGTTCACCACGGAAGAGCGCACACTTGTATTGGATAAGGCTCGGGAACGGCGCCGCCGGTTTCCCACCTGGACCCTGTGAGGGCCTGAGGTTCACCTGTTTGTAAATTCCTGTGAGGGAAATTACTGTTTTCGGGTATAAGTCGGTACAATAGCGCGCAAAATTTTTATGGGAGACTAAGTAAATGAATCTGAATCGGGTATGGGTGTTGTTGTTGTCCCTGCTGGGAACAGCGCCTGCGTGGGCGGCTGGGAACCTCGGTATGATTGGGGATCCGTTGGCGATCACGGCGGTGGTGCTATTCGTTCTGGCCTATGGCTTTGTTATTGCTGAAGAATTTATTCATATGCGGAAGTCCAAACCCGTGATTCTGGCCGCCGGGGCGATTTGGGTGTTGGTGGCGCTGGTGTCCCGCAATGTGGAAGGTGGCAGGGAAATGCTGGACCATGCGGTGGATCACAACGTTAACGAGTATGCCGCGCTGTTCCTGTTCCTGTTGACGGCCATGATCTACATCAATGCCCTTACGGAGCGTAACGTCTTCGAGAAATTGAGGGCGGTTCTGGTGCAAAAGGGGTTCAGCTTCCGGGCTCTGTTCTGGATTACCGGTTGGTTGGCGTTTTTCATTTCCCCGGTGGCGGATAACCTGACCACAGCTCTGTTGATGGGGGCGGTGGTAATGGCGGTAGGTGCTGATAGCCCACGCTTTGTTTCCCTGTCCTTCGTCAATATTGTTATTGCTGCCAATGCCGGTGGCGCCTTCAGTCCCTTTGGTGATATCACGACCCTGATGGTGTGGCAGAGTGGCAAAGCTGAGTTTACGAATTTCTTCTCCCTGTTCATTCCCTCTGTGGTTAACTTCCTGGTACCTGCGGTGATCATGAACTTCGCGGTACCCAACATTACACCAACGCCGATTGAAGAGAACGTTCAAATGAAGCGGGGTGCCCGCCGGATTTGTGTGCTGTTCCTGTGTACGATTGCCACGGCGGTCTGTTTTGAACAGTTCCTGCACCTGCCGCCGTTTCTGGGGATGATGACGGGCCTGGGCTACCTGCTGATCTTCTCGTACTACATCAAAATCACCCAGCATTCTGCTGAAGGTCCTGCCGAGTTCAATATCTTCAACAAAGTGGCCCGCGCCGAGTGGGACACTTTGCTGTTCTTCTTTGGGGTGATCTTCTGTGTGGGTGGTCTGGGCACACTGGGTTACCTGTCTGAGGTATCCCATATTATGTATGAAGGTTGGGGTGCTTCTACGGCCAATATTATTGTGGGTGTGCTGTCTGCCCTGGTGGATAACATCCCGGTTATGTTTGCGGTGTTGACAATGGATCCTTCCATGGACCTGAATCAGTGGCTGCTGGTGACGTTGACGGCCGGTGTGGGCGGTAGCTTACTGTCGGTGGGATCGGCCGCAGGTGTGGCGCTGATGGGGCAGTCCAAAGGCGTGTACACGTTCTTCAGCCATCTGAAGTGGACCTGGGCGATTGCCCTGGGGTATGCGGCCAGTATCGGCTGCCACATGGCGCTCTCCGGTATGCTGTAATACTGGTTTCAACGCAATAAAAAGGTGCTTTTTTTGGCACCTTTTTTATTGGGCAATGTTGTTACCGGCTACAGGTTCCTAGAAAACGCCATCCTTGGTTCCCTGTTTGATAACTGCAGCGACAATGCTTTTGATACCGTCTTCCAGACTGGGTTGTTTGGTGGTGCGGGTTTTGACCGACCAACTCAACTTTTCGTTCTTCACGTTAAACAAGTTGGTTTCCAGCAGGTATTCGGTTAACTCCACATATTCGCCGGGTACATGCTGGCCGCTGCTGCTGTACACCATATACGTATCAAAATTTCGATAGAGATTATCGCCGGGGCCCACTTGCTGAGGTGGCTGGTAAGTCTCGGACTTTTCAATGCCCCGTAAACTTCCGATGAGCACGGTTGTAATGCCGTTCTGCACAACGATTGGGCGCAGCACGTCGCGGGTTACCGTCGTGCCATCGCTTATCCATCGGTTGGACGGCACTGCCAGCATGCCTTTTGCTTCCAGCTCGGCGACAAAGGCATCCTCAAACGCCTTGCGCACGGTTTCCCGTGCCGCCAGTGCCACCACCAGAATTTTCTGCTGCTCTTTGGGCGGTGGTGTATAGCCCGGGAGGGTCCAGGCCTCTTCAATCTGGGTGCTGGCGCAAGCCGTCATCACAAACACTAATGGAAGCAAAATCAATCGAATAGCAAGGTTCATAGGGAGTCAGCCGTTTGGTTTTTGTATGCTCGGGATGGTAGGCGGGCGCCACCCATTTGTCGAGCCCGTCCAGTCTTCATTGTCATGATTTGTTCACTGTTCTGTCAGAAAAACGCCCCGTAAACCGCCTAGTCTTCTTGCCAACAGGAGGCTGGATATGATCAAGACCCAAATCCGATCCGCGTTCATTTCCGATGTTCATCTGGGTACATCGGCCTGTCAGGCACAGTATTTGCTGGACTTTCTGGAAGCCTGTCAGATGGAATATCTGTACCTGGTGGGGGACATCATTGATCTGTTGCACATGCGGCGACGGGTGAACTTCACACCGTTGCACGAACAGGTGGTGGAAAAGGTGATGGCGCTGGCCCGGGAAGGCACCAGGGTGATCTACATTCCAGGCAATCACGATGCGTTGATGCGACGCTTTTGCGGCCAGATGGTGGCGGGCATCGAGATTCATCGCAATCGGGTACATTATTGTGCCGATGGCCGACGCTTCTTTGTCAGCCATGGGGACGAATTTGATAGTGCGTTACATGCTGGTGTGTTCTGGTATGTGGTAGGGGATTTTTCCCATACCCTGCTGTTGCGATTGAACACGATCCTGAACGGCATGCGACGTTTGCTGAACCTGCCCTATTGGTCATTGGCGGGTTTTTTGAAAAAGCGGATCGGCAAAGCCAACCGCTTCATTCGACGGTTTGAAACCATCGCCGCGCGTCAGGCACAAGAACTCAAATACGACGGTTTTATCTGCGGACATATTCATCAGAGCGGGATGCGCCGAATTGACGGCGTACTCTATTGCAATGATGGAGATTGGGTTGAACATTGCACCGCTCTGGTGGAGGCCAATGATGGTCAGTTTGAGCTGGTGCATTGGGCTGACCACAAGGAAGTGTTGATAAGGGAATCCGATCTTGTAGAGGAATGGGTCGCCATTCCGCAGACCAATTGAGGTGTTGAGAATGGAAAAGTCTGTGGCCGCGGTAGTTGAGAAAATGGGACATATGGATGCGCTCTATTGTATCCGGCTCAACCGCTGGATTCGTGATAATCAGGTGCATCGCGCTTTCAGTACCGTCAGTCGATTGGGTGACGGGATATTCTGGTACAGCCTGATGGTACTGTTTCCCATTTTTATGGGCGCAGAAGGTTTTGTCATCACCGCATTGATGATCCTGATGGCGGCCTGGGGTGTCTATATCTACAGGTTCATCAAGAAGCGATCCATGCGGCCCCGGCCTTTTGTCAGTCATCGTTGTATTCGCCAGGGTGCCCGTACTCTGGACAGCTACAGTTTCCCTTCAGGACACACCATGCACGCAGTGGCGTTCGGCATATTGCTGGTATATGCGGTGCCGGTGTTGGGAGTCGTTTTGATTCCGTTTGCAGTGTTAACAGGATTAGCACGGGTGGTGTTGGGGTTACATTACCCCAGCGATGTGTTTATGGGCGCTGTGTTGGGCATGGTGAATGCGATATTGATGCTGAATCTGTTCGGCGCTTTCTTGCAGTAGATTTGCAGTATTTCGCAGCAGTAAAGGGATTTAGTGGTGCAGGGTTTGTTGATATAACTCAATGAACGTAAAGCGTTGTCGGCTTATTTTAATCAACAGATAGATAACGCATCTATCTATCCCGGTGATAGGGGGAAGCGAGTGCTTCCCCTTTTTTTTGGCTACATCCAATCAGCTTAATGGGTTTGCGATTTTGGCCGCGTGACCTCTTTCGCAACTTCTTCTTTGAAACCGGTGAGAATCTGCCGCAGGCATTCACTGGGGTCCAGCTTTTCCGTCTGTTCATAGATCTGCGAACTGTAGAGCGCGATCTGCGCCAACAGTTGTCCGAATTGTTTCGGTGAGCCACCCAGGGCGTTGCTGATGGAGACATGCTGTTTGCCATCCACATCCCAAACCCTTACCAGTTCCTGGGCATCACTGTTTTGAACTTCCGGGGGGACGGGCAGGGTCTTTGGATGATCTGTCATAACCACTCTCGTTTTTCTAATGATAATTTCTTTTCATTATTGGCTATAACGCAGCAGATTGCTAATGAACCGTTCCAGCTGATTGAGGGATTGACAGGGTTCAGCCCAGGTACAATGGGGCTTGTAGCGTTTCATCTCAGAATCACCGCTGCCCCAGCGCAGGCGGCTTTCGGGGTTCAGCCAGATCAGTTGACGGGCCCGGTTGTGGATAGCCTGCAGCAGCTCGGTACGGGGATCGCCGTAGTTGTTGCGGGCATCCCCCAGCATGATAACGGTGGTGCGGTGGTCCACCTGATTCAAACATAGGTCGGTAAAGGTCTGCAGAGAACGACCATAATCGGTGGAGCCACCCCCCAGACGATTCAGTGTGAGATCGATGGCCGTATCCAGGTTCTCCCGTTCAAACCACTCGGTGACTTCCATCAGATCGGAAGAAAAGGCAAAGGCACGCACGTTGGAAATCACTTCAGTAAGGCTATACAAAAACATCAGCAGAAAGCGTGAGTACTGGCTGACGGAGCCGCTCACGTCGCAGATCGCCGTGACTTTGGGTTTGTCCACCCGTTTGGTTTTCCAATGGGTTTCCAGCAGTACGCCGCTGTAGGGAATGTTGTGACGGATGGTACTGCGTACATCCAGCTTGCCCCGTTGATAGACTTTACGGCGGCGGGAGGGGGTGGCCACTAACCGTTTGGCCAGCTTGCGCACCAGGCCCTGCACATCTTTAAATTCCCGCAGGTTCTCCAGACTGGTTTCCCGCATCACGGATTCCCGTAAGGCACGGCTGTCACCGCTGGCCTGCAGCAGGTACTGGCGCTCCACATAGTGTTTTACTTCTTCCCGCAGCCGTTCCCGGGCTTCCCTCAGTTGCTGGCCCAGGGCCTGCTGCTGTGGTTCCTGCGATCCTTCGGCAGCCCACATTTCCTGCTCCATGGCTTCCAGCCCCATGGCCATCATCATGCGCCGACCGTACAGGCCTTTTTGGGTGATGACGCGGATGTCCCGGACATTGGCTTCACTGGCAGCTTGGGCCATCGCCTGAGAAAGGGCCTGGCTGTCGCCTTGCATCAGCATCTGGCCCAGTGGCGATTGGGCTTCGGCGGTTGCATTGGCAGCGTTATCCCCTTTCAGCATCTGCTGCAGAAAGGAGGGCGGTGGTGGTTCCGGCTTCTGGTCCTGCCCGAACTGTTCAAAGTCGTTGAACTGGAAGAACTGGTCAAAGCACGCATCGAAGCGGGATTTTTCCTCTTCCGATTTTGCCAGAGTCGCACTGAGTGCGGTTTTCAGGCGCGCACGATTGCTGTAGCCCACCAAGTCCAGGGCATGCATGGCGTCCAGGGTTTCCGAGGTGGCAATACGCACCCCGTTGCCCCGCAAAGCTTTCACAAAGTCCACCATCACCCGATCCATAGGGTGACCTTACTGCTTGAACAGTTTGTTGAAGAGGGTGCGCATGTCGTCTTTCACGTTGCCGATGTCTTCTTCGTGTTTCAACAATACGTTTAACGTGCTCGCCACCAGTTCCGGGGTCAGGGCCTCCGCATGGAGTAACAGCAGAGTACGGGCCCAGTCGATGGTTTCACTGATCGCCGGCTGCTTTTTTAAGTCCAGCTTGCGGACTTCCTGCACGAAGCCGACTAATTGATCCTGCAGCTTTTCACTGATGCCGGGAACCCGGGTCTGAATGATGTTGCGTTCCAGTTTGGCATCGGGAAACGGGATAAACAGGTGCAGGCAGCGACGCTTGAGTGCATCGCTGAGTTCCCGGGTGTTGTTACTGGTGAGGAACACAATGGGATGTCGCTTGGCTTTGATGGTGCCGATTTCCGGAACGGAAATCTGGTAATCGGACAGCATCTCCAGCAGGAAAGACTCAAATTCATGGTCTGCCTTGTCGATTTCGTCAATCAGCAGCACGGTGCCTTGTTCGGCCTGTAATGCCTGCAGCAATGGCCGTGGTTCCAGGAATTGTTCTGAGTAAAAGATATCGCCGAATTCATGCAGGCGATCAATGGATTCCGCCAAACCGTGGGCGCCCTTCAGCAGATCACCCAACTTGTCTTTCAATACCTGGGTGTACAGCAGCTGCTTGCCGTATTTCCATTCGTAGAGCGCTTTGGCTTCATCCAGGCCTTCATAGCATTGCAGGCGAATCAGCTCGTAGTTGAGATAGTGGGCGGTGGCTTTGGCCAGCTCGGTCTTGCCCACACCCGGAGGGCCTTCTACCAAAACGGGCTTTTCCAGTTGATAAGCCAGGAACATGGTCATGGCAATATCGTCGTTACAGATATAACCGGATTGGGCGAAACCGGATTTGATCTGGTCGACGCTGATGGGGGAACTCCCGGTGGATTGGTTCATAGTGTGCGTTCTTATCTGAATAAACCTCCACCATAGCATAAAAGCAGGTGAGCCTGCCCACCGAATCCGGTTGGGCAGGCGTTTCTGCTGCGGGAAAAAGGGCTATTCACCCTGGTAGTTCACCAGGTACTCCTCATCATAAATCAGCTCCACCCGGCGGTTATCCCGGTTATGGGTGGCGGAGACTGAGGGCGCGTCGGAGCCCCAGCTTTTCACGTCCATTTGTGCTTCCGTGACGCCTTCCTGCTTCAACAGATCGGCCACGTAGTTTGCCCGCTGTTTTGCCAGGTACTGGTTATAGTTGGCATCGCCCTGGGGGTCCGCATGACCATTGATGCTGATCTTCATCTCCGGGTGCGATGCCAGGAAGCGGCCGTGTTCACGCAGCAGGGTTTCTGCCTGGTCATCCAGCTTCTTCTGGTCGAAGCCGAACAGGAACAGGGTTTTCGCCGGGCGGGTGTCTTCGCCGTTGGCGAGGTCGGTGTCGTTCGTCCCGGTTTGGGTCGCCACGATCAGTTCTTGCGGAATTTCCGGCAGGGTTTCGATGTCTGAGTCGTTAATGGGTTCGATCATTGGATCGGCTACGTATTCTGACTTTTGTTCGGACAGCGCCAAGCTGGTGTCGTCTTCCATCATGCGTTCGTCGGAGGCAGTGATGTCTACGGTTTCCTGCAGTGTGTAAGCCTCCGGTTCCTGACTGGGTGTGTAGGCGGTGTCCGGGGTGGGTTTGTGACTGCTGCAGGCGGTGACCAGCAAAGTGGAGGAAAGCAGCGCGATGGCGGAAGTCAGTTTAATGTGGTTCATGTTCATCTCCTGATGGGCTGTGTTGGTTACAGGATTCATTAAACACAGCAATCAGGGCGATTCCCGGTTGAAAAACCGCTCCGTTGATGAGCAATTATGATGAAAAATGGCAACCGGGTCGCACCCTTGTGGTTTCGGTTTGTGATTGGCTGATTTAAGATTGAGCCCTGAATACACCATCGTGTAAGGCAATAGGAGTGGTATGAAAACGATAAAGACAATGACGGTAGCGGCCATGAGTGCGCTGGTTCTGGGTGGCTGCAGCTGGGTGGACCTGGACCCGAAGGCCGAAGACATCCTGCTGCTGAAACCGTTCCAAACCAAACAGTGCGAGCAGATCCGCCGTACCACCAGTCAGGTATTGGACAAAGTGTGGTTTGTGAACCGCAATCAGGAAAAAATGGCGGAAGAACTGGCGACGTTAGCGCGTAATACCGCAGTGGAGCTGGGCGGGAATGCTGTGGTGCCGGATTCAGAAATCAGTGAGGGCAAGCAGACGTTTATCATCCTGAATTGCCCTCATTTGCGTTAAGCGCTTTTTAACACTGTAGCGATTCGATCCCGGGCGAGCTGGGCCAGTTCCTGCTCGTCCAGATCCGTCGAAGCAATGGGCTCGTGGATTACAAGCTCCACGGTGCCCGGTATCAGGTTCAGGGTTTTGGTGGGCAGGATTTTTCCTGAGCCATTAATGGTGATAGGCAAAATAGGCAGATCCAGTTCTTTGGCCAGTTTGAATGCACCCCGCTTGAAAGGCAGCATCTGGCGGCGGTCGGTGCGGGTACCTTCCGGGAAGAAGAAAATGGAGGTGCCGTCCCGGATCTCATCTTTCGCTCTTTCGATAGAATCCTTCGCTTTTTGCGGGTTGGAGCGATCCACAAATACGTGTCCCAGTTTCTCGCAGGCAATGCCCAGTGCCGGCACCTTCCTCAATTCCTGTTTCATCACCCAACGGAAATCGATGCCCAGCCAGCCGTAGACCGCCAGAATGTCAAAATGGCTGCGGTGGTTGGCAACAATGACATAGGACTGTGTGGGGTTGACGTTCTCCCGGCCCCTTACCTTTACCCGGGACAGTGATCCCAGCGCATTGATGCGCGCCCACAACACCGGCAGTAGGCGGGCCAGAGAGTTCAGGCCGATGGCCATGAAGACCACCACCATGGCCCCAATCACATTGGTGCTGAAGATCAGAATAGGCAAAAAGATCAGCAGTTTGTAAGGCTGGTACAGAAGGAAGCCCAGCTGCTTTTCCAGGTTGGAAATGGCGTTATTGGATGACGTGTGCAAAAGAATACCTATCTTTTTTAGTCACTTGGTAATAGTCATAGAATTGTAATGGAAATGTGATCAATGCCAATCGGGAGAGTATTTCTGATTGTTTCATAATCAGTAAACAGGGTGTTTATATTGGTGCGGAAACAGCTACAGCATTGAAATAATGTCCGTGATACAGACTTGGCTAAACTTATAGAGAATTAAATCGGAAAGTTGAGTACCAATGTCCCATGCAATTTGCCGTTGGCACTGGGTGTCGACGGTTCTCGTCTGCTTATGGATGCTGGGGGCGGTGTCGCCCTCGCTGGCCAGGGTAACGCCCGATCGGTCAGAGCCGCGTTTTGTCAACGTGGACCACCAGGATTTCTCAAGCCGGTTGGTGAGTGACATTGGTTTCATCGAAGACCCTTCCGGCCGCTGGGGCATTGAAGATATAGTGCACCAGCCTGCATCAGCCTTTTCTTATACCAGCAGAGACACCCTGCAATTCGGTTACAGCGAGTCTGCCTATTGGTTGCGGCTGGACATTCGAAACCAGCTGCGGCAGCCGACGACACTTACGTTGCAGGTTCGCTACCCGCTACTGGATTACGTGGATTTTTTTCATTTGGATGAAGACGGGGTGGTGGATCACCAGATGGCCGGGGACCATCGTCCGCTGGAGGTCCGGCAATACCCGGTGAAGGATTATTTGTACCGCCTGGAGATGGACCCGCAGCAGGTTAAAACCCTGTTCATCCGTGTGCAGTCCACCAGCTCATTGTCGCTGCCGGTTTACTTGAGTACGGAAACCGGGTTGGTTGCATTCAATAATAAAGCGGAATGGCTGGATGGCGGTTATTACGGCATTGCTTTTGCCATGATGATGTACAATCTGTTGTTGACGCTGGTGGTTCGTGAACGCATTTATCTCGAGTATGTGGCCTGTGTGATTCTGCAGGTCGGGTTCATTGCGTCGTTAAATGGATACAGCGGGCAGTTGTTTCCGGGCAATCTGTTTATTGCCGACAAGGGAGTGTACTTCTGTTCCACTGCAATGGCCGTCGCTTTTATCCAGTTCACCCGCAGTTTTCTGCAAACCCGGCAGGAGCTGCCGAGACTGGACCGTTTCCTGCGTTACTACATGTGGCTGCCTGTTGTCTCTTTAGGGGTGGAAATGTTTGTCCCACCCACGATTGCAGCCAAAATAAATGTTTCGCTGGTCATGCTGACGGTGTTGATACTGTTTCCTCTGGCGCTTTATCGTTATTTGACCGGCTTTCGCGCTGCGTCCTATTTTGTGTTTGGTCAGGGCATGTTCCTGTCATCTGTTATTTTTACTTCCTTGTCATCCCTCAACCTGGTGCCGCTTTATTACCTGGCGCCATTGGCCATGAAGGTGGGTTCCGCGGCGGAACTGATGTTGTTCTCCATGAGCCTGGCGGGGCGTATTAATGAGCTTAAACGCAGTCATTTTGACATGCTGCGGAAGCAGGAAGTGGCCGAGGCGGAAAGCAAGGTCAACGAACACCATCTGGCCGAAATGGGACAGGTGAATCAGCAACTGGAACAGGCACTGCAGGTACGCTCCAAGTTCCTGGCGAACATGAGCCATGAAATTCGTACGCCCATGAACGGGATTCTGGGCATGCTGGAATTGATCGACACGCCGGACATGGATGCGGTACACCGTAACTACATCGATATTGCCCGCCGTTCCGGCAAAACCCTGCTCGACCTGATTAATGACGTACTGGATTTGTCGAAGATTGAATCGGGCAAGCTGGAGTTGGAGCAGAAGCCTTTCAGCCTGCGCGAGCTGACTCAGGACCTGTGCAGTCTTTACAGCCAGCAGGTGAAGAACAAGCATCTCACCATCAAAGTGGTGGTGGATGCTGCCGTACCGGACCACATTGTCGGGGACCGCACCCGACTTTGGCAGGTGCTGACCAATTTGCTGAGTAATGCCATTAAATTTACCCAGCGGGGCGGTGTCATTCTGAAGCTGCAGATGGAGTATGACGAGGGACAACGAATTCTCTTTAAAGTAATGGATACAGGAATCGGTATTGCGGCGGAAAAACATGAAACCATCTTCGACAGTTTCCAGCAGGCCGATGGCACCACTACCCGCGAGTACGGTGGTACCGGGCTTGGCCTCAGCATCAGCCGCAAACTGGTGACTCTGATGGGGGGATCATTGCTGCTGGACTCAACGCCGGGTAAGGGCAGTGTATTCAGCTTTTCCATTCCCTGTATGATTGCGGAAGACGACCAGATCAACGGTATCGAGACGCCAGCCAAGTACATGGCCACGGATTTGTCCCGCTATCGTGTGCTGGTGGTGGAGGATAATGAAGTGAACCAGAAGGTGGCTTTGGGCATTTTGAAAAAACTCGGTGTCAAGCACGTTCACCTGGCGGGCAATGGTCTGGATGCGATCCAATTTCTCAGTCGTGAGACAGTGGATATCATCTTCATGGATGTACAGATGCCGGTAATGGATGGTTATGATGCAACCCGCCATATTCGTAATTTTGAACAGATGAAGACGATCCCGATTGTTGCCATGACGGCGAATGCGCTGGATGGCGATCGCGAATTGTGTTTGGCGGCCGGGATGAATGATTACCTTTCCAAGCCGGTAAAATTGGAGCTGGTGCGTCAGGTTCTGATACGGAATTTAAACGTTCCCCAGAATCTGGATCTGGATTCGGCAGCCAGCAGCCGGTTTTAATTCTGGACAGCCGCGGCTGCGGTTCAGGATAATACGGTTTCTTCATCAACGGCACTGCATTCATGAATTCCCGGTATTTTCTCGCAACCCTGTTTCCCCTTGTTTTAGTGGCCTGTCAGCACACGCCTTCGGATTGTGGTGAATTGCCCGACGATGTTCACGTGGGCAATGCCGGTTGCATGATTATTCATGATCAGAAGGTGCTGATGGTACAGCAGCGGGTGAGTGGTAAATGGTCATTGCCTGGTGGTACGGCTGAATCCGGTGAGCGTGCTGCTTGTACTGCCCAGCGGGAAACCCGGGAGGAAACCGGTCTTGAGGTTTCCCTCAAACACAAAATCCTCACTCTGCAAAATGGATTTCACCTGTACCGCTGTGCAGCTGAGTCCATCGATGACGCCGGTAGCGTGGACAGATTGGAAATTGCGGACTGGAAGTTTTTTGATGATCGGGAAAGAAAAGACATTCCGTGGCGTTTCGAAGCACAGCGTGAATTGATTGACCGGCTGGTCCGTGAACAGTTGCAGCTGGATAACGAAGTGTCAGGCCATCCTTAGCCCGACACCTGTACTTGCCTGATTTATACCTGAATCCGTGAGACCGGCCCCCGGAAGCACTTCTAACCCACTGACCTGCATGGCAATATAGCCATTATCGCCATTCACCCAGACAGTG